>NZ_CP061286.1:0-1200000 GCF_018687095.1 Polynucleobacter sp. MWH-UH25E | reverse complement strand
AACTGCGTCAGAACTCCAATACCAAGGACTTCATTTTTGATATACCGAATATGATCGCCACTGTTTCAGCAGGTATTACCCTCTACCCAGGCGACCTTATTGCTACCGGCACACCAGTTGGGGTTGGCATTGGATTTAAGCCACCAAAATATTTGGTTAATGGTGATGTCGTTGTGGTTGAAATGGGTGGTATCGGTAAGCTTGAGAATACTTTTATTGCCGAATAGATTCTCAAATAAGCAATTCGTTTTCTCAATAAAGAAAGCCACCCTAGGGTGGCTTTTGTTTTGCCTAATAGGCATCAAGCATCCATGCTTATCCCAGTCATCCCAACCCAAAATGAATAGCAATACGATAGGTAATGAAGGAAGCGATATAAGCCAATCCGAATAAGTAACTTAACATCACTGCTGGAATTTTCCAGCCGCCGGTTTCGCGCTTAACTGCAGCAATAGTAGATAGGCACTGTGGAGCGAATACAAACCATGCCAATAAGGAAAGCGCTGTTGCCAAAGACCAATCACTAGAAATTAACGGTATCAATGCCTCGGCAGCGTCAGCGCTTGAGCTAGATAAGGCATAAACCGTAGCCAATGAACTCACTACTACTTCACGCGCAGCCATTCCCGGAACTAAGGCAATGCTGATTTGCCAGTTAAATCCGATGGGTGAAAAGACATGGGCTAACGCCTCACCCAACATACCCGCAAAACTGTACTGAATCGGCGGCAAGCTTGCACCCTCTGGTGGTAGCGGAAAGCTAGAGAGCACCCAAAGACCAATTGTCATTACCAAGATGACGCCACCCACTCGGCGCAAGAATATTTCTGCGCGTTGCCACAAACTAATGGCTAGGTTACCTAAGCGAGGCAGGTGGTAACTGGGCAGCTCCATCATTAATACATTAGTGCGGAACTGTTCACTCGCAAAGCGTTTTAAGACCCAAGCAACTGCCATTGCCCCCAAGATGCCAGCAAGATAAAGCAAGAACAAAACCAGTCCCTGCAAATCAATATTGCCCCATAACTTTTGCTGAGGAATAAATGCCGAGATCAATAATGCATACACTGGCAAACGCGCCGAGCAAGTCATCATAGGCGCAATCAAAATAGTTACCAGCCGATCACGCGCATTGGAAATACTTCTTGTCGCCATGATTCCAGGAATCGCACATGCAAAGCTTGAAAGCAAAGGAATAAATGATCGGCCAGACAACCCTACCGACCCCATCACTCTATCCAAGAGATAGGCGGCTCTTGGCAAGTAACCAGACTCTTCAAGCAACAAAATAAAGAAAAACAAAATCAAGATTTGGGGCAAGAAAATTATTACCCCGCCAAGACCGGCGAGAATGCCATTAATCAGCAAACTACGAAGCCAAGTATCTGGAAGAATATCGCCAATTTGACCGCCAAGGTATTCAACGGAAGATTTAATCATATCCATGGGTACCGTAGCCCAACTAAACACCGCTTGGAATATAAAGAAGAGTAGCGCCACCAAAATAATGGGGCCTAATACTGGATGCAATAAGACTGAATCGAATCGATCACTCAAACGATCGGGGATGATTTGATCTAAGCCTATGTTTTGCAAGATGCGTTGTACTTGCACATTGTCAGCTTCAGCGTGAGCGATATGTGAGGCAACATTTTCTTGGGTAGCATCGCCAGTACCTGTACGTAGAGCATTGAGATTCCGCCAGTCTAATTTAGCTAAAAATGTCTTGATCTCATCAGCGCCATTAGCCTGGATACCCACACTAGTCACGACTGGTAAACCCAGTTCTTTTGAAAGTGCTACCGTATCAATCTCTAAGCCTTGGCGCTTGGCGATATCGAGCATATTAAGAACAACCACACAAGGTAATCCCAAGCGCTTTGCAGCCAATACTAGGCGGAGGTTACGGCGCAAATTCATTGCACTCAAAATACACAGCACTAAATCGGGACGCTTTTCACCCTCTGCTCTGCCCATCAATACATTACAAGTCACACGCTCATCAAGCGATCTGGGATAAAGACTATAAGCACCAGGCAAATCTAATATACGAACGTTTTTCCCTGAGGCTAAAGTTAAGCGCCCTTCTTTACGTTCAACGGTAACACCAGAATAGTTAGCAACTTTTTGTCGACTACCAGTGAGCAAATTGAATAGCGCAGTTTTTCCACAATTGGGATTACCCAATAGCGCAACAAGGGGTTCACTTGGGAAAAAATAGACTGTAGACTCAGCCATCAACCAACTCCACTTCAATCATGCGCGCTTCGGAGTGGCGCAATGCAAATGTCGAGGCACCCACTCGCACAAGATAGGGCCCTTTTTTTAGCAGACCCTTACGCAATAAAGTGACTTGCTCACCAGGTAAAAAACCAATATCTTCCAACTGCCCCTTGATTTGAGGGGCACCCTTGGGTGCATTTACTACGCTCACCCGATAAAGACTGCCTAGACTGACTTGGTCTAAATTCATGCAATATGTTCAATACGCTTGGTTCTGCTTTATTTTGCCTACTAATAGCTCATTATAGCGACAAATGAGAATGACTATCATTCATGTAAAAGCTTGAGAATTCAGGGCAATAATGCTGGATTTTTAGTCATCGAGGCTTGATCCAAAACAAAAGTATGGGCGCTAATGCATACTGATCAAAATTCTTTTCAAACGATAAGCCATGTACCTGCCAAAACACTTTGCTGTAGATGACCAAACCCTACTTGCACAACTCATTCAAGAGTATCCGCTCGCAACACTTGTAGGCAACCTCAATGGTCATTTAGAAGTTAATCACCTGCCCTTGATGTTAAGTGCCGATAAAAAGAAGTTATATGGTCATATCGCTAGAATGAATCCACTCATGAAGATTGCACAGAGTTCAGATACGGCAGTTACTGCGATCTTTAATGGCCCCAATGCTTACATCACTCCTGCATGGTATCCATCAAAAAAGGAATCTGGCAAGGTAGTGCCAACCTGGAACTATGCGGTAGTTCATGCGCAAGGCAATATCAAACTCATTGAAGATGCGCAATGGCTCAGAAATCATGTAGCCCAAATGACCGATATTCATGAGCCCACTTATCAATCTAACTGGAAGCTAGATGATGCTCCAGAAGAGTATGTGCAGACCATGGTGAAAGCGATTATCGGTATTGAAATCGATATTCAGAATCTGGTTGGCAAATTTAAGCTCAGCCAAAATCGCCCTCCCGAGGACTACGCCGCGGTAGTGGAGGAGCTAGACCAATCGCCTCAGGAGATGTTGCAGGCCATGCGCCAATACATGAAGCCTTAAGGCCTTGAAGCATTCAAAATTTAAGGCGTTGCGTAACCATACTTGGTCAAGATCGCCTTAGCCTGAGCGCCCTGCATAAATCGATATAGATCCTTAGCTTCTTGTGGCGCCCCCTTGATCAGAACCATTCTTTGTCTGATAGGTACGTAGAGCTTGGGGTTTAGCAAAATGAAATTGGTTTCTTTAGTCACCTCAGGTGACTTTGCAAGAGAAAGCGCAGTAAAACCGATTTCTGCCGCACCTGTAACAACATAGGTAGTCGCGACCCCAATGTTATCCCCGTAAACCAATTTATCCTTGGCAAGATCCCATAACCCTTCAGACCTAAGATACTCCACGGCCGCCTTTCCATAGGGCGCCAACTCCGGCTTGGCAATAGCAACTTTGTTAGCCCTAGCAATCGCTTTTGCCAACTCCGCTTTGCTATCAAGCAAAACGATTCCTGAATTGTTTTTCGCAATTAAAGCCAATTTACCTATGGCGTAAACAGCTCCTTCATCAATCGTCTTGCCATTCTTATATAGTTCGCTTGGAAAATGCTCATCCGCAGCGATAAACAAATTAAATGGTGCACCATTCATGATCTGAGCGGTGAAATTGCCTGATGAGCCATAAACCACTCTCATATCTGACTTGTTGGAAGATTTAAATGCCAATGCAATCTCAGCAAAGGCATCCTTCATATTGGCAGCAACAGCAACGGCTGTAGTTTGAGCAAATGCTAAGTTTGCGCATAACAAGAATGCGGCTAGCAGTGATGTAGGAAAAATAGACATAGGCAAAGCCATTCTAGATAATTGCCCGCTCTATAGCCAATTTTGAATTTGCCGGTTTAGGCTTATCGCCTTGTAGCCCGAGGTATTTCCTGAATAACTGCGAATCTTGCGAATTAGTTTTGATGACTCAGGGTGGGAGAGCATCTCTTTATGCATTGCGATGAAAAATATTTCGTCTTTTAGCGGTACAAAACCAAGACCATTTTCTAATGCGATGTTTTTAACTCCAATGCCAACGTCAGCCTTACCAGCCAAAATCGCATTCGCTACAGCTGAATGGGTAAATTCTTCATGAAGGTAACCATTAATATCTGCGGGCTCAATACCCTGCTCAAGCAACAAAGTATCAAGCAATAGCCTCGTACCAGAGCTAATCTGACGGTTAATGAAACGAATTCTAGGGTTTAGTAAATCCTCAATCGCTTGAATATTGAATGGATTCCCTTTCTTGACGATAAAGCCTTGTGTTCGCTTCATTACGGGGAATATTTCAATATGGTGTTTGCGTAATCGTTGATGAATTGTCTGCGAACTTTTTTCATCTGATACATGGTACCCAGCAATGTGGGCATTGTTACTCAATAATTGTTCTAAGGACTCTCCGGATCCAGCAATCTTTAAAATAAATCCTTTCACTTCAGTGGCAGCCTTCTGAATAATTGAATCACTACTGGAATAAAAATTCCAGCGAGCATTTTCTATTTTTTGGTATTTTTTGATTTCTCTTTGTAAGGCATCTTGATAGCTCATTCCATGCTGCGCGTATGACTCTTGCATTTCTTCAATGAATTTACACAAAAATGAACCGAACTCTGTCAACTTAGATCCGTGACCTTTGGTGCGAATTATCAAGGGTACGCCAAGACTTGCCTCTACCTGATTCAATTTTCCCCAAACCCCGCGATATGAGATGCCAGAGTTCTTGCTAGCCAAAACCAATGAGTTGCCGCCACGGATGTCCTTCAATAACCCTACTAACCAGTAAAGATCAATGGCATCCTTCGCGGGCTCTTGAGCGTTCAGAATCAAGGTTGGTCGAGCTTCAATTCGCATATGTAATTTTTTGCATATTCATTAAGTATTAATGTATGCGATGATACAAATTTACTCAACCCCCCCAATGTAATTTTTGAGGCATTTCATGAAAAAGTTATTCCAGTCGCTTTTATTGAGTCTTTCCATCCTCGGATTAATTTTTAGCCCGAATGCTCAAGCTCAGGAAAAAAGCATTCTTGTTTCATCAACGACCTCCACCGAGCAGTCTGGCTTATTTGGCTACATCCTACCCATCTTCAAGATGAAATCTGGTATCGATGTCAAAGTTGTCGCAGTTGGGACTGGTCAAGCATTAGATATTGGTCGTCGCGGCGATGCGGATGTGGTCTTTGTGCATGACAAACCTGCTGAAGAGCAATTTGTACAAGACGGCTATGCTACTAAACGCTATGAAGTGATGTACAACGACTTTATCTTGATCGGCCCTAAATCTGATCCTGCGAAAGTGGGTGGCGGGAAAGATATTCAAGCAGCTCTTCAGAAAATTGCCGTAGCACAAGCACCCTTCATCTCTCGTGGAGATAAAAGCGGTACGCATGCTGCTGAACTCCGTTATTGGAAAGGTGCGGGCATTGCCGTTTCACCAAGCCAACCCTGGTACAAGGAAACCGGCTCAGGTATGGGCCCTGCTCTTAATACCGCCTCCGCTATGAATGGCTATATCCTTGCCGACAGAGGTACTTGGTTAAGCTTTAAAAATCGTGGTGACCTGACAATCCTTGTTCAAGGCGACCCCAAACTCTTTAACCAATATGGCGTAATGTTGGTGAACCCAGCTAAATTTCCATCAGTGAAGAAAGCAGAAGGACAAGCATTTATTGATTGGTTGGTTTCCAAGAATGGTCAAGATGTGATTGCCAGCTACCAAATTGGCGGCGAACAACTCTTCTTCCCAAATGCCAAGAAATAATTACTCTGATTAACAATAGAAAAAGCCCGCATTTGCGGGCTTTTCTTTTAACTGGATTGATCCAGCGTATTACATATTAAGAATTACTTCTTAGGTGTTACGAAACCAATCGCGGTATCGTCAACAAACTCAACCATGACATCATCACCAGCTTTGAATTTCTCGAGACCGAGAACGCTTGGGTCAACCTTCACTTTTTGCTTCTCGCCATTCGGCATTGTGAAAGTGACGATACGGGTTTTTTGATCGATTGTGCCGATCTTTACTGTTGCATAAATGGTGTCGGTTGTCTCTTCAAATGGCTTTGCAGATCCTTTTCCAGCAATCACTACTGAACGCACACCAGAAACGCCTGGCTTAGCATCCTTACCAGCAGCAGTTAATCCAACTGCAATCGCTTGAGCATGCTCAACTAAGAAAACATCGCCCTTCTTTACTTTGTCCAAATCATTTACAGACTTAGCAACGTTCATCTGCGCCAAATTTCCGTTCGCGTCTTTCAAGACAACAATGCGCTTTTTTGCATCCACTGAATCTACAGTGGCGTTAAGAACAACTACATCAGCAGCCAAAGGCAACATCTTTGTTGGCAACTGAGCAAAAGCGGAAGCGGTAAAAGCAACGCCAATAATGGCGAATAAGCCAGCAAGTAAAGATTTCTTCAAAGTAACTCCTAATTGAATAAAGGGTTTATGGATTCGGGAACGAATCGCTATTTTTATTGTAACCATAATTAATAAGCCTCCAATCAGGTATTTATTTGATAAATTGAGAGGGTTATCCTTAAAAGATCTACACATTTGGACATCCTCATTAAACCGTGGCAAGAAGCTCAAAAAGATGCCTTTAAGATCAGGCGCGAGGTTTTTATCCTAGAACAGGGTGTACCGGCGGATCTTGAAATCGATGAATTCGATCCCGCCGCCTTCCATGCCCTTGCTTACTCTGAGAGCGCCTACATTGGGACAGCTCGATTACATATAAATGGTGACAGATCAGGTCAAATTGGGCGCATGGCGGTACTGAGCCCTTTTCGCAATAAAGGACTAGGCCGTCAGATTATGAAGGCGCTAATTGAGCTTGCCAAATCAAACGGGATTTCCTCCCTCATATTGCACGCCCAAGTAAGCGCAATTCCATTCTATGAAAAGCTTGGTTTTGTAGCCAATGGGCCCATATACGATGAAGCGGGCATCCCTCACCGTACTATGATGATGGTATTGCCAACCTAGATTCACTTTTTATGACTGCCACAACCAAATCAAACCCTTCCGCCTTCACTTATATTCATCGTGTTTGTTATTCAGATACTGACGCGGCAGGTTTTGTCTATCATGGTCGTTACCTTGAAATCTTTGAACGTAGCCGTGCAGAATGGCTAGCTCAACGTGGCCAGAGCCCAACAAAACTCATGAACGAGTTCAATATTGTGATGCCAGTTCGTGAGCTCACCATGAACTTCTATAAGCCCGGAAGGTTGGATGACCTCTTACATATTGATCAAGTGATTGAGCATCGTGGCCGCACACAAGTGAGCGTCAAACAAACTGCCCAACGCAAGCTTCCAGATAGCGATGAAATGCAAGTGATTGCTAGCGCTACGCTTCACATTGTCTGTGTTGATACCAATACGCTCAAACCCAAGGCTTGGCCTGAGTGGTTATTTCAAGAGTAATAGGCTAGAGCTATTTCTGAGATGGAGAAAAAGATGGCTGATGGCAAGCTTCTCACCTTTGTTAAGCAATTAAGTCAATTACTTGATCAAAATCCTAGTGAAGAAATAATTTTTACTAAAGGTAAAAAGTTGCTGGAGAATCTCATTGCGGTAGATGACTGGCTTCCAGTGGAATTTACAAAACCACATCCGCAGTATTACCAGCAATACCTTCTATATGCAGACCCATTTGATCGTTTCTCCATTGTGAGTTTTGTCTGGGGTCCTGGACAAAAGACACCTGTCCATAACCATTCGGTTTGGGGCATGGTCGGGCAATTACGTGGCGAAGAAAAAGGCACGCCCTACTATCCGCAATCTGCGGGCGGCTTTAAAGCGGGCGACCCTTGCATCTGCCCTCCGGGTCATGTCGATACCGTTTCTCCGAAGACACATGATATTCATGTGGTGGAGAACAACCTTCCAAATCAAACCTCCATCAGCATCCATGTTTATGGTGGCAATATCGGCAGAATTCAGCGCTCTGTCTTTGATCCAATCACTGGCGCCGAGAAATCCTTTGTATCAGGCTACGCTAATACCCTCGTTCCCAATCTTTGGAATCCCTAGTAGCAGTAGCCTGATTGGCTAAAATAGACAGGTTATCGTGGCATGCGGTCTGATGCCTTCGCCATTTCTATTTACCACTCGGAAAACTATGTCTATTTCTCGCCGCTCAGCCATTAAAACCATTGCGGGTGCATTTGCACTACCAACACTCAATCCAATTTCTTCTGTATTTGCTCAAGCCAATCCGAATTGGTCAACTTATGAAATTGTTACAGAAGTCAATTTGGAATCACCTAATGGCTTTGCGGAAACATGGATTCCATTACCTCTCGTTTTGGATACGAACTACTTCCGTACTCTAGCAATCAGACCAGAGTCTAACGATCCTAAATCAGTCAATCAAATTTATGAAACCGCAGATAAACAAGCGCGCATGTTATGGACAAAATGGGACAAGTCTGCAACCAATCATAGCGTCAAAGTATCGATGTTGGTAAGCACCTGCAATCGCAACCTAGAACTCAATACATCTAACCCAGCATTAACTCTTTCAAAAGCAGAGAAGGCCTACTGGACTCGCGGTACAAAATATCTACCGACTGATGGCATCGTGAAAACTAAGGCACAAGAATGTCTCGCAAATATTCCAGTAAACGCAACTGATGTTGAAAAAGCCAAAGCAATCTACAACTGGGTTGTTGATAATACCCATCGCGATCCCAAGACCCGCGGCTGCGGTCAAGGTGACGTGAAGTTGATGCTTGAGACCAACAATCTCGGCGGTAAGTGTGCTGATATCAATGCGGTATTTGTGGCGCTTGCCCGCTCTGCTGGCATTCCTGCTCGTGATGTCTATGGCATTCGTATTGCAGACTCCGCACGTGGTTATAAGAGCCTAGGTAAATCAGGCGACATCACTAAAGCACAACACTGCCGCGCTGAATTCTACGCCGCTGGTTATGGTTGGATGCCTGTGGATCCTGCCGATGTGCGCAAAGTTATCCTAGAAGAAACTGGTGGCCTCCCTGCCAATGATCCAAAAGTATTAGCTATTCGCGACTACCTCTTTGGTAATTGGGAAATGAATTGGATGGCTTACAACTACGGTCATGATATTTCGCTTCCTGGATCCAAATTGGGAAGCAAGGGTGATATTCCATTCTTGATGTATCCACAAGCAGAAAATACAGAAGGCCGTTTTGACTCGCTTGATCCCGATAACTTCAAATACAAGATCACCAGTCGTCAGATCTCTTAATCACTGAAGAGATCCTACTTCATGCGATTCGCCAAGCCAGTTCTAGAGATTGCTCTAGCACTGGCTTTTGCTTTTCTGAGCTTTCTTACTACAAGTGCTAACGCTCAATGGCAACCAGCATCTAAGGTTGGCTTAACTCAGGCACCTCCAACACAACTCAATAACTTGTCGGGTAAGTCAGTTGATTTATCAGAATTCAAGGGCAAAGTTTTAGTAGTCAACTTTTGGGCAAGCTGGTGCGAGCCTTGTCGTGCTGAATTTGAAGAGTTGATTCAGCTACAAAAAAACTATGCTGGTAAGGGACTAAAAGTATTCGCGGTCAATCTTGCGGAAATGAAACCCCGTATCACCCAATTCCTCAAGGGAAGCGGGCTTCCTGAAAATGGCATAGAAATACTGCTCGATCGCAATAGCACTACCTACAAATCTTGGAAGGCACGCGGAATACCAACGACATTCTTGGTGAGCAAGACTGGCAAGATAGAAGCTGTGTGGATTGGCGCTATCGAGAATGTTGATAACGAAGAAGTAAAAGGCAAAATTGAGGCCTTACTTCGTCAATAGCGTAATTTTGATCTTCTGATACTCTAGCCATATGACTACAGCAACGACTCCTATCGAACCACGCCTCACCTCTCTCTCCCACGGAGGCGGCTGTGGCTGCAAAATCGCTCCCGGCGTTCTCTCTGAGATTCTGAAGAACGTTCCTCAATTACCTTTTCCTAAAGAGCTCTTGATTGGCATTGAAACATCGGATGATGCTGCCGTATATCAAATTAATGAAACGCAGGCAATCGTTGCCACGACTGACTTCTTTATGCCTATCGTGGATGATCCATTTGATTTCGGAAAAATTGCAGCGACTAATGCGATCAGTGATATCTATGCCATGGGTGGCACACCACTCTTCGCGCTTGCTTTAGTTGGCATGCCCATCAAAGTGCTCTCCAATAAAACAATTGCCAGAATTTTAGAGGGTGGTGCTGAGGCTTGTCGTAGCGCAGGCATTCCTATTGCTGGTGGTCACACAATCGATTCGGTTGAGCCGATCTATGGACTAGTAGCCATTGGCATTGTTGATCCTCAGCGCGTTAAAAGTAATGCGAGCGCTCAGCCAGGGGACGTCCTCATTCTAGGCAAGCCATTAGGCGTAGGCATTTTGTCTGCAGCCCTCAAGAAAGATCTACTCGGTCCAGACGGGTACCGCGAAATGATTTCTAATACCACGAAACTCAATTCCGCTGGACCAGACTTGGCAAAAATTAGTGGTGTACACGCATTAACTGACGTCACAGGCTTTGGTTTAGCAGGCCACACTCTTGAGCTAGCTCGTGCCTCTAATTGCACTGCTCACATTGACTGGAGTCAGGTACCCCTACTCTCCAATGTTCAGAATCTAGCGGATGAAGGAATCATTACTGGGGCATCTGATCGTAATTGGCTTAGCTATGGCGATGAAGTTAGCATACCTGCGGATTTCACTTCAGCGCAACGCGCCCTATTAACCGATCCTCAAACCAGTGGTGGTTTATTGGTATCGTGTAGCCCTGAATCTGTTAAAGAGGTGCTGGATGTCTTTAACCAACATCACTTTTTGGGTGCCCGCGTGATTGGTCAAATGAGCAAACGCCAAGGCAAGCCTTTGGCTGTTTCGTAGGCCAAGCTTAAGTTAGTCTTTTAGATTAAAGACGCTCGAGAAATCGAGCTGACCATTGCCCGCTTTACTGTGAGACTCATAAAGCTGTCTAGATAATTCGCCAAGGGGAACGCTTGCGCCAAGGTCTTGAGCATTCTCAATTGCTAAGCCCATATCTTTGAGCATGAGATCAACGCTAAATCCACCAGCGTAGCCCTTTGATGAAGGCACATTCTCCATCACTCCAGGACAAGGGTTGTACAACTCAAGCGCCCAATTGCGACCAGAACTCTTGGACATAATGTCCGAGAGCACTTTCGGGTCCATGCCATTCGCAATTCCCAAACGCAAGGCTTCGCTAGTCCCCAGCATCTGAATACCCAAAAGCATGTTGTTGCATACCTTTACCGTCTGACCTGCACCACTACCGCCTGCATGAAAAATATTTTTACCCATCTTCTCCAAGATTGGGCGAATGCATTCCACTACTGAATTTTCTCCACCGACCATGAAAGTCAATGTTCCCGCTTGAGCACCTGCGGTACCGCCTGAGACAGGCGCATCAACCATGGCAAAACCTTTAGCCTTTGCTTGCGCTGCAACCGCTTGCGCAACCTTTGGTGAAATCGTAGAGCAATCAATTAATAGGGTTTTAGGATTAGCGTGCGCCAATAAACCAGATTCACCAAGGTATAGGCCTTCGACGTGACGCGAAGCTGGCAACATGCTAATTAAAAGGTCTGCACCATCAGCAGCGGTATTGGCGCTCTTCGCAATCTTGCCGCCTGCCGCTGCGAATGCATCAATCTGTGCTTGCACCAAATCAAAACCCGTCACTTCATGGCCTGCTTTCAATAAATTGATTGCCATTGGCAAACCCATATTACCTAACCCAATAAATCCAATTTTCATATTGATCCTAGTTATCTCAAGTGCTTGTTTCTTATTTCACTCACTGCTTGCGCGATGCCAAATACTTTACCCCTAGAGGCCCATAGGTTTCCGAATGGGGTTGCTCAAATGCCAACTCAAATACATCTCCTACGCAATATTGGTTTAATCCGTTTTGTGATTCAATTTCAATATACCCATCCACTACGAGGGCTCGCACTGCAAACGGGTGAGTATGATTATCTAAGTGGCCATTTGGGGGCTGCAGCACCTCAACTGGCTCCGGAAAGCCAGACTGCGACAAGAGTTGCAGAAATTGGTCTTGATTCATAATGAAACTATAGCGCGGATATACACTCTTTTCAGAAACCACCATCTTTGGGAATTTGAATCACTATGACAGTCAAAGTTATCGGCTTAATTAAGCTTACCGATCAGTCCGCCTTTGAGCAATATCGCAACCAAGTAGGCAAGACCGTCGAGCATTACAAAGGCAGCATTGAGTATCGTGGATTGCTCACGGAAATCTTTTGGAATGAACTGGGTTGCGATGCCTTTAGCGCGTTTGTAGAACTTCATTTTCTGAGCAAAGAAGATGCTCATGCTTGGGCACATAGCACTGAGTACCAAAGTCTTTTACAAATCCGCGGTCAGGCCATGAAGCTTACCCTCTTTGGGGTGGAAAACTAGAAATAAAAAAGCCCAGCTTTGTGAGCCAGACTTTTTAATCAATTAGGGTAAGAATTATTTCTTAGCTTCCATTGCTTCTTTTGCAGCAGTGATTTCTTTGCGACGCTCTTTGCAAGCACCAGCAATCTCTTGCAAGGCCTTACGGGCGCGTGCAGCAGATGCCTTAATACCTTTTTCAATGAACTTCTCGTTTTCTGCTTTATAAGTTTCAAAAGCGGCTAACAATGTATCGTGTTGTGACATCTCGTCTCCCATTAATCAAGTAAATAGTCATACCTACAGCGAAATCAGTATATCCCTATAAAAACTGTAAAAAATGGTCATTTTCATCAGGGATAACTCTTAGACTCAGCCTTTTGGCTGACATGCTTTAATTAGAGGAAATATTGAAAAACCGCGAAAACAATGAAAAAAATCCTACTTTTATTGGCTATCAGCCTACTTTCTGGCCTGGGATTCGCCCAAACGGGCTCTTGGCCCGCCCCCAATCGCCCAATTACTTTTATCAACCCCTTCCCGCCTGGTGGCGCAGTGGATGCCTTTGGGCGCCCCTTGGCAAAACAACTCTCAGTTCAATTAAACGACTCGATTGTGGTGGATAACCGAGGTGGTGCAGGCGGTACAGTAGGAGCTGCAGCTGCGGCAAAAATGGCGCCGGATGGATACACCTGGTTGCTGGGCGCAGTTCATCACTCCATTGCTCCCAGCATGTATCAAAATCTTTCGTATGACATCACCAAAGATTTTGAGCCAATTGCAATTATCGGCAGCGTACCTCATGTCATTGTTGTGAACCCGACAAAGTTTCCTAAGAATGATTTGAAATCCATCATCGAAGAAATTCGTAAACATCCTGGTAAATACAACTACGCATCTACTGGAAATGGAACTTCACAGCACCTTACTGGCGAGCTATTTAAGATTCAGAATAAATTATTTATTACACATATCCCTTATCGCGGTACTGGGCCAGCACTACAAGATGTTGTCGCCGGTCAAGTGGATATGATGTTTGACACACTTGCAGGTGCTGCGCCTTTTATCAAAAGCGGTCAATTGATCGCAGTTGCTGTCGCTAGTAATCAACGCAGCCCAGCCTTTCCGAATGTACCCACTGCTCAAGAGCTCGGTATTAGCAACTTCGTTGTTTCTAGCTGGTATGCTCTTTGGGCTATCAAGGGCACCCCCAAGGATATCGTCGACAAAATGAGCACTGAAGTACAAGCTGCACTAGCTTCCCCGGATATTAATGAGCGTTGGGCGGGCATGGGCGCGACCGTCCCCAAAATGACCCGCCCTGAATTGAACGCTTTTATCAACCAAGAAGTTGTGCGCTGGCATGATGTAGTCAAGAAATCAGGCGCGAAGCTGGATTAAAAACATTTGATAGAACATAAAACAAAATAAGAGACGCAAAATATAAATGAGCATTTCAACAAAAAACTACTCCTTTGTTCGCAATAAACTTTTAAACAAAGAGGAAATTGCATTTTTAGACGTTAGAGAAGAGGATCCTCATGCGCGCAAGCATCCCCTTTTTGCGGCCAACTTACCTCTCTCTCGTATTGAAATAGATGCTTTTGCAAAGCTTCCCAAGAAAAATGTCCCCGTTGTCACGCTAGATGATGGTGAGGGGTATGCTGAATTAGCAGCAAAAAGATTGATCGATCTTGGCTTTGCTGACGTTTCAGTATTTGAAGGTGGCGTTCAGGGGTGGAAGGATGCTGGTGGAGAGATATTTATAGACGTAAATGTGCCCAGCAAATCCTTTGGTGAGCTTGTGGAATCAAAACGCCACACCCCCTCGCTATCCGCCCAAGAAGTTAAGCAACTACTAGACAACAAAGAAGATGTGGTTGTCGTTGATGTGCGCCGCTTTGACGAATACAACACCATGAGCATTCCGACTGGCATCAGCGTTCCTGGTGCTGAGCTAGTCTTGCGTTTACCTGAACTAGCACCCAACCCCAAGACAAAAGTAATCGTCAATTGCGCCGGTAGAACTCGCAGCATCATTGGTACTCAATCATTGATTAATGCTGGCATTCCAAATGAAGTTAACGCTTTGCGCAATGGCACGATTGGCTGGACTCTTGCGGGACAGGAACTGGATAAAGGCCAAAGTCGCAAGTTCAAGGAAGTTAGTGAGAGCACTACCAATGAGGCAGCTAAGCGTGCTCGCGATGTTGCTGACCGCGCTGGCGTGAAGCGTGCGAATCTGGAAAATGTTCGCGACTGGATGAAGCAGTCGGATAGGACAACTTACTTCTTTGACACCCGCACTCCCGAAGAATATGAACGCAGCCACCTTCCTGGCTTTCGCTCCGTACCGGGTGGTCAGCTCGTTCAAGAAACTGAAATGGTTGCACCTGTTAGAGGTGCCCGCATTGTTCTCGTAGACCCTAGCGGTGGTAGCGTACGCGCAAATATGCCAGCCTCTTGGTTAGCGCAAATGGCTTGGGAAGTGTATGTGTTAGACGACATCAAACCATCCGATCTAACCGAGCAAGGCGCATGGAAGGCGCCCTTGCCTCAACTACCTCAGGTAGCAAACGTAGATGCAAAAACTCTTTCTAATTGGCTTAAATCTGACAGCAATACGATTGTGGTGGATTTCAGTACACATGCAAATTATGTCAAGGGGCATATTCCAGGTAGCTGGTATGCGCTGCGATCTTTACTTCAGGATGGCTTGAGCAAATTACCTAAAGTGGATCGCTATGTTTTAACTAGCTCTCCACACGAACTGAGTATTTTTGCCGCACAAGAATTTAAGGCGCTCACCGATGCCGAGGTATTAATTCTTGATAGTGGTAACGCTGCTTGGGTTAATGCTGGCCTAGAGCTAGAAAAAGGTCCGAGTCATCTTGCCTCGCCACCTCTTGATCGTTACAAGCGCCCTTATGAAGGCACTAACGTAGATCCAGCAGCTATGCAGGCTTATTTAGATTGGGAGTTTGGTTTGGTAGAGCAATTGGGCAAGGACGGAACCCATCACTTCTGGGTTCTCTAAGTCCTTGCATACGCATATATTGGATGCGTATTAACCAATCCTGTTACGCAGGATGCCAATACCGGTGATATTCGTTTCCATAATGTCACCGGGCTTCATAAACTCCTGAGGGGTTCTGCCTGCACCTACCCCAGATGGCGTACCAGTGGCGATGATATCGCCCGGCAAGAGCGTTAGACCTCGAGACAACTCGGAAATGATGGTTGGAATCTTGAAATACATTTGCTTATAACTCGCATTTTGTTTTTCAACGCCGTTTACTTTGCAAATAATTCTGGTGTCATCTAAATTGACACCGCCAGCTGTAACCACCCATGGCCCCATTGGTCCATGTCCATCAATACTCTTTCCTTTAAACCACTGACCTGAATGACGCTTTTGCTGAATGTCACGCGCTGTTGTGTCGTTGTAGGCTGAATAACCAAACACATAATCCATTGCGTTTTCTTCAGAAATATTCTTACCCTTTTTGCCAATCACAACTGCTAGCTCAGCTTCCCAATCGATCATTGTAGAAACACCAGCATCATAGGGAATGCTGTCAAACGGACCGTTCATTGTTTGTGTGCCTTTGGAAAAGAACACTGGTACTTTTGGATACTCTTTCACCGCTGTATCGGCGCGATGTTTTAAGCCCTCTTCAAAGTGATCCAAGTAGTTCCAGCCTACACAGTAAATATTGGCCTGAGGCTTTGGAATAGGCGATAACAAGATGGTTTGATTCACATTCTGCAGATTTGATCCACGACCCTTGAAAAGCGCGGCAAGCTCTACAAGACCTTTATTGCCTGATCCTGCTAGCGAGATCATCGATGTTGGATCAAATGAGAGTTGCACCTTTTGACGCTTTGCTTCAGCTGGAATATCAATTACCAACCCATCATTAGTAACCAAGCCTAACCGAGAGGTAGCACCCATCTTTGGCAAATAATTCGCAACCCGAAAGCCTGCTTTCCCAGTGAGGGGTTCAACCACAATTGGTGGCTGAGCTTCTGAGGCAGCAAGCGCATTCGTCATGATCATGCCACTCAAAGCAGCGGTTGCACTTAATTTGAGCGCATCTCTACGATTTGTATCCACAAGGTCTCCTTTACTTAGCTTTTTATATTTAGATTTTGTTCATTACAAAACAAAGTATATGCCGTAAATATTAATACCAAACTCAAGTCCAGGGCATAAAATCCAAAACTTGGCTATTCTTGAGCCATGCCCCATCAGAAACTTTGCCCTATATCCCGCCTTCTAAGCTGTACGGCTATGTTGATTAGTCTTGCCGCCTGCGAGCGTGAGACCTATACAAGCTGGAACTGCCAATCGGCAGACGAGGCCAAAATTCCCATGGTGCTGAGAAAGGCGCAAATGGAATTTCAAGGGGCTCAATTGAAATACTGCGGTAGCCTAGGGGATCAAAGTTTCTTTGATCCGGCCTGCACAAATCAAACGGAAAAGTCCAGCACCGTCTTTTCCCCTAAAACTGGCTTACTGGTGCAGCAAGGAAAAGAATTCCAATGTGTAGCCTTATAAGTTGGAATATGCACCTTAATGAACACCACACCGAACAAAATTAATCCCAAGAAGCTACTACTTAGCAAGTGGACTGCAGTTCATCCCGTTGCCAAACAAAAGCATTTTTTGGTGAGCAAGGTTATCTTGCCCGAGGCGCCTGAAGAGAAAATTGAGTTTGTTGAAATCGAAGCTGTCTATAGCAAAAAGACCCGACAGATCCCTTGGCGCAATCTCATGAATAGCGAAAAATGGCTGCAGGGCTGGAAATAAAAAACCGCCTCAATCCCAATGGCATATGAGGCGGCTGGACTGATAGGTGATGAGTTAACTATTCATCAGTCTTTTTCTTGGATCCAGATGATTTCTTGACCATATCGTCAATATTCTTTTCAGCAGCTTCAGCTACTTCATTCACAATACGACGACCTTCTTTAAACATTTTCTGGCCTGCCGCTGACATTTCATTTACTACCTTGGACAATTTATCAGCATGAACTGGCACTTTGCTCTCAGCATCCTCTAGCCAATCAACCAAGGAGCTGCGAACTTTTTCTAAATGCTTTTCGGTTTCATCCGCAGCACCCTCGCCCAACTCTTTCAATACTGCTTTTACTTTCTTCTGATATGCAGCCGCACGCTTAGCCGCTTCTTTAGCGGCTTCTTCTTGCAAGCTCTTTAATTTACTTAAATCATTTTTCGCAGCAGATTTGGCGCTGTCCAATGCGTTTTTCATACCCCATTCAATTTCCGCCATATGGTAATCGCTAAGTTTCTTTGCTGCCTCTAAAAGAGTGTGCGAATAATCAAACAACTCTTTGGCTTTTTCACGTTGCCATTTTTGCAAATCTTTTGCATCCATTTTTAGCTCCTGTCTTCCTATGATTAAGGGGGGGGTTTATGAAAGCTTGCACTTCCACTCTATACCGAAATGTACGAGCTGCCAATGCCTCTAATATCCTAGTAATTTAAGGCATTAAAATGACAGAATGACTGCAAGAAGAAGCATTTACGAGGATATTGGGGGCGTCGACAAAATTGATGAATTAGTCGACCGTTTTTATGATTTGATGGCACTGGAACCTCAATTTCAGGGAATTCGAGCCATGCACCCCCAAGACCTTTCCACCTCAAGAGAAAAGCTCAAATTTTTCTTAACAGGCTGGATGGGAGGTCCCGATATTTACTCACCGAAGTATGGACACCCCATGCTTCGGGCAAGACATCTACCATTCAAGATTGGCATTAGTGAGCGCGACCAATGGCTGGCATGCATGTATCGCGCAATGGAAGAATGCGGAATCGAAGGCAATATTGCTAAGCAGCTAGAAGAGTCGTTCTTTAACACCGCAAACTGGATGCGCAATCAAGCGCCTTAATCTAATTTTGCTCCCGCTTGCTTCACTGCTCTCGCCCACTTAGGCATTTCAGCAGCAAGGTACTTGCTAAATTGATCGGGATTTAAATAAGCGGGGTCCGCACCCTGATCAACCATTTTCTTCTGAATGTCAGGAGACTCTAGAGTTTCTTTAAAGGCATGGCTGAGTTGGCTTACCACTTCTGGTGGTGTACCTTTAGGTGCAAGAATTCCATAGAAGCCAACAACTTCCAAATTGGCAACGCCGGTCTCCATCACTGTTGGAGTATTGGGTAAGGCAGGATTCCGTTTGGCACTCGTTACAGCCAAAGCTTTTACCTTGCCTTGTTTGGCATAGTTCGCAGCCTGGGGTACAGACTCCGCCATAAATTGCACATGTCCTGCGATTAAATCTGTAAATGCTGGTGCACTTCCCTTAAATGGAATATGCACCATGAAAATACCCGTCTCATTTTTTAACATCTCTGGAACTAGGTGTGAGATACCACCATTACCAGCAGAACCATAATTTAATTTCCCTGGGTTGGCCTTCGCATAGGCAATGAATTCCTTGAGAGAATTTGCAGGTACATCCTTGTTCACAATCAGTGCCAAAGGTTGTTGAGCTGTTCGAGCAATCGGCTGAAAATCTCTCAGAGTGTCATAAGGTGACTTTGAATAGATTGCCGGATTAATTACCATCGTTCCCGTATTGGCTAGCAATACGGTATAGCCGTCAGCAGGCGATTGCATCACAAACTGCGCACCAACTGCACCGCCTGCACCCGCCTTGTAATCCACAATCACCGGTTGCCCCAAAATCGATTGCAGCTTGTCACTAAGCAATCGAATATGCGCATCTAATGGCCCACCCGCTGGAAAACCAATAATGATCTTGATGGGCTTTTCTGGATAGGCAGCCCAGACCCCAGAGAATGGGATTAAGAGAATAATCGCAAGAAATAATATCCTGATAGTTTGTGTGGGCTTGAACATCATCCTGATCATTTAGCTAAGTTCGATACACTTCATCTTAATACGACTTTTGAATGAGAATATGACGGAAAGCGCCCTACTCTTGTTAAGCGACCCAAACACTTGGATCGCGTTTTTCACACTTTCAGCATTAGAAATCATTCTTGGCATAGACAATATTATCTTTATTAGCGTCATTGCCAATCGCTTACCAGTTGAGATTCGTGAAAAAGTACGTCGCTTTGGTCTTTTATTCGCACTGGGCACTCGGATACTTCTATTGCTGAGTTTATCTTGGGTAATGAGCTTAACTGCGCCACTCTTGACCATATCTGGTCACCCAATCAGCGGTAGGGACCTCATCTTGTTGCTGGGTGGATTCTTCCTCATCTGGAAAGCTTCTAAAGAAATTTATAGCGAAGTAGAGGTGGGAGAGCAAGAGGATGGGGCTTCAAATGACGGTCCGAATAACATCAATAAATCCATGCTTAGTTTATTTGTGGGTTCTATTTTGCAAATCGGCTTACTCGATATCATCTTCTCGCTTGATAGCGTGATTACCGCCGTGGGCATGGTGGATCAAATCAGCATCATGATTGCTGCTGTTATTGCATCCATCTTAATTATGCTTATTGCAGCCAAGCCGATTGGTGACTTTGTGCATCATCACCCTTCTATTAAGGTCCTAGCTTTGTCGTTTTTGACGGTAGTTGGCGTAGTACTCATAGCCGAAGGCATGGGTGTGCATATCCCCAAAGGCTATGTTTATGTGGCAATGGGCTTTTCACTGGTGGTTGAACTCTTGAATATTCGCTCAAGAGAAAAGAAAAAGTGCAAAGCCGAGGACTAAGCGCTCAAAAAGTATTGCTAAATGGCTTGTGCGCAAGCAAATCCGCTAGCCCAGGCCCACTGGAAATTATGACCGCCTAAGTGCCCGGTAACATCAACACACTCACCAATAAAATACAGGCCCTGGTGTTTGCGTGACATCATGGTTTGACCATCGAGGTCCTTGGTGCTAACACCACCTAACATTACCTCTGCCTTTTTCCATCCTAGAGTGCCAGCAGGCTTAACAGACCAGTTTGTTAAAAGCTCCTTTAAGACTTGGCGATCTTTTTTAGAAACCTCCACCCACTTTCGCCCATGCAGATTACTTTGTTCTGCAAAGGCTTTAGCTAAACGCTGTGGTAATACAGAGGCCAATATTGTTTCAGTTAGCTTTAGTCGATGCTCGTCATTATTAAAGATCTCATCGCAACGAACTGCACCAGACTGGTCAATATTTGCGAGCCAATCAATTCGGATGGGTTCACTCTCAGCCCAATAACTACTTGCTTGCAAGATTGCAGGTCCCGACAGACCCTTATGGGTTATCAAAATATCTTCGTTGAAATGACAAGCACCATATCTTGCGCTCTTTAATCCTGAGCTGATCCCGATGGGGACGCTCAGCCCAGCAAGCTCACTCAGACTCGAAAAGGCATCTGCAGTAAATGACAGTGGCACTAAAGCAGGTCGAGGCTCTATGACATTTAAACCAAATTGCTTGGCAATATCTAACGAATAGGCTGTAGCTCCAATAGCCGGCACAGGGAGCCCGCCCGTTGCCATGACGACTGATTTAGATTTTTCAATCCCCGTATTGGTGTTGATCAGCCACTGATTTCCCTCTTGGGCAATCGATTCAATGATTGCTGGATGACGAATGGTGACATTGCCACGAGCGCACTCAGACATGAGCATTTCTACTACCTGCTTAGCAGAATCATCGCAAAAGAGTTGTCCTTGATGTTTCTCGTGATAAGCAATGCGGTATGACTGAATCAGCTTGATGAATTCAGTAGATGGATATCTTGCTAGTGCACTTTTAACAAAATGGGGATTAAGTGATAAGAAATTAGCCGGACTACTATGTATGTTTGTGAAATTACAGCGACCGCCACCGCTAATACGAATCTTTTCACCAAGTACAGATGCATGATCTATCACCAGTACTTTTTTTCCAAGCTGCCCAGCGACTCCCGCACAAAACAAGCCTGCAGCCCCGCCACCAATAATGACGGCATCCCATGTTTTACTCATTGTGATAGGCGCTACTCAAAACGATCAATGATTTCAGAAGAAACATTGAGCTTTTTCATATGAAGCTTGGTGTAAGCCTGACGAAAATTTTTCGTCATCGCAATCATGACAGATGCAGTCCATGCAAAAGCAAACATGCCGGAGAAAGCAATAATCACCGCTAGCATTTTCCAACCCTCAGGCAAGATGTCTTCCATGAAGCCCATCGCGGTATAGGTACTACCACCAAAGAGAATACTCTGCCCCAGGGCAGGCAATAACTTCAAGCTGTAAAGCGCAAATCCCCAAAGCAAAATTTCAGCAATATGCGTTAAAAATAAATACAGCACGCTAATGTAAAAGCAAATTCCAACCTTAGAGTATTTCTGCTCAGCTAGGTAAATAAATGTTTTTACTTCATAGCGTTTTGCAATCTGCAACAATATTGCCCCATGAAATACCATCACCAGCAATAGCATTGCTCCGCCCACAATATATCCAGGTAAATCCATTGCAGTAGCGAGACTGATGTGTGAAGAATTCATATTAAGGTAAAGAGTGTTTTGGGCATTTTACTGAGTGCAAGGGCTTTCAAGCTAATTGATACCAATCTTCAATTAGCTTCCAAGCCTCTTGGGCGGTTTCCACAAAGTGAATGATTTTCATGTCGTCTTCATCAATGACCCCGAACTTCACCATTTCTCTAAAGTTCACCATCTCATTCCAAAAAGATTTACCGACTAATATCACTGGAATACTGACCACTTTCCTGGTCTGAATGAGCGTCAGCACTTCAAATAACTCATCAAATGAACCAAAGCCGCCTGGGTAAGCAACAATTGCTCTAGCGCGCAACATAAAGTGCATCTTGCGAAGAGCGAAGTAATGAAAACGAAAACTTAAACCTGGGCTGATATAAGGATTGGGATGCTGCTCTCTTGGCAAACTAATATTAAATCCAATGGTTTGATCACCACCCTCAAATGCACCACGATTGGCAGCCTCCATAATTCCAGGGCCACCTCCGGTGCAAATATGTAACTTGTTAGCGTTCTCTTTTTGAGTTTTGTTATAGCTTGCAACGAGCGCACCAAACTCTCTGGCTGATTCATAATATTGACTATGAAGTAAGGCTGTTTCGGCTTCCGCTTTTTCTGCGGGGGTCTTCGCATTCTGCACTAGACTCTCTGCTGATTTGCGACTGACAAAGCGCGTAGAACCAAATACAGTAATTGTGTGCTCTATCCCATGTTCTTTTAAAAGAATCTCGGGCTTTAGCAACTCAAGCTCGAAACGAATTCCTATGGTTTCTCTACGAGATAAAAATGCCTCATCATCAAAGGCAAATTTGTACGAATCAATAGACTCCTCTTCGGAGGTCTGCGCTTTATGCAGATTTAAAAACTCAGTAATAGTCTGTGCGTTATTTACCGGGAGCTTTGGGCTCATATTGCTACCTTCAATATGTATGTGATCTCATCTTACTATTTACATCACAAAAATCAGTATTAATACCTAGTTTAGCGAGGTTATTTTTAGGCAAATGCCCTCAAAGATTTACCATGCCCCCAAGTAGCGTTAATATTGACCCAATTTCAACCAAACCGAAGGAAACCCTCATGAGCAATCGTTCAATCATCATTATGGTACTAGTGTTAATTGGTGCTACTGCCTACCTACTCCTCAAGGGCGACGGGAACGTTGATATGAGCGGTGAAAAGCATGGTGCAGAAGCAACTCATGTTGAAGAGGCGAAAAAAGATGCTCCAGCTGCAGCCCCTGCTGCTCCAGCTGCAGCCCCTGCTGCCGATGCTAAGAAGTAATTTTCATTAAACACATTAAAACCGCGGTCCGCCGCGGTTTTTTTATCCTCACAGCATGAAAAAAATTCTTTTTTCCTTTCTGCTAATTTTCTTTTCCTCAATTAGCTACTGCCAAACTACCCGAAATATGAACACCCCCAATACAGCCATGCTTTCTTCATTTGCACCCACAGGCACTTTGCGAGTTGGCATCAATCTTGGTAACCCAATTCTAGCGGGCGAAGATCCAGCAACCCACCAATTACAAGGCGTGACCATTGATATTGCCCGTGAAATTGGCAAGCGGACTGGTCTACCTGTTGAATTGATTCCATTTAAGACCGCCGGTAATACAGTCGATGCCATTAAGACTGGCAATATCGACTTAGTCTTTGTTGCCATCGATCCCATTAGAGGTGCTGATATCAGCTATACCCCGCCCTATATACAGATTGAAGGTGCTTATATGGTGAAGGCAAATTCCCCTCTGAAAGCTAACGAACAAGTCGATGCTGCTGGCAATGAAATCGTAGTCGGCAAAGGAAGTGCTTATGACCTTTATCTGACCCGTGAAATTAAGAACGCTAGCCTCTTAAGGGCAACAAGCTCCCAGGCGGTAGTGGATGACTTTATGTCTGGCAAGGGCAACGTTGCTGCGGGCGTAAAACAGCAGCTAGAGAGTGATGCAAAGCGATATAGCGGATTGCGCATGCTTCCTGGTCGCTTTATGGTGATTAATCAAGCGATTGGCATTCCAAAAGCAAGGCCTCAATACGAAAGTACGACTGCTTACTTAAGTGAAATCATTACCCAACTAAAGCAATCAGGGTTTGTAGCGCAGGCTATGCAACGCCATCACATTGAAGGTGCTAAGGTAGCCGAGTGAAAACTAGCGGCTAACAGTTATACGAATGGAGTCGTTCTGGAATAATCACATTCTTCCAGCTCAACTCCTCGCGAATACATTGAGCTAACACCGAGGCTGACTCCAGTTCACCGTGAACTACAAAGACAGTCTTCGGGGGTGACTGAAAGCCTCGTAGCCAATCCAATAAGCCTGCCTGATCAGCGTGAGCTGAGAGACCCCCAATAGTATGTATCGAGGCTCTGACAGCCACCTCTTCGCCAAACAGCTTCACTTTAGTAGCTTTATCCACCAAGCGACGACCTAAACTTCCATATGCTTGAAAGCCAGTAATCACAATCGCGTTTTGTGCTCTGGGTAAATTATTTGCCAGATGATGAACTATTCGCCCTGCATCACACATACCGCTTGCAGAGATGATAATGGCGCCACCCTTAATCTTATTGAGCGCTTTTGACTCTTCAACATCTGCAATAAATCGAAGATCCACTGCGCTAAGATTCTTTTTATACCAACTCAATGTTGACTGCGAATGTGAATCTAATTGCGAGAAGTAATGTTCAGTCAGCTGTGTTGCAGCAGTTGCCATAGGCGAATCAACCCAAACGGAAAGATGCGGCAATAACTTTCTTCTAACTAAATCAATCAGAATAAATAATATTTCCTGGGTGCGGCCTACAGCAAATGCAGGAATAATGACATTACCTTGATTGGCCATCGTCGATTGAATCACTTCAATGAATTCTTGCTCGGTCTCGCTCAAGCCTCGATGCAATCGATCACCATAGGTTGACTCAATCACCACTACGTCAGCCTTCGCAATCAAATCCGGGTCAGGCATTAGCACCTTACCTTTCATGCCAATATCACCCGAAAAGACGCAACGTTTTGTTGGAGCACCATCCTCTTGCACATCAATTACAGCAATAGCGGAACCTAAAATATGACCCGCATTCTGAAACTGTAGATGAAGTCCTGGCATGAGTTCACGACTTTGGCCATACTCCAATACCTCAAATTGACTTAGAGCAAGGTCAACCTCTTCTCGAGAGTACAGAGTTACTGGCAACTCTCCGCGCCACTTACCCAACTTCATTTTTCGTTCTGCACGCTCTAAATCCGCCAACTGCAAATGTGCGCTATCAGGCAATAAAATCTTAAGTAATTCGTATGTTGCTTTAGTGCAGTAGATGGGTCCCTTAAATCCTTGTGCGCATAAGCGAGGTAGCAATCCACTATGGTCAATATGCGCATGTGTAAGTACAACGAAGTCCAAATCCTGTGGAGCTATGGGCATGGGCTCTAAGTTCTTATTACTTGCCTCGCGCCCACCCTGAAACATTCCATAGTCCACCATGAAATGGTGGACTATGTGAGCGAGCTTAACCTCAACCAAATGTCGAGAGCCAGTTACCTCGCCTGCCGCCCCTAAAAACTGAATCTTCATTCCCTCAGAATACTCTCTCTTACAATTAGCTCAAGTACTCAATGAAGACCACAATGCTCATATGACTTCCATGCCAAGCAAGCCAAATACGCTTAACGCATTAGGGTTAATCTCGCGCTTACGCCGCGCACCAGAAGAACACAAAGGCCATGCTGGCAAAGTGATTTTGGTTGGCGGCTCAGCAGGTATGGCTGGCGCACTTCTGCTTGCTGGAAATGCATGTCTTCATCTTGGAGCGGGTTGGACTATTCTTGAAATGCTAGATCCCGCTTCCGCACACGCAGATCAAGAGCGGCCTGAGCTCATGATTCGTCTAGCCAATCCCAATCCAAAGGAATCATTAAAGGAAGGTTTGCCAGATGTAATAGCGATTGGCCCGGGTCTAGGAACCTCTCATTTTGCAAGCGAATGGCTTCAAGCCTGTCTTGATTCTGAAAACACTCCACTGGTAATTGATGCTGATGCCTTGAACCTGATTGCCGACTCCTCTGAATTATTGAGTGCCCTACAACTTCGCAATCAACGCTATCCAAGTCAAACTGTTTTAACGCCCCATCCTGGAGAAGCAGCAAGACTATTGGGTCAGTCGACTTCTGATATTCAGGCAGATCGCATGAGTGCCGCTGAAAAACTAGCTTCCTTAACTCAATCTATCGTCATCCTTAAAGGACAACACACTTTAATTACCGCGCCAGGCAAAGACATACTGCAATGCGAACAAGGCAACCCAGGTATGGGCATTGGCGGTATGGGGGATGTATTAACAGGCAGCATTAGCGCCATTGCCGCCCAAGGAGTGCGACATCATCTGAATCTTTGGAAAGCAAGCTGCTTAGCAGTTCAGTTGCACGCGTCAGCTGCAGATAACCTCGTGCAAAAAGGAACTGGCCCTATTGGCCTTACTCCCTCAGAAATCATTCTTGAGATGCGAAGTCTTTTGAATAACCTGTTATAAAACAGCATGCAATCAGCTAGCTCCGCACATCATCACCAACGTTACCTTTATGGCATTCTGATGGCCGCTGTTGGGGCCATGCTGTTCTCTGGTAAAGCCGTATTAGTGAAGCTAGCTTTTACATATGGTGCAAATGCTGAAACTTTATTGGCCTTACGCATGCTCATGGCACTACCGCTGTTCTTAGCCATTTTTTGGTGGGAAACCAGAAGAAAACCCATGGACCCTATTACATGGCTCGACCGCGGCAAACTATTTTTCCTGGGATTTCTTGGTTACTTTCTCTCGAGCTATGTTGATTTTTTAGGCCTTCAATATATCTCCGTTGGATTAGAGCGTATTGTTCTTTACCTCACCCCGACAATTGTGCTCTTGATCTCCTATTTTGGTTTGGACAAACCCATCTCTCGCATGCAGTGGTATGCATTGGTTGTTGGCTATGTCGGCGTCTTTGTTGTCTTTATCCAAGATGCCAGCTCTACTGGGCTGCATGCATGGCTAGGAATGTTGCTGGTATTTGGCAGTGCCTGTAGTTATGCCTTGTACATGATTGGCTCAGGCGAGATGGTCAAGCGCATCGGCAGCGTGCGCCTAGTGGTCTATGCTAGCTCAGCTTCAATGGTATTTAGTGTGATTCAATCTACCTTACATAACCCGAGGGCAATCTTTGAACAGGTCGCTGCAATTTATTGGCTCAGCCTGCTCAATGCTAGCTTATGCACTGTAATTCCAATGCTACTGATCATGATTTCGATTAATCGCATTGGCTCACCGCTAGTCGCACAAGCGGGCATCCTCGGACCAGTTTCAACTATTTTCCTGGGTTACTTTGTTCTATCTGAACCCATTACAAGTATGCAAATTGGTGGCATGATCCTAGTGATTGCCGCAATGTGGTTACTAGTGCGCAATGATCCACCAACAAAAAAGTCGCCGAACTCGCAAAAGTCGGGCGACTTGGATGTTGAGCTATTAAATTAATAATGGCTCAAAAGTAGAAATCAATTACTGAGCTGCAGGTTCTGCTGCTTTAGCTTTCTTCTTAGACTTCTTCTTTGCTTTCTTCTCTGCTTTCTTCTGTTGCTTAGCCTGCTTCTTGGCTTTCTTCGCCTCTGCTTTATCCGTTGGCGCTGCGGCCGGTGCTGGAGCAGCTGTAGGAGCTGAGGCTGGAGCTACCGCAGGCGCTGGAGCTGGCGCAGGATCAGCTGCCAAAACGGAGATCGGTGACAAAGCAATACTGGCTGAAACCAAAGATGCCAAAGTGAAACGAGCAGTACGAGAAATCATGCGGTTCTCCAAAAAGGTTTTAGATGTAACCATAATACCCAAAAAAAATAGATAAACACCAAATCTATGATTTTTGTTAGCTGGGTTGGGTCTGTTCAGGGCAAATAAAAAGGCCATCATTGATGGCCTTTAGTTCTAATCAATTAGCAGGTTTTATGCAGGCTGAGCTTGAGCCTCTGAGATCTTTTCTAGGGCACCAGCAAGATGATCAACTGTGCGGTCAACATGACCAAGCTTTTCTAGACCAAACAAACCGATACGGAATGTGCGGAAATCAGGACGCTCATCACATTGCAAAGGTACACCTGCTGCTGTCTGCAATCCTAATGCGATGAACTTCTTGCCCGACTGAATATCCGGATCTGTGGTGTAGCTCACGACTACGCCTGGGGCTTGGAATCCTTTAGCGGAAACAGAGTGATAGCCTTTGGACTCTAAAAGTTTGCGCACCTTTTCACCCAACTCAACCTGTTTTGCTTTGAGTTTGGCAAAACCAAGTGATTGCGTTTCCTTCATTACATTGCGCAAAATTTTCAGTGCATCAGTAGGCATTGTGGTGTGATAAACGTGACCGCCTTTTTCATAGGCTTCCATGATTTGTAACCACTTCTTTAAATCCATAGAGAAGCTGCTGCTTTGAGTTGCATCAATACGCTCACGAGCGCGCTCGCCCAAGGCAATTAAGGCACAGCAAGGAGAGCTGCTCCAACCTTTTTGAGGCGCAGTAATCAATACATCAACATTGCAGGCCTTCATATCAACCCACATCGCACCAGAGGCGATGCAGTCCAAGACAAATAATCCATTCACAGAACGTACAGCTTCGCCTACCGCTTTAATGTAATCATCCGGCAAAATGATTCCAGCAGATGTCTCAACGTGAGGCGCAAAAACTACCGCTGGCTTTTCTTTCTTGATAAAGGCGACAACCTCTTCAATTGGCGCGGGTGCAAATACACCTTGAGCAGAATTATCTAATTGACGACCTTTGAGTACTGAAACCTCACTGGCAATATTGTCCAAGTCGAAAATTTGTGTCCAGCGATAACTAAACCATCCATTGCGCAACACCAAGCACTTTTGCTTATTGGCAAATTGACGCGCAACCGCTTCCATACCAAAAGTACCGCTACCAGGAACGATTACTGCTGAGCTTGCGTTGTATGCATCTTTCAATACGCTAGAGATATCAACCATCACGCGCTTGAACTCTTCAGACATATGATTCAAAGAGCGGTCGGTGTAAACCACTGAGAACTCTAGCAATCCATCTGGATCAACATTAGGGAGTAAGCCTGGCATAGTAATTTCCTGGGAATTTCTGTGAATAGTCCTAAATGATACTGATTTACGTATTTATTGCACCGCAACCTTGTCCTACTTGCCTAATTTGACCCTTTTGAAGCCGTCAACACCCAAAACCTAGGTTTGCCTCTTGCTAATCCGCGCCAAATTGAAGGCTATTCTTCTGACGCTTCTCAATCGAATTCTTGAACAAAGCAGCCATCCGATAGAAGCCATGCGCAAATTTGCTATACGGCATTGTCAAGAAGAATGCCATCACGAAGCCCAAATGAATGGTCAATAGCAGCGTCATTACTGAACTATCACGATAGGCTAATAGCGCTAAACCAGATGCGCTGATTAAAAATAGCAACGCAATGAATGTCCTATCCATTGGTTTTTGAGTGGCATCGCCGTGAGCAGCATTTCTGCGTAAATTCAAATACAGCAAGCCTGCTGGTCCAATCAGCAAACCAATTCCGCCCAATGTTCCCAGTATCACAGGCAAACTAGTTAAATCATAGGGCGCATGCAAATCAAGGAAGTAGTGATAAATCGTAGCTACGCCCGTAGCAGCAAAGCACAACATGAAGCCATAGAAAGTGAAATGGTGGAAACGTTTTCTCCATAGAGAAAAAGCATCGTCCTCGTTATTACAACCTTCCCCATGTCCACCGCCGAGATATTTCAAGGTCAAGGCATCATGAGTGGCCTCCGCAAACGCATCACCTGAGATGTTGCCAGGAGTAATGCCGCGCCAAAAATGAACCAAGCCTATTGTCAACGCTAGCAATGAAAAACCAAAGACTGCGCCAAACATCAGGGCTAGAGTGTTATGTGAAAAGACTGCGTAGAAATTTCCATTCAGAGGCGCTGATGAAAGCGAGCCATTAAGTGCAGCACTGAGCAATAAGAAAAAGCTAATTGAAATAGCTGTTGCTAACGACAATACCAAACCATTCTTTTGATATAGACCACCTAGGGCTCTTGGCCAGGCATAGGTCATATAGGTTTCTTTGCGGACTTGGGCCATGACCTGCGGAATATTCACCCCAAACTCATGTGGGGGAGCATATTGACAAGCATGCAGACAGGCGCCGCAGTTGTGACATAGATTCGCCAAATAGTTAACAACGCTTGGAGTAAATTCAATACGACGCGTCATCGCTGGGAATACTGCACAGAATCCTTCGCAATAACGACAGGCATTACATATCTGCAACATGCGGTCCGCTTCAGACTCTGGAGTAATAGCTATAGTTCTAGCCTCTTGAATTAGCGTATTAAGCGCTTGCATGTCCAAGCTCCATTGATTGTTTTCTTGCGGCTTGCGCTGCTTGAACTCCAGCAGCGCGACCAAACACCGTACCAATCGCCATGCCTATTCCAGCCGCATAACCTTTGCCCAAGACATTGCCAGCCATCATCTCGCCAGCAACAAATAAATTCGGACTTGGTGCACCATTAAATCGAACGGCAGCGGTTTCATCAGTCTTTAATCCAAGATAAGTAAATGTCACACCAGGGCGCACTGCGTATCCATAGAAAGGACCTTGGTCAATTGGCAAAGCCCAATGAGTTTTTGCAGGCTCAATTCCCTCTGTATGACAGTCATCCAGAATGGTGTGATCAAAGCTACCTACTTTGCATGCCGCGTTATAAGTCTTTATGGTTTCTAGGAGTGCTTGTGGATCGAGACCTAGTTTGTTAGCGAGCTCCTCGAGAGTATCGGCTTTCTCACCCGGAAAAACGGGAGGCATAAAACGTCCCAGCACTTTTGAATCAATAATCGAATATCCAATCTGCCCTGGCTGTTGCGCTACCAATCTGCCCCAAAAGGCGTAGCGCTTTGGCCAAAAATCTTCACCCTCATCCGAGAAGCGCCGTGCATTTTTATTTACAACAATTCCGAATGAAACCGCATCGATACGAGTACAAATGCCGCCATCATACAAAGGGGCACGAGCATCAATCGCAACCATATGGGCCTGTGTTGGATCACTAACGGAATCAGCTCCCAACTCAATCATCTGCTTAATCAGGACGCCCTGGTTATAGCGTGTGCCACGAATGAGAAAATTCTCCGCAGGTGACTCACCGTATTGATTGACGCCCCACGCTTCTTTTAACCACTCGCGATTCGATTCAAATCCTCCAGCAGCCATGACACAGGCTTTTGCTTCAATACGTTCGCTGCCTACGTATGCTGCGACAAACTTACCATCCTTAATTTCTACGGATGATACGGGCGACTCATAATGTATTTGCACGCCCAACTTTTCCGCGCTGCGATAGTAGGCGTTGACTAAAGCTTTACCGCCACCCATAAAGAACGCATTGGTACGTGAGAGATTTAATGTGCCAGAAAGCGGAGGTTGAAAACGAACACCATGATGTTGCATCCACTGACGACATTGTGAAGAAGCACGAATCACAAAGCGAGCTAATTTTTCATCAGTGTGGCCACTAGTAACTTTTAGTACGTCTTGCCAATACTCTTCTTCCGGATAGGATTGCAGCATCACATCTTCAGGCTGATCGTGCATTGCGCGAATATTGCGGGTGTGCGAAGAATTACCACCGCGCCACTCTTTTGGGGCAGCCTCTAAAAGAAGAACGCTAGCGCCTGCTTCCCTAGCCATTAGGGCGGCACACAGAGCGGCATTACCACCGCCAATCACTAGAACATCAACCATGAGGCTTCTTGAAGAAAAGAAATTACTTTACTGTTTTTTTGGCTTATTTACCAAGACCCAAATCAAGCATTAGAAGACCGGCCCTTAGTTGAAGATACCCAGATGCCAAGGGCGATGAGGGCAAATGCCACTCCATGAAAGAGCTGCGGAGGCTCACCTAACATCGCAGCGGATAAAAGAGCGGTGAATAAAGGAATAAAGTTCGCAAAGAAAGCGGCGATGGTGGGGCCCGCACCATTAACACCCAACCCCCAACAACGGTAAGCAATCAAGGAAGGGCCTACCGCGACAAACAAAATGAGTGAGCCAGTCCAAGCATTAAGCTCAAGATGGGCATGTCCCATGACTATCTCAAAGCCATCAAAGAAACTAGTCCACAACAAACCAACTAACACCTGCGCCATTAAGAATTCTGCCCATGGCCACTGCCGCTCAGTACTAGATCCGGGGCGACTCAACATCCAACTGTAGAAGGCCCACAAGATAGTGGCCAACATAATCAATAAGTCACCCACCACCATTCCCATAGAAAGTAATGCGGATAACTCGCCCCGAGTTAATACTATCGCTACCCCTACCAATGAAACGATTGCACCTAACAACTGCAAAAGCGTAGGTTTGACTTGATACCAAACAGCGCCAATGAACAGCATCCAAATTGGCATACTTGCACCAATTAAGGTGACATTAATTGCAGTGGAAGTCTGGAGAGCTAGGTAAAGCAGTACGTTGTAACTACCTACTCCAAAGAGCCCCAATAGAATGAAGCGTTTTTTGTTTTGCCACAAAGCGCTATCAGGTTTAAATACGCGCCAACCTAAGGGCAACAATAATAAAGCGGCCAAACCCCAGCGGACAGCACTTAACGTAATTGGCGAAACGCTGCCTACCAATAGACGACCTGCAATAGCATTGCCCGCCCACAGGGCTGTGGCAATTAGCAAATAGGCAACGGTGGCAAGGGTGAGTTTAGGCATTTAGGCTTAACGGGTTAGGCGCTATCTAGCATTGTAGAAACAATTCCTTGGTATTGCTAAGATAGAGCTTGTAGACGCATACAAATACATTAGAAGGATTGATTGTGCCAGTTATTACCAACATCGAAGACTTACGGGTTCTTCACAAAAAACGCACCCCCAAGATGTTCTACGACTATGCAGACTCTGGATCTTGGACCGAGTCTACCTATCGTGCCAATGAATCTGACTTTCAGAAAATCAAGTTACGTCAACGTGTAGCCGTTGATATGACAAACCGCACCACCAAAACCAAAATGGTGGGGCAAGAAGTGGCTATGCCAGTAGCGCTTGCTCCAACTGGACTCACTGGTATGCAACATGCCGATGGTGAAATCTTGGCAGCAAAAGCCGCTGAAAAATTTGGTGTGCCATTTTGCCTCTCAACCATGAGCATTTGCTCTATTGAAGATGTTGCCGAACGTACCACTAAACCATTTTGGTTTCAGCTATATGTGATGAAAGACCGTGGTTTTATTGAGCGCTTGATTGAACGTGCGAAAGCCGCAAAATGTTCCGCACTTGTGTTAACGCTAGATCTGCAAATTCTTGGTCAACGCCATAAGGACTTGAAGAATGGTCTATCAGCTCCACCTAAATTAACCATCGCCAATATGATCAATATGGCCACCAAGCCACGTTGGTGTTTGGGCATGGCAATGACTCCTCGTAGAACCTTTAGAAATATTGTTGGTCACGCTACTGGCGTGGGCAATATGTCTTCACTCTCCTCTTGGACGGCCGAGCAATTTGACCCAGGCCTCAATTGGGGCGATGTAGAGTGGATTAAAAAACTCTGGGGTGGAAAGCTCATCATCAAAGGCATCTTAGATGAAGAAGATGCAAGAATGGCTGCGAACTCTGGTGCTGATGCATTGATTGTTTCCAATCATGGCGGTCGCCAACTAGATGGCGCTGTCTCTAGTATTCAGGCATTGCCAGGAATTGTGAATGCGGTTGGCAAAGATATTGAAGTGTGGATGGATGGTGGCATTCGCTCCGGCCAAGATGTCCTCAAAGCCTGGGCACTGGGTGCTCGTGGCACGATGATTGGCCGCCCTTTCCTCTATGGCTTAGGCGCTATGGGCGAAGCAGGCGTAACAAAATGCCTTGAGCTCATTCACAATGAATTGGATATAACCATGGCCTTTACAGGTCATCGCGATATTCAGAACGTAACCAAAGATATTTTGTATCCTGGGACTTTCTAAATTTCTTACTTACTTAATCACCCCGTCCTAGTCTTTGGAGCTTCGCTCCTTGCCTTTTGCCTATCTGTTTGGTTTGGCAATGCTGTGCTGAGCCGTTATAGAAGCAAAGACACTGAAACATCACAAGATTTAGGAGTGATTCAAACAGCAACACTGACATTGCTGGGCCTGATCATTGGCTTTACCTTCTCTATGGCGATCGACCGCCATGACATACGAGAAACTCTGGAAGAGAGTGAAGCCAATGCTATTGGTACCGAGTACCTGAGATCGGATCTCCTGCCACCACAGGCATCCGCAAGAACAAAAGGCCTGCTTCAACAGTATTTGGAACAGCGCATCCTGTTCTATTCAAAACAGGACAAGGAAAAGATTCAGGAGATTCGCAAAAAAACGGATGAACTTCAAGATGCCTTATGGAATGAAGTTCTTCCCATTGCGCGTAATCAGCCAACTCCAACTAATGCGCTCATCCTCAGCGGCATGAATGATGTGCTGAACTCTCAGGGCTACGTTCAGGCAGCCTGGTGGAATCGCATCCCCTATGCCGCATGGTCTTTAATGGCTGCTATTGCTGTCTGTGCAAACTTACTGGTTGGCTTTGGTGCTCGCAATTTCAAAAAGAATGTGGGCCTATTTATGATTTTCCCATTCGTTACATCAGTTTCTTTCTTCTTGATTGCGGATATCGATAGCCCAAGAGGTGGAGTTATTCGAATTGAACCTCGAAACCTCATCACCCTCCAAAATAGCCTGACAACTAAGGGCGCCCCTCTTAATAAATAATATTTAATGGGGTTATGAGCCCCATATCAGGGATTTTCCCCTAATGTTGATAGTGTTAATGAGATTGATTATCATTTGTGATATTTGATGATTCATACCAATACCGCGATGAAAACTCAGTACCACCCTATATCGATCCTATTTCATTGGCTTGTCGTAGTCTTGCTGATTGCTGCATTTGTAGTTATTGAACTCAAGGGGCAATTTCCAAAGGGGAGTGAAGCGCGAGAACTCACCAAAACAATTCACGGCTTCATTGGGCAAATTATCTTTGTCATCATGGTTTTGCGTTTATTTGCTCGAATTCTATTTGGGGCACCAGAACCCAAAAACCCCAGCCAAGCACTAGCAATGCTCTCCAAAGTAATGCATTGGCTACTCTACGCAATACTATTGATAGCGCCGATCTTTGGCATTCTGTATTTCCAATACGCTGGCAAGGAAATTCATTTCTTTGGCTTTACATGGCCCCAGTTGGTTACCCCTGACCCTGTAATGAAAAAATCAGTCGAAAATATTCATGAGCTTCTAGGAAACAGCTTGTATTTCCTCATCGGAATTCATGCGCTTGCCGCCCTATGGCACCATTACTTTTTAAAGGATGATGTACTCACCCGCATATTGCCTAAAATGAAAGGTGTCAGGAATTAACCCAATAGGAAATAGGCAATGAAGCCACTATCTAAAAAAGCCAAAATGGCTGTAGGTTGGACTGTATTAATGACTGTAGTGGGCACCGCAATGTTGCATCAATGGCAATTTTTCGCTATGGGATGCGCCTCTCTAGCCTTGCTATTGGTCGCGAACCACTATGACCTTCTCAAAGATCCTGAAGACAAAAAATAATTCGGCCTTTTTATAGGCACGAAAGTTTTATTTCTGTTGTTTTACTTTTTTCAAATGCGCGCCAAACTGATCACGAATGCAGTTTGATAAAGCCTTAAACTCCGCAATATGAGCTGTTGAAGATCTTGCGACTAGAGCAATAACTCTTTTAGGCGCTGGCGCACTTAATTCTTTAGCAAGCAAATCCGTATTTTTTAAAAGGCTGCTCTTCACAGCCATCTCCGGTAACAAAGCAATCCCCAATCCGGACTCAACCATTTGCAATAAAGTTAAGAGGCTTGTCGCTTCCATACTTTCGTCTTTACGGATATCAACCTTCCTACATGCTTGCAAACTGTGTTCACGTAAGCAGTGCCCTTCTTCCAAGAGTAATAAGCGCTCTGCCATTTTGGCTGGCAGGGTGACTTCCTTTCCTTTAAGAGCGGGATCGCCTTCTTTTGCAACTAACCAAAAACCATCGTCAAATAATTCTTCTACCAATAGACCATCAACGTCATAAGGCAAGGCAATTAATGCGAAGTCTAATTTATGATCGGCGATCCTGGAAAGTAAGTTAGCAGTTAAATCTTCGCGCAAAGTAATTTTCAGATTTGGAAAGCGCTTACGAACTTCTGGTAATGCAGTAGGCAATAAAAATGGAGCAATAGTGGGAATCACTCCCAGTCGAATAGATGCCGTCATTGGCTTGCCTGAAGCGCTCGCATACTCAACCAAATCTTCAGAGGCAGTCAGAATCGTTTTTGCTCGTTCCAGGACCTCCATGCCGGCTGGAGTAATAGAAACGTTTTGTCGGTCACGCTCTACCAACTGAATCCCAAGACCATCTTCTAACTCTTTTAAGCCCGCACTGAGAGTGGATTGGCCAACAAAACAGACCTGGGCCGCTCGCGTGAAATTCAGCTCTTTCGCCAATGCAACGAGATAGGTTAACTGCTTTAATGACGGTAAATAAGCCATCTTGCCCCCTTATCGAATATTTAGATAAATATTACCATAATTATTTATTGGACTGATTATGGAATAAGCCTCAGAATTCATTCCACAGTTGAGCAAGCAATAAATAACGGTACGAGCCCAACACAATTTTTAACAATGATTACAAAGGAATTAAAAAATGGCACGCCCAGAAATTAAAACCATCCAAAATTTAGAGTCTGCTTTTGCAGGTGAATCTATGGCCCACATTAAGTATCGCTATTTCGCCAAATTGGCACGAGCTGCTGGCGATGAAGAAACTGCAAAGATCTTTGAGGCAACTGCTGATCAGGAAGTGATGCACGCTTTCGGACATTTAGATTTACTCTACCCCGCAAACACTATCACCCCAGCTCGCGCATTAGAAATCGCGATTGAAGGTGAGACTTATGAGTACACCGAAATGTATCCTTCTTTCCGCAAAACAGCAGTGGAAGAAGGCAATGCAGAAGCAATTAAAGAAATTGATGAGCAAATCGCAGAATCTAAAGAGCATGCTGAGCAATTTAAGGCTGTATTGGCAAAAGCAGCTAAACGCTTTGCTGCCTTAGCAAATGTGGAAGAGCGCCATGCTAATCACTATAAGCAAGCTTTAGTAAAAGCAAAAGAATTTGCTGCAAATTAAGCGCAGATCGTCAACTGAATTTAAACTTACTTCTATTATTAAAGGAATCAACATGAAATCTTGGCAATGTATTGTGTGCGGCTTCATTTATGACGAAGCAAAAGGCTTGCCTGAGGACGGTATCGCACCTGGCACAGCTTGGGCTGACGTCCCAGAGGACTGGGAGTGCCCTGATTGCGGCGTAGCCAAATCTGACTTTGAAATGGTTCAGATTAGCTAACCCCCCACTCCACCATTTAGAAACATCCAAATATTTAAAGCATTAATAAGGAGCCCGGCTTTGAATCCAAACGCGCCACAATCCTCATCCGCTATCGTCATTATTGGTAGCGGTTTGGCTGGGTATACATTAGTCCGTGAAATTCGGAAGCTAGATAAGACAACTCCCATTACCCTCATCACGCGTGAGCCTGGCTACTTTTATTCAAAGCCAATGCTATCGACAGCATTTGCCAGCAAGAAAAAAGCTGCTCAACTCATATCAACGCCCGCCGAGGGAATGGCTGGTCAACTTGAAATCACTATCTTTTCACAAACTGATGTAAGTGCAATTGATGCAGGCAAAAAAGTAGTCTCCACCAGCAAAGGGGAGATTCCCTTTGGCAAGCTAGTTTTAGCACTAGGCGCAGATCAGATACGCATCCCACTACAAGGCAATGCTGCCAATGAAGTGATGACTGTGAATGATCTTGAGGAATACGGTCAATTTCGCGAAGCCATTAGCGATAAAAAGAGAATTGCGATTCTTGGCGCAGGCTTGATTGGATGCGAGTTTGCCAATGATTTAACACTAGGCGGCTATGAAGTTGATGTGATTGATCTTGCTCCACAGGCCTTAGGACGCTTAATCCCAGAAACAGCTGCAGCTGCGCTACAAACCAAACTTAGTGAAGCGGGAGTTCGTTGGCATTTCAGTACCACGGTGCAATCCATAGATCGTCATGGTAATGAATTGATCGTTACTTTAACCAATGGATCCAATATCACTTGTGAGTTTGTGCTCTCTGCGGTTGGCTTAAAACCTAGACTGGATTTAGCTAAGGCTAGCGGCATTAATACTGGCGCCGGCATTCACGTGAATCGAGAGTTGCAAACTAATCTACCCGACGTCTATGCATTGGGTGATTGCGCTGAAGTAGAGGGCCTAGTTCTTCCTTATGTGATGCCCATCATGCAAGCTGCTAGAGCACTAGCCCAAACACTTACTGGTCCACGTACCGCATTAAGTTACCCAGCAATGCCGGTCATGGTAAAAACGCCTGCACTACCTACGGTTGTTTCGCCTCCCGCCAAAGGTGCGAATGGGCAATGGAGAACCCAAGATATTGAGGGCGGCCTAGAGGCACGCTTTGAATCTGATGACGGAAAATTATTGGGATTTGTATTGATGGGCACGGCCACTGCTCAAAGAGCCACCTTGAGCAAAGAGCTTCCTCCTATTCTTGCTTAAGTCTTCCAACTCCTTTGTACGCTTCAAAACAAAAAGGCCCGCATAGCGGGCCTTTTTAATACCTGATTACTTGATTAAGAAACAATCACGAACCAAGTAGTGTTGTGAGATTGAGCAACCATCAAGAACAACATTGGTACTGAGAGTAATGTGTTCAAGCGTGATGTCAACATCGCTACGCGAGCAGACTTTGCTTTTGTATCAGCATCTACAGTAACAATACCGAGGGCACGTTTCTGATTTGGCCAAATGATGAACCAAACGTTGAATGCCATTACCAATGCAATCCACATACCTAGACCAATTGCGCGGAATGGAGCTTGCAATGTAAATGCTTGGTGCGCGTAACCGTTCAATGTTGCTAAGATCAGGCCTGATAATACTGTGAACAAGGCTGCATAACGGAACCAAAATAATGCGGTTGGCGCAATCACTTTACCAATCGCTGGTTTCTGCTCATCAGGAATCTTTGGCATGGATGGAATTTGCACAAAGTTGAAGTACCAGAGCAAACCAATCCACATTACACCAAACATTACGTGCAACCAACGGAATACGAATGGCAATTCAGCAGAACTGAAGTTGCCGCCCAAAGCGAGAATAATCAAAACGAGAAGCACAAAACCAGCAAATACAGTGCGTCCCAATGAAGACAAAATTGAAGCCATGAATGGATCTCCTATATATAAAAATGCGTTCTAACTATAAACGATTCTGCTGATTTTGTTCGACAGGGCAAATTTTTGAAAATCCAGCCCAAAATAGCGAGCCAAATAGTGACTTGGTGCCTATTCAAGGGCAAAATCTCTAAAAACTGACTAATTAAAACAATGAGACACGACTTATGACTCGATCTAGATCTTCGCGCTTACTAAGCAGCCTAATCTTGCTGGGACTCACCTATCTTTCACAAAACACCTACGCTCAGGAATTTCCACCAAAGAAAACCATCACGATTGTGGTTGGCTTTGCTGCCGGAGGTTCAGCCGATAGTGCGGCACGTGTGATCGCCAAAAAGCTGAGTGAAGATCTGGGTCAAAACGTCATTGTTGATAACAAACCTGGTGCTGGCGGCAATATCGCACACGCCTATACTGCGACCGCCCCAGCCGATGGCTCAGTAATTTTGTTTGGCTCAGTTGGTCCGCTGTCCATTGCGCCTCATCTCATGAAGTTACCCTATGACCCCCAAAAAGATCTGGCGCCACTCACCATGGGCGTTACCTTTCCGAATGTCTTAGTAGTCATTCCAGAACTTGGCGTTAAGAATTTCAAAGAATATGTTGCCTTGGCGAAAAAGAATCCTGGCAAAATTACCTTCGCTTCAACAGGAAGCGGATCTGCCTCTCACTTGCAGGGAGAGCTTTTGAATGTGCGTGCTGATATCGATACTGTCCACGTACCTTATAAGGGTGGCAGCCCAGCGATGGTCGATCTATTGGGTGGGCGAGTCTCTTCTTACTACTCCGCACTTGCTACGGCTGATCCCTATATTAAAAATGGTAAGCTCATTCCAATTGCGACAACGGGATTAAAACGCGCGCCCACCCTTCCAAATGTTCCTACGATTGCAGAGTCTGGATACCCTGGCTTTGATGCAAGTAACTGGTATGCATTTGTTGCGCCTGGAAAAACGCCAGATGTCATTCTAGAAAAATGGAACAAGGCTTTGGTTGCCGCATTAAAAGATAAGACAACCAATGCGCAATTAGCTGAGCATGGCCTTACGCCGAATCCAGGCAGTCGTGAAGATTTGCAGAAATATATCGCGAGTCAATCCGCGATGTGGGGGAAAATTATTGCTGATAGAAAAATCACCGCTGAGTAAACATCCAGCGGTGATATGAGCAAAACTGAACAGTTCTTTATTGAGCCGTCCAGCCTCCATCCATATTCCACGCTACCCCACGCACTTCCGATGCATCGGGGCCGCATAGGAATACAGCCAATGCTGCCAATTGCTCAGGGGTTACAAACTGTCCAGACGGCTGCTTCTCAGACACCAATGCAATCTTAGCAGCCTCATTTGAAATACCCTCACGCTCTGCGCGAGCATCCACCTGCTTTTGTACTAATGGCGTCAATACCCAACCAGGGCAAATCGCATTACAAGTAATACCAGTGCGCGCATTTTCGAGTGCAGTCACTTTGGTTAAACCAACAATGCCATGCTTAGCCGCTACATAAGCAGCCTTTTGTGTTGATGCAACTAGACCATGCACGGATGCAATATTAATGATGCGACCCCAGTTGCGTTTTTTCATGCCAGGTAGGGCATGGTGTGTTGTATGAAACGCTGAGCTGAGATTAATGGCAATAATCGCATCCCACTTATCAGTGGGAAATTCTTCAATGCTCGCAGTGTGTTGAATACCAGCGTTATTCACCAAAATATCTAGAGACCCAAAACGTTTTTCTGTCTGCTTAATAAGATCTTCAATTTCTGCTGGCTTACTCATATCAGCACCGTGGTAATCAACCTCCACGCCGCACGCTTTGATCTTGGCAATTGCCTCGTCTTTTTCACCAAAGCCATTCACCATAATATTGGCGCCCTGCTTGGCCAATGCAATCGCCATTCCGAGGCCAATGCCACTTGTTGAGCCTGTGACTAACGCTGTTTTACCTTTTAAAGAAGACATATTCATTACCGTATCGAGTTAAAAATAGACCCAGCCATATATAAAGGAGGGTCAAAATTGGATGTTACAGGAACTGCAAACCCCCGCTAGAGGGGTTTGCACCATGAGATCAAGGAAACTGCAGAATTAGATCTTTTTAAGAGCTCTTAAGATCTTCTCAGAGGTGATTGGCTGCTCAAATACGGTCGCATTGAATGGAACCAAGGCATCATTAATCGCATTTTGTACTGCACCAGGGGCACCTGCGGTTCCGGCTTCTCCAGCACCCTTAGCACCTAATTTGGAAGACTGTGTAGGCGTTTCAACGTGGGCCACTTCAATGTCAGGCATCTCATTTGCCATGGGCACCAGATAATCTGCCATGCTGCCATTACGTAGCAAGCCACTGTCATCGTACAGACACTCCTCAAAGAGGGCTCCGCCAATACCTTGAACAATTGCGCCTCGCACTTGTTCATTCACTAACATAGGATTAATCACTCGACCACAATCCTCTACAGCCCAATGCTTTAAGAGTTTTACAAATCCAGTATCGGGATCAACCTCAACATAGGAAGCTTGCACACCATTCGTAAAAATAAATGGATAGTCTTTTTGCGTATAGTGGCGCGTCACCATCAGATCCGCTGAAAATCCTGCAGGCAAGGTATCTGTTCGGAAATAACCTATCCGTCCAATTTCACTGAATGGTAATAGTTGCTCACCAGTAGCCTTATCCAACACATGACTGCGATGGACACTCAGTTCGGATACTGGACGATTCAAAATTGCGCCAGCCAACTTCAAAATATTTTCTTGTAAAGCTTGGCATGCAAGTAATACTGCTTCACCGCCAACGCCGGCGCCACGTGAAGCCCATGTGCCACCACCATAAGGAGTCACATCGGTATCGCCTGTCACTATACGCACTTGATTGATAGACACACCAACAGCATCTGCCGCAATTTGTGCATAGATACCCTCGGTACCCTGCCCTTGCTCACCAACACCTACCAATACAGAAACAACGCCTGATGGATCTAAACGAACTGAGGCGCCATCTTGTGAGGCAATGCGCGCACCACCAACACCATAGAAAGCTGGGCTTGGATTGGTTAATTCAATCAAAGTAGCAAAACCGATACCTCGGTATATGCCCTTCTTACGTAACTCAGCCTGTTCTTTACGTAAGGCTGGGTAGTCCATCATTTTTTCAATAGTGCGCAAGCACTGCTCATGCGAAAGTACTTCTAATTTAATTCCGGATATTCCAGAACATGGATATGCGTCATCTGGAATCACATTGCGTTTACGGAACTCTAGCGGATCCATTTGCAGTTTTTGGGCGGCCAAATCCACCAAGCCTTCTGTAACTGCGCAAGCAATCGGATGCCCCACGCCACGGTACTGGCAAGTAGGTGTTTTATTTTGAAAAACTACATTCAAATGCGCACGATAGTTTTGGTGCTTGTAAGGGCCGCCAACCAGATTCACGACTTGATTACCCTCAATCGCACTGGTTCTTGGAAACATTGAATATGGGCCGATACCAGTTAAATCATCGATTTCAAAAGCGAGAATATCTCCAGCCTTATTTGCCGCAATACGCCCTTTGATACGATGTTCGCGAGCATGGATATCGCTTGTAAATGACTCAAGTCGATCCGCAACAAACTTAACAGGACGCTCTAACATCATAGATAGACCCACTGTTGCAAAATCATCAGGATATGCATGCACTTTGATGCCAAATGAGCCGCCTACATCTTTGCAGATCACATGAACGTCAGATTCTGAGAAGCCAAACTGACGACAGTACAGGTCTTGCATCATGTGTGGTGCCTGCTGCGAGTGATAAACCGTTAAGCGTCTTTCTCCAGGGTTATAGTCAGCAATCTGACAGCGGGGCTCTAAGGTTACGCCCGTATGACGGCCAAAACCAAATGTTGCTTCCGCCACAACATCGGCTGAGGCAAATACCTGATCTACATTGCCAACATCCAAGCTACGAGTGAAGCAGAGGTTATCACCCAACTCAGGATGAATTAATGGGGTCTCTGGATCCAAAGCAGATTCCATCGAAATGACCGCGGGTAGCTCCTCCCATTCAACATCAACTAACTGCAAAGCATCTTCGGCTTGCACTCTTGTTTCAGCAACTACTGCCACTACCGGCTCACCCTGCCAACATGCGCGATCTACTGCCAACGCATGTTGAGGAGCTGACTTCATGCCAGCCAAATGACCCAAGGTAGCCACCCAGGGTTTGCAGATTTTTGCCATCTGCAAACCATCGACTACCGCTAAAACTCCTGGCATCTTGCTTGCTTGTTCGGTATGAATTTTATTAATCTTCATGTGCGCAACAGGCGAGCGCCAGAAAACCACATGACCCATCCGCGGCAATTGAATGTCGTCAATGTAAGTTCCCTGACCTTCTAGCAAACGGCGAGCGCCATGCCTTGGTTCGCTGTTGCCAATGTAGCGTTGATCATTGGTAACAGGATCGAGAACGAGTCCTTTTAAATCTGTTGGCTTATTCATAATGCGTTTCCTAAAATGCTTATGCGTGAGCTGTAACTGGTTTAATTTTTTGACCCTTAGCGCGCGCATCCAATACATCTACGATGGCATCAACAATAGAGTGATAACCAGTGCAACGGCAATAATTTCCAGAAATCCATTCGCGAACTTCTTCGCGATTCGCCTTTGGCTGCTTTTCAACTAGCTCGGCTGCAGCGAGCAACATACCGGATGAACAGAATCCGCATTGCATCGCGTTATGACGCATAAAAGATTCTTGCAGATCAGCCAATACACCGCTCTTGGTAAGTCCTTCAACGGTTTCTACCACGCAACCATCAGCTTGAACTGCAAGATATAAGCAACCACGAATAATTTGCCCATCAACCTTTACCGTGCAAGCGCCACAGGCACCCTGCTCGCATCCTAAATGCGGCCCCTTTAAATGCAAATCTTCACGCAAGAAATCTACCAGGTGACGTCGCGGCTCAATTTCAGCATTCACCAAAGTGCCATTAACAGTCAAAGATATTTTTTTCTTCAAATTCATCTCTACTCTCCAACTAATTTGGATAACTATGAAACCAAATGCTTGAGTCCACGCTCAAGCAGAACGCCAATTAAATGTTTCTTTGCCTCGGCGCTATTGGTAATGTCAGCAATCGCATCGATTTCATTACGAGCCGTATTAACAGCTTCTGCAATCAGCTCAGAATTTAATGTTTTGCCATTTATTAAATCTTGCGCAGCTGTTGCCATCACCGGAGTAGAACTCACTGAGAAAAAAGTAAATGCACACTTGCTCAAGACATTTCCATCTTTTTGTGCCACCGCCGCTAAACCAGCGACCGCATAATCCCCATGCCTTCTTGCAAGCTCATGAAAATAAAAAACTTGATTGCTTGGTGCCAATGGAATTTCTGTTGCCACCAAAATCTCATCAGACTCTAAGGCAGTGGTGTAAAGATCAATGAAAAAATCTTTTGCTGAAACTTTTCGTTCTCCTGCTTGACCATGAATAACCATCGTGGCTTGCAAGGCGAGACTGCAGGCTGGCCACTCTGCAGCGGGATCGCCATAAGCAAGAGAACCGCCCCAGGTACCTAGATTACGGATGGCGCGATGCGCAATGTGAGGTGCGGCAGCTTTTAAAAGCGGCGCATGCTTTGCAACTAATTCTGAATCTTCAATTTCCGTATGGGTAACTAGCGCGCCAATTCGCAGCTTATCACTCACCACTGAGATACCTTTGAGCTCTTCAACATCGGTAATGTCAATCAGAACGCTAGGCTCTGATAAACGCATATTTAGTGTCGCTAAAAGCGTTTGACCACCAGCAATCAATCTAGCGTCATCGCCACCCTGCTTCAGCAAAGACAAGGCATCGCTTAAAGCCTTGGGCTTTACATAATCAAATGCAGCTGCTTTCATTTTGTCTCCTCCACCACTAAATAACGCAAGCCTTTGCGGCTTTTTCTAATATTTACTACTTCAATGCTATTTTTCTTTTTTAACTACTCACTACTAGCGTCAGATTCCAACGCTACTGTCTCCCCGCCTAATTCTTTTGCAAATTTTTGAAAAAAATCATCTGCGATCTTTTTTGCGGATGCGCTAATTAAACGCCCGCCTATCTGCCCCAACTTTCCACCGATAGAAGCTTCGGTTGTGTAAGACACTAACGTGCCTCCATCAGCAGGTTTGAGCTCAACACGCGATTTCCCTTTTGCAAAACCCGCCGCGCCACCTGAACCCTCAAACGCCATTGAGCAAGATTGATCGGGCACGATGTCACTTAAAAGAAGCTTTCCCGAGAATCTCGCCCTGACAGGCCCAATCTTGAACATCACCTTCGCATGGACCTCTTCTGGCGATACACGGCTTATTTCTTCGCAACCTGGAATGGACTTGGCTAGAACATCAATATCGTTCAAACCCCGCCAAACATCAGGGATTGAAGCTGATATGAGTTGCTCGCCATTAAGTTCCATTGAATCTCCTTCGGGTTTGTACGGATAGAGTCTTATCTACCAATTGTTCAACAATGTACCATTATTTAACTTTTGGTCAATAAGTCTTAATTCGGATAAACCCTGAGAACCCATGCGATTCACAGAAGACCGCGTTTCTACCCCTAATCCAGAGGAAATTTCTACTGGGTCGGCAGCGCCAGCTCGTCGAAGGATGAATACGGCCGATCGTAAGCGCCAGATCTTGGATCGCGCTATCCAGTTCTTCGCTCGCTATGGAATTGATGGACAACTCAGAAACCTGACCAAAGAGTTGGGTGTGACCCACACCCTCCTCTATCACTACTTCCCAACAAAAGACGCCCTTATTCAAGAGGTATACAAGGAGGTTTTCGAATCACGTTGGAAGCCTGAGTGGGAGCAACTCCTTGATGATGAGAAGCTGACACCCGAAGAGAAATTTATCGCTTTTTACATCGACTACTCAAACACCGTTCTAACTTATGATTTTGTGCGGATCCTGATTTTCTCAGGCTTAAGTGATCATTCAATCAGTGACCGCTTCTTTGAGTTGATTCGCTTACGCCTTCTGCCGAGACTCATTCGTGAAACTCGCAAGTTCTGCAAGCGACCTTTAACCTCGAAACCGAGCGAACGTGAATTAGAGTTTTTAATGGGCCTGCATGGCGGTATCTTCTACATTGGCATGCGCCGCTGGATATATGGTCAAGCTATTTATGCAGCGGATGTACCAGATACTCAAGAGGAAATTATTCGCGATCGCGTTCAATCCTATTTGCAGTCAGCCAAAACCATTTTTGCTTAACCAATAAGGGAATCATGTCCAATTTAAGCCTAAATCACTTCTCTATTCGCAGTCTTGAGATTGATAAAACTACCGAGTTCTTTAGCAAAGTATTAGGTTTAACAGTTGGGCCAAGACCTGAATTTCCTTTTCCGGGAGTTTGGTTGTATAACGGCGATGAAAATGATTGGGCAAACGCAGTTCTGCATTTGATTGCAATTGATAAAAATGATCCTGATGGTTTAAAGAAATATCTCGGCGATCGCGATCCTAGCTCATTGCATGGATCTGGCGCTGTAGACCATATTGCCTTTTTTGCAAAAGGTTTAGAAGAAAAAATTGATTTACTGAAGTCACTTCACATTCCCTATCGCGAGCGAACAGTTCCAGTATTAAAGCTGCATCAAATCTTTTTAGATGACCCAAACGGGGTTGTGATTGAGCTTAATTACCCCGCAGCCGAGAAAGCTGCCCTAGACGCGAAGGCGGCCTAAGAGACTTATGGCAAAAATACTCGTCGTCGGCGGCTCCTTAGGCGGCTTGTTTGTAGCGAATATTTTGCTCAGACAAGGTCACGACATCACCCTGCTTGAGAAGGCAACTGGCTCTTTAGATGGCCGAGGCGCAGGAATTGTTACTCACGATGCTTTAGCACAAGCTCTCAAGGCTGCTGGTGTAACCGTAGACCATACGCTTGGAGTACCCGTTTCACAGAGAGTGACGCTCGGCAGAGATGGCAATAATTTAGGCGAAATGGAGTTGCCCCAAATACTGACATCCTGGAGTAGGCTGTATCACATGCTCAAGGAGAGCTTTCCTGCTGAACGCTATCTTCAAGGCAAAACAGTTAACTTGCTTATTCAAAATACAAATTCAGTACGAGTTCAATGCGAGGATGGAAGCCAATATGAAGCGGAACTCTTAATTGCTTCCGATGGAATTCGCTCAGGAGTTCGGGCACAAGTTGCGCCTCAGGTTCAACCTGAATACGCAGGCTATATTGCGTGGCGTGGCGTATGTGACGAGGCGTGTCTATCGCAACATACACTAGACACCTTATTTAATTATTTTGGCTTTTGCCTGCCTGATGGCGAGCAAATGTTGGGGTACCCAGTAGCGGGTTCTGGAAACGACACCCGCCCCGGTAAACGTCGCTATAACTTCGTTTGGTATCGCCCTGCCCCCGAGGACGAAGAACTTATTAGCTTACTGACGGATGACGATGGGCAGTATTACCCTACAGGTATTCCGCCACTCAAGGTGTCATGGAAACATATTGCCCATATGCGTCAGGTAGCTCGCGAAATATTGGCTCCTCAATACGCTGAGATACTTGAGAAAACAGCTGCGCCATTTTTACAAGCTATCTACGATGTTCGCTCCGAGCAAATCGTATTTGATAGAGTTGCCCTGATGGGCGATGCGGCATTTGTTGGCAGACCCCATGTTGGCATGGGCGTTACTAAGGCGGGTGATGAGGCGATGGTGATTGCAAAATACATTGCGCAGTTAGGTGCGACCCCACAAGCTTTACAAGCCTACAGCGATGAGCGCCTCAAATTAGGTCAACAGGTTGTTGCTAGGGCGCAGTACCTTGGCCGCTATATGCAAGCACAAGGCGCTAAAGGCACAAGAGATACAGACAATCTAAAACGAAATGCCAGCACCGTAATGGCAGAAACGGCTATCGATATTAGTGATTTATTAGCACAAGGAAAGGCAGTGCCTGAGTCTGCCCACTAAGAAGAGCGCATTCAGTTAAGATTTAAAAAAACAAAAAGAAGTTCATTCAAACCAGTTTTTGGAGGAGACAAGCATGAAACAAAAAGTAACGAATCAAACTAGAAGAAAGATGTTAATCGGCGGTGCAGCAGCTGCAAGCACACCACTTTGGCTCAACGTTGCTAATGCCCAAGCCGATACAATCAAGATTGGCTTCCCGACACCTTTAACCGGCCCATTCTCAGCAGAAGCGCAAGACCAGGTTAAGGCGGCTGAATTAGCCATTAAAGAATTTAATGATGCCGGCGGCTTTAATGGTCGTAAAGCAGAACTGTTAGTTCGCGATGACAAGCTCAATCCGGGCGAAGCAGCGACTCGCACACTCGAGCTCATTGAAAAAGATAAGGTGAATTATTTGGTGGGCTCACTCTCTGCAGCAACTCAGTTATCTATCAATGCAGTCTGCAAAGAACGTAAAGTACTCTTCAATTCCATTAGCCAATCAGATGCAATTAATGAAGCTAAAGATTGGAGCGTCTATACATTCCACGAATCCTTAAACCCTACGATGACAGCTGGCGCTGTAGCGCGTTACTCGATTCCACGCTATGGCAAAAAGATTGTTTTCTTAACAGCTGACTATGCCTATGGCCATGAAATGGTTCGCGCATTTGAACGCGCAGGCAAAGAACTAGGTGCCACCACCCTCGCCGATATCCGCCATCCATTAGGCGCTTCAGACTATTCCGCATTCTTGCCACGCATTAAAGCACTGAATCCAGACATCTTGGTGCTCTGTAACTTTGGTCGCGATTTGGTGAACGCCGCAAAACAATGCACCGACTTTGGTCTCAAGTCCAGTATGAAGATTGTGACGCCAGTATTGCTGTACACCGCTCGTCTAGCGGGCGGTCCAGAAGCGTTTGAAGGCATCCTTGGTGGAACTGGATACTACTGGGGCTTAGAGGATCGCATTCCTACAGCCAAAGCATTCAATGATGCTTTCCGCAAAATGTATAACGGCTCAGTTCCATCAGACTACGGCGCATTGGGATATGCTGGTATCAAGAGCGTGCTCGCTTCAATCAAGATTGCAAAGTCGACTGAGACCATGAAAGTTGTCTCCGCTATGGAAAATCTGAAGTATGACTGGTACAAAGGTCCTGAATACTATCGTAAGTGTGACCACCAAGCCGTTCAAACCGTCATCATCGTGGAATCCAAATCGAAGAATATGAAAGACAAATACGATGTCTTCAATATCTTGACGATTGAACCTACCACCGAGAAAAACATGCGCAGCTGCGCAGAGTTGGGCCACAAAGCCTAATACCTAAATCAGAGAAGGTCCCCAAACCTTCTCTGCCCCCTCTCTTATTTTGATTGGGGAGAATTTTGAGTACATTTATGACTGGTCTGACATTTGAACTTTTATGCATGCAGCTGCTTACGGGCATTGCCCTGGGTAGCATCTATGCTCTACTAGCATTAGGTTTATGCCTGATTTTTGGCATGCTCAATGTAGTGAACTTCGCCCACGGCGCATTCTTTATGGTGGGGGCTTTTATAGGCGTTTACTTCCTTGGTGTGACAGGAAACTTTTGGTTTAGCCTTCTGCTAACACCGCTTCTTACAGGTTGCCTTGGTCTATTGACTGAGCGATTCTTGGTAAGACCCCTCTACGGTCGAGGATTGGACTATCCATTGCTACTCACCTTTGGTCTTTCATATGTATTGATTGAAGTGATGCGGATTACTTTTGGCATTGAAGGCTTGCCTTCAATCACCCCAGATGGTCTAGGTGGATCCATCAATGTAGGTATTGGTTACTTTCCGAAATATAGACTCTTCTTGATTGCAGCAACCGCACTAATTATTCTGGGCGTTTGGTTTCTTATTCAAAAAACGCGTTACGGCCTCATTATCAAAGCTGGCGCTGCCGACCAAGAAATTGTTAAGGTTCTTGGGGTTGATATCGCCAAGGTTTGGCTATTGGTATTTGGTTTAGGTTGCGCTATTGCGGGGCTTTCGGGGATCCTGGCATCACCCACTCGCTCAGTCAATCCAGAAATGGGCGTTCCTATCTTGGCCGAATCTTTTGTAGTAACTGTCGTTGGCGGAATGGGCTCCCCAGTAGGCGCAGTTGTCGCTGGTTTATTAGTCGGCGTTGTATACAGTATGACTTCATTATTTTTTCCAGATCTTGCCGAACTTTCTATTTTTGTATTAATGGCTGTGGTTTTATTAATTCGACCACAAGGTCTCTTCGGCAAAGCGGGAGCAATGGGCTAAGAGCTCGGTATATTTATGAATTCATTATTTCAACTCATTGCTCGTCACCGTGTTTTAACAAGCACGATATTTTTAGCAATCTTTCCATTCGTCATGCCCTATGAGGCATTGGCAATCAATATCCTGATCTTTGGCTTGTTTGCCATGGGCTTCAACCTTTTGTTTGGTTATATGGGCCTTCTCTCATTTGGTCATGCTGCTTTTCTTGGAATTGGTAGCTACCTTACCGGAATCGGGATTGTTCATTATGGCTTGCCATGGGGTATTGCAATCCTCGCTGGAGTAATTGGCGCCGCTATCGGCGGCCTCATCATGGGATTCTTGGCCATCCGTACACGTGGAATCTATTTCTCGATGGTGACTTTAGCGCTAGGACAGATTGTTTATTACATCTTCTATAAAGCGGAAAGTCTTACTGGTGGCGAAAACGGTCTGCGAGGTGTTCGCGTAGACCCATTCAACATTCTTGGAATACCCGTAGATTTTCTTAACCCCGTGGTGAAGTACTACATCATTTTATTTTTTGTTGTCATTGCAATTTGGTTAATTTCTCGGATTCTTAACTCACCACTAGGGGCTGTCATGGAAGCCATTCGTGAGAACGAGAAACGTGCAGCTGCTTGTGGTTTTGATGTAGCCAAGACAAAACTCTTAGTATTTATTCTCTCCGCCGGAATTTGTGGCTTAGCCGGCTCGTTGCGCGCGCTACACCTTTCCATTGTACCGATCGACTCCCTGCACTATCTGCAGTCAGGACAAGCGGTGATGATGAGCATCTTGGGAGGCATGGGAACTTTCTTTGGCCCCTTTGTTGGCGCAGCAGTGATGCTGTATTTAGAGGATGTCGTTACCACCTTTACAAAGCACTGGATGGCGGTGGTTGGTTTGGTATTTATGTTCTTTGTGCTGTTCTTCCCGAAAGGAATTTGGGGAACTATTTTGAGCAAGCTACAAATTAATCAGGATTCAAAATAATGAGCGGCGCATCTACAACACCTATTCTTGAAGCACGCAATGTCAGTAAAAGCTTTGGGAAATTTAAAGCACTGCAGAACGTTTCAACAAGCTTCATGCCCGGAACCCTTACTGCAATTATTGGCCCCAACGGTGCTGGCAAAAGCACTTTCTTTAATGTCTTAAGTGGTGCGTTTCCTCCATCGAGCGGTCAGATCCTATTTAATGGCAAAGACATTACCGGAATGCAGCAATATGAATTTGCACGCATCGGTATTTCCAAGAGCTTCCAGATTACCAATGTGTTTAAGCAACTCAGTGTTCATGAAAATGTTCGGGTTGCCGCCCAAATGGAAACAGCACGCTACAATTTCCTACGAAACGCACAATCCTATCCCGGTCCCATTGAAATTGCCGATCAATTATTAGAACGCGTCAACCTACAGCATCTTCGCAATAAGAAAACAGGTGATTTAGCTCATGGTCAACAACGTGCCCTAGAAATTGCGATGGCTTTAGCTTGCAACCCAAGCCTGCTCCTACTAGATGAGCCAACCGCCGGTATGTCACCCGAAGAAACGCTTGTCATGATGGAGCTTATTCGCACACTGGCAAATGAACGCACGGTGATTTTGGTTGAGCACAAAATGAAACTCATTATGGGGTTATGCAAGCGAATCATCGTTTTGCACCATGGTGAATTTCTGGCCGAGGGTACCCCTGAAGAAATTCAAAATAATGCCGAAGTACGTCGCGTCTATCTCGGCCATGGTTAATTCGAAAGCTATATATGCTGCATATTGAAAACTTAAACGCATGGTACGACCGTAGTCACGTACTCCAAGGTATTTCTTTGCAAGTGAATAAGGGTGAAATCGTTACCTTAATGGGCCGCAATGGCGCGGGTAAAACTACTACCCTGCGTTCCCTCATGGGGCTACTGTCAAAGCGCCAAGGAAAAGCCTCTATCGACGGAATCTCTTTTTTAGATTTGCCTGCGCATGAACGATTTCATCTTGGGCTGGCTTATGTTCCAGAAGATCGACGAATTGTTCCGGGGCTAACCGTCAAAGAAAATCTGGAGTTGGGCGTCATCGCTCAAAAAAATCGTGGGGACATGGCCGCTCTCGTAGATGAAATCGCTGAAACATTCCCAAGACTTAAAGAGCGACTCCATCAGGATGGAACTTCCATGTCAGGCGGAGAGCAACAGATGTTAGCAATTGCCCGTGCCATGATTGCTAAGCCTAAAGTCATTTTGCTAGATGAGCCTTCAGAAGGCATCATGCCGGTACTTGTTGATGAAATGTTTGAGCTATTTGCCAAACTCAAGCAACAAGGCCTGACTATTTTGCTGGTAGAACAGAACGTACAACAAGCATTGAAAATTTCAGATCGGGCCTATATTCTCGATCAAGGTGAAATTGTTTTTCATGACACCGCACAGAATCTTCTAAACAATGATGAGATTCAACAGAAATACTGCGCCGTCTAATCTTGTACTAGATTAAATGCAGCCAATGACCTAGCTGGTGCCAAAAACTCTCTGGCACCAAGGTCAGCAACCAAGTCATTGTCAAATAGCGCAACAATTTCCCGATAAACATATAGATTAAGCAGGGCTGCCATGCCAGCTTGAGCCACCCTGCCGCTAAGCATAGAGGATCACCAAAGCCAGGAAACCAAGAAAGCAACAATATCTTTGGACCCCAATCTTCCAACCATACCTTTAACTTAGTATTTTTGGGTTCTCCTACCGACTTCATGCCCTGACGTGCAAGGTATCCAAGCCACCAGTCCAACATACCGCCTAAGGTATTGCCAACCGTCGCAACCATAATGGCTACCCAATACAACTGAGGATTTAGAGTGATGTAGCCGAATAATATTGGTTCCGACCCAACGGGTAATAGCGTTGCAGAAACAAAGGCGCTAACGAATACAGCCGGCAACCCTACCGAGGGCATGCCGAACCATGCAAAAAAGTGCTGAAGTGCTTGTTCTATCAAGCAAAAACTCCGGATTTTTTCAAAATAGAACTGCTTTCATATTGGATATCCTCATTTTAAGCTCAAGCACACTTATGCATTCCTCACGATTTTCAAATCTTGCTTAAACTAATGGTTTGCACCTAATTGCTACCGAAATTCATCATGAACCACCCTATTCCAAAGCCCGATCAATACCAAGATATGCGTGAAGCATTACGAGATTTATGTGGCAGCTTTGACTCTGCTTATTGGCAAAAGATTGACCATGAGCGCGACTATCCAGAGGCATTTGTGGATGCGATGGCCCAAGCGGGTTGGTTGGCAGCCTTGATTCCTGAGGAGTATGGCGGCTCTGGTCTAGGCTTAGCTGAAGCCTCCGTCATCATGGAAGAGATTAATTTTTCCGGCGGTAATGCGGGTTCATGTCATGGTCAGATGTACAACATGGGCACTTTATTGCGCCATGGCTCTGATGCCCAAAAGAAACTCTACCTCCCAAAGATTGCAACCGGTGAATTGCGTTTACAAACCATGGCTGTGACTGAGCCAACTACTGGCACAGACACAACCAAGCTCAAAACTACTGCCGTCAAAAAGGGTGATAAGTATGTAGTCAATGGTCAGAAAGTATGGATCTCACGTATTCAGCACTCTGATTTGATGATTCTCTTAGCAAGAACTACTCCACTTGCAGAAGTCACCAAGAAGTCAGAGGGTATGTCGATCTTTATCGTTGATCTCAAAGAAGCTATTGATAAGGGCATGGATATTCAGCCAATTGCCAATATGGTCAATCATGAAACGAATGAAGTGTTCTTTGATAACTTAGAGATCCCTGCTGAAAATCTGATTGGCGAGGAAGGCAAAGGCTTTAAATACATTTTGGATGGCCTCAATGCTGAGCGCACGCTGATTGCCGCAGAATGCATTGGCGATGCCTACTGGTTTGTCGATAAAGCACGCCGCTACGCCAATGAGCGCGTAGTGTTTGATCGCCCAATCGGCAAGAACCAAGGCATTCAGTTTCCAATCGCCGACTCTTATATTGAAACGGAAGCAGCCAACCTCATGCGCTTTAAAGCCTGCGATCTATTCGATGCAAAACAACCCTGCGGCGCTGAAGCGAATATGGCTAAATACTTAGCCGCTAAGGCCTCATGGGAAGCGGCAAATGTATGCATACAAACTCATGGTGGGTTCGGCTTTGCCAATGAGTATGACGTTGAACGTAAGTTCCGTGAGACACGTCTCTATCAAGTCGCGCCGATCTCTACAAACCTGATCTACTCCTACGTTGCCGAGCATATCCTCGGTCTTCCAAGATCTTTCTAATCAAAATTAAATATGAGTGTTCGCCCCTTAGATGGCATTACAGTGGTTGCCTTAGAGCATGTCATTGCCGCACCTTTTTGCACAAGACAACTCGCTGATCTTGGGGCTCGTATTATTAAAATTGAGCGTCCAGGTGACGGCGACTTTGCCAGAGGCTATGACACTCAAGTAGAAGGGCTTTCCTCTCATTTTGTTTGGGTAAATCGCTCTAAAGAAAGTATTACCCTCGACCTCAAGCAAGACTCTGCGCTTGATGTTTTAAAGAGCCTACTAAAAACAGCTGATGTATTCATTCAGAATCTTGCTCCTGGTGCGGCAGCTCGTATGGGACTCACCCCAGAAGCGCTACAAAAAGACAACCCTGGTCTGATTCTGTGCGCGATCTCTGGTTATGGCAACGACGGCCCATATCGCGATAAAAAAGCATACGACCTTCTGATTCAGAGTGAAGCGGGATTCCTTTCTATTACTGGCACACCAGACACACCAAGCAAGGCAGGAAATTCGATTGCTGATATTGCGGCTGGTATGTATGCCTATACCAATATTCTGGCAGCCCTTTTACAAAGAGGTAAAACAGGCAAGGGCACAGTAATTGACATCTCAATGTTGGAAGCATTGAGTGAGTGGATGAGTTTTCCGTTGTATTACGCATATAAGGGCGCTAATCCGCCTTCCAGAAATGGCGCATCACATGCCACCATTTATCCCTATGGTCCTTTTAAAGCCGGTGATGGTAAAACAGTAATGTTGGGTCTACAAAACGAGCGTGAATGGGTACAGTTTTGTGAGGTCGTTTTAGAAAATTCTGCGCTAGCAAAAGATGAACGCTTTGATAGAAACTACAAACGCAACGAGAAGCGCGCTGAGCTATTAGAGATCATCAATTCATGCTTTGAGATGCTCACAGCGGAACAAGTAATTGCGAGGTTGGATAAAGCTCAGATTGCTAATGCGCGACTCAATGATATGGAGGGCCTTTGGAAGCACGAGCAACTAAAAGCTCGTCAGCGTTGGACAGAAGTTGGCACGCCAGCAGGCAATATCCCCGCCCTTCTACCGCCCGGCCTGAATGATAGCTATGACTTCCGTATGGACGCCATCCCTGCGGTGGGTCAACATACCGAATCTATCCTAAAAGAACTCGGTATGACTGATGCAGATATCGCGCAAATGCGTGCTAGCGGAGCGATCTAAAGTAGAGGTGAAGCTAAATGCGCAGCGTTCTCAAGGTAATGACGCCAACGAGGACGATTGGCCCAAGCCTTAGGATCAACAAAATCAGATTGCTGTAAATATGTTTTGATTAACTCTTCAAGTTTGGCGCAGAATTCCTCGTTATACACAATGAGGCTAATTTCGAAATTCAAACGAAGGCTACGTTGATCAAAGTTCACTGATCCGAAGATTGCAACACGCCTGTCGATCAGCAAACTCTTGGTATGCAGCAATCCTCCATGAAACTCTGCGATTTGAACGCCTGCACTCATGAGGTCAGAGTAGAAGCTCTTGCTACTCCAAGCTACAAGTGTGGAGTCATTCAGTTTTGGAACAATCAGAGTGACCTTAACCCCCCTGCCTGCGGCCGCCATTAAGGCCTGAATCAATCCATCATCTGGACCAAAATAAGGTGTGGTGATAGTGAGCTCCTGGCGAGCATCCATAATCGCTGAAAGCAAAACTTGATACAAAACATCGTCTCGATATACCGGTCCAGATGAGAATTCCTGTGCTAATGCCGCACCCTCATGCGGAGATACAGGTGGCTCACGATCATTGAAATGCTTGATACGAGGATTATCAACACTCCAGTCAAAAGCAAAGGTGAGTTCAAATTGGGCCGCCACGGGACCCTCAATGCGAACCATGGCATCAACCCACTCTCCTACACCAGAGTCTTGCTTAAATGTACGGGGATCAACCATATTCATACTGCCAGTCCACACAACGGCGCCATCAATAACAAATATCTTTCGATGTAAGCGTAAATCCGCGCGCCGAAACTGAAATCGGCCAAACTGAATTGGTAAAGCCTCCGTCACCTGAATACCGGCAGCGCGGAAACGCGCCGGCCATTGTGACTTAAACCAATCTTTACTACCCAAAGAGTCCAATAACACTCGGCATGCAACTCCACGCTTGGCGGCAGCAATTAATGCCTCACCCACTTTATCGGCATCGCCACCCAAAGCCCAGATATAAAACTCTAAATGCAAACTCTTTTTGGCTTGATGAATCTCATGAATAAAAAGTTGCAATATCTTCAAAGACTCTGTGTGTAGCTCAATCTTATTTCCCGCGACTACAGGTGATCCATTACGGGATTCTGCAAGCAAACTTAAGGCCTGACCTTCTAATGGCAGCTTCTTGCGATCCGCCAAGTATTGCTGACGCATTTCTTGAGTAATCTTTTCATACTCATGATTCATGCGAACAATTTTTCTAGTTAACTTACGTCCAACTGGACGCTCACCAATCAAGATGTATAGAGATATGCCAATAAGAGGCACTAGGATCACAATGAGGAACCAAGCAAATGCCACTCCCACAGGTCTTCTGGCTGAGATGAGGTAAAGGCCAAATAAAAAAACGATGCTGGCATGCAGAATTGGGATCCAAATTAATGAAAACCCAAAAACTGATCCGAAGATGTAAGACAGTATGTTCATCCCAATTCCAATTCAGCAGCGATACCTAGATGATCCGATAACTTTAGCCATTCATGCAAAATTTCCACTGAATGAATTTTAAGTCCACGCACATAAATACGATCCATGGGCAAAATTGGCTTCACACTAGGAAATGTTCTTGCGGGAGCTCCAGTCAGAACCTCAAAAACCTCATTAAACCCGGCGTCACGCATTGGAAAACCCGCCCTATTTCGCCAATCATTGAAGTCGCCGGCAACAATCGTTGGGGCGCCATCAGTTAATTCTTCAATGTAACGAATAATTTCTCCAACCTGACGCTCTCTGCCTCGCTCGAACAAGGCCAAATGAACGCAAAAGCAATGGATAGCTGGCGCAAGCTCATCAAATTGGATCATGCTGTGCAGCAAGCCACGTTTTTCAAAACGATATGCGGAAATATCGTAATTATTTCCTTTCAATAAAGGACGCTTTGAAAGAATCGCATTTCCATGATGGCCATTTGGATACTCAACATTTTTTCCATAATGCCAATCATGCCAAAAGTCCTCAGACAAGAAATCAGTTAACTCTGTCATTGGCCACTGACCAAAACGACGAATACGCCCACGATGTTCTTGCTGCAATTCTTGCAAGAACAAAATGTCCGGATAATGACTGCGCATTTTTTGGCGCAATTGGTAAATCGTTGAATGACGATGCAAGGGAGACAAACCCTTGTGCACATTCATACTCATAACTGTAAAGCGGGTGGTTTGCATTTGAGTCACTAAGACTATCCCGCAGTACTCTGGCGTCGAATCCGGGCCATATAAATTTCACTCTCAACTAAGTCTTGACATTGCATGCATTTATTGCAGATCGAGGCTTGCTCCCTCAGCTCATCTATTGAGCTGACTGGGTTGGCATCTAAATACTCGCGCAAATCAACATCAAATACCTCATTACAGAGGCAAACTATTTCGGCCATAAGTCAAAAGTAAAGGAAATCGGTCTCATTTCAGTCATTTTGCCATTGCCTTGATAGAATCAAGCGCATGTTGACTGCCTTTTATGATGCCTTTGCGCTACTTGCACACCTTGATAATGGTGTGCTGGGTATCGTTCTGGTGTCGCTGCAAGTTAGCTTAACCGCCCTCCTGTTTGGCACTCTTCTTGGGCTTCCTATCGGGGCATTGCTGGCGACTGAAGAGTTTCAGGGCAAAAAAGCAATCATCGTGACCCTGAACACCTTGATGGGGGTTCCCACCGTCATTGTTGGGGTCATCGTCTACCTATTACTCTCCCGCTCAGGCCCCCTAGGGGCTTGGGGTTGGCTTTTTACCGTGAAGGGTATGACACTTGCTCAAACCCTGCTAACTACCCCCTTAATTGCAGCCCTAAGCAGACAAATCTTGGAGGACTCCTGGAAAATTCATCGGGACTCTTTTTTAAGTCTTCGTCTTCCCTCAATTTCTCGCTACAAGTGGCTAATATGGGACTGCCGATTTTCTCTAACAATAGCGATTTTGGCCGGCCTTGCCAGAGCCATTTCTGAGGTGGGTGCAGTCATGATTGTGGGTGGCAATATTGATCACTCAACCAGAACCATGACTACGGCCATTGCCCTAGAAACAAGTAAGGGCGACTTACCTCTAGCCCTGGCATTGGGAATCATCCTATTAACCATTGTTCTTCTTGCAAATTTATTTACCTTTGCTGTGCGGCAAATTGTGGAGCGTCGCTATGGTTAGTACAAATGAACAATTTGAGCGATTCATCGAGCTCAAAGATATTACCGTTGTAAGGAATGGTCGCATAATTTTGGATATCCCTCACGCACTAATTCCAGCGGATCGACTCACCGCCTGTATTGGTCCTAATGGTGCCGGTAAAACCACTCTACTGAAATTGCTGGCCGGGTTGATACAACCTGATACGGGCTCTATTCAATTTTCATTTGGTAGTAAAACTGCTTTGGTGCTCCACCACACTCCAATGATCAAGGCATCAGCACGTGCCAATTTGGGCTTAGTCAGAGATGTTGATACTTCCATTACCGATCAAGAGATTGATATTGCATTAAAGCAAGTGGGACTCAATGAATTGGCTCAAACCCCGGCCCACAAGCTCTCAGCAGGCGAGCGTCAGAAACTCTGTCTTGCCAGAGCCATACTACAAAAGCCAAACCTGGTTCTGCTAGATGAGCCAACAGCAAATTTAGACCCCAATACCACTGAGCAGGTAGAAGAAATGATTCGTCAATTCGATCAGAACGGCGCAGATCTTGTTTTCTCCTCTCATCAGCTTGCTCAGGTACAAAGATTGGCTAATTACATTCTCTTTATTGATCAAGGACAGATAAAAGAAAGGGGACCCGTAGGCCCCTTCTTTTTAAATCCACAAACTGTGGCAGCGAGACGCTACCTGCATCAAGAACTTATTGCTGATTAATTTCCAAGCAATTATTTTGCAGCCGGCGCTGAAGCAGGAGCAGCAGCTACAGGCGCAACAAATGGTGGTGGTGCAACACAGGCAGCTGGCGCAGGAGTCCCCGCAACCCTAAATTTATCAGCTACACGGTTTTGCGCTTGGCAAAGCTGATAAGCAGCCACTTTGTCGCCATAAGCTGCTTTAGCTTTCGCCAAATCAGCTGCTGCCTGTGCTTCTGGGCTCAATGGAGGCAAGGTTGCAAAAGCAGCCAGAGATGTAGATGCGATGAATACGAAAGCAATGATTTTTTTCATGGCTTTGTCCTTATTTATTCACTTTGTTATACCAGAGCTCATGGTGCTCTTTAGCCCATGTAGCATCCACGTAGCCAGTTTTCATGCCATCGATTGAGCCTTGCATGCCAATGGTACCGATGTAGATATGACCCATTGCCATTGCAGTCATCAAGATCGCGGCACTACTATGAATGATGTTGGCAATCTGCATCGTGCCACGCAAATACTGCATATCCATAAATGGAACAATCATATCAAGCACGAAACCAGAACCAGAAATCACCAAGCCCAAGAATGTCATACCAAACCAGAACCAGAATTTCTCACCCATATTAAAGAAGCCTGATGGCACATGTTTCCCGCTGAATATCCCTCCAAAGGAAAGCAACCATTGAAGATCGCCCTTCTCTGGAATATTTTTACCGACAAACAAGATGAAGAACACCACAATGCTGAGTGTAAATAATGGGCCAGTAAAGTTATGGATGTTCTTGCAAACCATCAAGAATGAGCCATAAGCGGTTCCGCCCATTAATGGCATTGCAAAATACTTGCCATACAAAATCAATAAGCCAGTAAAGGCAAGGGCTAAAAAGCTAAACGCCATCACCCAGTGAGTGAAGCGACTAAAGCCACCGAAACGTTTAATCTTTACCCCAGATAGTGGCTCATGAAGCTTTATAGAGCCCTTAACAGTGTACATCGCGACAATGCCAAAAAAAGCAATTGCTAATAACCAGCCGCCATAAACAGTAATGACGCCATTACGAATCACGCGCCACTCTTGACCAGCGCGCTGGATCAGAACACCAGCCTGCTTATCAGGGATGCTCACGTAATTCTGCGGATCACTGTTGGGGGTAAAGATAGAAGGATTTGCAGGTTGAGACTGAGCCTGAGATCCACTAGCAAGCGCATTAGGATTCGCGGGTACTGATGATGGCGGAATATCCACCCCACTTGGTGAGGGCAATGGCGCCATTGGCGCACGCTCCGCAAAAGCCACACCACTGACTAGCGTGAGTGATAAACCTAAAGTCACCACCAAAGCGCCTAGTACTTTAGAAAATGATCGTTTCATAAAAATGTCCTTGAACGTTATCGACGTTATCGTTTTATTATTGTTTTTAGATGATCACTTAATACGACTGTATTCGTTTTGACCTTGATTACGCTTGTCAATCGACTCAGTCCAGCTAGCTTGATTACCAGGCGTCCATCCTTTTGTCACGAAACCATTATCGGCACCCATATAAGGGGCAACATCAGGACGCTTAGCAGCCTTAGCGGCAATCTCAGGAGGCTCAGAACACGCAGTCAATATGCTAGCAACAATGCCAAGGCCGAGGATTTTGTAATGTGCTTTCATTATTTAACCCCCGGAATTTTTGCTGCAGGTGTTGGGGTTGGCGCTGGTGTATCTGGACCGCCGTAAGCAGTTGTCCAACCGAAGGCTTTAGAGCCTGGATACTTGCCATTTTTCTCGCGGGTTTTAACGCGATTATTAAAGATATCGGTAATCACATCACTATCACCACCGATCAATGCCTTGGTGGAACACATTTCAGCACACAAGGGCAACTTACCTTCTGCCAAACGATTGCGACCATACTTCTCGAACTCAGCAACGCTGCCATTCTCTTCTGGTCCGCCACTACAGAATGTGCACTTATCCATCTTGCTACGAGAACCAAAGGCGCCTTTACTTAAGAACTGAGGGGCTCCAAATGGGCAGGCAAATGAACAATAGCCGCAGCCGATGCAAATATCTTTGTCATGAAGGACCACACCCTCATCGGTACGATAAAAACAATCCACAGGACAAACAGCCATACAAGGCGCATCGGTACAGTGCATACAAGCAACTGATACGGATTTTTCTTGACCAATAATGCCGTCGTTAACCGTTACAACTCGACGACGGTTTACACCCCAAGGCACTTCATTGTCGTTCTTACAAGCGGTGACGCAGCCGTTGCACTCAATACAACGCTCCGTATCGCAGATAAATTTCATTCTTGCCATTGTGTTCTCCTGACTCTATCTCTCTATTTTTTATTTAGGCAAATTTTTCGATTTGACACATGGTTGTCTTGGTCTCTTGCATCATCGTGACCTGGTCATAACCATATGTTGTGGCGGTATTAACTGCTTCACCCTGCACTACTGGAGCGGCGCCTTCTGGGTAGTACTTGCGAATGTTCTCACCTTGCCACCAACCAGCAAAGTGAAACGGCACAAAAGCAGTTCCTTGATCAACGCGCTCGGTAACCAATGCGCGCACCTTGATCTTGGCACCAGTCGGAGATTTAACCCATACATAATCCCAGTTTTTAATACCGCGATCCGCAGCAGCCTTTGGATTGATCTCCACAAAGTTTTCTTGTTGAAGTTCAGCCAACCAAGGATTAGAACGTGTTTCATCACCGCCACCCTCGTACTCCACCAAGCGACCTGAAGTCAGAATGATTGGGAACTTCTCATAAAGCTTATTGTTCAAGTTTTGATCTTGAACAGTCTTATACAGCGTTGGTAAACGCCAGAAGTTCTTCTTATCCGCTGAGGTTGGATACTTACGCATCATTGCTGCATTAGTACTGTAGAGCGCCTCGCGGTGGATTGGAATTGGGTCTGGGAAATTCCAAACTACTGCGCGTGCTTTTGCGTTACCAAATGGATGGCAACCATTCTTCATGACAACGCGCTGAATACCGCCAGACAAGTCAGTTTTCCAGTTCTTACCCTCGGCTAACTTCTTCTCATCTTCGGTTAACTGATCCCACCAGCCCAACTTCTTAACCAATACATGATCAAACTCTGGGTAGCCAGTGGTAATTGCAGAACCTTTTGAGCAAGAACCATCTCCAGCCAACAAACTCACGCCATCACGCTCAACGCCGAAGTTAGCGCGGAAGTTACCACCGCCCTCCATCACACTCTTGCTGGTGTCATAAAGGTTTGGTGAACCTGGGTGCTTGATTGCTGCCGTGCCATAGCAAGGCCAAGGCAAGCCGTAGTAATCGCCAGTTGTGTCATACCCAGTTACTGGATCTACACCACCACGAGACTTCAGGGTCTTCGGATCAAAAGTTGCAACCATTCTCATATGCGCTTTTAAGCGCTCTGGTGTCTGACCGGTATAGCCAATAGTCCAGCATGAACGATTAATCTCACGCAAGATATCCTCAATCTGCGGCTCCCTCCATTGCTTGCCTGCAAATTTAGAATTGAGGATCTTGTAGTTTTTGGAGAGCTCCTCGCCAAAACCAAGACGGTCGGCAAAAGCCTGCATGATTACGTGATCTGGCACAGATTCAAATAAAGGATCGATAACTTTTTCACGCCACTGTAAAGAGCGGTTAGATGCAGTCGCAGAACCACAAGTTTCAAACTGTGTTGCAGCTGGTAATAAGTACACATTGCGATTCTTATTAACAGTATCGCCCTCAGCAGCGGGCATAGCTGCCATTGCCGCAGTCGCGCTTGGGTATGGATCAACGACCACCAATAGATCCAACTTATTCATCGCGCGCTTCATATCCAAACCACGGGTTTGCGAATTAGGCGCATGACCCCAGAAAAACAACCCCTTCACATTTGTCTGCTGATCGATCATGTCATTCTTTTCGAGAACGGCGTCGACCCAACGAGAAACTGTGGTGCCTGATTTTTCCATCATGTCTGGCGCATAACGACCTTTAATCCAATCGTAATCAACACCCCAAACAGTTGCAAAGTGCTTCCATGATCCAGCTGCAAGGCCATAGTAGCCAGGCAATGAGTCTGGGTTTGGGCCTACGTCAGTTGCGCCTTGAACATTGTCATGGCCACGGAAGATGTTTGTACCGCCACCGGATTTGCCGATGTTACCCAATGCCAATTGCAAGATACATGATGCACGCACCATAGCATTGCCAATAGTGTGCTGAGTCTGTCCCATGCACCACACAACTGTGCTTGGGCGATTCATGGCCATTGTTTTTGCAACTTGATAAACCTGAGCCTCTGGAACACCGCATGCCTCCTCAACCGCGGCAGGAGTCCACTTTTCCATGACCTCTTTACGGATCTCTTCCATTCCGTAAACGCGGTCATTGATGTACTTTTTATCTTCCCAACCATTTTTGAAGATGTGATAAAGCACACCAAATAAGAATGGAATATCAGTACCAGAACGAATGCGAACATATTGATCAGCTTTTGCTGCGGTACGTGTATATCGCGGATCTACCACGATTACTTTGCAGCCATTTTCTTTAGCATGCAACAAGCTCAACATCGATACAGGGTGCGCCTCAGCTGCATTTGAACCAATGTACAAGGCGGCTTTGGCATTCATCATATCGTTGTAGCTATTGGTCATGGCGCCATAACCCCATGTATTCGCTACACCAGCAACGGTTGTTGAGTGACAGATACGAGCCTGATGGTCTGTATTGTTTGTTCCAAAGAAAGAGACCCACTTACGCAGTAAGTAGGCCTGTTCATTGTTGTGCTTAGAGGATCCGATAAAGAACATCGCATCTGGTGAATACTTTTCACGAATGCTCTTCATTTGCGCAGTAATTTCTGTGAGCGCTTGATCCCATGAAATGCGCTGATACTTACCATCCACCAATTTCATTGGATAACGTAAACGATAATCGCCATGACCATGTTCGCGTAAGGCGGCGCCTTTTGCACAGTGAGCACCCATATTAATTGGAGAATCGAATACTGGGTCTTGACGCACCCAAACACCATTCTCAACCGTTGCATCTACCGCACAACCTACTGAACAGTGAGTACAGATAGATCGCTTTACCTCAATCTTGCCTTTGCCATCGAGCATAGCTTTGCTTGGCTCGGCAACAGCCTTTTGCACCAGGCTTAATTGGCTGGCAGCAATACCTGCGCCAACTCCAATTCCCGAACGTTTTAAAAAGGTTCGGCGATCCATGGTTGGAACTGCCGCCTTAAGACCGCGTGACAAGCTTCCAATCAAGCGTGTTGTAGATCGACTGCTTTGAGGTGTATTGGATTTACGAGTCAGACTCATGTTTTATCCCTGAGAAATTTTTTATCTATTTATGAGAACAGTAAGCTTGGTAAATGTGTCAATCTTTTAAATCATGGTGCTTGTGTAATATTTGCGCATATGTTCAGTCATGGTTTTTGTCTCCTCCGAACCCTTTGTGACGCCAGCGATTTCTTTGGTAATTGCTTTACCGACAGATGTTTGAGAGGCGACGGCAACAGTACCTACTGCAGCGCCTGCACCAATAAAGAACATTCGACGTGAGGTCTTTGGTTTTTCGCTTGAGGCAACTTTGTTTTTAGCGCTCATGGCATGCTCCTTAGTAATTTTTCTTGACTAGAGTCAAGTTTAATCACTTATTGCACTTTTGACATATCAATGTAACGAAACCTCTATATGGATTCCCCTATATTGCGGCGCAACATTAAATCATGTCAAAACTTTGGCCTTCAATATCTAGGAACTCCCTAGCAAGAACGGCAACGGGATGGTAAAGATGCATTTCGGGAAGGTCTTGGATTGCATCGCATAATTCTCCATACCAAGGGCGAATATGCTCATTGAAAAAAACCCTTTGATTTGTAAGGTTTGATATTTCCACATCATCCCCTGCAATCAGATAGCGCATCACCTCGCATAAGGAGGAAATATGATCTTCGGTTTCGGTAACCTCTTCGGCAGCCTCAAGCCCAAACCCTTCAAGTGCCTTACGAATATTAACCAGCGGCCTTTCATTGAGGTGGCCAGCCATATAAAACGACCCATTTAAAACAATGTTTGGCTTGCCAACGCTAATGAAGTTCAAATCAAATTCATCATGCCAAGCTTTGGCGGGATTATTTTTTGCAACCTCAACCAGATCCAACCATGCTCTAGCCAATGGAGCATCATTGGAGCCATCTTGCTGGTCACCTGTTGCAGCAATTTGATCTAAAAAATTTTGGTCAGGTGGAAGATGAAAAAAACGAGCAATTAATCCATATAGATCGGCACGCGCCAAGTCTTCTGGCAAACCTACATCACCAACTTCAGCAGTTAACGGCTTATCTATCTTGTGGGCGCCCCGATCTGTCATAACTCTTTCTTCACCATATCTACTACCCGGCAATCGCCGCACATTTTTAAACGATCCATAGCCGCGCCACTGAAGGCGCTATGCGCACCTAATTTGGCCAACATGAGATCCACCATTTTTGCAGTTCCAAACGGCTTCCCACAGCTGATGCAATGGAAAGCCTGGGTCTCATTTAGCGTTTGTTTCTGCTTTCGTTGTTCAACACTTTGCAAACGCGGATCCAAGCCTAATGCATTTTCAGGGCATGTTTGCACACAGATGCCACATTGGACGCATTGCTTTTCAATAAAGGACAGAATGGGCTCATCGACATTGTCGAGAAGCGCGCCCTCTGGACAGCTACCAACACATGACATGCACAAGGTACATGCATCACGATTAATCTTTAATCCACCCAATAAAGAATTTTTAGGAAGAGGTGCACCCGCTTCAGGCAATCGAGTCTTTGCTTGCTTTTGCAAATGCTCTAAAACCGCCTCTAAAGTTTCCCGCTTTTGATTTGATAAACCAAAGCTCGCTGGCGTACAAATGGGCTTTAAGCTACCGCGTTGGCGCAGATTACCCATTGACTTAGAAAGTGAACTCAAGTCTGCTTGCGATTCAGCCATTAACAATTGAATACGATCCTCAAATCCATAAGCATTCAGGATGGAATTAGCCAACTTCACTTGATTGATTAGCGCATCCCGATAAGCGGGATCTTCATCTCCACTTAACAATAGGATTACTTCGGCGAAACCATATGACAAGGTCCCAAGCCATAACTCCAGACCGGTCGATGCAATATGCTCAATCCCATATGGAACTAGAAAAGCAGGGAGACCCTCAAACTGTTTTGGCAAAATATGAGCTGATCGGCCAAGACCATCAATCATTTGGGTGCCCGCCTTGAAGTTATGCAGCAATAAACTTGGAGCGAGATCCAAATTATGTTTTGCAGCCTCTGCATTAAATACGCTAGCGATAGTTTTTAATTCTTTTCCTTGATGCGACACACTTGGATAGTTGTAGCGCATAGCCCCAGACGGGCAAACTGCGGAGCAAGCACCACAACCCATACAAAGATTGGGATTGACTTCGACGGTTCCTTGACCATTCTTAAATAGAGAGCCGATTGCCCCCGTAGAACAAACATCGATACAGGCACTACAACCAACCTTACCATTTCGGCCGTGCGCACAAAGCTTATCGTTGTATGCAAAATATTTAGGCTTTTCAAACTCACCCACCATCTCAAGCAATTGATACATGATCAATGCCTGCTCTAAGGGGTCGCTACCAGGCGCAAAATAGCCTTGAGGTGTTTGACTCATGCGCATTGCAGGATTTTGGCGCAAATCTAGAACTAGATCGAATTCAGAAGTACGTTCACGCTCCTCTCGATCAAACGAAATTGCCCCAATACTTGCGCAAGCAGTTACACATGAGCGGTGCGTTTTACATTTGTTTAAATCAATTTGAAATGAAAGATCAATTGCATTTTCTGGACAGGCTTCAAGACATGCCCCGCAGCGAGTACACATCTCTAAATCAATGGGATTTTTCGCCTCCCAAGTCACAGTAAATTTACCAAGATAGCCATCTAGCTTGCTAACTACACCGCTGTATATAGGGTAATCACGCGCAAGTGGCAATTCACCTGGCTCAGTGCAGAGAACAGAAACATCTAAAGAGGTTTGAAGCTTTTGTGCCCAAGGTATCGCTTGGGCGCCAGGACCCAAAATTAATAATCTGCCCTGGCTTTCGTAATTTACTACCGGCACAGCCTCTGCTTCTGGCATCTCACTTAAGGCAAGAAGAGCTGCAATCTTTGGCCCTGATGTTTTTGCTTCTTGCGTCCAACCAGCGACCTCTCGAATATTCACAAACTTTAATGGGGCAATTAATGGCTTTTCAGCTTGATTTGCCAGCTCGCTAAATAAAGATGCTTCTTGCGTACAGGCAACCACTATAGATTCAGGGTTATCCAAGCCCTTCAAGAAAGAACCCACCTCTTGCCTGCATAAAGAGTTGTGCATGGTCACGCCTAACGCCTTAGCGTCTAAAGGCATAGTGCCATTGCAATTACATACGAATTTTTGACCCATGAACAACTTTCTAGGTTTTTTTCTGCTCTAACTCTGATGAGAGCTTACTTAAATTTGTCGCCTCGTTGATAGACTCATTTATCGACTCATCAGAACCCCGGATATGTGAGGATGTTAAATCAGTTTGAGTTTCTGCCGCTAAAGCATGATTGTCAGGGTTAGGTAAAGATTCGGCCGACTTAGAGCCGACCTCCTTTTCAGCAATCGCCTCTGATGCCACCTCTGACTTCTTGCGGAATAGATTCAACATATCGCTTTGAACCATACGCTCTAACATACCCTGCGGCAGTGGATCAGGTTTGGAATAGTCATCGATATAAATATCCAAACCATCCATCGCATTGAAGTGCGGGTCTGTAAACATTTTCTTTAAAGCTGCTTGTTGTACAGCAGGATCAACACCTGGTTTCATAAAGGCAGAAAAATCTGGTGCAAATCGATCGATTTTTTCGACATCCTCAAGTGTTACCGGAGGCGGTGTTTGAATTTCTTCTCTTGTCTTGTCTAATGCGCCGCCATCAGAGACTGGTTTTGCGGAAGCCGGCTCAACCAGCTCTTCAGGCGAATCGACCTCTTTTTCTTTGCCAGACTTGCGACGCGACCAGCGACTAAAGAAGCCTTCGGTCATCTCTCCTCCGCAGGACGCTCAGCACCTTTGAATGAAGCGGGCTTGTGACGTTTTTTGGGCTCTGGTCGGTAATGCTCATCGACATACTCTTGTAACCATGCAGCATGTTCTTGACTCATCGGCACTGTATCAACGGACTCCCCGCCATCTAGTAGGCGAGCCGCTTCGTTATAACTGACGCAAATACGGTGGGGTACAGCAATTGATACGTCAGCCCTAGCCAATGGAAGAGACTGCACATCAATATAACGATCAATGTCTTCCTCTAGACGCCACATCACAAACCAACATGGCGTAGTAGCTGAAGTATTGAGGTAGTAACCTTCTGACTCATCCTGAAAAAGGTCTAATTCAAAGCCGGTAAACAACCAAGTTTCACCATCCGCATCACGCTCATGAAATTTTCCCGTGATTGAATTGGGTGATTTACTTTCGAACTGACCAAAATCAGGGAAAACCTCTTGAGGAACCCATCGATGCGAAACCCATGGGTTATCTATTTTTTGTTTACGCATGAGTACCGCGAAGCGCATAAAAATTTAGCTCTTAAGTATTTTGAACCACTATGTTAGGGAACTTACTGCTCATATCCTTTGATAGTCCAGCGACTCTTATAGCAACTCGTCTAGCAATATTCTTATATATCGCACTAATAGCTCCATCAGGATCGGCAACCACGGTAGGTCTACCCGCATCAGCTTGCTCACGAATGGATAGATTTAAAGGCAAAGCCCCCAAGAACTCAACACCGTAGTCTTTGCACATTTTTTCGCCGCCACCAGTGCCAAACACATGCTCCTCATGACCGCAACTAGGACAAACATAAGTACTCATATTCTCGATAATGCCAACTATAGGCACACCAACCTTTTCAAACATCTTGAGGCCTTTACGTGCATCAAGCAAGGCAATATCTTGAGGTGTAGTCACAATCACTGAACCTGTTACAGGTACTTTTTGAGAAAGAGTTAATTGAATATCGCCAGTGCCTGGTGGCATGTCCACTACTAAGTAGTCTAAGTCACGCCAACGCGTTTGGCGCAACAACTGCTCCAATGCTGAGGTCACCATTGGTCCACGCCATACCATCGGCGCATCATCATCAATCAAAAAACCAATTGAGCTTGCTTGCAAACCATGGCCTTCCATCGGCTCAATCGTATTTTCCTCAAGAGAATCCGGTCTACCAGTAATGCCCAACATCATCGGCTGACTTGGTCCATAAATATCAGCATCCAAAATTCCGACCTGAGCCCCCTCGGCCGCTAGAGCTAGCGCCAGATTAACAGCGGTAGTTGACTTACCAACACCACCTTTACCACTTGCAACGGCAATAATATTTTTAACCCCAGGAAGCAACTTAACGCCGCGTTGCACAGCATGCGCAACGATTTGGCTTGTGACATTCACGCTAACGTTTTTGACACCCGGTAAATTACGTAAAGAATTAATCGCAGCTTTTCTAATTGAATCAAACTGACTTTTTGCTGGATAGCCTAAAACAATATCCAAAGAAATATCGCCATCTTCTACTTTGAGATTTTTAATATTTTTAGCGGTAACAAAATCGATATTCGTATTGGGATCGACTACGCTTTTTAAAGTACTCTGAACCGCTTCAACAGTAACTGACACTACTTTCTCCTATCGCGAGTAAGCCCCGTAATAACTCAGGACGTTACAAAAATATTGAATGAATAAGAAGAAGATTAACCGCACCAGCAAAAATTTGCTTGAAATGAGATGGTGTAATCTGGTGAAGCTAAATTAAAAAATGGTTAGGCTGATGTAATACACAACCATAGACATCAAGGCAGTCGCTGGAATCGTGAAAATCCATGCCCATACAATGTTTCCGGCAACACCCCAACGTACTGCGCTAGCTCTTTGCGTAGACCCCACGCCCACAATAGCCCCAGTGATTGTGTGGGTAGTTGAAACAGGAACGCCCAAAGCGGTAGCGGCAAAAAGCGTAATTGCACCGCCTGTTTCAGCACAAAAGCCACCGACCGGTTTGAGTTTTGTGAGTTTTTGCCCCATGGTTTTAACAATGCGCCAACCACCGAACATCGTGCCCATAGCGATGGCAATGTAGCAAGCAATAATGGTCCAAGTTGGGGGCATGCTGGCAGAGGCATCGGTATAGCCGGTAATGATTAATAACAACCAAATGATGCCGATGGTTTTTTGTGAATCGTTTCCACCATGCCCAAGACTGTAGGCGCCAGCAGATAGTAACTGCAATCGTCTAAACCAACGATCAGTTTTCGATAATGTGACGTGTCGACAAACCCAAGACACCAGTAGCATCATCAATGAGCCCAGCAAAAAACCGACTAGTGGGGATATAAAAATAAAGGCGACCGTTTTAAAGATGCCGCCCCATACCAAGCCAGCAAGACCGACCTTCGGGAGTGCGGCTCCAACCAAACCACCAATTAAGGCATGGGAAGAGCTAGATGGAATTCCGTAAAACCAAGTCACCACATTCCAAACAATAGCACCCACTAATGCACCAAAGATCACATGCAAATCAATTCCTGAGGGATGAACAATACCCTTACCAACAGTTGCTGCAACGCTGAGATGAAAAATAAAGATTGCTAAGAAATTAAAGAAAGCCGCAAAGACCACGGCTTGCTGCGGCTTTAGAACGCCAGTAGACACAACAGTTGCAATAGAGTTCGCTGCATCATGAAACCCATTCATGAAGTCGAAACCAAGCGCAAGTATCACTAAAAGCGCTACAACCCAAAAAGCTACTTCTGTCGCTGGCAACTTAATACGCCTTAAGAGTTTTCAAGAACAATGCCTTCAACCAAGTTGGCAACGTCTTCACATTTATCGGTTACTTCCTCGAGCAATTCATAAATACGTTGGCATTTAATAAGCTCACGCACCTCGATATCCTCACGGAATAACCTTGTAATAGCAGTAGATAGAAGGCGATCGGCGCCAGACTCAAGGTGATCAATCTCATCGCAAGTCTTCAAGGCTGCCTTGGCAACCTCGGGATCAGAAATATCTTTTAAGGTACCCACAGCGTTCTTCATGCTGATGCAGCACTGATTGCATAACTCAGCCATCTGCAACATCTCTGGCGTCATTTGCTTCACATCGTAAAGATGCATCGCTTCTGTGCCGTTTTGTAATAAGTCCGCCACATCATCCATCGTGTTGATGAGCGAAAAAATTTGATCGCGATCGATTGGAGTAATAAATGTTTTGTGCAAGCGGCGATGCACTTCTTTAACAACATCATCGCAGGCATGTTCCGCCTTATCAACTTCTTGCGTGTACTTTGCGCGCAAAGCTTCGTCGTTGTAATGCTCAACAAACTTCAAGAAAGATTCGGATGCGGCAACGATGTTTCCAGCGTGCTCATTAAACAATTCGAAGAAATTACCATCGTGAGGCATTAACTTACTGAAGAACATAAATCACGATCCTTTGGGAACAAAAACTACGGGTTTTGTTAGGTTTGGCGTCATTCTAAACAAAAGCTTATTGAACAACCGGAAAGCCAGCATCTGTTATAAGCTGAGCGGCTTTTTCGGGAGAAAGGGTAGTTTCGAGAGTCACGGTCTGGGCTGCTAAATCGACTTGCACTTTAGCCCCAGAATCTTCAGCCTGCACAGCTCGAGTCACGGCATTAATACAGCCACCACAAGTCATTCCGGACACTTTTAGACTCAACATATCGACCTTTTTAAGTAAATTCGCTTGCTATGGGGTAGATTATCTTCCATATGAGCCCGCAAAAAGACACAAATTCCTCGATTTTTACCCTAGATATTGATGGAATGACCTGTGCCTCATGCGTGGCAAGGGTTGAGAAGGTGCTAGATCGAATCCCTGGGGTAGAGGCTGCCAGCGTCAATCTCGCCACAGAACAAGCAAAAATCCGTCTTGAGCCCGGCTCTACCACCTCAGCCGAGGAAATCATCAATTTGGTGCAAAAAACAGGCTATGGGGCAAAGATCAGTTCGCCATATGGCAATCTTGATCCTAACCCCACCCATGCATTTTGGGGCTCGGATGGCTTGGGTCGAGTGCTGTTGAGCTTTGCCTTGTCTGCCCCCCTCTTCTTGCCTATGTTTTTCATGCCATTTGGTATCCACTGGGCGCTTACTGCGAAATGGCAAATTTTGTTGGCAACTCCCGTGCAATTTATTTTAGGTTGGCGCTTCTATAAAGCCGGCTTTAAATCTGTTTTAGCTGGCGCTGGAAATATGGATTTATTAGTTGCGCTTGGAACCAGTGCCGCATATGGTTTGAGTGTTTATCAAATGCTTGCATCACCACATGCCAACCATGAGCTCTACTTTGAGGGTTCCACAGTCATTATTTGCATGGTCCTGCTTGGTAAATGGTTGGAGGCGAGAGCAAAGCGACAAACTAGTGAAGCGATTCGCGCCCTTCAAAAACTATGGCCTGAGAATGCAAAAGTTCTCAACCCAAATATTGAAATCGAAGAAGGAATTGCCTTTGATCAATATCGCGAACTACCTCTAGACCAAGTTTTTCCAGGCGATCACATCCTTGTATTGCCAGGTGAGCGTATTCCGGTGGATGGCTTGATTCTATTGGGCAATAGTCATATCGATGAATCTCTTTTAACCGGTGAAAGCGACCCTGTTAAAAAATCACTTGGTGCAAAAGTAATTGGTGGGTCGCTGAATGGTGAAGGCGTCCTCATCATTGACGCCAAAGCAGTTGGTATTGAAAGCATCTTGTCAAAAATCATCACCTTAGTAGAAGATGCGCAAACACAAAAAGCGCCTATTCAGAAATTGGTTGACCGAGTTAGCGCTATTTTTGTTCCAAGCGTTGTCATCATTGCATTACTAACCGGTTTAATGAACTGGATTTATCTAGATTCAATTTCTATTGCCATCTTGCGCTCTGTATCTGTCCTCGTGATTGCCTGTCCTTGCGCACTTGGTCTAGCCACACCAGCGGCCATCATGGCGGGAACGGGGGTTGCTGCACGCTTTGGTATCCTCATCAAAGACCCTCAGGTTCTTGAGTTAGCGCATCGCTTAAATATTGTCGCCTTTGATAAGACGGGTACTCTCACTATTGGTAAACCACAAGTACTGGAGTTCATTGATCTGACCAGCGCCAAGGACAAGAATTCCCTTCTAGCAACTGCCGCAGGTTTGCAAATGGGTAGTGAGCACCCGTTAGCAAAAGCACTAATAGCTGCCGCCAAACTCGCAGGCACTAATCCCTCCCCCCCATCTCAAAGCAAGGCTTTGCCTGGAGTTGGTATCAGTGGAGTACCAAGCACAGGGCCGTGGGCAAATCAAAAGCTATCGCTTCAAAGCATTGCCTCACTTGAACTGAATCCTCTCTATTCAGAAATTTTGTCTAAGGCACAGCACTGCCTCAAGCAGGGGCAAACCGTATCTGTATTAATGAATACAGAATCTCCATCATTACCTCTTGCCATCATCGGTTTTGGCGATGAACTCAAGAGCTCAGCAAAAAATGCAATATCTGCATTGCATCAGTTACACATTCGCACTGTGATGCTATCTGGTGATAATTCAGCGGCCGTAAAACGAGTTGGCGACTCAATTGGTATTGATGAAGTCTTTGGACAAGTACTACCAAGCAATAAGGCGGAAATTATTCGTCAATTGCAATCCTCGGGAAAAGACCAATCTAGACAATATGTTGCCATGGTGGGTGATGGCGTTAACGATGCGCCAGCATTAGCAACTGCGGACGTTGGTATGGCCATGTCCACAGGCACAGATGTAGCAATGCAGGCGGCGGGCATCACCCTTATGCACGGAGACCCCAGCTTGGTAGCGGATGCGATTGATATCTCTAAAAGAACTTGGAAGAAGATTCAACAAAATCTCTTTTGGGCTTTTGCATTTAACGCCACAGGCATTCCTCTGGCGGCACTTGGATTCTTATCGCCAATGCTTGCGGGTAGTGCAATGGCGCTCTCTAGTTTTTGCGTACTTAGTAATGCGCTTTTACTAAAACGTTGGCACCCTATGCATCACTAAATAGGCAAGTACTCAGGATTATTTTGCGGGCTTGCGAACAAGCTCGATATCGCCATAGAAAGCACGAGTTTCAGATTTGGTGTTATCCGTATCAGTTAGCAAAGCAATACCAATCACATCCCCCGGAGCTTCACCATAAGCAAGCTTGTAGTCAGCAGATAAATCGCGCTGATGCTTGTGCCACTGACCCAAATTATCCCAGCCTGAATCCACCACAATCATTTTGATACGCGAGGTATGGGCATTGGTAATAACGGAATCAACAGGTGATTTACCAGACCAGATATACATCAGAGTGGCATACGGCATTTCTTGACCGCTGATTAAATTGGCCATCTCAAAATTCATTTTTTCTTTTAATGACAATTTAGATTTATTGCCATCAAACGCAACTAGGATTCTTAAGGGTGCATCATCATGATAACCCTCGCTATTATCAGCTTCAGGCATAGCACTGAGCGCCTTCCACTCCCACTGTAACCACAAGTTATTCACCTTCTTCGGCTTCAACTTAACTGCTAATCCTGATGCAGATGTTTTTGAGTTTGCGCTTAAGACGGTTTTACCTTGGTAATTTTCTAAACGATAGACGGTATTCTTTTTATAAGGAGCAATACGATAAAAACTCCAACCCTGCGGCACACCTTCCTTTGTTGGATCAGCCGAGAACTTTGGCAACTCTTCCTGAGCGGGAATCTGATCAACATGAAACGCTTGCCCAGCCTCATCCTGAACGGAGCCCCCATCAAAGCCAGCGCATCCTGACAGCACGAGGGCTATCAGGATCATCGCGAGGAATGTGGCGAGTTTGCGCATATGGGAATTGTCCCAAAGTTTTGCTCAAGTGAGACTAAAATTGTCGTATGCGCCAATACTCACCATCAAGCTGGGCCGTAATTAGCATTTGCATTGCGGCATTGGTGCACTTTGTTTTGGGCTTTGCAATTGAATTTTCGGTTGATGAGGCTCACTACGCCTTGTACGCACAGCATCTTGCTTGGAGCTACTTTGATCATCCACCGCTAGTCGGCTGGATTCAGTGGCCACTGGTTGCCATTACCTCTTCCGAGGGAATCATCCGCCTTATTCCAGAATTTCTTTGGATACTTTCCTGCTATTTGGTTTATCAAGTCACACTAGAAATACATCATTTAATTCAAGGCAGAAATGCTGGCTACTTAACCAGTACGCTGCCCTCTCAAAATACTTGTGGACTGATGGCTGTGCTCGCCATTGTTGCTGCACCGATTCCCCACGTACTTGCGGTCGGCCTATTGCCGGATACTTTGCTTGCACCTCTAAGTCTTGGACTGATGTTGATGGCACTTCGCTGGCTCAACCAGGATCGCTTTAGCACCCGCGATTGGATTTTTACCGGCACCTTATTAGGTCTCTCAGGTCTCAGTAAATACACAGCTGTTTTTAGCGCTTTTGCACTCTTGCTCGTATTTTTGAGTAGCCCTAGAAAAGCTTGGATCAATACAGCAGGATTTTGGCTGGCTGCCATCATTGCACTGCTCTGCATTAGCCCTGTCTTATATTGGAATTGGGTGAATGATTGGATTTCATTTAAATATCAAATTGCTCATGGCGCAGGTAGTACATGGCTATGGCGAAGACTGGCGGCCTATATCGGTATTCAGGTCTTGGTTTATGGACCACTGCTCGCACTTGGCGCATATTTGTTTATTAAATATTGCATTCATGGCGCCAAACTTTCTATCTGGGCTTTACTAGGATTTTTTGCAATCCCATTTGCAATCTTTGCAACGCTTGCTGGTGGAGGTGGGCTGCCCCACTGGACATCTCCCGCATGGTTTTGTCTTGCTCCATTTGCAGGTATTGGTTTAGCAAAAGCCTGGTCTACCCAACATCGTCGCCTAATTCAAATTCTCTTTGTTTCTCAACTAGCCCTTTGCGCTATTGGATTTACTTACGTACTATCAGGCGGAATTAATTCAGCAATAATTAAATCCAATCCCATTGCAGACCTGTATGGCTGGAAATTAGCGGGGCAAAAAGCGGCAGAACTCACAAGAGCAAGTAAAGCGAATGGCATAGCTGTGCAAAATTGGACACTGGGTAGCAGGGCCGCTTGGTATGCCAAACCGACTCCAGTATTTGTATTGGATCAACGGCAAGACCAATTTGATCTCTGGTTTGGTAAGCCACCTCAAGGGACAAATATTCTTCTCATTAACTGGTCTGGCATGTCATTTGCGCCGCCAGTGGGTAACAAGGACTCTTTTGAGCGTTGCGAGCCCTTAGACAGCCTAGAAATTAGGCGTTTTGGACAAATTTTGTCCAAATTTGACTTCAGCCTGTGTAGCAACTGGCAGGGATCTGAATTAGCAAGGTAGATCGTCAAAATTCAAGACCTTAGGCGCCCAAAGCATTATCCTTACGCCTATGCGTTCACAAGTCACATCCACCCCAAATCCTAAAGTTGCTGCTGGGTGGAAATCCATTCTGAAACGTGCTTGGCCAACGATTCGAATTCTTCTATCGATTGCCCTGCTTTGGAAGGCAACCAGCGGGATTGATTGGCACACCCTGCTTGATTCAGAAATCAAGATGCAGCCCATCTGGCTAGTTGCCGCAATCATTGCGATTTGCTGTGCATTTATTTGTGGTGGCCTGCGCTGGGGCTATCTTATGCGCAGCGTGGGATTTCAAGGAAGTCTATTTAAATATGTCGCTCTATATTTTGCTGGCGGCTTAATTAATCAAGGTCTACCAAGCACTCTCGGTGGGGATAGCTATCGCGCAATTACTGCCACACATCTTAATAGCACTGGCAACCTTAATGAAAAGAAAGAGTTGGATGAAGAGTTACATCACTCGGTTGATTTGGAGCATGCAACACCAAAACTACGTTTGAGTTTTGCGATGGTGCTTGTTGATCGTCTTCTAGGTTTAGCTGGCAATAATTTACTTGGTGGTCTTGGGCTTATATTGGGTGGCGCAACTCTTGCTACTTGGGGGCAAGATCTAGGCTATGCAGTTGTCGCTGTCATGGTGTTGGCTGGGCTAGCAATCGCATCTGTTCTCGCCTGGAAACCTACTACCGAGCTATTGCAGAAATTACTAACTCGCTTGAATATGGGCAATGCAATGCCAGGCATAAGTCTTGCATTCTCATGGCCCATGAATATTGCACAAGCCATTTTTGCGATTGCAATCCACGGATTTATTATTCTGGCTTTTGGTTTTTGCTTAAGAGCTTATGGTGCAGAAGCGCCAATTTCGAGCCTAATGATTGGGCTACCTGCATTAAGTCTTTTATTAATGCTACCAATTAGTATTTCAGGATGGGGTCTACGTGAGGCAACCCTATCTTCCGTCTTAGCACTCTGGGGAGTTAGTCCATCACTAACGGTGCTCGCCTCAATTAGTTACGGCGCACTTACTGTGATATCTGTTTTACCAGGCGCATATTTTTTACTAAAACGAAAATAATCTCAGAGCAAAACTATGGCTATTAGCGTCAACACTATGCGGGCAATTGATCATTGGGTTGGCGTACCCCTTTGCGCAATTGTTAGCCCCCTTGTGGCATTGATGGATCGCATCAAAAATATATTTAGCCGCGGGCCTGAGGTGCCAAAAAAACTACTCTTTATTGAACTATCCGAAATGGGTAGCGCGATTCTGGTAGACCCCGCCATGCGAAACGCCCAAGCAAGAGGTGCGGAGATTTTCTTCTTGATTTTTAAAAGTAATCGCGCAAGCCTCACCTTACTCAATACCGTGAAACCGGAAAATATCTTCACCATTGATTCTTCTAGTTTAGGCGGCCTCATCAAAGATACATTGCGGTTTTTGTTTGTAGCTCGCTATCACCGCATTGATACTGTCATTGACTTGGAGCTATTCTCACGCTTCACCGCTCTTCTTACAGGTCTATGCGGCGCACGTAAGCGCGTTGGTTATCACATCTTTCATGGGGAAGGTTTGTGGCGCGGCTTCATGTTGACACGCAAGGTTCATTACAACCCACACATTCACATTACCAAGAACTTTCTATCCCTGATTCATGCTGCATTTGCCAAAGAGATTGAAGTGCCATTTAGCAAGGTTCATATTTCTGATGAGGCAGTAAAGCTTGAGCAAGCGGTTATTAACCCCGATGTTTTGAAAAAAGTACTTTCTCGTATTGAAAAGAAAGCTGCTGAAGCCGGCATCCCGTTTACCTATGGAAAAAATCGCATTATTTTGATTAACCCAAATGCGAGCGATCTTTTGCCTCAACGTCGTTGGTCGCAACAGCGCTTTTCTGAACTGATTCAAGCGGTTAACCAACGCTATCCCGATGATCTGATTTTGATCACAGGTTCGCCGGCTGAATTTGTATACGTTGATAAGGTGCGCTTCGTCGCTAACGTTAAGAATGCTCTGAATTTCGCCGGCCAAGTGAGTTTTGCTGAGCTACCTCCGCTTTATACGCTTTCAGATGTGATGGTCACCAACGACTCTGGACCAGGGCACTTTTCTGCAGTAACACCACTGAGAACCGTAGTGCTGTTTGGCCCTGAAACTCCTGCGTTGTATGGTTCAGTTGGCAACTCTATTGCAATTACCGCAAACCTTGCTTGCTCTCCATGCGTGAGCGCAGCGAACCACCGCAAGACACCTTGTCATGACAATGTTTGTATGCAAGCAATTAGCGTTGCTCAAGTATTGGAAAAAGTTAGCATTCAACTACAAGAAGCGGATAAGGCTAAAGGCCGCTAGCCAAATGAGCAAGAAAGCGATTTCTACGCTAGCTTGGTTTATCCCGCTCGCGCCATTAAGTCTTGCCGCAGCAATTTATTTTGGAGAACTCCAAAGTACTAGCTTTTTATTTATCAACCGCTTTACCCAACTACTGCCGGACACTTTGTGGGCTTGGCTCACATTCTTAGGTAATGGCTGGGGAATATTCGCACTCTCATTTCCATTGCTTTTGTTGGCACCACGGTTATTTAGCGCTGGAATTTTAGGTGGCGGCATCTCAGCAATAGCGAGTACCGCACTCAAAAATATTTTTGATTTACCTAGGCCAGCAAGCTTATTGGAAGAAGGTAGCTTCTACCGCATTGGCGAGCCCCTACTCTACAAAGCATTCCCATCAGGTCATACGCTGACTGCTTTTGCTATTGCTAGCGCTTTGTATTTTTCTTGCACCAAGAACAAACGTGCTCACCTGTTGGTCCTATTTCTTATTGCCAGTCTTATAGGCTTATCTCGTAATGCTGTAGGGGCTCACTGGTTAACTGATGTCTTGGCAGGTGCAGGAGTTGGTATGTGGTGCGGCATGCTTGGCGCCCAACTGGCGACTCATATCCCTGACTCACAGCTCAAACCACAATCAATCTGGAGTCGCTTTATTGCGATTGGGGGTCTCGTTTCGATTTATGCTCATTACACCCAGGTAATGGACCTCGAGTTAAATCTTCCACTGCAATACACTTCTATTGCGATTGTTGTCATTACCCTGATATTTTTTATCAAGGCACAGACAGACAAGACTCAAGAGAAAGCGAAATAATTCTCATGTTTAGCTATCGACACGCTTTTCATGCGGGCAGTCATGCTGACATTCTGAAGCACATTACCCTCATTCAGTTAGTGCAGTATTTACAAGAAAAGCCTGGCGCATTAACTATCGTTGACACCCATGCTGGCGCCGGAATTTATAGTCTTGAAGATGGCTTTGCGGCTGTTAGCAAAGAGGCTGAAGGCGGAATATTTCGCCTAAAGGATTTCGTTGAGGCCGGCAACCCAATTCCTGAGGGCATTCAGCAGTATCTTGATTGTGTTTATGCAGAAAACGCACCAGGTGAGATTAAGGCCTATCCAGGATCACCATTTATTCTGGCGCGCCTCTTACGGACGCAAGATCGCCTCAAGCTATTTGAACTACACCCCAAAGAGATTGATATTCTTCGTCAAAATATTGCACTGCTCAAACAAGCCAAACAAATAGATATTTATGCCGAAGATAGTTTTAGCAGGCTAAAAGGTCTACTGCCGCCCCCAAGTAGGCGCGGTCTTGTGCTCATTGATCCTTCATACGAGGATAAACAAGATTATCGCAATCTAGAGATCGCAATTGAGGAAGCCTTACGTCGTTTTGCAACGGGTTGCTATGCAATTTGGTATCCAGTCATATCTAGAAGAGAATCCGCCGAACTGCCTGAACGCATGAAGCGAATTGCAAACTCCAATAAACGATCTTGGCTACATGCAGAGTTAAGAGTGGAAAATGCCCCAGGAGAGCGTCGTTTGCAAGCTAGTGGCATGTTTATTATTAACCCACCTTGGACGCTAGAGAAACATCTAGCTGAAGTAATGCCGGTGTTAGTTAAGGCACTTGGATTGGATAGTGGTGCAAAACTAATATTGAAGAGTTTTGAGGCCTAAAAAGGCTCGCTTACCAATTAGCTTTAATACTAAATCCGGCTGGACTGTACTCTAGGGTCGCTTTTGCGCCAACCGGAAGAGTGAGCTTATCAGCCTGATGCCCAAATGGTAAGTCCGTCAGAATTGGAATTTGTACTGGCAAACGCTTGCGAATAGTTTCGATAGCGCGCTCAAGGTTATAACCCTTATCGTTATCGTACAAACGATAAGAAGAAAAACCGCCTAATAATATTGCAGACTGATTTTGTAGAATGCCGGCATCTAAAAGCTGCATTAACATTCTTTCCAATCGGTATGGGTGTTCGTTCACATCCTCTAAAAATAGAATGCCACCCTTCGTTTGCGTTAAAGATGGCAGATAAGGCGTTCCAACAAGACTAGCAATCACTGTTAAGTTACCGCCCCAAAGTAATCCCGAGATCGAACTGTCAGTTGTCTCACCCAAGAAAGATTGTGGCGCTTGAATTTGACAATCGAGCTTACGATCTTGTGCGGCTAATAAGAAATGCTTCCACATAAATGCATCTGGAGAAAGATTCTGGCCACTCTCATCAAAACGGCCAAAGTCGTAATTCAGCATAGGCCCAGACAAAGTGACTGCGCCAGTCTTCGCCAGCAACGCAAGTTCAAAAACCGTGAAATCACTATGTCCACAGATTTGCAATCCGCCTTTGACAGCATTCGCAATAGCATTCCAATCAATGTCGGGTAGTAAGCGATGAATGCCATATCCACCCCGCATTGCCATCACCAGATTTTTTGGGTCAACTTTTGCTAAACCATTCAACTCATTTAAACGCTCAGCGTCACTACCAGCAAAGCGCTCTTGAACGCGATGCGCACACTGGGCATTGGCAATTTCAATCCCTTGGCTTTGAAGGTAGGCAATGCCTGCCTCGGGACTTTTAGGTTCGATATTGGCGCCAGAGGGGGCAATCAGATAAATGGACTTCACCTGCGCTCCTTAAAGAAGCTGCGTAGTAACTGACCGCACTCTTCACCCATAACCCCACCCTCGACTGATGTCTGATGATTGATTTGTTTTGATGAGAATACATCTAAAACGCTTCCAGCGGCTCCTGTCTTTGGATCAGGCGCCCCATACACAACACGATCTATTCGCGCATGAAGCATCGCTCCAGCGCACATCGTGCACGGTTCCAGAGTGACATAAAGGGTGCTGCCTGGCAGACGATAGTTTTCTTCGGTCTTGGCGGCAGCTCTAAGCGCTAACATTTCCGCATGAGCACTCGGATCATGATGCGTAATGGGCTGATTGAATGCCTTAGAAATAACCTGACCATCTCGCACTAAAACCGCACCCACAGGAACCTCTCCCTGTAGAGCAGCTAACTGCGCTTGCTCGATAGCTTGCTGCATAAATTGATGATCAAGTTCGGCTTGAGTCATTTATTGGTGATGGACATCCGCCCAACAATTGGGCGTTTCATAGAGGCGAACTGCGGAGAGTTCAAGTCGACCATCAAAGGCTTTATTGAATACTGGTTGCAAGATTGCAAAAGCAGCATTTGCTAAGTTTTCTACTGTAGGCACATGTTCCATGATTACAGTTTTGTGATTTGGTAGGCTCGACAAAAACGCCACTAATTTTTCATCTTCTTTTGCCACTAGGAATGCATGATCCCAAGGCTCTACCACGTACTGGTTTGCAAGGCGCTTAATATCCCCGAAATCTAACACCATTCCATCGTCTGCCTTACCGGGGTGATCCGCCACTTCGCCAGTGAGGGTTACCTCAATGGCATATCGATGACCATGCAAATGTCGGCATTGGCCATCGTGATTGGGGATACGGTGACCCGAATCAAATTCTAGGCGGCGTGTAATAGAAATATTGGATGGTTTTTTAGTCATTCAGGTTTATTAAAAGCTTGGCCGTAGTAAACGCCCTATTTATCGAATTCCAATCAGTTTATGCGATTGAATGCTTAGCCTCCACAATGGACGCTTTTGGCATAAAGCAACAGCTAACTCAGTGTTGATTTTTAGCTCTGGTCCATCCATTGGCTGCAAGAAGCGATTACGGTAATCCATCTTCTCAAATCGAGACATCAATTTTTCAAGGGCGTCATGACCAGCTTGCGGCACTACTAATTTCAATTCATTTGCTTGGAGCACAACCAAATCAGATCCCGCCTTCGGACTGACACACACCCAATCCACACCCTTGGGAACTTTAATAGTGCCATTTGTTTCAATAGCCACCTCAAAACCTTTTTGATGAAGTGCGAAAATGAGATCTTTATCCAGTTGCAGTAATGGTTCACCACCAGTAAATACAACATATCGTTGCTGAGGGCCGGCCGAAGTGCTTTTCCAAGACCCCTCAATCGCAGCGGCGAGATCTTGCGCAGTATTAAATTTACCGCCACCAATACCATCGCTTCCCACAAAATCGGTATCGCAAAATTGGCAAATGGCACTAGCGCGATCCTCTTCGCGACCACTCCATAAATTACAACCAGCGAAGCGGCAGAAAACTGCTGCGCGACCAGCATGGGCGCCTTCACCTTGAAGTGTGGGGAATAGTTCTTTTACGGTATACATAGCAATACGCTCATTTTAAGCGTATTGCCTACTTCCAGGAGACTAACTCCCACTGCCAATAGTCTTCCCAATAAGCATTTGACCAGAAGACTCCAGGAGTAATGTAGCGCCCAGACCCCCTGCGTATGACCCAGCGACCGATTTCTGGGGAGAACCACACATCCTCTTCACGGATATTCATCACCCTAAATAAATCATTACTCTCAAAATACGGGATTTCATTATGGTAATGAAGGGTAGCAAAATGACCTGCTGGGGAAGCCGTTTGCTCCCAGCCTAATGCCATCATGTTTAGGCCCCAGTAAAAATTATTTCCTGGATTTGATAACACTTCATAACGCGATTTATAAAATGCGTTCCAACCAGATTGCATTTGTGTTGGCCAAAAAGGAATTGGCTGCTGAAATTTCTGCGGCGGACTCCAATGGGGATCTTGCAAAACAAATCCCCAAGGCGACTGAATTTCATCTGGCAGCAGGCCTGCCTTGACGCCGACACGTTGAATCCGAATCACATCACCAACAGAAACCACTTTCTCGGTAACAGTGTCGACAATCTCTTGATTAAAAACATTTCGTACTTGGTATACCCACTCTTGACCAATCTTCGGAGTCCTGACTACTGGCACAGGAATCGGTTGCGGTAGCGCCTGTCCCTCAGGAAAAGGCTGTGAAGAAATACACCCCGCCAATAATATTAATAGAGCGATAGATAAAAACGCCCTCCAAGAGATCACTTGTAAGAAGTTAATTGCCACTGCAGGCTATCTTCTAAATTAGGAGTTCCGAGCTGACCTTGAATCATGTATGAACCAGAAGACTCACGCGCAACCCAGCGACCAATACTTGGGGCGAACCAAACCGTTTCTCTGCGAATGCAATTCACTTTATTGTCATCATTACTTTCGTAGTTCACTAAGCTTTGATAACGCAAGGTTAAGAAAGTGCCTGCGGGAACAGTAATTTGCTCCCAGCCATGGGCACTCATGTATTCCTGCCAGTTATAAGCAGAATCTGAATATCCTGCTAATTTATATTTAGCAACGAATTGCTTATTCCAAGTAGCGCTTAACTCTTGAGGCCACAATGGAATAGCAGGATTAAAGCTCACTACTTTAGGCCACTGTGGATCAGTCAAAACCATGCCCCAAGGACCCTGCACTTCGTTGGCTAATCTTCCGCCACTCTCATCGGTGCGCTCAATCACAATGGTTGAGCCTACACTAGCCACTCGCTCGGTTACCAAACCTAGATTTTTGCCATCAAATACATCACGCTTGATATAAGTCCACTCTTGCCCTACTTTTGGGGGGGCGAACTGAAGGTATTGGATTTGGTTGAGCTACAGGTGTGCCACGCTCATAGCCCAATGGCACACCACAAGCTACAGGGGCCACAGCTGCTGAAGTGATGAAAACACGACGAGATAAATTCAAATTTCCTCCATAGATCTTCTAAATTGACTATAACCCAAGCAAACCTAATTCTTCAACCGTAAACCCCGCTTGCTTACGAGCATCTAGATTGAATGGACCTCTCAATTTTGGGGCACGGTATTGCCTTGCTAAGTCTCGATAAATTGAAATTGGAGATAGCCCTGCCTTATCACATAAATAATTAAACCAATAATTTCCAATAGATACATGCCCAATTTCATCGCGCAGAATAATATCGAGAATCTCAACAGCGCGCGCATCTTTAATTTGTTTGAATCGATCACGAATCATCGGCACGGCATCGAGGCCTCTCGCTTCCATTGTCCGGGGCACCAAGGCCATTCTGGCAATTACCGAATCCTGCGTTCTCTCAACCATCTCCCACAGACTGTTGTGGGCTTGAAAGTCTCCATAGGAATATCCAATAGCTTGAAGATATTCATTAATGAGAGTGAAGTGATAAGCCTCTTCTTTGGCAACCTTTAACCAGTCTGCGTAATACTGCTCCGGCATATCTGGGAAGCGCCAGATGGCATCTAAGGCAAGATTGATGGCATTAAATTCGATATGCGCCAATGAGTGCAGTAGAGATGCTCTGCCCTCAACGGTGTCCATCTTTCTTTTGGGAACATCTAAAGGGGGAACTAACTCTGGTTTTTGTGGTCGACCAGGGAGCCGAAGATTGGAGTAATCATAGATTGCAGCACTATCAATCTTCAGATCTTGTTGTTGATAGCCATCAAACAACTGAAATATACGACCGACCTTGATCTGTGGGTCTGTCATTGCCAAAATTTCAAGGGCAGTTTGGCGCAACTCAGTCATCTCAAAAAAACGATGTTTATTCCCACTCGATCGTGGCAGGAGGTTTTCCGCTAATGTCATACACCACACGGTTGATGCCGCGCACTTCATTGATGATGCGATTAGAAACTTTACCAAGCAGATCATGCGGTAAATGCGCCCAGTGCGCAGTCATAAAGTCTTGTGTCTGTACCGCACGTAGAGCAACAACATACTCATAAGTTCTACCATCACCCATCACGCCAACAGACTTCACCGGCAAAAATACCGCAAATGCCTGACTCGTTAGGTCATACCAAGATTTTTGAGTGGCTTCATCAATAGTATTGCGTAACTCTTCAATAAAAATCGCATCCGCTCTCTGCAACAGACTTGCAAACTCAGCCTTCACTTCACCCAAGATGCGAACACCAAGGCCTGGGCCAGGGAATGGATGACGATACACCATCTCACGAGGAAGTCCTAAAGCCACGCCAAGTTCACGCACCTCATCCTTAAAGAGTTCGCGCAATGGCTCAAGCAACTTCAGATGCATATCTTCAGGCAAGCCACCAACATTGTGGTGACTCTTAATAGTATGAGCACCTTTTTTACCTTTACCAGCAGATTCAATCACATCTGGATAGATAGTGCCCTGCGCCAACCACTTGGCGTTCTTAATCTTTCCAGACTCAGCCTGAAAAATTTCCACAAACTCTTTGCCAATGATTTTTCGCTTAGCCTCTGGATCAGATACACCAGCGAGCTTAGACATAAAGGTATCTTTTGCATCAACGCGGATCACCTTGACACCCAGATTGCGCGCAAACATCTCCATCACCATATCGCCTTCATTTAGGCGAAGTAGACCGTGATCAACAAATACACAAGTCAGCTGGTCACCAATAGCGCGGTGAATCAATGCAGCTGCAACGCTCGAGTCCACACCGCCGGATAAACCCAAAATAACTTCTTCATCGCCAACTTGTTTGCGAATATGTTCCACTGCCTCCGCGATGTAGTCGCCCATTACCCAATCTGGCTTACAGTCGCAGATTTGATGCACAAAGCGATCAAGTATTGCTGTACCCTGAATGGTATGCGTTACCTCTGGATGAAACTGGAACGCATAGAAGCGACGCTTCTCATCTGCCATGCCTGCGATTGGGCAAGAATCCGTCGAAGCCATTAAAGCAAACTCAGGGGGCAGTTTAGTTACTGAGTCGCCGTGGCTCATCCATACCTTCAGAATGCCATGGCCTTCACTGGTAGAAAAATCTTGAATGCCTTTGAGCAAATTGGTGTGACCGTGAGCACGTACTTCTGAATATCCGAATTCGCGAGCCTTTCCAAGTGACTCCGCTGAGGCAACTGCGCCACCCAATTGAGTTGCCATAGTTTGCATGCCATAGCAGATGCCCAATACAGGAACGCCGAGTTCAAACACAATTTGCGGAGCTCGTGGACTGCCAGCCTCTGTAACTGAGCTTGGACCACCAGAGAGAATGATTCCCTTGCCGCCCTGCTCTTGAATAAATTTGCGGATAAATTCTGGATCGCAATCATAGGGGTGTATCTCTGAATACACCCGCCCATCCCGCACACGTCTTGCAATTAATTGAGTTACTTGTGAACCAAAGTCGAGAATCAGTATTTTGTCGTGCACGAAACAATCACTCTTTAAGTCAGCGTTTATTTATTTTTAATCAATATGGTAGTTAGGCGCTTCCTTAGTGATCTTCACATCATGCACATGCGACTCACGCACACCCGCCGATGTAATTTCCACAAAATTGGCTTTTTCATGCAGTTCAGCAATTGTCTTGCAACCCAGATAACCCATGGAAGAACGAATACCACCCGTCAATTGATGCAAGATGGCAAGCACGCTACCTTTATAGGGAACTTGGCCTTCAATACCTTCAGGCACGAGCTTCTCAGCATTCGCAACAATATCACTTTGGAAATAACGGTCGGCTGAACCATCGGCCATCGCACCCAAAGACCCCATACCGCGATAACTCTTGTAAGAGCGGCCTTGATACAGGAACACTTCTCCTGGAGCTTCTTCAGTACCTGCAAACATGCCACCCATCATGACAGCGCTTGCGCCAGCAGCTAGTGCTTTTGCAACATCGCCAGAGTAACGAATACCACCGTCTGCAATCAGTGGAATACCTGTGCCTTTAAGAGCGGTAGCCACATTCACGATTGCGGAAATTTGAGGAACACCTACACCCGCCACGATACGAGTAGTGCAAATTGAGCCTGGGCCAATACCCACCTTCACACCATCAGCACCATGATCAGCCAATGCTTTTGCGGCATCACCAGTAGCGATATTGCCACCGATAACTTGTACTTGAGGATAGTTCTTCTTCACCCATTTCACACGATCGAGGACACCTTGACTATGGCCATGAGCAGTATCTACAACAATGACGTCCACGCCAGCGCGCACTAATAATTCAATACGCTCATCATTATCCGGGCCCACTCCAACCGCCGCGCCCACACGGAGCTTGCCTTCACTGTCTTTACAGGCATTAGGGTGTTCGGTTGCCTTCAGAATATCTTTTACAGTAATGAGGCCGCGCAACTCAAACTTGTCATTCACAACAAGAACGCGCTCTAAGCGATGCTGACTCATCAAACGTTTTGCTTCTTCTAATGAGGCACCCTCTTTTACCGTTACCAAACGCTCACGTGGAGTCATCTTGTTTTTTACTGGCGCATCCAAATCTTCTTCAAAGCGCAAATCACGATTGGTGATGATGCCAACAACTTCTTTGCCAACTAAAACTGGAAATCCGGAAAATCCATGTTCACGTGATAGTTGAATCACTTGGCGCACTGTCACATCCGGACTGATGGTGATGGGATCACGCAGAACACCGGACTCATAACGCTTAACTTTTGCCACTTCACGAGCTTGCTCGGCAGGCTTCAAGTTTTTATGAACAATACCGATTCCACCCTCACTAGCCATGGCAATGGCCAAACGACCTTCTGTGACAGTATCCATCGCAGCGGATACTAATGGCGTGTTAAGTGAAATATCCCGAGTTAATTTACTAGCCAAACTGGCATCTCGAGGGAGTACCGATGAGTAGGCCGGTACGAGGAGCACATCGTCAAAAGTGAGTGCTTTTTGAATGAGTCGCATGCAAAACCCCTAGTCGCAAAAACAGATTATAGCCTCCTAGCCCTCCTTTTGGCTGCCGCAGCCTGGAATTTGGCGTCCTGGTTCTGGTTCGCCTTCTTGCGGCGTACCGCCTTGGGGTCAATCAACAAGGGGGGATAAAGCTCTAGGCGGTCGCCTTCGTAAATAGGGCTATCCCAGTCCTTGCGTTTCCCGAAAACTCCAAAACAGCCCTTTCTGGAGATTGCCGGATCCTCTTGGTTCAATGCGAATCCAGCCTTTACCAAGGCAAGTCCCACCGTCGGACTCTGGCCCGACTCAATGACCAGCTCGAATGGCTTGAGCGTGGGCTCACCCCCTCTTGCATCACAAAGCCAAATATTGAGCATTTGATCAGCCATAAAGCTCTTCAGCGCGCTTCACAAAGCAATCCACAAAAGTTCCAGCAATATGCCCAAATACCGGCCCAATAATTTTGTCCAGAATGACGCTTTTGAACTCCCAATGCAACTTAAACTCAACTTTGCAAGCATCCTCACGCAGAGGGATGAAATTCCATTGACCTGAGAAATGCTTGAATGGCCCATCCACAAAGACCATATCGATGGTTTCAGGGCGGTGATTCACATTTCGAGTATGAAAAAACTGATTAATGCCCTTAAAGCTGATGTTGATTTTGGCATCCAACACAGTTTCGGTCTGCTCAAAGATTTCTACTCCGCCGCACCAGGGCAGGAATTCAGGATATCGCGCTACATCAGTCACCAAACCATACATTCGGTCGGCTGATTGGCCAATTAAAACGGTCTTATAGACGTCTGCCATAATCGTTGTTGGAAGCTAAATAAATATGAGTATCGTCGATAACAAAAAAGCTTTCTTCGATTATTTTATCGAGGAGCGCTTTGAGGCAGGGCTAGTTCTGGAAGGTTGGGAAGTAAAAGCCATCCGGGCAGGCCGCGTGCACATTAAAGAAGCGTATGTAGTGATACGTAAGGCGGAGCTTTTTCTGATCGGCTGCCACATTACCCCCCTTCTTTCTGCGTCAACCCATATTGTTCCCGATAACGTTCGCACCAGAAAGCTATTACTGAACGCGATCGAGATTCGCAAGCTGATTGGCAAAGTAGAACAAAAAGGTTACACGCTCGTTCCATTAAATTTGCATTTCTCAAAAGGTAGAGTGAAATGCGAGATTGGGCTAGCTAGAGGTAAAAAGCAACACGACAAACGCGCAGCCACGAAAGAACGCGAATGGGAAGTTCAAAAAGGCAGGATTGCTCGAGGCGATCTCAACGCGTAACAATCCCACAAGCGGACTGGTTTAAAGAACAGGATTTGAGCGGACTGCACCCGTCTGGTGCATAACAGCACCAAGCTGCTTCACATTTTTAAATTCAGACGCATCAAAGGCATTAGCTTTATAAGCATGAAACTGCCTTTTGATGAAATGCTAGATACCTCTGGCAAAGCACGCCCCCATTACGAAATTTTTCATAATTGGTTGAAGCAACAAAGCGACACCCTCATGGGTCTAAAGCGCGCTGAGGCAGACCTCATCTTCAGACGGGTTGGCATCACATTTGCAGTCTATGGCGATGATTTGGGGGCAGAAAGAACTATTCCTTTTGATCAAGTACCTCGGATCTTTGCTGCAAAAGAATGGGAGCAACTAGAGACTGGCCTAAGACAGCGCGTCAAAGCCCTCAACCGTTTCATCTATGACATCTATCACGATGAAGAAATCATTAAAGCAGGCATTGTTCCAGCTGAGCAAATTTTTAATAATGCGCAATATCGGCCCGAGATGCGCAATATCGATGTGCCCCGAGATATTTATGCGCAAATTGCCGGTATTGATATTGTTCGCGCAGGTGAAGGCGAATTCTACGTTCTTGAAGATAACTTACGCGTCCCATCTGGGGTTTCTTATATGGTTGAAGACCGCAAAATGATGATGCGGCTTTTTCCAGATTTATTTCAAAAATACCGAATCGCACCTGTAGAGCATTACCCAGACCTGCTCTTGGAATGCCTTAAATCCGTTAAGCCAGATGACGTCAAAAAACCCAATGTCGTTGTATTAACACCCGGCATGTATAACTCCGCCTATTTTGAACATAGTTATTTGGCGCAACAAATGGGCGTAGAACTTGTCGAGGGCAAGGATCTGTTTGTAAAAAATGAGCAGGTCTATATGCGTACCACACAGGGGCCCGAGCGAGTAGACGTGATCTATCGCCGTGTTGACGATGACTTTCTAGATCCCCTTGCGTTTCGCTCGGACTCGACCTTAGGGGTTGCAGGATTATTGTCGGCATATCGCGCGGGTAACATCACTTTGGCTAATGCGATCGGCACCGGCATTGCCGATGACAAATCAATCTACCCTTATGTACCAGACATGATTGAGTTTTATCTAGGAGAGAAACCCATCCTAAATAATGTTCCGACCTACCAATGTCGCAAACCAGACGATCTTGCATACACCTTAGCTAATTTAGAAAAATTAGTGGTTAAGCTCACGCATGGTGCGGGTGGTTACGGCATGCTAGTGGGCCCGGCATCGACCAAGGCAGAAATCGAAGAATTTAGGGCGCACTTAGTAGCAAACCCGGATAAATATATTGCCCAACCCACACTTGCGCTCTCTACCTGCCCTACATTTGTGGAATCTGGAGTAGCGCCAAGACATATTGATTTACGCCCATTTGTATTGTCTGGCAAAACCATCAAGATGGTGCCTGGCGGTCTGACTCGCGTTGCACTCAAGGAAGGTTCGCTGGTGGTGAACTCCTCTCAAGGTGGCGGCACTAAAGACACTTGGGTACTGGAGGAATAAGCTATGTTAAGCCGTACTGCTGACTGCCTTTACTGGATGGCGCGCTACACAGAGCGTGCGGAGAATACCGCCCGCATGCTCGATGTAAACCATCAAACCTCTTTACTGCCCCAGCCACCAGAGTTTTTAGAACAAAGCTGGAAAAAATTACTCACGATCTCTAAATTAGAAAATGCATTTCTGAGTAAATACGATGTGATCAATCGCGAAAATGTCTTGGATTTCATGATTTATGAAACCAGTAATCCATCTAGCATCGTGTCTTGCCTGTTCGCAGCGCGCGAGAATGCTCGGGTTATACGCGGCAAGATCACCTCCGAGGTATGGGAAACACAAAACACCACGTGGTTAGAATTGCAACGCATCTTGCAAGCTAGACATCAAGCCGATCCAAGCAGACTGCTTGAATGGGTAAAACACCGCTGCCATTTATTTAGAGGTGTCATGCATGGCACGATGCTTAAAAACGAATCTTTTTACTTTATTAATGTAGGCACATTGCTTGAGCGCGCCGACAATACGGCTCGTATTTTGCAAACCAAATATGAAGATCAGGAATCACTTGCGGGAATAGGTAAACCCCAGGCAATTGAAAAGGAATCAAGTGGTGAATTTTTTGATTTCTATCACTGGGCAGCATTATTAAGATCTGTTTCCGCTTTTGAAATTTATCGTCAAATTTATTCAGATCAAGTCACTCCGAAACAAGTGGCAGAGCTATTAATTTTCAATAAACAGATGCCGCGCTCGCTTGTCAGTTGCGTAAATGAATTAATTCCCCTCATATCTGAAGTGAAGAATCAACAATCCAAAGAAATTGAACGCTTACTAGGAAAACTCAAAGCCAGCTTGGATTATTCAGATGTTGATGAGGTATTTTCACAAGGTCTTGAGGAATTCATCGAGAATTTTCTAGAAAGAATTAATCACATCGCTGATGAATTCAGTAGCGCTTACCTCATTCCCTTAGCCGTGGCCTAGAGTGATATACCTATGCACCTAAAAATACGACACCGCACCGAATATCGATACGAGACCCCAGTACGCTACTCTATTCAAGAGTTACGATTGACTCCGCCCACTACGGACGGACAGAAAGTAGAGCGTTGGAAGATTAATACGCCAATTAAGGCGTCTAACTCTGTTGATGCATTCAATAATCTCTGTAGTATCTTTGTTCAAGAAGCTTCATATACCTCGATGATGATCGAGGCAGAGGGTGAAATCCTGACTCAAGATGCGCATGAGTATGCAGATGACCCTAAGGCAGTTTCACCATATTACCTTTTGCAACAAACGAAACTGACGGAGCCTTCGGAGGAAATGCTAAATTACTTTTCCTCTTCGCTTCCTAAGAAAAATACAATTGATGAGATCCTAAAATTAGCATCCGCAGTCCAAGATGCAATTCAATACGCTCCGGGTAAAACTAACTTTGCCACTACTGCAGCTCAATCATTTGCCATGAAGTCCGGTGTTTGCCAGGATCATGCCCACGTCATGCTAAGCCTTTGCAGAGCAGCGCAAATCCCTGCGCGTTATGTCAGCGGCTACTTTTTCGCAGAAGAATCCCCTAATTTGGCCAGTCATGCTTGGATTGATTTTTGCAGCGATATCAATGGCGGGACTTGGAATAGCGTAGACATTACGCATGCATGCTTAACTGATGCGCGACATGTCCGCCTGGCGATTGGCTGTGATTATTACTCCGCTGCACCCGTAAAAGGGGTTCGAACTGGTGGGGTTGGCGAAGAACTGACCGCGAATATCTCTATTCAGCAACTATCCTAAAGCTTGAGAAGGGTCTTCAAGACGTTAAGGGATAATAGTCAAAACAATTAAGGAAAGATGTAAATGACGTATTGCGTTGGGCTTTGCCTGAAAGATGGTCTTGTTTTTTTGTCTGATACCCGCACCAATGCTGGAGTTGATCAAATAGGGACATTTCGAAAAATGTCTTTGTTTCAAAAAGATGGTGATCGTTTTTTTGCGCTAATGAGCGCTGGTAATCTAGCCATTACACAAGCAGTTAAAGAAATTCTGCTGCAAGGCCAACTCTTTCATGGCAAAAACCTTTGGAACGTAGAAAGCGCTCATGATGCTGCAGTGGTCATCGGTGAAGCGGTTAAACAAGTCTACGATCGAGACCATAAAGCGCTTGAAAAAGCGGGGATTGATTTCAATTGTAATCTCATTTTCGGCGGTCAAGTAAAGAATGAGAGGCCGCGCCTCTTTAACATCTATTCCGCCGGTAATTTCATTGAAGCAACCCCGGAGACTTGCTATTTCCAAATTGGAGAATCTAAGTATGGCAAACCCATCTTGGATCGAGTAGTCAATTTTTCTACTCCATTAAACCTCGCCACCAAGTGCGCCTTAATTTCAATGGACTCTACCTTAAATAGCAATATCTCAGTTGGTCTTCCATTAGATCTGTTGGTCTATGAAAAGAATTCCTTAAAAGCCAGCAAGCTTGTTACCCTGGATGAGTCTAACCCCTACTTTCAGATGATTCATCGCCTATGGGGTGAAAAGTTACGCGATGCATTTAATTCCATAGCGGAACCAAGCTGGAGTGGCGCCCATAAATCTAGCGCGATATCAGAGCCCGCGAAAAAAATGGGCGCAGTTCCCATTCATCGCCTTTCACCCAAGACAGTAAAACCTTCTAAAACCAAAGCGTCCGTAGCTGCTAAGAGACCCGTGAGAAAGGTCGCAACAAAGAAAAAAGCCTAGAGATTTCTCCAGGCTTTTTTACATTGCAACTCTAGATAGTTAGGCTTTTAAACTCTTACCTAGCATTTCCCAGGTTTCCACTACGCTATCCGGATTGAGGGAGATTGAAGTAATGCCCTTCTCTACCAACCAACGGGCAAAGTCTGGATGATCAGAAGGGCCTTGTCCGCAGATACCTACATATTTATCTTGCTTACGACAGGCGACAATCGAGCGCTCCACCATAAACTCAACAGCTGGATCGCGCTCATCAAAGTCAATCGCTAGCAGTTCCATACCAGAGTCACGATCAAGACCAAGGGTTAGCTGGGTCATATCGTTTGAACCGATAGAGAAGCCATCGAAATACTCTAAGAACTGATCCGCCAAGATAGCATTTGATGGAATCTCGCACATCATAATGAGGCGCAAACCATTGATACCACGCTTGAGACCAAACTTCTCCATCATATTAATGACGCGCTCAGCTTGCTTAATGGTACGCACAAATGGAACCATGATCTCGACGTTATCAAGACCCATATCTTCACGAACGCGCTTCATTGCTGCACACTCAAGCGCGAATGCTTCGCCAAACTCTTCTGATACATAGCGGGACGCGCCACGGAAACCCAACATCGGGTTTTCTTCATCAGGTTCATAGCGAGATCCACCAATCAGCTTCTTGTACTCGTTAGACTTAAAATCTGACAAGCGCACGATGACTGGCTTTGGATAAAAAGCGGCTGCAATGGTAGCTACACCCTCAACCAACTTGTCTTCATAGAATTGACGTGGGCTCGCATAACCACGAGCAACACTTTCTACAGCACGCTTAAGGTCAGGGTCAATGTTTGGATATTCCAACACTGCGCGTGGATGTACGCCAATGTAGTTATTAATAATGAACTCTAAGCGAGCCAATCCTACGCCCGCGTTTGGCAATTGGCAGAAATCAAATGCCAATTGTGGGTTACCGATATTCATGGTGATCTTCACAGGAATGTCTGGCAATGCGCCACGAGAAACTTCAGTTACTTCAGTTTCAATCAAGCCATCATAAATGTGGCCTTCATCACCCTCAGCACAAGAAACTGTCACCACCATGCCATCTTGCAATTGCTCAGTAGCATCACCACAGCCCACCACCGCAGGCACACCCAATTCACGAGCAATAATTGCAGCGTGGCAAGTACGACCACCGCGGTTAGTCACAATTGCGGAAGCGCGCTTCATTACCGGCTCCCAGTTAGGGTCAGTCATGTCAGCAACCAAAACATCGCCAGGTTGAACGCGGTCCATTTCGCTTGGGTCACGGATTACACGTACTGGACCAGCACCAATCTTTTGACCAATCGCGCGGCCTTTTGCCAATACCTTGGAGCTGCCTTTGAGTTTGTAGCGCATCTCCACTTGGCCAGCTGCTTGGCTCTTCACGGTCTCAGGACGTGCTTGCAAAATATAGATGCGGCCATCTTGACCGTCTTTGCCCCACTCAATATCCATTGGGCGGCCATAATGCTTCTCAATGATGACTGCGTATTTTGCTAACTCTGTGATGTCTCCATCTTCTAAAGAAAAGCGATTGCGCTTTTCAGGCGTGACATCGACTGTTTGCACTTTTTCAGCAGAACCTTTTGGTGCAAATTGCATTTGAATCAACTTGGATCCCAAGGTGCGGCGAATGATCGCTTTTTTACCTTGCGCTAATGTGGTCTTGAACACATAAAACTCGTCTGGGTTTACAGCACCCTGCACAACCGTCTCACCTAAACCATAGCTAGATGTAATGAAAACCACATCCTCAAAACCTGATTCGGTGTCGAGTGTAAACATCACACCAGAAGCACCCAAGTCGGAACGTACCATGCGCTGAATACCAGCCGACAAGGCAACCTCTTCATGGGCAAAGCCCTTATGAACACGGTAGGAGATGGCGCGATCGTTATACAGGGAAGCAAAAACTTCGCGAATCTTACTTAATACATCTTCAATGCCCTCGACGTTCAAAAATGTTTCTTGCTGACCAGCGAATGAAGCATCAGGCAAGTCTTCCGCAGTAGCGGATGAACGAACCGCAAATGAACCTTTTCCGGAATCATCTAGAGTTGCGAATGCTTTGCGAATATCTTCCTCGAGCTTTGGCTGGAATGGAGCAGTTTCAATCCACTCACGAATCTCCGCACCCGCCTGTGCCAATGCACGCACATCATCGATATTGAGACCTTCTAAACGCTTTTGAATACGTTCGGTCAAATTATTGTGTTTCAGAAAATCCCGAAACGCCAATGCAGTTGTCGCAAAACCGGTTGGTACACGAACCCCCGTTGAAGCGAGCTGTGAAATCATTTCGCCTAAAGATGCATTTTTACCGCCGACTGACTCAACATCCATCATTCGAAGTTGCTCAAAAGGCAAAACATAGGCATTTGCCATACTGCTATTTTGTTGCTGTTGGTTGGACATAAAATACTCTCAAAAGATAAGGAAACTGGTCAAGCGGTCGCCTAAAATGCGACTTCATTTAATATGATTCTATTGTAGTTCTGACCCCACATTTAGGCCAAATTGATGTCTACTGAAACCCGCATTGTTTTTATTGTCTCTGACGGCACAGGTATTACCGCCGAGAACTTCAGCCAGTCGATTTTGGCGCAGTTTGAGGCCACTTTTAAGCATATCCGGATCCCATTTGTGGACAGCGTTGACAAGGCTCATGATGCCGTTAGCAGCATTAATCAGGCAGCCAATAAATATGGGGTCCAGCCTATTGTTTTCACCACCTTGGTGAATGCCGAGCTAAACTCCATCGTTGCTAAGGCTAACGGGCTTATTTTGGACATGTTTCAGACCTTCGTAGCCCCTCTTGAAGCTGCCCTGGGCATGAAATCCACCCATGCCATGAACCGCCTACACCACAACGCCGATACTGAGGCCTATAAGAACCGAATTGAGGCAATCAACTACTCCTTGGCGCACGATGACGGTCAATCCAACCAAAACCTCGCTGAGGCTGATGTCATCTTGGTAGGGATATCTCGCGTCGGAAAAACGCCAACCAGCCTCTACCTAGCAATGCAGTATGGTTTAAAGGCTGCAAACTACCCATTAATTCCTGAAGATTTTGAACGGGGTCAACTACCTAAGGACTTAGTCCCTTATCGCCAAAAAATCTTTGGCCTCATGATTGATGCGGAACGTCTTTCAGAAATCCGCAATGAACGTCGCCCGGGTAGCAACTATGCCAAGCTTGAAAACTGCCGTTATGAAATTAACGAAGCGACAGCGATGATGAAAAAACAATCTATCCCTTGGGTGATGACGACCAGCAAATCTATTGAAGAAATCGCCACCACCGTATTGCAAGCAATCAAATCCGATAAAACGATTTTAGGTTAGAGCTGCTTAATTAATTACGTCGAACGCGGACGGTTTCAAATAAGCAAATAGCTGCTGCTGAAGAAACATTTAGAGACTCTACACGCGGATCAATTGGAATAGAGACGCCTTTTGCCTGCGCCAGTAGCTCTTCGGATACGCCCTGACCTTCGCTCCCCATCACCCAAGCTACGGGTTTCAGTAATTCTTGCTGCATATTAAAAAGGTCTTGCTCAGCATCTGCCGTTGCAGCCATCAGGGGAGCCGTAACCGCACTTAATACTTGTTGATTTGTCCAGCCCTCATATAAATCCAATAAATGATGGGCACCCATTCCTGCACGCAAAACTTTGCTAGACCAGAGATGAGCACAACCCGTTAGGGCAATAATTTGTGTAAAGCCAGCGGCTGCAGCTGTACGCAGAATCGTTCCAACATTACCCGCATCCTGAATGCGATCCAAAATCACGACATCCCCATCTAGATTTGCGATCGATTGGGCAGGTGCTAAGGAGGATTTTGGCAAGCTTAATAGCCCAGCAATGTGAGGAGCATTCACTAAATCACTTAATACATTCCAAAGAGCGCTATCTAGTTGGTATACCTTGGTCTCCGGGCAAATTTCAAGATGAGAATAAACAGCTTGAGCTATCTCGGAATTATGCAACCCCATCTCGGAAGTAAAGAGTGTCTTGAGCGCGGGGTCTCCCACCCAACTTTGAACAAGATGAATGCCTTCAAGCAAAGCGCATCCACTACTTTGTCTGGCCTTCTGACCTTTTGATCCTGTTGCCTGCAATAAACGCAGTTCTTTGAACAGCGAGTTCTCTTTGGAGGTAATTTGATCAAAGTTCATGGTTTAACCCGCGAGAGACTCTAAAACTTTTCGCACAGGAGAAAAACTTCTGCGATGTTCAGAGCAAGCGCCATACTGTTTTAGAGCCGCAAAGTGCGCCTCGGTAGGATAGCCCATGTGTTGGGCAAACCCATATTCTGGATGCCGGTCATGTAAACGCATCATTTGTCGATCACGAGTCACTTTTGCAATGATAGAAGCCGCGGAAATTGCAGGCTCTTTCGCGTCACCCTTCACGATTGCTTCAGCCGCAATAGGAAGCTCCGGGCACCGATTGCCATCAATCAACGCTTTCTCTGGCCAGGCACCCAAGCGAATCGTTAAATCTTCTATGGCACGACGCATAGCTAACATGGTTGCTTGCAGTATGTTGATCTGATCGATTTCGGCAGGGCTAGCTTCACCAACGCCCCAGGCTTTCGCATTTTCTAGAATTTGCTCGTATAAATAATCGCGTTTTGCTGCTGTCAATTTTTTAGAATCTTTTAGGCCATCGATTGGCTTATCGGGATCAAGGACTACTGCGCCAGCAACCACTGCACCCACCAAAGGTCCACGGCCTGCCTCATCCACCCCGCAAACCCAAAGGATGCTCATGATGAAGAAATTCGTCCGACACGACGATCCATGATAGTTTGCGCAACCGCTTGAGCGACTAAGAGACCTGTTGGACGACGTAAGGTTTCATGCATTTTTGCAAAACGCTCTTTTAACTGCGCGACCTTGCTTGGATGATTTAACCAATCCAATATTGCAGCACTTAATTTTTCTGGAGTAGCATCATTTTGCAATAACTCTGGCACGACAAAATCGCCACACAAAATGTTAGGCAAGCCAACATAGGGCAAATATCCTTGGCGCTTCATAATCTGAGCGGTAAGCCAAGGCACCTTATAGGAAATCACCATTGGTTTCTTCCAAAGCGCAGCCTGCAAGGTAGCCGTGCCACTTGCAATCAGTACAACATCTGACGCCTCTAAAACCTCATCAGCCATACCATCAAGCAAATGAATTTGGATATCAGGAAATTGATTCTGGGTTACCTTTAATAAAGCCTCTAAAGGTGCGCGCAATCGTTGAGTGGCAACCGGAATGAGGAAATGCAGATTTTGGCCTTCAAGCTTCTTCGCCAGTAGCTGCATCGTTTCAAAAAACACAGGGGCAATTAACTCGATCTCCGAAGAGCGGCTGCCAGGCAAAACTGCGATCACCAGTCCCTCTAAACAATCTTTGCCATCGCGAGCTAGATGAAGCGCTTGCGCAATCTTTTCTCTTGCTTGAGGTGTATTAGGTTCCAATGGAATTTCACTCGCCAAAGGGTGCCCCACATAAGTAGAGGCTACGCCAGCACGATCATAGATTTCGGTTTCAAAAGGAAAGATGCACAGCATGCGATCAACCGCTTGAGCAATTTTTTTGATACGCCCCGCCCTCCATGCCCAAATGGATGGGGAGACTAAATGTAAAGTGGGGATACCTACCTTACGTAATTGAAGTTCAACACCCAAATTAAAGTCGGGGGCATCAACCCCCAGAAAGACATCAGGTCGCCCATCACCCAATAGCTTAGCAATGAGCTCCTTACGTAACTTCAAAATAGCGGGTAATTGCTTAATCGCCTCAACATAACCTCGAACGCTCAAGGTTTCCATAGGCCAATCTGAGCGCATGCCTTGCGCCTGCATACGCGGACCACCAATGCCGTATACCTCCAGACCCGCCATGTCTGGAATTTGATTTAAGGCATTCAGAACTGGCGCAGCTAATAAGTCACCAGAAGGTTCGCCAGCTACACAAGCTAACTTTGGCAAGGCATTCCCGTTATCGAATGATGCCGCGCGTTGAGGCTGCAATAAAGTCATGGAACTGTGCAAGCTTTTCAGCGGTAGCTTGATCGGCAGCACTCGCAGATACCATCTTCTGGATTTCTGCCTTAGCCTCTTCAAAGCTTAAACCGTCTTTGTAGAGGACTTTATAGGCCTGGCGCAAAGCAGAAATCGTTTCACTTGAAAATCCACGGCGCTTTAAGCCCTCCACATTAATACCATGAGGAGCAGCCTTATCGCCTGCTGCAATAACAAAAGGTGGAATATCTTGCACTAGCGCAGATGCGCCACCCAACATGGCATGCTGGCCAATGCGCACAAATTGATGCACACCAGACATGCCGCCCATAATGGCCCAGTCGCTCACTTGCACATGCCCAGCGATCTGAGCATTACTAGAGAAGATGGTGTGATTTCCTACCTGACAATCATGGGCGATATGAACATAAGCCATGATCCAATTATCATTACCAATGCGGGTAATACCCTCATCTTGCGATGTGCCCGTATGAATAGTTGTGAACTCACGAACAGTATTACGATCCCCAATAATGAGTTGGGTCGGTTCACCGCGGTACTTCATATCCTGCGGTGGCCCACCAATCGCAGCAAAGTGTGCAAAGTTATTTTCTTTGCCAATCGTAGTATGGCCCTCAATCACGGTGTGAGAGCCCACCTTAGTACCAGCACCAATTTTGACATTAGGGCCAATAACAGAATACGGACCAACCTCGACATCACTGGCAAGCTCAGCCTTGCTATCCACTACCGCAGATGCATGAATTCGAGTCATTACGCGCCTTTCGTCCGTACTGCGCAAGTAATATTTGCTTCCGCAGCGATCTCACCGTCAACCGTTGCTTGAACGGCGAACTTATAAATACCAGCGCGGCCACGTTCCAATTTTGCAGTCATGATTAACTGATCACCAGGCAATACTGGCTTTTTAAAACGCGCGCCATCAATTCCGGCAAAGTAATAAATTGCATCTTCAGCACGCTCTTCAGAAAATGTTAGCAATGCAGCTGTTTGCGCCAAAGCTTCAATAATCAACACCCCAGGCATCACCGGAAAATCTGGGAAATGCCCCTGGAAGAACGGCTCATTCATAGTGACATTCTTCAACGCGGTAATGGTTTCGCGAGGAGTAATTTCAATCACGCGATCGACCAATAAAAATGGATAACGATGCGGCAGTAATTGCAAAATTTTATTGATGTCAATTGCGATTGGTGTACTCATAACTTGCTTACCTAAGGTTATATTTTTCGATTGATGTTTTATTGATCCCAACCCAAAGATTGTTGAGCTTTACTTTTTATCCAATAATCGTAAACGTTGACGTATTTTATCTAGCCCACGTAAGATTGCCGCATTCTTTTCCCAAGCGGCATGCAACATCGACGGATAAACGCCCGTGAAATGCTGTCCAGGCTCAGCGATTGAGCGAATAATCGAAGTATTGCCAGAAACAGTGGTTCTGTCGGCAATTGTTAAATGTCCGGCAAAATTAGCTGCACCTCCAATGATGCAGAAGTTACCGATCTTGGTGCTACCTGAGATTGCCGCACAACCCGCAATAACGCAACACTTTCCAATAATGACATTGTGTGCAATTTGCACTTGATTATCAATCTTGGTTCCCGAGCCAATGACGGTATCGGTCATGGCGCCGCGATCAATCGTGGTTGAAGCGCCAATCTCAACATCGTCACCAATCACCACGTTACCAGTTTGGGGAATTTTGACCCACTCACCACCCGTCGCAGAGAATTCTGGAGCAAATCCAAATCCATCTGAGCCAATTACTGCGCCACTATGAATAATGCAACGCTCACCGATTTGTGTTCCGGAGTAAAGGGACGCGGATGGATAAATCAAAGTATCGCTCGCAATCACACTATCTCTTGCAATAGACGCATTACCCAGAATCACAACACGCTCACCTAACTTTACATTTGGTCCAATTTGCACAAATGGGCCAATATGACATGAGGAAGGAACAACTGCTGATGAATCTATTGCCGCACTTGGATGAATACCTGGCGCATGGGTAGGAGTATTTTGTTTTGCAAAATGCTGCGCCATTCTAGCGAAAGTTGCATAAGGATTCTGCGCAATAAAATAAACGCGTTGTGCTGAGTGCTTTCCAGGGTTAGCTTGCAAAAACTCAAAGTCGGATTTACCAACAATAAGCGCTCCCGCACTACTATCAGCAGCCTGTTGACGGTATAAGGGGTTCGATAAAAACGAAATCTGGTTTTGTGTTGCCCGCTCTAATGGGGCCAAGCCAATAAAGGGGCTAGAAGCCTCCCCCACCAAGCTTGCTTGAAACAGATTGGCCAGCTCGATGGCGGTAGGCATAGATTACTTCTGGCTATTTAGTGCCTTGATGACATCATCAGTAATGTCGGCCTTGGGGCTTGCAAAAGCCGCCTCTTGAACAATGATGTCCAACTTGCGTTGTTCGGCAATCTGGCGTAACACCGCATTTGCCTTTTCAGCAATTTTTGCGCGCTCTTCAAAAGTACGCTGATTGAGATCCTCTGTGAACTCGCGCTGCTTACGTTGCAATTCACGATCTTGGTCCGCTAACTCACGCTGGCGACGCACACGCTCCGCTTCATTCATGACTGCCGCATCACGATCCAACTTCTCGGCGGCTGTTTGGATTTTTTGGGCGCTGTCACGCAAATCATTCTGACGCTTGGTAAATTCATTTTGCAAACGAGTTTGCATTGCTTTGGCAAGATTGGATTCGTTGAAAACCTTTTCAGAATTCACAACAGCAACTCGTGTACCAGCATCTTGCGCAAAAACCTGCGGCGCAGAGAAGACCAAGGCAATAAAAGCCAAAACCCATTGAAGCGATTTAGAGGATTGAGCAAACTTCATAAATACTTTCCTTAAACAATTAAAACGCTGTACCAACTTGGAACTGGAGGCGCTGCACATTATCCGTTGGCTGAGACTTGATCGGAATACCGTAGCTAAACTTCAAAGGACCTAGTGGTGATATCCATGATAAACCCAAACCATAGGAATACCGCAAAACCAGGTTGATGTTCTGACCAAACGCATTACCACCGTCAACGAACCCAAAAACTCGCAGAGTCTTATCCACCCCAGATCCAGGAACTGGAACGGTGTACTCCAAGTTACTTACAATCTTGGATTGACCACCAGTTGGCTGCCAAGCACCAATCACCGTGTTGTAGTACTGAGGACCTAGAGATCCTGGCGCGTATCCACGAACAGAACCGATACCACCCACATAGTAGTTCTTTGTAATCGGGAATGGATTATTTCCATATGCCTGACCATACCCGACCTCTCCATTAAAGGACAGAATATTGCCTTTAGAGAAAGAGTGATACTTTTGGTATTGCCCATAAAGGCGATAGAAAGTCATATTACCAACTGGCGTACCAGCCTCAGCAGACAATTGTTGTAGCGATCCATCAGAGGGGATTAAAGCACTATCACGGCCATCGCGAGACCAGCCAACTGTTAAGGGTACGTTATAAGTTGTTAATGTTCCTGGGTAACCAGGGGCCGCAATACCGTAACTTTGCGCATAATTTAAGTATGGAATTGGCGTATTAACTGTAGTCTGAATTTGGAAAGCCTCAACACCGGTTCCAAAAAATACACGGTCTACTTCTGTGTAGGGAACACCGAACTTGATATTAGATCCAACCGATTTAATCGTGTAATCAGGATCGCCAACATAGTAGAGCGGCTTCGAAGATCTGTAGTAAAGATCAGTGTAGCGACTAATACCCTCTTCGGTGAAATAAGGATCGTAGTTTGATAGCGTCAAGTTCTGATTGATCTTACCCAGAGAGGCATTCAAGCCAACAGAGGTGCCAGTACCAAAGGCGTTGTCTTGATTAATACCTGCGGAAAGAATCAGTTTTTCAGTAGAAGAGAAGCCTGCACCAATAGTTACAGCGCCTGTGGGCTTTTCAGTTACCTTCACATTAACATCCACCTGATCAGAAGAGCCTGGTACATCTTCCGTTGTGATATCCGTTTCAGTGAAGTAACCCAAACGACCAAGGCGTTTCTTAGACAAATCTATTTTGTCACTGTCAAACCAAGAGCTTTCAAATTGACGAATTTCACGGCGAATCACCATGTCGCGTGTCTTTGCATTCCCCGAGATTTCGACTTTACGAACATAAATACGGCGACCTGGATCAATCACCAAAGTTAAATCCACCTCAGCCTGCTCACGGCGAATATCTGGCTGCGGATTAATTGTTGCAAAAGCGTAACCGTAAGAGCCCAATACTTCGGCAATTGCCTTGGTGCTCTCAGTTAATTTTGCGGACGAGAATGTATCGCCTGGCTTGAGCACAATTAACTGTTTTAACTCTGCTTCCTTACCCAATAATTCGCCAGCCAAACGCACATCTTTGACCGTGAACTTCTTACCCTCACGAATACTAATTGTTAGATAAATTCCTTTTTTATCTGGGGTAATAGAGACTTGAGTCGACTCAATAACAAACTCCAGATAACCGCGATTCAAATAGTAGGAACGAATAGTCTCCAAATCCGCGGTGAGTTTTTGCTTAGAATACAAATTGTCTTTGCTGTACCAGGAAAGCCAACCGCCAGTCTTGAGCTGCATTTCGCTACGTAAAGTGCCTTCACTAAACGCTTCATTACCAATGAAGTTGATTTCCTCAATTTTGGCGACCGGTCCCTCATCAATATTGAAGTAGATAGCTACTTGATTACGCTCTACAGGGGTAACCGTCGCAACCACCTCGGCAGCAAACATACCCTTACCAACGTATTGACGCTTTAATTCTTGCTCTGCTTTATCAATTAAGGCTTTATCGTAAAAACGAGCCTCCGCTACACCAACGGTTTTCAGGGACTTGCGAACAATCTCTTGATCAAATTCTTTCATTCCCGTGAATTCAATTCGGGAAATCGTTGGGCGCTCATCCACGATCACAATCAATACATCACCCTGAGCTTGAATTTGCACATCCCTGAAGAAGCCAGTGCTGTACAGAGCCTTAATTGCTTCGGCGCCCTTCTCCTCGGTAAAGGTATCACCAACCTGAACTGATAAATAACTAAATACGGTTCCAGGCTCTACTCGCTGCAAACCTTCTACTCGAATATCTTTGACAACAAAAGAATCTGCTGCATGAGCATGCAAACTCAATCCAAGGGATAACAGCAGAATGAGTCTTGCTAAAAATCGCATAAGGCGAAAGGAGGATAGGTTCAGAAAATTCAAGACGAAATATAGCGTTGTAAATCGTTAAACAATGCCAAAAGCGAAAGGGAAATCAGCAATAAAAAGCCCACTTTTTGGAGCTGCTCTTGCACCGAAACCGAAATCCGCTTTCCAGCAACTAACTCCCATGCATCATACAGGAGCTGACCCCCATCTAGCATGTGAAAAGGTAGTAAATTGAGCATCCCAATACTGATGCTAATTAGTGCCAAAAATGCCAAAAAGGGTTGCCAGCCAACCTGGACGGACTTGCCGGCCATATCCGCAATGCTTAAAGGTCCTCCAAGCTGCTTTAAAGAAGCCTGGCCGGTAAACATTCCCAGCATTAGCCTTGCTGACACCTTGGTAATTAGCCAAACCCGCTGGGTGGCAAGCACTGAGGCGTCTGAGGGGCTCAATTTCAGTTCTGGCCACTGATCTAGGGGTGTGGCGATCGGCAATAGGCCGAGCTCTTTCATGGGGTCTATATCCGGCCGCATTCTTGGAAGATCCTCAGCTTTGAACGACTTAATGAGGCGACCACCCTCGGAATCTTCAAGCTCCAAAGCAAATCCAGTATTACCAGTTAACGCATCCATCAAATTCCAGCGTAAGGAATTCCAACTAATAACAGGTTCAAATTCTCCGGCGCTGGGCGCCACATCCGAACTTAACTCTTGCCAACCTAACACTCGATCACCTTGAGAAACACCCAATTGATAAGCGAGTGAATTTTCTGGGGGGCCTTGCAATACCGCTGGCAGTTGAGGAACGCCAGAAAGGTAAATCACAGAAAAAAGAACGACTGCCAAAAAGAAGTTGGCAAATGGTCCAGCGGCCACAATCAAAGAACGTTGCCAAAGTGGTTTGTGATCAAAGGCATCCTTTCGATCATCTTGGCGAATAACTTGATTCCGATCACGACCATCCAAGAGCTTCACATAGCCACCCAAAGGGATGGAGGCCAGCACCCACTCGGTTTGATTGGGTGCTCGATATGTAAACAATGGTTTGCCGAAGCCGATAGCAAATCGCAACACTCGAACGCCACAGGCTCGTGCCGCCAAAAAATGACCAAACTCATGGAAGCTTACTAAGACCCCCAAGGTCAACAAAAATGCTCCAAGAGTAATTAGCGCCTGCATGAAATCATTGCCTTAAAACATTTACTTTACAAAGCTCGAATGAAATCCCGCGCCACGGCTCTGGCTTGCGCATCAACCTGCAAGATTACATCTAGAGAATCAGCATTGCTTGTTGCGATTGCGTTTAATGCTTTCTCAACAACGACGGGTATTTTTAAATACGGTAGACCCTCATCCAAAAATGCAGCAACAGCAATTTCATTCGCAGCATTTAATACAGCAGGTGCCGTACCACCAGACTGTGCTGCGGCAAATGCTAATGACAAGCATGGGAAACGCGCTAAATCCGGCTCCGAAAAAGTTAAGTTAGCCATTTGAGTCAAACTGAGTGGCGCAACTCCCGCAGCGATTCTGTCTGGCCACGCCAATCCATAAGCAATGGGGGTGCGCATGTCCGGTTGACCCAACTGCGCCAACACAGAGCCATCACGATAGCGAACCATTGAATGTACAACGCTTTGCGGATGTATTAATACTTTAATTTTTTCTAGCGGGAGACCAAACAACCAAAAGGCCTCAATTACCTCCAACCCCTTGTTCATCATGGTTGCTGAATCTACAGAGATTTTTCTGCCCATCACCCAGTTTGGATGAGCGCACGCCTGCTCTGGAGTAATGCTTGCAAGCTGATCAAGTGGTGTATTTCGAAATGGTCCACCAGATGCAGTCAGCCATAATTCTTCAACACCCAAGTAAGCATTTTGCAAAGAAGAATCTTGGGTGAAATTATTTGGCAAGCATTGAAAAATGGCATTGTGCTCACTATCAATCGGCAATAACGCGCCACCACCAGCGCTAATGGCTTGCATAAATAAATTGCCCGACATGACCAAAGCTTCTTTATTGGCTAATAAAACTCTTTTACCCGCTTTGGCGGCTGCCAGCGCAGGGACTAAGCCTGCCGCCCCCACAATTGCCGCCATTACCGTATCGCAGTTCGAATCAGTAACGGCTGTAACAAGCGATCCTGGACCATGCATCACTTGGGTCGAGATATTTTTTTGACGCAATAGTGTTTCAAGGCGCTTGGCATCGTCAGCTTCAGATACCACCGCAATAGTAGGCTTAAACTCTATGCACTGCTCCGCCAATCGATCGATCTGCTTGCCTGCAGTCAACGCTACTACCCTAAAGCGATCTGGATGCGCACGAATTACATCTAATGTGTTAACGCCAATCGAACCGGTGGAGCCCAGAATAGTAACGCGTCTTGCCATCACACAAGGCCTGCAAGGATTGCCGCAATGGGCATTGTTGGTATTAATGCATCCACACGATCAAGCACACCACCATGGCCTGGAAGTAACTGGCTACTATCTTTTACGCCAGTTAAACGTTTTAACTGCGATTCAAAGAGATCGCCAAAAATACTAAAAGCCGTTAATAAAGTTACCATCAAGAGCATTGGCACCCATCCGAAACGAATAGCCCAAGCACCAAATAAGGTGGACTCAAATGGCAAGAAGAATACGCACGCTAGGGCATACACATAACAAAGCACAAGACCGCCTACTACACCCTCTACAGACTTACCAGGGCTAATTTGCACAGCGAGCTTATGCTTACCAAAAGCTTTACCAACAAAATATGCGCCAATGTCTGCTACCCAAACCAAGGCCATTGTGGAAAGCAAAAAGACTAACCCTAATTCTCTTAAGAAAACAATTGCGAACCAAGTTGCTGGCAATAATATGAGACCAAGCACAACATAGAAAGGCCGTAATTTTTGCAATGATAAATTCATGCCCTTTGCCAAAATGAAAGGAGCAATAAAAAACCAAAAGATTACTGCTAGTAACAATATAGAAAACTGCCAAGCTACATTTTGCAAAGCAAGCAAAACAAAGATGATCACCATACAAAATGTAGCGTAAAGCCAAGCTGCACGAGGTGCCTCAGGATTCAATAAGCGACTCCACTCCCAAGCGCCGGCTAATACTGCAACAAGAAAAAAGGCGCCGATATATACAGGGGGCAGGAAAAATAGAATTGGCAATAAGACTGCCAATAGAACAAAGGCAGTAATAATTCGGGTCTTCAGCATGAAAAGTGGGCTCTGAAATTAGACGGCATCACTCATTGCCTGCGATGCAAGCTGAGCACTAGTTCGCCCAAAGCGACGTTCACGCCGACTAAACCAATCAAACGCTTTATGTAATTCAGCTTCATCAAAGTCTGGCCAAAGTACATCCGTGAAATACAGCTCTGTATAGGCCAATTGCCAAAGCAAAAAGTTGCTAACGCGTTGCTCACCACCCGTGCGAATAAACAAATCCGGTTCAGGTGCATATGCCATAGAGAGATATGGCTGGAGCAACTCCTCGCTGATGTCTTCGGGCTTCAAGTTGGGGTTCGCTGCAACACAGCGTTGCATTGCCTGCAATATATCCCAACGTCCACCGTAATTCGCCGCAATCGTAAATGTCAGCGCTTTGCAACCCGCAGTCTTTGCCTCGGAGAATTCGACCATCTCCTGAATGGCATTATCAAAACGACTCAAGTCTCCAATAAGCCGCAGACAAATGTCATTATCTGCGAGGCGTGACACTTCGCCTTTAAGGGATTTCAGAAATAGCTTCATTAAAAAGCCCACCTCTTCTGGTGGGCGACGCCAATTCTCAGAGCTAAATGCAAAGACCGTCAAATACTCAACACCAATACGGCGACATTCTTGAACAATCTTTCGAACGGCGCCTAAACCTTCAGAGTGCCCAGCCACCCTAGGCATCATGCGCTTACTAGCCCAACGCCCGTTGCCATCCATAATGATCGCCACGTGGCGAGGAATGGAGCTAACCTCTGGTATTGCCTGCGTTGAGCTAAGGTGTTGAGTCATAAAAGGTGAAACTTATTACGGTTAAACCGTCATGATCTCTTTTTCTTTTTCAGAGATGATTTTGTCTATTTCAACGACAGCTTTATCGGTCATCTTCTGAATTTCATCAGTAGCGCGACGCTCTTCATCCTCAGAAATTTCTTTATCTTTTGTCAAGCGCTTTAGATGCTCATTAGCATCGCGACGCAAATTACGCACAGCAATTTTTGCGTCTTCACCCTCGCTCTTCACGACTTTAGTAAGTTCGCGACGACGCTCTTCTGTTAGCGCTGGCATTGGCACACGGATCACAGTGCCTTGCGAAGCTGGGTTGAGACCCAAGTCAGAATCACGAATGGCTTTTTCCACAACAGCAACCATGGTCTTTTCAAAAGGCTGTACATTGATAGTGCGGGCATCAGCCAAACCCAAACTTGCAACCTGACTCAATGGGGTGGGATTGCCGTAATACTCAACTTGAATATGTTCCAAAATCCCAGGATTGGCACGTCCTGAGCGAATCTTTGCAAGACTAGTCTTTAAAGATTCGAGTGACTTTTGCATCTTTTGATCGGTATTGGTTTTAATTTCTGCTGCAGACATCTGGCCTCCTATTAAACGTGTACCAAAGTACCTTCAGGCTCACCCTGCACTACACGCATTAATGCGCCTGGCTTGAGTATTGAAAATACTTTGATTGGTAATTTTCTGTCACGACACAATGCAAACGCAGTAGCATCCATGACTTGTAAGTTTTTAATCAACGCTTCATCAAACGTAATGGTTTTGTAGAGCGTTGCTGTTGGATCTTTCACCGGATCGGCGCTATAGATGCCATCGACCTTCGTTGCCTTCAGCATCACCTCTACGCCCATCTCCGCACCACGCAAGGCTGCCGCGGTATCAGTGGTAAAGAATGGGTTTCCTGTGCCCGCTGCGAAAATAACAACCTTACCTTCGCTCATTGCACGAATTGCGCGAGGACGAATATAGGGCTCAACCACTTGATCCATTCTTAATGCGGATTGAACCCGAGCCTCAACTCCTTTTTGACGCAATGCATCTTGCAAGGCAAGTGAGTTCATCATGGTTGCCAACATGCCCATGTAATCAGCTGTTGCTCGATCCATGCCTGCTGCACCACCTGCAACGCCGCGGAAAATATTTCCTCCGCCGATCACAATCGCAAGCTCAACTCCACTATTTACTACTTGAGCAATTTCAGAAACCATGGCATCGATGGTGACTGGATTAATGCCGAAAGCATCATCCCCCATCAGGGCTTCACCAGATAATTTTAGGAGGACGCGTTTGTAGCCTGGCATATATATATTTTCCGTAATTTGCCAAGTAATTTTCATACTTAGCTTATTGATCTTTAAGCACTTTTGATACCTGCTCTGAATTATAAATGGCTTAGGAAGATTCAAAGAAAAGGGCACAGAAACTAAGGTTTCTGTGCCCATAAGGCTAAGCCGATCGGGACAAGCCCGAAAAGGACTAATTAAGCAGTTGCTTTAGAGGCGGCGGCAACTTGGGCAGCCACTTCAGCAGCAAAGTCGTCTTGACGCTTCTCAATGCCTTCGCCCACAACAAACATCGTGAATCCCTTCACGCTGGTGTTCGCAGCTTTCAGCATTTGCTCAACGGTTTGCTTATCGTTCTTCACAAAAGTTTGGTTCAAGAGAGATACCTCTTTGAGATACTTCTGAATAGAACCTTCAACCATCTTCTCAACGATCTCTGGTGGTTTGCCAGATTCAGCAGCCTTTTGAACAGCTACGCTACGTTCAATCGCAATGGACTCAGCTGGCACATCTGCAGTAGACAAAGCAACTGGCTTCATAGCAGCAACGTGCATTGCCACATCTTTAGCGGCAACTTCATCGCCGTCAAACTCAACCATTACACCAATACGAGTGCCGTGGAGATAAGAAACCAACTTATTGCCACCAGCAAAACGCTTGAAGCGGCGTGGCATGATGTTCTCGCCAATCTTACCAATCAATGCGCTACGCACTTCGTCAACGGTAGAGCCATTCAAAGGCAATGCCAATAAAGCAGCTACGTCAGCAGGGTTCTTTTCTGCTACCAACTTCACACAATCATTTGCAAATGCCAAGAAATCATCATTCTTAGATACGAAGTCGGTTTCGCAGTTCACTTCTAACAAAGCACCAGTAGTGCCATTGATTGAAGATGCAACGATACCCTCAGCAGTAACGCGTGAAGCCGCTTTACCTGCTTTGCTACCTAGCTTTACACGCAGAATTTCTTCTGCACGAGCCATATCGCCATCAGCCTCGGTCAAGGCCTTTTTGCACTCCATCATTGGGGCATCGGTTTTAGCGCGGAGTTCGCCAACCATTGCAGCGGTAATTGCGGCCATTATTCAGCTTTCCCTTCTTCAACAAACTCTTCTTCACCTTCTTTAACTGCAGTCAATACTTCCTGAACTGCGTTTGCACGGCCTTCCAAAATCGCATCAGCAACGCCACGTGCATAGAGGGTTACTGCCTTGCTTGAATCGTCGTTACCAGGAATAACGTAATCAACACCTTCTGGTGAGTGGTTGGTATCAACAACAGCGATTACTGGAATACCGAGCTTGTTAGCTTCAGTAATAGCAATCTTGTGATAACCAACGTCCACAACAAAAATTGCATCAGGAACGCCGTTCAAATCTTTGATGCCGCCAAGTGCTTTTTGCAATTTGTCGAGCTCGCGATCGTTTGTTAAAGCTTCTTTCTTAGAAAGCTTTTCCCAATCGCCGGCTTCTTTAGCAACTTCCATATCCTTCAAACGCTTGAGGGAACCTTTAACAGTTTTGAAGTTAGTGAGTGTGCCACCCAACCAACGGCTGTCGATATAAGGCATACCAGCGCGAGTTGCTTCTTCAGCAATGATTTCGCGTGATTGACGCTTTGTACCAACAAATAAAATCGTGCCACGATTAGCAGCAACTTGTTTTGCAAATTTCAGGGCGTCCTGAAACATTGGCAATGTTTTTTCCAAGTTGATGATGTGGATTTTGTTGCGATGACCGAAAATGAATGGGGCCATCTTTGGGGACCAGAAACGTGTTTGGTGACCAAAATGGCAACCAGCTTCCAGCATTTGACGCATTGTTACTGACATAACTTCTCCTAAGGGTTGGCTCTAAAGTTGAGTCCTAGCTGCGCTAAACAACGCCACCCTGGAAGGCTCAACTCGCGATTTCAAGTCCAAAATAGACCTGAGAGCGAAATTATAGCTTGAATATCAATGATCTAGCTAGGTAGAGCCCACTCCCATCCTGGGCTGATAGGGGTGCTAACCATCTTAAATGCCCTAAAAAAGGGAATATTGCCTAATTTTTGAGCATTTAGACTCAGAAAAATCCACTCAAGTCGTTGATAATCAAGGCATGAATAGTGTATTTACTGCAGAAAAAGACATCCAAGGGATGCGCGAAGCTGGTCGCTTAGCCAGTGAAGTTTTGGACCATGTTGCTCCCCATGTCAAAGCGGGTGTCACTACAGGCGAGCTAGATCGCATTTGCCACACCTATATGCGCGATGTTCAAAAGACCATTCCTGCGCCACTCAATTACCAGCCACCTGGCTACCCTCCATTTCCAGCATCGATTTGCACCTCAGTAAACGATGTGATCTGCCACGGGATTCCTGGTGACAAAGTTCTCAAGAATGGGGATGTAGTCAACTTGGATATCACCGTGATCACCCCCGATGGTTATTACGGTGATACCAGTCGCATGTTCATGGTGGGGGAAGTATCCGTTATGGCAAAGCGACTCACGCAAATTACTTTTGAATGCATGTGGCTTGGCATCGCACAAGTAAAACCCGGCGCGTCCCTTGGCGACATTGGTCACGTAATTCAAACGCATGCAGAGAAAGCCGGCTATTCCGTTGTTCGTGAATATTGTGGTCACGGCATCGGAAAAGTATTTCATCAGGACCCGCAAATTCTGCACTATGGTCGTCCTGGCACTGGCGAAAAATTACAAGCTGGCATGACATTTACGATTGAGCCCATGATCAACGCAGGTCGTCGTGAAATTCGCACGATGCCAGATCAATGGACAGTAAAAACAAAAGATCGTAGTCTGTCCGCGCAATGGGAACATACACTCCTAGTAACCAATACTGGCGTTGAAGTACTTACTTGGTCTGAGGGTAGCAACCCTCCCCCTGACTGCGTCAAAGGCCTTTCATTTAGACCATCCACCTCTAGCACCTAATATGAATTCGTCGGTAACGACAAGCAAGATCATGGATGCGAAAAGCCTTCGCTCTGCACGCGAGACTGCATATGCAGAATTCAAGCAAACGCAGGCGGTAGGCAAACTTACCAAGCAATTAAGCAAACTTACCGATCAATTACTCGCTCAAATGTGGGGTGCTTGCGATTTAAGTAATGCAGCAACGCTAGTTGCTGTCGGCGGATATGGCAGAGGTGGTTTATTTCCCTACTCCGATATTGATATCTTGATTTTGCTTCCGAATGAGAGCAAAGAGGCTGAAGGGGTAGCAAAAAAAGTAGAGCAATTTATTGCAAACTGCTGGGATACTGGATTAGAAATTGGCTCTTCAGTGAGAACCGTTGCGGAATGCATCTCTGAATCGGAACAAGACATCACAGTTCGAACCTCTCTACTCGAGGCACGCTATCTTTGCGGGCAAAGATCTTTCTTTAAGGAATTTGCTAAAGCTTTTGAAGGCGCAATGGATCCACGCTCATTTTTCCAAGCAAAATTAGCAGAACAGATCCAACGTCACTACAAATATCAAAACACCCCTTATTCTCTAGAGCCAAACTGTAAAGAAAGTCCTGGCGGCTTACGTGATCTGCAGGTGATCTCCTGGGTCAGTAAAGCAGCCCTGCTCGGTAACACCTTCAAAGATTTGCATGAAGCTGGCTTAATCACCAAGCGAGAGCTTACGGAACTCAATCGCAATCAACGACTATTGGAAACCTTACGCGCTAATCTACATCTGATAGCAGGGCGTAGACAAGACGTTATCGCTTTTGATCTGCAATCCCCCCTAGCTCACGCCATGGGCATCGAAGAAGAATCATCGCGCCGCGCAAGCGAAGCCATTATGCGTCGCTATTACTGGGCGGCCAAAGCAGTTACCCAGCTAAATGACGTCCTACTTCAAAACATTGAAGCACTTCTGTTTCCGCAAGAATCAAAAACCACCCACCCCATCCCTGGCGAGGGAAATGAATTCTTCATTGAGCGTCAAGGTGTTCTAGACATCACGGATCCGCAGCTCTTTCAAAAACACCCAGAACAAATTCTGCGAACCTTCCTGGTGTTTGCGCAAACTGCTAGTGTTAAGAGCCTCTCTGCCACTATTTTTAGGGCACTTTATAACGCTCGCACAAAAATGGATGCCAAGTGGCGTAGCAACCCCATTAATCGAGCACTATTTATTGAAATCCTGAAGCAACCAGAAGGTGTAAGTCGAGCTTTTCACCTCATGAACCGTAGCAGCGTGCTCGGAAGATACTTGCCTGCATTCAGAAAAATCGTGGGTCAAATGCAGCATGATCTGTTCCACGTCTATACCGTTGACCAACACATCTTGATGGTGTTGCGTAATGTACGTCGCTTTATGACGCTTGAGCATACTCATGAGTTCCCATTCTGTAGCAGCTTAATTGCTCGTTTTGAGAAGCCCTGGCTACTCGTTATCGCCGCCCTCTTTCACGATATTGCAAAAGGCCGCGGCGGTGATCACTCGCAACTTGGCAAAGCCGATATGCGCAAGTTCGCGAAAGAACATGGCTTAGATAAAAAAGATACTGAGCTTTTGGTGTGGTTGGTAGCTGAGCACCTCAATATGAGTCAGGTGGCTCAGAAACAAGACATTACCGACCCCGATGTTGTGAAGGCATTTGCCAAGAAGATGGGTGATGAACGACATCTCACCGCTCTATATCTTTTAACCGTAGCCGATGTCCGTGGAACAAGCCCTAAAGTGTGGAATGCATGGAAAGGGAAGTTACTTGAAGACCTCTATCGTGCCACCTTGAGAGTTTTGGGCGGCGCAAAACCCGATGCTTCATCCGAGCTAGCGCTGCACCAAGAAGAATCGCGAGCCAAGCTGCGGCTTTATGGAATCAACGATGCTTCCTATGAGGATCTCTGGAAGCAATTAGATGTTGCATTCTTCCTAAGGCAAGATTCTTCTGACATTGCCTGGCTAACCCGTCACCTGTACAACAAGGTTAATACAGAGCAACCGATTGTGAGGGCAAGACTCTCACCTGTTGGAGAGGGATTGCAAGTTGCTATCTATGTAAAAGATCAAGAGGATCTATTTGCTCGGATTTGCGCATACTTTGAAAGGCATGGCTTCTCCATTTGGGATGCCCGCATTCACACAACGCATCATGGCTATGCTCTTGATAGCTTCCAGATTTCAGGAAGTAATCTTGTAGATGAAGGCGGCAGCTATCGCGATCTGATTCAACTAGTTGAGTTCGAGCTGACTGCTGCACTCTCAAAAGCCGATCCTTTGCCCAATCCAAGTATGGGTCGCCTATCAAGGCAATCACGCATCTTCCCAATTCAGCCACGTGTTCATATGATGCCGGACGATCGTGGACGCTATTACACACTTGCCCTTTCCGCAAGCGATCGAACTGGCTTGCTGTACACAATCTCCAGAGTTCTAGCAAAGCACCAAGTCTCTATTCACTCTGCCAGAATTAATACTCTTGGTGAGCGTGTTGAGGACGTGTTGCTATTAGATGCGGCTAACCTTGGGAAAAATCCAAAGCTGCAGATTCAATTAGAGACTGAGCTGCTTGAAGCGTTAAGCGCTTAAGCGGTTTAAGGCCCTCTGAATACGAGTGCTTTCTACTTCATCAAAAGAGAACCAAGCGCAGTCTATGTTCTCAAGAGGCTTTTCTTCACGCAGTACTTTCAACTGATAAAGAAGATCGATGTGCAGATGGGCTGATTCGTTCTTTGCGGGATTAGCGGGTATTCCATGAACATCGACATCAATTGGCTCTGGATTCTCAGCATCAGCAACGCAAACTAAGCCTGTTTCTTCATAAACCTCACGAATCGCCGCCTCAATTGGCAACTCTCCCTCGTCGATATGGCCACCTGGCTGAAACCACTTTTTAATATAAGGATGAAAGATCAATAAGACCTTATTTTCCCGAATAACCAAACCGCTGGCAGTAATGTGGCCATCTTGATTCGTCCTAGAACAGGGATTATTGGATCTCAATATTGCCTCTATTCCAAAATTTATATTGAATATATTCATGGCTTATTTAAATGATATCTTCGACCAAATTTGCAAAGTCTTCACATCAGAGCGGCTATCAAAAAGACAAAGGGCAACGATACAAAGAGATGCAATCAACATCGTTAATGATGTTGACTCCCAACTAGGACTTCCAATTCTGGATAATACAAACCCAAAAATGGCTCCGAAAAGCATTTCGGTTGAATAAAAAATACCTGAAATAAGTCCTATATTGTCATTGTAGGATCTTGCCACACCAGCCTGTGTTGCAGGAAAAACAACGCCAATTCCAAATAAGGATGAAAAAACTGAGACTAATTTAAGTAAGAGACTTTCCACACCAATTACCGACATAACACTTAGTGCTGAAGTTGAAATCAAGATAATAAATCCAGCAAGAATTACAAGTCGCTTTAAATTGAAAGTAGAAATCATCCAACGTATAAAAATCGTTCCAAATACAAAACCGCTGATAGTTGCAGAGAATATATATCCATATTCAACGGCACTAGCTTTATGAATACCCTGAATTAAAGCAGGAGATGATGTGATGAAAGTGAAGTAAATTGCCCAAGCAAAGCTTATGATCAAAGTATTAAATACAAACTCACGATGACCCCACAAGATAAGGGATTGCGATAAAACCTTGCCAAATTGGAAGGTTTTTATGGGACGACTCAAAGTGAGACTCTCTCTTAGATTGAACAATATAAGCACCCAAGTACTTAAAGATAAAATTATTAGGGCAAGAAATATTGATCTCCAGCCGAAATAAATCGAGAGATAGGCGCCAATGATGGGCCCCAAAATAGGAGACACCACTAAACCCGAAGCTAAATAACTTAATACTCTCACCTGAGTATCAGCGGTGTATGTATCACGGACGATCACCCTAGCCACTAAGGTACCGCAACCCCCTCCGAGTGCCTGAAAAAACCGCCACACTACTAATTGCCCAATAGAGGACGCCATAAAGCAACCAACACTTGCAATGAAGAATAGCGCCATTCCCACCAAAACTACCCGTCGGCGGCCGTAGATATCAGACAAAACTCCTGAAATTATCAAACTAAAGGAGTATCCAAGCATGTAGGATGTCAAAGTATCAAGGATATTTGGGCCGCTAATCTCCAGGCGCTCTTCTATAGAGGGAATTGCTGGAAGATAAATATCCGTTGAAATCATTGGCAAGATTACAAGCAACAGTAAGATCGGCATGAGAAATTTTCCGCTAGGGCGCATAGAGACTGTCCTGCTTTAGCCTGTAATCATCATTACCAAGACGAGTAATTAAATGATTGACTGCAGCCTTTGCCCTAAGTGAAACCATATCGAGAGAACTGACGAAATAATATGTCCCAGCAGTTATCTGGCCGATAGCGTAAAAATTATTAACCTTCTCTCCATTTGCATCCATTACAAGAGAAGATTCATAATCCAAACTGATTCCACCATGTAAATTTTTAGCAACCAAACTGGACTCAAGCAAATTTTTAATTAGAACCGACTCCGAACCATTGATAGATTTAGATGGCCCTGATGCATTAATAACCCAGTCACAAAAAATTTGATTATTTGTGACTGATTTTTGTGGACAGGAAATACTTGCAACAAATTTATTTCTGCCAAACGAATCTATTCGTTGTAAATTCGAATAGTGTCTGAGAATGCCCAATCTAAAGAGGGAGAGCAATTTTAGAGCCGTATGTTTTGGCAGGGGAACTCTTTTTGTGGACCATGATCGGTGAAATTTTCTCGTGAATAGACTTTTATCGGCATTACTCAATGAATTCCAATATTCTCCAATGACTGAATCCGTCTCAATCGCAAAACTTTGCCATGAGGAAAAATTAGATTCATTTAACAATAAGGAATGAATCCAGGAACTATATTCCTCTTTACATGGTTTAAAAAATGAATTCCACCGAACGCCTGTTGCCAAAAATTCTTTACGCGCCAATCTTAAAATGCTACGAATAGTGATCTCATTTTTCTCTCTTAATTTATTGAGATTACTAAGGGTCAAATATTTAAGATCATGTCTTTTAATTCGTGACCGAATTAGTGGAAAATTATTCTCTCTAGTAAAGAAGTAGATTGGGCCCTGGTGACTTTGATTCGCTAAGACGACTGCAATATCAGCAGCCGTAAGTTGCCCGCCAATAATCCCCACACTCTCATGTCTTTTTATTAACTGTAGATATTGAGTCGTTGGGTAAGGGTTATTAACGTACTGACTTGCCCCTTTTAATTTAAATATATCTTCGGGGGCTTCATTCCCGGTACATAAAATTATGCAGTTAAACTCTTCAGAACAATTCTTGGGGAAAATAACCTTGAAGCGATTTTTATCTAGGGCTACTATATTCAGCACTTCCATATTAATTAGAACGGTCTCAATTCCTAACTTTTCAAGCGCTGAGGTAACTTTCTCCAGTCGACTTCTCAGATAGGCGCCAAAATATTGACGTGAGACATATCCATCAGGTGCAATGCCTGCTTTTGAAAAAATCTGATCGTCGCCAAAGTGACATCCCTGATCTATCACCCAATTCCAAAAATCATTCTCCTGATTTTGGATGATTGAGGTTGTTGAGCTAATCATATTCATTAATAGCTCCTTACTGTCACATTGATATGCAAATCCAGGACCAAATGCAGGGCCTTTTTCGAAAATTACAATTTTTACTTTTTGTTCGCCTATAGATGGAAGCTCTTTCAGCAACTCAAAGAGCGTAGAAACGCCCGCTGCGCCGCATCCCACAATCGCAATCCTGAACTCGCCATTAGCCCTGAATAATGAGGCTCTCTTACTTACTGAAGAAATGTTGTATTGAAATATTTCTGATAGATTTCTATTCATTTTCCCCCTCAAAAGCTTTTAGCTTATCGACGGGGTTAACTTATAGCTACCTGATCTTTTCGTAAGAAATGGACTACTTAAGTAAATCCAACATACCCGCCTCATCAATGATGGGCACGCCCAGCTCTTCTGCTTTAGTGAGTTTGCTGCCTGCATCAGCTCCAGCAACGACGTAGTCTGTTTTCTTCGATACCGAACCAGCTACTTTTACACCTGCTTTCTCGAGCAGTTCTTTTGCTTCATCACGAGTCATAGTTGGAAATGTGCCCGTAAGAACAAAGGTCTTTCCCGCCACAGCAGCGCTGATCACTTTTTCTTCTACCGCTAAATGCATGCCCGAAGCCAAAAGCTGCTCAATGACCTCACGATTGTGAGCTTCTTCCATAAAACTTGTGATGGAATCAGCAACGACAGGGCCTACATCTTTAACACTTAGTAAGGCTTCCATGTTTGCATCCATTAATGCATGCATCGACTGGAAATGATTCGCCAGATCTTTAGCCGTAGTTTCACCAACGTGACGAATACCCAAGGCAAAGATGAATCTTGCTAAGGTTGTATTTCTAGACTGATTGATTGCCTGTATAAGATTATCAGCAGACTTCTCACCCATGCGCTCGAGATTAGCTAAAGCGGTGAAACCCAAACGATAGAGATCTGCCGGTGTTCTGACTAAGTTTTGATCAACTAGCTGATCCACGATCTTTTCACCCAAGCCTTCGATATCCATAGCCCTTCTGTGGGCGAAGTGAATCAGCGCCTGTTTACGCTGGGCACCACAAAATAAACCGCCGCTACAACGAGCAACAGCTTCATCTGCAAGGCGCTCAATGTGAGAATCGCATACTGGGCAACGAGCTGGCATCTGAAACTCTTTGGCATCACTAGGGCGACGATCTTTAACAACTGATACCACCTCAGGAATTACATCGCCAGCTCTTCTTACAGAAACCGTATCACCAATCCGAACATCCTTACGTCTAACTTCATCTTCATTGTGAAGTGTGGCATTCGTAACGGTGACGCCTCCTACCTCAACAGGCGCTAAGCGGGCAACAGGTGTAATCGCTCCAGTACGACCTACTTGAACATCAATACCTAAAACGGTTGTGAGCGCCTCTTGAGCGGGATACTTATGCGCCAATGCAAATCGAGGTGCTCTGGAGACATAGCCCAACTTGGCCTGCTCTGCAAATGAATTCACCTTGTAGACAACACCATCTATGTCATAAGGCAATTCATCGCGCTTAGCTCCAACAGCATTGTAGAAATCGAGGATATCCTGGACGGAGAGCAACACCTTACGCTCAGAGCAAACAGGCAACCCCAATTCAACATATTTGTTGAGCAATTCTTCATGCGTTTTGGGGAGCCATGATTGCGGCTCAAGTGCGCCTAGGCCATATGCAAAGAAAGAGAGGGGTCGTTTAGCCGTGATTTTGGAATCCAACTGACGCAAACTACCAGCAGCTGCATTACGAGGGTTTGCAAATTCCTTTTCTCCTAAAGCAGCAGCATGTTGATTCATTTTTTGAAAATCTTTGAGGTACATAAATACCTCACCACGCACTTCCAAGACTTTAGGAATGTCTTTACCAATTAATTTCAATGGAATTGCACGAATCGTTTTGATATTGGCAGTGACATCCTCTCCACTAGCACCGTCCCCTCGGGTGGCAGCACGCACTAGAGAGCCATTTTCATAACGCAAGGAGATTGCCAGACCATCAAATTTGAGCTCACCAGCATAAGCGACGTGATCGGCATGTAAGCCTTCTCGACAGCGACGATCAAATGCAACTAACTCTGCTTCTTCAAATGCATTATTGAGAGATAGCATTGGCACTTCGTGCGTTACCGAGTCAAACTCTTTTAATGCAACGCCTCCAACGCGTTGGGATAAAGATTCAGGGGTCACCCATTCTGGATGGACCGCTTCAATATCTAGCAGCTCGCGATAAAGCTTGTCGTACTCAATGTCTGGTAATAAGGGGTTATCAAGAACGTAATAGGCATGCTCTAAGCGAGCCAATTCTGCCTGCAGAAAAGCGTAACGCTCCGCTGAGTTTGTCGGACTATTGGACGACAAGGTAATTCCTAGCTAAAGAGACGACTGGCGGTAGAAGAGCCTGCGGCAATACCAGACTTCTCGAGATTGGCATAAAGCATGTCAAGGTGCTGACGGATACTAATCACAGCTGCTTCACTGAGATTAATACCATTGTCATCGACTAAGCGGCCATGCGCTGCTTGCGCAATCTCGACGCCCTCACCCAACATTCTTTCGAAAGCTCGTTGATCTTGTACCACCAAAGGAACTTCCAGCAACAAGGTCAATTGTGTAACAGGTCTATTTGGATCCAGGTCGGTGCTATTAAAAATGAGATTGCCGTTGCTTAAAAATTCATAGCCACGACCATTGCGCGCTAATTTAAAACCGCGCTGACGCATCAGAGCGTCAAAATTTCCCCAAGGACAAGGCTCATCAAATAAAACATTAATGCTTAGTTGAATATCGCTTTCCGCGGCTACAGCATCCAGCTCTTTAGCGCTCTCCAGCATCGTATTAACGCTTGGCATGTCGATTTGAGCGCCTAATGTATCTGCCAAAGCCTGTGCTCGAGAACAAAAATCTGATAACTCAAGAACACCAATAGGGCCTCGACGACTTGCTAATTGAATTGCTAGCTGTAACTCGGAATAGGAGGCTTCTGATCTGAGCTCCTCCCAATCTTCTGCAGCATCCTGATCTGCATTCAGACCTTCGCAACTCCACCGAATCGCAGAATTCGCGTTCAAATCAGTCCAATTTTGGATTTCAGTAAGAATTTCTGAGCCAGAGATTGCTTCATCGAAGCGAAGTGTGATCACGCAGTCAATCCGTGGATCGATTGCAAATTTTTCAGGCATAGATCCAGCTACGTTACTCACATCGCCAAAGCTAGGCTCTACACGATCCACCGCATCAACATCAGCGAAACCTTTAGCAAAGGATGGCTCGCGCGCAATGCGATCATCAAATACGTATGCGCTTTGCTCATTTGCCTTGCGACGGGCACGAGAGTATTTCCAATTGAGAACGGCAACTAATATCAATATTAGCAAGCCGATAGCGGCCAACGCAAACTGCAAATCAGACAAACCCAACATCGTCATGATTTGTTCTACGTACACTTAAGCAGCCTCCACCATTGAAACCGCTGAAGAAATATCTACAGCAACAATACGAGATACGCCCTGCTCTTGCATCGTGACACCAATTAACTGATGGGCAATTTCCATAGTGATCTTATTGTGCGAAATGAATACAAACTGTGTCTTTTCAGACATTTTGGCAACCATCTGCGCGTAACGCAAGGTGTTTGCATCGTCCAATGGCGCATCAACCTCATCGAGTAAGCAGAATGGCGCTGGATTCAATAAGAATAGCGAGAAAACCAAAGCAATTGCAGTTAAGGCTTTTTCACCGCCAGAGAGCAAATGAATGCTGCTGTTTTTCTTGCCTGGAGGCTGCGCCATTACTTGAACGCCAGAGTCTAGAATTTCTTCGCCAGTCATGACTAATTCAGCGTGCCCACCACCGAACAATTCTGGGAAAAGTTTTCCAAAGTGGGTATTCACTTGATTAAAGGTACCTTGCAATAAATCACGCGTCTCAGCATCGATCTTGGCAATCGCATCTGTTAGAGTCTGCATTGCTTCATTCAAGTCTGCAGATTGGGCATCTAAGAACTGCTTACGCTCGCGTGAGCTTGCAAGCTCATCCAGCGCGGCCATATTGACTGGGCCCAAAGACTGAATTTCAGTATTGAGGCGATTCACTTCGCTTTGTAGCGCACCAATCTTCAGATCGGGACTAAAGTTTGCTTCTAATGCGCTTAGATCAGCCTCTGCATCAGCCAACAATGTCGCGAACTGCTCATAATTCAAACGTGCAGCTTGTTCACGCAACTGCAGATCAACTACCTTATCGCGCATTGGTTGCAAGCTACGCTCAATTTGCATGCGGGCTTCATCAGCTTCGCGCAATTGATGCAATAGAGCATCCTGTTCCGTACGGGCATTTGCTAAAGCAGCCTCACGTGCGCTACGAGCTAATAACAGGCCCTGTAACTTTTCTTGGGCCTCTTCATCACTCAGCGTCTCTAGCTCTTGAGTTGCTAGATCATGCTTATCCTGAATCTCCATGATCTGAGTACGCGCAGTGCTTTGATCACGCTGTAAATCGGCAATACGTTGTTGTAATGAGCGAGTGGCAAATGCGGCTTCTTGAGCGGCCATCTCGGAAACCCGCAAAGACTCACGTAGCCGATCACGCTCTTGCGTAGTGAGCTCTAATTTTTCTTGAGCTTGCGCCAATGCCTCTTGATGCCCCTGCTTAGAATCCTCAGACTGATTTAGCTCTGTAGTTGCTTGCTCATGGGTCAAGCTCAATTGCTCCATTTGCTGACGCAGTTCACTTAACTCATTCTGAATTTGAGCGGCGCGTTGACTGTATTGCTCTTCAGCTTGAGTCAACTGCATTCTTTCTACTTCAAACCCATGGGCCTCTTGTACAGACTGCTCAGCGGCGATACGGGCTTGCTCTGCAGCCTGATGAGCGGCTTGGTAATTCGCCACACACTGGTCAAGCTCGCCCTGCAATTCACTTTGCATTAATTGCTGAGCGCGTAACTGCTTCTCAAGACTTTCCATCTCTTGCGCGCGGGCTAACATACCAGCCTGTTCAGAGTCAGCCGCATAAAGCTGAACACCGACACGACTTACTAAATGACCCTGCTGAGTAACAAATGCGCCACCAGCAGGAAGCTTTTCACGACGATGCAAAGCATCTTCAAGGCTAGAAGCAATATAAATATTGTCTAACCACTCTTGCAACACTGAAGTCAAGCGGGCAGCACCAGCACTTTGAACACGACTGAGTAAGGGCGTGAAATCCGCTGGGGCGGAGGTATGCGCAGGACTAATTTCCTCTGTAAGTAAAATTGCCAAACGGCTTGGAGGCGCATCATTCGCTAAAGCTAATGTTTCTTGAACACTTTTTGCAGTAACCGCAGCCAAACGCTCACGCAATACAGACTCAAGAGCGGCTTCCCAACCACTCTCGACTTTTAGCTCTTGCCAGAGACGCTTGCTTTCTTTAAGTCCCTTGCTTTCTAGCCATGGACCAATCTTGCCCTGTGCCTGTACGCTTGCTTGCAAAGCTGCTAAAGCCGTTAACTTGGCCTCAGTCTGAGCCAATTCCTGATTAGCTGTTTGAATCTTTTGCTGCGCGGCATTACGAGCTTCATCGGCAGCTGGAACGCGTTGCTGAGTCTCGCCAGCGCGTGCCCTTGCCTCCTCAACCTTGCGTTGCGCCATCGCATGGCGATCAATCGCCATTTGTAACGCTTCAGCATCAGGGCGACGCATACCATCGAGTTCGCTCGTTAAACGTGTCTCGCGCCCTTTAAGCTCATCAGCCTGGGCAGACATCGAGCGAATACGCTCACCTAAACTCGCGAGACGTTGCTCGATTGTTGCCAAAGCTTCGCGTGCATTATTTAACTCGCGAGATGCAACCTGGTAAGCCTCATCGCGACTTGGCATTTGCTCTTGCAAGCCATTTAATTCTGTTAATAGTGTTTGCTCTTTTTCGCTTGCTAATGTGAGCTCATGTTCGGTTGTACGTTGTGCCTGTGCAGCATCAGTTTCTTGGACTGTCCAGCGCTGTAACTGAGCTTGCAGATCTTGAGTTTGTTGCTGCAAGCGTTGACGTGCCTCTTGAACGTAATGTATTTGCGACTCAACCTGACTTACATCAGCATTAGTTTGATACAGCTCACCCTGTGCTTCAGATACCTTGTCTTGCAAGGCGTACTGTTGAGTACGCATTGTTTCGAGTTCAGCTTCAGAGTGGCGCAGTTTGGCTGTTTGCTCTTCCAAATTCACTTGGGTGTCACGAATACCGTTGGCGTGGCGCTCTTGCTCTTTACCAGCCTCGGTCTGACGGACAAACCACAAAAGCTGTTGCTGCGATTTCATTTGCGCAGAAAGTTCAGCATGACGCTCTGCAACTGTTGCCTGCTTTTCGAGACGAGTCAGCTGCTGATCGAGTTCGCGCAGAATATCTTCAACACGCGTTAAATTTTCTACGGTATCTTCAAGACGAGCTGCAGTTTCTTTGCGACGCTCTTTATATTTAGAAACGCCGGCTGCTTCTTCAAGGAATACACGTAACTCTTCTGGTTTCGCTTCCAAAATTCGATTGATCGTTCCCTGACCAATAATCGCGTAACCTCTTGGGCCCATACCAGTACCCAAGAAAATATCTTGAATATCTTTACGACGCACCACTTGGTTATTGACGTAATAACTAGAATTACCGTCACGCGTTAATACGCGCTTAATACCCAATTCAGTAAATGCGCTCCACTGACCTTGCGCACGACCTTCAGAATTATCAAAAATGAGTTCAACGCTGGCGCGACCTGATGGCTTGCGTAAACCAGAGCCATTAAAAATGACGTCCTGCATCGATTCGCCACGTAATTCACTGGCGCGGGATTCACCCAAAACCCAGCGAACAGCATCAATAATGTTGGACTTTCCACAACCGTTTGGGCCTACAACACCAATTAATTGGCCAGGCATTTCAAAATGAGTTGGGTCAACGAAAGACTTAAAGCCGGAAAGTTTGATGGATTTCAGTTGCACGGCGTACTTTGCAGGGAAAAAAGGGGTTCTAAATAAAGGGCTAAAAATTACATCTAAAGTGGGAAGATGATAGCAAGCTTGGGGCTACTTAGACGGGTTTTTGCCCCATCGATATAATGATAAATCTACCTTCAGGGGCAAAATCCCTTAACAATCTGATAGTTAACCAAAAAGCATGAGCCAATCACCACAAAACATCATTGAACAAGCCTGGGAAAACCGCGCAAACCTTTCACCAAACAGCGTTCCTGGAGATGTCCGTAGCGCCGTAAATGCGGTCTTGGAGGGCCTGAATAATGGCAGTATTCGAGTTGCTGAGCGCCGTGATGTGGGTAAGTGGGAAGTAAATCAATGGGTTAAGAAGGCTGTACTACTTTCTTTCCGCTTAGAAGACAATATTCCGATGAGCGCCGGGGGTTATACCCAGTTCTACGATAAGGTTCCAAGCAAGTTTGAGGGGTATACAGCCGCTGACTTTGCCGCAGGTGGCTTCCGCGTGGTTCCGCCGGCAGTCGCTCGTCGCGGATCTTTTATTGGTAAAAATGCCGTATTGATGCCTTCCTACGTCAATATTGGCGCTTATGTTGGCGAGGGCACCATGGTTGATACCTGGGCAACCGTTGGCTCTTGCGCTCAAATTGGTAAAAATGTTCACCTATCTGGGGGTGTTGGAATCGGCGGCGTATTGGAGCCAATTCAAGCTGGCCCAGTCATTATTGAAGACAACTGCTTTATTGGCGCCCGCTCCGAAGTGGTGGAGGGCGTAGTGATTGAAGAAAACGCTGTTCTCTCCATGGGCGTCTATATTGGCCAAAGCACCAAGATTTACGATCGAGAGACTGGTGAAGTGCACTACGGTCGCGTTCCAGCAGGCTCGGTGGTTGTACCTGGCTCACTTCCTTCCGCATGCGGCAAGTACAGCCTATATGCCGCTGTGATTGTGAAAAAAGTAGATGCTCAAACCCGAGCAAAAACCGCCATCAACGAATTGCTTCGCGACTAATTTAACTTCTGACACTTACTTATGAGCGCCGCCCTTGAGCTAACTGAAGCTCTCATTGCATGTCGTTCCGTCACTCCGGCGGATGGCGGCTGCCAAGACTTAATTGCCAAACGCTTGCAAGCCATTGGCTTTCATACAGAAAGCGTTGTCAGTGGTCCTGAAAATTTTCAAGTCACAAACTTATGGGCAATTAAGAAGGGTAAAGCTGGCGATCAAGGCAAAGTGCTCATGTTTGCCGGCCATACTGACGTTGTCCCAACTGGCCCACTAGAAAAATGGACTAGTGATCCATTCACACCAAGCATTCGTGATGGCAAGCTATATGGTCGAGGTGCTGCTGATATGAAAACATCTCTCGCTGGCTTCGTTGTTGCCACAGAAGAGTTTGTCACCTCACATCCAGATCACCAGGGCTCGATTGCCTTTCTGATTACTAGCGATGAAGAAGGTCCGGCTAACGATGGCACCGTGATTATGTGTGAGCGCCTCCAAAAACAGGGTCAGCGATTAGATTACTGCGTGATCGGTGAGCCCACTTCAGTGGATCGATTAGGCGACATGATTAAGAATGGTCGCCGTGGATCTCTGTCTGGCAAATTAAAGGTCAAAGGAATTCAGGCTCACATTGCCTACCCTCACCTTGGCAAAAACCCTATTCATTTGTCAGCGCCAGCACTTACCGCTTTAGTTAAAACTGAATGGGATAAAGGAAATGAATATTTCCAACCAACCAGCTTTCAAATTTCTAATGTGCATGCTGGCACCGGAGCAAACAATGTCATTCCCGGTGAATTAGTGGTCGACTTTAACTTCCGCTTCTCCACAGAGAGTAAGCCCGAGCAATTGCGCGAGCGTCTAGAAAAAATCTTGAGTGATGCTGGCTTGGATTTCGAAATTGATTGGGTTCTGGGTGGCAGTCCATTTATTACAGGCGATGGCGATTTAGCAGGCGCATTGCGCAAAGCAATCAAATCTGAAACCCAAGTGGATACTGAGCTCTCTACAACTGGCGGCACCAGTGATGGTCGCTTTATCGCCAAGGTCTGCAAAGAAGTTGTGGAATTTGGACCTCTAAATGCTACTAGCCACAAAATCGATGAGTGCGTAAACGTTGATGATGTTGAGCCACTCAAAAATATCTATCGCAAAACACTTGAGCAACTCATTGCTTAAGCCCAACTTTCATTCTCTCCCAACTACAACCTGATCCATCATGGACCCTGAGCCTTCACAAGCCCTTTCAGTCAATCAATCGATTGAACTTATCAGTCAAAAATTAGAAGCCGCAAATTTACATTACGGGCATGGTGCCATTGATCCGCAAAGTGAAGCCCTTTGGATTGTTAGCAAACAATTAGAACAGAGTCCTGCTGATGCACTTGACCATTTAGATCAAATCCTGACTAGCGAGCAACATCAACAAGCATTAGCAGTTGCAGATGAACGCATCACTTCCCGTAAGCCACTCGCTTATATTCTTGGTGAAGCGTGGTTGATGGGGGTTCCATTTTTCTGTAGCGAACAAAGCATTGTTCCGCGCTCTTGGATTGCAGAGCTCATTGTTGATGGCTCATTAGAGCCCTGGCTTCCTGCGGATGGAAAAGTCTTGGATCTTTGCACTGGCAATGGATCGCTAGCAATCTTATTGGCGCTTTCATGCCCAGACATTCATGTCAGCGCGTGCGACATTAGCTTGCCCGCACTCTCAGTGGCGGCTCGCAACGTTGATCGCCATGGCTTAGGTACTCAGGTGGAATTATTAGAAGGCGATCTATGGGAAGCTTTGCCAGAACCAAACGAAGATAATCTATTTGACTTGATTATTTGCAATCCACCCTACGTAAACGCTGATTCTATGAAAGTTCTCCCAGCCGAATATCACGCTGAGCCTTCATTAGCGCTTGCTGGCGGAGACGATGGCATGGATCTCATTAGACGCATTATTGCTGGCGCACCAGACTATCTCTCTGAGCGCGGTGCGATTCTGATTGAAATCGGCAATGAGTATGAGAACTTCAAAAAAGCGTTTCCTCAAATACCTGCTATTTGGATGGAAGTATCCGCTGGTGAAGAGCAAGTACTACTCATTCAAGCGGAAGATTTGCGCTAACTCAGTTTACCTAGAGAATCTATTAACTTAACTCTGCAGCTGCAGCAATCGCCTGATCAATTCGCTCTACAGGAATCACTCTCAGACCCGCAATTTTTGTCTTTGGCATATTCGCCTTAGGAATAATTGCAATTGTGAAACCTAGCTTTGCCGCTTCCTTTAGACGCTCTTGACCTCGCGGACATGGGCGAATCTCTCCCGCTAAACCCACTTCGCCAAACACAATCAACTCTTTTGGTAGTGCGCGATTACGAATAGAGGACTGAATTGCAAGCAGTACAGCCAAGTCAGCAGCCGGCTCTGAAATCTTTACCCCACCTACCGCATTCAGAAATACATCTTGATCAAAACAGGCTACTCCAGCATGACGGTGCAAGACCGCCAACAACATGGCTAAGCGTGCCTGCTCTAAACCAACGGCTAAGCGACGAGGGTTGGGAACATGCGCAGTATCCACAAGCGCTTGAATCTCAACCAACAGGGGTCTACTCCCCTCTTGCGTTACTAATACACAGGCACCCGGAACCATTTGCTCGTGTTGCGATAAGAAAATCGCTGAAGGGTTCGCAACACCTCGCAAACCTTTTTCAGTCATTGCAAATACACCTAGTTCGTTGACTGCGCCAAAACGATTTTTAATGGAACGAATCAAACGAAATGAGGAATGTGTATCACCCTCAAAGTACAGGACGGTATCAACTATGTGCTCCAGCACTCTTGGACCAGCCAAATGGCCATCTTTAGTGACATGCCCCACCATCAACACACAGATACCACTGGCTTTAGCCGCCCTGGTTAATTGAGCCGCACACTCTCTTACTTGAGCAACTGAGCCTGGCGCTGAACTTAATACTTCAGAGTACAAAGTTTGAATCGAGTCAACCACCAAAACTTGCGGCTTAACGGTATCCATGATTGAAATCAGTTTCTCCAACTGAATTTCCGCCAGGACTTCTAATTGCGGAGCATCAAGTGCAATCCGCTTCGCGCGCAAAGCAATTTGAGCAGCGGATTCTTCGCCACTACTGTAGAGAACGTTCATGCCAGCGGCACTCATCTCTGCAAGGGCTTGTAATAGCAGAGTGGATTTACCAATACCAGGATCACCGCCCAAGAGTACAACGCCACCAGGCACTAATCCACCGCCCAATACGCGATCAAACTCTTCTACACCAGTACTAAATCTTGGTAAATCTTCAGCAGTAATCGCCGAGAGCTTTTGTCTAGGCAAAGATTGAGCCAAACCCTGAAATCGAGAATTCGAAGTTGACTCTGGCAGACCCTCTTCCATCGTATTCCAAGACTGGCAAGATGGACATTGGCCCTGCCACTTCGCTGAAGTGCCACCGCAGGACTGACAGATATAAACCGTTTTTACTTTAGCCAAGGATGACTCAATCAAATATCAGAATAAAGGAAAAGAACTTAATCAAGTTGTGTGCCAGCTTTATTTTCTTGAGCACGCTTAGGCGCATCTTTACGACGTTGCTCTAGATCTGCCGCTCTAGCAGCTGATGCTTTTTGCTTTTCTTCAAACTCACGTTGATTGTCAGCGCGTTCGGCAGCTTTTTCTGGGGAAGCACGCTCTGCAGCACGCTTTTGATCTTCTTGATCCTTGATGCTCTTGCGTAACTTACGTTGCACTTCATGCAAGGCACGTTCTTGCTCGCTAATGGGATCAATTTCCTTTCGGTACTCAGCTCGCGCACTTCGCAAGCAGTAATTGACCCAGTAATTTTGATAGCAATCAGTTTGCGCTTTACCCCAGCGATACTTAGCCCAATCACGTTGCAGCTCCAACTCCTGCTCGATCTTATTTAATTGCTCCAGTTCAGCCTCTTCAGCTGGAGTAGCAAGCACTACTCCACTAATGGAACTGACCAACAGAAAAAGGGCAATGAAAAACTTGGATTTCAAGGGCAGATCTTTTCTCAAATTTCTACCTTGGCACCCAATTCCACCAAACGGTTGGTCGGAATCTTAAAAAAGTCAGACTGACGGCCAGCGTTTTGATACATCCAACAGAACAAACGCTCGCGCCACATTGCCATACCCGGAATTTCAGTTGAAACAATGGTGTCTCGAGAAAGGAAGAATGAAGTGTTCATCAAATCGAATTTCAGATCCGATGATTTCTCAATCAATTCGATGATTTGGCCCATGTCTGGCGTCTCATTAAATCCATATACAGCGCGAACCACATAAACGCCATTACCTAAATCACGCAAAGTAATTCGCTCATCATCTTTCACATAAGGAACGTCCCAGATGCTAACCTTCAAAAAGAAGACTCTTTCATGTAGCACGTGGTTGTGCTTCAGGTTGTGCAAGAAAGACACCGGCACATAATCTACGTGAGCAGTTAAAAATACGGCGGTGCCTTCCACACGATGGGGAGGATGCGTCATCAGAGCCTCAATAAAACTCTTGAGTTCAATACCATTATTCATCGCATTCTGACGCAATATCTTACGACCCTGATACCAGGTCATCAATAACAAGAAACAGGCAGAGCCAAGCAATAGCGGGAACCAGCCGCCCTCCATGATCTTCAAGAGGTTGGCCGTTAAAAATGCAAGGTCTACGGCCAAGAAAGCACTAATAACCAAAGTCACAAATATTGGATTCCAGCGCCACACTACCCGCATCACAATTGCAGCCAAGAATGTAGTCACAATCATGGTAGTTGTTACGGCGATTCCATATGCAGCCGCCAAGTTTTCGGACTTCTTAAACGCCAGAACGACTGCCACCACCAATATAAGCAGCATCCAATTCACTAAAGGCATATAAATCTGGCCAATCTCACGATCAGAGGTATGGCGAACCTTCATGCGCGGTACAAAACCCAGCAAAATTGCCTGACTTGTCATGGAGAACGCGCCTGAGATCACCGCTTGCGAAGCAATCACGGTTGCAGCAGTAGCCAATAACACCAAAGGCAAAACAAAAACTTCCGGGACCATCAAGAAGAATGGATTGCTAATCGTTTCAGGGTTATTTAGAAACATCGCACCCTGACCAAAATAGTTGAGCAACAAACATGGCATTACGATAAAAAACCAACCCATGCGAATTGGCTTCACACCAAAATGGCCCATGTCGGCGTACAGTGCCTCAGCACCCGTCAGCACCAAAAATACCGCGCCTAAAACAATAAAACCTTGCAGCGCATGCTCATCCATAAATTGGATTGCATAGATAGGATTAATCGCGGCAAAAATTGCGGGATGCTGAAGGACCTGATAAATGCCCATGACACCAATTACCAAAAACCAAGCGACCATAATCGGACCAAACAATTTACCAACTACATCTGTGCCTGTTTTCTGAATAACAAATAAGGCAACCAAAATCACGATGGTGATTGGCATTACATAGCGCGTTAGGTCAGGGGAAATTACCTCCAAACCTTCAACTGCTGATAGCACTGATATTGCTGGAGTAATGATGGCGTCACCATAAAACATGCAGGCCCCAAAAACGCCAGCCATGATGATGAGCAAGGACCTCTTAGAACCCGTCGGCGCCGTCCTCAGAGCCAATGCCATGAGTGCCAAAATTCCGCCCTCGCCATGATTGTTTGCGCGCATCACAAACAACACATATTTAAGAGATACAACAATGGCAAATGCCCAAAACACCATTGAAATAACACCATAGACGGCGTCTGCCGAAAATGGAATTCCGTGATCAGGGCTAAAGCATTCTTTTAGAGCGTAAAGTGGACTTGTTCCGATGTCGCCGAATACCACCCCAATTGCCGCGAGCATTAATGCGAGTGAAGCACCTTTTTTATGTGGCGAATTCCCCCTAGTAATCTCGACTGGTCTCAATAAGGAAGATTGCGAGAATTCTGGATTGCTAACTGACATGGATAAATCCTAGCGTGATATTGCGTGGCAATATGTTACTCCTTTAAAGGAAGCCCTAAATTTAGAATTTTTAGCAAAAAACCGCTTATTTGAGCCTTATTTACAGGAATAGCTCGACACTGCACTGCAAAAAATGGTAGAATCTTAGTCTCAGACGCGGGGTGGAGCAGTCTGGCAGCTCGTCGGGCTCATAACCCGAAGGTCGTAGGTTCAAATCCTGCCCCCGCAACCAAATATCATACGCTAAGCCCTTAATTTTTAAGGGCTTTTTGCTTTTTAGGCTCCCACGCTCTTAATTTGGTACAGACAACGCTCGGCGCCACAAGGTAGCATCTCAGTTTTTACCCTTAGCAACGACATCAGTAGTTATCCTTGTACGCATAAGTATGACTATCACCCCACTAATGTCTTAGAGGGCAAACATGAAAAAAATATTTCTACTTATTGTTTTTTGCTTGATGGCTTGCTCTAGGAACAACGAGACTTCCTACTCGCTTGATTGTGAAGGTACGCTTATTGAGATCTCAGCATCAGGATCCTCATCCAAAACATCAAGACAAAACAGGCGCTATGAAATTGATTCCAATCAAATGACACAAAGAAGTTGCGTAAAGGAAGGCACACAGCTTACTTGTTACAAAGAGACCGAATTGCCCGATCAACAACGTAGCAAAGAACAGCTTGTCTACAATACAGGCGACTATTCATTGAGCGAAGTGCTTGTTCTTATTGGCGTTGATAACTCAAGTGGTAAACCCATATTTATTAAAAATGAACTTTTTAGGGCAACATGTCCAATGACTGTGAAAAGAAAATCTTCATAGAGAATTCAATTGATTGCAGAATTGCGATGCCACAGCCTTTTTGCCGCATCCCTCCAGAAAAGCGGTATCAACTGAGATTCTTTTAGGCTCTTAAAAAACCATATCTGCGCACCCGTTTCTGGAGTTTGATAGAACGGGATCCCGAGACCCTTATATCTGGCTGTAACCGTTGGATGTGGATGCCCATAGCGGTTGCGATAACCATTTTGAGCAAACGCAATATCTGGTCCTAAGGCGTTTAATAACTCCATTGATGATGAAGTTTTGCTGCCATGGTGTGGCGCCATAAAAATAATTTGTCGATCCCCAATGTCTCTCAGCATCTCTGCATCTAAACGCTCAGTAATTTCAGTTTCACCTTGACGCTCTACATCACCAGTCAACCAGAAAGAGTGATCTTTATTACGCACCTCTAGAACACAACTCATTTCATTTGGCTTCAAGGGGTATTGTTTTTGAAAGTTAGTGGATTCATGTGGATGCCAAATCACAAATTCTACCCAATCCCAAGTCCACCGCTGGCCATAACGACAAGGAATACTTGGAACCTTTCTTAAGCCTAAATTGAGTAATAGCGGGTTATCGCTTGGCAAAGAACCCATCATTTCGTTAAATGTAATTTTCTTTAGCAATGAAGCGGCGCCGCCCACATGGTCGCTATCGCTATGGCTTATTACCATGCGATCAATTTGAGCAATTCCTCTGCCTCGCAAATATGGCAATATAGTTCGCTGCCCAGCGTCATCTTCTTTGCCTTGTATAGGCCCAGTGTCATAGAGCAAGCTTTTGCTCGCGGTTTCAACTAGGACTGTGGTGCCTTGACCAATATCCAGGACCGTCGCCCTGAATTCACCCGACCTTAAGTTATTGCCCATGAAATGAGGCCAAGGCATAAAAAGTATTGCGGTTGGTATTAGCACGCATAACCTTGACCGCCAAGACGACGACAACTCACCAGGTCGAATGGCATAAATTATTCCTATGATTGATGGAGCCAAAATCCACCACATAGGCTGGCTTGACCACACCACAGCCCAATCCCAACTTGCCATCCATTCTAATAAGGTTGCCAAGCACTCCATCACTGCGTGAGCTGGAATTAGAAGCCACTTACCCAAAAATTCTGGTAACAACGCTCCAGCAATTGCCAAAGGAGTAACGATATAACTCACCACAGGAATTGCAAAAGCATTGGCTAGTGGCGAAACTATCGACACTTGATAAAACCAAAATAGCGTTATCGGCAAGAGGGCAATGGTTACAACAGCCTGTACTCGACAAGCCTCACGACATGCTTGCAGAAGTCGCGATATCAATGGCGCCTCTAACTCTCTACCCGTAGGGACGCCAAGCAAACCAGAAGAGTCTTTCATGGCGTATAGGATGGCAGCCACTGCGCCAAACGATAGCCAAAACCCTGGGGTGTAAGGTGCCATCGGGTCAATCAACAAAACAAATACTAGCGCCCACCACCAAATATCAAATGATCTTGGGTTTCTGCCAGTCCATAGGGCAAATGCAACCACCCCAACCATATACATGGTTCTTTGAGCTGGTATCTGAAACCCAGCTAGCCATGCGTATATAAACGCAGTCAAAAAACCAGACAATGCTGCAACCTTACCCACAGGAAGCAGTAGCGGCAAAGATCTACGCCTCCAAAAAAATGCGGCCAAAGCTGCCCCAACACCAGCTAACATGGTGACATGTAAGCCAGATATTGAAATCAAATGACCAATCCCAGTTGCATTAAATACACCCCAATCATCTTGATGAATCGCATTTTGATCACCCATTACGAGAGCAATAATCACACCTGCATAGCGCGCATCTGGTGATAAAGCTGATTTAATTTTTTTGCGCAACTTATAACGTGCTAGTTCCATTTGCAAAGAAAATTCGGTTAAGCCAATCTCCTTTACCGTCAACAATTCGCCTGATCTAACCGATCCGCTTGCTCCAAAGTTTTGATGAAAAGCCCAGCGCTCAAAATCAAAGGTATAAGGATTTAAAGACCCATAAGGCCTTTTGAGTTTCACCTTGAATTTCCAACATTGGCCAGGAATAATTTCTGGAATGATTTGATAGCTTCTCCAAGCAGGTTGCCAGCTAAGATAAATTTGTTGCGGGAATTGGGTCTTGCTTTCACCTCTAAGAAGCATCTGTGTGATTTCAAAAGCAAACTTTGCGCCAGTATCACCACCCTGAGGCAAACCAATCACTCTGCCCTTAATACTTAATTCTTCACCCTCCAACTCTTGGGCAAGAATATTTTGCAAACGACCATCGGCATAGTACGCATTCCATGCAAAACCGAAATTAAATAGCAATGTGCAAATCAAAAAATATCGCACCCACCTGATCTGCTGAATCAAACAAATAAGCAACATACAAAAGATGGCGACCCCACCAGAAGCCCAATGCCATTGAGATGGCACCTGCGGCAAAAGAAAAAGGAGCGATCCCCCGGCAATAAATGCCGTAATTGCTAAGCGCAATGATTTAGGAGGCTAAGTTTAGGGTTGGATTGTCAGCACAGAGCGCCGACCAGCGAGGTAAAACCTGCAGGGCATTACGCCAAACCGCTGAGGCAAACTCCAAATCATTCACGCCGCGAATGACTGCGAGTTCTTTGGCGATTCTGGGTAGGAAAGCAGGTTCATTAAATGCTAAATTTTCAGCCTTCAACCAAGCTGGCGGAATATCTGGCGCATCGGTCTCGGTAACAATACACTCTAGCGGCAATTCTTTTAGTAATCTACGAATTTGTAATGCACGTTCATAAGTTGCCGCCCCACCAAAGCCTAACTTGAAACCAAGCTCGATAAATTGTTCCGCCTGTTGAAGGCTACCATTAAATGCATGCGCAATACCTCCTGGTATTTTGCGTCGGCGCAAAGCTTTTAATACAGCGTCTTGCGAACGGCGCACATGCAATATGACAGGTAACTCAAATTGTTCTGCCAAATCTAGTTGCGCATGAAAGAAATGCTCTTGCTTATGAGGATCCAAGCCCTCAACAAAATAATCCAGGCCAATTTCTCCAACCCCAACAAATCTCGGATCGGTGAGGGCTTTACTAATCTGCTCTCCTAATAAATTGAGATCAGTCTCATGCGCTTGATTGGTGTATAGAGGGTGAATACCTAAGGTATAAACCAACCCTGGAATTTCTTTGCTGTATTGAGAGACAAGGAACTGCACGTGCTGTGTATCTGCCACCTTCACTGCGGGCAAAAGAATTGCTCGCACATCCTTTTCTCTCGATGCGGCAATGATTTCCGCCAAAGATGATGAGAACTCTGGTGCATCTAAATGGCAGTGCGTATCAATCCACATGGGAGCGAAATTACTGCTCAAAGGTATTGAGTACTCCGCGCTCTAAATGCAAAATCCGATCACAACGTTGAGCGCGAACTGGATCATGAGTCACAATTACAAAGGCGGTGCCTTGCTCGCGAGCGATATCCAACATTAAATCGAATACGCCATCAGCAGTTTCAGTATCCAAATTTCCTGTAGGCTCATCAGCCAATACACAACTTGGATTACCCACCAAGGCTCTAGCCACGGCAACACGCTGACGCTCTCCACCCGATAGCTCTGCAGGAGTATGAAGCTCGCGATTAGCTAAACCAACTGCTTTGAGCATCTGACTAGCGCGATCCATCGATTCTTCATTGCTTAAGCCACGAATCCGAAGCAATAAGGCAACATTTTCTACCGCGCTGAATTCATCCAAGAGATGATGAAATTGATAAATGAATCCTAAATTCTGGTTGCGCAATTTATCCAACTTGGCAACTGAGAGTCGATTGATATCTGCACCACCAAGAAGTACTGAGCCAGCACTAGGGGTATCTAAGCCCCCTAATAAATGTAGCAAAGTACTCTTGCCCGAACCAGATGAACCCACTATGGCAACTTTTTCTGAATTGGCTACGCTTAGATCAACCGCCTTGAGCACCTCAACAGCGGTTGGGCCTTGACCATAAGTTTTAGCTAGGCCTTTCGCCAGCAATACTGGGCTATTTAAATTACTCATAGCGCAGCGCCTCCGCTGGCTTAATCTTCGCAGCACGACGACTTGGATATAAGGTGGCTAAAACCGATAGGCCGAAAGCCATTAATCCCACAGTAACCACATCACCCATGCGCACATCTGATGGCAGTTCACTAATAAAGTACACCTCGCGTGGCAAGAACCGCACTCGGAAGATTGCTTCAATCGCTGGAACAATGACATCAATATTGCATGCAATTAATAAGCCAAGACCAACACCAGCCAGTGATCCCATTAAACCAATCGCCAATCCCTGAACTAAAAATATTCTCTGTATTAATCCTGGGCTCGCACCCATGGTTCTGAGGATTGCGATATCAGCCTGCTTCTCATTGACAGTCATCACCAGGGTAGAAACTAGGTTAAATGCAGCGACAGCAATAATGAGTGTCAGGATGATGAACATCATCTTCTTTTCAGTTTGTACTGCTGCAAACCAATTGCGGTTAGATCGGGACCAATCTGTAACCCACAAGGCCTGAGGGACTACGGAGGCAAGCTCAGCCGCAACTTCAGGAGCGCGCTGCATATCATCTACTTTGATGCGCAAACCCGATGGATCATGCAATCGCAATAAGGCCGCTGCATCTCTCCAATGCATGATCGCCAGAGAGCTATCGTATTCATAATGACCACTATCCACAATGCCTACTACCTGAAGAGTGCGCATTCTTGGCATTGCACCTGCTGGAGTTAAATCACTCTCAGGAACAATTAAATTAATTCGATCACCAATACGGGCGCCAACGATAGATGCCAATTGCGCACCTAATGCAACGCCAAAACTGCCTGGCTGAAGATCGTTAATATTTCCGGCGATAAATTGTTTTGGAAGATCGGAAACCTTTCCTTCCTCGCTTGGAGCAATTCCACGAATAGCAACGCCACGCATGACGTTATCGCGAGTGAGCAACCCTTGTGAGCTCACCATCGGCGCAACTCCAACAACGTGAGGCTCTTTACCAAGCTTTTGGGCAAGTGACTCCCAATTTGCCAAGCCATCCGGCGCAGTAATCTCGACATGTGAAAGCACGGATAGCATGCGATCACGCACCTCTTTCTGAAAACCATTCATCACTGACAAAACCACAATTAAGGAAGCAACTCCTAAAGCGATGCCGGCAGTAGAAATCCCTGAAATAAAGGAAAGGAAGCCATCACGCTTGCCAACAGCCTTCCGGCGCTTGGAGCGGGTATAGCGCAAGCCAATTTCTAGATCGATTGGAAATCTCAACATAGCCACAGTTTAGACAATTGCGAGCGCAAACTGATGGAAACTCCAAATGCCACCTAAAATTAGGGGGATGACTCAGAATTCAGCGCAAGCTCAAAATACCCAAGACCAGCCAAGACGCTTTACCCTGATGCTAACGGGGGAGGATGTCTTGGACGAACAAGACGACAATCAAGCTCGCCAGGGGTTGCCACATGAGCGCTATCTACTGGGTGACCAGGTACCGCTTGCACCGATTCTTCTTTTGGGGCAGTCCACAATAAACTTTGATCCCAATCTAGAAATCGCATGCTTACAGCCAGTTCATTTGCATGCTACGCGAGATCACCTGATTTTGATGGGTCAGAATCAGATTGATCTGACAGAAACTGAATCAACGCAATTACTCAATGTGGCGCTACCTTTGCTTCAAGAAGACTTTGAGCATCAGGTGCTATTTCATAATCAACACTACTGGTTCATTCCAGTTGGACCATTTAATAAGTTAGCTAGCTACAGCGTTGATCAAGCACAAGGTCGCAATATTGATTGGTGGATGCCCCATGACACGCATGAGCAAGGTATCGCGAAGCGTTGGCGCAAATTACAAAATGAAATTCAAATGCTTTGGCATATCGATTCCGTAAACGAGGAACGTCAAGCAAGAGGCTTGCCAAGCATCAACTCCATTTGGATTAGTGGAATTGGCAGACTAAGGGATGTCAAAGTACCACTAGTGTTTGGACAAGCTAGCAAGATAGTTGGTCAACACCCATTACTATCGGGGCTTGCTAAATTCTGCGGCATTCAATTTAGCAACTCGGTCTCTACCGCAAGTCTCGATGGCGCTTTTGCTTGGCTAGATAAGCCAGAAGCTCTTTGGCCTCAGTTGGTCAATCAATTCCTAAATAAGCAACTAGATGAAGTGATGATCATTGATTTTCCCGAAGGTAGAACTCGAGAGCGGGTATTTACCTTGCATGATATTCAGAAGAAATCTTGGATGTTCTGGAGAAAGCCAGAAGTCCTAACTTGGAAAGATGCAATTCAATCGTGAGTTCTTTTTCTAAACGATCTTTTTCAGAGAGGGCTGCTGCTTGGCTAGAACAAAGTGACTTGCATCCACTATTAGCTAGGCTGTACGCAGCACGGGGCGTGGAATCTCCCGAGGAACTTTCTCTTGAACTAAAAAACCTGCTCTCCCCAAATGATCTAAAAAATTGCATCAGTACCGCGTCTTTACTCGCCGATATTTTGGAAAAAAAAGAGCCAATGCTGATCGTTGCAGACTATGACTGTGATGGGGCAACTGCCTGCGCCGTCGGTCTGCGCGGCCTTAGAATGCTTGGCGGAGCGGATACACCCATTCAGTTTTTAGTACCAAATCGTTTTACGATGGGTTACGGCTTAACGCCTGATGTCGTCGAGTTAGCTGCTCAACAAATCCCAAAACCGAAATATTTAATTACTGTCGATAACGGCATTGCTAGCGAAGCGGGGGTTGATCGCGCTAATGAATTAGGCATGGCTGTGATTGTGACTGACCATCATTTGCCTGGCGACAAGCTACCCAATGCGGCGGCTATTGTGAATCCCAATCAACCGAACTGCACGTTCCCAAGTAAAGCCTTAGCAGGTGTTGGAGTAATGTTTTATGTATTGGTAGCGCTTCGTGCGGAATTGCGTAAACGCGGCAAATTTACCAACGAGACGCAGCCCAAATTAGAGAACCTATTAGATTTGGTGGCGCTTGGTACTGTCGCAGACGTTGCACAATTGGATCGCAATAATCGGATATTGGTTTCTAATGGATTAAAGCGTATGCGTGCTGGTATATCGCAACCTGGAATGCAAGCGCTCTTCCAAGTGGCGACTCGAGATCTCCGCAAAGCCAATACCTTTGACCTTGGTTTTGCCATTGGGCCAAGACTTAATGCCGCGGGGCGGCTTGCAGACATGACACTAGGTATTCGCCTGTTATTAACTGATAGCACGGATGAAGCTTTGAGTCTTGCCCAAGAGCTTGATCGCATCAATCGAGAGCGACGCGTGATCGAAACGGGTATGCAAGAAACCGCTCTTGCATACCTCTCTGAAGACCAACTATCGGGCACGATGGCGCAGCGCTCTAGTATTTGCTTATGGAATCCGGAATGGCACCAAGGTGTTGTTGGTATCGTGGCATCACGCTTAAAAGAACGTTTTAATCGCCCAGCTATTATCTTTGCACCTGATGGCAATACCGGTGATGAATTGCGAGGCTCAGGACGATCCTTAACAGGATTTCATTTGCGTGATGCCTTGGATATTGTCTCGAAAAAAGAACCTGGCTTGATCCTAAAGTTTGGCGGGCACGCGATGGCTGCAGGCCTGACTATCCGAAAAAGTGATTTTGATCGTTTTGATATGTGCTTCCAGGAAGTTGCCAATAGCTTACTAAGCGCAGAGTTACTAGAGCGACAGCATATTCACGATGGTGCCCTCCTTCCATCTGAATTTACCCCTGAAATTGGCGACCTTCTTGCCGATGAAATCTGGGGCCAAGGATTTCCACAGCCCATTTTCTATGGCGACTTTGAAATTACTCAACAGAGCTTGATGAAAGAAAAACATCTGCGTTTATTGGTAAAGCCATTGAGCGGCGACTCAAATCTAGCCCCTACCAAACCACTAACAGCCGTTTGGTTTAATCGCACCCAAAGCCTACCCAGCCAAGCCAAGCTTGCGTACCGTCTCGTGACCGATCGCTATCAAGGACAAGCTCGAGTCCAACTGATGATTGAAGCTCATGATGAAAGCCCAGCCGGCTGAGGGGGCAATTGGAATAACCCCCTTATAATCAGGGGATGGAAGCTGAACAACTAAACACCATCTCAAATACCTTGTCCGATCTGCTCACCCGCGAGCAAGCCCTTCGGGGGTATCTTTGACTACGAAGTAAAGTCTCGTCGTCTCACTGAAGTTAACTCCATCCTAGAAGACCCTAGCATCTGGGATGACCAAAAGAAAGCACAAGCCTTAGGCAAAGAAAAGAAATTGCTTGATGGCGTGGTTTCCACACTCACCGATCTCAATACCAATATCACTGGCGCTATCGAACTATTCGATATGGCTAAAGAAGAGAGTGATTTCGAGACAATCGCTGCTATCGAGAAAGATGTAGAGAGTTATAGCAAGATCATTAATGATCTTGAGTTCCGCCGCATGTTCCACAATGAGATGGATTCATGTAACTGCTTTATTGATATTCAAGCTGGTGCAGGTGGCACTGAAGCCTGCGATTGGGCAAGCATGCTTTATCGTCAATACTTAAAGTATTGTGAACGCAAAGGCTACAAAACGGAAATTCTGGAAGAATCCGATGGCGATGTTGCAGGCATCAAGAGCGCAACGATCAAAGTCGACGGCGAGTATGCTTACGGACATCTGCGCTCTGAAACAGGCGTGCATCGCTTAGTGCGCAAATCTCCTTTCGACTCGTCTAACGGTCGTCACACCTCCTTTGCCTCGATCTATGTCTATCCAGAGATTGATGATTCCATCGAAATTGAAGTGAATCCTGCTGATATTCGTACCGACACCTATCGTGCGTCAGGCGCTGGCGGTCAGCATATTAATAAAACCGACTCTGCCGTGCGATTAACGCACGTTCCAACTGGAATTGTGGTGCAGTGCCAAAACGATCGCAGCCAACATCGCAACCGCGCAGAAGCCATGAGCATGCTCAAGTCTCGTCTCTACGAACATGAAATGCAAAAGCGTCGAGCTGAGCAAGATAAGTTGGAAGCTAGCAAAACCGATGTGGGCTGGGGTCACCAAATTCGCTCCTATGTTTTGGATCAGAGCCGCATTAAAGACTTACGCACCAACGTTGAGATTTCGAATACTCAAAAAGTATTAGATGGAGATCTCGATGCATTTATTGAAGCCAGCCTGAAGCAAGGCGTTTAATTAATCAAGAATATGAACGATAAAACAAATTCAGCCAACACCCAAGCTCCAGCAACCGAAGCGGTTGATGAAAATCACATCATCGCTGAACGTCGCGAGAAGCTAGCGAAACTTCGCTCAAATGGAGTTGCCTTCCCCAATGATTTTGTGCCAACCCATTTAGCGGCAGATCTTCATGCTCACTACGATAGCCTGACCAAAGAAGAGCTTGCAGAGAAAAAGATTCATGTGAAGGTAGCTGGGCGTATGGTACTGAAACGCGTGATGGGTAAGGCCAGCTTTGCCACCATTCAGGACCGTAGCGGACAGATTCAGTTTTACATTAACGATGAACTCACTGGTGCAGATACCCATGGCGCTTTCAAGCACTGGGATATGGGTGACTTTATTTCCGCAGAAGGCAATCTCTTTAAAACCAATAAGGGCGAACTTTCTGTTGAATGCAATCAATTACGTTTATTGAGCAAATCATTACGTCCTTTGCCCGATAAATTTCATGGCCTCTCTGATTTAGAAACAAAATATCGCCAGCGTTATGTTGATCTGATTGTTAACCCAGAAAGCCGTAATACCTTTAAAGCGCGTAGCAAGGCTATTGCTTCCCTGCGTCGCCATATGCTTGATGCTGACTTCATGGAAGTTGAGACGCCGATGCTTCACCCCATTCCCGGTGGCGCAGCAGCTAAACCATTTATTACCCACCACAATGCTTTGGACATGCAAATGTTCTTGCGTATCGCTCCAGAGCTTTACTTAAAGCGTTTAGTAGTAGGTGGCTTCGAACGCGTATTTGAAATTAACCGCAACTTCCGCAATGAAGGCGTAAGTCCTCGCCACAATCCAGAATTCACCATGATGGAGTTCTATGCGGCATACACAGATTACCGCTGGTTGATGGATTTCACAGAAGGTTTAATTCGTGCCGCAGCAATTGATGCGCAAGGTACCGCAGTGCTAACCCATCAAGGACGTGAACTTGATTTAAGCAAGCCCTTCCAACGCTTAACCATCAATGAAGCCATTTTGAAGTACTGCGGCCAGTCAGGCAAAAGCTATGACCCCGCCCAACTTGAGGATGCCGCATTTATTCGTGCGGAACTGAAAAAAGGTGGCGAGAATCCAGACTCCCCAACCCTCAAAAACGCAGGTATAGGTGCATTGCAGTTAGCTTTATTTGAACTTGTTGCTGAGGAACACCTTTGGGAGCCAACTTATATCATTGATTACCCAATCGAAGTCAGCCCTCTCGCAAGAGAATCGGATAGTCGCCCAGGCATCACCGAGCGCTTTGAGCTGTTCATAACTGGTCGCGAGATTGCTAACGGCTTCTCAGAACTGAATGATGCTGAAGATCAAGCCAATCGTTTCCGCAAGCAGGTAGAACAGAAGGAAGCCGGCGATGAAGAGGCAATGTACTTTGATCACGACTTTATTCGCGCACTCGAATACGGCATGCCTCCTACAGGCGGTTGCGGCATCGGTATTGACCGTCTGGTTATGCTCCTGACTGATGCACCGAATATTCGTGACGTGATTCTATTCCCACACTTGCGTCGCGAAGAAGAGTAAGTAAGTCATATTTACAGACTTCAATCTATAGAGAATTAAAAAGGCACCAAATGGTGCCTTTTTAATTTCAAGCTAATTTAGATCCTAACTTTTCTAAAGAAACCAATTAGCAAAATAATAAAGATCACTCCAAACCAAAATAATGACCACTCCGGCACTTGCAAACCCAAAATCGCTGGCAATTTTGCGGAGCAAAGTCCATCCGCTTTAAATAACCACGGAAGACCTTGAGTCAATTGAAATTGGTTAATCCATGTCTCCAACGGATCAATGCCACACGAATTTTCGGGATGAGACAGCAGCCACACCTGGCGAGCTGCCACTGAAAATCCATAAGCAGCCGACAATGTCGCTAGGCCATGAAAAAGTTTTCTCAATGGATTTACCCCAACGGCCAAGAAGCAAAAGACAGCGATTCCCAGATAGCCAATTCGCTGCAAGATACAGAGGGGGCAAGGCAAAAACGAAACGCCTTGATACCCTGTTTGCTGCAAGATAACCGCGAAGACAACCAAACAAAGGCTTAACAGAGATAGATATAGGTATTGGGATCGAGTCATATGCAAATGATAGCTGGCTACCTAAATATGAGCGCAAACTCATCGTTTTCATACTCTTTATTACCAAAAGTTGACTAAATATAAAAAGTTAATTCATCAAACACTTCGAAAGTAGTCAAATAATGAGGATAATCAAGGTTTTGCAATATTTATTACGCTTGTCATGGCCGCATATCACACTGAAACCGTTTTAACCGTTCACCACTGGAACGACACCTTATTTAGTTTTACAACAACCCGCAATAAAGGCTTACGCTTTCGCAGTGGACATTTCCTAATGATCGGGCTGGAAGTTGAAGGCAAACCCCTGGTTCGCGCATATAGCGTAGCAAGCCCCAACTACGAAGAGCACTTGGAATTTTTAAGTATCAAAGTTCAAGATGGTCCACTAACATCTCGCCTGCAAAAGATTCAGGTTGGTGACCCTATTCTTGTAAGCGAAAAGTCCGTTGGCACTTTGGTGCTAGATGATCTCAACCCTGGAAAGCACCTCTACCTCTTTAGCACAGGCACAGGCCTTGCTCCATTCATGAGTATTATTCGCGACCCAGAGACTTATGAGAAATTTGAGAAAGTAGTTCTCATTCATGGCGTTCGCTTGGTGAGCGAGCTTGCTTATGCTGACTACATCAAAAATGAATTAACCCAAGATGAATACCTTGGCGAACTGATTCGCGAAAAACTCATCTATTACCCAACCGTTACGCGTGAAGCGTTTAAGCATACTGGCCGTCTAACAACTGCAATTGAATCAGGTCAGCTCTTTAAAGACATCGGCTTACCGCCACTAGATCCAGCAGTTGATCGAGCAATGATCTGCGGTAGTCCATCCATGCTTAAAGAAACCTCGGAAATGTTGGATGCAAAAGGCTTCAAAGTTTCACCAAGCCTCGGTCAAATGGGTGACTACGTCTTTGAGCGCGCCTTCGTAGAGAAGTAACCCAAGCCACTCAGTTACCGCCAGTTTCTTTATATCCAAAAGTAATATAAATATCGCTATATATTTCTTGTAGATATATAGAACCCTTGGTAAATTCTCTTTAACGAGTTATTACCAAGGAATTTCGATGTCCCCCGTTCGCGAGCATTACAACCCCGTTATCACTAAATTACTTCGGGAACATGACCGCCTTCCACATGAGAAGGTCGCAGAACGCAAGCAATTCCAGCGTCAAATTCTATTTCTCATGAACACCATCAAGCTCGAAGAGTTTGAACAGTCTTTTGCTTGATAAGGAATAAATCATGATTCAATATTTCATTGATTCCACACAATTCATTATTTCCGGCGCACTTGTTGGGCTTTTAGTTGGCATGACTGGTGTTGGTGGTGGCTCGTTAATGACACCGCTCCTAACCATTATTTTTGGCGTAGCGCCAACAACTGCTGTTGGAACTGATCTTGCATTTGCGGCAATTACAAAAGGGTTTGGCACAGCCGCACACAGATTGCATGGCAATGTTCGCTGGGATATTGTTCGCTTACTATGCATTGGTAGCTTAACGACCGCAGTGATTTCGATTTTGACGTTGAAGTTTGTTGGTCCAGTTTCAAAAAATTTCAATCACTTTATTAGCGTCTCCATTGGCATCTCTGTTTTATTAACAGCAATTTCATTGCTATTTAGAGCAAAGATTCTTAAATGGGTTCAGGACAACCCAAAATTTCTACCAAGTGGGTCTCGCCTAAAGGTTGCAACTATTGCGGTTGGCGCCGTTATTGGAGTTCTTGTAACTATTTCATCAATTGGCGCTGGCGCAATTGGCGCAACCCTCATTTTGGCTCTATATCCACACCTCAAGCCATCTGAAGTTGCAGGCACAGATATTGCTTATGCAGTTCCGCTTACAGCGCTAGCTGGTCTTGGCCACTGGTGGCTAGGAAATGTTCACTTTGATCTACTTTTTGGTCTTTTGCTTGGATCAGTTCCAGCAATCTGGTTGGGCGCAAAGCTATCGAGCACCCTTTCCGAGCGTGCAACTAGAACCACATTGGCCGCCACCCTATTTCTAGTTGGAATTAAATTAGTCTCATCATGATTGCACCAAAATTTTGGTCAATTCCGCAAAGCTCTATATCGCCTGCTGAATTTTCTAAAAAATCTAATTCGCTAATAAAACGCCTATCTGATATTTCGTCTCGATTTTCAGATGTCCGCTTTGCTACTAGTCTTGCTGCAGAAGATATGGTGGTCACTGACGCTATTCAGAAAGCAAAAGCCAACATCAAACTTTTTACATTAGCCACAGGACGTCTTCATCAAGAGACTGTCGACATGGTTAAAACTACCGAAGACCATTACGGGGTAACGATTGAAAAAGTCTATCCCCAAGAAAACGATGTTCAAGCATTCATCGATCAATATGGCATGAATGGTTTTTATGATGGTGAAGAACCCAAAAAAGCCTGCTGCGGCGCACGCAAAATCAAACCTTTGAACGCCGCATTACAAGGTGCAGATGCTTGGATTACTGGTCAACGTCGCGAACAATCAACTACCCGCACAGAACTCAATCTTGAAGAGTTAGATGACGCAAGAGGTATTGCTAAATTTAATCCACTGTTTGATTGGAGCGAAGCCGATATCTGGGCTTACATCAAACAAGAGAATGTGCCTATACACCCTCTTCACCTCAAGGGTTACCCCAGCATTGGCTGCGAGCCCTGTACCCGCCAAGTAAAGCAAGGCGAGGATATCCGCGCTGGACGCTGGTGGTGGCTACAAAGCGCTAGCAAAGAGTGTGGACTGCACGTCAACAAATAACGTATTCATTATTAAAACTTAGTAGAAACAAGAAGCGATTTACAGAATGTCAGAAAAAAAATTACTTGATGATCACTTAGATTGGCTCGAAGCTGAGTCTATCTACATCATTCGTGAGGTGGTAGCACAGTGCTCCAACCCCGCCATGCTATTTTCAGGCGGAAAAGATTCGATCGTGATGTTTCACTTAGCACGTAAGGCATTCCAATTTGGCGATCGTCCTGTCAAGTTACCCTTTCCGATTTTACACATTGATACAGGGCATAACTATCCTGAAGTAATTCAATATCGTGACGATGTTGTTAAAAACACTGGTGTCAAACTCATTGTTGGTCACGTAGAAGACTCTATTAAAAAGGGTACTGTTCGTTTACGTAAAGAGACAGATTCCCGTAATGCCGCTCAAGCGGTAACCTTGCTTGAGACAATCGCCGAGTATGAATTTGATGCCCTGATGGGTGGCGCACGTCGCGATGAAGAGAAAGCCAGAGCTAAAGAGCGCATCTTCTCTTTCCGCGACGAATTTGGCCAATGGGATCCCAAGGCGCAACGTCCTGAACTCTGGAATCTCTATAACGCCCGTATCGCTAAAGGCGAGAATATGCGCGTATTTCCGATTTCCAACTGGACCGAGCTCGATGTCTGGCAATACATTGCCCGCGAAAACCTTGCTTTGCCTAGCATCTATTACACCCATCAACGTGAAGTGGTGAAGAAAAACAATCTCCTGGTACCGGTGACCGATGTCACTCCAAAAGCACCTGGTGACGTTAGTGAAATTTTAAGTGTGCGCTTCCGTACTGTTGGCGACATCAGTTGTACCTGCCCAGTACTCAGTACTGCTGCAAACCCGCTCGATATCATTGCCGAAACCGCCATCACCGAAATTACTGAACGTGGCGCAACCCGCATGGACGACCAAACCAATGAGGCCTCCATGGAGCGCCGTAAGAAAGAAGGTTACTTCTGATGACAACAACTCAACATCTAAATGCGCATCAAAACGTAGTGCGCTTTATTACCGCCGGTAGCGTTGATGACGGTAAGAGCACCTTAATTGGTCGTTTACTTTATGACACCAAATCTATTCTGGTTGACCAGCTTGAATCCCTTTCCAAGACGAAACATGCGCGCGTTACCTCCTCTGATGCTGGTGTTGATTTGGCACTTTTGACTGATGGCCTAGAAGCTGAGCGTGAGCAAGGTATTACGATTGATGTGGCGTATCGCTATTTTTCGACACCTAAGCGTAAATTTATTGTGGCTGACGCTCCGGGTCACGAACAATACACTCGTAATCTTGTTACAGGCGCATCGCAGTCTGATGTAGCAGTCATATTAGTGGATGCTACTCGCGTTGATCTAAATACCTCGCCAGCAACACTATTAGCCCAAACCAAACGTCATGCCGCAATAGTGCATTTATTGGGTTTGCGTCACGTGGTATTTGCGATCAACAAAATGGATTTGTTTGAATTCGATGAGAAGGTTTACAACACCATTAAATCTGCCATCGAAGATCTCGCTATCAAAATTGGTTTGCCAACCCCAACATTAATTCCTATCTCAGCCTTACTGGGAGCCAATGTTGTTACTAAAAGTCAACATACTCCTTGGTACAAAGGTCCTACTCTATTGGAATTACTCGAAGGCCTTGATACCAGCCCTAAATCCGAAAAATTAGCCCTACGTTTCCCAGTGCAATATGTGGCACGCCAAGATGGAAGCGCTTCAGATGATTTCCGTGGCTACCTGGGTGAGATTGAATCAGGCAGTATTCGCAAAGGCCAAAAGATTAAGGTGTTGCCAGGTGGTTCGGAGGCTACGGTTGCTGAGATTTATCTCGGGAATGGCTCTGATAGCAAGGGTAATAATGCTGTTGACTCAGCTCAAACTGGCGAAGCCGTAGCGATTCAATTGGCTGAAGATATTGATGTATCGCGTGGCTCTCTATTTATTAGCGCGGAAGATTCTAAACCGCCTGTGCTCAGCAAGCAGCTTTCTGCTGACTTATGCTGGTTAGATGGCGAACCACTCTCATTGAGTCGGAAGTACGCATTGCGTCACACTACTAATACCATTGGCGCAAAGGTTAAAAATATTCAACAAGTCTTGGATGTTCAAACCTTATCGCATGCAAGCGATGTACATGCACTCTCCACGAATGAAATTGGTAGAGTCGATTTTATTTTGCAAAAACCCATCGTCGCAGACTTATTTGATCAGTCCCAACGAACAGGTTCCTTCATTTTGATTGACGAAGCGACCAACCACACAGTTGCTGCCGGAATGATTCGCGAGGCAGTAGAGCAATAAGGTTTTGCGTGTTAAGCATTTAAAAGCCTCGTGATTTTCTAATTACGAGGCTTTTTGCTTTAAATCAAAAATTGAATACCTAAGGGAAGCCCCCTTCTTCCCAGATTTCGGCTAAGGAAATAGAATAAGGAATGCCTAATGCCTTTAATTTCCAAGCCTCTCCGTTTGACTGCCTCAATACCCAAGAGCAAGACCTAGTCAGAAATAGTGTCGATATCGCCTATTTCAAGGAAGGCGAAACTATACTAGACGTAGGCTCAACACCAACGCATTTGTTTATTCCCATTAAAGGATATGTTCAACAACTTGAGAATGGCGAGGAAGTTGCGACCTATGACCCTGATGACTGCTTTGATGGACGAGGGCTGATTGCTGGAAAGGTATCGAGTCAATTCATAGCTTCCGAAGAAGTGGTTAGCTATCAACTAGCCAAGTCAACAGTAACCGAGCTCATCTCTACCAATGCAACATTTGGCGCCTTACTATTTGCAGATCTTTCTAAAAAGCTCAATGCTTTAGCCGAAAGACGTAGTCAGTATGAAATCAACTCCCTTAGTCTTGCGCAAGTCAGCGAGGCGTTTCTGAGGGAAATTCATATTGTCGAATTTGATACCAACTTATTTGATGTTGTCAGAATTTTCAACGACAAAAGGACTAACAATGTTTTGGTTCGCAGCAATGTTGTTGACAATAAAGAGCTAGGAATCTTCACAACAACAAGCCTTCAACGTGCCATACTTGCCAAATATCCTCTTGATTCAACACCCGTAGGGCCTTTAAGTAACTACAAACTGATTACCGTTGAAGCCAAGGACCATTTATATGAGGCTTTAGCCATCATGATCCGTCACTCGGTTCATCGCGTCATTGTGATGAACGAGGGACAGCCAATTGGCACTTTAGAGCAGGTGGATCTATTAAGCTTTATAGCCAATAGCTCATCTCTTGTAGTACAAGGCATTCTTAGCGCTAAGACGCTAGAGGATTTGAAGGAAGCCGCTAATCAAATCACCAACCTCATCACGCTATTGCATCGCAATGGCACAAAAGTTGCCATGATTGGCCGTTTGGTTCAAGAGCTAAATGCCAAACTCTTTGAGAAGGCATGGTCGTTAATAGCAAGTTCAGATCTTCAAAAGAATAGCTGTCTCTTTGTCATGGGTAGCGAAGGACGGGGCGAGCAGATTCTGAAGACCGATCAAGATAATGGCCTCATCGTTGCTAATGATTATCAAATCACCCCTGAGGTAGTCAGTGCCTGTGATCAATTTTCCGCAGCATTGATTCAATTTGGTTACCCAGAATGTCCAGGGAAGATTATGGTCAATAATCCAGCTTGGCGCATGTCGGAAAAGGACTTTACCGAGACCGCAAAGCATTGGCTGCTTCAACCCACGCCAGATAGCCTAATGAATTTGGCTATCTTTTTAGATTCTCATGCAATTAGCGGCAACTCATTACTACTTGAAAACGTCAAACAGAATCTCTTTAATTTGGCCACTGATAATCAATTCTTAATGGCGCGCTTTGCTGCCGCCATCGAGAGTTTTAATTCAGAAGTGGGTTGGTGGAATCGCTTGCTTACCCTTGGTGGTGATCATTCGGATAACCGCATCAATCTCAAAAAAGCGGGTATCTTCGCCATAACCCATGGAATTCGCTCGCTAGCCCTAGAGAATCACATACGCGCAAACTCCACAGCGGAACGAGTGCGTGAACTCATTCAAATCCATAAGATCCCCCAAGATCTTGGAAACGAGGTTGTTGAATCTTTGCATCTCTTAATGGAGTTGCGACTAAAAAGCGGCATAGCCGAACTAGAAACCGGCAAAGCCGTTTCTGGTGAAATTGATCTTAGCCGACTATCAACCCTTGAGCGAGATCTTCTAAAGGATAGCTTGAGTGTAGTGAAACGTTTTAAACAGTATTTGCGTCAACACTTTCACCTTGAGTTTGCATGAGCCAGTTACTGCCTGGATTCATACAAAAACTCTATCGCTCCGTTTGGCGTGAATGGCTCATCTTTCATCTTGGCGATGAACGCTATAAGTTTATGTTTGATAAGCCACCTGCTAATGAATGGGTAGCTATTGACTGCGAAACAACCGGCTTAAATATCGCTAAAGATCAAGTTATCTCAATCGGAGCGGTCAAGATTGTTGGCAATAAGATCATGACTAGCGAACGTCTTGAGATCTTAGTCAAACCAAGCAAAGAAGTCTCCGCAGAGAGCGTTAAGATCCATCGGCTTCGCGAGCTTGATGTTGCGAATGGCTTAGATCCTGAGGTTGCAGCCGCCAAACTGATGCAATTTATTGGCAGTCGACCCATTGTTGGTTATTACCTAGAGTTCGACTTGGGTATGCTGCATAAAGTGATTTGGCCAATGCTAGGACAAGGCCTCCCTCAAGAAAAGATTGAAGTTTCAGAAATGTACTATGAGTACAAAAACTCGAAATTGCCACCAAATCAGCGCGGTCAAATGATTGATTTACGTTTTGATACTCTAATGAAAGACTTAGGTCTACCGACGCGCGATGCCCATGATGCAATGAATGATGCCGTCATGACGGGTATGGCATTCATTAAATTACGAGAACTGCTCGGGAAATAAAAAACCAGGATTGCTCCTGGTTTTTTATTCTTGTAACTTCGCTTTGGTTTAGTGACCAGAAGCTCCTGAAGCACCAAGACCGGTCTCAGAACGGACTTGCTGTGCAGCAAATGAAGCGCGCTCTTTCTTAGCGTTCTCGCTGTTATCTAATACAGAGAACAACCAAACACCCACGAAACCAATCGTGATTGAGAACAAGGCTGGTGATGAGTATGGGAACAAAGCTGAACCTTTAGGGTTACCTAAAACTGCTTCCCAAACGGAAGGCGATACCACCGTCAAAGCAACAGAAGATACCAAGCCCAAGAACCCGCCAATAACCGCACCCTTGGTTGTGCAATTCTTCCAAAGTACTGACATAAACAATACTGGGAAGTTTGCAGATGCTGCAATGGCAAAGGCTAAGGACACCATGAAAGCGATATTTTGCTTTTCAAAGGCGATTCCTAATACCACGGCGATTACACCCAAAGTCAAAGTTGTCAAACGAGACACTTTCAACTCAGCGGCGCTATCAGCATTACCTTTTTTGATCACTGTCGCATAAAGGTCATGTGAAACTGCGGATGCACCAGACAATGTCAAGCCAGCCACCACAGCCAAGATGGTTGCAAAGGCTACAGCAGAGATAAAGCCGTAGAACACGTTGCCGCCTACAGTTTTAGCAACCAATACAGCTGCCATATTTGCAGTACCAGCACCGCCTTTGATAATACCTTTAGCAACATCAGCCATATCAGGATTGGTCAATACTAAAGTGATCGCACCAAATCCGATGATGAAGATGAGGATGTAGAAGTAGCCAATCCATGTAGTTGCCCACAATACAGATTTACGAGCCTCTTTTGCATCAGGTACGGTAAAGAAGCGCATCAAGATGTGTGGCAAACCAGCAGTACCAAACATCAGGGCCATACCAAATGAAATCGCAGAAATCGGATCCTTAATGAAGCCGCCTGGGCCCATGATGCTCAAGCCTGCTTTTGCTGCCTCTTCTGGGGTTTTACCTGCATTACCTGCAATTGCTGTTTTTACTTCAACAGCTTTAGCAAATAATGCCTCTGGACTAAATCCATATTGAGCTAACACCATGAATGCCATGAATGTTACGCCGGCTAACAATAAGCACGCTTTAATGATTTGAACCCAAGTTGTCGCAGTCATACCACCAAACAACACGTAGATCATCATCAAGCAACCAACAATCACAACCGCCATCCAGTACTCAAGACCGAAGAGCAACTTAATTAATTGACCAGCACCAACCATTTGGGCGATCAAGTAAAAAGCCACAACAACCAATGTGCCAGAAGCAGCAAATGCTCTGATTGGGGTTTGCTGGAAGCGATAGCCTGCTACGTCAGCAAATGTGAACTTACCAAGATTACGCAGACGTTCAGCCATCAAGAAGGTAATCACAGGCCAACCCACCAAGAATCCAATGGAGTAGATCAAGCCGTCATAGCCATTAGCCATCACTGCTGCTGAAATACCCAAGAAGGAAGCTGCAGACATGTAGTCACCTGCAATTGCCAAACCATTTTGGAAGCCAGTGATACCACCGCCACCTGTATAGAAATCAGCTGCAGATTTCGTTTTTGTAGCAGCCCACTTGGTAATGTACAAAGTGCCAGCCACGAATGCAGCAAACATTCCAATCGCTACCCAGTTGGTCTCTTGCTTTTCAACTTGGCCCATATCGGCACCAGCAGCAATTGCCAAAATTGGCAAAGCGAATAGCGCCAATGCGCTAAGAATTTTTTGAATACGTGTCATTTGTTTGCATCCTTCAAAATCTCTGCAGTTAATGTGTCGTATTCATTGTTTGCTCTACGAACATAGATGCCAGTAATCAAAATAGTAAAAATGATTACGCCCATACCAATTGGAATGCCCAAGGTAATAACGCCATCGCCGATTGGTTGCGCCAAAAATGGCTTATCAAAAGCAATTAAAGCGATGTATCCGTAATAGACGATAAACATCAAGATACAGAGGGCCCAACCAAAAGAACTGCGCTTACGCTTTAGCTCTTGGTATTTTGGATTAGCCTCTATGCGTGTTACGACAGCATCAGACATGCATCTCTCCTTCAAAAAAACTACCCGTGGAACAACTAAAAGAAACCACGATTCTAATGAGGGATTTACGCATAAAGCCTGTATCTAAGGGTCTATCTCCATACGACTAGGGTTGATCCTATGAAGGTAATCCCTAAAAAGAAAAGCCATCGTTTCCGATGGCTTAAAGAGATTTATGGAGGTACAGAACAACAACTCCATATTAGCTATACGTTTATCGAGGATTCAAACCAAATGCATAGTTATAAAGCACTACGCACTAATTTAGTGCGTTTAATGATTCTCTTTGGCGTGATTGATTGAGTATTTGGGTATTTCAATCACCAAATCCTCTTTGGCCACAATCGCCTGGCAAGATAAGCGTGATTGAGAATTCAACCCCCAGGCGCGATCAAGCATATCTTCCTCATTCTCATCAGGCGGATTTAGGCTTTGATACCCCTCTTTCACAATCACATGACAAGTTGTGCAAGCACAGACCATATCGCAAGCGTGCTCAATCGGAATGTCGTTTTCTAGTAGAGCCTCGCAAATAGACGTGCCAGGCAATGCTTCAACAACTGCACCCTCGGGACAATATTCACTATGAGGAAGAACAACGATTTGAGTCATGATGGCTTCTTAATTTTTATTTACTGTTATTTAACTTAAATCTCGGTAACATTTTTGCCAGCTAAAGCTTTTTGAATGCTTGCATTCATACGCTTTTGCGCAAAATCATCGGTAGCTTTTGCCGCATGATCAACAGCCTTGCGAACAACTGAGCTATCTGTTTCTTCATTCAAAATCTTTTGCAGTAATTTAATTTCGAGATCAATAGCGGACTGCTCATCCTGACTCAGAAGATCTCGATCACTTGCTAAAGCAGCCTGTACGGCATCAATCAAGCGTTGTGCGCTGACCTGTTCTTCCCTCAGCGATCTTGCAAGTAAATCCTCCTTGGCAGAAGCAAAACCATCCTGCAACATTCGAGTGATCTCAGCATCCGTTAAACCATATGAAGGCTTAATATCTATAGAAGCCTTCACACCCGAACCTTGCTCTGTGGCACTGACTGACAATAAGCCATCAGCATCCACCTGAAAGGTCACGCGTATGCGCGCGGCACCAGCTGCCATTGGCGGAATGCCTCTTAACTCAAAGCGACCAAGAGAGCGGCAGTCTTGAGCTAACTCACGCTCACCCTGAACCACTTGTATGGCGAGAGCTATCTGACCATCTTTAAAAGTTGTAAAGTCCTGCGCCCTAGCAACAGGGATCGGAGTATTGCGGGGAATAATTTTCTCCACCAAGCCGCCCATAGTCTCTAAACCTAAAGACAAGGGAATCACATCCAACAACAACCATTCGTCATCTTTGCTTTGATTGCCAGCCAACAAATCGGCTTGCATTGCAGCGCCTAAAGCAACCACTTGATCAGGGTTCAAATTATTTAATGGTTGGGTGCCAAATAGTTCACCAACTGCGCGCTGCACATTAGGCATACGCGTAGAACCACCTACCATTACAACGCCTTTGACATCTTCAGCCTTAAGGCCCGCATCACGCAATGCTTTTTTACATGCCATTAAGGTTTTAGTCACCAAGTTTTGAGTAATCTCAAAAAACTGGGCTTGGCTAACACCAACATTTACGACGGTTCCATCAGATAGCGTCTCATGCACGCGGGCTAAAGGGTTGTGACTTAGTAATTCTTTTGCATGCTTGCAGGCCTGTAGCAATGTGCGATGGTCGTGCACAGATAAAGGCGGAAGCTTTGCCTGCTCTAGAACCCAACAATACAAACGATGATCAAAGTCATCACCACCCAATGCAGAATCGCCGCCAGTAGAAAGCACCTCAAAGACGCCCCTGCTCATTCGTAGAATAGAGATATCAAAAGTTCCGCCGCCAAGATCGTAGACGGCATAAACACCTTCGGAAGCGTTATCTAATCCGTAGGCAATCGCTGCGGCAGTCGGCTCATTTAATAAACGCAGCACTTCAATACCCGCCAACTTAGCAGCATCTTTAGTTGCCTGACGTTGCGCATCATCAAAATAAGCCGGCACAGTAATTACTGCACCAACAATATCTTCTGAAACAGAATCTTCTGCCAACTGACGCAAACGCGCCAAAATTTCTGCAGAAACTTCAATGGGACTCTTATCTCCAGCAACCGTTCTTAACTTCAGCATGCCAGGCTGATCTACAAAATCGTATGGCGCACTTTCACTATTCTCTACATCATTGAGGCCACGACCCATGAAGCGCTTTACTGAAATAATGGTATTTTTTGGATCGCTTACAGCGCTCTCTAGCGCCTCAAAACCCGCCTGAGTACGACCATTGGGCAAGTAACGCACTACCGAGGGGAGCAATTCACGACCTTGCTCATCTGGCAATACTTTTGGTAACGCATCGCGAACAATCGCCACCAAAGAGTTTGTTGTCCCCAAATCAATACCCACAGCTATACGGCGCTGATGCGGTGCCAGAGATTTACCGGGTTCAGAGATTTGTAATAAGGCCATAAGGTTTCAGTGTATCGCTAGATGAGTGAAGCAATTGCATCATCTAACTCAATAGCAAATTTGTCGACAAACAATAAACCTCGAAGAAGCTCAGCGGCACGCTGATAGTTTTTGGCGCTATCAATCGCTTGTGCAATTTCTACCAAGGTATCTGATTTGGATTGCTCTACCTCAGTCATCAAGGCCTCAAGCTCCGGCAACTCTTCTGCTTGCTCATCGAGAGTCTCACGCCACTCCATTTGCTTCATCAAAAAAGCAGCTGGCATCGCAGTATTTGTTTCTAGTTTGGCATCCACACCATGCAACTGACATAAATAAAGTCCACGCTGAATTGGGTTCTTGAGAGTTTGGTATGCCGTATTAGCTAGTGTTGCCATTTGCATAGCAACTCGTTGCTCTGCCTCAGTGCCACGTGCGTGGCGATCTGGGTGGACTTCTTTCTGAATCGCTAAATATGCCTGATCGAGTGCAGGCAAGTCGATGTTGAATTGCTGATTTAGACCAAAGAATCGAAAGTAATCGTCAGACGCGGAAAGATTCGCCACAACCACACTCATCTTTAACGTTCGGATTCTGAAACTTAAATCCCTCGTTCAAACCCTCACGCACAAAATCCAATTCAGTTCCATCTAAGTAAGCCAAACTTTTTGGGTCTACAAATACCTTCACGCCGTTGGACTCAAACACTTGATCTTCAGCGGCAGGCTCATCGACATACTCCAACTGATAAGCCAAACCAGAGCAGCCAGTAGTGCGAACGCCCAAACGTAAGCCACAACCTTTGCCGCGCTTCTCAAGGTTGCGATTAACGTGCTTTGCAGCTTTTTCAGTTAAGGTAATTGCCATAATGAATCTCGAATTAAATCTCTAGTATTTCTTGCTCGACTTATTTTGCAGGGTGCTTTTCTTTGTAATCAGCAACCGCTGCTTTAATCGCGTCTTCCGCCAAGATAGAGCAGTGAATCTTCACAGGTGGCAAGGCCAACTCTTCAGCAATTAAAGAATTTTTAATTTCAAGAGCTTGATCCAAAGTCTTGCCCTTGACCCACTCCGTAACCAAAGAAGAAGAGGCAATCGCAGAACCGCAACCATAGGTTTTGAACTTGGCGTCCTCAATAACGCCTTGATCGTTTACACGAATTTGCAATTTCATAACATCGCCGCAAGCGGGGGCGCCAACCATACCGGTTCCTACGCTGTTATCGCCCTTTTCAAAAGAGCCAACATTGCGGGGATTTTCATAGTGGTCAATGACTTTATCGCTATATGCCATGGTATTTCCTCTTTAATTTCTCTAATTTGTTTCTTTAATGCGCAGCCCATTGAATAGTGCTGAGATCAATTCCATCTTTATACATTTCCCATAATGGGGATAACTCGCGTAACTTCGCAATCTTTTCCTTAACCAACTTAATTGTGAAGTCCACTTCTTCTTGAGTAGTAAAGCGACCCAAGGTAAAACGAATTGAGCTATGAGCCAACTCATCATTGCGACCCAAAGCGCGCAATACATAAGAAGGCTCTAATGATGCTGAAGTACAAGCAGAACCTGATGAGATTGCCAAATCCTTGAGAGCCATCATCATGGACTCGCCTTCAACATAGTTGAAGCTGATATTGAGGTTGTGCGGGACACGGCTTTCCATGTCGCCGTTGACATATACCTCTTCGATATCTTTCAAACCAGCCAATAAACGATCGCGCAAGGCACGAATACGCTTGTTCTCTTCAGCCATTTCGATACGTGCAATACGGAATGCCTCACCCATACCCACAATTTGATGAACCGCCAAAGTGCCAGAACGCATACCGCGCTCATGTCCACCACCGTGGATTTGCGCCTCAATACGGATTCGTGGCTTACGACGCACAAACAGAGCGCCAATGCCTTTTGGACCGTAAGTCTTATGCGCAGAAAAACTCATCAAATCTACTTTGATCTTCTCAAGATCAATCTCAACTTTGCCAGTCGCTTGGGCTGCGTCTACGTGGAAGATCACACCACGAGAACGGCATAAGTCGCCAATGCGAGGAATATCTTGCACTACGCCAATTTCATTGTTGACGTACATCACAGAAGTCAAAATGGTTCCCGGCTTCATTGCAGCCTCTAGTTGCGCAAAGTCAATCAAGCCATTTGGCAATACGTCTAAATAAGTTACTTCAAAACCTTCGCGCTCTAATTCGCGACAGGTATCTAAAGTTGCTTTGTGTTCCGTCTTAACGGTAATGATGTGATTACCGCGATCCTTGTAAAAGTGAGCAGCGCCTTTCAAGGCCAAGTTAATACTTTCAGTAGCACCACTGGTAAAGACGATCTCTCTTGGGTCTGCATGAACCAATTGCGCAATCTCAGAACGCGCCCACTCAACCGCTTCCTCCGCAGCCCATCCGTATGCATGGCTTCGAGAGGCAGCATTACCAAATTGCTCGCGCAAGTAAGGCAACATCTTGTCAACAACGCGTGGATCTATTGGTGTTGTAGCCGAGTAATCCATGTACACCGGAAAGTGTTTAGGACTAAACATCGGAACCGGTTGTTGTGGAAGGTCTTGTGGTGCGTTCATGTTGTATTTCTAAATAAGGTATTACTAATTAACTTTGCCGCGCCAAATTAAATACTGAATTCACGAGTGGCGCCTTTGGGGCAACTTCTTTTTTTACCGCTAGCACTGGAGCTGGTTTTTCAGCCTTTGCGCCTTCAATTTTGACTTTCTTAGGACGCATGTCTTGAATCACAATACCGCGTCCTTCTTGCTGCTGTACTAAATCACGCAAGGTCACAGAGCTAAGGTACTCAACCATCTTTAAATTGAGATTGCTCCAGAGGTCATGCGTCATGCAACGGCCATGATTTTCTTCATCGGTATGGCAATTGCCTTTACCGCCACACTGGGTAGCATCCAAAGGTTCATCAACCGCGACAATAATGTCGGCAACACTAATTTCATTCGAAGGACGAGCCAATGTGTATCCACCTCCGGGACCACGCGTACTTTCAACAATATTGAAGCGGCGTAGCTTGCCAAATAGCTGCTCGAGGTAAGAAAGCGAAATTTTTTGTCTCTGACTAATTCCTGCTAACGTCACAGGACCATGCGTCTCACGCAGGGCTAAATCAATCATTGCGGTTACTGCAAAACGACCTTTAGTTGTAAGTCTCATATGTCACCTTGGTAATGGATTGTTATGGACAGCTAATAGACTGGTGGGTAATACCTGACTATTCCGCTCAACTTTACCATAATCCCTAGCAAACTGCTCGGGAATTATCTCAAAAAACCCCATTACTCATGAGGCAAAAGGGAAATTAGTTCGGAAGGTCCCTAGAGCGCGCGCCAAACGCCATCTCCTTGATCTTGGAGAGCCTATCCCGCGTGCTGGCTGCCTTCTCAAACTCGAGATTTTTGGCTTCAGCAATCATCTGCTTTTCTAAGCGCTTGATTTCATTGGACAATTCTTTCTCACTCATATCTTCATAGTGAGCCCGCTCTTGCTCAACAGCCATTTCTTGACGTTTCTCTTTGACGTCATAAACGCCATCAATAATGTCCTTAATGCGCTTTTGGACCCCTTTAGGCTCGATGCCATGAGTCTTATTGAAGGCAATTTGTTTGCTGCGACGACGCTCTGTCTCGCCCATCGCCCTACGCATGGAATCAGTCACCTTATCGGCATACAAGATTGCTTTGCCACGAACATTTCGTGCAGCACGACCAATCGTTTGAATAAGGGAGCGCTCGGATCGTAAGAATCCTTCTTTATCTGCGTCCAAGATGGCCACCAAAGATACCTCGGGAATATCCAAGCCCTCTCTTAGCAAGTTAATGCCGACCAAGACATCAAACACACCCAAACGCAGGTCGCGCAAAATTTCAACGCGCTCAACGGTATCAATATCAGAATGCACATAACGCACTTTCACACCATTGTCAGAGAGAAAGTCAGTCAATTGCTCTGCCATACGTTTTGTGAGTACCGTTACTAAAACCCGCTCACCAACTTTGACGCGTTCATGAATTTGACTGAGCAAATCATCAACCTGAGTACTTGCTGGCAATACTTCAATTTCTGGGTCAACCAGACCAGTGGGTCTAGCAACTTGCTCAACGACTTGGCCTTGATGTTGACTTTCGTACTCTGCAGGAGTTGCTGATACGAAAATTGTTTGACGCATCTTGGTTTCAAATTCAGTAAATTTGAGTGGGCGATTATCCATTGCAGATGGCAAGCGAAAACCAAACTCAACCAAAGTATGTTTGCGTGACTTATCGCCGTTATACATGGCATTCAGCTGCCCAATAAGCACGTGACTCTCATCTAAAAACATCAAAGCGTCATTCGGCAAGTAGTCCACCAAGGTAGGTGGGGCCTCGCCTGGCGCCGCTCCCGAAAGGTGGCGAGAGTAGTTCTCAATCCCCTTACAAAACCCAAGCTCATTCAACATTTCTAAATCAAAACGCGTGCGCTGCTCTAGACGCTGCGCCTCAACTAATTTCCCATCCTTAACAAACTCATCCAAGCGAATTCGTAATTCCTCTTTGATCGTTTCAATGGCCTTCAATACCGTTTCTCGAGGAGTCACATAATGCGAACTTGGGTAAACCGTAAAGCGCGGAATTTTTTGGCGAATCTTTCCAGTCAATGGATCAAAAAACTGCAAGCTTTCCACTTCAGCATCAAATAATTCAACTCGCAATGCTAGCTCGTTATGTTCAGCCGGGAAGATATCAATGGTGTCGCCACGCACTCGAAATACACCGCGCTTGAAATCCATTTCGTTGCGCTCATACTGCATAGCAATCAGTCTGGTCAAAATATCGCGCTGACTCATTTTGTCACCAGGTCGCAAAGTCATCACCATACTGTGATAGTCGCCAGGGTTACCAATACCGTAGATCGCGGAAACTGTCGCCACAATCACTACATCGCGACGCTCCAACAAACTTTTAGTCGCCGATAAGCGCATCTGCTCAATGTGTTCATTGATGGAAGAGTCTTTCTCAATAAAGAGGTCACGCTGAGGAACGTAGGCTTCTGGCTGGTAATAGTCGTAGTAGCTTACAAAGTACTCAACGGCGTTTTTAGGAAAAAACTCCCTAAATTCACTATAAAGCTGGGCCGCAAGGGTCTTATTAGGAGCAAAAACAATGGCTGGGCGCCCTGTTCTGGCGATCACATTTGCCATTGTGAAGGTCTTTCCAGACCCAGTGACCCCCAATAAGGTCTGATAGGTCAAACCGTCCTGAACCCCTTCAACTAGGGCATCAATAGCCGCTGGTTGATCACCGGCTGGCGGGAAGGGCTGGTATAGCTGATAAGGAGAGTCAGGAAAGCTGACAAATTTGGCCGGATCGAGCTCATGCCCGGGATTTTCAAGGGAATCCGAGCCAGCTTTTTTCTGAGCCACTTTTGGCTCGTTTTTTGCTTCAGTTTTACTTAACTTTGAGGGCATCTCGGCTATCATTTCACCTGTGAGTTTTCTTCACAGCGAATTTTGTACAAACAATGATTTTGCCGTTTTTATTAAGAAATAGTTAGCTCTGATCACAAAAACAGCCAATTTAGCCTAATTTAACGTCAATTAATAACAAAACTACCCTTAAACCACCATTTTCGATACCAAATGACCCTGTTTGCCTCAGTTCAATTAGCCCCAAAAGACCCTATTTTTGGCCTCACAGAAGCTTATGTTGCCGATCAACGGGCTGACAAAGTAAACCTTGGTGTTGGTGTGTATTACACCGACGAAGGCAAAGTACCTCTTTTGAAGGCAGTTATTAAGGCTGAAGAGGCAATTGTGGCAAAGCATTCTCCACGTAGCTATATCCCGATCGAAGGTCCAAACCCATACAACACTGCGGTGCAAAACCTATTGTTTGGCGCTGATTCAGCATTAATTAAAGATGGCCGAGTAGTTACCGCGGAATGTTTAGGCGGAACTGGCGCATTACGTGTTGGCGCCGACTTTATTAAACGACTGAACTTGAACGCACCTTGCGCAATCAGCAATCCTACCTGGGAAAACCATCGCGGCATTTTTGAATCCGCTGGTTTTGAAGTACTTGAGTACACCTATTTTGACGGCAAAACGCGTGGTGTTGATTTTGACGGCATGGTGAAGTCTCTTGAGTCTTTCCCAAAAAATACTACTGTGCTGTTGCACGCTTGCTGCCACAATCCAACAGGTGCAGACATTACCGAAGCGCAATGGCGTCAAGTCATCGACATCTGCAAAAACAAAGGCTTGATTCCTTTCTTAGATATGGCTTATCAAGGCTTTGCCGATGGTATTGATAAGGACGGTATCGCCGTACGCCTCTTTGCTGAATCTGGCATGTCCTTCTTTGTATCTAGCTCCTTCTCCAAATCCTTCTCACTGTATGGTGAGCGCGTTGGAGCTTTATCCATTGTTACGCAAAGCAAAGACGAGTCCACACGTGTTCTCTCGCAATTGAAGCGCGTCATTCGTACAAACTACTCGAACCCACCGACCCATGGTGCAGCGATTGCTGCGGCTGTTTTGAATTCACCTGAACTTCGTCAACTTTGGGAAGATGAGTTAGCGGAGATGCGTGATCGCATTAAAGCAATGCGACAAGGTTTGGTTCAAAAATTAGCCGCTGCAGGTGTTAAACAAGATTTCGCGTTTATTGAAAAACAGCGCGGCATGTTCTCTTATTCTGGCTTAACCGCTGAACAAGTAGAACGTTTGCAAAAAGAAGATGGCATTTATGCCCTTTCAACTGGACGTATTTGTGTTGCTGCTCTCAATACCAAAAATATTGATAAGGTAGCCAAAGCAATTGCCCGCGTGCTGGCCTAATAAGCCTAAAGCGGTAATCGAGATTTAGAGGAGGTAGCATGCTTTATCAGTTACACGAGTTCCAAAAAGCCTTACTTCAACCAATGAGTTCATGGGCACGCGCTGCTTCTGAGGCATTGATTAATGCAGCCAATCCTGCATCAAAAGTTCCAGGCTCTGAGCGTCTAGCTGCTAGCTATGAACTACTCTATCGTTTAGGCAAGAACTACAAAAAGCCAGAATTCGGCATTCGCTCTGTTATTGCACATGGTCATGAAGTTGCCATCCATGAAATGGTCAAGGTTGCAAAACCATTCTGTAACTTGATCCGTTTCAAGCGCTTCTCCGATGATGTAGAAACGATCAAGAAGTTAAAGGACGACCCATCTGTTTTGATCGTAGCACCACTCTCTGGTCATCATGCCACTTTGCTACGCGATACCGTGCGTACCTTGTTACAAGATCACAAGGTTTACATTACTGACTGGGTTGATGCTCGCAATGTTCCCGTAAGCGAAGGTGAATTTGGCTTAGATGACTACGTTCACTATGTTCAAGAATTTATTCGCTACATCGGCGCAGAAGATTTGCATGTCATTTCTGTTTGCCAACCTACCGTACCTACATTAGGCGCCATTTCATTAATGGCTTCTGCTGGTGAAAAAACTCCTGCCTCAATGATCATGATGGGCGGTCCTATTGATGCTCGTAAGTCACCAACTGCTGTAAACAACTTGGCAGAGCAAAAATCACACGACTGGTTTGAAAGTCACGTGATCTATAAGGTTCCACCAACCTACCCAGGCGCTGGTCGTCGCGTATACCCAGGCTTCTTGCAACACACCGGCTTTATCGCCATGAATCCTCAAAACCATTTGCAATCACATTGGGATTACTTCACTAATCTCGTGCGTGGTGATGAAGAGGATGCTGAAGCGCACATTCGTTTCTATGATGAATACAACGCTGTTCTGGATTTAGATGCGAAGTTCTACCTCGATACGATTAAAACCGTATTCCAGGACTACGCATTGCCAAACGGCACTTGGGAAGTTGCAGGTAAGCTTGTAAAACCAGAAGACATTAAAAAGACTGCCTTACTCACAGTAGAGGGTGAGCTTGACGATATTTCTGGAAGCGGTCAAACACGATCAGCCCATGGTTTATGCGCTGGTATTCCTAAAGAAGCGAAAGCGCATTATGAAGTCGCAGGCGCTGGTCACTACGGCATCTTTGCAGGTCGTCGCTGGCGTGAAAAGGTTTATCCAAAAATTAAATCTTTTATTCGAGAGCATCAGCCGGGAAAACGCAAATCAGGCGCTAATTAATACAATTGAGAGACCTTAGCGTCTCTCATTTAAATTGGGAACTAGCAATTCATGAAGATCAACGAGGTGAAAGAGCTTGCCGATCGCCTAGAGGATCTTCTTCCTCAAACTCAATGCACTAAATGTGGCTACCCAGATTGCAGGGGATATGCCGAAGCCTTAGCCAAAGGTGAAGCGCTTCCTAACCAGTGTCCACCAGGTGGGGTTGAGGGCATCAAAAGGCTGAGCCAAGTATTGGCGCCAATTTATCCACAAGATGCATTTGATTTGCATCCAAGCATCAATCCCGAATGCGGTATTGAGCGCACACGAGCAGTCGCTTTTATTGATCCGCAGAAATGCATCGGCTGCACTCTTTGTATTCAAGCATGTCCCGTAGATGCAATCGTGGGAGCATCCAAGCAAATGCATGTGGTGCTCTCAGACTGGTGCACTGGTTGCGATCTTTGCATTCCGCCATGTCCTGTTGATTGCATCTCCATGATTAATGTCACCGGCGATAAGACTGGTTGGGATGCCTGGAGCGATGATTTAGCCCGGCTTACACGACAGCGCTACCATGATCGCGAACAGCGATTGGATCGCGAGCAAAAAGATAATGATGAGCGCTTGGCAAAGAAGGCAGCTGTTAAATTAGCCGCCGTAAATGCAGAGCAACCCTCCTCAGCAGAAGAAGAAAAAGAGAAAGAGCGCAAGCGCGCAATTATTGCCGCAGCAATTGCGAGGGCCCAGCAAAAATCATGATGAACCCAGAAAAGCGTCGTGCCTTTTTTGAGCAACTCAAAGTAAACAATCCAAAACCTACTACCGAGTTGGAATATAACTCGCCTTTTGAGCTACTCATTGCAGTGCTCCTATCAGCTCAGGCTACCGATGTATCAGTAAACAAGGGTACTCGCAAACTTTTTAAGATTGCCAATACCCCTCAAGCACTGCTAGATCTTGGCGAAGAAGGTGTACGTCCTTATATTCAACATATCGGCCTTTTTAATTCCAAAGGTAGGCATATCCAGGAGACCTGCCGTCTACTGATTGAAAAGCATGGTGGCGAAGTACCGCAAAACAGAGAAGATCTTGAGGCCTTACCAGGCGTTGGTCGAAAAACAGCCAACGTCATTCTCAATACCGCCTTTGGTCAACCGACTATCGCAGTCGATACACACATCTTTCGCGTATCCAATCGCACTGGCTTGGCACCCGGTAAAGACGTTCTGGAAGTAGAGAAGCAATTACTTAAACGAGTTCCAAAAGAGTATCTTCTAGATGCGCATCATTGGCTCATCTTGCATGGTAGATATACTTGCAAAGCGCGAAATCCTGAGTGTGCACAATGTATTGTTGAGCCACTATGTGGATTCAAGCAAAAAACAGCAAAAGGAAAAGTTCGTGGCGCTATTTAATCCCACTCGTGAAGAAGTTAGGCGTTTTTTCTGTGATACCTGGAAGAAAAAAAGTGATGGGCATATTTTGGATTCAATGGAGACACTGGCTAGTGACTGGATAGCGCAGCATCCGGAATATCACGCCCTATTAGCAGACCCAGAGGGAGCCTTATCTCAAGACTACACGCCAGAGCGCGGAGAAACCAATCCCTTCTTGCATCTATCCATGCATCTATCGATTAGCGAACAAATTTCTATCAACCAACCACCTGGCATCAAAGAGATTGCTGAAAAACTGAGTAAGAAACTGGGTTCGGAACATGAAGCCCAGCATCTCATGATGGAATGCTTGGGGCAAGTGATGTGGGAATCACAGAGAGAGGGCAAGCCCCTTAACCCCGAGAATTATCTCGAGGCCCTCAGGAAACTTTGTTAACGCTATACCAAGAATTAAATGGGTTCAAAAAGATGGGTTTTTTGACCATCTTGCGTTTCCTGGAACACTACCCTGACCTTTTGCCCAACTTGAATTGAATCAAAATCGCAATTGGTCAGGTGGGTCAACATAGAAATCCCTTCTTGCAATTTGACATAGGCCATTGCAAAAGGAACCTCTACACCGCGCCTCATTACGGTATAGGAATAGATTTCACCTAACCCTGGCGACTTTACCCAAGTAGTGTCGTCACTGCCACAGTGCGGACAAATAGTGCGCGGATAGTAATGCGACTCTTTGCAAGAATTGCAATACTTGATAAGTAACTCATCCTTCTGCGCAGCCTCGAGGAATGCTTTGTTCTCAGGATTAGCAACAGGACTTGGCAGGCGATGTTCTGGTTGCTTTTGATTTGCCTGGCTCATTGCAATCTCCCCATAATTAATACAGAGGCACCATGACGTGTGCCTAACGCACCTCCAATGCCAGATGCAAGTGCAAACTCCAGATTGGGAACTTGCACAGCTGGATGCGCCTCTCCACGTAACTGCCTAACAGCCTCAATTACTTTAGTCATACCACCGCGGTTTGCCGGATGATTGTTACATAGGCCGCCACCATCAGTATTAAATGCCAATTTTCCTTTTCCAGAAATGAGTTGGCCACCCTCGACAAACTTACCGCCTTCACCCTTTTTACAAAATCCGAGATCCTCCAGCTGAATCAATACGGTAATAGTGAAGCTGTCATAGATTGAGGCATAACGAATTTGCTCTGGCGTCAACTTTGCCTCCTTAAATGCCAAAGGCGCTGCCCAAGCAAGACCCGAGTAGGTTAGATCGACCTTGCCACCCATTTGACCCTTGGTTGTTTCACCGGCACCCATCATGGTAACCACAGGCTTTTTTAAAGTCTTAGCAATGTCAGGATGAACCACCACCAACGCGCCACCGCTATCAGTGACTACACAGCAATCAGCACGATGTAGTGGATCCGCAATCATCGGTGAATTCAGCACATCTTCCACAGTTAATACATCCTTCAAAGCAGCATTCGGATTATGTTGCGCATGATGGGATGCCGCAACCTTAATCCAGGCCAGTTGCTCACTCGTAGTCCCAAACTCATACATGTGACGCATCGCGCACATCGCATAGGTATTTAATGGTGCCGGTGAATAGGGTTTCTCAAAAGCAAAGTCGGGAGCGCTGGCCCATTGACTACGCACTTGTGTACCACTCGATCCTTCAGACTTTGGGCGACCTGCCAAAGTAATGAGCGCCACCTTGCATTGACCAGCGGCGATAGCACGAGCAGCGTGATTAACGTGCGTTAAGTAGGATGATCCGCCGGTATCAGTAGAGTCAAGATAAGTTAATTTCTTTAAACCTAGGTAGTCAGCCATAGACACCGGACCCATTCCCGGTGCATCACCAGCACAAAAATATCCATCTACATCATCTAAAGTGAGCCCTGCATCTTGCAAGGCACCTCGAGCAACTTCAGCATGCAACTGAGCCACCGTATGATTTGGTGCGACCCTTAGCGGATGCTCATAAATGCCCGCTATACAGGCATCGTACTTATTAGCAGCAAATGACATGAATGTTTAACGCCTTTCTACATCTTTTGATGAATTAATCAATCGTAATTTGAGACTGTGCAATTAATTTACGCCACTTCTCAATTTCAGCCTTAATGAAAGCCGAGAACTGCTCAGGCGTTCCCGGCATTGGGTCAGCTCCCTGCGCAATTAACTTATCTTTAAATTTTGGATCGGCCAGAATACCCTGCAGCTCTTTATTAATTCGATTACGAATCTCTACTGGTAAATTTGCTGGCGCCACCAAACCATACCAAGTAGCCATGTCATAACCGGGAAGCCCAGATTCAGCTATCGTCGGAATGTTTGGCGCTGCCGCCGATCGTTTTGCAGTGGTAACACCAAGTGCTCTTAAGCTGCCTGACTTTACATGCGGTAACCCACTTGGCAGGTTTGGAAAACTCATATCGACCTGCCCTGAAATGACATCAGGCATAGCACTACCGGTACCTTTATACGGCACATGAATCATGTCGATCTTAGCCATCTTTTCAAACAACACTGCTGATAGATGAACAGATGTACCGCTACCGCTAGAAGCAAAAGTGAGCTTACCTGGATTGGCTTTCCCTGCCGCAATTAATTCACTAACGGATTTATAAGGGGAGTTTGCGGGGACGATCAAGATATTAGGCGCTGAAAACACACCACCTATTGCTGTGAAATCTTTTACAGGATCATAAGGAAGATTTTTATAGAGCGAAGCATTTACAGCATGGCCAATTGAAGGGAAATATAAAACATAACCATCCGGTGCTGAACGTGCAACATACTCAGCGGCGATATTGCCGTTTGCGCCTGCTTTATTTTCAACCACAACAGGCTGGCCTAGTCTGACTGAAAGCCCCTCCGCCAATGCTCGCCCAACTGTATCTGCGGAACCTCCAGGAGAAAATCCCACAATCAAGTGAATTGGCTTACTTGGGTAATCCATTTTGCTCTGAGCACAAACGATTCCAGAAACTAGCCAAGTAGTAAGAATGATTATTGATTTGAGACGCACCTTCATTTATTGTGCCGAACCCTGAATCATTGGTACGCCACTCAAAGATTGCAACTCTTCAAAACTAAGACCATCGACCCAATCTACTGCAACGAGACCTTGAGGCGTAACAGCGATTGTTGCCAAATCGGTATAAATACAGTCAACAGCAGCCAAAGCAGTCAAAGGATATGTGCACTCTTTAGCCAATTTGGACTCACCGGATTTAGTGAGATGCTCCATCATGACAAATAACTTCTTGGCACCCAAAGCCAAATCCATTGCGCCACCAACTGCTGGGATAGCTTTTGGATCGCCGGTACGCCAATTTGCGATATCGCCCTTTATTGAAACCTGAAAGGCGCCTAAGACACAAATATCAATATGACCTCCACGAATCATCACAAAAGAATCTGCATGATGACAAAGTGATGCGCCCGGCAACATGGTTACCGGCTGCTTGCCAGCATTCACTAACTCCTCATCAATCTCATGATCTTTTGCAAGTGGCCCCATGCCAAGCAACCCATTCTCGGAGTGCAAGAGAATCTCTTTATCCGAAGGCAGGTAATTAGAAATGGTCATCGGTTGACCAATACCCAAGTTAACATGTGCACCGTCAGGAATATCTTGAACGATCCGCTTGGCAATATCCGCTGTTGTGCGTTTTTTGACTTTGGAGAGATCAATCATGATTTGCCTCCTACCAGCACAATACGTTTCACAAAAATTCCAGGGGTGACGATTACTTCAGGATCAAGCTGACCTAGTTCCACGACTTCATTCACTTGCGCAATGGTGCAACGCGCAGCAGTTGCCATAATGGGACCGAAGTTACGACCTGTGCGGTGATAAGTTAAATTACCCCAACGATCCCCCCTGTCGGCCTTAATGAGCGCATAGTCCGCCTTAATCGCTGTTTCAAAAATATGATCAATGCCATCGATAACACGCGTATCTTTTCCTTTAGCCAACTCTGTGCCAAAACCGGTAGGCGTATAGAAGCCACCAATTCCAGCACCACCAGCACGTATCCGCTCGGCTAGAGTACCTTGCGGAACTAACTCAAGCTCAATTTTTCCATCGCGATACAGGTCATCGAAAGCACCAGATTCTGGCTGGCGAGGAAATGAGCAAACTACTTTTTTAACCTGACCATTGCCAATTAACTTGGCAATACCGATTCCTGAATTTCCGGCATTGTTGCTGATGATGGTGAGATTCTTGGCGCCCTGCTCCGCAAGTGCGTCTAATAAATAAATTGGTAGACCCGCCCCACCAAAACCGGAAACTAAAATGGTTGAGCCATCAGATATATCCTGGACGGCCTGCGCCACGCCAGGAATGATTTTGTTTATCACTACTTGTCTCCATCTATTTTTATTATGGGTGCTGCTTTTCAGCTTTGCGCTGATTTTCTATTAATTTAATACATTTGCGAAATCGCATCCCGAATAATGGCGGGCAGCCTCTTGGCGAGCGCTCTTCTAGACTCAAGCGCCGTTTTTGAACCCTCTCTCACCTTGGCAGACCACGGTGAACCCGGGAAATACGCGTCATCCTGGTAACGGGGAATCACATGCCAGTGAATATGAGGAACCATATTGCCCAAGGTTGCGAGATTGACCTTATGCGGCTCCATTACCTCACGAATAACCTCTTCAACAGCAAACACTAGAGACATGATGTGCTCACGCTCACCATAAGTGAGATCAGACATCTCCGGAACATGGCGATTCCAGATGACCCGACAAAACCCCGGTAAATCTGGATCATTCACCATAATCACTCGGCAGTCGTCACCACGCCAAACTAACTCACCCTCTTCGGGCTTGAGCTCATCCTTACAAAGTGTGCAATTGGTCATGCAATGAATGTATACGAAAACGGCATCTAAGTCACCTTTGTGAGGTAATTTAGATGCCGCGGCAGTAAGGGTGTTACTGCTACTACAGACTACTTAGGGATTCTTAGTGGAACTGCTCTTCTTCAGTAGAACCAGTCAATGCTGTAACAGATGACTTGCCACCTTGAATAACAGTTGTTACATCATCAAAGTAACCTGTGCCAACTTCTTGCTGATGTGATACGAATGTGTATCCACGATCACGAGCAGCAAATTCTGGCTCTTGTACTTTCTCAACATAAGCAGTCATGCCACGCTTGGAGTAATCTTGCGCCAAGTCGTACATGTTGTACCACATAGAGTGAATACCAGCGAGAGTAATGAACTGATACTTGTAACCCATTGCACCCAACTCACGTTGGAATTTCGCAATCGTTGCATCATCCAAGTTCTTCTTCCAGTTAAATGATGGTGAGCAGTTGTATGCCAACATCTTGCCTGGGAACTTCGCACGAATTGCTTCAGCGAATTGACGCGCAAAATCCAAATCAGGCGTACCAGTTTCACACCAAACCATATCAGCATATTCAGCGTAAGCCAATCCACGTGAAATCGCTTGATCTAAACCTTTACGAGTCTTGTAGAAACCTTCTGCAGTGCGCTCACCAGTTAAGAATGGCTTGTCGTTTTCATCGTAATCAGATGTCAACAAATCAGCAGCTTCAGCATCGGTACGAGCCAAGATAATTGTTGGAACACCCATTACGTCGGCAGCCAAACGGGCTGCGATCAATTTCTGTACAGACTCACCTGTTGGCAACAATACCTTGCCACCCAAGTGACCGCACTTCTTCACAGAAGAGAGTTGGTCTTCAAAGTGAACGCCAGCAGCACCTTGTTTGATCAATGCTTTTGCCAATTCAAAAGCGTTCAATACACCACCGAAACCGGCTTCCGCATCAGCAACGATTGGCGCATAGTAGTCGATATAACCTGCATCGCCAGGGCCAATACCTTTAGCAGTTTGAATTTCATCGGCACGTTGGAACGAGTTGTTAATACGCTCAACCATCTTTGGAACAGAATCAACTGGATACAAAGATTGATCTGGGTACATCGCTGCATATGAGTTACCGTCAGCAGCTACTTGCCAACCAGATAAGTAAATCGCTTGAATACCAGCTTTAACCTGTTGCATTGCTTGACCACCAGTCAATGCACCTAAGCAATTTACATATGCTTCGTTATTCACAAGATCCCACAATTTTTCAGCGCCGTGCTTTGCCAATGTGTGCTCAATCATTAATGAGCCGCGAAGACGTACAACATCCTCTGCCGTATAGCCACGTTTGATGCCTTTCCAACGTGGATTGGTATCCCAATCCTTCTGAATTGCTGCGATTTCAGCTTTGCGATCTGCCATGTTTTTCTCCCTAAGTTAAACAAGTAATTCAAAAATTCGAAGAACCTTAAGAACTGATTTAAGTCTTATGTCTTATATAAGAGTTTAGAGAGATATCAAAAGCAGGCAAGATCAATTTCAATCTTTTTTAAAAATATTTAACCTTTAATTTTCAGTTACTTATGAAATTATTTCCGCAATGCGGAATGTATGTCCGCCCTACGAAATCAGAAGGGTAACGCTATGCTGCAGTGCATTTTACGCAGTGTAATGAAGTTTCATATTATGAAAAATAAAGACGCTGTGGATTGTCACAAAGTATCCGATTGCGCTGCTGCTCGTCGGGAGCGTATAAAGCCAAGCTTTCTAGCATTTGGGACACTCGCGGCATGATCCCCCAGTTTGCAACATGCGGCCAATCAGATCCCCATACACATCTATCTGGTGAGGCAGCAATTAATGCTTTGGCATAAGGCACTACATCCAAATATGGAGGTGGTTCATCGGTTAAACGATATGCGCCTGAAACTTTTACCCATGCTCTTTCTTTTACTAAATCCAGCAAGGCGCGAAATCCAGATGAATGTAATCCAACGGATGTGCGTAAATAACCCATATGATCAATAACTAAAGTTGACTGCAACTTTTGCATGCGTGGCATCAAACCAGGCAAATCATTTGCATCTAATAAGAATTGAATATGCCAACCCCAATCCTTGGCAAGCGCATCACACTCTTCCAGCTTTGAGATATCTAAACCACCGCCAGAGAACATCAAATTCATACGGATGCCGACAACACCAACATCTTTCATTCTTTGGTAATAAGCATCCGACTGATTGAGCAAGGGTACAGCGACACCACGCAAGCGTTTAGGATGATTCTCAAGCACCCTCAACATGGGTTCGTTATCCTGACCATTCACACTCACTTGAATGAGAACCCCATAGGTCATACCGACCTCATCAAGCATACGAATATATTGCTCTTCCGTTGCTTCTGGTGATGTATACGAGCGATCGGGCACAAAGCTCGCTGCGCTAATCACATGCGCATGCGTATCCACCGCGCCATGTGGCAGCTTAAAAGAAAAAGGACCGCTCTGATGTTCAGGCGGTCCAGGGCAAAACGGAATATCTACTGCAGACACAAACTTCCTTAATTGGCTTGTAGCTCTCGTCCACGAGTCTCCGGAAGAATCACTGCCGCAATAAAGAATACGCCATACGCAATCACTGCGAAAATCGCAATCGCCATTGCTAATCCATATTGAGCTGAGAAGTAACCAACTAATGCTGGAAACAAAGCGCCGATGCCACGACCAAAGTTATAGCAAAAGCCTTGTCCGGATCCACGCAAACGCGTTGGAAATAACTCTGTCAAGAAAGCGCCCATGCCAGAGAAGTAACCGCTAGCAAAGAAGCCCAATGGGAAGCCAAGCCACATCATCATCTCGTTAGTGATTTCTAACTGAGTGTATGCGATCACCAAGACAATCGCACCAAGTGAGAATGTCATGAATAATTTCCGGCGACCATAACGGTCTGCCATCCATGCGCCCACGAGGTAGCCAATAAAGCTTCCCACAATCAAGAAAGCCAGATAACCAGTGGATCCAACCACAGTTAACTTACGTTCCGCTTTGAGGAAGGTTGGTACCCAAGTAGTGATAGCGTAGTAGCCACCTTGCGCACCCATCGTCAGCAATGAAGCCAAGATAGTTGTTTTCAAAATACCAGGCTTGAAGATTTCCAAGATCGAAGGTGCTTGACCCGCTGCAACCACTTTTTCACGAGCGACTTTTGCAATCTCTGGCTCATCTACATGGCGACGAATATACAAGAGCAGTAATGCAGGGAAGAAGCCAACTACGAACATTGCGCGCCATGCCATATCAGCCGGTAATAGACTAAACATAATAGCTTGCAAGAGAACCGCAGCGCCCCAGCCGATCGCCCATGCAGACTGCACGGTACCAACCGCGCGACCACGATATTCAGCGCGAATGGTTTCACCCATCAATACCGCTCCCGCAGCCCACTCACCACCAAAACCAAATCCCAAGAGTGCGCGAGCAATCATGAGTTGATTGAAGTCTTGCGTGAATGCGCAGATCAGGCTAAAACTAGAAAACCATAAGATGGTGAATTGCAAAGTGCGAACACGTCCAATTCGGTCGGCGAGATATCCAGCAAACCATCCACCGAATGCGGAAGCAAGCAAGGTTCCTGTAACTGCTAGACCAGCCATTCCACGATCTACCTGCCACACGGCAATAATGGTGCCGATCACCAATGGATAAATCATGAAATCCATGCCATCAAGCGCCCAACCTAAAAAGCAACCCCAGAATGTTTTCTTTTCTTTGGGGTTCATGACCTTATAGAAACCGGTCAGACTAGTATCCGTTTGTTGACTCATTTTGTCTCCTTTTTGTTTTAGGCTTTAAATTAGCGAATGAGTAACGCATTTATAACCCAAATATTCTGCTTATAGGGCAAACTAGAGTAAACCCTTAATTTCATTTCATAATGCACTGCACACTCATCGGCGACCACAGCGTACTGATTGATTTCTCGAAGTCAAATGAACCTCTTAAAAGTATTCATGCGCTTAGCAAGGTTCTCTTTGCCAATAAACCCAGTTGGGCTGCCGAGATCGTGCCGGGGCTTGACTCACTTGTCATTCAACTACAGCGCACTTCAGACAACTCCAAGACTACGCGCGAACAAGCGTTAGCAGATATTCAAAAAATTGGGGAGCAATTTGAAAAACAGAAAAGCCGAAAAACAAGTCCGAACAAGATTCACCGCATTCAAGTCTGCTACCACCCAGATCTCGGATTAGATTTGCTTGCTATCGCCAAAGCTTGCAAGCTATCTACTGAAGAGGCTATTCGTCTGCATAAAGAAAGTGTATATACCGCAGACATTCTCGGCTTCATGCCGGGCTTCACATATTTCAGCGGGCTTAACCCGCAATTGCGTCTACCAAGATTAGCCTCACCTAGACCAGCCGTACCCAAGGGCAGTGTCGCGATTGCGGAATTACAAACAGCTATCTATCCACGCGTTACACCTGGTGGCTGGAACATTATCGGTAGATCACCTAACAAGTTATTTGATATCAACATGAATCCGCCAGGTTTATTTATGGCTGGCGATCAAATGCAAATTGAAGAAATCTCGCTTGATGAATTTCATCGGCTAGATCAAGCAAATATATCTAAAGAAGTAATTCGCTCGCTTGATAAAAATAAATCAGAAGCATCAATTGAGGTTTTACAAGCGGGCACATTTAGCACTATTCAGGATGGACCACGCTCAGGTCTTTCCCATTGGGCAGTAGGCCCTGGAGGTGCGTGTGATATTGCCTCCCTACATTTAGCAAATGCATTAGTCGGCAATTCACCAGAGACAGTAGCTATTGAAATGACCTCTACTGGCCCTAGCCTGTTTTTTCATGAGGCAGCTTGCGTAGCTTGGGTTGGTGCTCGATGCGAAGGAATTGTGAACAATCAACGCATTCCAGGCAATCGACCTGTGTGGATTCCAAGGGGGGCGTCTCTCAAATTTTCGCCCTTGAATCCAGGACTAAGAAGCGTACTCGCTATTGGTGGTGGACTAGATCTCCCCGAAACATTGGGTCGCTTTGGTTCACACATCAGCGCTGACATTGGACCTAAGCGTTTGGAAAAGGGAGATCAAATTACTCTCGCAAATCCTAAAGCACCACTGAAATCTAGTTTCCTAAAATCACTTTACAAAGAAGATGATTTACCTAGTTATCCAAAGTGGCAAATTCGATCACCATTTTTGCCAACCAATTCAATCACCCAAGTTCGCTGCTTGGCTGGTCCGCACTTATCATTTCTCAGCGCAAAAGAGCGTGAATTATTTTGGTCTACAGTTTGGACGGTGAGTAACCAAAGCAATCGTATGGGCGTTCGCCTGCAGGGCGACTTCAAAGCAAAAAAAGATTTACCCAATACTCCGTCTCAAGCAATTACATTTGGAACGGTGCAATTCCCCCCATCCCATGAGCCAATCATTATGTTGGCTGAACACCAAACAACTGGCGGATATCCGAGACTAGCTGAAGTTATTCGTTCCGATCTTGTCAAATTAGCCCAGGCAAAACCGGGCAGCAGATTACAACTCCAATTGATTGATCTAGAGGAAGCAGACACTTTCAATGCAGAGGCATTAAAGTTACAAGAATCCACTATGAACGCAATTCAGACCATCATTGATAACTAACGGAAATTTGTATGGATATTAATAGCGATATGGGCGAAGGTTTTGGGGCTTGGGAAATGGGAAATGACGCCCTTTTGCTTGACTACATTACCTCTACGAACATTGCTTGCGGTTGGCATGCTGGCGATCCTGCTCGCATGCAAAAGTTAGTTGAGCTCGCAATTCAAAAAAAGGTTCGCATTGGCGCACATCCAGGCCTACCAGATTTAGCTGGCTTTGGCAGACGTGAAATGGCCATCTCAGATCAAGACGCCTATCGCTACACCCTATATCAAGCTGGCGCTCTACAGGCATTTGTAAAAGCAGCAGGCGGAGTGCTTCATCACATTAAACCTCACGGCGCCCTTTACAACCAAGCAGCTCGAGATATCAAACTTGCTCGCGGAATCGCGCAAGCTGTAAAAGATCTAGGCAATGAAGTGATTTTGTATGGCTTAGCAGGGAGTTGTCTTGTGAAGGCAGCCAATGAACTCAATGTACCCATTTGGCAAGAAGTATTTGCTGATCGTCGCTATACGCAAGAAGGATTTCTGGTACCACGAACTCAAGCGGGCGCAGTAATTGAAGATGATGAACAAGCGCTTAAACAAGTGCTAGGAATGGCAAATGATGGGATTGTTACTTCAATTGATGGGAAGGAGATTGCCATTCAGGCTGATACTTTGTGCATCCATGGCGATAACCCACACGCAGTCGATTTTGCAAAGAAAATTAAAGGCGCCCTACAGTCGCACCCAAATATTTAAGCAGGCTTGTGAGTAGTTGATGAAACTTTAAATACGGTTGGAATAATCATCAACTGGAATAGGGCAATACCAATGAAAAGCGCTTTGGGCAGTCCGGCATCCATAAAGAAGCCGAACACGAAGGGTCCTACAGCTGCACCCAAATCAATTCCTGAATACACGATGCCATAAACCCTTCCGGCAACGCCTTTGGGGGTTGCTAATTTCACCAACAAGTCTCTTGATGGGGCAACAACACCGTACCCAAATCCCAGGGTGCAAAAAACAATCGGGATAATCTGCAGCGGAATTAAGCCTGTCGCCAAAAGCAAACAAATGATGATGGTGATAGATAGAAAGCTCGACACTATTCGCTCTGGGGTATACAACTTCGCAGCTAGATACCCGCCCACCAAAACACCTGCTGCACTACCAAGCGCCAAGAGTGTTAAGTAATAATTTCCGACATTGACGGGTAAATCATAAATCTTGAAAAGCGCGCTGGGCGAAAACGATTGCAAGCTTGAGGTAGAGGCCATGCTAAAGAAAAAGAAAATCCAGCACAACCAAACCGCTTTTAACTTTAGAAACGCAAATGCCCCTTCTGGAGCCACCCCAGACTTGCCGGATGAATTATTTTCTTGAGCGCCCTCATGACGTTCTTTAACGTTATCAATCAACTGATTCTTATTCATCCAAAGAATTAATAGAATTGTTGCCTCTAATAAAGCTGCTGACAAGAAAGCAATACGCCAATCTGAAATCTGCGCAATCCCCACCATGAATGCCGGCGCTGCAGCCCAGCCCAGGTAACCTGTTACACCATGCATGGAATAGGCATAAGGCAAATTTGGCGGCGAGATTTTGTGATTAATGAGCGTGTAATCAACTGGATGAAAAATACCGTTGCCACACCCTGCGATCATCGCGCCCATCACCAACATCCAATACCCATTGCTTTGAGAATAAGTAAGTGCAGCTAAAGCCAATAAACCCACTCCAGCGAAAAGAATGGGTCTTGCGCCAATGCGATCAACCAAAAACCCTGATGATGCCTGCACCACGCAAGAAACCACAAAGAAGATGGACATCAATAGCCCAAGCTCGGCGTAATTGAGTGCGAATTCATTCTTCAACCACGGAAACATTGGCGGAAGAATCAGATGAAAAAAATGGGAGCTGCCGTGCGCTAGGCTAATAAGACTAATAACCCGGACATCACTGGCACGCCTACTAAGCGCAACAGTCATGTACCGAGTGTACTAGCGCAGGATGATTCCTGCAAAAAAACTACTAAGGTTTAATGCACTTGGCGGGTAAAGCTGAACTCGCCATTCTTATCCACATCAACCGGAACAACATCCTTAGGACCAAACTTGCCCTCCAGAATCATCTTAGAAACAGGGTTCTCGATGTGCTGCTGGATGGCGCGTTTTAATGGACGCGCACCGAAGATCGGATCAAAACCAACCTCAGCAAGCTTACTTAAAGCAGCATCACTCACCTCAAGTTGCATATCCACTCTCGCCAAGCGTTCCGACAAGTTCTTCAACAAGATCTTGGCAATATTAGAAATATTGTCTTTATCCAAACCATGAAACACCACGATTTCATCAATGCGGTTTAAGAATTCAGGGCGGAAGTGATTCTTTAATTCTTCAAAAACTGCTTCCTTGATTTCAGCCTGTTTCTTATCCGCCATAGACTGAATTAACTGCGATCCAATATTGCTGGTCATCACAATGACAGTGTTCTTGAAGTCTACAGTACGACCCTGACCATCAGTTAGACGACCATCATCAAGTACTTGCAACAGTACGTTAAAGACATCTGGATGCGCCTTCTCGATTTCATCAAACAAGATCACGCTATATGGATGACGCCGTACCTGCTCAGTCAAATAACCACCCTCTTCGTAACCAACATAACCAGGAGGCGCGCCAATTAAACGAGCAACGCTATGTTTCTCCATAAATTCACTCATGTCGATACGAATTAAATGGTCTTCACTGTCAAATAGGAACCCGGCCAATGCCTTGCAAAGCTCAGTTTTACCAACACCTGTTGGTCCTAAGAACAAGAAAGATCCGTAAGGGCGATTCTCTTCAGCCAAACCAGCACGAGAACGACGAATTGCATCGGATACAGCACGAATAGCCTCATCTTGTCCAACCACACGCTTGTGTAATAGCTCTTCCATTTTGAGAAGCTTGTCGCGCTCGCCTTGCATCATCTTAGATACAGGTATACCTGTCGCACGGGAAACTACTTCAGCGATTTCTTCTGCGCCAACTTGTGTGCGAAGAAGCTTATTCTTCACAACACCATCCTTATCACCCTTTGCCTCAGCGGCAGCAGCTGACTTGAGCTTTGCTTCAAGCTCAGGCAATTTGCCATATTGCAACTCAGCCACCTTTTCGAGCTTGCCCTCACGTTGCAACTTGGCGATTTCTGCACGAACCTTCTCAATCTCTTCTTTGAGATGAGCAGCGCCTAATACAGCACCTTTCTCTGCCTTCCAGATTTCCTCTAGATCGGCATATTCAGCACCAAGGCGTTTAATTTCATCCTCAATCAAAGCAAGACGCTTCTGAGAAGCCTCGTCCTTCTCCTTCTTGACTGCCTCACGCTCAATCTTGAGCTGAATCAAACGGCGATCCAATTTATCCATGACTTCAGGCTTGGAGTCAATCTCCATGCGAATGCGTGAACCCGCTTCATCGATCAAATCGATGGCTTTATCTGGCAAGAAACGGTCAGTGATGTAGCGGTGAGATAACTCAGCCGCAGCAACAATCGCTGGATCAGTAATTTCGATTCCATGGTGAAGCTCATAGCGCTCTTGTAAACCGCGCAAGATAGCAATTGTTGCCTCTACGCTTGGCTCTTCTACCATGACCTTTTGGAAGCGACGCTCTAATGCGGGATCTTTCTCGATGTACTTACGATATTCATCTAAGGTAGTTGCGCCAATGCAATGTAGCTCGCCACGAGCTAAAGCAGGCTTAAGCATATTGCCAGCATCCATTGCGCCATCACTCTTACCTGCGCCGACCATCGTATGAATTTCATCAATAAAGATGATGGTCTGACCTTCGTCTTTAGCGACATCGCTCAGGACTGCTTTTAAGCGCTCCTCAAATTCGCCACGATACTTCGCACCCGCCAATAGCAAAGCCATATCCAACACTAAAACACGTTTGTCTTTCAATGTCTCAGGCACCTCGCCATTCACTATGCGTTGCGCCAAACCCTCCACAATCGCAGTTTTACCTACGCCTGGCTCACCAATTAAAACGGGATTATTTTTACCGCGTCTTTGCAGAATCTGAATGGTGCGACGAATTTCATCGTCACGACCAATGACAGGATCGAGCTTGCCCATACGAGCACGCTCAGTTAAATCCACGGTATATTTTTTCAAGGCCTCACGTTGACCTTCAGCATCTGCACTATTCACTGACTCTCCTCCGCGGACTAAATCAATCGCCGCCTCTAGTGATTTACGATTTAAACCATTCTCACGAGCCACTTTACCGAGCTCGCCTTTATCGTCAGCTACTACTAGCAAAAATAATTCACCAGCAATGAACTGATCATTTCGTTTGTTAGCTTCCTTTTCGCATAAATTGAGCCAATTGGCGAGATCGCGCCCTACTTGAACTTCGCCGCTGGTGCCTTGCACCTCTGGGAGGTTATTAATGATTTTTTCCGTGCCTTTTTCTAGACCAGCAACATTCACCCCAGCACGAGTTAATAAACTCTTAGCGGCACCATCAGAGTCCCGCAACATTGCCAACAATAGATGTGCTGGCTCGATATATTGATTATCTTTAGCTAAAGCAATACTTTGAGCCTCGCTCAAAGCCTGCTGAAATTTGGTAGTTAATTTATCTATTCTCATTTTTATTGCCTCATGTTTTCCATATATTTATATCTATAGAATATATGGGCAATCTTGCGAATTTCAAGGCTTTTTAAAGCCCTTTTTTAACCCAAATTTGACCTCATTTTGACCTGGTTTGTTTACCTTCTTGAATGTTCAGACGGCAGCTACTATGCTGGCATTACCAATCGCCTTGAACATCGGATTAATGCCCATAATTCAGGACAAGGTGCGCGCTATACCCGATCCCGCGGACCAGTCCAATTATTGGCAACTCAAGAGCACCCAAACCGATCCGAGGCTTCTAAAGCTGAGGCCCAATTGAAGCGTCTTGCCCGATCTGAAAAATTGGCATTCTTTCAAGCTAAAGAGGGGTAGCAACTAACTTAGGCAGAAACCGCCTTTAAGCAATGCGTCAGGCAAAATCCACGCACGATACAACCCAAACCCAGCACCAATAAATAGTAAGGAAGCAGCAAAATACCGCACCCATGCGTATTGCCCAAACTGAGTTAATGCTGCAGAAAACTTGGATATCAATAATAAGTTTGGCAAAGTTCCCAAACCAAATACAAACATGATGGTTGCGCCTGTCAATACATCACCAGATAAAAAAGCTAATGGCAATACACCATAGACCAAACCACAAGGCACGAGCCCCCACAACATCCCACTAAACCAGCGCGAAGGGCTATTTGCATAACGGCCTAAATATTTGGCCCAATAATTTGCAATTTGAGCACCAAGCCATCTGGCGCTAATCCGCTTACTAGACCCACCTAAGTTCAGAAGGCGAATACCCATTAAAAATAACAGGATGGAAGTCACTACAAATAAGCTGCGTTGAATCGGTAAGACATTTTGCTGCCAGACTACTACCCCAATCCAAGCGGCGAGAGCACCCAATAAGACATAGGTAGTTATACGACCCATGTGCATAATGAGTTGGTCATATAAAAGCTCAAATTTGGTTTTTAAGGGCATCTGGGATGCTACAGGGCGCTCAATGGCAGCAGCAATACCGCCACACATCAAGGCGCAGTGCCAACCACTGACGAGTGCGCCCAAAAAAACCGCAGTCAACAGGCTGGCGGTCAGCATTTAAAGGGGATAGGACTATCGTTCACCCTAGTAGAATAAACTGTCTGCATAATTAAGCCATTATGAATTACAAGTCTACCGATACCCCTACCAGCAAATGCTCGGTTTGCGTCTTGGGGCAATTCTGCCTACCGGTTGGCCTCAGCTCTAGCGATGTATCCAAAATTGACACCTTAGTAAAAGAGCGGGTGCATTTACAAAAAGGTGAAAGCCTTTATCGCCACGGCGATCCATTAAGTTCAGTCTATAGCGTCCGTTTTGGCACCCTCAAAACTGAGTACTGCCTGCAAGATGGCCGACAACAAGTCATTGGCTTTCATCTACCCGGTGAAATTTTGGGATTAGATGGCATCGGGGATGGTCATTACCAATCTGACGCGATTGCCCTAGAAGAGAGTGACGTATGCATTATTCGTTACGATGCATTTGAGGATCTTGCACGACAAATCCCTGTTCTACAAAATCAGTTTCATCGCATCATGAGTCGCGAGCTCACGCAAGATCAGCGTCATTTACTTTCTCTTGGCACAATGCGTGCCGAAGAACGATTGGCTGCTTTTCTACTCAGCCTCTCGCAACGCCTAGCGGCACGTGGTTATTTAAATAATGAATTTGATTTACGTATGAGTCGTGTCGACATTGGTAGCTATCTCGGCATTCAGATAGAAACGGTCAGCCGCATGCTTTCGCGCTTTGCCGAATCAGGACTCATTCAAATCAAACAACGCCATATCAAGCTCATTGATATGAACGGCCTCTATGAGTTAGCGGGTATACCAAATCCAGATAGAACCGCCTGCGTTAGCCCTGATATCCCGCTAAAACAGGGATAGGACTAAATCAATCCGCGGTCGATTTCTTTATTGTCTGGCGATTCGATACCAGGCAAGATATAAGCTGTAAGAGCGCTAGAGACAGCGCAAAAAGTCCAGATAACAAAAAATCCAATGGTGTAAATACCCTCATCAGATACGTCTGGATGGTATCCAAAGAACAATAAATCTTGTGGGTGGATAACGGTAAACAACAAACCCTCTGCCATACCAGCAACCAAGAATGAAGGCCACAAAATCCAAATGAGTAGACGATATTTCATTTGTGAGCCTGCGCATCTTTAAGTTGCTCAACTTTTAAACCTTGCTTTACCACTCCATCACGCAAAGGTTTATCAGCATACATATTGACTGCAAGCCAAATCGTAATGATGCAACCAATCATCGCGACTGCAGGGCCGCTAATTAAGAGCCAAGGCCATAGCTGCTTCCACCAAGGCTTACTAATCTGCTGTTCGGTCATATGCTTGCTCTCCATCTTTCGCTTGCTAGCTTAACGAGGAATAATAAAGCTGGATTTTTCATTACGTGTTCTCGTAATAAATTCATTGCCAGCCTGCTCTTGCGCAGTGACATCAAAATGAATTGGGTAGTTACCAGGATCGTTTTGGCCAATATTGGTGCTCACTTTAATTGGCATTAATTGATTACTTGCAGGACTAACATTAATTTCGGTTACCTCTTGACCTTGAGAATTTAAAATCCTCAAATCATTCAGACCAGTTGCTTTAACCTGAACCTTCATTGGGTTCTCGGATGCATTCATGATTTGAATGCGATAAATATTTTCAATCCGCACACCCTCTACCTCGCGCGCCAAAGCACCACGGTCACGCATGACATCAACACGGAGCGGATTTCTGGTGGCCAAAGAAAATAGGAAGGCGGAAGCCAACAGCGTAATAAATCCTGTATAGAAAATCACCCGTGGACGCAATATATGCCTAATGGCACTTTGATTGGTCTCTTTATCCAACATCGCTCTCTCGGTGGTATACCGAATTAAGCCTTTTGGATAATTTACCTTCTCCATTACCTGATCACATGCATCAATACAGGCGCCACAACCAATACACATGTATTGCAAACCATCTCGAATATCAATGCCTGTTGGACAAACTTGCACGCAAATACTGCAGTCAACGCAATCACCCAAGCCTAAAGCAGCATGATCAGCAGACTTACTGCGACTTCCACGAGGCTCACCGCGAACCTTGTCATAGGTCACTAAGAAGGTGTCTTTGTCGACCATCACGCTTTGGAAGCGTGCGTATGGACACATGTATTTGCAAACTTGCTCTCGCATAAAGCCTGCATTACCCCAAGTGGCAAAGCTGTAGAAACACAACCAGAATGTCTGCCATGGGCCTAAGGACAAATGCAAAATAGCGGCACCCAAGGTTTCAATTGGGGTGAAATAACCAATGAATGTGAAACCGGTCCAAAAGGCAATCACCAGCCACAGGAAATGCTTGGTGATCTTCAGGCGCCACTTTTTAAAGCTCCATGGCCACTCTTCGCCATCTAGACGTATCCGCGCAAAACGATCACCCTCGACCTTGCGCTCGATCCACATAAAGATCTCTGTATAAACCGTCTGCGGACATGCGTAGCCACAAAATAAACGGCCTGCTACCGCAGTAAATAGAAATAAGGCTAAAGCAGAAAGAATTAGCAGCAGCGTGAGATAGATCACATCTTGCGGCCATAAAACCAAACCGAAGATGTAAAACTTACGCTGAATTAAATCAAAGAGAACTGCTTGACGACCATTCCAACTCAGCCAAGGCAGGCCATAAAAGAGGAGTTGTGTGGCGAATACCAAGATAAAACGCCAGCGGGCAAACAAGCCCGAGACAGAACGCGGGTAAATCTTTCGCCGGACCTCGTAAAGAGATTCCTCTATTACCTCTATCGGAACGGGCTTTCCACCCGGCGAATTCTCTGACACTGTTACTTCACTTACCCTGTATTACTTACTTGCAGGTGCCTGCTTATTATTTGATAAGCCCCATACATAAGCGGTTAACAACTGAATCTTCTCAGGACTTAACACTTTATCTTGAGCAGGCATCATTGCCATGCGACCCTTAGTAACCGTCTCAATAATGGTTGCCTCAGAACCACCATACAGCCAAGTTTTATCTGTAAGATTTGGGGCGCCTAAAGCAATATTGCCTTTTCCGTCTGGACCATGACAAGCTGCACAGTTTGCTTTAAATACTTCTGCCCCACGTGCTACTTTGAGATCATCAGCAGGCAAGCCGGATAAGCTACGAACATAATTGGCTACGTCCACAATTTGCTTGCTATCTAATTGTGGGAATGGAGGCATCACACCGCCGCGACCATTGGTAATGGTTGTTTTGATGTTTTCTGGTGAACCGCCATACAACCAGTCGCCATCGGTCAAATTCGGGAATCCTTTAGAGCCACCAGCATCAGAGCCATGACATTGTGCACAAGAATTCAAGAACAGACGTTGACCCATTTCACGGGCTTGTGGATCGGCAGCAATTTGTTCGATATCCATCTTCACATATTTTGCATAGACTGGCTTGAGCTCATCATTTGCATTCGTCATCGACTTCATCAAGGCGCCGTCAGTGCTATAGCCCAATATGCCTGGATAGGAGCCGAGTCCTGGATAGAGCACTAGATAAACCAAAGCAAATATGCAAGAGATTAAGAACATCCACATCCACCAACGTGGTAGCGGATTATTTAGTTCGCGTAGATCTTCATCCCAAACATGGCCAGTATCAGCAACGGCACCGTCTGCAGTGTGAACTACCTTTGCTTTTCTTTGTGAAAATAAAAGCCATACACACCAAATAATACCAATCAATGCCACGAGGGCAATATATGTGCTCCAACCGCTACTCAGAAAGTCACTCATGATTTTTCCTTACTAAATTCATCCGGCAGATCAAATGGAAGTTCAGCCGATTCCTGATTAGCTTCTTTTCTTCGTGGTGACCATGCCCACCAAACAATTCCAAGAAAAAAGATTAAACCTATGACAGTAGAAAAAGCTGAAAGATAGGGAATAATTTTTTCCATTTGTTTTGCAGCTTTACTTATTGGTTACTTCATCAACAATAATGTAACGACGCGAAACTCCAAGACCCTGAAGATATGCAATCAACGCGTCAAGCTCGGTCTTTCCTTCTAATTCTTTTGGTGCATTTGCAATGTCTTCATCGGTATAAGGCACACCCAAGCGACGCATTGCAGTCATATGCGACTGGATAGTGCCCGCATTAGCTGCATTCTTTGATAGCCATGGATATGCAGGCATATTGGACTCGGGCACCACATCACGTGGGTTGTTTAAGTGGATTTGATGCCAAGCATCGGAATAACGACCCCCAACGCGAGCTAAGTCTGGACCGGTACGCTTGCTACCCCAAAGGAATGGGTGATCAAAAACAGACTCACCAGCCAATGAATATGGGCCATAACGCTCTACTTCAGAACGAAGAGTACGAATCTGTTGTGAATGACACCCAACACAACCTTCGCGCTGATATATGTCACGACCCGCTAAACGTAACGCAGTGTATGGCACTACCCCCGGGCTGGGCTCAGTTGTAGAGTGTTGAAAAAATAATGGAACAATTTGTACAAGTCCTGCAATTGAAACAACCACAATAGTGGCAATAATCAACCAACCAACATTTTTCTCAAGCGTACCATGGGAAAAGAATTTATTTTCGCTAGACATTTTCTTCCCCCTTAGTGAGCAACAACTGCATTAGGAATCGGCGCATTTACAAATTTCTTGCCCTGCACAGTTTTAAATACGTTATATGCCATTAACAACATTCCACTCAAATAACACAAGCCGCCCAGCAAACGAATAGCATAAAAAGGATAGGTTGCTTTTACAGATTCCACAAAGCTATAAGTCAATGTGCCATCTGGCTCAAAGGCTCTCCACATCAAACCTTGCATCACACCAGCAATCCACATTGCAGCAATATAAATAACCACTCCGATTGTTGCGATCCAAAAATGCAGCTCAATTAACCTAGTGCTGTACATATCTTTCTGACCAACCAAACGTGGAATGAGATAGTACAAAGAACCAATAGTGATCATAGCAACCCAGCCTAAAGCGCCAGAGTGCACGTGACCAATAGTCCAGTCTGTGTAATGAGACAAGCTATTGACAGTCTTAATTGACATCATGGAGCCTTCGAAGGTAGACATGCCGTAGAAGGATAGGGCCACGACCAAAAACTTCAAAATAGGATCACGGCGCAACTTGTACCATGCACCAGACAATGTCATGATGCCGTTGATCATGCCACCCCAAGAAGGCGCTAACAAAATCAGTGAGAACACCATACCTAAAGATTGAGTCCAATCAGGCAGAGCGGTATGTTGCAAGTGATGAGGACCCGCCCACATATAAGTAAAGTTCAGTGCCCAGAAGTGAACGATTGACAAACGATATGAGTAAATTGGACGCTCTGCCTGCTTAGGAATGAAGTAATACATCATGCCCAAGAAGCTGGTAGTCAAGAAGAAACCTACTGCGTTATGGCCATACCACCATTGAACCATGGCATCTTGAACCCCTGCGTATGCAGAATAAGATTTCCATAAACTTGCAGGCATCTCAATATTGTTAAAAATATGAAGGATGGCAATTGTTAGGATGTACGCCCCAAAAAACCAATTCGAGACGTAGATATGCTTTGTTTTCCTCTTCATGATAGTGCCAAAGAAGACTATTGCATAAGCAACCCACACTACTGTAATCAGTAAATCAAGTGGCCACTCGAGCTCGGCATACTCTTTCGAGGTAGAAATTCCAAGCGGCAAGGTGATCGCTGCACCAACTATGACTAACTGCCAACCCCAAAAAGTGAAAGCAGCTAATTTATCGCTAAATAATCGAGCCTGACAGGTCCGCTGAACAATGTAATAGGAAGTTGCAAAAAGCGCTGAGCCTCCAAATGCAAAAATCACCGCATTTGTATGTAATGGACGTAAACGACCATAACTTAACCAAGGAATGTTGAATGTAATCTCAGGCCAAATTAACTGTGCAGCGAGTATGACGCCCACGAGCATACCAACAATTCCCCATAAAACAGTAACAATAGCGAATTGACTAACTACTTTGTAATTGAAGGTATCTTGATTGCTCCCCACGGCTAGTCCCATGGTTTCTCCTTTTTTGACCAAACAGCGACATAATTCAAATAGATAGTGTCAATTATCAAATTAAGATGACTGTCGAGGTTTGATCTACATCAAAAAGGGTAGGGCAAATTCACGATATAAACGAAAACCGCCTATATAAATCATATATTATTGATTTATATAGCTATTTTTTATAGCGTTCACTAACTTTATCTTGTTTTGGAGTGTCATCATCCATCAAGATAGCCTCTCCTGGGCCATCCAAGTCATCAAATTGACCACTCTTGATAGACCAATTTAAAAACCAAACAATCAAAACTAATAAACCTAATGAGATAGGAATTAGCAAATATAAACTTTCCATTCCGACAGTCTATGCCTTTCTCAAACGCCAGGCATTTAATGTGACTGCCAGCGAAGATAGAGACATTCCTATTCCCGCTATCCATGGATTTACTAGACCCAGCATCGCAGCCGGGATTGCCAATACGTTATATACCAATGCCCACAACAAGTTTTGCTTAATGATTGCTTGCGTCTTATCAGCCAATGCTAAGGCTTTAGCTAAAGGTTCTAAAGAATTTGCCGTCAATATTGCATCCGCACCAGCAGCAGCAAGTGGTGCACCCGCACCCACTGCAACAGAAACATCAGCACGCGCAAGCAAGGGCGCATCATTTACACCATCTCCAATTGCCCATACAAAGCGCCCTTCTTTTTGCAAGTGCTCGATGTAATCAAATTTATCTTCGGGCGTACAAGCACCGCGATAATTTTCAATCCCCACTAGCTTTGCCCACCAAGCAACTGTGCGTGCATTATCACCAGATACCAAATGCACTCGAATATTTTTTTTCTTAACTACCTGTAATAAGTTTTCTAAACCAGGTCTTGGTGCATCTAAGAAAACAAAGCTTGCAATGACGCCTTGTTCATCTGCTAAATGCACTTGCCCATATTGGCCATCAGATGAATTGATTGGATCCTGCTGAAAGCCCAGCCAATCAGCGCTTCCAAGACGATATGAACTAGAACTCAGGCCCTTTCCAAGCAGGTTATTTACTGGCTCAGATAGCGTAATGGGAGCTATGTTTTCCAGTTCAACAGCGCGTAATATTGATAGAGCCAACGGATGCTTTTGACCAACCTCTAGTGCTGCTGCAATGGCTAATGCATCTTGCCTAGCAAAGCCACTACGGAGAATCACAATCTCTTTCAGCTCAGGCTGACCCATAGTCAAGGTACCAGTTTTATCTAAAACCAAATCGCTTGCTTTAGATAAGCCCTCGAGCACATGGCCACGCACAATCAGTAAACCTAATTTTGTAATAGCGCCCTGTGCCGCAGCGAGCGCAGTTGGCACAGCCAATGAAAGTGCGCATGGACAGCTTGCAACCAATACCGAAACCAATACCGTCCAAGCTTGGTTAGGATCAAAGTACAACCAAATCGTTGCAGAAATAAATGCACTGAGCAAAAGAAATCCGACAAAGTAAGCCGTCCATTTTTCAGCCAGGCTAACCATGACCGGTTTGGCAAGCAGAGCTTGATCCAACAAGGAGGCAATGCCAGCAATACGGGTGGATTGCCCTATCGCTTCAACACGCATAATCAAGGGGTTGAGAATATTGTGAGTTCCAGCATAAACACGATCACCAATTCCTTTATCGACAGGTTTGGACTCACCGGTTAGCAAGGACTCATCTAAGGAACTGGGGCTTTCAACCAAAACGCCATCAGAAGGAAGTACTTCGCCTGGTGATACACGTAAGAAATCCCCTGCGGTGCAATTGACTACAGGCACAACCGAGGTTGCTCTTGACTCTGGGTAATTACTTAATCGTTCACAGGTTGCTGGAAGTTGTTTTGCTAAGGCTTCCGCACCACCTTGTGCATCCTGCCTTGCCAATAGCTCTACATAACGAGCCGCCAAAATAAATGCGACAAACATCGTGATCGAATCAAAGTAACTCTGACCCGATCCTTTGATGAGATTAATCGTGCCAGCAGTAAACGCTAAAAATAATGCCAAAGCAATTGGGACATCCATACCCAACATATGGGTTTGTTTAAATGTTCGTACGCTACGCCATGCGGCTTGAAATATAGGGCCAGCCGAATACACCATCACGGGCACGGTTAGGGCCCAGCTTGTCCAGCCCAATAACACCTCAAACTCGGGAGTAATGTCAGCGCCTACATAGCTTGGCCATGCATACATCATGACTTGCATCATGCCTAACATCGCCACGCCAAGCCGAGTTAATAGTTGGCGACGCTCCTTCTTGGATCTCTCGGAAGATAAGGAAGGCTCAAACGGCCAAGCTTCATAACCAATGCGCTCAATCTCAAATAGCAAACGAGCAAGACTAGTTTTCTCAGGCGAATAACGCACAATTGCTTTCTGCGTTACATAATTGATTTGCACATCTTTCACACCAGAGATTCTTCTGAGATGTTGCTCACACAACCACACACATGCAGCACAACGAATCTTCTCTAAACGCAAAGTTGTTTCTAAATCACCCGCGTCACCATAAGGTCGAGTAAAACGCGCACCCAATGATGGATCATCGTAAGGCTTTAGATTTTCAGGAATCTCATTACTAGCAAGATATGCCGCAGGCTTCTCGCTTGATTGCGCGCGTCGCGCATAAAACACCTCAAGGCCTTCGCCATGAATCGTTTGGGCAATCGCCATACAACCCGCACAACAAAATTGACGCTGTACACCAGCTAGCTCGGCTTCTATCAGCTCATGAGGCAGGATGCTGTTTGAGCAGTGGTAACAAGTAAATAAAGGGTTGCTACTCATGTTTAGTTGCTCATGAAGTGGTTTTATCAACCCAACCACTGCGACGTTCATAAATCACAAATAGAACACCCCAAATCACGACAGCTGCGTAAGCCCAAATCCACGCAATCGAAGAAGAGCGTGAACCAGCAACGTCTAATACAAAACCAAAAATAGCCGGCCCCATTAAGCCGCCACCAAATCCCATCAAGGAATGCAAACCCATTGCAGCACCCTTGATATTTTCTTGAGCGCTAATCACTAGACCGGCAGTTAATGTTGAAGAGTCAGCCATAATGAAAATAGCGTGTCCAATGGCAAGTGCGACAATCAACCACCATGAGTGCCCAGTCGAAGAGGCTAAAGCAATTCCCATAATGGCGCTGGTCAACATCACAATGCAAACCCACTTTTGGCGCCCAACTCGCAAGGCGATTTCATTGCCAAGAATGGATGAGGGCACCCCAAAGAAATTAATCACGCCGGCTAATGTGGTGGCGGTTAAGAAGAAGCTTTCCCCGGAAGCAGCAGCACAAAACGCAAAGAACGCCACAATCCAACTTCTAGAGGCAAACAACTCTAAAGAGTGCGCGGTATAACCAAAAATAAATCCTGATGCTTTTTTATCCATCAAGACTAACTTCCATTTATCCACTGGAAATATGTCATGCAAGCGAATTCGAATCGGACCCTTCCACTTTTCATGGGCCAACGGCGGAATACAAAAGAGCACAATTAAAAATGCCGCGAATGGTCCCAGCGCAATAATGCCAAATACATAGTGCCAACCCAAGGCGCTCAAGATCCAACCGGAACATAAATAAGAAAAGCCAGTGCCAATACCAAAGAACGCCGTGTAAAAAGCAATATGTCTAGTTAACTCCCCAGTCTGGATGCGATCAGACAATATTTTGAGTCCTGGCATATAGGTGCCAGCAAGACCAGCGCCATTAATAGACATAAATAAAAGAGCTGTCCAAAAATTGTTTGCTAATAGCGCCATTCCCAATAAGCCGGAGGTTGCCGAAATACCGCCCACCAAATACACCTTACGAGCATCCACTCGGTCGGTAAGTGCTGTCGCTAGAGGTACGGCCAACATATAGCCAAAGAAAAAAGCACTCGCAATTAAGCCAGACTGGAGATTAGAAAGATGCCATTCTTCCTGAAGGGGGGCTAGAACTACGGCATAGCATGCGAAACCCAATAAGGCACAGGTTTGCGCCATAAGCATAAAGGGGGTGTAGCCAACTGATCGAAAACGCATAGAGCACCGGTGAAATCGTCAGCTCATTCTACTCGCCCAGATCATCCATTCCCGCTACACTAATAAAAAATAGGATGGAGACCACATGAAACGCACAACATTCCTTGGATATCTTGCTGGTGCATTGCTGACACTATCAAGTCCGCTAACTTTTGCGGATAACTACCCTTCTAAACCCATCAAAGCTATTGTTCCCTTCGCACCCGGTAGCGCCACCGATCAGATTGGTCGAGCATTTGCTGCCAAGATGGCTGAGTCTCTTGGTCAACCAGTGGTTGTCGAAAATCGTCCTGGCGCCAATGGCATGATCGGGGCCGATGTAGTTGCTAAATCACCCGCGGATGGCTACACCCTGCTATTTGGAACCAATAGCACCAATGCTGCGTTAAAAAGCCTGGTCAAGAACTTACCTTACAACCAAGATACCGCATTTACACCAATCGGTTACTTTGGCTCAGTACCGCTAATTGTTGCCATCAATAATGATGTGCCGGCTAAATCACTAAATGGTTTTGTATCTATCGCCAAAGCGAATCCTGGAAAAATGACATTTGCATATGCCAGCACTTCTCAGCGCGTCTCTTCTGAAATGCTAGCAAATGATGCGGGCATCAAGATGACTGGCGTTTCATATAAGAGCGGCCCGAATGCAATGACTGATCTTATCGGAGGTCAAGTCAATATGTTCACGGCTGACTTTGCGGTGACATTGCCACAAGTTCAAGCAGGAAAAATTCGAGGTCTAGCGGTGACCTCACTAAAACGTTCCCCAGCGATTCCTGAGTTGCCCACCGTCAATGAGGCGCTAGGCATCAAGAACTATGAATTGATTGCATTCTTTGCAGCCTTTGGTCCAGCTGGGATGTCTAAGGATGCGGTAATGAAACTTAATAAGGCAATTAACGATGCCGCTAAATCTAAAGAGTTAACAGAGCGCTTTGCTTCACTGGGTTTTGAGACACAACCAGGAAGCCCTGAAGCACTTGACCAGAAGATAAAACTAGAAACTGCGAAGTGGGCCAAAGCAATTAAAGCCGCCGGAATGGAAGCGGAATAAGAAGCTTACTCTGCATCAATCTCCATGGATAAGAGCCAATAAGAAAGGCTCTTACCATGAGAATCTAGATTCAAAGATAGATTAACGCCACCATCTAATAGATCGTCAATAACAAAATTGAGTGCCTGTAAATTTGGTAAGTCATAACGCGTTACTGCGCTTGGATGACGGAACCCAAAATGTTCTTTGACTTTTTCTTCCGTCAACTCTCTTTGCAAGATTGGAAAATCTTCTTTTCGATACGCAATCACACTAATGTTTGACCGAGAACCTTTATCACCCGTACGTGCATGGGCAATGTGGTGAAGAGGCACTAAATGATTTTTCATTTTGAATGCTCCTCCTTATAAAACACGTAGGAAGGTTTTACTTCAGCACGAGGAATAAGGGCAACCAAGGTATTCAATCTAGGTTTTAGGCTTGTTCGAACGCCGCCACCCCCGGCAGGACCGCAAGTATATAAAGCAGTCACTTCGCGACATACTCGCATTGCTAACTGTCGATCCTGATGGGCCGCAGCAACACGAAGGCGAATATCTTCAAAAGATTTTGAAGGAATGATTGCAGGCCCCTCTCCAGAATCACTCACAAAAACACTAGATGACCCAATGAAATCAACTCTAAGATCTAAGTCTTTGTCAATTCGATCACGGATAATTTGTGCCGCTAACTGTGCACGCTCAAGAGCGTGGTGACCCGCATACGAAATCTCCGCCTCAGCGAGCCATCCCCCATCAATACAAATATTTGCCTTCAAAGAATCTGGCTTGGGATGTCCTTTGACATCCTTCAATTTAACTCGGTTATTTCCAAGATCGGAAATCGTAGCTTGAGTAATATCCGCAACAACATCAGGGGTCAAATAAGCTGCAGGATCATGCAACTCGTATAGCAATTGCTCGGTGACGGTTAAACGGTTAACAACACCCCCAGTACCCTCAGGCTTAGTAACGCAGATATTGCCTTGTGCATCAAACTCTACAATTGGAAAACCGACATTACTTAAGTTGGGAGCGTCCTTATAACCTGGATCTGCAAAATAACCGCCGGTAACCTGAGCTCCACATTCCAGTAAGTGCCCAGCCATCGTGGCGCTAGCCAAGAAATCCCAATCTTCCCAACTCTTTTTAAAGTGAGACATCAATGGACCCACAGTAAGAGCGGGGTCAGCAACGCGACCTGTCACCACAACTTGAGCACCAGCAGTTAACGCATCCGCAATCTCTTTTGCACCAAGATATACATTCGCACTAACTAGCTGACTATGTGCCAATAACTCTTGATCTGGCTTTGCAAGATGCGCCTCAATTATCTTTCGATAGCTAGGCCCTGAAATGTCATCACCCATAACAACTGCGATCTTTAATTCTGGCAAATTCTTTTCTTTTGCCAAGCGCGTAATAACTGCAGCAGCCGCAAATGGATTGGCAGCACCAAAATTCCCCACAATTGGAATTCCTGCCTGCACACAAGCAGACAAAATGGGCTCAAGCATTTCTTCAAGCAAGGGCTCATACCCCAGTTGATCGTTTTGTCGACGCTCTAGTTGAGCAAGAGCAAGCGTTCTTTCGGCTAGGCTTTCAAAAATAAGGCATCCCGGTCCTCCATGCTTTATCAAAGCATTAACCAGTGGCTTGGCAACCCCTAGGCGATCGCCTGAGAACCCTGCGGCACAAGCTACGCGATAAATGTCCGACACGATGAATTAGTGGCTATTGTTGGCTGCGGTTAGGAGAGTCTTGAAAACCGTTAGATCTAAATGTCAGAACCAAGGTATCGCGATATCCATAGTCGGCTAATGGCTGAATAGGGGTAGATTCATGAATCATTCGCTCATCATTCATTAATAACAATGACCAAGGCTGAGTTAATGTGAAACGCAATCCCGCAGAACCTTTTGCATCAAAGATTCGGGTTTCGCCACCCTTAATACCCACGCGATCCAATAAAAATACCGCAACAAAATCCACTCCATCACGATGTGCACCTTCAGGTGTTGGACGACCAATACCATCGGCTGTATCAATTCGAAACTGATGAGCCTCAACAAACCATGTCCTTGCTGGCTTTAAACCACTTAAGAGATTGGCTAGGCCAAGCAATACACCTTGCCAAGCAGGATCATTTAAGACGACGGGAAGCACAGGCTCAAACCAACGCTCTATACCGCCATGCAAGGCGTTGTAGTCTAGCGATTGCCAGTGAGCGCGATGCGGGACTAAATTCAAGCTTTGATTTTGAATCTCAAAACTGGCATGTCGACGAAAACGATAGCGACCACCATCCTTAAGATAAGGATCTCGCGGCAAACCCTCCCAATATTGAGAGAGATTCTGCAAATTTGCCAGAGGCGCACCACTCATTTCCGCCACCGTTTCTGGTGATGCCACAACAAAACCGTCTTGACTTAATGCTTGAGCAAGCTCTTTTGCCGGAGTCAGTCTAGGAGAAAGAATGGTTGCAGTCATAGATTCATTGTAGGGCAAGCTAAGGCTTAATCAAGCTGCGCGCCAGATGCCTTCACAATTTTTGCCCACTTAGCTAATTCATCTTTAAGTAATCCAGAGAGTTTTGCCGGTGGCACTGGATGTAGATCCAAACTCTGTGCAATCAATTTTTCCCGAACATCGGGCTTGGCAATCATTTTATGCATTGCATTGTCTCCCACTATTTTTATTTTTTAACCACTAAAAATCTATATGCCTTCTATTTGAAGCGCTGAATTAAGAATACAAGTGATTCAATCGTGCTCGCACATCCCCAACGTGACCCTTTAAGTCATATAACTCTTTTGAGTCCATCATGGATACCTTGATATTGCCAACACGTTTCTCAATAATTTCCAAATCCCGGAAATTTTTTTCCTTCAAATCTGGATTAAACGCATTCCTTTCAAGCTCACGTAATTCTGCATAGACTTGGGCAAGCTTCAATCTGAGCAAGAAGTTCTTTGCCGATGGAATATAAGTAAAGAGTGGAATAAAAATCACCAATAGTGGAATCACAATCTTCACAAAGCGACCAACCCAAACCGCCGTCCAGAATGGTAGATGGCGATGCAAAAATGATGGGCCATCCTTCAAATAAATCTCTGCATCGACATGCAAAGGAAAATCCATGCCAACACTTGAGGGAAACTCTCCCGGCTTTTGCAAGCGAGAATAAGATTTGAGAATGTCATAAGAAGCGCTCAGCATAAGCGAGATCATAGCAGGGCTAACATTGGCTTGAGTCACCAAAGTAGCGGTTGGTGCGATCACCTGAATATCTTGCTTTGGAATGTCGTGTTCAATGCTTAACAAGCCTCTTGGCACATTTACCTTAGATAAATACGGCAAATTACGCGTATAGGCGTCTGCTTGATCAAAACTCATCAAGCGGATGCCAGGCACTTCATAGAATTTCTTCAAAATTGGGGCTTCTGCTGCCGCCACAATAAACACTGCATCAAGCTCGCCATTGCTGAGCTTAGCTAAAGCCTGATCTGGCTTTAGCTTTTCACTGTGGATTTCATTTTCTTTAATACCACTGATTTTCAAAAGAGCCGTGCTTAAAGCAAGAGTACCGCTTCCCTCGTTGCCAATCGCTACTCTCTTACCTTTGAGCTGCCCCAGTACTTGTAAGCGGCCACCTTCGTTTTTAAATCCAGGCTCGCGATACCAGACCCAAATCGGTTCATAAAACATACCGGCGATAGAGACTAAATTCGGATACTTGCTTACATCCGCAACACCGCCTTGCACCATCGCGAAAGTGACGCCGGAGTTTGGATCATTCAATAAGCCCAAGTTATCAATTGTTCCACCAGTTGCTTTAACCTCTAAGCTGACGCCGTCTTTAGCGACCTCTTCTTTGAGGCGCTCGCCAAACTGGTAATAGAGGCCCGTTGGAAATCCAGTGGCCATTTCAATGACTTTTGGTGGCGGTGGCACCAAAATCCATAACACTGCAAAAATGGCAACCAGCACCACACAAAAACCTACAGCTATTGCAAATGGGTTGTATAGATATTTCTTATAAGTTGTCATAGATTGAAATTCAGTAATTACGGATAAACCTGATTAACCAAAATGCTCACCTTAGATGAGCCAAGCTTTACGGTTTGCGTATCCGATATCAAATCTCCTGGCTCAGCCTTAGCCATACCCGTCTTTGAGATTCTAACTTCAACACTGACCTCAGAAAGCTGAGAAATCCGCTTATTAGGATTCATAGCTAATGAATCATCCAATACAAAGCTAAATGGAAATTTAGTGACTGGCACTTTAAGAACTGCCACTGGCATACGCTCACCTGGCTGCCTTGCAATCACCATCAACATATCACCTGGCTTGAGCTTGGACTTCAGCTCAGGAGCTAAATCAATTTGACCAGTGATTGTTTTTCCAGCAAGCGCAGGGGAGTTGGAAAGCCCACCTTTAGAACGCGCATCTTCAATAGAGGCGGCGATCGCACGTGCCTCATCCGACCCTGGAGGCAGTAGCTTTGCGAGTCGCCCCCAAGTTTCCGCTGCCGCAGAATAATTTCCACTCGTATATGCAGAAGTACCAGACAACCACAGAGCCAATAAATTATTAGGATCCAATTTGAGTGCTTGCTGAATTAATTGCAGTGGCTTACCTTTGAAACTTCCATTGGCAGTACCAACCAAAACATCCGCATACTCAGCCAGAAGCTCGGGATCGTCGTTAATGAAATTACCTGCACGCGCATAGGCTTTTGCAGCATCTTCATTGCGTCCCAAGATGCGATAAGAGCGAGCCAACATTGCCCACCCTTTTAAATTATCTGGATCCTTTTCCATCTTCAGCGCGAAATCAGCAACCATTTGCTCAACGCCCGCCTGAGTCATAGGCTTTTGATCATTTCTTTGCGCCACTCGAAATACGTCACCCAAGACGAGATATAGAGCGGAGGATAAAAGCACGACAAATACGATCAAACCAATAATGACCTTTTTAGCGGAGCCCATCGTAGCTTTATCATCTTCAACTTCGGCATCCTGAAAAAGACGCTGACGCATCTCAGCATGACTCATCTCATATTCTTGAGCATCAATTCTTCCGGCAGCCTGCTCTGCCGCCAACTTTTCTAACTCTTCTTGATAGATAGCGGCATTCATTTGACGGCGTGATGTACTTTCTTCCCCTTTACTAAAGATGAATGGTCTGAGCAATAAGACCAGCACTACTACCAATAGAAGAAATGCGGGAATGAAAAAGCTAATCATGAGGTCAATCCCGATCATTCTTAGAAAGCGTATTTAGAAGAGCATCAATCTTTTGATTGTCTTCAGCGCTCAGTTCTTTTGCGGCCACATTAGTATTGCGACGGCGTAAGTAGGAAAACAAAAAACTAATGCCCATCAGCAAAATCACAAACGGACCGATCCACAAAAGCCAAGTAATTGGCTTGACGGGTGGACGATACAGCACAAAATCACCATATCGCTCCACCATAAAACTACGAATCTGCTCATCACTCTTACCTTCTTTGATGAGCGTACGAATTTCTCTACGAAGATCGTTTGCTAGATCAGATCTGGATCCCGCCAAAGATTCATTTTGGCAAACTAGGCAGCGCATTTCTTCGGAGATGCTAATCAGACGCTGCTCTGTTACAGGATCATCCGCCAGTGGTGCAGCATCATTTGCATATGTCACCTGCAATATAAAAATGGAAGCAATCGCCAAGAAAATGGATTTCATGATTTCTTGATCTCACGAATTAATGGGTATATTTTTTCGTTCAAGACCTGCATAGTGATGGGGCCAATATGCTTGAATCGAATAATGCCCGCCTGATCGATGATGTATGTTTCTGGAACGCCATACACACCATAATTAATTCCCACTCGGCCATTCCCATCAAATGCTGATAGTACGTAGGGGTCACCTTGACGTTGCAACATTGCTAAAGCATCTTCACGTTTATCTTTGTAATCGAGCCCAACAACTGGTGCTACCCCAGACTTTGATAGCTCAACCAAGACTGGATGCTCCTCACGACAAGCGACGCACCAAGATGCCCAGACATTCAGAACCCAAACTTGGCCCTTCATGCTGACTGGAGAAAATGTTTTATTGGGCTGAGCTAGTTGCGCAACCTCAAAAGCAGGTGCTGGCTTATTAATAAGAGGTGAAGGAACCTCACGTGGATCACGGTTAAGGCCAATGCCCAAAAATACCACTAAGACAATAAACAAAAGCAATGGGATTAAAAATTTAACTTTCATGACGAAGCCTTCTTTAATTTCATGCGATAACGTTTATCCATCATCGCAAAGATTCCGCCCAAAGCCATTAATAGGCAGCCACCCCAAATCCAATCTACGAATGGCTTGTAATACACGCGCACAGCCCAGGCCTTATCACTTAATTCCTCACCCAGAGATACATAAACATCTCGAGTTAAACCAATATCGATTGCCGCCTCCGTCATTGGCATCGTTGATGAGAAGTAGTTACGCTTTTCAGGGTACAGAATAGCTTGGGTCGATCCATTCTTGCTTAAGGTGAATGTGCCACGCATTGCCTGATAGTTGGGTCCAGGGACAAGCTCAACGCCCTCTAGTTGAATTTGATAGCCCCCAACGCTTACCGTGTCACCGGCAAGCATGCGTACATCTTTCTCTTCTTGATATGCGCCCACCATGGTTACGCCAATAACAAAGATCGCGATGCCAAGATGCGCAATTTGCATACCAATAAAGGAGCGTGTTGGCTTACCCAATTTGATCTGACGCAGAATTTGCAAAGAGCCAGAAGCAATAATCCAAAAAGCCAATAAGAAGCCAAGTCCCGCTAACCAGGTGAACTGGCCCATGATTAAAGGAATCGCTACACCTGCAATCACGGCAACCAAACCTGCAGACCACAAACGCTTGAGCACTGATATCAACTCAGTATTTTTCCAATTAGCCCATGGTCCAACACCCATTAACACTAAGAGCGGTACCATGATTGGGACAAAAACACTATTGAAGTAAGGAGGGCCTACTGAAATTTTTCCCAAGTGGAGAGCGTCTATCAACAAAGGGTAAAGAGTCCCAAGCAATACAGAGCCTGCAGCAACCACTAAGAACACATTACCTAACAAAATAAAAGTTTCTCTTGAGCTCAAGCTAAATTTGCCGCCCAAGGTATTTTTGGGTGCGCGCCACGCATACAAAGTTAATGATGAGCCCACTACCAAGGATAGGAATATCAAGATAAATATTCCACGTCTTGGGTCGGTAGCAAATGCATGAACGGAAGTAAGTACGCCAGAGCGCACTAAGAATGTTCCCAACAATGAGAGTGAGAAAGCGGTAATTGCTAAGAGTACAGTCCAGCTCTTAAAGCCACCACGTTTTTCTGTTACCGCCAAAGAGTGTAATAAAGCTGTGCCAACTAACCACGGAATAAATGATGCATTCTCAACAGGATCCCAGAACCACCAGCCACCCCAACCAAGTTCGTAGTAAGCCCACCAAGATCCCAGTGCGATACCCAGCGTTAAAAATATCCAAGCTGCTGTTGTCCACGGACGTGACCAGCGAGCCCATGCTGCATCCAATCTTCCAGAAAGCAAAGAGGCAATTGCAAAAGCAAACGCTACTGAGAAACCAACATACCCCATGTACAACATCGGCGGATGGAACACCAAGCCAGGATCTTGTAGCAAGGGATTTAAAGATCGTCCATCTTGTGCGGCAGGTAATAAACGCTCAAAAGGATTTGATGCAGAGAGTACAAATAACAATAGACCACTGCTTACTAAACCTAAAATACCGATGACTCTCGCAACCATAAACTCATCTAAGGCTTTTGAAAGCTGGGCAACCAAAATAGTCCAAGTGCCTAATAAAAAGATCCACAGTAATAAAGAACCCTCATGACCGCCCCATACCGCACCTAAACGATAAATTACCGGTAACTGTGAATTCGAGTGCTCTGCCACATAAAGAACAGAGAAGTCGTTAACGTAAAAACTCCACGCGAGAGTTCCAAAAGCAATTGCCAACAGTAGAAATGCGGTTTGCGCAGCGGGTCTTGCAAGCACTAAAAATTCGCGACGGCCATAATGCGCGCCCACCAAAGGCAAGATACCCTGTATTAAAGCTACACAAAGCGCTAGGATCAGCGCGTAATGCCCAAGCTCAGGAATCATTTTTGACTTCCATTTTTCTGCGCTTGCTCTAGAGCATGCTTCGCTTCAGGGGGCATATAGTTTTCATCATGCTTCGCAAGCACTTCACTTGCGACAAACTCACCATTAGTGTTAAGACGTCCTTGTATCACAGCGCCCTTACCTTCTTTAAATAAATCCGGCAAGATACCGGTATAAGACACAGAAATATCTTTCACCATATCGGTGATCACAAAGTGCACAGTCAAACCATCGCGCTTCAATGAACCGTCTCTCACCATACCGCCGATCCGAAATGCTTGACCTTGCGGAGCTTTGCCAGCAGCAACTTCGCTTGGCGTTACATAAAGAGCAATATTGCTATTTAGCGCATTCAAAATAAGTAAAGCTGCTATAGCAATCACTGCTAGAGCAGCGACAATGATGAGTGCACGTTTATGTCTTGGCTTCACTGGCGACCCTCTTGATCAAACTGCTCCGCTAAGCGCTCTTGCTGAAGTCTTTGAATGACGGCTTTCCTGCGAATACAAATGTTAATCGGCTCAATGAGCATCACTAAAACGCACACCCCAAAGCTGCACCATACATACAGGGCGTAACCGCCCATTGCAAAAAACTCTGCTGGACTATTCCACATTAGCCATTTACCTCTTTTACTTCATGTAACTGCTTCACCCAATCCGCATGAGCTTCACGCTCCAGAATGATTGTGCGCACCCGCATTAACCCTACCGCAATTGAATACATCCAAAAACAAAGCGCCATCATCAACATTCCCCACAACATCGTTTGCGCCATTGCAGGAGCTTTCGTTAATGAAACTGAGGCGCCCTGATGCAAGGTATTCCACCACTTCACCGAGAAATAAATAATTGGCACATTCACAACACCGACTAAAGCCAAGATTGCACCTGCTTTATCAGCTCTACGTGGGTTATCAATAGAGGCTTGTAACGCGATAAAACCCAAGTACAAAAATAACAAAATTAATTCTGATGTCAGGCGCGCATCCCAAACCCACCATGCGCCCCACATTGGCTTACCCCAAAATGCACCAGTCCATAAGGATAGAAATGCCATCCAAGCACCAACGGGTGCTAAGGCTTGAGCCATCATTGCAGACAAACGTGTATTAAAGATGAGGCCTATTCCCGCCCAAGCCGCCATCACGATATAAATAAACATCGACATCCAAGATGCAGGAACATGAATAAAAATGATGCGGTAGCCCTGTCCTTGCACAGCATCAACAGGCGCAACAAAAAAACTAATCCACAGTCCGATCGCACCAAAGATTGCAGTTAAGACCCAGAAGAAAGGGATGAGCTTACCCGCCACCGGATAGAAGATGCTTGGGCTTGATAACTTAAACCAATTGATCAAGCGGCTATTAGAAAAAGTATTCTCTGTCATTCAATTGCAATCTTTACGGCGCTGGCGCTGACCCACGGTACAAATGCTAAAGCCAAAATGAAAATAGCGCCCAAGAGCGAAAAATGTCCTGAAGCATCCAAGCCAACATTATTCGCATATACCGCGCCAGCACCGAAAATTAATACTGGAGTATAGAGAGGCAATATCAGCAAACTCACCAGCAAACTTCCTCCACGCACACCCAAGGTCAGAGCCGCACCAATAGAACCTAATAAAGACAAAACTGGGGTACCCAATAGAAGCGTTCCCATTAATACATACAGAGAGCTTTTATCTAAGTCAAACTGAATACCAATAACAGGTGCCAAGATCACAAGCGGCAAACCGCACACAATCCAATGCGCCATAATTTTTCCCGCGACAATCATCACCATTGGCTGAGGTGACAATGCCATTTGCTCGAGAGCGCCATCCGCATAATCAACTGCGAACATCCGATGCAGCCCCAGTAAAGTCGACAACAAAGCCGCCACCCAGATCACTCCTGGCGCAATCTTGCGCAAGAGTGCCGCATCAGCACCAATGCCCAGCGGGAAAAGACTAGTGACAACTACAAAGAAGAATAACGCGGTAAGCACTTCACTCTTACGGCGTGCCACTAATAATAAGTCACGACGAACAACTGCAAATAGGGCGCTCATAGATCCAGCACCCTTACGCCAGGAACGCTGACTGCCTGGTGGCTAGTCAATACCAATAAGCCACCTGATGCTAGATGTTCAGTCATTAGCTCTTCAAGCTGAGCAACTGCGTTTACATCAAGCGCATTAAAGGGCTCATCTAATATCCACAATTTCGCTTGACGCGTAAGCATACGCGCCATCAATACCCTGCGCTTCTGTCCAGCCGACAAACAATTGACTGGCAAACTTTCACGGCCACGCAATCCAAAACGCCACAATGCCGCCAATGCTTTTTCAACAGGCAATGCAATTCCATCAAGCTCAGCATAAGTTTGAAGATTCTCAAGGGCGGTTAACTCTTCCTTAAGAGCATCCCGGTGACCTAAAAACAATAGTTCGCGGTGGTATCGATCAGTCTGTTTTGAGATGGATTCTTGATTCCACAAAATCTGGCCTGCATCGGGCTTCGATAAGCCAGTCAATAAGCGCAGCAAACTGGTTTTTCCAACGCCATTTTCGCCACGTACATGAAGACAATCACCCGAGGACAAATCAAAACTGAGCTTAGAGAATAATTTTCGCTCCCCACGTACACACGCCAAATCTTGAGCTTGTAGAGTCAAGCTGTCGTTACTGGAGGTCGAGGAAAAATGGGCTGTCATGAGGGCTTAGGGCTTGAATCAAACCGCCAAACGCATTGTCCAAGAGCCCCTATTGGCTGTCAAACGTACAGAAAGGGATTTTTAGAGAATAATCTCTTTTAATTCAATTGCTTACGCCATTATAAGCCCTGTCTCTCCGAAAAGAAAAAACCACCCGAAGGTGGTTTTCCATAAGCCAAAAATAAAAGTCGTTTATTTCAAGCGTTTTGTGATTTCGGCAATGCGCTGACCATAGAGTCTGGCAGTCTCAAGATCGCCAGGGTTCACCTCATCGGCCCCAGCATCTGATGGGGTTTGCATCATCGCACCAGCGAATGAGCCAACATAGTTCACGTCATCACGTTTTGCCGCTTTGGAGTTTGACGGCATTAAACCAGTACCAACCCACAAGCCAGAATGTTGCATCGCCAAGGTAAAGAAATAGTGCAATGTTGAATGCTTATCGCCATTCATCGTTGCGGAGTTTGTGAAACCACCAAACACCTTATCTTTCCATTGCTGTGAAAACCATGGCTTTGAACTAGCATCGGCAAATTTCTTAAATTGCCAGCTCACGGTACCCATATAAGTTGGCGATCCAAATACAATCGCATCAGCTTCATTTAAAGTTGTCCACTGTGCATCGGTAAGATTACCTTCAGCATCAATAGCAACCAAAGTACCGTTTGCACCTTTTGCAACCGCTTCCGCTTGCTTTACTGTGTGGCCATAGCCACTATGAAATACAACAGCTACTTTTGTCATTTCATTCTCCTATTAATACCGTATGAATATTGTTTATTAAGTTACTAATTAAGACTCATTTGCCTTGTTTTTAGCATCGATAGAAAATCCACCAGCGCCAAAAACAGTCAACAACAACAAGCCACCAGCCATACTCAAATTCTTCATAAACATAATATTCTGGATGTAGGCTTGATCAGCAGGAACCGCCCAGAAATTATGAAAAATAAAGGCGGCAACCACTGAAAAACCAGCCAGCAAGAAACCTGCTACACGGGCTTTGTAGCCGATCACCACAGCAATTCCACCTAACACTTCCAAAGCGATTGTGAGGGTAGCCAATACCGCTGGAAGAGGTAAACCTTTTGATGCAATATAGCCAACTGTTCCATCAAAGCCAGAGAGCTTTGATAAGCCAGCAGAGATAAAAATTGCTGCTAATAAGATACGTGCTGTCAATGTCAATGGACCTGCGCTAGATTTGCAAACTGCGTTCATATTGATTCCTTTTCTTTATAAAAAATTTATTTGTCAAAAACAGTAGTTAGGGTTTGCAAAGCATCTGAAACGCTTGCAAGCTCTTTAACGCTTAATTGATTAAATGCTTTCCCCAGATGCTGCAAATGGGCTGGGAACACTCTTTCAAATAACTTCTGCCCTTCTTGAGTTAATCCAATCATCTGACTGCGTGCATCCTCTGGATTTAACTTACGCTCCAAGATGCCCTTTGATTCCAATCGCTCCAGTACACCTGTTAAGGTGCCTTTAGTAACCAAGGTTTTTTCACCCAGCTCCTTGCAAGTCATGGGCGGTTGATTACCTAATGTCGCAATGACATCAAACTGGGTCATGGTTAAACCCATAGATCGAAGATCTGGCGCTGAATACCGCTCAAATGCCTGATAGGCAGACACCAAATTTCTTAAAACGGGCAAAAAAGTCATATCGATTCAATTAACTCTAAAAGTACTAACTAGAACTAGTTTAGTACTAATTAGAACTAATTGCAATACCCACCTGTTTTCCCAATAAAAAACCCCACAATATATGTGGGGTTTGAGGTTTTGAGCTGGTAAGCCATCAAAACTGGACTGTTTCTCCCTCGGTCATAGGAATAATTTTGATATTGCTGCCTTTCATGGCAGCCTGGAACTCAGCCAACGTGCCCTTTGCCATTGGATTGGAGTTGTAATGCATTGGGATCACCATTTTTGGCTTCACCCAAGTTTTTAAAGCATAAGCCGCATCATCTGGCGCCATAGTGAAATTGCCACCAATCGGAATCAATACCAAGTCTGGCTTGTAATGCTCGCTAATGAATTTCATATCACTAAATAAGCCGGTATCGCCCATGTGCCAAATCTTGAATCCGTTCTCCAGTTCAATGATGTAGCCTACTGGCTCACCTGCAGGATGAGATTCCATTTTGTCAGTGGCTGGATTTTTCCAAACCAGCAAGGAAGAATGCTCAGCTTGTACTGCAGTTACTTTTACACCTGGCAATGGAGTAACTCGTCCAGTCTTATTAAAGCGCCAGCTAAGCTCTGGGGGTAATATTCCTAAAGTATTGAGTGGCGTCATCATATCTGCTGGGCCATACAACTTCACATTATTCGATTTAGCAACAGTCGGTGCATCACCAATATGATCGACGTGCGCATGGGTAACCAGCACAACATCAATTGGCCCAATGGCAGCAAGATCATTCTTATACTGCGGAGGTGTTTTAGGTCCGCCAGTAATCCAAGGGTCAATCAAAATCATCTTGCCTTCGGGTGTTTTAATCCGAAAACCAGCCTGGCCAAACCACAACAACTCTGTTTTACCTTGTGCACTAGGGGCACTCTGAGCATAGACAGAATGTCCGGTAATAAATAGCAAGGGAATCGCCAATGCAATACCAAGAGCTTGTTTAAGTGAATGACTTCCTATCATGCTGTCTCCTATGATCTTTTTATGTAACTTGGAAAACTATAGCGCAAATTGAAATCGTGAGTACTGCCATTTCTTATATGGCACTGCACCAATACTTAGGGCCGCTTAAGGCTGAATACTTTGAATCTTTTTAAGCTTTAACTCATAAGAAATAAAGTACTTATAGACGTTCCTCACGTAAACCATGGGCTCATAGCCCATATGCTCTGCCGCAGCAAACTCAACATTACCAAACCATTGGTCTGGATCAAATCCTTGCTGCTTAGCAAGATCCCTGGCCTTAGCAACATTATTGGGGCCGATATTGTATGAAGCCACGGCAAATATGGCGCGATTATTGCCGGCAAAATTGATATTTGGAAAATACTTTGTGATGAGCTCATTCATATAGTCAGCGCCTGCATGAATATTAGGCTCCAATAAATGAATATCCCCCACTTCAAGAGCATTGCCGGTAGTAGGCATGAGTTGCATTACACCTACTGCACCAACTTTACTTACGGCATTTTGATTGAGTAATGTTTCTTGAAAACCAAGCGATGCAATGAAAAGCGGATCAATTTTGTATTCAGCGCCATACTTATCAAAGAGCAAGCTCATAGACTCAAAACGCTCCCAAGCAGATTTTTCGACAGGATCTTTTAAACCCTTTGCATGATCTTTGTATTCTTGCTCATGAAATGCATCTAAGGCTTTATTAAATATATCAGTTCGATAAAACTCCGAAAGTTCTGCATTTAAGTCCGCATTACTGGCTCGAACAGCTGAGCCAACCCATCCTAAATCATCCGCATAAATATCATTGTGGATCTGCAATTGCTTATAAACCGGTTGCCACAGCCTGGCCTTCCAATCAGCAATGATGACAAATGGAATCAGGCCTGCATCCACCATCTCCAGCAAATCCTCATCATCCAAGACGCCTAAGGGGGAAACAAGATTAACAGGTGCCTTACCAGCCTTTTTCAAATCTTTGTTTAAGGGCTGCAAGGTGGCATCAAAATTAATATTGGGCCCACCATAGATAGTTTGCCCCGAAAGATCTTGAATGCTAGAAATATTGATTGAGCTGGGACCAGATATCAGCACTTCTCGATTAAATCGAAATGCATGATTGAGTAGAAACTCATTGGAATTTGGTAAGGATTGATTCACACCCAGATTACCAATCACGATATCAGCTTTACCGGAACTCAGGGCGGTAAAGAGCTCAGCTCTAGCAACAGGAATTAGCTTAACAGCAACTTTCTTCTTTCCTTGACCCACGTTTTTAGCATTAGCCCATGATTCATATACACGAGCCATATTCACTGCAAGCCCTCGAGGCGTTCCTTTATCGTTAATGTAGATTGTTCGGTCGTATGGAACGGCAACTCGGATCAATCCGCGCTCAAGCATCTGATCGTAAGTACCCAACCAAATTTCATCCCCAGAAGCCAACGAGGGGGATGATTGCGCATGAGATGGGGCGGAAATAAAGCAAAGGCTAGCAATCGCCAGCCAAGAAAATATTTTCTGCAGATTTGCGGGAATTAAAGACAAAACTACTTATTTCCAGAAAAGAGAGATTTTTTGTGATGCATTTGCTTTCACGCTTAACGCCCTTTTCTGCTCAACACCCTGATAACTTGCCTCAATAGAATAATCTCCCGGCTCCAAGTTAATCAGCATGTATGGGCCATCAGCCGAGACATTAAACACTACCTGCTTCTTGGTGTTAGTTATTTGAATATTGGCACCAAAGATCCATACCCCTCTACCATTCTCAATTTGAGATAACTCAAGTAGCACTGGCCACTGTTTTGCTTGAGCCAAAATCGCAACAGTCTCCTCCTCTCCAACTCCACCGGAAATGTAGGAGATGCCATTCGAATGCTGGGTAGCAGGAATTTGCGCAAACGCAAAACCTCCCAGGACAAATAACAAGCATGTGCAAGTATGTTTAAGCAGTGTTCTCATCCTTTAATATTACAACTTGCGCACAAAATAAAAAAGCCCTGCTGAGCAGGGCTTGAATTGAGGCGCTGTTGATTTAAGGAATCATCACGATTGCGCCAGATACTTTTCTACCCTCAGCGGCACGGTGCGCATCCGCAGCCTGCTCCAGGGGGAATTTAGCGCCAAGCTGCACTTTGACATACCCTTTAGAAATTGCATCAAATACTGCCTTCGCATTTTCTTGAAGCAAAGCATGTGTTGCATTGTGCGGGAAAACAGATGGTCTAGTTAAGAATAGGCAACCTTTCTTGTTCAAGATCTCTGGCTGAATTTCAGGAGCAGGACCAGAGGCTGCACCGAAGAGCGCAACAGTGCCAAAAGGTGCAGCGCAATCCAGGGAACCCAAGAACGTATCTTTAGCTACAGAGTCATAAACCACATTGGCTTTCTTGCCACCGGTTGCCTTTAAAACTTCCTCAACCCAATTTGGATTGGAATAATCTACTACCGCATCGCAACCCGCTGCTTTTGCTGCCGCTACTTTTGCTTGCGAGCCAACCGTACCAACCACAAAGGCGCCCAATGCTTTTGCCCAACCTGCCAAAATTTGGCCGACACCACCAGCAGCGGCATGTACCAAAACAATATCGCCTGCTTTCACTTTATAAGTCTTTTGCACCAAGTATTGCGCTGTCATTGCTTTAAAGAAAACCGCGGCAGCCACTTCATCAGACACATTGCTTGGAACGGGAACTAATTTATCGGCAGCCACATTACGTGCACTTGCATAAGCGCCGATACCAGCATTCATATACATAACGCGATCGCCCACTTTGAGTCCAGTCACGCCATCGCCTAATGCTTCCACCACGCCAACAGCCTCATGACCCAAGCCTGTAGGCAGATCCAATGGGTAAATCCCTGATCGTTGATAGACATCGATGAAGTTAAAACCAATCGCTGTTTGTCGCAATTGCACTTCACCTTTAGCTGGCGGAGGTAATTCTTTATCAATCAATTTAATTACGTCTGCACTGCCTAGCTTATCTAAGCTCACTACTCGCGCTTTAGTCACGTGTCACCTATTTATATTTGTTATGAGAAAAAATATCATACCCCAAAAGACATTCCTAGGCAGGAGTCGAAAAGCACGGCTAGAATGAATTAAACCGCCAACTGATTAGCCTTGAACGCCTACTATTCCGACCATTTTGTTTTACCTCTTCCGCCGGGACATCGCTTCCCGATGGAAAAATATTCTCGCTTGCGTGATTTGGTTAGTGAACTACCCAATCTTTTTCTAATCGAAGCTCCCGCTGCCAGCGATACGCAATTACTTTACGCCCATGACCCAAGCTATCTATTAAGAGTTGTAAATGGTAAATTAAGCGATGCCGAGCAAAAGGAGATTGGCTTTCCATGGAGCGAGAAAATGGTGGAGCGCTCTAGACGCTCCGCCGGCGCGACTATTGCCGCAGCTAAATCATCTATGCAAGATGGCATCTCAGGAAACCTTGCCGGCGGCACACATCATGCTTATCGTAATCGTGGCAGTGGGTTCTGCGTTTTTAATGATGCGGCGGTTGCCGCGTGCACCCTACAGAAAGAAATCAACCCTAAACTCAGAATTGCAATTGTTGACCTCGATGTTCATCAAGGTAATGGGACTGCTTCCATACTTCAACACGATTCTTCGATATTTACTTTATCTATTCACGGGGAAAATAACTTCCCATTCCAAAAAGAGGTAAGCGATTTAGATTGTGGCCTTCAAGATGGCTGTGATGACCAAACTTATTTGCAGACTCTCAACGATTGTCTTGATCAATTAGATAATCGATTTAAACCTGACTTTGTCATTTACCTTGCCGGCGCAGATCCCCATGAAGATGATCGCCTCGGTAGACTAAAAATCTCTAAAGAAGGAATGCAATTAAGGGATGAGGCCGTATTTCAATATGGCCTTGACCGAAACATCCCCATTGCATTTTCAATGGCAGGTGGTTATGGTAAAGAAATTACCTCCACCGTCGAAATCCACTATCAAACTATTCAAACCGCACTGCAGCTCCAGATGCGATATTGATGCCAGCCCTAGTCTTTGCCCTGCTTCTTCTTTGAAGAACCTTTAGTGGTAGATAAGTTGGTGACACTCTCAACACTCTTTTCAAAGTTTGCGAATGAATCAGCCATTGCAGCGCGCACTAATTCAAAATTCTGAAGCGCATTATTAAATGAGGTCTTGAATACAGATACGTATGCCTCACTGCCAACGGGTGCGTTATTGGTCGCATCATTTACAAAATGAATCAGATCAGCCTTTGAATCTTGAATCATCTCTTCAGCGATTTCAGACAATTCTTTATTTCCGCTTCGGAGCACGTCTAGCAACTGCTGGTGATAGTGAGCAACTTCTTTAGCAGCGTCTTGCAAAACCTCAGCATGAACAAAATCAAATGCCGTTTTTGGGTCTTGCGTTTTCATGAGATCAGAAACCCGCTTTTGAATTAATTCAGCGAATTCTTGGGCTACCTTTTGATTAATGCTAGCAATCGCTTGCGCACTTTCCATGGCAACTCGACTTACTGCCTTACTGGCGTCTATCGCCTTTTGCGGACTTTTGCTCAACCCCTCCATAAGAGATATTGGTATATACCAATCTACTCCGGTTTTGGGGTGTTGCTATAGAGAAATACCAGTAGAGCCTGACTTACAGAGATACCAGGCTCTTATTTTTGAGGGCTGTTATTTGGCGGGAGTAGCCGATGTCGGTTTCTTTGGCATGCTTTTTAAGGTAGCGGCATCGTTCAATTGCTGATCCACCAAATACAAAGCACCACCCCAGTTTGCCTGTAAATCATAGCCAGATAACCCAACCGTATAAATCGTAATACTTGGGTTGAATGATCGAATCGTTCCGCCAGATCCGGCTGAGAAGTTTGCATCTACATCAATTCCGCCCTGCTGACCATCTATAGTGGAGAGTAAGAATTGATCAATCGCTGAAGCTGTCTTAAAAATGACAACTTGATATTGCGTTTGATAGCCTGCTCCAAGACCTTCGCCTGTTTTAAGGTCTTGCATAAAGACGGGCTCTTTGCGACGCTTGTCGAACAATACGCCCTCGCCACGCGCTACGACTATCAACACAATATTGACATTGGTTGCATCAAAAACCGCATACCCTGCTGCCGCATCAATTTCTTTCTTGACTGCTGGGTTTTGCTTGAGCAAAGCATCCAATCCCGTTTGCGCCATCTTCAGAGTAGCCTCGCGCTTTTGAATGATCTCTTCTTGAGTAAGCGGTTTGCCATCTTTTCCAGTGGACTGACAACCTGAAAGTGCAATAAGAGCAAAGGCAATTAAGGAAATTGGCTTTGCAAGCCTGAGAAATGAAACGTGCATAAAGATGTCTTATTAAAGTGGTTATCAAAGGAATTGAACTAAGCCATCATTATCCCGCTTTTTAGGGGTTTATAACCCAGTTTTTGTTATCTAATAAATCGATTATTTATATCAATATTATTTGTTATACAAATATCAAGATAGTGCCTAGAATGGACTCCGTTGTCACAGTTTTTCACGAATCATTTAGTTAAAAAAGGAAAAGGAGCACCATGTCTATTATCAATACAGCCGTACAACCATTCAAAACCGAAGCGTTCCACAATGGTAAGTTTGTAACTATCACTGACGAGACCCTCAAGGGCAAATGGTCAGTTCTCATTTTCATGCCAGCAGCATTTACATTTAACTGCCCAACTGAAATTGAAGACGCAGCTGAGAACTATGCTGAGTTCCAAAAATTAGGTGCTGAAGTGTATATCGTTACAACTGACACGCATTTCTCACACAAAGTTTGGCATGAGACATCTCCTGCTGTTGGTAAAGCAAAGTTCCCTCTCGTTGGCGACCCAACACACACATTGACAAACGCATTTGGCGTACATATTCCTGAAGCAGGTTTGGCATTGCGTGGCACATTCATCATCAACCCAGAGGGCGTGATCAAGACAGCTGAGATTCACTCTAATGAAATCGCTCGTGATGTTTCTGAAACATTGCGTAAGCTCAAAGCCGCTCAATACACAGCCGCTCATCCAGGTGAAGTATGCCCAGCAAAATGGAAAGAAGGCGCAGCTACTTTGACTCCATCTTTGGACCTCGTAGGCAAGATCTAATCGATCGATCTTAACCAATCAGACTCTCTCCGGAGAGTCTATTGGAGAGGACAAGATCCTGCCCAATGGACTCACTGAAATTTACACAAAGGATGTCACCATGTTAGATAACAACATTAAGACCCAATTAAAAGCGTATTTTGAAAAGATTGTTTCACCAATCACACTAATTGCATCGCTAGACGATAGCCCTGCTTCCGCACAAATGCGTGAGCTACTCAATGAAGTGGCTGAGCAATCAGACAAAATTACAGTAGCAACTAACGGTAGCGATAAAAATGTACCGAGCTTTACTGTTAGCAAGACCGGTGAAGCAGCCCGTATTCGCTTTGCTGGCCTGCCAATGGGCCATGAAATGACTTCATTCATTTTGGCAATCTTGCAAGCCAGCGGCTATCCACCAAAAGTGGAAGAAGATATTCTGGCGCGTATTCGTAAATTGGATGGCAAGTTCCGTTTCCAAACATTTATCTCCTTGTCATGCCATAACTGCCCAGATGTAGTTCAGGCACTCAACTTGATGGCTGCGCTTAACCCCAATATCGAACATGAAATGATCGATGGCGCCCTTTTCCAGCCATTGGTAGATCAATATCAAATCATGGCTGTACCAACAGTGATCTTGAATGGCGAAGTCTTTGGCCAGGGTCGCATGGGTGCAGAGGAAATTATTGCCAAACTCGACACTGGTAGCGCCGAAGAAGAGGCGGCCAAGCTAAATGCCAAGGGTGACTTTGATGTTTTAATCGTTGGCGGCGGCCCTGCTGGATCAGCGGCAGCAATTTATGCGGCTCGTAAAGGTATTCGTACGGGCATTGTTGCTGAGCGTTTTGGTGGCCAAGTAATGGATACCTTAGGCATTGAGAACTTCATCTCCGTTTCACATACTGAAGGCCCTAAATTAGTTCAAGCTCTTGAACAGCACGTCAAAGACTATGAAGTCGACATCATGAATTTGCAACGTGCTAACGCATTGCGTAAAACTAACTCTGGCATTGAAGTAGAAATGGCGAATGGTGCAGTATTAAAAAGTAAATCCGTCATCATTAGCACCGGCGCACGCTGGAGAGAAATGAATGTTCCTGGCGAACAAGAGTATCGCAACAAAGGCGTTGCCTACTGCCCACACTGTGATGGCCCTTTATTCAAAGGTAAGCGCGTTGCAGTAATTGGCGGGGGTAATTCTGGGGTTGAGGCAGCAATTGATTTGGCAGGTATTGTGAGCCATGTCACCTTGATTGAGTTTGATAATCAATTGCGTGCTGACGCTGTATTACAGAAAAAGCTATTAAGCCTAACTAATGTGACCGTTATCAAGAGCGCGCTTACTAAAGAAGTATTGGGCGATGGCAGCAAGGTTAACGGCCTACGCTATCAAGATCGCACTAATAATGCCGAACATACAGTTGAGCTAGAAGGCATCTTTGTACAAATTGGTTTGTTACCAAACACCGAATGGCTCAAAGGGACGATAGAACTATCTCCACGCGGAGAGATTATGGTGGATGCAAAAGGTGAAACCTCTGTTCCAGGCGTATTTGCAGCAGGCGATTGCACCACCGTTCCCTACAAGCAAATCATCATTGCCATGGGCGAAGGTGCAAAAGCTTCTCTAGGCGCGTTTGATTACTTGATTCGCCATTCGGTTACCGAGGAAGAGCCGGCTGAGGTTGCTGCATAAGTAGCATTATTCGCAGCAACAAAATAAAAACCCCAGAGTCATGTCTGGGGGTTTTATTTGGGTAATCCGTTATCTATTGACATTAACGCTTGTAGAAGCTCAGAGTCACCTCGCCAAGCTCAATACCAAACTTGCTCATCTTGGCTTTATTGATCATCACTTTTGAGTTCATGAGATACATCCAGTCGTCGAACTGAACGTGATAGATCGTGCCATCCACAGGTAGCGCTAGCGTATAAGCCCAATTGAGGGCATTACCTGCAGCAGTGCCACTAGCATCACCCACTACATCGTCAGCTCTGCCAACATACTTGCCCGGTGAAACTTCGGTAATCACCCAAATACGCTTTTGTTTAGTGCCATCTGAATATTCAAAACTCTCATCCAAAGTGCCTACTTTTTTGCCATCCACTACTTTCCAACTAGCCTGCATTAGCACGGTAAAACGCTTGACCACCTCACCACTTCGATTCGTGAAAATGCCGTAAGCGTCAATCGTGCCATTGAAATACTCACTTAAATCAAGAGTTGGCTTTTCATTGGCATATTGAGATACCTGAGGTCCCGCGCACCCTAATAAAAGAGATGAGCAGAAAATGAATGTTGATAGACTTTTAGATAAGCTTTTCATTGCTTACACGACTCCTGCAATAAAGGTGGCGGGCAGTGTTGCCCCAATAGTTGCTCCCGTAATTTGGGAGCACTGGTTTTTGGATCAAGCCAGATCCCAAAAAATGCTTTTGAAAAATCCGCGCCAGCAATTTGCGCCAACGGATTCCCATCGAAATAGAAAGTAGTTCCTTGTTTGGGGTTATAGATTGCTGTCAAACTTTGACCTGGTTCTACGTTTGGCAAAAATATCGCCAATTGCTTTCCCCAAAGCTGGGCTTGGGTATCAGGAACACCTAACTTACTCATTTCCTCTGCAGAGCGATTGGCAATAGCAAGCCCACTCAGAGATTTGTGATACTGAAGATGTAAGGCAAACTCAGGTGAGCTGAACGAGCCAGCTCGATAAAAGCTGGCATCATAAATATGCAAGCCCCACCAAGTAAGCTTGCCACTTCCTTGAAGTTTTGCAGGATTGAGCACCTGGTCTATGTATACCAGATCACGGGCAAAACTAGTGAAGTTCATTGCATAAGCCACCAGCAGTACTGCAGCCAAAAATAACTTTGCAAAATATTTCATTATTTTTTCTGTACCAAACGTAAAGCAATAGGTCCAATGACACTGGAAATCGCATGCCGATTTTTAGCAAAGACTTGATAAGAAAATCTCAGAAATGGTTGCAGAGATTTTCTGGAGAAAAGCCAGGTTAAAAAACGAAGGTTGGCCCTTCTGTAGGCCTCAGGGAATACCGCCGCACCTTGAACCAGGGAACCATCAGCATACTGTCCATACATTGCAGCTAAGGCTTGCTCACAAGTAACCCCGACTTTTTCAGGATCATATTGGCTCGAGTGGATATCCACAAAGCGCAATAGATTTTCTTGATTCCGGCCAGATAAAAACAAAATTTCAGCCTGGCACAAAGGGCATGCGCCATCGTAAAACAAGGTGAGTTGTTGTAAATTGCCAGCCATGAAGCAAGTGTAAGACTTATTGAATAAACTGGCAGGGCAACAATTAATTTAATAAAACTTTGCAAATTCTATCCAAGCCCTTTCGCGCACTAGTCATCGGCTCCTCGGGAACGATTGGATCAGCATTTGTTGAGCTTCTAAACAATGACCCTTCTTGTATCGGGGTTGCAGGTATTCACCGTAAATCTATACCCGCCATTGATTATCTCGATCCCGAGACTATTCAAACTTGTGCAAGCTCGCTAGCCCAACAAGATCCCTATCAGCTAATTATTAATACGATCGGAGTTTTGCATACAGATCGCTGGATGCCTGAAAAACGATTGGATGACCTCAAGTCTGAACAGCTCATTGAGCTTATGCAAATAAACGCCATTGGACCCGGATTAACCATGCGTCATTTTTTACCTCTATTAGATCCCTTGGGAAGTTTGATGGTGACGCTTTCCGCAAAGGTGGGCAGCATTGAAGATAACCGTCTTGGAGGTTGGTATAGCTATCGTAGCTCTAAAGCGGCATTGAATATGCTCATCAAAACAGCTTCGATTGAGCTTGCAAGGACCAAACCCAATATTGCCCTTATCGCAATGCATCCTGGCACTGTGAACTCTAGGCTATCCAAACCATTCAAGGGCCAACAAATCGGTAGACCCGCAATTGATGCCTGTACCGATATGCTAAATGTCATGAAGAGCATTGAGGCAAAAGATTCTGGTGGCTTTATTTCTTACTCTGGAGAAAGGTTGCCCTGGTAAGAACGGTCTAGGCTTGAGAATTACCAGAGCGCTTCCGGCAGGCATCAGAGCAGTACTTAATCGACTCCCAGTTTTTCTCCCAAGACTTTCGCCAAGTCATTTCCTTTTTACAAACAACACAAATCTTTCTTGGTAGGTAAGATTTATTACCCTTAAAAGATGACTTCATGGAATTTATAAATGATTCAGATTATTTAATACTTGTTGGGCATGCTCAACTATTGCAGATTGATCGGCATCATTTATCTTCTTCAGATTTGCCGTCATCAATCGCGTACGCGGATTGCTATCAAATTGCTTGCGATGTTTGATTAAGAAATTCCAGTATAGAGTTGTCACAGGGCAAGCATTTTCACCAAACCGTACATCAGGCTTATATTGACAGCCCCCACAGTAGTTACTCATGCGCTTAATGTAAGCGCCACTGGCGATATAGGGCTTGCTTGTAAAACGTCCGCCATTAGCAAATAAGGCCATTCCAGCAGTGTTGGGTAACTCAACCCACTCAATCGCATCTACATAAACTGCTAAATACCAATCACAGACAGCGGACGGCAATATCTCGGCCAATAATGCAAAGTTGCCAGTTACCATTAGGCGCTGAATATGGTGAGCATATCCATATTTGAGTGTATGACCAACGGCATCTTGCATACAACGCATTTTTGTTTTGCCAGTCCAATACCAATCCGGCAAAGCGCGTTGATGGCTATAGTAATTATCTTGGGCCATTTTGGGCATATCAAGGTAATACATACCCCGAACAAATTCACGCCAGCCCAATATTTGACGAATGAATCCCTCAACAGTTGATAGATCAAGGGAATATTTCTTCCAAGCATCCAAGACGGTAGAAATAACCTCGCGTGGATTGAGTAGCTTGAGATTTAAGGAGCTCGACAAAATAGAGTGCCACCCATAAGGAGTGTCTGTCCACATCGCATCTTGGTAAATGCCAAAATTTCTGAGGCGATAGTCCACAAAGTACTGCAAAGCCTCCAAAGCCTGATCTCTGTTTACCGGCCAACGAAAGTGCTCAAGTGAACCTGGGTGCTCAGAATGATTTTCCTCCACATATGCAAGCACCTCTTTTGTAATTTCATCAGGCTCAAACAGAATAGGCGCCTCAATAATGCCGGGACCTGATTTAGGATATGGTTTGCGATTATCTTGGTCAAAGTTCCACTGACCGCCTTCGGGATTGCCCTCTTTATCCAAAAGAATGTTGTGCGTTTTACGCATGAGCCTGTAGAAAAACTCAAGACGTAACTCTTTTTTATTGGCGGCCCACTCTCTAAACTCCCGATGACTGCAATAAAAGTGTTCATCCTCGCGCATATCTAACTGCAGACCAGAGCCTTTCGCTAAATCTTCAATGGCAATCTTAAGGCGCCACTCTCCAGGCTCGACACAAATTAAATGAGTAATATTTTTTTGCTTTAATAATGTTTTGAGGGTATCGACTATCGATAATTTTGAGTCGCGTACGTAATGAACTGCATATCCTTCTCCGACAAGTTCTTTAGCAAAGTGGCGCATAGCCGATAGAAATAAAGCAATCTTGGCTTTGTGGGACAATACCACTTGAGCCTCTGGGATTGACTCAATCATCACTACTTCATCATGCTTAAAGTCAAAATCCTTTAAAGCAGAGCTCTGCCTATCCAGCTGATCGCCAAGAATCAACACCAGTCTTTTAGGTTTGCTCATTTATTCTTATATTGAGTTGGGCAATAAGCACGTTGAACCAATTTGCTTCGGAGTGCTATATGCTTTGTGACTCTGCCGGAGACTCGCTCTCTCCATAAATCAAATGAACCCCTCTTGAGTTCTCGGCGCATTAATTGAATCACTTGAGGCTCTGAATATCCAAATGTTGCTTCAATGGCTTCAAATGGCGTTCTATCCTCCCAAGCCATCTCGATCAGGCGGGATAGGTCTGATTCGGATAGGGATTTAGATGGAACTTTTGCCATCCTGCAAGTTTAAGACTTATTCAATAAACTCGTATTGATCCATTAATTCTGCAATTCAAGATGATTGGCAAAATTCGTCGAAAATTGATCTCGCAAGCCCCAAGGGAAATGACAAAGTTCCAAGAGGTCATATGCCCGATTTGTGATCGCCCGATTCCAGCATCCCAGCAGGATGCTCACCACCTTATTCCCAAATCCAAAGGTGGCAGAACCACAGAATTTCTGCATCGCATTTGTCACCGTCAAATTCATGCCCTCTTTACCGAAACTGAGTTAGCCAACCAATTTAATAATGCAGTCGCTCTACAAGACCATCCTGAGATGCAACGATTTATTCAATGGGTCAAAACGAAGCCCAATGCGTTTTATGAAAGAACGCGCAAAAGCGCGCGCATCAAAAACTAAGGTCAGGGACTTCATTTAGCGTAGACTGACGCTAAATGAATAAAAAGTATTAATTCATTAAGAGACAAACTAAGAAAGACATCATGACCCAAATAAAAACTAAAGTAGCCTTAGTTACTGGCGCTGGCGCTGGTATTGGACGAGCAGCCGCCAAGGCCCTATTAAAAGGCGGCTATCAGGTTGTGCTCACAGGGCGAAATTTAGAGAAATTGCAGAAAGCAATTGTTGATATTGGCGGCAACAATGAAAACTGTCTTGCTGTGTCATGCGATGTGGGCAATCCAGAGCAAGTAAAAAAGCTATTTGCAGAAACAAAAGCAAAGTTTGGTCGCATTGATGTTCTATTTAATAATGCAGGCATGGGTGCACCCGCTATTCCAATGGAAGATTTAACGTATGAACAGTGGATGAATGTGGTTAATGCCAATCTGTGTGGCGCCTTTCTGTGTTCTCAAGAAGCTATTCGCATGATGAAAGCGCAATCACCACAAGGCGGCAGAATTATTAATAATGGCTCAATCTCAGCACATGCGCCCAGACCCATGTCGGCACCCTACACCGCTACTAAACATGCTATTAGCGGACTTACAAAAACAATCGCTTTAGATGGTCGTCCGTTCAACATTGCTTGCGGGCAAATCGACATTGGCAACGCCGCCACTGAAATGACTGAGCGTATGGCTGCAGGCATCATACAAGCAGATCAATCAATCAAGGTAGAGCCCCGTATGGATGTTGATCATGTTGGTCAGGCAGTACTTCATATGGCACAACTTCCTTTAGAGTCCAATATTCTGAATATGACCATCATGGCAACCAAAATGCCTTTTGTAGGTCGAGGTTAACTCCGCATTCACCTCTGGTAACTAAAAAGCCACCCTAGGGTGGCTTTTGTTATTTCTCTGGCTTGAAATTGCTATCCAAAAAGTCTTGAACCCCAGTGAACATCAGCATGCGGTTTTTTTCCATGATGATGGTATGGGTGCCTTCGCTAATCTGCAACATGATTTTGTATGGCGCATTCTCTAGCTTTGTGTAGTACTCATACATCATGTAACTTGGCAAGTCTGCATCCCATTCAGCATGTACCAGCATGACTGGCACACGAATATCTTTAGGATCGTAAACAGGGATACCTGCAGTCCAAAACTCACGTGCATCTTGAACAGTGCCATTTGGCGCACGCAATTTTTTAGGGTTTTGTGTTTTGCCCCAGGGGTCAGTCTCAAATGTAGCTTCCGCCCACTTCTCAAACCAACCTTCAGGTATTAAGCTTGCTTTTGCGCTTTCAGGAACCCCAGTTAACCAACGATTTTTCGCATCTGCGACGGAAGCCACACGATAGGCACCCAATTGACCGCCTTTATCAGTCAACGGCGCTCCACCCTGACGCAACCATTGTGGAGCGTAGAGAACCAATTTGTTTACTTTTTGATTATTAAGAGTTGTGTATTTACCCATGATGGTTGTACCCCAAGACCAACCAAGTAAATTAAGTTTATTGATGTTGCGTTTAGCAAGAATGTAATCAACAGCGCTAGAAACGTCACGAACAGCAACATCAGTGCGCACTATTGGCGGATTTTGATCTGCTGGTTGATCCATTTCCGGTGGACGAGTAGATTTGCTGTAACCACGTAGATCGACCAACCAGACGTCATAACCCCTAGCAGCAATATATTCCATCCAAGAAGTGCCGCCCAGAGATAAATCAAAAGCTGTTTCAGCTGGATAGGTTGAACCATGGACATACAGCAACGTTTTCTCTGGAGAGAATTTTTTCATTCCCGCCAAATGTTTATTGCGCACGTACAGGGAGATGCCTGGTGTATCGCTCTGAATCATGTACTCATTCATTTCGATTTTCCCTGCGGCAAATGCTTGGGAATATCCAACCGAAACGAGCAAGCTAAAAGCAAATAGCTTGAGTGCTTTGATGATTAATTTCATATTGTCTCCAAGATACTTTTTTTGTTTTAACTACTCTACACCAGATTCTTGGAAACACCATCTGCTACTCGGAAAACTTAGGGAATTACCGAATGAGCTCGCTAATCTCTATAAGATTTAAATCAGGGTCACGTACATAGACAGAATTAATCTTTGATGTCGCACCTGTCCGTATAACTGGACCCTCAATGATTGGCCATTGCTCTTTTTCTAAGCGGGCAATTACCTCGGTTAATGGGCGATCAGCGATAAAACATAAATCTAGTGAGCCAGGTGTTGGGATATTGGCTTTGGGCTCAAATTCCTTACCCTTGATATGCAGATTAATTTTCTGATTACCAAATAGAAACGCCTTGCGTTCCACTGGAGGGGTGCCACCAATAAATGATTCCAACTTCATATCAAGCACACGCGTATAAAAATCTATACACGCAGCTTCATTAGCTGTTGTTAACACTAAATGGTCTAAGTGATCAATCATATAAGCCCTTTATTTTCCCCTGCTTACTTAAGATCATTTATATATCCTGGGGCAGGATGTAAATCACAACTACGCCCCGCTTTGGCAACTTGACCTGGAACGGTGTGACCGACGATTTCTGGCAACTCTCTAGCTAACTCTAATAATTTAGGGATATTTATACCCGTGTCATATCCCATAGCATCCAACATATGAATGGCATCTTCGCTGGAAATATTGCCGCTAGCACCAGGCGCATATGGACAACCGCCTAAGCCGCCAAGTGAGCCGTCAAAACGAATGATGCCGCTTTGCACCGCTGCCAGCACATTGGCTAGCCCCATACCTCTCGTATTATGAAAGTGCATTGTCATTTGCAATTGAGGAAACTTCTTCTGCAAAGACTCGGACATTTTTGTAACTTGTGCTGGATTTGCCATGCCAGTGGTATCGCATATAGTTAAACCACGAGCTCCCAGATCAGCAAAGCGTTGGCAAAATTGCTCAACCACTTCCTGCGGTACATCGCCCTCCATTGGACAACCAAATGCCGTAGATAAAGAAACATTAATTGGCGTTTTTCCATCCACGTACTTAATTACTTCTGCCAAACCTGCAAAACTTTTTTCACGTGTCATGCGTAAATTAGCGAGATTGTGCGTTTCCGATGTGGACATCACTAGATTAAATTCATCTGCGCGAGATTCCAGGGCACGTTCTGCACCACGAAGATTGGGCACGAGGACCGTATATTCAACGCCAGGAACTCGTTTGATTTTGCCCATCACCTCTTCAGCATCCCTAAGCATCGGAATAGCCTTTGGAGAAGTAAAGGAGGTTACTTCGATTTTTGCGAAGCCACACTCACTCATAGCATCAATCAAGCGCACCTTATCCTCGGTTGGAATAAAGTTTGGCTCAATCTGAAATCCGTCTCTAGTGACTACGTCATTGAAATAAATTCTGGTCATGATCTTTTTCTTCTCTTATTGAGTAAAGGCAACGCCACGTTCTTTTAGGGAGGCAATTTGCGATTCATTCAAACCGATTTCTTTTAAGACCTCATCGGTATTTTGTCCAATCGTTGGCGCAAGAGTCTTAATTGATCCTGGTGTGCGCGATAACTTTGGTAGAACACCCGGCACCTCTAAATGAGTGCCATCTTGCATTTGAATGCTTTGAATATTCTCACGTGCACGATAGTGTGGATCGTTAGCGATATCTGCTACAGTATAGATACGTCCCGCAGGAACAGCAACTGAGTCTAGCAATTCAAGTGCTTTATCAGTAGTAATCGATTGTGCCCAAGCGCCAATTGCTTGATCCAATTCTTGAACTCTTTTGACGCGCCCATCATTGTTTTCTAGCTCGGGATCGTTACCCAAATCATCACAGCCAATGAGTTTCATCAAGCGCTTAAAGATACTATCGCCATTGCCCGCAACTAAGACATAGCCACCATCAGCGCATTGATAAGCATTGGATGGTGCAATACCTGGCAGTGCACTACCAGCAGCTTGTCTTACTTCACCAAAAGCACTGTACTCAGGCAACAAGCTCTCCATGCAATTAAAGACTGCCTCATATAGAGCAACATCAATCACTTGACCCTTGCCACTACGATGACGTTCTTGCAGTGCCAGCAAAATACCGATAACGCCATGCAGTGATGCCAAGGTATCGCCAATGCTCACGCCCACTCGTACCGGAACCCTTCCAGGTTCAGCAGTTAAGTGTCGTAGGCCGCCCATTGCTTCCGCTACAACACCGAAGCCAGGCTTATCTTTATAAGGACCTGTTTGACCATATCCACTAATTCGCAGAATGATGAGTTTTGGATTGAGCTCAAGTAATTTTTCTGGATCAAGACCCCAGCCCTCTAATGTTCCAGGACGAAAGTTCTCAATCAAGATATCCGCTTCTGCAGCGAGCTTTCTAACAATGTCTTGCGCATCCGTTTGTCGCAAATCTAATGAGAGTGATCTCTTGTTTCTCGATTGCACTTGCCACCAAACCGAAGTGCCATCTTTTAATAGACGCCATTTACGTAGCGCATCACCTACTTTTGGTGGTTCAATCTTGACCACATCTGCACCAAAATCTGCCAAGGTTTTTGCGGCGAATGGGCCGGCGATCAACTGACCCATCTCAATCACTTTTAATCCTGCTAGTGGCTCCATACGAGATTCCCCTGCTTTTTGCTTCTTGATTTATTCAATAGTAGAAAAATAACCTTAGTCCTCCCCTTTGGGAATTGCTATCTATCTAGCAAGCCTTCTCATTTTGCGAAGGCTTGCTAGAATATCCCCATGAAACCCCAAATAAACCCCGCCAGAGTGGACTTTGTTACCCTCAAGCTCTTCTGCGCAATCGCCCAGTCGGGCAGTATTACCAAGGGGGCCAATGAATGTAGCCTCGCCCTTTCGGCGGCCAGCAGAAGAATTTCTGAGCTAGAAGAAACCGTAGGGCTTAGCCTACTCGATCGCTCAGCCAAAGGTGTGACACTTACTCAAGCCGGTCATGCAGTGATGCAACATGCATTACGACTATTTCAAGGCTTTGAACAATTTAGCAATGAACTAGGTGAGTACGCCAAAGGTGTCAAAGGTCATGTGCGATTGTGGGCGAATATGTCAGCCTTAACAGAGTTCTTGCCAATATCCCTCGCCAGTTTTTTAAAAACACATCCTGATATTCAAGTGGAAGTGGAAGAACAAATTAGTGGCGATATTGTCAAAGCGTTACTCGATGGCATTGCAGATGTAGGTGTATTCGCGGATGGCACACCAACAGCCGGGTTGGAAACCCACATCATTGGCCAAGACGAATTGGTTGTAGTTTGCAGTAAATCACACCCAATTAAGAATCGCAAAAGCATCTCTTTTGAAGAATGTTTGGACTACGACTTTGTTGGACTCAATCGTGGCAGCTCATTACTCGAACTGACTTCAAGGCAGGCAGAACGCCTAAGCAAGCAAATGCGACTACGAATCCAGGTTCGAAGTTACGATGCGATGTGCCAAATGATTGCGGTTAATCTGGGTGTAGGCATATTACCCTTACAGGCTTGCGCGCCTCAAATTAAGGCCATGGATCTCAAGGTTGTACGCCTTGAAGATGGCTGGGCAAAACGCAACCTACTCCTGGCCACCAAAGAGCATGGACGCCAATCTCCCGCTAGCATATTGCTCATTGAGCATCTCCTTCAAAGATCAAAAAGTTAAGCTAACATCTATCAATCTTAAAAATGCAATAACAAAAGGACAAAGAAAAATGAGCCTCTTAGATAAACTCAAATGGCGCTATGCCACCAAGAAAATGGACCCTAGCAAAGTGGTTCCAACAGAGAAAGTCGAACAAATATTAGAAGCCATCCGATTTACAGCAAGCTCTAGCGGCTTACAACCATACGAATTGATTGTGATTACAAATAAAGATCTTCGTGAAAAAATTAAGGCGATTGCGAATAATCAGTCTCAAGTTACTGACTGCTCACATCTAGTCGTTTTTGCAGCATGGGATCACTACACAGAACAGCGTATTAATGATGCATTTGATATGACTGAGAAGATTCGTAACTTCAAAAATGATGCGGGCGTCGCTTACCGTCAAATGCTACTGAAAAATTATCCTGCTAGAGATCCAGAGGTGAACTTCACACACACCGCCAAACAAGCTTATATTGGCCTAGGCACTGCACTGATTGCAGCAGCAGAGCTCGAAGTAGATGCCACACCGATGGAGGGCTTTGATCCTAAAGCCCTAGATGAGATTCTTGATCTCAAAGCAAAGGGATTGCGTAGTGTAGTTATGTTACCGCTAGGCTATCGTAAAGCTGATGAAGACTGGCTGTTGAATCTCAAAAAAGTTCGACGTCCTGCTGATCAATTTATTAGCTGGATTAAATAACACCCGACCAGGAGACAAGACATGCCGGCAAAACCAATATACAAATCAGCCAGCCTTTGCAGTCTTAATAGACGCAAGTTCTTATATAAAAGCAGTGCTTCAGTTGCGGCTCTGTTATTACCCAGCATCGATACATATGCGGCAAACGATCTTACAGGACGTCTAGCTACATACATGGCAAGCGCACGCAATTTAGAATTGCCTCCCAACGTATTACAGGATGCAAAATTTCGGATCTTAGATACGTTTGCCGCCATGATTTCTGGATCCAAACTTACTCCTGGAGAGATGGCAACTCGCTTTGCACGAACCCAAGGCGGAACACCCGAAGCTTCTATCTTGGCAAGTAATATCAAAACGACCGCAATTAATGCAGCCATGATTAATGCGATGCTTGCTCACTCTGATGAGTCTGATGATTTCGAACCCGTCACCAAAGCCCATCCTGGATCTGCCACCGTTCCAGCAGCTCTGGCATTTGCTCAAAAAGAACGTCGCTCAGGAACCGATCTTATTCGGGGCGTTGCCTTGGGTTATGACGTAGGGTGTCGCTTTCTCATGGCTTTGGGACCAGATCACGTCAGAGGAACCCATCGTGGAGCAGAGGCATATAACGCAACTATGGGAGCGATGGCTTCTGCGGCATCGCTTGCACATCTCACTGAGCAACAAATGCGCTACGCCATTTCCTATGGCGCCCAACAGGTATCTGGATTATGGAGCTGGGTTGATGATCATGATCATATTGAGAAGTCATTTGACTTTAGCGGCATGGGTGCACGCAATGGAGCCACAGCTGTAGCAATGGTCCAACAAGGCCTTACCGGGGTTAAGGATGTATTGGATGGAAAACACAATTTAATCATTGCCCTATCTACCCAACCAAATCCTGAAGCACTCGTTGCTGATCTAGGATCACGTTTTTTCATTACCGAATCCAGCATTAAGACTTTCCCTGTTGGCTACCCAAATCAGGCGCCACTAGATGCATTCCTCAAACTCTATCGCACAAACAATATCACCCCAGATAAAGTTAGCAAGATTGTGGTGCGCTTGCCAGAGGATGCTATTGGCATTGTTGGCAGAAGTCCTATGCCAGATGTGAACTGCCCTTACCTTATTTCAACTGCCTTACTCGAAGGCACTATCTCCTTTGCCAATGCGCACTCGCAAGAGCGCATGAAAGACCCTGCAGTAAGAGCGCAAATGGAGAAAGTCACCGTCATTGGAGACCCCGCCTTAAATGACCCCCTAGCACCACGGGGTGGCATTGTTGAGGTCTACTTGACTGATGGCACCGTTCTAAAGCAGCATACCCGCTTCCCTCCCGGAACCAAAGAAAATCCACTAAGCGCAGAAACGGTGAGTGCAAAAGCCCGTGATCTTATGGGGCCTGTTTTAGGGAAAAATAAAACGGAAACGGTTATCGCTCAATTACTTGAACTTGAAAAAGTGAAAGATATGAATCAATTAGTGGCTTTAATGATTACCAAGTAAGTCTTAGTTGATTCCAAATAAAAAAACGCCAACCTCAGGGTTGGCGTTTTGGCTTGTAGACTAACAAATTACTTCAGTAGCAATTGATTCATGCGCTTCACAAAGCTGGCGGGGTCATTTAATTGACCACCCTCAGCCAGAAGAGCTTGATCAAATAGCAAATTGGTCCAATCATCAAACTGCTTGTCATCGCCCTTGAGTTTTAACAGCAGTGGATGCTCTGGGTTAATTTCCAGAATAGGCTTCATATCTGGAGCTTGCTGACCAGCGGCTTTTAGCATACGCAACAGATTGCCCGAGAGCTCATTCTCATCCGCGATCAAGCAAGCGGGAGAGTCCGTTAAGCGGAAAGTAACTCGCACATCTTTAGCCTTATCCTCAAGGACTTTTTTCATGCGCTCGATCAAATCCTTGAATTGCTTCTCGGTCTCTTCGTGCTCTTTTTTCTCTTTTTCATCGCTGAGACTGCCAAGATCTAAGCCGCCCTTAGCAACTGAGGCTAATTGCTTACCATCAAATTCGGTGATGAACGACAACATCCACTCATCAACGCGATCAGACAACAGAAGTACCTCAACGCCTTTCTTGCGGAAGATTTCAAGATGCGGGCTATTTTTAGCGGCATTGAAAGACTCACCAGTGACGTAATAGATCTTGTCTTGACCTTCTTTCATTCGAGACACATATTCAGCGAGTGATACTGTCTGCTCAGAAGAATCGGTATGCGTACTTGCAAAGCGCAAGAGTTTCAGAATGCGCTCTTGATTGGCTTGGTCTTCACCAACACCCTCTTTTAATACCTGACCGAACTGAGTCCAGAAAGTGCGGTATTTTTCTTTTTTAGCTTCATCATCGCTATTGGCAAGCTCCTCGAGCATACTTAATACCCGTTTTGTGGAGCTTTCACGAATCACCTTAATATCGCGTGACTCTTGCAAAATCTCGCGAGACACATTTAACGGCAAATCAGCAGAATCAATCACGCCAGTAACAAAGCGGAGGTACATCGGCATGAGCTTTTCAGCGTCATCCATAATGAAAATACGCTTGACGTATAACTTAATACCGCCGCGTTTGTTACGATCCCATAAATCAAATGGGGCGCGAGATGGCACAAACAACAATTGTGTAAATTCGTTTCTGCCCTCTACCCGATTTAAGGAATAGCAGAGAGGATTCTCATAGTCATGAGACAGGTGTTTATAGAACTCGTTGTACTGCTCTTCTGTGATTTCAGACTTATTGCGCGCCCATAAAGCTGAGGACTGATTGATGCTCTCTAGCTCATCTTTAACGACTTGCTCTTTCTTCTCCTCATCCCACTCTTCTTTGCGCATCTGAATTGGTAAAGAGATATGGTCAGAGTACTTACGAATAATTGATTTCAGCTTATAGCTATTCAGGAAATCATCTTCGCCCTCACGTAAATGCAAAGTAATCGTCGTTCCACGCTGTAGTCGATCAATGTTTTCAATTGTGAATTCACCAGAGCCATCGGATTCCCAACGTACGCCATCTGCTGCAGGCAATCCAGCACGACGGGTTTCTACGGTAATACGATCGGCAACAATAAATGCCGAGTAGAAACCTACCCCGAATTGGCCAATTAATGCCGCATCTTTTTGTTGATCGCCTGAAAGTTTGGAAAAGAACTCTTTGGTACCCGATCGGGCAATAGTGCCGAGATTGCTAATGACCTCTTCACGGCTCATACCAATGCCGTTATCGGAAATCGAAATAGTTCTAGCGGCTTTATCAAACTCAACCTTGATTTTGAGTTCTGGATCGTCACCATACCAATCGGGGTGCGCGATGCCCTCAAACCGCAATTTATCTGCAGCGTCTGATGCGTTCGAAATCAGCTCACGCAGGAAGATCTCTTTATTGGAATACAAAGAGTGAATCATCAATTGCAGAAGTTGTTTTACTTCTGCCTGGAAACCCATCGTTTCTTTAGTTGCAACTGTCATTTCAGAATCCTATAAAAATCCAATAACTCCCTGTATATAGGGGCTATTTTCTGAATTTCAAGACCCCAAAAGGGGCTTAATAGGTCAATCTAGCGATGTAGATATAAAGGGGAATGCCTAAAATGATATTGAATGGAAAGGTGATGCCTAAAGACATGCCCATGTAGAGCGCAGGATTGACCTCCGGCAAGGCGTGCCTCAGGACTGCTGGCACTGCAATATAAGAGGCACTAGCAGCAAGCACCATCAATAAGACGGTATCTCCGAGTGGTAAACCTAATAACTTACATAAGCCCAGTGCTATTGATGCATGTAAGAGCGGGGCCAAGATGGCGTAGCACAGAGTAATGGGTGGCTTACCCTTCAATCCCTCAAAGTTCTTTGCCGCCATTAAGCCCATATCCAACAAAAAGAATGCCAGCATTCCCTTAAACAGATCAATTGAAAATGGCGCCATCAACTTTTGGCCCGCATCGCCACTAACAAGGCCAACTACCATCGAGCCCAACAACAAGAGTTGTGCACCATCGGTAAATGACTCATGAAGAATTTTGGACAAACCAACAGACTGACTACTGCCAGAATATTCAGCGCGTGCTTTATTTGCTAATAAGATCGCCAAGATAATCGCGGGCGACTCCATCAATGCCATTGCCGCTGCCATGTGGCCACCATACTCAACGCCATACTGACCCAATACCTGGGTTGCGGTAATAAAAGTTACCGCACTAACCGAACCATAAGTGGCAGCGATTGCAGCGGCATCAAAACTATTGAGCCTACTTCTTAAGATGGCGTAACCTATTAGAGGAACAAGGATTGCCAAAAATACTGCGAGGCCAAGAGCTAAGCCAATTTCAGTGGTGAAGCCCGATTTATGAAGAGCAAAGCCCCCTTTTAAACCTAGGGCCATTAATAGGTAGAGAGATAAGAACCGAGCAATCGGTTGCGGTATCTCAAGATTTGACTTCACTAAACCAGCAAATACACCAAATATAAAAAATAAGATTGCTGGATCTAGGAAATTTGCCATGTTTCTATATTAGGGAATTTCTGGAATCTTTGCATTAGCCATACACGGCATAGGCTTAATAGCCATTAAATGAACAAAACCCCCCAAGATTGGGGGTTTCTGAGTACTGCTTAGAATGCGCCCTTAAAGCACAAGGATTATTTACCTCATCAGTTTATTTAAAGATTGGAATACTCTGGGAACATGACTTGAAAAGCTACAAAGATTCCCAGCAAAACAAACAGGGCAACTGATACTGCGTTAATTACCTTATCAGAAGCCTCACTAGATTGATTACGCAATACACCAATCAGCGAGATCACTATAGTGATTGCTGCATAAGCAGATAAGGCGATTAACAAATTGGTCACATCATTCCAAAACCCATGATATCCCGGGATCTTGTCTTGATTTACGATGTATTGCTCTTTTCCAGCACCCAACATGCCTATAAAAAGAGTGCCAATCATGTTTGTCCAAAGACCTAACTGCAAACTAAAATCACTAATCCACAAAGATAGCTTTGGTAAATTCAATACAGGCCATAAAACAGCTAGAGTGAAAAATAATAAAGCCTGAACCTCGCCAATTAAATGGGCCTGCAATAAGCCAAATGGGGCAGCCGCATGTTTGTGAGCCATAGGTGCTAAAAGCCCAATAAAGATCATCACCAGCCCAGATGCTACAAACGGCTTATTAAATTGCAGCTTCATAAATTTCCTTGCTGGATTAGCTCAATAGAATGGTCAGCCTATCTTCACATACAGCACTGGATTAAACAAGCAAAATCAGGTTTGCCAACTAATCAAAGGTAAAGCGCTTACGAAGAGTTGCGGTACCGCCAGCCGGTCTGTTCGTTGAACCGCCATTACCATTGATCTGCAGACTTGTATCTTTAGGTGAGCTCTTTTGCTTATCGGCCGAACTCGATACTTGATCTGCATTGGTATCAGCAGCATCTTTATTAGCACTATGAATCACCGCAGTATTTCTTTGCACAGGGAAAACTTTAGACTTATCAATTTCAACTGGTTCCTCACTTGCATTCGCCGGCAAATGTAGAGAAAACAGTGCGAGGCTCAATAAGATGATTCGAATATTTGGCATCAATTTAGTAGCAGAGAATGGAACTAATGTTGTTTATTTAAATACAGAAAGTTCTCATACATCTTGGCGAGCTCATTGGGTTTTTCTAACATAATGAGGTGCGATGCATTCGGAATTGCGGTTGAGCTTGCTTTAGGATATTTTTTGTCCAAAAGCTTTCTTCCAGATACATTAAAAATACCGTCATCCTGCCCCCAAACAATGAGTGTGGGCTTGGATGATTTCTCAAGCGGGTCGAGAACAGCAATATCGAGATTCACAATATCCCAGACCTGCTGATAGTGTCGGTTATTAACTGAATACTCTTTGATCGCTGATTCTTTTACTGATTGATCTATTTTGGGAGGATTGGCAAAAAGTAAGCGCATCTCTAGATCAAACTGATCAATAGTAATCGGTATAAATGGATTGACACCTTGATACATTGCCCCTTTGATTTGATCACTCCAAGGAACAATACCCATTGGCGCACCAAAAAATGCCAAAGTGACAACGTCGCCTGGATAACGCTTTGCTATAAGCGCTGCAATTGCACCACCCATCGAATTTCCTGCAATATTAAATCTGTTTAGGTTGAGTTTTTGCGTGAAGAGATGAGTTAACTCAACTTGCTGAGAAAGTCTGTAGTCCGCAATCGTAAAACCGGTGCTTTGACCATATCCTGGCAAGTCCGGCATGTAAACAGTAAACCCACTCCTGGATAATTGACAGGCTAAATCGTTCCACTGTTCTTTTTGTGCAAATAAGCCGTGTAATAAAACGACCGGCTTTCCAGTGCCTACATTGAGATAGGCAATCTTTCCAGCGCCAATATCAACAGAACTAGCAACAAATTGGCACTTACCATCATCAGCCTGGACATTACAGAGAACTCCAAGCCACATGAGTGCAAGAAAAAGAAATTTTGATAAAGGTGATTTCATGACTGATAAAGGCGAAATAGGCAATTTCAGTCTAGTGGAGCTTTATCTAAAAGTCCATACTCATAAAACTAGAGACAAGCGAAACTAATTTAGTTAATAAATTTCTGGCACATACATCTCAGGGGGTACAGGCCCACGGAGATAGTCAGGATTATGAACACGCGCCGGCAAAGTGATCTCAGGGTGAGGAATCTCTTGATACGGAATCTGAGTCAAAAGATGGCTAATACAGTTCAAGCGCGCCTTTTTCTTATCATTCGCGGCAACTACCCACCAAGGCGCCTCAGGAATGTGGGTGCGCTCCAACATGGTCTCTTTTGCTTTGGTATAAGCCTCCCAAAGTCTGCGAGCTTCTAAATCCATAGGACTTAGCTTCCATTGTTTCAAAGGATCATGAATGCGCATCATGAAGCGGTTGTACTGTTCATCATCAGAAATCGAGAACCAATACTTGATCAAAATGATTCCCGAACGAATCATCATTCGCTCTAGATCGGGTACGGTGCGCAGAAACTCTTCATATTCATCGTCAGTACAAAAGCCCATCACTTTTTCAACGCCGGCTCGGTTGTACCAACTACGATCAAATAAAACAATCTCACCACCTGCGGGCAATTGAGAAATGTATCTCTGGAAATACCACTGAGTCTTTTCACGCTCGTTTGGCGCTGGTAAAGCGACAACCTTACAAACACGAGGATTTAATCGTTGAGTAATTCGCTTAATCGCACCCCCCTTACCTGCGGAATCTCGACCTTCAAACAGTACTGCCACTTTGACTTTATTGGCAACTACCCAATCTTGCAGTTTTACAAGTTCACCCTGTAGTCTAAAAAGCTCACGAAAGTAAACATTACGTGGCACCTGCGAACCCGCATCTCCATCGGGAGATAAACGGTCGTCATCCAGCTCCATCTCGAGCTCTTCGTCCATGCTATCAAGAATCTCTTCTTGAGCGCGCTGGTACCAATCCGCCATTTCTTTATGTCTGGAAGTCATTCGATGTCCACAAGTAACAACTTAGTTTACGCCCTTACTTGTGACACTTTTGTGACATTGAACTAATTGCTGTCTAGTAAGTATTGGCTAATTTGCTCATGGCTATGAAGGGCAAGCCATTTGCGATCAGTGGGCATCTCAGGTGCTGAGCCAGATGGAGGGAAAAAGGTCAACTCAACTAGCAAATTACGATTCTTCAAAATCAAGCTCATTGACTCCAAAAGCCCCATATCTCCAACAAAGGCTGGGGCATCCGATCTTTGCCCAGTAGACTTGGAGAGGTAACGTATTGCTAGGCTATAAACCGGCGCGTCTGCCATCACTGCTGATTCAAATAAATTGGGCTTAAAAGGACGAACGGACTCACCATTTGTTGAGGTGCCCTCTGGAAATATGCACACAGACTCACTTTGTAGTGTTTTGGCCAGCTCGCCAACGACAAGCTGGGCATGCCTTGAGCTATCTCGCTTAATAAAAACCGTACCCAGCTGTTTTGCCATCCACCCAAAAATAGGCCACTTCTCAACCTCTGATTTCGCAACGAAGCGAATTGGCATCAAGGCATTAATTGCATGGATATCCATCCAAGAAATATGATTGGAACAGAGTAAAAAGGATCGTTTTGGCAATATCTGAGTGTTTGCCGCTTTGAGCTCAATACCAAAAATCTGAAGAAGCCTAGTGGACCACTTTTGAATGTGGCATTTTTTAGACTCTGGGCTAGCCAAGGGAAAAATCACGAAAAGTGTGATTAAACCGGATATCACATGAGTCCAGATCGCAAGCCATAAAAAGACTCGAATCAAAAAAGGGGTCTGCTGTTCGATTGCTTCTGGATGGCTGGTCATACTGAGGAATATATCCTAAGTCTAGAAATTAACTAGAAGTCATCAAACTGACTTGAAAGTGTCATGAAGCTTACATACTGGATTGGCTTAATACAAACTCATGATGCATTACAGAGCCATCTGGATTTCAGACGTACATCTTGGCACATCAGGATGTCAGGCAAACTACCTTCTCGATTTTCTGAAACACAATGAAGCCGATAAGTTTTATCTCGTTGGTGACATCATTGATGGCTGGCGACTCAAGAAGTCATTTTACTGGCCACAAGCACATAACGACGTAGTTCAGAAACTATTGCGCAAGGCTCGTAAAGGTGCTGAGGTGATTTATGTACCAGGCAATCATGATGAGAGCGCCAGACAATTCTTTGGTCTGTCTTTTGGCGATGTCAAAGTTGTAGAGGAAGTCATTCATACAACCCTAGATGGCAAAAAGTTATGGGTAACTCACGGCGATATGTTTGATGGCGTGATGCAGTACGCCAAATGGCTAGCTTATGTAGGGGATACGCTTTACTCCTTCATTCTCTATATCAACCGCTACTTCAATATGCTGCGCGTCAAAATGGGTCTACAGTATTGGTCACTCTCCCAATATCTCAAACATCAAGTTAAGAACGCCGTAAGTTATATCGCAGACTTTGAACACATCATGGCTAGGGAAGCTCGCCTGCGTGGCTGTGATGGCGTAGTTTGCGGGCATATTCATAAAGCAGAGATTCGAGAAATCGATGGTCTTTTGTACTGCAATGATGGTGATTGGGTGGAGAGCCTTACTGCTTTAGTGGAAACATACACTGGCGAACTAAAAATTATTCACTGGCCACATATTAAGGGTGAGCCAATTGATTCAGCTGAATTTACCTTCCAACCTGCAATTGAGTCCTTGCTGAAAGAGGCTGTGTAATGAAAATAATAATCATCACGGATGCATGGGATCCACAAGTCAATGGCGTAGTTCGTACTTTGAAACAAACTAGCGCTGAACTTACCGCCATGGGTCATGAAGTGAGAATGATCACACCCACGGGTTTTAAATCCATACCATGCCCAACCTACCCTGATATTGCCCTTTCTTTATTTCCAGGAAAAGAAGTGGCGCGTCGTATTAAAGAATTTGCGCCAGATGCAATGCACATTGCTACCGAAGGCCCGCTTGGCCTATCCGCTCGATCTTATGCCGTTAAAAATAACCTACCTTTCTCTACTGCATATCACACCCGCTTTCCTGAGTATGTAAAAGCACGTACCGGAATACCGCTAGCCATTACCTATGCATTTATTCGCTGGTTCCATGGTCCTTCTATGGCAGTAATGGCCCCTACTGTTGTAGTTAAAGATGATCTTGAAAAATATGGGCTCACTAATGTAGTCCTCTGGTCACGCGGTGTCGACTTAGACATCTTCAAGATGCAAGGATCAAAGGCGCTCAATACAGCGCATCCAATTTTCCTGTATGTAGGTCGAGTTGCCATTGAAAAAAATATCAATGCCTTTTTAGAAATCGATTTGCCAGGTTCGAAGTGGGTGGTAGGAGACGGTCCAGCTATGGCTGGCATAAAAGAAAAATATCCAGATATCAATTATCTAGGCGTATTGCAGCAGCATGAGTTAGCTAAAGTCTACGCTGCAGCTGATGTGTTTGTATTTCCGAGTAAGACAGATACCTTTGGCTTAGTACTGCTTGAGGCGATGGCTTGCGGCACACCAGTTGCAGCCTATCCAGTAACAGGTCCTATCGATGTTCTGGGAAACTCCAAAGCTGGAGCAATGAATGAGGATTTGCGTGAGGCCTGCATTGAGGCGCTCAAGATTCCACGCGAAGTGGCTCGCGCGCATGCAGAAAATTTCTCCTGGAGAGCAGCATCCGAAGAGTTTGCAAGACACCTAAAACCCGTTCCCACACCAGAAGTACACATCACGGCAATTGCTTAAGAAGGATTTTCTTTGACGCCCCCTTACAACATCAATCAAAATCCCCACAAAGGAAACCGCGGACTTACCAGAGCCTGGCATGCGGCCAAAAACTCGTGGCACGGATTGGTGTATGCCTATCAAGAAGAGAGCGCCTTTAGGCAAGAGCTCACTCTGCTTGTGTTGTTGACGCCAATTGCGCTAGCACTATCGATTAGCTATTTAGAGAAGGCATTACTTATTGGTTCACTACTAATGGTACTTGCTATTGAATTACTCAATTCAAGCGTAGAAGCAGCGATTGATCGCATTTCTTTTGAGCATCACGACCTTTCAAAGCGCGCTAAAGATTTTGGTTCAGCTGCAGTCATGTTAGCCCTTCTCATTGCCGTATTAATGTGGGCTGCCATTTGTATACCACTTGTCTTCAAACCGTAATAAATGATCTCTACGATCATGGCTAACACTCAATAGACTATATAGGCTCACTATGTCTGATATTCCAAACCCAATTGGCGCTTTTGAAATCTTTTCTCCAAGAAAGAAAAAAGAAGTTTCTGCCAAATCTAAATCTAATCCATTCAAAAAGCTTTCTAAAAAGTTAGCCAAGAAGCTATTTGGCAAAAAGTTTGCAACTAAAGCACGCGTAGAACTTACAGCAATACCAGAAGCTCTACCAGCTGCACAAATTGCTAAGGCCAAAAAACCTGCATTTCAAATTGAATGGGCCAGCAGCGCAAGGGAAGTAAAAGAAGCACAACGCCTACGTTACAAAGTATTCGCTGAAGAAATGGGCGCTAACCTCCCTAAAAATCCAGAGGGATTAGATATAGATGAGTTTGATGCCTATTGCGATCATTTATTGATCCGTGATCAAGATACCCTCAAAGTTGTTGGAACTTATCGAGTCCTTCCACCCCATAAAGCTCAAGAAATTGGTCGCCTGTACTCTGATTCAGAATTCGATCTATCTCGCCTTGATCATCTTCGTCCAAAACTTGTAGAGCTAGGTAGATCCTGCGTTCATCAAGACTATCGCTCTGGAGCGGTCATCATGGCACTGTGGAGTGGTCTTGCCCAGTACATGCTCAAGAATGGCTATGAAATTATGCTGGGCTGCGCTAGCATTCCGATGGCTGATGGTGGTCACTTCGCTGCTAGCCTCTATAACTCTTTAGGAAGCAATCAATTAGCACCAACTGAGTTCCACGCCTTCCCACGTCTACCTTTGCCACTCGAAAAATTAAACGGTGGACTTGATGTGGAAGCACCACCCTTAATTAAAGGTTACCTCAAGCTTGGCGCCAAGATTTGTAGTGCGCCTGCATGGGATCCAGACTTCAATACTGCTGATTTACTCACTATGCTGCGCTTGTCTGATATCAACCCTCGTTATGCGAAGCATTTCTTAGGAATGTAATTCAGGTTTAGCTTATTAAAAAAGCCGCTAGTGCAACGGCTTTTTTATTTTCTAAGACTTTTTCCAAGACTACTTCAAACTCACCTCATAAGAGCGGCCTATGCGCTCCCACTCGGCCGCCTCTTTCATTAAACTAAATTCCGTTAATGGGTGCTCTGCAGCCCATTCTTTAGACAGGCTCACTAGATAGGAGCCTTCATGCTCAGACACTTTAATTTTTGGAAGATGGGTATCGTTACGACCCCTGCAAAGTACTTGGGCTAAACGTAAGCAAAACAGCATTCTCCAGTCGTTAAAGCCGTGATTATTTGCTAATTTTCCAAGCTTGCCGGCATGGCCAATTAATAGAGCGGCCAGTCTAGCTTGGTCATTTTTTGAGAAGCCTGGCATATCAGCATTTCCAGCGATGTACGCAGAGTGCTTATGATATCCATTATGAGAAATGGATAAGCCAATTTCGTGAAGGTTGGCAGCCCATTGCAGTAATGCCACATTATCTGCACGACTTTCTGCTTCTGGTTTTGGTAGTTGCTTTAAAAACTCTGCTGCTAATTTACCAACTCTGTCAGCTTGATCACGATCAACGGCATAGCGTTGCATAAATTGCTCAACCGTTACATAACGCATGTCGTGATGCTGTGATCGTCCAAGCAGATCATATAAAACACCACTACGTAAGGCGGCATCAGTAACTTCCATCTCTTCAATGCCTAACTCATCAAATACAGCCAGCATGATCGCAAGACCACCAGGCCAAACTGCTCTTCGGTCATCTTTTAAACCAACTAATTCCACTTGGCTCACATGATCATATTTGAGTAAATGTTTTTTGAGTGCTTTGAGCCCATCTCGAGTAATCACACTACTTCCAGCATTGACTCGACCCATGGTTAAGCTATCACCATAACCATTGAAATCATTTGCTGCAATCAGTTCCGCAAGGGCTCTAGCAGTACCTGAAGAGCCAATAGCCTGCTTCCAGCCAGTACTTAAATAGGCACCAGCAATGACTTGTATCTCTCGTCTAGCAGCAAGTTCGGCCTCTTTGAACTCATGCGCATCAATATTTCCCTTGGGGAAAAATCTCATACTGTGAGAGACGCAACCAATGTATAAGCTCTCCAATAATTTAGGCTCATAGCCTTTACCGATGATAAATTCGGTTGAACCACCACCAATATCAACTACCAAGCGATTGCCCTGGACTGCCTGTACTTCATGTGCTGCGCCGATATAAATCAGGCGCGCTTCCTCAACACCAGCAATCACCTCGATTGGAAATCCCAAGGCTTGTTGAGCATCATCAACAAATTGCTGGGCATTTTTTGCTACGCGTAGTGTATTTGTCGCAACCGCACGAACATTAGCCGGATCAAAACCACGAATGCGCTCACCAAAGCGGCGAATCGCAGTTAAACCACGCTGATAAGCATCATTTCCTAATAGCTTGTTTTCAGTTAATCCTGCAGCGAGACGAACTGAATCACGCAAAGTATCAATTGGGCGTAATTGGGTTCCAGAGGGAGTATTTACCGCTTGGGCAACCAGCATGCGAAAGCTATTGGATCCCAAATCCACAGCAGCGACTAAATCCGCAGAATTCGATACTGGATCAACGGGATTGCTGGCCAAGATTTTCCCCAAAAAGTCATGCAATAGTAAATGTGACTATTTTATGTAAAAACCATGACACATTGATGAAATCATCATGCACACAAGGACTACAAGGAATGAATCCTTTGGGGAGCACTAAGCAGCTAAGTTCTGCTCAGAACTTAGGCAATCTCTATCACCAAAACTACACAATATGCAGCAGTCGCCTGATTTAGGCTTCATGATAGCCGCACAAGATTTACAACGATAAAAGTGATAGCTTGAGCCAGCCTCTAGTGGCAACACTTCAGTAGCTTGGCAATGAGAGCAAGTAATTGTTGATTCTTGGTAAACGATATTTGAATTCACCAAGCAATAGTGCGCTTCAAATATTTCAATATGATGTCAAACTTTGGTAATTCTTAATCGGTTGTGCTTGGACTCCAGAAAGCCTGTGTGACGAATTCCTGGTCAGCAATTTTGGCGATCAACTTATCCATTTCATCGCCATCAACAGCTGAGGCAGTTAATACCGCCTGAATTTCTACATCATCGCTACCAAATTGATGCACTTGGACATCTTGAGTTTGGTAGCCAGCCTCTTCTAGAGTTTGAATAAATTGTTTTAAAGCATGCTTTTGAGCATGCTTAGGCGTAATAATGTAAACCGAATTCGTCACCTCGACAGAGATCGTATCGAGAGGTTGCTTGTTGATAAAGCTGACTACTGGACGTAGCAAGGTATTTGCAGCCAAGATAAAGGCTGTTGCTAATCCAGCCTCAAGAATAAGATCGGCACCAGCGCAAGCACCTACTGCGCCAGATGCCCACAATGTCGCGGCAGTATTGATCCCTCGGACATTGCCCTCCTCACGCATGATGACACCAGCACCCAAAAAGCCAATTCCGGAAACGACATAAGCCATGACATGGACTGCGCCGTCGTGGCCAGTTAAGCGATTACCTGCATCTACAAAAATCGCTGCGCCCAATGCAACCAAAATATTGGTTCTTAATCCAGCGGTTCGTTGGCGATATTGACGCTCAAGCCCAATCAGCCCACCAAAGATAAATGCAGCACTTAGACTAAATGCGGTATCCGCTAATGAAATCAGGTTGATGTTATTGATAAATTCCATGAGGCTGCTTTATTGAGACCCTAATCCTAAGGACTCTACCATCACTTTAAACACCTCAGTGTTATCCATGAAACCCTTGAACTTTTCTGCACCGGGCCCCTGGGCATTGAGAACAGCATCATCTGCGGTATGGACACCAGAATCTTGATGACTTGGCAAATTACCACCCACATGAATAGCATCCTCTTGCATCTGGATATATTTAGGATTTGCCACATACTTACCAGCTTCATCCTTTACTGCAGGAACAAAAGTGCCGTCTAATTTTGGATGCAGGGTTTCGTAGTGATCGGGGTAGTTGCCATAGAAAAACGCAATTCGCTTACTCACATCGATGGTGTTTGGATACCCTAAAGCATCTGCCTTGGGATAATTAGGATATCCCGCATCAGCATAGATGCCCACCTTCTCGCGCAAAGGCCCTGGCTTCTCATCGTGCACCACTCCACTAATGGAACCACTATGGGTATGGTCTGGGGTAACAATAATCAATGTATCTGGATGAGTCTTGGCGTAATCCTTGGCGATTTGCACTGCATTACTGAGCATGATGGTGTCAAAAGCAGCCCTCTCCCAATCTAAAGGGTGATTGAACTTATCAATTAAAGCGGCTTCGACCATCAAGAAGAAACCATTGGGATTTCTTGATAAAACCTCAATAGCTGATTTGGTCATCTCTGTTAAATCAGGCTGGTTGGGATACTGCTCTACTGTGTTTTTTCTGAGATACAAGCGATCTAAAGAGCCATCCATATTATCCGGATGAAATACGCCAAATAATTTTTTAGTCTCTTTGCTATTTGCGGCACTCAATAACTCTTGTTTGGTGAACGCAAGCTGATACCCATTTTCTTTAAAGACCGCAATGACATTTTTCTCATCCTTGCGTTTTGAGCCTTTTGCGGATTGGGGGTAAAAATAGGCTGAACCACCACCTAAAATCACCTCAGCACCGCTGGCGAATAACTGATCAGCAATGTACTGTTTATCAGCCCGACGACGTGTGTGTGCCACCATGGCACCAGGAGTAGCATCTTCTAATTCAGCATCAGAGACAATACCAACTGACATTTTTGTCTTGCGCTTAATTAACTCAGCAATAGTTTCGACTTTAGGGTGCGAAAGATTATCCCCGGAGCGAGACACATACACACCCATCGCATTTACCGCCGTCTTATGACCGGTGGTATAGGCACTCATTGAGTTTGCTGAATCTGTAATTAAGGAATCCGAGCCAGAAGTGCCGATCATGGCCGTATACGGCATGTCATCAAAAGCCAATTTGCCTTGATATTTTCCCTCTTGCATTCCTTTGGATAGCACTCTTGCAGTAGTACGATTTGCAATCGTCATGCCATCACCGATGAAAAGGATGATATTTTTTACACGACGTGGTCCGCTTGCATATACATCCCAAGACACTTGCAAGCGCTCTTGTGAAGTACGAGCAACTAACTCGTATTTACCGGGCTTGCGTAACTCTATATCTCGAAATATGAATGCGCTTCCCTTCCCATTTTCATTGGCAATGAATTCACCATCTTTACCTAAGCTGGATTTCAAAGGCTTGCCATTTAATTCCAAACTCACAGCGCTTGGATCGGCAACTGTATTCAGTTCGACTTTAATATCAAACTTAGAGCCTGCCAATATAGAGGCCTGATCGATAGGGTAAATTGCCGAGGCTTGCAAGGCGCCCGCAAACAAAGCAAGCGCGCAAACTGCTACTGCTTCAATAAAACGAATGGCGTTCATAAAGTAATAAACAAAAATATGGGGAATTTAGACTATCGCCCATAAAAATGACAAATCAATGACGGTCACTGAAGCCTTAAATGGCTGTTTTCTTGCTGGCAGCCTTTAATCGACCACTTTTGATCGCTGCCTTGAAAACTTCAAAGTCTTGCTGATTCTGCTTTTCATATGCACGAGCAAAAGAATAAAAGGCTTCACAAAAGTCCTCTGATTCTCCGCAATACCCTGCAATCATCGCCGCATCTCCAGAGCGCGCATGCCCCAAAGCCAAGGCCCAGCCAAAGAGCTTTGCGTAATCCAAGAAGTTTTTAAGAGAAATGCCGCCGGGCCCAATATCTAAGCCACCCTTCATATCTCTTAACTGGCGCATATAAAAACCCTCGCCCTTATTAATGTCGTATTGCAAAGAGCCATAGCTCAAAAAGATATCTGGCGCTCCTTGTAACAGACGCTGACCTGCCACAACGCGACGACCCATATCCCGATAGATAGACTCACCCAGGTAGGGAGTTAAGACAGATTTTTGAGCTTCCTTATATTGCAAGAAGAGAGGGTCTTTCCCGCTATCGCCTTCAAAATACAAGACCATACAATTTGTTCCAACGCTGCCGATTCCCACGACTTTGCGAGCAAAGTCTTTGAGACCATAGCGCTCAAACAAAATCTTTCTATCGGCTAATAAATTACTGGAGTAATTTAACAACGCTCGATCAACGAGCTTTTTCAAGGAAGTACCATAAGCACTTTTTTTAAAGTGCTCTATCAACGGCGGCTTATCAATGATCTTGCGATCTTTCCCAACCAAAGTGGTCATTTTTTGCAAAACCTGAATATTGCCTTGGCCTTTGGTTTCCTTTAGAAAACTATCAATGTTCTTTTGATGCTCTTTGCTAAAGTGCTTTCGAATGTCTTTCTCACCAATAAACTCTTGTGCGAGCTCAAGATAGGGCATATGAGCGTATTGAGCCATCCGCTTTTGATATTCAGTGCAAATTCGATAAACCAATTTTTTACTCAGAGTTTTATCTCCACCAATGCTCTCGCAGGCAATCACGGCGCTCGCAACCAATCTCTTTAAGTCCCACTCCCAACTGCCAGGAAGGGTTTCATCAAAGTCATTAATACCAAATACCAGGCGATGCTCAGCGGTACCAAATAATCCAAAATTGGATACGTGCATATCGCCGCAAAGTTGAACGGTGATTCCCGTAGTTGCTTGGTTTGCTAGATCCTGCGACATAATCGCAGCCCCGCCTCTATAAAAGGCAAAAGGTGATTGCAACATTCGCTCATATCGAATTGGAATGAGGGATTCGATACGAGATTTAGCCTGACTCTCGAGAATCGTTGCAGGATCAACCCTATTTTGAGGTGGTATGTAAGTACCCTGGGACTTGAGACTTACCTGTTTGCGCAATGCCTTACCATCGCGCATCCGGTGCTTAATACTCGGACGAGGATTAGCAAAAGATTCTACGGATCTTAAGACGGCAAATTTTGGCTTACTCGCAGTCGACATCGGATTGCTTCTTTGAATATCAATCCCGTCATCTTAATGCTATTTAGGAATCCAAATAGGTAAGCCTTTTTTGGATATTGGCTGGCAAAGTAGAGAACCAAACCTTATCCGCCCCCACCGAAGGCAGGATCTGCCCGTATTCGATCATTTGACTAGGTTTTACCTCATCAATGTAAGCCCATATTTGATGGCTTGAGAGTCCGGCAGTACGCTGTAAAGAGATCTCCAACTCGACAAGTAATTGCTTAATCACTTGCTCACTGCGACCACTTCGAATTTGTCCACCGAGAAACAAATGCGGCTCGTCTAATAACACTCCACCTATAAAACAATCATGAATATCTAACTGCTTAAAAATCACTTGGGCAAAATAGGCCTCGGCCCCTGTTACCTCTGCATGAATCTTGGTGATCGCTTGAGCTATCGTATATTTTTGATGTGTGCTCAAAGAGATACCAGCAAAATATACGCTATAGGTTGCCATTTCTATTCCTTAGCTAAGTTCAGCATTACTTACTAGCCCTGCGATGAATATCTTGCAACTTTTCTTTTATCTGCAAGTGATCCAGTTGCTCAACTGAAAGGTCCATCAGCAGCTCAATACGATTTCTTAAGCCAATTTCTATCTGCCTAAATGCATTACGCATTTCCTCATCGCTACCATTCACAGCAGCCGGGTCAGGAAACCCCCAATGTGCAGTGGCAGGATGCCCTGGCCAGTAAGGGCATTCTTCACCAGCTGCTGAATCACACACCGTAATAATGAAATCCATTTTTGGCGCACCACTTGCGCCAAACTCATCCCAACTTTTACTGCGTAAAATCTCGAGGGGATATCCGATATCTCTAGCAATCTGCATCGCAAGAGGATGCACGAAACCATTAGGCTTTGAACCAGCGGAATAGCCGACAAACCTTCCATGACTGAGTGTAGTCGCTAACACTTCACCCAGAATAGACCTAGCGGAATTACCAGTGCAGAGAAAAAGAATGTTGTAGTGATCACTCATGATTTTTTTGAAAGGATTACCCAATCAAATTATTTCATCAAGTGCAAGAGAATATCGAGAGTCCACTAAAAAAAGATCTTTAGCCGGATCTCTTCCTTTTTCATCATCGGCTTGCTGAGTCATACCTAAACAGGTAACCGAGGGATCACTTAAATTTCCCCGAATAACCGCTGAAAGATATTTCACTAGATCTACATTCATTAAGTAGCCCCTTATAAAAATGTAATTTCGATCCTAAGGAAACTTTATTGCAGATTTATTAATTGCCATCAATTTAAGGGTAGTTTGGGCTACACTGAATGAACCACATCAATATCGAAAGGACGTCCCCATGACCGAATGGGAAACTTACGAGACTATCGCTATTCGCCTTGGTTTTGCCCTCATTGTGGGCGCCATTTTGGGGCTAAATCGCTGGCTTCACCATAAATCAGCCGGCATACGGACTCACGCCCTAGTTTCAATAGGCTCAGCCACTGCAGTCCTACTAATTAGCAACTTTGTTCGCGACGATGCCCAATCCGTCAGCCGCGTCCTGCAAGGCTTGATCACCGGCCTTGGCTTTTTGGGGGCCGGTGTCATTATTCGTGAGCAACGTTCTGAAAAGATACTCGGCCTTACCACCGCAGCCAGCCTCTGGTCTTGCGCACTCATTGGAGCCGCTTTCGGAGCTGGTCAATTCATTCTTGGCTGTCTTAGCCTTGGGGCGATTCTTATCACCCTCGTTTTGGGCGGCCCCTTAGAAAAATTGGTTTCTCGATTTATCGGAATCAAAAGAAGCTCGGAAGTATCAGGGGAGCCAGACTAAAAATTGGCTTTTCCCACAAAAATCCGCTTTGTCATATTAGTTTGATAGGATTGCCTCGTAATTTATTCATGAGCTAAATGACTATGAGCAAATATTTATACGAAGACGCAGTGAAGCAATTGCAAGAATCTGGAAGTATTGGGCTTGTGGACCTGAAAAGCCTTCCCCACGAGGATCTTGTTGAGCTATTCGAGGAGATCAAGGTCTGGTGCCTTTATGCCAATGGCAAAGCTGACAAACTGCCCAAAGAATCCAAAAAGAAGAAAAGGAAAAAGAAAGAATAGCTATTGGTTAGCCATTCTTTCCTTCGGAAACCGAAGGGTAAATGTACTGCCCCTACCAGGCACGCTTTCGATAATTAACTGTCCTTGATGTCGATTGGCGATGTGTTTGACGATTGCCAATCCTAAACCCGTTCCACCCGTATCTCTGGACCGACTCCTATCAACACGATAGAAACGCTCTGTGAGCCTTGGTAAGTGCTCAGATGCAATACCAGGCCCTGAGTCCGTAACAGAGAACTCACCTTGACCTTGCTCATTCACGCCCCAGGAAACTCGAATTGATCCCACTTCAGGGGTATACCGAATCGCATTAGATACCAAATTGCTGAATGCAGAGTGAATTTCTCTCTCTTCGCCGAGTAAATTCATCGGCGTATGGGTTTCAAAATTAATTGCATGCTTTCCTTGTGAGAGGGCTTCAGCATCATTCTTCAACAACGCCATGAGTGTCTCTACTTTAATTACCGAAGTAGAAGCTGGCAGAGTATTAGCCTCTAGATTTGCAAGGGTCAAGAGGTCTTCAACCAAGCTTTTCATCCGCTGTGCTTGCGCCATCATCAACTCAAAATACTGATCTTGCTGGTCCTTTGGCAATTCAATTGTTTGGACAGTCTCTAAGAATCCCATTAGGACCGTAATTGGTGTACGCATCTCGTGAGAAACATTGGCCACAAAGTCTCTGCGCATCGCATCCGCTTTTTGCAAATCTGTAACGTCTTGAACCAATAATAAGTGACGCTTTTGACCAAATGGGAAGGCTTGCAACATCAAACTTAAATTACCATCAGGGCCCATTCGCTCTAATAACAATGGCTCTTCAAATGCGCGCTTATGTAGATACTGAACAAACTCGGGTCGGCGTATTAAGAAATTAATACGCTGCATCACATCACGCTTAAATACGAGCCCGAAAAAGTGTTCTGCAATTGAATTGCACCATTCAATCTGGTCGTTTTCATCGAGCATGACGATGCCATTTGGTGAGGCTTGAAACGCCTCAATAAAATGCTCGTGTTGCTGCTCGATATTCCGAATCCGCTGCTTTAGATTACGAATTAAGCGCTGTAACCTAAAAAATACTTCCTCCCAAAAACCACTAGGCAATGGCATATTTTCGAGAGAGTCTTCTAGTATGTATCTGCGGAGTCTAGCTAAATTGATATAGGCATATATCAGTGGTATTGAAATAACAAAGATGCAAGCAGCAATTGCGAACTCTACACCCCATAAAGTGAGAGTGATGTAGGCAGCAACTAGCACAACGCAGATGATGACAAAGAATCGGGTTAATACAGATAACATGCTGCAATATTAGAGCATCTCCAGGATCACCCAGAGATTCATATCAAACTACTGGCAGGTAGACTAGTTCCAGGCTAGATTTCTGTTGGGATCTTAGTGATGCGGTAACCACTACCACGAACAGTCTCAATGAATTTATCGCAAGCAAAAGGAGCTAAAGCCGCCCTTAAACGCTTAATATGAACATCGACTGTTCGTTCTTCGATGTAGACCTCATTACCCCAGACCTTATCCAATAAGCTAGCTCGTGAATGAACGCGTTCTGGGTTAGCCATAAAGTACTGCAATAGACGAAACTCGGTTGGTCCAAGCGCGATTGGCTTTGACTCTGCGTCTGGCCAAACAGCGAGAACCCGATGAGAACTGGGATCCAACTTCAAGGGGCCAACTTTTAACGGCCCAGTATCTTCAATAGGAGTCTGTCTCCGCAAGATGGCTCTCACCCTTGCAACCAGTTCTTTTGGAGAGAATGGTTTAGTGACGTAGTCATCAGCACCAGAATCTAAGCCCAAGACCTTATCAGACTCTTCACTTTTAGCGGTCAGCATCAAAATGGGCAAAGCTTTGGTGCGATCATTTGCCCTGAGCTCTTTAGCAAATTGCACTCCTGATTTTCCAGGAAGCATCCAATCCAAGATCAGCAAGTTAGGCAACTGATATTTCATCATGTTGAGGGCTATATCTGCTTGTAAGGCCTTCTCAACCTCATAACCCGCATGAGATAAGTTAATCGCAATCAATTCTGCAATTGATGGCTCATCCTCTACTATGAGTATGCGGTGAGTCATTATCTTTATCCGCTTATTGTCTGCTAGCTTCGCGCACTAAATCTTCATGAGGTATATGACGAACGTCAGAACCCTTGGCAATATAGATTACAAACTCAGCAATATTTTTAGCATGATCACCGATACGCTCAATTGCTTTAGCAATAGTCAGCATATCCAAGCCGGTGCTAATCATATGTGGATCTTCAGACATATAAGTGATGAGCTTACGCACAAAGCCACGGAACTCTTCATCAATTTGACGATCTTCTTGTACCACTTCGGCAGCAGCAATGGTGTCTAAGCGAGCAAAGGCATCTAAACTGCGACGCAATAAAGAAATTGCCATTTGGCCAGACAATCGAATTTCAGCAACGTTAATGTTGTGCGGCAAACCAGACTCGATTAATCGCTTCGTTCTCTTCGCAACTCTCTCAGCCTCATCGCCAGCACGCTCTAAATTCGTAATCGCCTTAGATACCGCCATAACCAAGCGTAAATCACGTGCAGTTGGCTGTCTACGTGCGATTAATTCTGTGCATGCGAGATCAATCTGAATCTCTAAGTCATTTACGAGCTTTTCGTTCTCGATTACCACGTTGCAGGTGTCAAGATCCATTTGCGTAAACGCACGCATCGCAGTGGATATTTGAGACTCAACCAATCCGCCCATTTCCAGCAAGCGACTGGATAAGGAATTTAAATCAGCATCAAATTGCGATGAAAGGTGTTTATCTGGCATAAGTGTCTCCCCCATTAACCAAAGCGGCCGGTGATGTAGTCTTCAGTTTCTTTGCGCTTTGGCTTAATAAATATCTCGTCAGTTTTACCGTATTCAATCAAGCTACCCAAATACATGTAGGCTGTGTAATCTGAAACACGGGCAGCCTGCTGCATATTATGGGTCACGATTGCAATGGTGTAATCCGCTTTAAGCTCATGAATCAATTCTTCCACTTTACCTGTAGAAATTGGATCCAGAGCTGAGGTTGGCTCATCCAACAAAATAACGGATGGTTTTACTGCTACGCCACGGGCAATACAGAGACGTTGCTGCTGACCGCCAGACAAAGAAAGACCGCTCTGGTTTAGCTTGTCTTTAACCTCATTCCACAAGGCCGCTTTATTCAAAGCCCATTCAACCCGCTCATCCATCTCAGAACGAGATAGCTTTTCATACAAGCGAACGCCAAATGCGATGTTTTCGTAGATGGACATCGGAAATGGAGTTGGCTTTTGGAAAACCATACCAATACGAGAGCGCAGCAAGTTTAAATCTTGGCCTGGCTCAAGAATATTTTGTCCATAAAAATTAATCTCGCCCTCAGCACGTTGGCCAGGATAAAGATCATACATACGGTTCATTGTTCTGAGGAGTGTAGATTTACCGCAGCCAGAAGGACCAATAAATGCCGTAACTTTCCCTTGCTCGATATCAAGATTTATTTTCTTGAGACCCTGAAAAGCGCCATAATAAAAATTCAAATTACGAACCTCAATCGCATTGACTGCTGAATTTTGCGGCTCTTGATTTGATGTATTCACTCTACCCCCTTGACTATCAATCTGATTTAAGTCAAACATTGTTTTCATATTACTCATCATCCCTGTGCCTTATCCCTAAATACCACGCGTGCAAGAATGTTTAATCCCAGCACCGCGAACGTAATTAACAAAGCACCTCCCCATGCAAGACCAACCCAATTGTCATAAGGACTCATAGCAAACTGGAAAATGACCACTGGCAAATTCGCCATTGGTGCATTCATGTTGGTTGAAAAAAATTGGTTATTCAAAGCGGTAAACAGTAATGGCGCTGTTTCACCGCTAACACGTGCTAAAGCAAGCAAAATACCTGTCATCACACCACTCTTTGCGGCACGTAAGGTGATGTAGAAAGCCACTTTCCATTTTGGTGTGCCAAGTGCGTATGCAGCCTCTCTCAAGCTACCTGGCACTAATCGCAACATATTCTCGGTCGTTCTCACAACCACAGGTACTGCGATCAGTGCTAGCGCAATCGTTCCGGCCCAGCCTGAAAAGTGTCTTACTTGGGCAACAACAAATGCATACACAAATAAACCGATCACGATCGATGGCGCCGATAACATGATGTCAGTAACAAATCGTGTAACAGCAGCAACTTTGCTGCGATCACCATACTCAGAAAGATATAAGCCCGCCAAAACACCAACCGGAGTACTAATAAGTGTGCAGCAAGCAACCAATAACAAGCTTCCCACAATGGCATTTGCCAAACCACCACCATCAGAGCCTGGGGCTGGTGTACTTTGGGTAAATAACGCTAGATCTATAGATGAAAAGCCTTTGATCATCAGAACGCTCAGAATCCAGAACAAAAAGATCATTCCAAGACCCATAGCGCTCATCGATAAAGTGAGGCCAATCTTATTGGCACGCTTACGACGCGCGAATACTTCAGGATTAATATTGCTGGCTTGGTTCATGATTTCAGACCCTGCTTTTTCTCCATATTACTCAACATCCACTTAGCGCAGGCAAGAACAATGAAGGTAATAATAAATAGCGCTAGGCCGAGGGCAAACAATGAAGATAAATGATTACCAGCCTCTGCTTCACCAAATTCATTTGCAAGGGTTGAAGCGATCGAAGTGCCTGGTGAGAATAGTGATGCTGAAAGACGATGGGCGTTGCCAATAACAAAGGTAACTGCCATCGTTTCACCTAAAGCTCTGCCAAGGCCCAGCATCACTCCACCAATCACACCCGCTTTGGTATAAGGAAGCACAACATTTTTTACAACTTCCCAAGTAGTGCACCCAATCCCATAAGCAGACTCTTTTAATACTGGAGGCACGATTTCAAATACATCGCGCATCACCGATGAGATAAAAGGCAGAATCATCATTGCCAAAATCAATCCGGCACATAAGACGCCAATTCCGTTGAAAGCGCCAGAAAATAAGATTCCCAATCCTGGAATCTTGCCAAGTGTCATTGCCAGCGCAGGCTCGATGTACTCAGCGAACAAGGGGGCAAAAATGAACAAGCCGAACATGCCGTAAATAATAGATGGAACAGCTGCTAATAACTCAACAGCTGTACCAAGGGGTCTGCGCAGAGGACCTGGACAAAGTTCTGTTAAGAAAACGGCGATACCAAAACTGAGTGGTACCGCAATTAACAAGGCGATGATAGAAGTAACTAAGGTGCCGTAGATCGCAATCAAGCCACCAAACTCACCATTCACAATATCCCACTCTTGGGTGAAGAAAAATCCTATCCCAAAGGTATGCAATGCAGGCCATGCGTTGATTACCAAGGAGATGATGATTCCTAGTAATGTAATTAAAACGCTACATGCAAAGAATTGGGTAATTCCGTGAAATAAGAAATCCTGCACGCGCTGAATCTTAGCGATTCTGAGTGCCTGGCGGGATGGCGCAGAATAGGACTGTGCGTTTTCGGTCATGATGATCAGAGCTCAAACAATCAAACAGCCCCACATTGGTGGAGCTGTTTTTTTAACTACTATTGAAATAAGATTTTCAAGATTACTTGGTAGCGATCTTGGTGAAAACATTCTTGCGAATGAAATCGGTTGTTTTATCTGGCATTGGTACGTAGTCAAGCTCTTCAGCCATTTTTTTGCCATCTTTGAAAGCAAAGTCAAAGAACTTAATCACTTCAGCAACATTTGCCTTGTTTTCAGGGTTCTTGTAAATCAAGATAAATGATGCGCCAGTAATAGGCCAGGATTTTGCACCTGGAGCATTCGTGATGAATGTACCCATGCCAGGAATCGCTGACCAATCAGTACTTGCAGCAGCAGCAGCAAAAGTAGCGTCATCTGGAGCAACATAGTTGCCATCTTTGTTTTTCAAAGAGATAAAAGTCATCTTGTTTTTCTTAGCGTATGCGTACTCAACATAACCAATAGAGTTCTTAACACGAGTTACGTTTGCCGCAACGCCTTCGTTACCTTTACCACCTACAGTGGAAGCAGCAGGCCACTTTACTGAAGCACCAGATCCTACAGAATCTTTAAACAAGGTACTGGTCTTAGCTAAGTAGTCAGAGAAAATTGCTGTTGTGCCAGAACCGTCAGCACGAACTACCACGGTAATTGGGCCGCTAGGAATTTTTACGCCTGGGTTCATGATCGCGATACGCTTATCGCCCCAATCGGAAATAACACCTTGGAAAATGTCGGCCAATGTTGGGCCATCTAATTTGATTTCGCCGGGCTTTACACCATCCACGTTAATGACAGGAACCACGCCGCCAATAATTGCTGGAAATTGAACTAGGCCATCAGCCTCTAAATCAGAAAACTTCACTGGATTATCAGTCGCGCCAAAATCCACTGTCTTTGCTTTGATTTGCTTGATGCCGCCAGAAGATCCAATAGATTGATAGTTAAGGTTTGAACCTGTTTTTGCTTTAAAGGCCTCCGCCCATTTTGCATAGATTGGGTATGGGAAGGTAGCGCCAGCGCCAGTCATATCCACCGCAAATGCTGCGGGCGCAAGAGCTATAGCACCAATAACGAGAGCTTTTTTAAAGAGGGATTTCATGATTTCCTTGTCGTAGCAAAATGCGCAAATGCGCGATAACAGGACGATAAAACTGAAATATGACGGATTTATGACAGAACTTAACTCACTGAATTTAATAGATTTTTTCTATACTTTTTGAGGACTGTCATATAACCTTGAAAACTCTCACAAATACCCATACGATGAAAGACCATCTAACAATAATGTAGGCAGGAATGAATCATGAGCCAAACCAAAACGATTAAAAAATTAGCCAAAAAACTAAACAAGCTAGAAACCACTAAAGTCAAAGTAGAGAAAAAGTTAGCTAAGGCGACTAGCGCCAAAGAAGCAAAAGATGCAAAAAAGGTTGCGAAGAAGGCAGCTAGTGCAGAGAAAGCCGCAGCTAAAAAAGCTGCTAGCAAGAAGACTCCCTCCAAAAGCAAGTCCAAAAGTGCCACGGAAGCCGTTGCCAATCCAGAATCCCCTGATGGCAAGGCTGCATGAGCAAGCTTACTAAAGACAAAATCACCGAGTCTGATTACGAATCCAAGCTTCGGCTATTACAAATAGAGCTTGTTAAGCTACAAAACAGTCTTATTAGTAATCAGGATCAAATTCTGGTGATCCTAGAAGGCCGAGATACCGCAGGCAAAGATGGCAGCATCAAAGCGATTACCGAACATCTCAGCCCTCGCGAAACAAGGGTGGTAGCCCTCAGCAAGCCAACTGAAGCAGAATCTAACGAATGGTACTTCCAGCGCTATGTTGCTGAGCTTCCCAAAAAAGGGGAGTTTGTGCTGTTCAATCGCAGCTGGTACAACCGCGCTGGCGTTGAACGCGTCATGGGATTTTGCACCTCAGAGGAATACCGCACGTTTATTGAAACAGTTAATGATTTCGAGGCGATGCTAAAAAAGTCAGGCATCATCCTGATGAAATACTACCTAGATATTTCTAAAAAAGAGCAAGCTGCCAGACTAGAGGCAAGAGCCAAAGATCCGCTCAAACAGTGGAAGATCAGCCCAGTGGATGAACAGGCTCAGAAAAAATGGTCCGCTTACAGCAAATGTCGGAATGACATGTTCCTCACCACGAGTACTAGTATGACTCCATGGACAATCGTTCGGGCAAATGACAAAAAATTAGCGCATCTGAATTTAATCCGGAATTTACTCTCTAGAGTAAGCTACCCTAAGAAAAATAAAGATCTTCTAAAAGCCGATAAATCCATTGTTTTTGAATGGAATGGAAAGATATCAGATCTCGAAAAATAAGTTTGTTAAGTTGGCGCTAATTACATTGCCATTTTGTAAAAATCGCCTCTGGGCTATCCTTTGACACGATCACAATAAATCGATTATCAGAGTATTTGGAGACTAATACTCCGTAATCACTTAATCCACTGATTTTTGCGACCCCCTCAGCAACTTTCCATACATGATTAATATCGCCAATAATAGCAAAACCATATTCTGTAAATTTTTGACGGGCACCCTGATTCAAGCGAAGAATATGCACGTGCAATTGATTTTGCGTTCTCTGAGATTTTGGATTGACCACCAAAGCAAGAGAGCCTTCTTCAATCCGCTCAACACCAACACTCCATGCGAATGGCCAAATTTTCTCCGGCCTTAATGGATCTTCAACGCCAGTTATTGTTTCTCTAGGCATTGCAAGTCCATGAATAAAACTGGAAGGACACCCACACATTTTGATGTCTCGGATAGCAACAAAATGGGGATTAAGTTGCCATACTTCATTGGTCTTTTTGCAAGCCAATCCCTGGCCGCAACTGCTATCTATTCGCGGCAAAGTGCAGCGAGCACAATAATTCACAGTCGCTGGATCCACGCATTGAGATGCAATATGTAGCAGGATGTCACTTCTTGCGATAGTGTCAGCAACCGATAGATTGCCAAAAATGGCAATCAGCAGGAAGAAACTAAATTTGCTCAGAAATTTCAAGGAATTAGACCTTTATGAGGAATTGAATAGTCTTATGAATTAATGACATTTTGATGAATCCCTACTGTAAATAAGAGTGTCATATTTGAATTCCATAATTTAGCTTATTTAAAAACGCTTTGGTGTTGAGCCATCGAATGGACTATGAGCAATACGGAATTTGAAGATGACTATTCTCATCATGGTTTAAATGCCAATAATGTTCCATTATTTAAGAGTTTTGATTCATACATAAACTATCCCTCTACGGCACTTTGGGTTAGCGAAATTCTATTGGCTACTTTTATTACAGGAGGATCTCTTCCTGTGGCTACCTATATTGGCTCAACTAAGTTATTCAAAAATACTCCCTACAGCCTGATTCTTTAGTGTCTTTATTTAGTCTCTTTATTTAGTCTCTTTAGTTGCTTAAATTCTTACTCTCATCAGCCCTCTTGATCTCGTGTTCTGCATTTGCATTTGAACCCTTGAATACTGATGATGCTGGCACCGTCAAAGCAGGCGGCAACCAAATAGAGCAATACTTTTTTACGATTCAGCGTCATGGCAGCACTAACTCGGCTCCCATAGAACTAGTTACACCCGGCGAGGAGTTTATAGGCTCAGGAAATGCTCGAGCATTTCCATTTACTTACACAAGAGGACTGACAGAAGCAGTAGAAGCTTCATTTTCTTCGACTTACTTCAATGAGCCTACGGGCAACTACTCGAGGTTTTCTAACTTCGTAGTTGCTGCTAAATGGCGATTTTTTGAGACAGAGAACAATCAATTTGCCCTTGCAATCAAACCTTCCTTTACCCTACCCGCAACCACTCAACAACAGGTTTATGGGCTTGGATTAGCAGCCGTGAACTATGGAGCTAATTTAATTGCTTCAGCGTATTTTGATACGCTAGAGGTTCATATGAACGCCTCATATATGAGGTCTCCATACAATACCAACTACGCAATTGGGCAGAGCATGGACCCCAATCGAATCAATATCTTCTTGATCTCTATCGCTCCAGTGTGGTCACTATCATCCGATTTTAAACTCGCCCTAGATATTGGCGCCACCACAAACCCACCTCAACCAGAACAGTACTTTAGTAACTATCTAATGGGAGCACTAATTTATTCACCAGTCCAAGATGTTGATATTGGCTTATCAGCAATGAGGAGTGCCTTTAGCTATGGCAATGCACTCACAGGTAATGGCCCTAATGCCACAAGAACAGAGATTGGCGTGACTTGGCGTTTTTAGAGATGTCCCATGAGGAGATCGATATGACCACACACAATACCCCAGGTTGCAAGCTAGTTGAACTGAAAATTACAGCATTCAAGCCTTGCGAAGGCCTTGATGATTAGCCAAGCTAATGTCATGCAACATTCATGATGTGAGATTAATGTAGTTGTGGTGTGTAAAAGATTAACTGGACATCCAAAATCATTACCTAGAGAGAAAGCATGCTAACAACAGAATTTTTGCCGCGCAATCGTTTTAATGAATATGGTCATTGGCTAAAAGCTCAAGACCCAGAAACAATTCGTGAGTATTTTGGATGGCCTTTAAATAATGATGGTATTGATTCGCTAATCGAAAAATGGCACCAACAACCAACACAAAATTATTTTTTAGTAGCGAAATGCAACAACTTTTGGGCCGGGACTATTCATATTGCAACTCATGAAAATTCTGTTGAATTTGGCATCATCGTAGCATTGCACTATCGCAAACAGGGGATCGCAAGCTACATGATGGAAGAGGCAATTACATGGGCTAGAAACCGCTTCTATAGCAACCTTTACATGCACTGCATCCGCAGTAACCAGGCCATAAAGAAACTTTGTGAAAAACATGATTTAAAAATCAAAAGCATGATGGGTGATTCTGAGGGGAATTTAGCACTTCCTCCACCAACTCCACTTACTTATCTTCAAGAACATGCAAGAACATCTCAGCAAAATTGGGATAGACTGCTTCGAATGAGTCAATTTACTTTTTAAAGCAGGTCATCAATTATTCGCCATCAAATTCATCTCGCGAATTTTCAGAGGGCTCGTTTAAATCTTTTAGGCTATCTTTTCTATCTCTCTTCAAATGCTGATGGATAAGCCTGTCCTTAAATTGACCCTTAATATCCAACTCCCTGCCAAATAGCGCATCAAGTCTTTTGCCCTCGTTGTGCGGTATTTTTTCTGTCATGTCTCCACTCCTTTTGAAATCATTCCCAGGGAAATGGATTTAACCGCTAAATTATGAAAGCTTGATGTCACGTTTGTGACAATCAAATAGAAGCTTAAATAACCCCTAAAACTTCCGTTAGGGACTTTCCTTCATAGTCGGGCTTCTCACCAATTTCCTCAAAAGGATGATTGAGGCGATTAACCCAAAATACATCAAAGCCGAACCACTTGGCTGCCAAGGCATCCCAAGCATTACTAGAAACAAATAGAATCTCTTCCTTTTTTACTGGGAATGCTTTAAGCAACAGCTCATAGGCTTGGGGTGCTGTTTTAAATAGACGCACATCTTCGATAGTCACAACCTTATCCAAATAAGGCTTCAGACCATTGCTTTCCACCACAGTTGCAAGCATCTCTCGACTGCCATTAGAGAGGATGGCGGTCGATATCCCCTTATCCTTGATTGCCTTCAAGACACTTTGACTATCTTCGAAACCTGTCAGCTTAGCGTACTGATCCATAAGACGTTTCTCATGCTCGGGAGAAAGAGGAAGGTCTAAGCGCTTGCATACATAACGCAAAGATCGAATAGTCAGCTCCCAAAAAGGTAGATAGTACTTACTACCGTTTGGGTTGGGGTCACTCATCGTTACTAAACGGGTGTACTCAATTTGTCGATCACGCCACATTAGAGATAATGCCTGTCCGTGACCTGGAAACAATTCCTCCGCTAACTGCCCCATGGAATAAACATCAAACAGTGTTCCATAAGCATCAAAAGCAATTAGTTTGTACATATTTATCTCCGAGGTCTTTCGAATCAAGGCTTACAAGCAACAGGCTGCTTAATAATCTGTGTAACCTTTTTCACCTGGGGTATAAAAAGTACTCATATCAGGATCAGTCAATGCAGCACCAGTCTTGAGCTTCTCAACCAAATCCGGATTAGAGATAAACGGTCTACCAAATGCAATTAGATCGGCCTCCTTAGCCTCCAATGCCGTTTCAGCTGTTTGTGCAGTAAAGCCTCCAACAGCAATATAGGTTCCCGCAAATGCTTGACGGATTTTTTTCTTCAGCTCCGTTGATACAGCAGGTGCACCCATTGCCGAATGATCAACTAGGTGCAGGTATACCAAGCCTAATTTGGATAGATCTCGACTAAGCGCTAAAAACTGCGGCTCTAGCTCTGGAAAATCGCCAGTGCTATTAAAGACGCCCTGCGGTGAAATACGAATACCCACCTTAGTAGCGCCAATCGCCTTGACACAAGCATCAGCCACCTCAAGAACAAAGCGATTACGGCCAGCAATATTTGCGCCATAACCATCAGTGCGCTTATTCACATTAGGGTTTAAGAATTGCTCCATAAGATAGCCATTAGCAGCATGCAATTCAATACCGTCAAATCCTGCTTGAATAGCCAATTTGGCAGCATTTGCATACTCCTGAACTACATTCTTAATCTCAATCTCACTCAAAACATGTGGGGCTGTGTGTGGCTGCATGCTGCCGGTCTTGTCTACCCACATCTCGCCCGGACAAATTTCAGGTGATGGGCCCACTACTTGAGCCCCAGTCGGCAAATTATCTTGGTGTGAAACACGTCCGGTATGCATCAACTGAACAAAAATCTTTCCACCTTTGGCATGGACTGCATCAGTAACCAATTTCCAGCCAGCAACTTGCGCCTCATTGAATAATCCTGGGATACGAGCATAGCCCAAACCATTTGGTGACGGTGAAACACCCTCAGTCACGATCAAGCCAGCACTAGCGCGCTGACTATAGTACTTAGCCATGAGCTCATTAGGCGTATTGTTTTCTACTGCCCTGCTTCTCGTCATGGGCGCCATAACAATTCGGTTTTTCAGCTCAACACCGCCCAATTTATAACGATCAAATAACAACATAGCTACCCCTTAATTAAATACACTTATTACGGTGATTATGAATCATGGATAGAAATGCTGCATGAGTCGCAAACACAATCTTTCTCAATGGAAGCCGGCCGGGGCTAACTGATTGAGACCCGGGATGCCTGATCCTAATTAGTAAACTTTTCGAGAGCATGCCATCCAAAACTCAGGAGTGGCAGCATATCCTTCGCAAAAACAGTTACTTCATTAATTAAATTTTTAGAGCAAATTACTGATCTGGGTAATTGCTTTCTAATAATCCAACCTTTGAGCTTGATAGCTTTCTCAACTTCAGCAGGAACATCCTCAAAACCCCTAGGAAGACGTGCCAATGTGTGCGAGTAATCCAAGGCATAGCCCTTTCGCTTTAAATTTCTCTCAAGAGAAAGCCAGGCTTTTGGATTATCCAAAATTCCTTGTCTGAGCTTCTTAAGGATATGGGATTCAGGTTGCATATAACCTGCAGCGCATCTACTGCCCAATGGATCCAAGCGGAAGTACAAAACGCCTGGGGAGTACTTGTCACCAGTTCTTGTAAATAAGCCACTTGCATGCATGTTGTAAGGGTGCTTAGCCTTTGAAAAACGTGCATCACGATTTATTCTAAAAAGAGATCGTTTTGGATCACCCCATAGAGGAATGTCCTTCTTGGACAACGCCTCAGAGAGCGCAACCGTAAAAAGCTTCATTGGTTCGCGCACAAATTCTTCATACTCAGAGCGATGCTCAGCGAACCAAACTCGATTTTGATTGTTAGTTAGCTCTTCAAAAAATTTGAAAGCCTTAGGACTGAACTCAACAAACTCTGACATTTAATGATGGCTTATTTCTTTAGCTTATTAGAATCAAGAAAGAACATCATACCGCCCTCCAAAAACAACATTGATTATTCATGGGGCCTTGACCTTAACTAAAGAGATAAATCACGATAATTTCATTCGCAACCCATATTAATCTCTAAAGAAAAAAGCTGCGCTATTTCAGATAAGAATGCGGTTTTCTGCTGAGCCTAATAGAACTTGAAACCAGGACTAGAGGATTATGAGGTCAGGAACCCGAGATAGAACTCCATAAGTGAGAAATCTACAGTTAGCCATCGGTCCTTAGCGTGCTAATCCAGCCACATGCGTTGATAAACCCCATCAGGATCATGATCTTTGGCTTGCTTCTTCACATTAAAAGGCCTTCCGCCTCTGGGGTCGGTTCCTTTGCCGGCAATATATAACCAGTTACCTTGGTTGCTATACACATCATAGTCAATTAATTGAGATTCAAACCAAGCTGCTCCCGCTCGCCAGTCACCTTGCATATCGTAAATCCAATAACTCGCAACAATTTGACGCATACGATTAGATAGAAAGCCTGATTGCCTTAATTCACGCATACCGGCATCTACAAAGGGCTCTCCAGTATTACCAGTAACCCATCGCTCAAATTTCTCTTGATTCAAAGGATGGCTTTTCTGATTTCCTAAACCGCTAGAAACATATAACTTTCTGCCGTACTTGAAGTGCAAAAAGCGAAAGTAGTCGCGCCATAGCAGCTCAAACCATAACCAGTAAGTTCCTTCATTCGAACCATGCGTCGCCTCATAATCAGCAATCACTCTTGCAATAGTCCTCGCAGAAATACAACCCTGCGAAAGCCATGGAGAAAACTTACTCGAATAATCTATCCCAATCAGCTGATTACGGGTTTGCTTATATGAATCAACCAAGCGACGTTCAAAATACTGTCTCAAGTGTGCCTGCGCATGGGTCTCTCCGCCAATAAATGCAACAGAAGCGTTAGGGCTCAGATGATTGATGGGCGAGTGAGCAAGTGATTCTTGCTTAGGCAGCGGGGGTAATGACTTCACAGTGGCAGCTGGCTTGGTGAACTGGTGTGGTTGCTTTTCAACTTGCTGCCTAAACTGGGTAAACACATCAGGCATCTTTTCTGGTGCAAACGGTAGAGACCGAGCATCCAGCATGCTGGATTGCCATAGGTCGATAACTTCTATGCCCAGCCCTCTTAGTACTTGTAATTGTCTTAACTCCTCTGGCGCCACTATCGACTCACAGTAAACTCGCTCAATCCCAAGCTCCGCCTTTAGCCTTAAAAATATCTTTGTTAAATCTCCAGATATTTCAAATAAGTCTGAGCCATATTGCTGTAATTGAGCCCTAAGATCCTGTAAGGATTCTTGTAAAAAAGATTTGCGATAGATGCCTACTCTTGCGAATTCATAAGAGCTGGCATCTTGTTGCTCATCATGAGTGTAGATTGGTAACAAGCAATCTACACCCGCACAAGCAAGGGCAAATGCGGGATTATCAGTAAGGCGCAGATCATTTCTGAACCAATAGATGGCAGACTTAGAGCTAGTCACTCGCTTATTGCGCTTTCGATATTGATTGGAATGATTTGCTTTTTATAGGGCCCAGAAAGCGCCTTTTTAACTATCTTATAAATATCTAGATCAAATTCCGCTTCGCCGGACTCAGCTAACTCATAAAGCTCGTCATGATTAATGGCAGTTCCAAGGTAGCACCACTTATCCATCACAATCATTTCATCGCCATCTTTGATTGCAATCGGGCCAGCATATGGCCAAACTTGAACCTTAAAGAACTCAAGAGCTGTCGTGAGTTGTAAGTTATGCGTGGTAAGTGGTGTTAACCCAATACATGCACCAGCACATTGTTTTACTTGATACCCAAAACAAGATTTTCCTTCGATGCGCTTCTCTAATCCCAGTAAAGCCTCACATAGCTGATATTTTTTAGCGACCGCTTTCAGATATTGATGCGCCTCTCGCTTGCTATAGAACAAACCGTATAAATTGTCTTGCAAGCCTGGTGTTAATTGTTGGTGCGAGACCAACTTGGGGACAAGCAAGCCACCTTCATCCTGAATCAGACTCCAGCCGCAAAGGTCTTTTGATCTGCGCAGCTTAACATTCATGCTCGGCATGCGCTCTTTAATTAATCTTGATTCCAGAAGCAAAGCGCTTAACTCTCCACTGGTCTCGATCCAATCAATATCCCGAATCTGCATGGATAGCTTCATTTCTTTGCGCTGCGTCAGTGCTCCCTGAAAATGACTCATCACCCTATTGCGAAGCGAGATGCTCTTGCCAATATAGAGCGGGACTTTGTTTTCGCCATAAAAGATATAGCAACCAGGCGCGTCCGGAATGGAATCAATCAATTCTTTATCTATATTGGGAGGCAAGCTGGGATTGCCAAGTAACTGGCTGATTGCTTTATTGAGTCTTTCTCTTCCGAACTTGGCTTCACATACCTGCCAAAACTGGAACAACAGATCGGCGTCACCAAGCGCTCGGTGCCTAGCGCTCACCTCAAGCTGATGCGTCTGAATAATCGTATCTAAATTGTGTCTAGATTGTTCCGGAAACAAAAGTCTCGAGAGTTTTACAGTACATAGGACCTTGGGCTTAAATTCGATCCCAAGCCTTTTGAAGGACGCTTTAATAAAGCCATAATCAAAGCGGGCATTGTGAGCAATAAAGATTTTGCCATCGAGCTCTTGCATCAACTCCCTAGCAATCTCCTCAAAATTAGGTTGATGCCGAACCATCGCAGGGGTTATTCCCGTTAATCGTTGAATATTTTGCGGAATAAATGTCTGCGGATTGATTAGTCTTTCCCAAACATAGGTCCGATCATTGCTTAAGGTCTTAATGCCAATTTCTGTAATGCGATCTCTATCGAAATGAGACCCAGTCGTTTCGATATCAACAAAAGCTAAATCGGGGTAATCACCTTCCGCCATATCCACAGTATTGATTTTTGAGGATCAGTTTACAGATGATTTTTTATTCAGGTAGTCGGCGAAACTAAAGATAGAATTGGGCCCCTGTGGGATGTCTTCCGCCTTTTTGAAGGGAGCTTTAACCACCCTTTGAATCTCCCCTTTAGCACCCTTGGAACAAGCAGAAGCTCCAGACTGTTTGTTTTCAATATCGATTTGGAGCGGCATAAAGATCTTTCTCTCCGGAGCCTTTTTTAACTCGCTAAAGCTAGGAATATGTTCTTTTAATGAAGATGTCAGGTTTGAGCTTGTCATGTAGTTTTTCATGTACGTCTCCAGAGTCTGATAGAGGTCCCTCGCCATATCTGAAACCTCTACTTGACGTTTTTTAATCCGATTCATCGCCAAGACAATGTCTTTGATCGTAATCATACGGGGGTCTTTTAAAAGCTGATAACCACCAGTACGGCCCTTGATGCCTGAAACTAAACCAGACTCTCGAAGAGGTCTTAATAAAAACTCGATATGACTAATGGACATCTGTAGCCTTTGCGCAATCTCGGGAACGGTTACCAATTTTCCATTTCGAGAATTGCTGGCAATGTCAGCCAGAGCATTTAGGGCTACTTTGACAGCTTTAGTGACTTCCATGGTGCTATGAGCAAGAATGAGTAATTAGAGCTAGTATGAGACCGATTGAAATGTTGTGCTGCGGCGCACTAATTAACCCTGATCACTCTATGGTTGAAGACATAAGTAATAAGCACCTCAGGCCAATACGCTTTATGAGCATTCTTGCTTTTGCGCTGGCAGGAAGCACGATCGCCCTGGCAACGTGTTGCCTTGTTACCTATCTTTCAATAGAAGACTCTCAAGTTGCAGGCATGATTTCTCATTTAGTAATGCAGCATCTCACCTATTGGTATCTCGGATGCTCTTTTGTCATTTTGAGCTTATCCAATATCCTCATCAGACGCGGGTCATACCAGTTAAAGTCGATTCGCATTCCCGCACTAGTCTTCATTATTGTCGCGGCTTTCTCGAGTTTTTTATTAATTCCTCGCATGGATTACCTCAGAGAAAGCGCACTCCAAGATGGAATGCCAGTGAACGTCTCGCCTTTTGCAAACTACTTTCTGATATTGAACGGCCTATTGTTCCTTCTACTGTTGATTCAGTTAATTTCCAGCATATTAGTTAGCTGGAGGCTTAGCGAGCTTAGTGGGAGTCGCTCAACGCAAATAAGGACGTAGCTCTTTGAGTAGTGCGACTTGTTGCTCATGCCGTATGAATTGACCAAGCTCAACGCGGAGGTTTGATTGACTGATATGAAAGGTCTTCGCATCCTCTGCTGGCCACTCAATCTTTGCCCATGCGGCATTGAACTGAAAAAGCGTCTCTTTACTGCCAATAAACTTCTTCACTAAAAGTGTATTGCTATTAATTTCAATCGTTTCAGAATCAAGTGCGTGTCTGCAGTAGATTAAAAATCCTGTTGTAACTGCGCTTAATTCAATGGCTGTAAAAATGATGATGACCCAGACGCCCGCAATCAAAAATCCGGTTGCTACAACCAAGGAGAGACAGACCAAGGCGATATAAAACCTCAGCAATTGCTTGGGGCTTAAAGCGCAATTTCTTCGCATTTGCCAGGTTTTCATACGATTAGCGTGTCATCTTTAACTCACACATTAATTTATACAAATATTGGATTTGCTGCAGGGTAAAAGTAAAAGCCACTCCGAGGAGTGGCTTTTGTTTCTGGTGGGCCCACCAGGACTTGAACCTGCTTCTAGGAGCTCAGATTGCTCTAAAACGAATTATTGAAAAATGTGTTTTTAAGCCACAGAGCAACCGACACCAATCCCACCATGATTGGCACTTCCACTAGCGGCCCGATTACAGCGGCAAATGCGGCGCCAGAGTTAATGCCAAACACCGCAATGGCTACCGCAATGGCTAACTCAAAGTTATTACTGGAAGCGGTAAAAGACAGAGTACAACAACGCTTGTAATCTACTCCTAGCTTAATAGTAATGAAAAAGGTTAATGCGAACATCACTACAAAAAAGATGAGGAGCGGAATAGCAATAGTTACTACATCCATCGGCAATTGAAGAATTAAATTGCCCTTCAAGCTAAACATCACCACGATCGTAAAGAGCAAGGCAATCAAGGTAATCTTGCCAATGCGTGGCACAAAGCTGTCTTGATACCAGTCTTTGCTCACACACTTGAGCATGACAAAGCGGGTTAAGAACCCTGCTACACAAGGTACGCCAAGATAGATAGCAACAGTCTTCGCAATCTCGCTAATCGTAATGTTGACTACCGATCCCGCAAAGCCAAAATATGGCGGCAATACTGTTAAGAAGAAATAGGCATACACGCTAAAGAACAGCACTTGAAATACGGCATTAAATGCCACTAAGCCAGCAGCGTATTCTGTTGAACCTTTAGCTATATCGTTCCACACAATCACCATGGCAATACACGGTGCTATACCAATCAATATCAATCCCGCCATGTATTCAGGCTGGTTAGGCACAAAGGTAATTGCTAATAAGAACATGAGTATTGGTGCAACAATCCAATTAAGCAGGAAGGCCAATCCAAATACCCGTTTATCCCTGAATACATCAGGAAGCTCTTCATACTTCACCTTAGCAAATGGTGGGTACATCATCAAAATCAAACCAATTGCAATTGGAATATTGGTAGTGCCTGACTGAAATTGGTTAATGAAGCCTTCAACACTTGGAACAAAGTAACCCAAGCCAATCCCTAATGCCATAGCAGCAAATATCCAAACAGTAAGATATCTGTCTAAGAATGAAAGTTTGTTGGTAATTGTGCTCATGCTTTTGTATGGATCTCTTTAAGACTCATTGAATCTAATTTTTCTAAAGGCATATGAGCGAGTATCTCAATGCGCTTTTTTAGACCAATCATCACATCCTTAAATGCTTTTCTCTTTTCTTCATCTGAGCCTTGTGCTTGTGATGGATCAGGAAACCCCCAATGTGCTGTAGCAGGATTACCAGGCCAAAATGGACACACCTCACCAGCCGCGTTATCACACACGGTAATGATGAAATCCATCTTAGGCGCATCAGGCAATCCATACTCATCCCAGCTTTTGCTTCTCAGCCTACCTTCGTCGTAGCCCATCTCAATTGCCAACTCTTTGGCAAAGGGATTAACAGCAGTACCGGGAGTTGACCCTGCTGAGTAGCCAACAAATAAACCACTTGGATGTGTTGATGCCAGTGCTTCACCAATAACTGAACGTGCAGAATTATGGGTGCACAAAAATAAAATGTTGTATTGCTTCATTAATGCTCCTTAACAGCAAGATTTTTTTGTTGGGCTTGATGGTGTGCAGCAACTACTTTGCGTTTTGCTACTTGATGCAGGCTCTGGAACGCAGCATCCAGCAGCTTGCTCATCATTAAACACAGGTATTGAGTCAAGCGTATGAAATGTTTCCCATGGGATAGCAGCTGGATCATTTACCCAATACTTGTCTGATTTGGCATAGCAGCAAGCAGCTCCAATCTGCTCAACAACATCTGACTCAATGCTGTCCAATCGCATTTTCATCTCGCTCAATTCAGGCTCACTTTCCACCTGAATACCTAAATGGTTTAAGCCAATTGGCGCTCCACGACTTGAAATTGCAAAGTTAACCTTTGGATCTTCTAGCTGCCATTTTGCATAGTCACCCTTCAATACTGTTGGATCACTTCCAAACATTTTTGAATAAAACGGTATGCTTTTTTGAATGTCTTCAACTGATACGTGAACGTGCAATCTTTTCATTAGCAATACTCCTTCTTTTTAGTTTTTGCTGGCATACATGCTTTACCGCCACAACAGTTCTCTAGCAAAAAATCACTCAACTCTTCAACGAGTTCTGCATTAGGCCTATAAATTAGATTCCTGCTTTGTCGCTCAACCAGCAATAAATCAGCATTCAATAACTCCTTCAGATGAAAACTTAGCGTGGCATTTGGAATGCCCAGTTTCTCAATAAGCTGGCTAGGCTTTAGTCCAACATCTCCTTTTTGAACGATCAAACGGAAGATATTTAGACGTGTTTCCTGACCCAATGCTAGGAAGGCTGAAATGGCATCTGTATTTTTCATATTTCCAATTATATAGAAATATATGTTACAGGTGTATGACAAAGAAAAAGCCACTCCGAAGAGTGGCTTTTTTGTTGGTGGGCCCAGTAGGACTTGAACCTACGACCAAAGGATTATGCTTACCACTACAGCTTTCGCTGCCTGTTTCCAGTTTGTAGTCTGGACTGTCTCTTGTCTTTACGACCTACCCGTACAGTCTCTACACCTTCTAACTATTACTAGTTAGCTTGGCTCGGGATTACCACGCTGCGAACAGCACAGGCTTCCCCGAATTTGAGTAGTTCTACATGCAAGCAGAGTTAACTTACTCACATGCAACCCATATGCAATCAACCATAGCTTTCGCGTTAGGTCTTTTGCCATTAAGTCCTCTGCTCTAACCAACTGAGCTATAGGCCCGTAAAACTTATTCTAGTTGCGTGATTTCCCTATCAAGTTGCTAGCTAAAAATCACACCACCGTAGAAGCGCCGTAGAAGCATTTTTTCACCACCTACGACGCTTTTAACCTGTTGATATATATGCGTTTTCCTTAAAAAGTTAGCTTGAGCAGGTCCTTTATGAGTCCTCTGCTCTAACCAACTGAGCTATAGGCCCGTAAGTCTTTGGTTCAATCTTCCTCGAGGAAGGTCTTCAGCTTGTCGCTGCGGCTTGGATGACGCATCTTGCGCAGCGCCTTCGCTTCAATCTGACGAATACGCTCACGAGTCACATCAAACTGCTTGCCCACTTCTTCAAGAGTATGGTCTGTACTCATCTCCACACCAAAACGCATACGCAATACTTTTGCTTCACGCGGTGTCAGTGAGTCCAACACATCCTTGACAACATCGCGCATGGAGTCATGCAATGCTGCTTCAGAAGGTGCCAAGGTGTTACCGTCTTCAATGAAGTCGCCCAAATGAGAATCTTCGTCGTCACCAATTGGTGTTTCCATAGAGATTGGCTCTTTGGCAATCTTCATAATCTTGCGGATCTTGTCTTCCGGAATCTCCATCTTCAGCGCCAAAGTTGCCGCATCTGGCTCATGACCAGTTTCTTGCAAAATCTGACGGCTAATACGGTTCATCTTATTGATGGTCTCGATCATATGAACAGGGATACGGATCGTACGTGCCTGGTCAGCAATCGAACGAGTAATAGCCTGACGAATCCACCAAGTAGCATAAGTAGAGAACTTATACCCACGACGGTATTCAAACTTATCTACCGCCTTCATCAAACCGATATTGCCTTCCTGAATCAAATCGAGGAACTGCAAGCCACGGTTGGTGTATTTCTTAGCAATCGAGATCACCAAACGTAAGTTGGCTACGGTCATTTCACGCTTCGCTTCGCGGGCACGCTTCTCGCCAGCGATCATTTGCTTATTAACTTCCTTCAACTCGGGCAACGGAATAACCACATTCTTCTGAATGTCGATTAACTTCTGTTGCAATTCTTGAATTGCTGGAACGTTACGCTGCAAGAGTGCGCTGTATGGCTTGCCTTCTTTGAGCAGCTTATCTGTCCAGCCTAAGTTCATGGACATTTTTGGAAAGTCTTTTAATACTTCACCACGATTCACGCCCACTTTATCAACTAGCAAGCTAACGATACCGCGCTCTAGCTTCCAAACTTGATCTACCTGAGCACGCATGGTGTCACATAACTTCTCAACACTCTTCGCCGTTAAACGGAAACCAAGTAACTCTGCACGAATCGCTTCCTGTGCTTTGACGTATGCAGGGCAGTTATAGCCATCTTTATCAAAGGCACGGCGCATTTTGTCAGCCTGCGTACGAACAATCGCGAATTTCTCTAGGGAGATTTGCTTTAATTCTTCTAACTGCTTAGCGTTCGCAGTTGCAGCACCACCGCCGCCACCGCCGCCTTCATCGTCACCATCTTCTTCACCATCTTCAGCGTCGGGATCCACTTCAGATTCTTCAGGCCCTAATTTGATGTCTTCAGCATTTGGATCGACTAAGCCATCCACAAATTGGTCAATCTCTAATTCACCAGCGGCGATCTTGTCTACGTTACTCAGAATTTCTGCAATCGTTACAGGGCATGCAGACAAGGCCATAACCATGTCTTTAAGACCCGCTTCAATCTTTTTCGCAATAACGATCTCGCCTTCGCGAGTCAACAAATCTACCGTACCCATCTCACGCATATACATACGTACTGGATCGGTTGTACGTCCGAACTCAGAGTCCACAGTAGAGAGTGCTGCTTCAGCCTCTTCTTCAGCCTCTTCTTCAGAAGCCGCTGCTGCGGTGTTGTCAGACAGGATTAATGTTTCTGCGTCTGGCGCCTGTTCGTAAACAGTAATACCAATGTCATTTAACAAACTGATCAAGGTTTCCAATGCATCTGCATCAGACAACTCATCAGACATCACGTCGTTCATCTCGCCATGAGTCAAATAACCTTTGGACATACCCATCTTGATCAAAGTCTTCAAGCGAGCACGGCGTAACTCTTGTTGCTCTTCAGTACCTAACTGTTGCGCAGCAAATTCTTTTAGAAGCGCCTTTTCTTTTGCTTTACGCTCACGCGCTTTTTGGCGATCAGTTAATACTGGCTCCGCGCCATCGGTGGCAACTTCTTTAGCTTTACGGCCACGCTTCTTCTCTTCTTGAGGGGCAGCAACTTCAGCTTCAACGGCTTTCGCTTTTTTGCCCTTGAGCTCTTTTGTATCTTCGGCCTTTTCAGTAGCCTTGCCTTTTTTCGCTGGCTCAACTTTTACTTCAGCCTTAGCAGGCTTCGCTGGCTTCTCAACTTTTACAGGTGCCTTTACTGGAGCTTTTGCTTTTGGTGCTGGCTTCTCAACTTTTGCAGGTGCCTTTGCAGGAGCCTTTGCTTTTGGTGCTGGCTTCGCAGGTGCTTTAGCTTTGGCAACCGGCTTTGCAGGTGCTTTTGCCTTTGGCGCCGGCTTGGCAGGTGCCTTAGCAGGTGCTTTAGCTTTAGCAACTGGCTTTGCAGGTGCTTTTGCCTTTGGCGCCGGCTTGGCAGGTGCCTTTGCTTTTGGAGCCGGCTTAGTTGCTGCCTTAGCAGGTGCTTTAGCTTTAGCAACTGGCTTCACAGGTGCTTTGGCTTTCACTGCAGCTTTTGCCTTTGGTGCTGGCTTGGCAGGTGCTTTAGCTTTTGGAGCTGGTTTAGCGGGTTTTTTTGTCTTGGTATTAGGCATTTATTAGCACTTACTCACATAACTGTTGTTGATCGCGACTGTTGAAGAGCAGCCTCGTAACTTATTTACTCACTTACACCCAGAATTTCCTAAAAACTAAGCGCAAGTGGCTGAATTAATTCGTTTTTTTCTTGGGAACAGAGGATTATAGTCGATTGCGACTTTTTTCACCCCTGCTTACCTAAAAATATGGGGTAATTTCAGGTGTTTTCTAGGGGCGTTTCAGAAAATTTTTAGGCAAATTTCAGCTTTTCGCCCAATTCCCGATATCGAGCCTTGTCTTGTTCACTGGCGCTACCCCCAGCAATTTTTTGGGCAATTTCTGTCATTTCTTGCTTCAAGCTCGCTTTCTCCAGCTTATTGAAGGCCCCCTCTAAATCTGCATAAGCGCCCTCAAGCTCAACATCGCTTCCCATAATGCGCTTTCTTAATACCTCATACATAGAGGCGAGCTCACTTCGAGAGAGTTGATCCTGAAACATTGCAAAAGAACCTGCGCCAACGGTCATCTTTCCACTTTCATCAGCAATCAGTTCTACTTGATCACATTGTGAGAGTAAATCTGTCATCAATGTCAAAGCATTTGCCGAGCGCTGCTCTGCCGCCTTCAAGGCTAATGCGCGCTTACTTTCATTCAATGCTTTACCTAAATGAGGAAACTGAATGAGAACTCGCAAAATTTGTTCCGCCAAATCCATTGGTGCTTTAGGTGGCTCAATGACTTGTGCAGCTACCCGTTTTGCAGAACCCTTTGATGCTTGCCATGGCGCACCTTGTCGATTACCCAAACCACTAGGGTTATTTGCAACATAGGTGGATTTTGCTTGTGTCGCTTGATAAGTTGATGTCTGCACTGGCGCAGGTATTACAGTGAGGCCACAAAATGATTCCAACTCCGCAGGAGTGGTATTGGTACGAATCGCTAACTCACGCAATATTTGCGTACGCAAGGCAATTGGCGGCATCGATAAGAGCAAAGGCTTAGCCGCATGGTGTGTTTGCGCCCTACCCTCTGGTGTAGTTAACTCATGGCCCTCACTAGCTACCTTAAAAAAGAAACTGGAAAGTGACATGGCTTCTTTAATCACTTTTTCAAAAGCAGCTTCGCCATAGGCTCTGACATAACTATCTGGGTCATGTTCGGCTGGTAAGAATAAGAAACGAATCTCTTTATCGTCAGACATGAGTGGCAAACAAGCTTCGAGTGCGCGTTGTGCTGCCCGCTGCCCTGCTGCGTCACCATCAAATGAGAAAACCACTTTATCGGTTTGACGCAACAACATGCGCACATGATTTGCTGTACAAGCAGTACCTAATGTTGCTACCGCATTAGGGAAACCCAATTGCGCAAGAGCCACGACATCCATATAGCCTTCGCACACCAATACATATTCTTTAGCGCGAATCGCTTGTCTCGCTTCAAACAATCCGTAAAGCGTATTACCCTTGGAGAACAATGGTGTTTCTGGGGAATTTAAATACTTGGGCTCACCTTGATCCAGAATGCGCCCACCAAACCCAATGGTTTGTCCTTTTGGATTGCGAATCGGAAACATGATGCGATCCCGGAAGCGGTCATAGCGCTTTACTGGCGCACCCTCAGACTGCTCGCCCTGAATAATTAAACCGCCTTCGACCAGAGTCTTCGCAATTTCATCATTTGAGTAAGACCCAAAAACTGCCTCAAGACCTTGCCAGCCGTCAGGGGCATAACCTAGTGCATAGCGCTTCGCTATCTCACCCGTCAGACCTCGCCCTTTGAGGTATTCGACTGCACGCGTGCTTCCTTTGAGTTGCTGGCGATACCAATCTGCTGCTGAACTCATCACTTCACTCAAAGCCATCGCTTGCTGTTGACGCGCAACATCATTAGCGGTGCGCTCTTCGCGTGGAACATCTAGACCAGCAGAGCGTGCGAGTTCTTCAATCGCATCGACATAACCGAGACCGGAATACTCCATCAAGAAACTAATTGCGGAGCCATGAGCTCCACATCCAAAGCAGTGATAGAACTGCTTGGTTGGCGAAACAGAAAATGATGGTGATTTTTCTGAATGGAAGGGGCACAAACCTTGATAGTTTGCACCAGCTTTTTTTAACTTCACATGCTGCCCAACCACATCGACAATATCGACCCGATTTAACAGATCGGCAATGAAGGATTGTGGAATGAGTGCCATACGATCAGTATGAAACGGTTTTCTGAGTTTTGCTAGTGAGTTACTTCGCGAGAGCGGCTTTTACCAAGCCAGACACTTTACCCATATCAGCTTTACCAGCTAGTTGACCCTTGAGCACACCAATTACTTTGCCCATATCCTGTGGGCCTGCAGCGCCTGTAGATGCAACCGCCGCAGCAACCGCCGCCTCTACTTCTGCATCTGACATTTGTGCCGGTAAGTAGGCTTGCAGAATTGTCATCTCTGCAGACTCCACTGCAACAAGATCATCGCGCCCAGCTTTCTCAAACTGCGAGATAGAGTCTTTGCGTTGCTTGATCATTTTTTCAACTGTAGAAATCACTGCAGCATCATCAAGAACAATGCGATCATCTACTTCACGCTGCTTGATAGCAGCTAACAACAGACGAATGGTTCCCAAGCGCGCAGTTTCTTTGGCACGCATGGCGGATTTCATATCTTCAGTGATTTGATCTTTCAGACTCATGGGGTGATCCTAGTTTTCTGATGTGTGTTTAAAAAGCAAAAACCCGCTGCGTTTCACCGTCAGCGGGTTTCAAAGCTTCTCGGTGAAGAGAGCTTTAAATTCTATTAGTAAAGCTTCTTAGGCAACATTTGGCTGCGAATACGCTTGTAATGGCGCTTAGCAGCTGCAGCCTTTTTACGCTTACGCTCAGCCGTTGGCTTCTCGTAAAACTCGCGTGCACGCAAGTCTGTCAAAAGACCATTTTTCTCAATGGTACGCTTGAAACGGCGCAATGCCACTTCAAATGGTTCGTTTTCGCGAAGGCGGACTGTAGTCATACTTATTTAACTCGTATATGCTCGATGGGTATCGAAAAAATTAACTGAATTGCGATTCTAGCACGACCAAGCGAAAAATGATTGTTTTAGGCATAGAAACTTCCTGTGATGAGACTGGGGTGGCGATTTACGACACCAAGCACTGGGAAACTGGAAAACCTGCATTTTTAGGCATTCTGGGCCAGGGTTTGCACTCCCAGATCGCCATGCACCGGGATTATGGGGGTGTTGTTCCTGAGCTAGCCTCCCGAGACCATATTCGTCGTGTTTTACCCCTTTTAGACCAATCTTTAAGCCAATCTGGCCTCAAATTGGGTGATATTGACGCAGTTGCCTTCACCCAAGGACCCGGTTTAGCCGGTGCCCTGCTGGTTGGCAGTGCTTTTGCCAAATCTTTGGCCCAAGGCCTGAATTTGCCCACCATCGGAGTCCATCACCTAGAAGGCCACCTCCTTTCCCCGCTCTTGGGTCAAACTGCCCCGCAGTTTCCATTTATTGCCCTATTAGTTTCTGGTGGGCACACCCAACTCATGAAAGTCTCTGGCATCGGCCAATATGAACTCTTGGGTGAGACCTTGGATGACGCTGCTGGTGAAGCTTTTGATAAGACTGCCAAATTACTAGGCTTGGATTACCCAGGTGGTGCAGCGATATCTAAGTTAGCCGAAAAAGGACGTGTCGGCATTTTTGATTTACCAAGACCCATGTTGCACTCTGGCGATTTAGATTTTTCTTTCTCGGGATTAAAGACTGCCGTTCTTAATCAAGTCAAAAAGTTTGAAGCGCAATCAGTGACAGACTCTGCTGCAGTGACACAGTTTCATGCTGACCTTGCCAGAAGTTTTGTCGATGCTATCGTTGCTGTACTGGTGAGCAAATCTGAGAAAGCACTCAAGCAAACGGGTTGCAAACATTTAGTTCTTGCTGGTGGTGTAGGCGCTAATTTGCAACTGCGTAATGCGCTAAATGAAAAAGCTGCAAAGAATAACTTTGAAGTGCACTACCCACCACTGGAGCTATGTACTGATAACGGCGTCATGATTGCTTTTGCTGGAGCACTTCGCTTGCTAAGTAAAAATAATGGCTCCACAACATCTGGAGCCTTTGACATCAAACCCCGCTGGGATTTGCAAAGCAATAACTTGACTTAGCTTGCTTTATTTTTGATGCGAGATTCTGGCAAACGCGCTGTGGTTATGAATGGATTCAAAGTTCTCAGCCTCAACTACAAAGGACTGTATACGCTGCTCTGCCTTTAAACGGCCAGCAACATCACGCACCAGATCTTCAACAAATTTAGGATTGCTGTAAGAATGCTCAGTGACCCACTTTTCATCTGGGCGCTTGAGTAAACCCCAAAGCTCACTGGATGCTTCGCTCTCTGCTGCCGCAACCAAATCTTCTACTGTCATTTGCGTTGCTGAATCTAAGGCTACTGTCATCGTGACATGGGAACGCTGATTGTGAGCACCAAATTCTGAAATCTCTTTTGAACAAGGGCACAGACTCATCACTGGAACTTGCGCACGCAAACTCAAGTCTACGTCGGTCGCACCACTAGCATTTTGTTTGGCTGTTGCCATCCAAGTCACTTCGTAATCCATCAAGCTTTCAACACCCGATACAGGCGCTGCTTTTTTCACGAAATGCGTATAGGTAAATTGCACATGACCTTCTTTAGCATCAAGCAAAGGCAACATCTCACGCACTAAAGCAACCACTGTGGTGCTATCAACTGCCTGCTCTTGCTTTTGTAGAAGAGCCATGAAGCGGGACATGTGTGTACCCTTCACATGTGCTGGCAATGCCACGTCCATCTCAAAAGTGCCAACCGATGGAAAGTCACCGGTCTTGCTACGAATCATTAATGGATGACGCACGCCACGAATACCAACTTGCTCAATGGGCAAGGCACGCTTATCCAAAGAGGACTGCACGTCAGGCATTGCACTAGCTTTGAGAAAGGCGGGGTTCATGTCATTCATCACTCTATTTTCAAGCAAAACGATCTTATTTGCCTGAAATCACCGAATTTGCCACGAATACCGCTGGAAAACGCTGCTTTATCGAGTTTGTGATGCCTTCAACATCCAGGCCGCACTTAGTCATGAGCAACTGATAGTCACCATGCTCAATGAATTCATCAGGAAGACCTAACTGAAGTAAGGGCTTCTGAATTCCTAATTTTGTGAGTGCCTCTAAGCAAGCGCTGCCAGCACCACCAGCGATCGCACCATCTTCGATGGTGACAAAGTAATCATGATCTGCCGCAAGCAATTGAATCAAATCCACATCCAATGGTTTAACAAAACGCATATTAGCCACGGTGGCATCCAAACTTTCAGCGGCCTCTAATGCGCTATAGAGCAAAGTACCAAATGCCAATATCGCCACCCTCTTACCTGCAGGTGCAGTTGACTTGCGACGTATCTCACCTTTGCCTAATGGCAAGGTGCGCAACTCGCTGGATGGAGTAGTGCCCACACCGGAACCGCGGGGATAACGCACTGCAGTTGGATGTGGTTGATGAAATGCAGTTGTCAATAAATCGCGGCACTCTGCTTCATCTGCTGGCGTCATCACCAACATATTCGGAATGCAGCGCAAGAAAGGAATGTCATACGCGCCAGCATGGGTTGCGCCATCGGCACCCACTAATCCCGCGCGATCGAGTGCAAACAGAACGGGTAAATCTTGCAAAGCCACATCATGAATCAATTGATCGTAGGCACGTTGCAAGAATGTGGAATAGATTGCCACTACTGGCTTCATACCTTCACATGCCATGCCAGCAGCAAAAGTAACCGCATGTTGCTCAGCAATACCTACGTCGTAATAACGCTTGGGGAAATTCTTCTCAAACTCTACGAGGCCAGAGCCTTCGCGCATCGCAGGCGTAATACCGATCAACATTGGATCCGCATGAGCCATATCACATAGCCATTCACCAAAAACTTGAGTGAAGGTTTTCTTGCTAGCCGCTACTTTTTTAACACCTTCTTGTGGATTAAATTTGCTAGGGCCGTGATACAAAACCGGATCTGCCTCAGCTAACTCATATCCCTGACCTTTTTTGGTCACAACATGCAAGAACTGGGGTCCGCGACCTTCCAATGCTAAACGGCGTACGTTTTGCAACATTGGTACAAGTGCATCTAAATCATGCCCATCGATCGGGCCAAAATAGTTAAAACCAAATTCTTGAAAGATCGTTGCTGGTGACACCATGCCTTTTGCATGGTCTTCTAAGCGTTTTGCAAACTCACGCAAAGGGGGTGCAATTGAAAGAACGCTATCAATTCCCTTTTTAGTGGTGGAATAAATATTGCCACTCAGTAATCGCGCAAGGTGTCGATTGAGCGCGCCCACCGCTGGTGAAATCGACATATCGTTGTCGTTCAAAATCACCACCAAAGGCAAATCGTCATAAACGCCAGCGTTATTCATGGCCTCAAAAGCCATGCCACCCGTCATCGCGCTATCGCCAATCACTGCAACAGCTACTTGACGCTCACCCTTTGTTTGAAAGGCGCGCGCCATTCCCATTGCCGCAGAAATACTTGTGGAAGAGTGCCCGGTACCAAATGCATCGTATTCACTCTCAGATCGATGCGGAAATCCTGAGAGACCCTTGTACTGCCGCAAGGTATTCATACGATCACGACGACCCGTCAAGATTTTGTGCGGGTAACTTTGGTGACCCACGTCCCACACAATCCGATCGCGTGGCGTATCAAATACATAGTGCAAAGCAATCGATAACTCAACTGTTCCCAAATTAGAGGACAAGTGGCCGCCGGTTTTAGAAACAGAATCCAATACAAATTGACGCAACTCATCAGCAAGAGCCGGAAGCTCTTCGCGTGTCAGTTTTTTTAGATCATCAGGAGAGTTAATCGAAAGTAAAGTCATTACGTTATTGCATTAATTCTTTATTTACCCCTATTGACTACCAATAGAGCTAAATCTTTCAGTGCTTGGGCTTGATTACCAAAACCATCCAAACTACTCATGGCGATTTCATGCAATTCTTTAGCCTGCTGCTGTGCATAGTCTAAACCCATCAAGGTCACATAGGTTGGCTTGTTGGCGGCAGCGTCTTTCCCAGCAGTCTTTCCAAGTGTTTGACTATCGGCCGTCGCATCCAGGACATCGTCAACAATTTGAAACGCCAAGCCCAGCGCTTTGGAGTACTGACTTAACTGCGCCAGTTGATCTGCATTGAGATTGGCGGCAATACCGCCTAATTCAACCGCGCAAGATAGTAATGCGCCTGTCTTCATGGCATGCATTTGCTTCAAGCCTGCCACATCTAATCTTTTGCCCACACTTTCTAGATCAATAGCTTGGCCACCAGCCATGCCACGTGAACCTGATGATGCTGCTAAACACGCAATCATGCGTAAGCGTTGATTTGCATCACCAGAGGTATTGGCTAAAACTTCAAATGCACGTGTCTGCAATGCATCGCCAACTAATAATGCCGTTGCTTCATCAAATGCTTTATGAACAGTAGGCCTACCCCGACGCAAATCATCATCATCCATGCAAGGCATATCGTCATGCACCAATGAATATGCATGAATGCATTCCACTGCTACTGCAGCAGCATCGAGAATTTCTGTTTTTTGTGATGAGACTACATCGCCTAGCTGACCAGCTGCGTAAACCAATAACGGACGAATACGTTTACCGCCGCCCTGTGCGGCATAGCGCATAGCTTCGTGTAAACGATGTGGAATAGTTTGCGGCGAATCGAGTAAACGATCTAAAGCCGACTCCACTCGTTCAGAGTGAGCCCGGAGCCACTCTTGAAATGCAATTGCTGTCAATTAAGCCTCGAACACGCGCACTTGTTGTTCTACTTGAGCAAGAACGCCTTGGCAATGTTTGAGCAGGGCTGCGCCACGTTGATAGGCCAATAAAGTCTCTTCAAGGGAAAATTTGCCGGACTCCATGTCAGAAATGAGCTTTTCTAACTCCTTTACGGCCTGCTCGTAACGCAGGTCTGGGTCAATTTGAACCTCAAGGCCTGGTTTTGAACTCTCTGACTTTTTCGTTGCCATAAGCAGTTTCCTTCTTTTTCCTTCGTATTTCCCACACAGATAGCCCTACATATTAAAGCGAGAAGACCCCTAGATGGGTATAATTTCCCCCTTCCTTTCCAATATCGATCCGTCGATGGTTGGATTGGTTATTCCGCTTAGCTTCGGCTGACGTTTTCGGGGGTGGGGAGAATGACTAATCTGGCTACCGCGCAGCAGCTTGCGCCGTCCAATCTACAACTGCCGGTTTCGGCATATTTTGACGCTGACTTGTATCAGCGGGAAATTGAACTGCTTTTTAAGCAGGGTCCTGGCTATGTAGGCCACGAACTCATGGTGCCCGAAGTAGGCTCCTATCAAACTTTGGGCGCTGAAAACGAGGGTCGCATTCTGGTGCGCAATCAAGAGGGTGTTGAACTACTCTCAAACGTTTGCCGTCATCGCCAAGCATTAATGCTCAATGGCAAAGGCAAAACCGAAAATATTGTTTGCCCTCTGCATCGCTGGACCTATGACCTAGGCGGCAATCTCTTAGGCGCCCCTCACTTTGAAGACAAGCCTTGTCTCAATCTTGGTAAATCACCACTGCAGAATTGGCAGGGACTCTTGTTTGAAGGTCCACGCGATGTGCGTGCCGATCTCGCTAAACTTGGTGTTGCCGAAGATCTCAAGTTTGATGGCTATATGCTCGACCATGTTGAAGTGCATGACTGCAACTACAACTGGAAAACATTTATCGAGGTTTATCTCGAGGATTACCATGTTGTTCCATTTCATCCAGGTCTAGGTAAATTTGTTTCTTGTGAAGATTTGAAATGGGAGTTTGGTGAATGGCATAGCGTGCAAACCGTTGGTATTCATAAAGACTTGCAAAAGCCAGGCTCACAAACTTATCGCCACTGGCATGAGGCTGTTCTACGCCAATTCAATGGCAAAGCCCCACGCCATGGTGCAATCTGGTTAACCTACTACCCTAATGTGATGGTGGAATGGTATCCGGGCGTGCTGTGTGTATCGACATTGCATCCAATGGGCGTCAATAAAACACGCAACATCGTTGAGTTCTACTACCCAGAAGAAATCGCTCTATTCGAACGTGAATTCGTGGAAGCAGAACGCGCCGCCTATATGGAAACCTGCATCGAAGATGATGAAATCGCCGAACGCATGGATCAAGGTAGAGCAGCCTTACTTGCACGTGGTGTAAATGAGGTTGGCCCTTACCAAAGCCCCATGGAAGATGGCATGCAACATTTTCATGAATGGTATCGACGCGTCATGAACTTTCCGGGCGCATAATCAAAGTAAGTACTTTCCCACTACAACAAAGGAAGCATCATGACTCCTCTAATTACCGCAAATCAGTTAGAAGAAATCATTAATAGTGGCGAGAACGTATTACTCTGTGATTGCCGCTTTGATTTAGTAGATACCCAAGCAGGCAAAAAAGCTTACGAAGAGAGTCACATTCCCGGTGCGATTTATGTCGACCTTGATCAAGACTTGTCAGGCCCCAAAACTGGCAAAAATGGAAGACACCCACTACCCAGTCCCGAAGCGTGGGCACAAACCAAGACTCGTTTAGGGATCAGTCCAAACACCTTAGTAGTCGCTTACGACAAACAAGGTTCTGTCTATGCCAGCCGTCTCTGGTGGATGCTCAAGGCCACCGGTCATGCCAAGGTGCAAGTGTTAGATGGCGGTTTGGATGCCTGGAATGGCCCCATGGGAACCGTACCACGTAAGCCCACGCCATCAAGCACTCCAACTGCAGCAAGACCATACGAAGGACTCGTATTGGTAGACGAAGTAGTTGGCAATCTGCAATCCAAAAAATATGTTGTGATCGATGCCCGTGCAAATGATCGCTTTCATGGACAAAATGAAACCTTAGATCCGGTGGGCGGCCATATTCCCGGTGCGCTCAATCATTTCTTTAAAGAAAACTTATCAGCCACTGCATTTAAATCAGCCGAACATCTCTTTAAAGACTTTGTTGAATTACTGGGTTCACATAAACCAGCACAAGTCATTCATCAATGCGGATCAGGTGTAACTGCTTGCCACAATCTTTTGGCCATGGAAGTTGCGGGCCTTAAAGGTTCACGTCTTTATGCTGGTAGCTGGAGTGAGTGGTGTGCTGATAGCAGCAGACCAATTGAAACCTAATTAGTGATTATTAAGATTTGCGCTTAATGCGCAAGTGATAGCAACACTACAAATCCAACGCCACAAGCTATCAAAACGGTTTGACGCAATGACTCAGCCCAGTGTGGGCGACGGTGCATTTGCGGAATAAGATCGCTCACGGCGATATAAATAAAACTACTCGAAGCAATCACGAGCAAATATGGCATTGCCGCATGAGCCTTTTCTAAGAAGAAATACGCCAGCACACCGCCAACCACCGCAGACAATCCGCAAATGCAGTTATAGAGCAAGGCGCGAGTGCGTGAGAACCCAGCATTTAGCAACACAATGAAATCACCGATCTCTTGCGGGATCTCATGCGCAATGATGGCGATCGCAGTAAAGATGCCAACTTGGTAGTCCGCCATAAATGCGGCGGCAATCAAAATACCATCAACAAAATTATGCAAGCCATCGCCAACCAAAATCATCCAGCCACTACGACCTGCATTCTCGGCATCATGTCCGTGATGATGGTGATGACCGTCGCCTTCATGGTGATGATCATGGCGTAATAAAGCGATTTTTTCTAATAAGAAAAATCCAAGCAATCCCGCTAACAAAGTCGCAAACAAAAGTTGTGGTGTCGCGCCTGGCATGCTGAACGCCTCAGGCAATGAATGCAGCAATGCAGTAGCCAACAAGATACCTACTGATAGGCTCACCATATTGTTGACCATCTTCGCCAGCAAAGCCAAGGAACAACTAGCGGCAACCAACGCACTCGCAGTGCCTGCGAGTGCTGTTACTAGAAGGATGCTTTGTAAGACAGTCATAAGAGATTAAGCAACACCCGTTTTCTTGAACCAGGCGATACATTTTTCCCAGCCATCCTTTGCAGGCCCCTCACGATAAGTGGCACGATAGTCTGCATGGAATGCGTGAGGCGCATCAGGATAGACCTCAATCATTGATGCTTTAGCAGCAGGATTCTTTGCGGCTGCTTGCGCAAGTGCAGCGCGCATCTGCTCAACGCTCTCTAAAGAAATGCCGGCATCAGCACCGCCATAGAGACCAAGCACAGGCGCTTTTAAGTCAGCAGCCAATTCAACAGGATGACGTGGATTGCCTTCAGTCTTTTCACCGACTAAGCGCCCATACCAAGCGACGCCTGCTTTCACTTGCGGCAAGGTTGCAGAAAGCCAGGTAATGCGGCCACCCCAACAAAAGCCAGTAACGCCAACTCGTTTTAAGTCTCCGCCATTTTTCCCAGCCCAAACTAAAGCAGCCTGTAGATCATTTAATACCTGCGCATCAGGCGTCTTTGCCACAATGTTTGTCAAAATATCGGCAACCGTTCCGTAGGTATTCGGATCACCGGCACGGACAAAAAATTCTGGGGCAATCGCTAAATATCCCAATTTAGCAAAACGTCTTGTGACATCCGCAATATATTCATGCACACCAAAGATTTCGCTCACCACAATCACAATAGGTAAGTTACCCTTAGCCTTCTCGGGGCGAGAAACATAGGCAGGCAATTGAAAGCTACCAACTGGAATCATTTGCTCACCCGCTTTGATGCCTTTGAAATCCGTCTCAATCGCAGCGGCTAACACGGGATCTGCTGCAGCGACAAAACCAACACCTAAAGTAGTTGCCGCAGCACCTGCAACCGATGTCTTGATGAAACTTCTTCTGCTTTGATCTTGTGTTTTTTCACTCATGATGTCTGTCTCCGAGTCATTATTTAATGCGCTTCTTCCCAATTATCGCCAATCCCAATGCTAACTACTAAAGGCACCTTCAATTTAGCTACATTGCACATCAAATCGGGTAAGTTTGCTTGCAAGCGATCGATTTCATCAAAAGGCACGTCAAATACCAACTCGTCGTGCACTTGTAGTAATAGTTTGGTTTTGAGTTGCTCTTTTTCTAACCAATCCTCAACCGCAACCATAGCCAGCTTAATCAAATCGGCAGCCGTGCCCTGCATTGGCGCATTAATTGCGGCACGCTCTGCACCTTGGCGACGAGGGCCATTAGATCCTTTGATTTCAGGAAGCCATAAACGCCTACCAAAGACAGTTTCCACATAGCCATTTTCTCTGGCTTCAAGACGAGTGCGCTCCATATACTGCGCTACGCCAGGGTATCGATCAAAGTATTTCGCAATATAGTTCTGAGCGGCTGCGCGCTCGATACCCAAGTTGCCCGCCAAACCAAATGCACTCATGCCATAGATCAAGCCAAAGTTAATCACCTTGGCATATCGTCGTTGCTCCGAATTCACTTCTTCTAAAGGAATGCCAAAAATCTCTGCCGCTGTAGCTTGGTGCACATCTTTGCCTTCTCTGAAGGCTGCTAATAAGTTTTCATCTTCAGCGATGTGCGCCATGATGCGCAACTCAATTTGTGAATAATCCGCTGACAATAGCTTGCAACCCTCCGCGGGCACGAAGGCTTCACGAATGCGACGACCTTCTTCAGTGCGCACCGGAATGTTTTGCAAATTAGGGTCGCTTGATGCAAGACGACCTGTCACCGCAGTTGCTTGAGAAAAATTGGTATGCACGCGACCCGTCTTAGGATCAGCCATGCGTGGCAATTTCTCAATATAGGTTGACATCAACTTTGCCAAACTACGGTAGTCCAGAATGCGTGCTGGCAATGGATAGTCTTCTGCCAACTTTTGTAGCACCTCTTCATCCGTAGATGGCGCGCCCGACGGCGTCTTTTTAATTACTGGCAGCTCTAATTGACCAAACAGGATTTCTGCAATTTGCTTGGGCGATTGAATATTAAAGGGCTGACCAGCCAGTTGATGGATCTCGCCCTCTAGCTCCAATAGACGCTTACCCACTTGCTGCCCTTGCTTGCCTAAAAGGGCTGAGTCAATACGAATGCCGTTGCGCTCCATCACTCCAAGCACATGCATTGCTGGCATTTCAATCTGCTGATAGACATACAAAAGACCAGGATTTGCCTGAATTTGGGGCCAAAGCTCTTGGTGTAGGTGCAAGGTGATATCAGCATCTTCAGCCGCATAGTCAGTAGCAACCTGAAGATCCACCTGATCAAAACCAATCTGATGCGCGCCCTTGCCGCAAACCTCTTCATAGCGAATGGTTTTCACACCAAGATGGCGCTCAGCCATACTGTCCATATTGTGCGGAAGATGCGACTCCAACACATAGGATTCCAACAAGGTATCAAATGCAACGCCACCCAAGGTAATGCCGTAGTTTGCAAACACATGGATGTCGTACTTTAAGTTTTGCCCAACTTTTAAATGCGTTTTACTTTCTAACCATGGCTTCATGCGTGACAGCACAAAATCGCGATTTAACTGCGTCTCGCCATTACGATGAGCCACCGGAATGTAGCAAGCTTCTCCCACTTTCACTGAAAGTGAGATGCCCACCAATTCTGCAGCTAAAGCATCTAGGCTGGTTGTTTCTGTATCGACTGCTGTTAATTCAGCAGCCTCAATTTTTTTCAACCACTTATCTAAGGTAGCTTCATCTGTAACGCACTCGTAATTGCGCTCAAGTAAATCTGGTGCCGCTATTTTTTCTGGCGCACTAGTAATTGCTATAGATTTCTTAGATTCAGACTCTTCATTCTTACTGGCCGTGGATGTAATAGGTGTGCCCGCCAGATCGAAGGCGCCTTCCTCTGAAGTCTTACTGGATGGGCTTTCCAACTGTTTTTCTACATCGCGCAACCAGGTTTTAAATGCATAGCGCTCGAATAGCTCACGCAGTAGCGCAGCGTCTTCTGGCTTAGCATGCAAATCATCTAAACCGGGTAAATGTGGTGATAAATCGCAATCGGTTTTGACGGTAATGAGTTGTCGCGCTTGTGGCAACCAGTCAAGAGTTGCACGTAAATTTTCTCCGACAACGCCTTTTACTTGATCCGCATTTGCAATCAAATTATCTAAATTACCGAATTCCGCCAACCATTTATTTGCTGTTTTAGGTCCCGCTTTAGGGACGCCAGGAACATTGTCAACGGCATCACCAATGATCGATAAATAATCAACAATTAATTCTGGTGGAACACCAAACTTTTCAATGACGCCATTAATATTCAACTTTTCATTCGTCATCGTATTGATCAGCGTGACCGACGAATTAACTAATTGCGCTAAATCTTTATCGCCTGTCGAGATGATAGTTTCCCAACCCGCTTGTGTCGCCTGACAAGCCAAAGTGCCAATCACATCATCAGCCTCTACTCCAGACACCATCAAAACCGGCCAACCTAAAGCCTTAACCATTAGGTGAATTGGCTCAATCTGCTTCACCAAATCTTCTGGCATAGGTGAGCGATGAGCCTTGTACTCGGAGTACATCTCGTCCCTGAAGGTTTTTCCCTTGGCGTCAAATACGCAAGCAATATGGTCGGCTTTTAGCTCTGACCGGGCACGGCGCATCATATTGACCATGCCATAGATGGCCCCCGTGGGCTCCCCGGCCCCATTTCTCAGGTCGGGCATGGCGTGGAAGGCGCGATAGAGGTAGCTAGAGCCGTCTACCAACAAGAGTCTATGTTTCGTCATACCGCAATCGTACAATCTAGTTAACAATTACCTACAGGACGGATTAATGAACCGTCCAAAAGTAGGCCAAAAAAGGTGAAAAATGATGCATGCCCTAACAAACGTAATTAGCCATATTTTTAGCCAAAGTCTCGCTCTGACGAGTTTTTTGGTGATTTTTGCCGTATTCGGAGCAGGATCCGCACAGGCTCAGAATACCAGCCAAGCTCTTAGCCAATCTGAGCTCAACAGAATCAACAATCAACCTCTGTCTCCAACCATGAGTCCAGCAGGTGTTGTCAGCAACCCAGAGGCCCGCAAACCAAGTTTCCAACATAAGGAAGCTACTGGCACAGAAATTACTGAGTACAAGGATGCCAATAGTCCTACTCAAGTACAAGTTAAAACGAAGTACACCACTTACGAGATGTCGCCACCTGACTCGGTAATGCCAGGACCACCCTCAGGTGAAGGCGCGCTTCTTAGCGTACCTAGTATTAGCATTCCAATTCAATAAAAAATAGATTGATCAATGGCTGTATTTACTCCGATTGAACTTGGTGAGATCGCTCCATGGATCTCCCAAGAATTTACTATCGGCGAAGCTGCAGACATTCGCGGCATTCATGGTGGCATTGAAAACTCCAACTTCTTCTTAGACACTGTTAAAGATGGCAAGAAGCAAGAATATGTTCTGACTATCTTTGAGCGCCTATCTGCAGAGCAACTGCCCTACTACCTAGAACTGATGCGCCACTTGGCAAACAAGGGCATACCAGTCCCCAAGCCAATTGAGAACAAGCGCGGAGAGATTCTTTTCTCTCTCAAAGGTAAGCCAGCGGCAATCGTCAGCAAGCTACCGGGTCTGTCCCGCATGCAACCCGAAGTAAAGCATTGCGCACTAGTGGGTGAGATGTTGGCCAAAATGCATCTTGCCGGAAAAGATTTTCCAAAATCACAAGAGAACCTTCGTAGCCTTGGCTGGTGGCAACAAACTATTCCACTGGTATTGCCACACTTAAACACAGCGCAAAAAGAATTACTCACTCACGAGCTCACTGCACAAGAAGCTTTTTTCTCATCCAGTGATTACGATATGCTTCCGCAAGGTGCTAGCCATTGCGACCTCTTCAGAGACAATGTCTTGTTTGATCCGAAAGGATCTACCGATACCAGCAACGATCAATTAGGTGGTTTTTTTGATTTCTATTTCGCAGGCACCGACAAGTGGCTGTTTGATCTTGCAGTCACTGTGAATGATTGGTGTTTGGCTGAGAACAAGCAGGATTTAGATCCAGCGCGCTTTGACGCTTTGATGCAGGCCTATCAATCCGTACGCCCACTGACCAAAGAAGAGCAGGCAAGCTGGCCGCTGATGGTGAGAGCAGCGGCTCTACGTTTCTGGGTATCACGCTTATGGGACTTTTATTTGCCCCGTGACGCTCAAATGCTGACCCCTCATGACCCAACGCACTTCGAACGTATTCTTCTTAGTCGCCGCACCCTATGAGACTCAATTCTGTTGCACCCAAAGAAGGCTATACCTGGATTAGACAGGGCATTTGGTTATTCAAACAAAATCCACTGGGATTTTTGATGTTGGTCTTTATGTATGTTTTTATGGCGCAGCTTGCCGTCATCGTTCCCGTGATTGGCGTCTTTGCGGTTCTACTATTAACACCAACTCTTTCCGTTGGATTCATGACCGCATGTCGACAAGCAATTCAGAAGGAGCGTATTCGACCAAGCGTTTATTTAATTGCACTGCAATCAGGTCAGTTTATTCGTAATCGAATTTTGCAATTGGGTTTGGTGTACGCAGCACTGATCTTATTAATGAGTTTTATCTTAAGTCTCTTGGTAGATTTCGAAACACTTTTACCCCTCATGACGACAGATAAGCCAATTACGCCTGAAGCACTCAGACAGGTCTATCTGATATTAGTCTTTGGTGCGATTCTGTATATCCCGATTGCAATGTTGATGTGGTTCTCCCCCATCCTGATTGCGTGGGCTGATATGTCTGTTCCGCAAGCTTTATTCTCTAGTTGGCTGGCATGCTGGACAAATAAAGCCGCATTCTTTTTTTATCTAGCAATCTGGAGCGCGGTCTTAATCGCCATTCCTCTTACGATCGGCATGATCTTTGACGCCCTCAATTTCGGTCAAGCCGCTTCATTCATCGTGGCGCCTATTTCGATGGCTGGCTTAACCATCATGCACTGCTCTTTCTACGCTACTTGGAAAGCCTGCTTTACCGAAGATTAAGCAGACTCAATCAATCGCAGCAAGTTTCGCAATACTGAGTTGCAACCATTTGACACCGTGGCGCTTAAAGTTCACTTGTGCCCGAGCATCGGCATCAACGCCCTCTAAGCCTGTAACACGCCCTTCACCAAACTTAGTATGAAAGACATTTTGACCAATGGTGAATGGATAATTTCCGCGGGGTGGCGAAGCTAAGCGCTTTACTTCCATAGAGGCTGAACCCACTCGCTTAGTTGGTCTTGGGCGTTCGCTACCTGAATCAAAAAAGTCATTGGATTCGTATTCACGCTGGCGAGTGTAGCCATCTTGCCAAGTTGAACCAGATCTTGAGCCAGCACCCCAACGCGCATCTTTAGCCTTGGGCGTTAACCACTTTAGCGATTCAGATGGCAACTCTTCCAAGAAACGAGAAGGCATGTTGTAGCGCACTTGACCATGCAACATACGCGACTGAGTATGAGATAAATACAAGCGTTCTTTAGCGCGGGTAATAGCGACATACATTAAACGTCGCTCCTCTTCCAGGCCGTTTTGCTCATTCACGCTGTTCTCGTGTGGGAACAAACCCTCTTCAAGACCCGTAATGAATACCGAAGTAAATTCCAAACCTTTAGCGGAGTGCACTGTCATGAGTTGCACGGCATCCTGACCTGCTTGCGCTTGGTTATCGCCTGCTTCTAAGGAGGCATGTGCTAAGAAAGCGGCGAGCGGTGACATCTCCACTGCACCTGGATCGTTCTCATCCGGTAGTAGTGCGGCAACAGCATCTTGGCCATAACCTTCTTCGGCAATGAATGCAGTAGCAGCATTAATCAATTCTTGTAAGTTTTCTACTCGATCTTGCCCTTCGCGTTCAGATAAATAATGCTGAATCAAACCACTGTGCTGAATCACAAACTCGACCGTTTCGGGCAAGGTGTTGTGACGCGTTGCTTCACGCATGTGATCCACTAAGCGAATGAAGCCACCCAATGCGGCACCCGCCTTACCCTCGAGAGATGATGCTGCCGTATACAAAGAACATTGCTGTGCCCTGGCAGCATCTTGCAAAGCCTCAATCGATCTTGCACCGATGCCACGCGTAGGGAAATTCACCACCCGAGAAAAGGATGTATCGTCATTGGGGTTTTCAAGCAAGCGTAAGTAAGCGAGTGCATGCTTAATTTCAGCGCGCTCGAAGAATCGCAAACCACCATACACACGATATGGAATGCCCGCAGAAAAAAGTGCGTGCTCAATAATTCGTGATTGGGCATTACTTCTGTAGAGCAAAGCGATTTCAGTACGTTTGATACCGCTATTGACTAGCGCTTTAATTTCATCAACCAACCAAGCTGCTTCAGCATGATCGCTTGGCGCCTCATAAATCCGAACTGGCTCGCCATGGCCAGCGTCCGTTCGCAAATTCTTACCAAGACGCTCGGAGTTATTCGCGATTAAATGGTTGGCAGTATCCAGAATATGCCCATGCGAGCGATAGTTCTGCTCTAGCTTAACCAGCAAGGGATGAAACTGCTTTTCATACAGACGCATATTTTCTACATCGGCACCGCGGAAAGCATAAATACTTTGATCATCATCGCCCACTGCGAATACCGAACTACTTCCCATGCCACTAACATTCACGCGGCTTGCGTCATGACCAGAGAGTAATTTAAGCCACGCATATTGCAAGGCATTGGTATCCTGAAACTCATCAATCAAGATATGACGAAAACGTTCTTGGTAATGTGTGCGAATAGGCTCGCTATGTTTTAACAACTCATAACTGCGTAGCAATAATTCAGCGAAGTCGACAACTCCCTCGCGCTGGCATTGCTCATCATAAGCCGCATAGAGTTGCGCCATCTTCGCCTGAAAATCATCGCCGACCGATAAATCTTTAGCACGCTGCCCGCGCTCTTTGGCATGCGCAATGAAATACTGCAATTGTTTGGGTGGGTACTTTTCATCATCCACCTTTAAGCCTTTTAAGAGGCGCTTAATTGCTGATAGCTGATCTTGGGTGTCCAGGATCTGGAAAGTCGATGGCAAACCAGCCTCTTTGTGGTGGGCTCGCAATAAACGATTACATAGACCATGGAAAGTGCCAATCCACATGCCGCGGGTATTGATTGGCAGCATAGCGCTCAAGCGCACCATCATCTCTTTTGCCGCCTTATTGGTAAATGTCACCGCCAAGACCCCAATTGGCGAAACCTGACCTGTTTGGATCAACCAAGCAATCCTGGTGGTCAATACACGCGTCTTACCGCTGCCAGCACCTGCCAAAATCAGAGCAGATTGGGCTTGGCCATTTGGGTTTACGGGCGGGAGGGTTACGGCCTCGCGCTGTTCTGGATTAAGGTTCGCGAGCATATCTGAATACATCAGCCCAATTATAATTTGCCTCTTATGCCAAATGCCTCAAATACCCCTAATTCATCAGTAGCCAACTCCGCGGAAGAGTTAGCTAAATCCTACGAACCTGCACCGATTGAAGCCTATTGGGGCCCAGAATGGGAGCGCAGAGGCATTGCTGACGCCAGCATGGATGAAGGCAAGGGCGACTTTTCGATTCAATTGCCGCCACCCAATGTCACTGGCACCCTACACATGGGGCATGCATTCAACCAAACCATCATGGATGGTCTAGTACGCCATGCCCGCATGTCCGGCAAAAATACTTTGTGGGTACCTGGCACAGACCACGCTGGTATTGCCACTCAAATCGTGGTTGAACGCCAACTCGATGCGCAAAAAATTTCTCGTCACGATCTCGGTCGTGAAAAGTTTCTCGAAAAAGTTTGGGAGTGGAAAGAAACTTCCGGCAATACCATTACACGCCAAATTCGTCGCCTCGGCGCCTCGATTGATTGGGGTAAAGAATATTTCACGATGGACAGCAAAATGTCCAAGGCCGTCATCGAAGTTTTCGTTCGCCTGCATGAGCAAGGTCTAATTTATCGTGGCAAGCGCTTAGTGAACTGGGACCCCGTTTTAGGAACTGCAGTCTCTGACCTTGAAGTGGTGAGCGAGGAAGAAGATGGCTCAATGTGGCACATTCGCTATCCACTGGCTGATGGCTCAGGCCACTTAACCGTTGCCACTACCCGCCCAGAAACCTTACTGGGTGACGTTGCCGTCATGGTTAACCCAACTGATGAGCGCTACAAACATCTCATTGGCAAATCAGTCAACCTGCCTTTATGTGATCGCCAGATCCCCATCATTGCCGATGAATATGTTGATCTGAATTTTGGTACAGGTGTTGTGAAAGTCACCCCAGCGCATGATTTCAATGACTATACTGTTGGACAACGTCATCAGTTACCGCTGATTAATATCCTCACTCTTGACGCCAAGATTAATGAAAATGCTCCAGCCGCTTATCAAGGCATGGAACGTTTTGCAGCACGCAAGCAAGTGGTTGCTGATTTAGATGCAGCAGGCTTGCTTGAAAAAGTTCAGCCACACAAATTAATGGTGCCACGCGGTGATCGTACGCAGACCATCATTGAGCCTATGCTCACTGATCAATGGTTTGTGGCCATGTCTAAACCGAGCCCTGATAATCAATATCAACCTGGTTCTTCTATTGCAGGCGCAGCCTTAGATGCCGTTACTAAAGGCGACATTAAGTTAGTTCCCGAGAATTGGATTAATACCTACACCCAATGGCTTGAGAATATTCAGGACTGGTGTATCTCCAGACAACTCTGGTGGGGTCATCAGATTCCAGCTTGGTATGGCGATGATGGTCAAATTTTTGTGGCACGCTCCGAAGAAGAAGCTAAGGCCAAGGCTACTGCAGCTGGTTACACAGGCAAACTCAATCGCGACCCTGATGTGCTCGACACGTGGTTTAGCTCTGCCCTAGTCCCCTTTAGTTCTCTTGGTTGGCCAGAAGAAACGCCAGCGCTACATCACTTCTTACCATCCTCAGTATTGGTAACCGGCTTTGACATCATTTTCTTCTGGGTGGCGCGCATGGTCATGATGACTTGCCATTTCACAGGCAAAGTGCCGTTCCATACTGTTTATGTTCATGGTCTCGTGCGGGATGCTGAAGGCCAAAAGATGAGTAAGTCCAAGGGTAATACTTTGGACCCGATCGACTTAATCGATGGCATCAAACTGGATGAGCTGGTAGGCAAACGCACTACTGGCCTCATGAATCCGAAGCAAGCCGAGAGCATTAGCAAGAAAACCAAAAAAGAATTTCCGGATGGTATTCCTGCATTTGGTACAGATGCGCTGCGTTTCACTTTCGCCTCTTTAGCATCGCTTGGCCGCAACATTAATTTCGATCAAAAGCGTTGCGAAGGCTATCGCAATTTCTGCAATAAGTTATGGAATGCAACCCGCTTTGTGCTCATGAATTGTCCAGGTGGCGACGAGGACAATGGTCTTGCCCCATGCGATAACCAGTGTGGCCCAGATGGCTATTTAGACTTCTCGCCTGCAGACCGCTGGATTGTGTCGCAACTACAAAGAACCGAGGCTGAGGTAGCTAAAGGATTCCAAAACTATCGTTTTGACAATATTGCTAATAGCATCTACCAATTCGTTTGGGATGAATACTGCGACTGGTATTTAGAACTTGCCAAAGTGCAGCTACAAACCGGCACGCCAGCGCAGCAACGAGCAACCCGTCGCACTCTGTTACGCGTACTTGAGACTATCTTGCGCATGGCGCACCCACTCATTCCATTCATCACTGAAACACTTTGGCAAACCGTTGGACCAAAGTCTGGAAAAGAATTGGTCAAGCAGGCTAAACAAACAATCGCATTGCAACCCTATCCTGTTTCTCAACCTGAAAAAATTGATGAGCAAAGCGAAGAGTGGGTAGCGCAAGTCAAAGCGATTGTGGATGCTTGCAGAAATCTACGCGGTGAAATGCAAGTTCCCCCCGGCCAAAAAGTGCCTTTGTGGATTTATGGTCCAGAAGAATTCCTAGAAAAGGCGACTCCTTATTTGCTCGCTTTGGCCAAGCTAACAGAAGTCAAAATCTACAGCGATGAGTCCGCTCTAGAAAAAGATGCCCCTGGCGCCCCAATTGCTCTCGTAGGCGATATTAAGTTACTACTAAAGATTGAAGTAGATGTAGTTGCTGAGCGCGCCCGTCTCGGTAAAGAAATCGAGCGCCTTGCCAATGAAATCACCAAAGCCCGTGGCAAGCTAAGCAATGAAAGCTTTGTTGCTCGCGCCCCCGCTGACGTAGTTGCCCAAGAAAAACAACGCCTTGCAGGCTTTGAGCAAAATCATGAGAAGCTTGTTGCACAATTAGAACGTCTTCAATAAAGATCGGATTAGCAATGCCCTTGTCTACCAAAGCGGTCACTAAAGCAGTTTTCCCAGTCGCAGGTTTAGGCACGCGTTTTTTGCCGGCGACTAAAGCCAGCCCAAAAGAAATGCTCAATGTGGTTGATAAGCCACTTATTCAGTATGCGGTTGAAGAAGCGATTGCAGCTGGCATCACCGAGATGATCTTTGTGACTGGGCGTAGCAAACGCGCGATTGAAGATCACTTTGATAAAGCTTATGAACTCGAAGCGGAACTTGAAGCCAAAAATAAGCAAGCGCTACTAGAGATTGTGCGAAGCGTAAAACCCAGTCACGTTGACTGTGTCTATGTCCGCCAACCAGAAGCACTAGGTCTTGGCCATGCAGTCCTATGCGCAGAGAAGCTGGTTCGTGACGAACCATTTGCAGTCATCCTAGCTGATGACTTGTTGGATGGTAATCCACCCGTTTTAAAGCAAATGCTCAAAGTGTATGAAGAGCAAAATGGCTCGGTGCTGGCAGTTGAAAAAATTGACCCTGCTCAAAGTAGCTCTTATGGCATTGTTGCCGGCACTGAGGTAACTAAAGGCATTCATCGTTTAAGCGGCATTGTGGAAAAACCCCAACCCAAGGATGCACCATCAAACTTAGCTGTTGTGGGTCGCTATGTTTTATCATCCGATATCTTTAAACACATTCGCAACCTCAAGCCAGGAGCGGGCGGCGAAATTCAGTTAACTGATGCAATTGCCTCGCTTCTAAAAGAAGATCCCGTATTTGCCTATGAGTACGATGGCGTTCGTTATGACTGCGGTAGCAAATTGGGTTACCTCAAAGCTTCAGTGGAATTTGCCTTACGTCACCCTGAAGTATCAAAAGATTTTGCAGCCTATCTAAAGAGTCGCTCACTTATTTAATTTACTTGCTTGATTGAGGCAATGAAATAAAAAAGGCAGGTAATACCTGCCTTTTTTTGATTCATTTCTTGAATTCAGTGCAGCTATCAGCGCACTTGCTTATCTTCTTTTTAGAAAGAAAACTAACACATCACCTTCGGTAGTGCTGGCAATTAACTCATTACCGGTTTGCTTAGCAAAAGCAGGGAAATCTCTAGCTGCACCGGAATCAGTGGCTTTAATCTTCAGAACCTCACCAGATTGCATGGTGGCCAAAGCTTTTTTGGTGCGCAAAATGGGTAATGGGCAATTCATACCAATAGCGTCTACTTCAGCATTAAATACGATATTGCTGGCCTCACTCATTTGCTTGCCACCCAGTCTTTCACACCAGCAAGAGCCGCATTGAGTTTGCTAGGGTCATTGCCACCTGCCATCGCCATTTCTGGCTTACCGCCGCCTTTGCCACCTACCTGCTGAGCGACAAAATTCACGAGATCGCCGGCTTTCACTTTAGATATTGAATCCGCAGTAACACCCGCAACCAAACTCACCTTGTCACCCTGAACCGATGCCAAAACAATCGCGGCTGATTTGAGTTTTGCCTTCAGGGCATCCATAGTCTCGCGCAACACTCCAGCGTCTGCACCGTCCAAACGCGCTGCGAGCACTTTGATGCCATTGACATCAATCGCTTGACCAGCCAACTCATCGCCCTGACTAGCCGCCAATTTGGAATTGACTTTCTCTAACTCGCGCTCAGCTTGACGCAAACTCTCTTGAAGCTGTGCCACGCGATTTACTAAATCACCAGGGTGTGTTTTCAAGATAGCAGCAACTTCATTGACCTTGTCTTCAAGACCTTGCAAGAAATGAAGAGCTTGATTACCGGTAACCGCTTCAACACGACGTATGCCAGCAGCAACGCCACCCTCAGAAACAATCTTGAGACTACCGATATCACCCGTGCGAGATACGTGAGTGCCTCCACATAATTCTTTTGAGCTACCGATCTCAAGAACACGCACTTCATCGCCATATTTCTCGCCAAAGAGCATCATCGCGCCAGTCTTTTGCGCATCCTCCAAAGACATCACTTTTCCAGAGGTGGCGGTATTCGCCAAAATCTCGGCGTTCACAATATCTTCAACGCGACGAATTTGTTCTGCGGTAATAGGGGCGTTATGGGTAAAGTCAAAACGTGTTTTAGTCGCATCCACTAAAGAACCTTTTTGCTGGACATGATCACCCAACACTTCACGCAAAGCTTTATGCAAGATGTGTGTAGCACTATGGTTGCGCATGGTGTCCGTTCTTTGCTGAACATCTACCAAGGCATTTAAGGTGTCGCCTACTTTAATCTCGCCTTCTAATAACTCACCTTGATGCCCAAACACATCCGCCTGAATCTTGAAGGTATCCTCGACAGCGAAACGAAGCGACTCATTGCGCAACTCGCCACGATCGCCAACCTGACCACCAGATTCTGCATAAAACGGGGTGTGGTCTAAAACAACGACCGCAGCATCGCCAGCCTTAACCGAAGTCACCTCAGAACCATCTATATATAAGGTAGTGACCTTGGCACCTTCGTGTTTGAGAGTGTCATAGCCATGGAACTGGGTTGGCTGACCTTTGTATTCCAGGCCTTGGGCAACTTTGAACTTGCCTGCTGCTCTAGCCTGATCGCGTTGCTTTTGCATTGCGACTTCAAAACCTTCAGCATCAACTGTGACGCCACGCTCACGACAAACGTCTGCAGTTAAATCTAATGGGAAGCCAAAAGTGTCATGCAAACGAAATGCAGTTTCACCATCGACTACCTTGGCGCCACCAGCTAGCGCGCCATCCAAGATTTCCATACCATTGGCAATCGTTTGGAAGAAACGCTCTTCCTCTTGCTTGAGCACTTCGCTAACTTTATCTTGTGCTGCGCGCAGCTCAGGATAGGCATCACCCATTTCTTGAACAAGCGCAGGTACGAGCTGATAGAAGAATGGTTTGCGTGCACCTAACTTGTAACCATGACGTATCGCGCGACGCGCAATACGGCGCAATACATAACCGCGTCCAGCATTACCTGGAATCACACCATCTACTACGATAAAACTACATGCTCGAATATGATCTGCGATCACCTTCAATGATGGAGAGGCAGCATCGCAATTACCGCCGCCAGCTGCATCGACCGCATCCTTGGAAGCCTTAAGCAGATTGACGAAGAGGTCGATTTCATAATTGGAATGGACATGTTGCAACACTGCTGCAATGCGCTCCAAACCCATGCCCGTGTCAACGCTAGGTTTAGGCAGTGGATGCATCACACCCGCTTCATCACGATTGAACTGCATGAAGACGTTATTCCAAATTTCGATGAAGCGATCGCCATCTTCTTCTGGGCTACCTGGAGGACCGCCAGGAATGTGTTCGCCATGATCGTAGAAAATTTCAGTACAAGGTCCGCATGGGCCAGTGTCACCCATCATCCAGAAATTATCTGAAGCGTAACGCGCGCCTTTATTGTCGCCAATGCGAATAATGCGATCTGCAGGCACGCCAATCTGATCTTTCCAAATGGCATACGCCTCATCGTCCTCAGCATACACAGTGACCAATAACTTTTCTTTTGGCAACTTAAATACTTGGGTCAATAAATCCCAGGCAAATTGAATCGCATCTTTCTTGAAATAGTCCCCGAAAGAAAAATTGCCCAACATCTCAAAAAAGGTGTGGTGACGGGCGGTGTAGCCCACGTTATCCAAGTCATTGTGTTTACCGCCAGCTCGAATACATTTTTGGGCTGTCGTCGCACGGGTATAGGGACGCTTGTCAAAACCCAAAAAAACGTCCTTAAATTGATTCATTCCCGCATTAGTAAATAGCAGGGTTGGGTCGTCGCCAGGAACTACCGGGCTTGACGGGACAATTTGGTGGCCTTTTTGAGCAAAGAAATCCAGGTAAGCCTGGCGTATTTGGGAGACTTTCATAGCCGTAATTATGGCATTCGCACTCGTCTAGGGCAAACCCTAGACAAGGTACCCCCCTCGTGGCTTACAATCGCTCAACATCAATAAATAATCGGCTTCTAAGTCCGATATAAAAGGAGCGCAACTTGAAAATTCGCAATCAACGGGATTTTGGGGCTGGTGTCATGTACATCGTGATTGGCCTCTTCTTCACCATCGTGGCAACCCAATACCCCATGGGCACTGCGGCCAAAATGGGCCCAGGCTACTTTCCATTCTTCTTGGGAATCTTAATGACCCTTCTTGGCCTGCTGGTTGCCGTTAAGGCATTGAGCGCCACAGCGGCCATTGAGACCATTCCTAAGTTCAACTGGAGAGTGATTGCTCAAATTACTGGTTCAGTAGTGCTATATGGATTGCTGCTACCAAGAATGGGTTTCTTGATTGCTGTGGTTGTACTAGTTCTCGTCTCTGCTAGTGCTAGCAAAGAGTTCACATGGAAAGGTTCGCTAATTAATGCTGCCTTCCTAGTGGTATTTACATACTCAGTATTTGTGGTGGGCTTGAAGCTTCAGTTCCCGCTGCTACCTGTATTCCTACAACAATAACGAACCGGGACTCTGAAAAATGGATTTATTTGCTAACTTAGCTCTCGGTTTCGATACCGCGTTTACACTACAAAATCTCTTGTACTGCCTCATCGGCTGCATCTTGGGAACCCTCATTGGCGTATTGCCTGGCCTTGGCCCTATCGCTACCATTGCGATGCTCTTGCCAGCAACATACGCGTTGCCTCCTATTGCGGCTTTGATCATGTTGGCTGGTATCTACTACGGCTCACAATACGGCGGATCAACAACAGCAATTTTGCTCAACATCCCAGGAGAGACGTCCTCGGTGGTGACGGCGATTGACGGCTACCAAATGGCTCGGAATGGTCGAGCGGGCGTTGCTTTGTTTACTGCTGGTATGGGTTCATTCTTTGCAGGCTGCGTTGCAACTTTAGTGTTGGCTGCTTTTGCTGCGCCACTCTCACAACTCGCATTTAAGTTTGGTCCTGCAGAATATTTCTCATTGATGGTGCTTGGCTTGATCGGCGCGGTCGTGTTGGCATCCGGCTCATTGATTAAAGCGATTGGCATGATCATCCTTGGCTTGCTCATGGGCTTGATCGGTACCGACGTGAACTCTGGTGTATCACGCTATGCGTTCGATATTCCTGAGTTGAGCGACGGTATTGGCTTCGTAGCAGTTGCGATGGGCGTATTCGGCTTTGCGGAAATCATGGGCAACCTTGAAAAGCAAGGTGAAGATGAGGGCTTCCTCAATAAGCTCACCAGCATGATCCCAACGAAGAGTGATGTGAAGCGCATGATTCCTTCCATCCTGCGTGGCACAACGATTGGTTCTATCTTGGGCATTCTTCCTGGCGGCGGCGCAGCTTTAGCAGCGTTCGGCGCTTACTCAGTTGAGAAAAAATCCTCCAAGTACACCCATGAATTTGGCAAGGGTGCGATTGAAGGTGTTGCAGGTCCTGAATCAGCAAACAATGCTGCAGCTCAAACTTCATTTATTCCATTGCTTACCTTGGGTATTCCACCAAATGCCGTGATGGCTTTGATGGTTGGCGCGATGACCATTCACAACATTCAACCTGGCCCACAAGTGATGACCAGCAACCCTGCTTTGTTCTGGGGTCTGATCGCTTCTATGTGGATCGGTAACGTGATGTTGATTCTCTTGAACTTGCCACTCATTGGTATTTGGGTGAAGCTCTTGAAGATTCCATATCGCTTCCTCTACCCAGCAATTTTGGTGTTCTGCTGTATTGGTGTGTACACCGTGAACAACACTGTATTTGACGTCTATGTAACCGCAGGCTTTGGTTTGATTGGTTACCTATTCTTCAAATTAGGTTGCGAACCACCTCCATTACTCTTGGGCTTCGTGCTAGGACCGATGATGGAAGAAAACTTCCGCCGCGCATTATTGCTTTCTCGCGGCGACTTCTCAACCTTCGTCACACGCCCACTGTCGCTTGGATTATTGATTGCAGCGGCCTTGCTAGTGGTGATTGTTGCCTTGCCAGCAGTCAAGAAGACTCGCGAAGAGGCGTTCGTCGAAGACTGATTGTCTTAGACCTCACAGAAACGAGCCCGCAGCAGTTTGCGGGCTTTTTCTTTATGGGCCAGGGGTTTTCTCTACAATGTGGCTATGTCCCAAGATAGCAAATCCCCTAAATTAGGTACGGCAGGTACTGGCGCAATTGCCGAGCCATCGAACTTCTTACGTCAGATCATTGATCAAGATTTAGCGAGTGGCGCGTTCTCACGGCGCACCAATTTAGCGGGTGAGCCCATTCCCTCCATCATTACTCGCTTTCCACCAGAGCCAAATGGCTATTTGCATATTGGTCATGCGAAAAGTATTTGCCTGAATTTTGGTTTAGCTGCGGATTACAACCAACAAGCAGGTGGCGCGCGTTGCAATATGCGTCTAGACGATACCAACCCTGTCAAAGAAGATATTGAATACGCTGACAGTATTTTGGATGCAGTGAAGTGGCTCGGCTTTGATTGGGGAACACATCTGTATCACGCCAGCGATTACTTTGATCGCCTCTATGAATTTGCAGAAATCCTGATTCAAAATGGCAAGGCGTATGTTGATAGCCAAAGCGCTGACGACATTCATACCAATCGCGGCAACTTCGGCCAAGCAGGAAAAAACAGTCCATATCGCGATCGCAGCCCCGAAGAGAGCCTCGCCCTCTTTCGTGAGATGCGCGATGGCAAATACAAAGATGGCGAACATGTTCTGCGCCTAAAGATTGATATGGCGCACCCCAACATTGTGATGCGCGACCCTGTGGTTTACCGTATCCGCCATACCGATCATCACCGCACTGGCAGCAAATGGTGCATCTACCCCTTATATGACTTCACGCATTGCATCTCTGACGCACTAGAAAATGTTTCTCACTCCATTTGCACGCTGGAGTTTGAGAACAATCGTCCACTCTATGACTGGATTGTGAATTCTCTAAAGGAATTGGGCGTATTTAAGGACCCCGTACCGCATCAGTACGAGTTTGCCCGTCTTAATCTCACTTACACCATTACAAGTAAGCGTAAGCTATTACAGCTCGTTGAAGAAAAGCATGTTGATGGCTGGGATGATCCCCGTATGCCTACGATTGTTGGCATACGTCGCCGCGGTTACACACCAGAAAGTATTCGCTTATTCTGTGAACGCATTGGCGTATCGAAAGCAGACAGTTGGATTGATATGAGCACTCTCGATCAAGCTTTGCGTGATGACCTAGAAGTCAGAGCACCTCGAGCAACTGCTGTTCTCAAACCGCTGAAGTTAGTAGTAGAGAACTTTGATACAAATGCTAAAGAGCCTTGTTCTGCTCCACGTCACCCTCAACATCCAGAATGGGGTAATCGTGAGTTTCATTTCACACGCGAGTTGTGGATTGAAGCTGATGACTTTATGAAAGAACCTGTAAAGGGATTCTTCAGGCTATACCCGCCCATTGGCGATCAACCGGGCAGTCGTGTGCGCCTACGCCATGGCTTTGTAGTCGAATGCACTGGCTTTGAAACCGATGCGCAAGGCAATGTCACCCAGGTCAATGTCACGCACTTCCCTGACAGCAAGAGTGGGACGCCAGGATCTAATAACTACAAGGTCAAGGGCAATATTCATTGGATTAGCACTGCAGAAGCTATTCCAGCAGAGGTTCGCCTCTATGATCACCTCTTCACAGACCCACACCCCGATAGCGGTGATAAGAATTTCTTAGATGCCATTAATTCAAACTCCAAAGAAACCATTACCGCTTACTTAGAGCCTTGCATGAAAGATGTTCAAGCGGAAGATCGCTTTCAGTTCGAGCGGCATGGTTACTTTATCGCTGATAAGGTAGACTCCAAACCAGGCAAATTGGTGTTCAACCGTACTGTTGGTCTTAAGGATTCTTGGAAATAGTCTTCAGAAAATCCGCTACGCTTGGATAACGTAGCGGTCTCTTTAATTCCGATAAGCGTGTATTCGTCACGCGCCTCGATTCGCGCATAAAAGACCACAGCATCGGGCTGACGATTTCTTGCAATTGATTAGCCGGCATTCTTGGCGCTCTTGCTAAGCCAAAGGCATCTGCCACTTCATCAAAATAATCACCCATTTTGCTTTCATTGCCATCACACGCATTAATGACTCTTTGAGGTTTGCCGTGGAAGACGGTCGCACAAACCAAGCGCGCTAAATCATCACTATGAATATGATTCGAATACGCATCCTCTTCCGGCAATAGTGCTGGGGTTTGCGATTGCAAACGCTCTAAAGGAAGGCGATTGGAGGCATAGATCCCTGGAACACGCAAAATGGTGATGGCAACTCCGTGCGCGGGACCCCATAGGCGAAGCATCCTCTCTGCATCCATCCTACGCTGGGCTCGGTCACTTTGTGGATTGACTGGGGTCACTTCGCTCACTCTGGCGCCCCGATGATCGCCGTAGACACCAGTAGTGCTGATATAGATCAGTCGCCTGACGACAGAAGACCCTTGGGCTAAAATTCTGAGCAGGTTACGGGTTCGGTAATCACGATTTCCTTGATTTTGGGGTGGAGCTAAATGTATGACGGTTTGAGCTAAGCTCGCCAGCCGCCATAACGACTCTGGTTGATCCAGATTTCCTAAAATCGGTGTCGCGCCAGCCTCTCGTAACTCCTGAAAACGATGTTGTGAAGAAGTCAGCGCAAAAACCCGATGGCTGGATGAAAGCTGTTTTGCCACCCGAAGGCCAATATCGCCACAGCCAATAATCAGGATTGAAGGTTTACCAAAAGTACGCATAAGTAGCATCGTAACGATTTATTGAAAGGAATGAGAGTGTCTTACCAAGTCACGCTCAAAACGAGCGGCAAACAATTTACTGTTAACCAAGATGAAACCCTCTTGGAGGCCGCATTACGTCAAGGCATTAACTTGCCCTATGGTTGCAAAAACGGCGCCTGCGGATCCTGCAAAGGAAAAGTGGTTGAAGGCAAGGTAAGCCATGGTCAACATAGCGAAAGCGCCCTCAGTAAGGCTGATGAAACCGCTGGTGGCATCCTATTTTGCTGCTCACACCCCCAGTCTGACTTGCTCATCGAAGCGCGTGAAGTTCAAGGTGCCGGGGATATTGCTATTCGTAAAGTGCCTTGCAGGGTCAACACGATTAGCAAACCGAGCAATGATGTTGCCATTCTGAAACTGCAACTACCTGCTGCAGAGCGCTTCCAGTTCTTAGCAGGTCAATATATCGAATTCTTATTAAAGGATGGTCAGCGCCGCGCCTATTCGATTGCCACGTCCCCCGATCAAGAGGGTCCATTAGAACTTCATATTCGTCACTTACCGGGCGGCTTATTCACTGACTTTGTATTTGGAGTATCCGATCCCGCCTTAAAAGAAAAAGATATCCTGCGTTTTGAAGGGCCTTTAGGGAGCTTTTTCTTGAGAGAAGACTCTAAGAAACCAATTATCTTTTTAGCAGCAGGCACTGGCTTTGCACCGATCAAATCCATCATCGAGCAAATGCAAGCCAAAAAGATTGAAAGGCCTATTTATCTCTACTGGGGCGGACGTAGGCCAAGCGATCTCTACCTAAGCGATCTTTGCAAAGCTTGGGAAAAAGATATTCCGAATTTTCAATACATTCCCGTGATCTCGGATGGCCTCCCTGAAGATGCTTGGCAAGGCCGCACCGGGTTTGTCCATCAAGCGGTAATGCAAGACCATCCAAGTCTTAAGGGTTTTCAGGTCTATGCTTGCGGAGCGCCAGTAATGGTGAATGCCGCTAGAACCGACTTTTCTGCGAAATGCGAGTTACCTGAGGAAGAGTTTTTTGCAGACTCCTTCACCAGCGCCGCAGATTTAGCAACAAACCCAACTCAATAAAGTTAGATAATAGAAGACTTTAGCCCTTGTAATCCCATTTCATTACCAAATCAGCATGAACACACCCGCTCCTATCGATACCCATTCAGTGATGTTTATCACCCAACGTCCAGACGTGATCATGGTTGAGGGAGATGGGTCTTGGTTAACCGATAACAATGGCAAGCGCTATTTGGATTTCTTGCAAGGCTGGGCGGTGAACTGTCTAGGACACGGTAACCCAGGAATGATTGCTGCGCTCAATGCTCAAGCAAAGAAACTCATCAATCCAAGTCCAGCGTTTTACAACGAGCCAATGATTGGCTTATCTAATTTGCTCACGGCTAATAGTTGCTTCAACAAAGTCTTTTTTGCAAACAGCGGTGCAGAAGCAAATGAAGGTGCAATCAAGCTAGCTCGCAAATGGGGTCAGCTCAATAAAAATGGCGCCTTTGAAATTATCACTTTTGATCACAGCTTTCATGGCCGCACTTTGGCGACTATGAGTGCTTCAGGCAAACCAGGTTGGGATACGATGTTTGCTCCCCAAGTGCCAGGTTTTCCTAAAGCGGATCTCAATGATTTAGATTCTGTTAAAAAATTAGTTACAGATAAAACCGTTGCAATCATGCTCGAGCCCGTGCAAGGCGAAGGTGGCGTGATACCAGCCACTAAAGAATTTATGCAAGCGTTGCGCAAATTCACCAAAGAAAACAACATTCTGTTGATTGTGGATGAAGTACAGGCTGGCTGTGGTCGTACGGGCACCTTATTTGCCTATCAACAATTTGGCATCGAACCAGACATCATGACTTTGGGTAAAGGCATTGGTGGTGGCGTGCCTCTTGCAGCGCTTATGGCAACCGATGCTGTAGCTTGCTTTGTGCCTGGAGATCAAGGCGGCACCTACAATGGCAATCCACTCATGACTGCGGTCGGTATCAGCGTGATCGAGCAACTATTGGCCCCAGGATTTTTGGATAGCGTTAAAGCAAAAGGCGAGCTCCTGAAATCTGAGCTTCTCAAACTCTCAGCAGAGTTTGGCTTAGAAGGCGAACGCGGCGAGGGTTTGTTGCGTGCGCTCATGCTTGGCAAGGATATTGGATCAAAATTAGTCGAGTTAGCTCGTGATCGCAGCCCCGAAGGTTTATTGATTAACTCACCAAGACCGAACTTATTGCGCTTTATGCCAGCACTCAATGTCAGCAATGATGAGATCTTGCAGATGTGCAATATCTTACGTGAGCTTCTTAAAGAAACTGCTTAGTAGTTATGGAGTAACTGCTTATTCACCTAAATAGGCGGTACGCACCCTTGGATCTTGAAGTAATTCCGATCCAGGGCCAGTGAGTGCAATCAACCCACTTTCCATCACATAAGCCCGATCCGCCATTTGCAAGGCAAGACGTGCATTTTGCTCTACCAACAAAATGGTCATGCCATTCTTGGAGAGATTGCGCACCACATCAAAGATGGTTTCAACCATGATGGGGGATAAGCCCATTGAAGGCTCATCAAGCAACAATAGTTTTGGCTCAGCCATCATTGCCCTACCCATTGCCACCATTTGCTGCTCACCACCAGAAAGTGTTCCAGCCAATTGAGAAAGTCTCTCCTTCAATCTCGGGAAATATTGAAAGACCTCTTCAAGCTTGCGCTCAATTGCCTTGGAATCGCTCTTCAAAAAGGCACCCATCTGTAAATTTTCTAGGATGGTCATGCGCTTGAATACACCGCGCCCCTCCGGGACTAGACCAAGACCCAATCGAGCCAATTCATAAGCGGGCTGACCATTAGTTTCCTCGTTAGCAAATTGAATGGCGCCTGCGGTTGGGGTCAGTAAACCAGCGATAGCTTTAAGACTAGAGCTTTTGCCAGCGCCATTGGCGCCAATTAAAGCAACTAGCTCACCTTGATTTACATGCAGATCAATGCCCTTAACCGCATTGATGCCGCCGTAGGCTACCTTCAAATCTTCAACCCTGAGCAGTGCACTCATTAAGCAGCCCCCTGACCAAGATAAGCCCTAATCACTTCGGGATGTTCGCGCACATCAGCCGGCTTACCTGAGGCAATCACCTTACCGTAATCGAGCACTGTTAGATAGTCGCAAATACCCATTACCAAGCTCACATCATGCTCAATCAACAGAATCGTTTTTCCATCGGCACGAATACGCAATAGCAACTCACGTAGTTCCAACTTTTCAGTGGCATTCATACCAGCCGCTGGCTCATCCAATGCCAATAACTTCGGTTCGGTTGCTAATGCTCGAGCAATCTCCAAACGTCGTTGATGCCCATAAGAGAGGTTGCGGGCTTGCGTATCTGCGTAATTGCTCAAGCCAACATAGGCCAGTAACGCAAGCGACTTTTCTCGAATCTGTAGCTCTTCACGACAAGTAGAGGGAAAACGGAAAATTGCGCCAAGCAATCCTGCCTTAGATCGACAATGGCAACCTACCATCACATTCTCAAGGACAGACATCTCGCCAAATAAACGAATGTTTTGAAAAGTTCTCGCCAATCCAGATTTTGTGACTTGCGATACTGACTCTGGAAAATAAGAGGCTCCATCAAATAAGAAAATTCCGGAATCAGCAGGATAAAGGCCGGTAATCACATTAAAGAACGTAGTTTTACCAGCACCATTGGGACCAATTAGACCAACAATCGCACCATGAGGAACTTGCAGGCCAACAGAGTCGAGCGCCTGCAATCCACCAAAGCGTTTAGATACATCAGCGACATCCAATAACAAATGCGCGGTCATTGGTCACCCCGCTTCTGCCAAATTCCACCAGGACGATAGAGCATGATCAAAATTAAGGCTAAGCCGTAGATCAATTGACGAATCACTTCCACATCGACAATCACATGACCAAAAACCATCTTCTGGACGGGCTCAGCAACCCCACGTAATACCTCAGGAAATACTGCCAACACAATCGCACCCAAGATCACACCTGGAATATGGCCAATCCCTCCAAGAACAACCATTGCTAGTACGACGATGGATTCCCACAAAGTAAAAGATTCTGGCGATACAAATCCTTGAAAAGCAGAAAAAAGGACGCCTGCTACACCAGCAAATGAGGCCCCAATCGCAAAGGCCAGTAATTTCATATTACGGGTATTGATACCCATCGCTTTGGCTGCGATCTCATCCTCACGAATAGCAACCCAAGCGCGACCAATTCGAGAATTTTGCAAATGCAAACAAACGATAGTAACCAGAACCGCCAAGGTTAGAAAAAGGTAAAACACCAAATACAAACCTGGAATCTGAATAAACCCTAAATCCAACGGCTTGGTAAACGTGATGCCAAATACCTGCAAGGGATCAATTGCAGTAATCCCTTTTGGACCATTGGTTAGATTCAAAGGGCGATCTAAGTTATTCATAAAAATACGAATGATTTCACCGAAGCCCAAAGTCACAATCGCCAAATAATCGCCGCGTAATTGCAATGTAGGCAAACCCAGCACAATCCCAAAGAGCGCTGCTAGCGCAATTGAAAATACTGCAACCATCCAAGGCGAAAAATGCAGACCCCGTGGAAACACAGCGGCAATAGTTTCAAAATGATTTGGCAAATGTGGGGAAGCAAGCAAAGCGTAGCTGTATGCACCAAGAGCATAAAAGGCGATGTAACCTAAATCCAAGAGGCCGGCAAATCCCACAACTACATTTAGACCCAAAGCCAGCACGATATAGAGCAGAGCAAAATCTAGAACTCGCACCCAGTAGTTACCGCCACCGGCACCCACGATCCATGGCAATAAAACAAGTGCAATTACGCCCAAGCCAAGATAGGCATTACGACTGAGATGATTCTGGGCAAGCTTCTTAAGCACGATCAGAAACTTTCTCGCCTAGCAAACCAGTGGGTCGAAGCACTAACACCAAAATTAATACTAAGAAGGCAAAAATATCTTGGTAATTGGAACCAAAGACACCACCAGTGAGCTCACCAATATAGCCGGCGCCCAATGCCTCAATTAAACCCAATAAGAGACCGCCCAACATGGCGCCCTGTAGATTCCCGATGCCACCCAAGACAGCCGCAGTAAAGGCTTTAAGGCCGGGAATGAATCCCATATAAAAATGCACATTGCCGTAATTGCTGGCAATCATCACGCCAGCTAATCCCGCAAGTGCGCCACCCAACATAAAGGTGATCGAAATCACGCGATTGGGGTTCACACCCATCAAGGAGGCAATTTGAGTTTGTTCCGCAGTTGCGCGCATTGCTCTGCCCAACTTCGTTTTCTCAACTAAGAACAACAGTCCGCACATCACTGCTAATGCCACCAGAACGATGACTATTTCTTTACCAGTTATCGTTGCGCCAGTAGCACCCAATTCAATCGGGGTTGATGGAAGTAATTGTGGATAGGTCATCGGATTTCGTGACCAAATCAACATCGCTATTGTTTGCAAAAGAATTGACATGCCAATAGCGGAAATTAATGGCGCCAAGCGGGGCGCATTACGCAAGGGACGATAGGCAATCCGCTCAATCCAATAGCTTAAGCCAGCACAAACCGCCATCGTGACCGGTAAAACAATTAAGAGGGTTAGCCATCCAGGCAACCCACTGGTCAAACCTAAAATTAGGCGCAGCAATGACAAAGACACCATTGCGCCAATCATCAACACTTCGCCATGCGCGAAATTAATAATCCCCAGTACGCCATACACCATGGTGTAACCCAAAGCAATCAAGGCATAGATGCTACCAAGCACTAAGCCATTGATGATTTGCTGAAGAAAAATATCCATTACCGAGCTTCGATAAAAAGAGCGCCGAATATTCGGCGCTCTTTCAAGACTTCTTACATATTGATGACGTCAAGAACTGTTTTCTTTTTGTCTTTGAAGTCGTACAAGGTGATCACGCCTTCTTTCATATCACCTTTGCTATCAAAAGCGATATTGCCAATCAAACCATTCATTTTAGTATCAGGCATTGCAACTAAGATTTTTGCTGGATCAGTTGAATTAGCGCGCTTCATTGCGTCTACCAAAACGTATACAGCATCGTAGGTAAATGGTGCATAAATTTGCACATCAGAATTAAAGCGCTCTTTGTAACGCTTCTGGAAATCTGCACCCTGAGCCATTTTAGAAAGGGCTTTACCTGCTTCTGAGCAAGTAACGTTCACTACCGCCTCACCTGCAAGCTCGATTAGCTTTTCAGTACACATACCGTCACCACCAACAATCTTTGCCTTAATGCCTAGCTCACTAGCTTGCTTAGCCAAAGGACCACCGGTAGCATCCATGCCGCCATACATAATGACGTCCGGTTTGCTACCCTTTACCTTGGTCAAAATAGCCTTAAAGTCAGTCGCTTTATTATTGCTTGCCTCACGAGTCACCACTTTTAGGCCGGCAGCTTTTACAGTCTTCTCAAACTCATCAGCTAGACCTTTGCCGTATTGAGTAGAGTCATCAATAATCGCAACTGTTTTTGCTTTTAAAGTGTTTGCAACGTAATTACCTAAAGCAGGACCTTGCTGAGCATCAGTTGCCACTAGGCGATAAGTTGTCTTGAAGCCTTGCTTGGTGTAATCGGGATTGGTTGAAGATGGAGAAATCTGGGTAATGCCAGCATCGCTATAAATCTTCGATGCTGGAATACTGGTGCCAGAGTTCAAGTGGCCCACAACACCGACTACTTTTGCATCAACTAATTTTTGGGCAACCTGTGTAGCAGTTTTTGGATCTTCAGCATCGTCCTCGGGAACCAAAGTCAAAACTGCTTTTTTGCCATCAATTGTTAAGCCGGCCTTATTGATTTCTTCAAGGGCTAAACGCGCGCCGTTCTCATTGTCTTTGCCCAAATGAGCGATAGGTCCAGTTAATGGAGCTACGTGTCCAATCTTGACCTCAACACCATCAGCAGGAACGGCAGCTGCTTTATCGCCGCCCTTTCCACAAGCCGTCAAAATTAATGCAGTTACCGATAAGGCAATCGCGCTCTTCATAAAATTCACTTTTGATGCATTGGAATTAATCATCTACAGCTCCTCTGTTATGAATCAAACTTCAATCAACTAAATTTTTTGGTAAAGAAAAAGTGACGTCTTCGACAACGCCGGCTAAAGGTCGGACACTACGTGGGCCAAATTCTTGAATGCGCGCCACTATGGATTGAGCAAGACTCTCGGGAGCGGATGCGCCCGCCGTTAAGCCCACTCGCTTTTTTCCCGTAAACCATTCAGGCTTTAACTGCTCTGGGGCATCTACCATGTAGGAAGGTACGCCTAATTTTTCTGAGAGTTCACGCAAGCGATTAGAGTTCGAGCTTGTCGCACTACCCACCACAATAACGACCTCGACTTGAGGCGCCATAAATTTCACGGCATCTTGTCGATTCTGAGTGGCGTAACAAATATCTTGTTTGCGAGGCTGAACAATATTAGGAAATTTTCTGGTGAGCGCCTCAACAATCTCTTTAGTCTCGTCAACAGACAAAGTTGTTTGCGTTACAAAAGCAATTTTTTCATCACTTGGGAACGGCAACTTTTCTACATCGCTAATTTTTTCGATTAAGAAAACGCCTTCTTTCACTTGGCCCATGGTGCCCTCTACTTCGGGGTGCCCTGCATGACCAATCATCAATACCGTGTAACCCTCTTTGCACATCTTGACCACTTCAAGGTGCACCTTAGTCACAAGAGGACAAGTCGCGTCATACACCTGCAAGCCACGTTGCTCGGCATCCTTGCGCACATCTTGAGATACGCCATGCGCACTAAACACGACGATTCCACCCTTGGGCACTTCATGCAATTCATCCACGAACACTGCGCCTTTTTCGCGCAATTCATTTACTACGTAAGCGTTATGAACAATTTCATGGCGCACATAGATCGGCGCACCGAAGCGCACCAGCGCCTCATTCACAATATTGATTGCACGATCGACCCCTGCGCAAAAACCGCGGGGTTGTGCCATCAAAATTTCTGCGTGATCAGATCCACTCATATTGCTTTAAAGAATAGCGACAATCTGCGCTTCAAAGGTAACTTCCCTGCCGGCCAAAGGGTGGTTGAAATCAAACCATGCACCTTCGTCATCAATCGATTGCAAAACACCTGCATATTGAGCGCCGCCAGGAGCATTGAATTCAATCACATCGCCAGGATTAAATTCCACATCATCATCGCGCCCTTCTTTCAGCGCTTTCAATGAAACCCACTGTACTAAATCTTCTTTACGATCGCCAAAACTTTCCCCCGGCGAAAGTACAGCACTCTTCTTGTCACCAACACCTAATCCCAACAACACCCTCTCAAAGCAAGGCGCAAATTGTCCAGAACCCATCAGAACCGTCGCAGGGCGATCAACAAACGTATTGATGTAATCCTCCCCATTGGGCAAGGTCAGCCGGTAGTTCAGAGTCAAATAGGAGTTGGGCAAAACAGTAAGCTTAGTCATAAGGTGATTGTATCTAGCCCTGCGTCAGGAGTGCACTCTTCAATACCCCAATGGCCCAAAAATGAACAGCCCCGAGAAAAGCTCCGTTTGCATGGGGCCAAATGCCTCACTGACGCAGAATTACTTGCGATATTTTTGCGGGTTGGGGTTAAAGGAAAAAATGCCGTCACCCTAGCAAACGATCTCTTGCATCACTTTGGTAGCTTACCCCGCCTTCTCGCTAGCAGTCCCGTTGAATTTACCCGCATTCATGGAATGGGGCTTTCCAAGTGGAGTCAGATTCAAGCAGCTTATGAACTGGTCAAACGCAGCCTTGAAGATGATCTTGCCCAACGCTCAATCTTCTCCTCTCCAGGTCGCGTCAAAGAGTTTTTACAGGCCAAAATTGGGGGTCTACCCCACGAGGTTTTTCTCTGCCTCTATCTAGACTCAGGGCTGCACTTAATTGAATGCCAAGAGCTATTTCGGGGCTCAATTACCCATACGGCGGTATACCCCCGAGAAATCCTCAAAGAAGCCCTTTCCAGAAATGCCAGCGCCCTGATCGTTGCCCACAACCACCCCAGTGGCAAACCCCTACCCAGTAAAGCAGACCAAGATTTGACTCAAACCCTCATTAAAGCCTTGCAGCTAGTGGATATACCCTTGCTAGACCACTGCATCGTGAGTAATGGTGGATTTTTCTCCTTTTCCGAGTCTGGCCTTATGGATATTGAATAAAATTGATAGTGTTTACTAACATACAAGAAATATATTGTGATTTTATGGCCAATTTCACGTCTTTTGGACCCCGTAGGCCCACCGCCAAAGCCACATGGGGCTAGCCCAAATTAGGCTTTGACTGATACAATCTTTCTTTTTCGCAATTAATGGAGTTAGTCATGGCAAAAGTTTGCCAAGTCACTGGGAAAAAGCCGATGGTTGGCAACAATGTATCCCATGCAAACAATAAAACGAAGCGTCGCTTTTTGCCGAATTTGCAAAACCGTCGTTTCTGGGTTGAATCTGAAAACCGTTGGATTAGCTTGCGCTTAACCAATGCTGGTTTGCGCGTTATCGACAAAAATGGCATCGATGCTGTTTTGTCTGATCTCCGTGCACGTGGCGAAATTTAAGGAGCGCACAAATGGCTAAAGGCGGCAGAGAAAAAATCAAATTAGAGTCATCAGCTGGTACTGGTCACTTCTATACAACTTCAAAAAACAAGCGTACAAAGCCTGAGAAAATGGAGATCATGAAATTTGATCCAACCATTCGCAAGCACGTTGCTTATAAAGAAACAAAACTCAAGTAATCGACACTGAGCATTACTTGAAGTAAATAAAAAACCCGCTAAGCAGCGGGTTTTTTATTATCCATTTTGGATTTCTTTTTAACCTGTTTATTGATTAATTTAATTCCTCAGGCATAACGACGCAATCTTAAAGAGAACTCTCGCAAGCTTGCTAGGCCACTATCTTCAGCACGCTGACACCAAGCATGCAATTGTGAAACCAATTGCTCGCGGGTTGCTGTTGAACGACCCCAGATAGCCTGAAGATCACGACGCATTTCGATCATCTTACGAAGCTGTGCATTACTAGCCATTAGCTCTTCTAGCTTAGCTTTCTCTTCTTCGCTTAAGCGGGACTCATCTTTAACTAACCAAGTGCGAGCGTCGCTTAAATGGGATGCCAATACTTGCATATGTTGCACTTCATTACTAAAGAAATTACGCAATGTCTTGCTGTAACGCGCCATGATTTCATAACGATTTGCAATGATTGCTTCTAATGTATTTTGATCGGCAGGACGCAAATCACTTAAAACTGGTTTTGGCGGCGTCTTTTTCACAGTAGCTAAACCTACTGCACTCATCATTTGAATATACAACCAACCAATATCAAATTCATACCACTTGTTAGAAAGTTTCGCGCTAGTGGCAAACGTGTGATGGTTGTTGTGCAATTCTTCACCACCAATCAAAATGCCCCAAGGAAAAATATTGGTTGAGGCATCTTCACAATCGAAGTTGCGATAACCCCAGTAGTGGCCAATGCCGTTAATGATGCCGGCGGCAGTGATTGGAATCCACAGCATCTGCACGGCCCAAACAGTTAAGCCAACTGCGCCGAATAAAAACACATCGATGATGAGCATGATGGCAACACCCTGCCATGTGAACTTCGCATAAACATTGCGCTCGAGCCAATCATCTGGAGTGCCATGACCAAACTTGTCCATGGTCTCTTGATTCTTTGCCTCTTGCTTATAAAGCTCAGCACCGCGGGATAGCACGGTCCCAATGCCTAGAATTTGCGGGCTATGGGGATCGTCAACTGTCTCGCACTTGGCGTGGTGCTTACGGTGGATCGAGGCCCACTCCTTGGTCACCATGCCGGTAGTAAGCCAAAGCCAAAAACGAAAGAAATGAGAAACGATCGGGTGCAGGTCGAGGGCACGGTGCGCCTGACAACGATGCAAAAAGATAGTTACTGCGGCAATCGTGATGTGGGTGGCAATCAACGTGAACAGAGTAATCTGCCACCAAGACCAATCTAAATATCCATTGGCGAGCCAGTTAAGGAATAAATCAAAACCTGAACTTGAAACTGTATTCAAAAGTGTGTCCTTTAAGTATCAGCTTTCATTTTAACGCTTTTCAGGCTTTTTTTGACCTATCTTTCGTTAATTCTTAGGTTTTTGCATTTCTAGGCTTTCAGATTTAATGCTCTTTTTCTGAAAAACAGCCCCAAAAAAGCCATCCGTACCGTGAATATGCGGCCACAATTGCCACCAAGGATTTTCTGCGGAACAGCCCAATGGTAATTTTTCCTTTGGGAACAATGGCTTGAGGACCTCAGCCGCTGGAACCACCTCAAAATCAGGGTGATTCTTGAGGAAATCCTCTGCAACTCCTTGATTTTCCTGGGGTAATAGGCTGCAAGTGGCATATACCAAGCGACCACCTGGTTTTAAGAGGCGAGCTGCTGAATTCAAAATGCTGGCTTGCTTTTGATTCAATTCCGCAACACCCTCTGGGGTTTGGCGCCACTTCAGGTCAGGATTACGGCGCAAGGTGCCCATACCGCTACAAGGGGCATCAACCAGAACACGATCTATCTTTCCGGCTAAGCGTTTGATCTTGGCGTCATTCTCAGAATCAATCCACACAGGATGAACATTAGAAAGACCACTTCGAGCTTGTCTCGGTTTGAGATTGGCTAAGCGACGTTCAGATGTGTCAAATGCATATAGGCGGCCTGTGGATCGCATCAACGCGCCAATTGCCAATGTCTTGCCACCGGCGCCAGCGCAAAAATCAACAACCATTTCGCCACGTTTTGGAGCCAGCAAATAGGCCAACAACTGGCTTCCTTCATCTTGCACTTCAAACATGCCTGCTTTAAAGCCTGCAGTATTTTGCAAAGCGGGTTTACCCATAATGCGCACACCATCTGGTGCAAACGGAGTTGGAGTAGCTTGATAACGACCACCCAATGCATTCATCTGCGCAAGTAATTCCTCGCGATTGGTCTTCATCGTGTTTGCGCGCAAATCTAAAGAAGCGGGATGCATCAAAGATTTCGCTAATTCTTCACGAGTATCTTCACCTGGATATTTTCTAAAGGCATCCCACAACCACTCAGGCAAATTGTTGCGCACTAGTGGATTTAAAGAACTTGGATCTACCGTTGAAATTCGTTGCAACCACTCATACTCACCAGGCTTGAGAACATGCGCCAAGTCCGCAATCGCACTCTCCGCACGATTGCCTGAACCAAGCCCACCTTCAGAAAGAGCGGACAGCAAACCCAATAGGGCTAAGCGTCTAGCCTGTGATCCCTCGCCACTAGAGGCAAATTGTGAGAACTCATTTTTACGACGCAAAATAGCAAATGCACTCTCTGCTATCAACGCTCGATCACGATTACCAAGCTTTGGCTCAGATCGAAAATAACGACTAACAATCCGATCAGCGGGTTGATCAAACTGCAGTAATTCTGGAAGTAAGCGCTCTAAATGAATCGCATGCTGCGGCAAAGCTTTCGCATTTGAGAAATTTTTCTGACCTTCAGGCGCAATCAAGTTGCCACTGGCATTACGTCGCTCCGGACGGCGCAATGGATCTTTTGATTTAGCCGCATAACTTTTTTGCGGACCTAAGCGCTTATTGGATTTTGGATTGGAACGTTCTGCGCTCATAATTTAAATAATTGCGATTCTGGGGGTTGTAACTTCACTTGATTACCTTCAATGCGCAATCGTCCGTCAAGAAACCATTTTACGGCTCGAGGATAAATCTGATGCTCAGCCTTCAAAACTCGAGCAGCAAGTGTATCGGCATCATCACCTTCGAGCACTGGCACGGAAGCCTGACAAATAATCGGCCCCTCATCGACACCCTCGGTCACAAAGTGCACTGTAGCCCCATGCTCTTTAACCCCCGCCTCTAAGGCGCGCTCATGGGTATGCAAGCCTGGGAAGGCCGGCAAAAGGGCTGGGTGAATATTGATTAAACGACCCCCAAAATGACGAATAAAACTCGGGGTCAAAATCCGCATAAAACCAGCTAAGACCACCAAATCAGCTCCAAGCTCATCAATTTTCTGGATCAGAGCGGCATCAAAGGATTCTCGGGTAGGGTGCTCTTTATGCTCTATTGCAAAGGCTGGAATACCTTGCGAGCGAGCAAAATCAAGGCCCTTAGCTGCGGAGTGATTCGCTATAACCGCTGCAAATTTGACTGGCCATTGCTCTTTTTGAGCCGTTTTAACGATAGCCTCGAAATTGGATCCGCGGCCGGAGATTAAGGTAACGATAGAAAGCATGCCCACAATATAATTGATGGCTACCCAGAAGGCGATTTTGTGAACGTATTTCGTGGCTCGACCCCGTTTTCCGCAGGACCTGCTTGTGCCCTCACCATCGGAAATTTCGATGGCGTGCACAGGGGTCATCGCGCCCTGCTCAAGCAGTTGGTTGCTGGCGCTCGGGAAAGAGGCTTGGCCAGCTGCGTACTGACCTTTGAGCCCCACCCAAAGGAATTTTTCTCCCCCGAACAAGCCCCACCCCGAATTCTGAATTTGCGCGACAAATTGGCTGCTCTTGCGGATCTAGGTATTGATCGAGTCGTTGTTGAGCATTTCAATTCCGCATTTGCTCGCCTTTCGCCGGAAGAGTTTGTTTCAGAGATTATCGTCAAACGACTCAATACCAAATGGATTTTGATTGGTGATGACTTTTGCTATGGGGCTAAGCGAGCAGGTAATTTTGCAAGCCTCAAAGCGGCTGGTGAAAAATATGGATTTGAAGTTTCCAGCATTCAAACGATTTCTGAAGATGGTGAGCGTATTTCGAGTTCAGCATTGCGCACCGCTCTTGCAAATGGTGATATGAAGCAAGCAGAAAAATTACTTGGTCGCCCTTATGGAGTTTCTGGACACGTCATTCATGGGCAACAACTTGGTCGCAAATTAGGATTCCCCACTTTAAATTTAGCCGTAGCCAATCACTTACATCATCGCAAGCCAGCGACTACTGGCATCTTCACTGCGCAAGTACTGGGGCTTAGCGACAAACCTTTGCCAGCTGTAGCTAGCCTAGGCGTGCGGCCTACGGTGGAAGATGAAGGTCGCGTGTTACTTGAGACCCACATATTTGATTATCAAAAGGATGTTTACGGAAAAATCATTACCGTTGAACTTTTAGAAAAAATTCGTGACGAGGAAAAGTATGATGACCTCGACACTCTCACAAATGCGATTGCGCAAGACGCAAAGCACGCCAGAAATTATTTCCAGAAAAAATCTTATGTCTGAAAAAGAAAATAACTATCCAGTCAATTTACTAGATACCGCATTTCCGATGCGAGGCGATCTAGCAAAACGCGAACCGCAATGGGTTGCGCAATGGCAAAAAAATAAGCTTTACGAAAAGATTCGTGCGGCTCATGCTGGTCAACCAAAGTTCATCTTGCATGATGGCCCTCCTTATGCGAATGGCGATATTCATATTGGTCATGCGGTTAATAAGATTCTGAAAGACATGATTGTGAAATCCCGCTGGTTGATGGGATTTGATTCCGCATACGTACCAGGCTGGGATTGCCACGGAATGCCAATTGAGATTCAAATTGAGAAGCAGTTTGGCAAGAATCTGCCCACGGCTGAAGTACAGGCTAAAGCCCGTGCCTATGCGCAAGTGCAGGTAGGCAAGCAAAAGAAAGATTTCGAGCGCTTAGGCGTATTGGGTGACTGGAACAACCCTTATCTCACTATGAATTACCGCAACGAAGCTGATGAAATTCGTGCACTAGGCAAGATTTGGGAAAAGGGTTACGTATTCCGAGGCTTAAAACCAGTGAACTGGTGTTTTGATTGTGGTTCTGCGCTTGCAGAAGCTGAGGTGGAATACCAAGATAAAACTGATCCAACAGTCGATGTAGGTTTTGCGTTTGATGATGCGCAGCGTCCACAGCTTGCCAAAGCATTTGGATTGGAGGATCTACCCAATAAGCCTGGTCAGATTGTGATCTGGACAACAACGCCTTGGACTATTCCTGCTAACCAAGCAATGAATGTTCACCCAGAGTTAACTTACGCACTTGTGGATGTTGGTAGCAAATTATTAATACTTGCAAAAGATCGTGTCGAGATCTGTTTACAAGATTACGGTCTCGAAGGCAAAGTCATCGCCACCTGCCTTGGTGAGAAACTCGCCAATATTTCTTTTTGGCACCCTCTCGCTTCTTTACACGAAGGCTACAAACGTCTTTCACCAATCTATGTAGCTGAATATGTCACGCTCGATACTGGCACAGGCATTGTTCACTCTGCCCCAGCCTATGGCGAAGAAGACTTTAAGTCTTGCAAAGCAAATGGGCTTGTGGACAAAGACATCTTGAATCCAGTAATGGGAAATGGTGTGTATGCGTCCTGGTTGCCGCTCTTCGCCAACGAATACATTTGGAAAGCGAATCCAAAAATCGTAGAAGCAATGCGTGAGGCAGGAAGCTTATTGCGTGACAAAACCTATACCCACTCGTATATGCATTGCTGGCGCCACAAGTCGCCGATTATTTACCGCGCGACCTCACAATGGTTTGCTAGCATGGATAAAAAACCATCTGATGGTAAAGCCAGCTTACGTGAAACTGCTTTGGCCGGCATCGATAGCACCGACTTCTTCCCTGCATGGGGCAAGCAGCGCTTACATAGCATGATCGCCAATCGCCCTGATTGGACGCTCTCACGGCAACGTCAATGGGGCGTGCCGATGGCCTTCTTTGTTCACAAAGAAACTGGGGATCCACATCCACGCACAGTCGAGTTACTCGAGGAAATTGCAAAGCGCGTAGAAAAAGGTGGAATTGAAGCCTGGCAGCAACTCGAAGTTTCTGAGTTACTCGGTGATGAAGCTTCTCAATATGAAAAGAATCGCGACACACTAGATGTGTGGTTTGATTCTGGCACAACCCATTGGCATGTGATTCGTGGATCGCATCGCGACGAGCTGCTCACTGCAGACGCAGAAACCCCTACCGGTCGTTTAGCAGATTTGTATTTAGAGGGTTCAGACCAGCACCGCGGCTGGTTCCACTCCTCATTGCTCACCGGCGCGATGCTAGACGGAAAACCCCCTTACAAAGCACTCTTAACTCACGGCTTTACTGTTGACGGTCAAGGTCGCAAGATGAGTAAATCGGTGGGTAACGTGATTGCCCCACAACAGGTGGCAGATAAGCTCGGCGCAGAAATTATTCGCCTCTGGGTTGCCTCGACAGATTATTCGGGCGAGATGACGATCTCTGATGAAATCCTGAAACGCGTTACTGAAAGCTATCGTCGTATCCGCAATACCTTGCGCTTCTTGCTAGCGAATCTTTCGGATTTTGATCCCGCTAAACATGCAATGCCTACAGATCAGTGGTTAGAAATTGATCGCTATGCAGTAGCGCTAGCCAATCAATTGCAGAGTGATATTGAGGCACATTACAAGGCTTATGAATTCCATCCTGCAGTCGCGCGCATGCTTACTTTCTGCTCAGAAGATTTAGGTGGCTTCTATTTAGACATTCTGAAAGATCGCCTCTACACCAGCGCCCCTGATTCTGCAGATCGTAGAGCGGCTCAAAATGCGCTTTTCCATATCACGCGCAATCTCTTGAAGTGGTTGTCTCCGTTCCTCTCATTTACCGCAGAAGAAGCTTGGCAAGATCTCCCTAAAGATCCCAGCAGGAAACTGTCTGAATCTATCTTCATGGAAGAATTTGGTACTTTCCCAGAAATCGCCAACTCAGAAGAATTACTCGGCAAATGGAATCGCATTCGCGAGATTCGTTCAGAAGTGACCAAGGCTATTGAGGTGGAGCGCGAGGCAGGCAATGTAGGCTCATCCCTGCAAGCTGAACTCACCATTAAGCTTGGTGACACTGACTTCGCTATCTTGCACTCGCTTGAGAATGACTTACGTTTTGTCACTATTACTTCAAGTGCCAATATTGAGTTAAGTAATGATGGCTTAGAGGTATCAGTACGCGGCAGTCAATTTAAGAAATGCGGTCGTTGTTGGCATCACACCAAAGATGTTGGCAGCAATACAGATCACCCTGATCTGTGCGGCCGCTGCATTAGCAATCTTTTCGGTGACGGCGATCATCGCCTCTTTGCTTAATCTGATTCTTGTCCAATTCATCAATGAGCCAACAGAGCATTCCATTTTTACGCTGCATAGCTATTGCTGTCATTACCTTGCTACTAGATCAAGCAAGCAAATGGCTGGCCTTAAGTGAATTGCAGCTTGGAATTCCGGAACCTGTTCTGCCTTTCTTCAATTGGTTGCTACTGTTTAATCCCGGCGCTGCATTTTCTTTCTTGGCTCAAAGCTCGGGATGGCAACGTTGGTTCTTTACTGCCCTGGGTCTGCTTGCCTGCGTCTACATCGTCTTTATGCTGCGCAAACATCAAGATGAGAAGCTACTTTGCATCGCCCTCAGCCTGATTCTCGGCGGAGCAGCTGGAAATGTTTTAGATCGCCTCATGTATGGCGCTGTCGTGGACTTTATTGATCTGCACTATGCCGGATGGCACTGGCCAGCCTTTAATGTGGCTGATAGTGCCATTTGCGTTGGGGCTGCACTGATCATTGTTAGCGAATTACGCAAGTCATTTGGCAAATCCACACAATCCCAGTAAGCTGGCGCCATGCAATCCTTAATCAATAAAAAAATCGTTCTCGGCATCTCTGGCGGCATTGCCGCTTATAAGACGCCTGAGCTTGCTAGATTACTGATGCAAGAAGGCGCCTCGGTCCAAGTGGTGATGACTGAAGCTGCCCAACAATTTGTTACCCCAGTAACAATGCAAGCCCTTACAGGCAATCCTGTCTTTACAAGCCAGTGGGATAACAGCATTAGCAACAATATGGCGCATATTGAGCTCTCACGAGCCGCTGATGCGATTGTGATTGCCCCAGGAAGCGCCGATCTGATGGCAAAACTATCTCTGGGATTGGCAGATGATTTGCTAAGTACTCTTTGCCTCGCAAGAGACTGCCCTCTTCTTATTGCCCCTGCGATGAACAAGCAAATGTGGGAACATGCAGCCACCCAAAGAAGCGCGGAACGATTAAATAAAGATGGTGTGACACTACTTGGTCCCGCCAGTGGATTTCAGGCTTGTGGCGAAGTTGGGATGGGTCGCATGCTCGAACCAGCAGAGGTTGCAGAACAAGTCATTGCCTTCTTCCAGAAAAAAACATTGCTCGGCAAAAAAGTACTGATCACCGCAGGGCCAACATTTGAGGCAATTGACCCAGTTCGCGGAATTACCAATCACAGCTCTGGAAAAATGGGCTTTACAATTGCTAGGGCCGCGCTTGAGGCTGGCGCCCAAGTACATTTGATTGCAGGTCCATGCAACTTGCCAACGCCGCTTGAGGCAACTGGGTTAATTACTCGCACCAACGTGGTTAGCGCCAAAGAAATGCATGCAGCCACTCTTGCCGCTACAGATTGCGATGTATTTTTCGCGGTGGCTGCAGTGGCTGACTGGGGGATTGCCAAGCCAGCTAAGGAAAAGATCAAACGCAACGGTAAAGAAACGCCCAATATTGAATTTGTCGCTAATCCCGACATTCTGCTGGATGTAGCTAAAACGGTAAAAACCAAAGCTGGCAAACCATATCCCTACTGTGTTGGCTTTGCTGCTGAATCTACGGATCTTGAGAAGCATGCTGATGAGAAACGTAAACGCAAAGGCATTCCAATGATCGTGGGTAATATTGGCCCCGATACATTTGGCAGTGATTTAAATCAATTGCTTGTCATAGACGCTAGTGGCAGTAAAAAAATTGCCAAGGCAGAAAAGTTACAGCTCGCACGCCAATTAATTCAGTTGGTAGCTAAGAAAATTTAATTTAGGAAACTTCATGCAATCTTTACAAGTCAAAATTCTCGATGAACGTATGCGAGATCAGTTGCCAGCTTATGGCACACCGGGAAGCGCTGGATTAGATTTGCGCGCTTGTATTGATGAAACAATTGAAATTGCGCCAGGTCAAACAGTATTAGTTCCTACAGGCCTCGCAATATATGTAGAAGATCCACGTTATGCCGCATTTATTCTGCCTCGTTCAGGTCTTGGCCATAAGCATGGAATAGTGCTGGGGAATTTAGTTGGCCTCATCGATTCTGACTATCAAGGTCAGCTTATGGTGAGCACATGGAACCGTGGATCCACTCCATTTAAGCTAGAACCCATGGAGCGCCTAGCTCAGTTAGTCGTCATGCCTGTGCAACAGGTGGAACTCAAAGTGGTTGAAGAGTTTACCGAGAGCAGTCGTGGTGCTGGTGGCTTTGGCAGCACCGGCAGGGGCTAAGGCTTTATTGAGAAATGTCTAGGGATGAGCATGAAAAGGTATCTATTTGTTCTTGGACTTCTATTAGCTGGATGCGCAACTACAGCGAATTACGAAAAAATCCTACAGACAACGATAGGAAAGCCTGAAAAAGACTTGGTGGCCGCCTGGGGAATTCCTCAGGGTTCATATGAAAATGAAGGTGTCAGATATCTAACTTATTCCCGCTCTGAATCAGGCGTAATACCTGGCCAGCCAGCAAGGGCCAATACAGTGATGATTGCCGGAAAACCATATACAAATATGGTGGGTGGCAGCCCTTCAATAGGATATACAAACGCCTGTACGACAATCTTTAAGATTGAGAATAAGATTGTTGTGAGCTATGAATTTAAGGGCAATGACTGCAAGGCTTATAGCAAAGATTAAAGAAAATGCCCTCAATCAAGAGGGCATTCGTTTTTGCTAAGTTACTGATTTTGTTGATTGTGAGTATCAACTACATAATTGCGATTAACCGTCAATTTACTTCCGAATATGAGCGTGGCGTGCTGCATCTTGTGACATGCCTGCACCCTTACCTTCGCGCGATTCTTTTTCAGCAGAAATCTCTTTGCGACGCTCTTTGCAAGACCCAGCGATTTCTTGCAAAGCTTTACGAGCACGGGCAGCAGATGCCTTAATGCCTTTTTCTTGAAACTTTTCATTCTCAGCTTTATACGTTTCAAACGCTTCAAGCAATTTATCGTGATGAGACATATTTTCCTTTTTACTTTTTATTAAGAACGATGATTAATTAAATTTCTTCCGCAGGCGCAACATCAATCTTGGCGGCTTTACCCGGTAATTTTGGTACATCAAAAGTTAGGTTGACTTTACCGTCAGCATCAATATCCACATCGACATGGCCGCCCTGGGCTAACTTGCCAAACAGTAACTCATCAGCTAGGGCTTTGCGAACGGTATCCTGGATAATCCGCTGCATTGGACGTGCGCCCATCAATGGATCAAAACCATGTTTCGCCAAATGAGCTCGCAGGGCAGGACTAAAGGTGGCATCCACCTTCTTCTCATGCAGCTGCTCTTCCAATTGCATCAAGAACTTGTCAACCACGCGCATGATGATGGTTTCATCAAGAGCTTTGAAAGACACGATAGCATCTAAACGATTGCGGAACTCAGGTGTAAAGAACTTCTTGATATCGGCCATTTCATCACCGGATTCACGCGCATTTGTAAAGCCGATGGTGGACTTCTGCATTACCTCAGCCCCTGCATTGGTGGTCATGATAATGATCACATTGCGGAAGTCTGTCTTGCGACCATTGTTATCAGTCAAGGTTCCATGGTCCATAACTTGCAACAGGATGTTGAAGATATCTGGATGCGCTTTCTCAATTTCATCCAAAAGTAGCACGCAGTGAGGCTTCTTATTGACCGCCTCAGTCAATAGACCGCCTTGATCAAAACCAACATATCCAGGAGGAGCGCCAATCAAACGACTTACGGCGTGACGCTCCATGTACTCAGACATATCAAAACGTAAAAGTTCGATACCCAAGATAAAGGCTAATTGCTTTGCTACCTCAGTCTTACCAACCCCAGTCGGGCCAGAGAACAAGAAAGAGCCAATTGGGCGATCAACCTTACCAAGACCAGCACGAGTCATCTTAATAGCACTAGCCAAGGCCTCAATGGCTGGATCTTGCCCAAACACCACGCTCTTAATGTCACGATCAAGCGTCTGCAACTTACTGCGATCATCAACCGTAACGGACTGGGGCGGTATGCGTGCAATCTTGGCAACAATCTCTTCAATCTCGGGACGACCAATCGTTTTCTTTTGCTTTGATTTAGGCAATATGCGTTGCGCTGCCCCTGCCTCATCAATTACATCGATTGCCTTGTCAGGCAAATGGCGATCATTAATGTAGCGAGAAGAAAGTTCAGCGGCAGCCACTAAAGCACCAGCAGAGTACTTCACGCTATGGTGCTCTTCAAAGCGGGATTTGAGGCCACGCAGAATTTGTACAGTTTGATCTACGGTTGGCTCTACAACGTCTACCTTTTGGAAGCGACGAGATAAAGCCGCATCTTTCTCAAAAATACCGCGATACTCAGTAAAGGTCGTTGCACCAATACATTTCAGAGAGCCATTGGATAGAGCAGGCTTTAGTAAGTTGCTAGCATCTAAGGTGCCACCTGAAGCTGCACCAGCTCCAATCAATGTATGAATCTCATCAATAAACAAGATGCCGTGCGCGTGATCTTTTAAAGACTTCAAAACACTCTTGAGACGCTGCTCAAAATCACCACGGTATTTAGTACCAGCGAGTAAAGCACCCATATCTAATGAATAGACTGTCGCGTTTGCCAATACCTCTGGCACATCACCCTTTACGATTCTCCAAGCTAAGCCTTCAGCAATCGCGGTTTTACCAACACCTGCCTCACCTACTAGTAAGGGGTTATTTTTACGGCGGCGGCACAGCACCTGAATGACACGCTCTACTTCACTCTCACGACCAATTAATGGGTCGATCTTGCCTTGGCGAGCCATAGCATTGAGGTTTTGAGTGTATTGATCAAGCGGACTCTCCTTACCAGAGGCGGCAGACTCTTCAGCGTCTTGTGTTGACTCGACTGGCTTCACATGCTCAGCCTGATCCTTACGTACGCCATGGCTAATAAAGTTCACTACATCCAATCGAGTGACGCCTTGCTGCTGCAAGAAATACACTGCATGCGAATCCTTCTCACCAAAAATCGCTACCAACACATTTGCACCAGTAACCTCTTTCTTTCCATTTGAAGTGGACTGAACATGCATGATCGCGCGTTGAATCACACGCTGAAAACCTAAAGTAGGCTGCGTATCGACTTCATCATTACCAGGCACTACAGGAGTGTTGTCATTAATAAAATTCTTTAACTGGGCACGTAGCTCTGCAATGTTGACGGCGCAAGCCTTAAGCACCTCAACCGCAGTGGCGTTATCTAGTAAGGCTGCAAGCAAATGCTCCACCGTAATGAACTCATGTCTGGATGCACGGGCGTCAACAAACGCCATATGCAGACTTACTTCTAGTTCTTGGGCAATCATGCTTCCTCCATAGTGCACTGTAATGGGTGACCAGCTTCACGCGATAATTCAATTACTTGATGTACTTTAGTTGCTGCGACATCGCGTGTAAAGACGCCACAGATACCTTTACCAACTAAATGCACTTGCAACATGATGCGCGTTGCAGTCTCATGATCTTTATTGAAGTACTCCTGAATGACCATCACCACAAATTCCATTGGGGTGTAATCGTCATTCAGTAACAAAACTTTATACATTGAGGGAACCTTAACTTGCTCGACTTGTTTTTCGAGTAAAAGGGTGTCCTCAACATAGGGGTTGGCAGGGATGCCTGTAGTGGGATTCTTTGGTGCGCGACTCATGAGAAACATTCTAAACACAGATACCTAAACTGGATTTCAGGGGATTCTTGTTGTGAAAACCCCAAAAAAACCCTGATTTAACCCATATTGGGGCATTTTTCGATAAAAAAAGGGGTAAATACGGGGTAATAAGGCTATTTAACTCCTTGACACCCCCACAAAAAGGGCAAACAATCGGGGGGTAGGCCTATAAAAGGGTTCTATTTAGGCGTGTTGTGGATTGAGACTGATTAAAAAGTATTTGCCCTCATCACGGTTGTTTTAAGTTTATGTAATGGAGTTCGCATGGCGACCGGAATTGTTAAGTGGTTCAATGATGCAAAAGGTTTTGGCTTTATCAAACCTGATGATGGTGAAGAAGAGTTATTCGCGCATTTCAGCGCAATTACTATGCCTGGGTTCAAGACCCTCAAGGAAAACCAAAAGGTAACTTTTGATATTACCCAAGGTCCTAAAGGCAAACAAGCTACAAATATCCAAGCGGCTTAATAGTCCTTAGATCATTATGAGAAACCCAGGATTTGTTCCTGGGTTTTTTTTCGCCTGAAATTTGCCTCACTTAAAATGCAAGCATGCATACAAAAATAAAACTCATTCAAAAACTTTTTATTTCCAGCATTCTGTTTTGCTCAGCAAATGCTTGGGCACAACTCAATGTAGGACTGCCAACCGTTGAACTCAAAACAGGCATCTACCGAATTCAGGCAGAGCTAGCTGATACACCTAAGACGAGAGAAGTAGGTTTAATGAATCGCACCAGCATGCCAACCAATTCGGGAATGCTGTTTATCTTCGAACAGAAAGCTGGGCATTGCTTTTGGATGAACAATACCAAGATTCCCCTGTCGATTGCCTTTATTGCTGACGATGGCAAGATTGTGAACATTGAAGAAATGCAAGCCGAGACCACCAACAACCATTGCCCTAAGGCTGCTGTGCGTTATGCCTTAGAAATGAATAAGCAATGGTTCTCTGATCGCGTGATTGTTCCCGGAAGCTTTATTAATGGGCTGCCAAAGAGATAAAAAGTAATCGACTCAGAACAGTAAAGTAACAATAAAAAACGCAGGCCTAGGCCTGCGTTTTGCTTTAAGCAGAAGCACGTTTACTCAAAGTGGCAAACATAGTGCACTGGCTGCTCAGCGCGGATGATGAAATAACCACCCTTTTCCACTTCCCAGCTTTGGCCAGCCTTGAACTCTTGTTCAGGAGCGCCATTGATGCTGACAAATGCATTGCCATCAACTACTTCCATTACTTCTTTAGTACTCAGGTCAAAACGTAAAGTGCTTGGCAATACAACACCAACAGATTTACGCACACCGTTCGGCATTGTTACAGTATGTGACACACACTTACCATCAAAAAATACATTAGCTTTCTTGCCAACAGAAACTTGATCAAATTGCATCTAAATTCTCTCTTTATTGTTTGGTTCTAATTGAAATTATTTCTTTGTACGTTTACGTTTTGCGGTTTCAGCAATACGCATACGCAATGCATTGAGCTTGATAAAGCCGGCAGCATCGGCTTGGTTATAGGCCCCGCCGTCATCATCAAAAGTGGCGATTGTTTGATCAAACAAGGTGTTCGCTGAATCTCTTGAAATCACAGATACAGAGCCCTTGTAGAGTTTCAAACGGACTACGCCATTGACCATCTGTTGAGTGTGATCGATCAGAGTTTGCAAAGCAATACGCTCTGGAGACCACCACAGACCGTTATAGATCAAACTTGCATAGCGTGGCATCAGATCATCTTTTAAGTGCGCCACTTCGCGGTCCAGCGTAATACTTTCAATACCGCGATGTGCTTTGAGCAAAATAGTGCCGCCAGGAGTTTCATAGCAACCACGGCTCTTCATGCCAACGAAACGGTTTTCTACCAAGTCGAGACGGCCAATGCCGTGTTTGCCACCAAGGCGATTCAGTTCAGCCAACAATTCATGTGGCTTGTATGACTTACCGTTAATAGCGACAGGATCGCCAGACTTAAATTCAATTTCAATAATTTCGGGAGCATCTGGAGCTTTTTCAGGAGACACTGTCCAACGCCACATAGATTCCTCGGCTTCGGCATTTGGATCTTCCAAATGACGGCCTTCATAGCTGATATGCAATAAGTTGGCGTCCATGGAATAAGGTGAACCACCTTGCTTGTGTTTCATTTCTACTGGAATGCCATGCTTTTCAGCGTAGGCCATCAACTTCTCACGAGAGAGGAGATCCCATTCACGCCATGGAGCAATCACTTTAATTCCTGGCTCAAGAGCGTAGTAACCCAATTCAAAGCGAACCTGGTCATTACCTTTGCCGGTAGCGCCGTGCGATACAGAGTCCGCACCAGTTAAACGAGCAATCTCAATTTGACGTTTTGCAATTAGTGGGCGGGCGATCGAAGTGCCGAGTAAATACTCACCCTCATAAATCGTATTTGCACGGAACATTGGAAATACAAAGTCACGCACAAACTCTTCGCGCAAATCATCAATAAAAATATTTTCTGGCTTGATGCCAAATTGGAGTGCTTTGGCGCGAGCCGGCTCAAGCTCTTCGCCTTGACCCAAATCTGCAGTGAAAGTAACGATTTCACAACCATAAGTATCTTGAAGCCACTTCAAGATCACGCTGGTGTCGAGTCCACCGGAATACGCTAGTACGGCCTTTTTAATATCAGACATGATTTCTTATTCAATAAAAATTAATAAACAAATGACTCAATACTTCTTGACTACTTTTTATCTCTTAATCCAAACGCCCGCAGAGCAAATATTCCATCAAGGCTTTTTGAACATGCAGACGATTTTCCGCCTCTTCCCACACAATACTTTGCGGACCATCAATCACGCCCGCAGAAACCTCTTCGCCCCGGTGTGCAGGCAGGCAGTGCATAAATAAAGCATCGGGCTTTGCAAGTGCCATCAACTCTTCATCAACCATCCAGTCTTTAAAAGCGTTCATACGTGAAGTATTTTCAGCTTCATAGCCCATGCTGGTCCAAACGTCTGTAGTAACCAAATCAGCATCTTTGCACGCGTCCTTAGGATCGGCGCAAATAGTTAGATGCTTGGTGGCATTACTACTAAGTCGTACTGGATCTAATTGATAACCTTCGGGTGCAGAAAAGCGTAATTGAAAATCTAAGCACTCAGCCGCCTGAATCCAGGTATAGGCCATGTTGTTGGCATCACCAACCCAAGCAACCGTTTTTCCTTGAATCGGTCCGCGTGCCTCAACATAAGTAAAAATATCTGCGAGAACTTGGCATGGGTGATATTCATTAGTCAGGCCATTAATCACGGGCACACGAGAGTTCGAAGCAAAGCGCTCAATGATTTCTTGTCCGAATGTACGAATCATGATGATGTCGGTCATTCTTGAAATCACCTGTGCAGCGTCCTCTACAGGCTCACCACGGCCCAATTGAGTATCACGGGTATTGAGATAGACCGCGTGACCACCTAGCTGGTGTATCCCCGCTTCAAATGAGAGGCGCGTACGTGTTGAATGCTTCTCAAAAATCATCGCCAAAGTCCGGTCATGCAGAGGGTGCCATGTCTCATAACTTTTAAACTTGGCTTTTAACCATGCTGATCTTTTCAGCAAGTAGTCATACTCTTCACGAGTGAGGTCAGCAAACTGCAGGTAGTGCTTGACCTGACCAGGCACTTGAGGCTTTGCCAGAGATGTCATAGTTGAGCTTTCTACTAAAGTTTTGGCTTGCATTTTTTTCTTAAATCAATCAACTGCACGAAAATAGAACATAAAGCCATCTTACGGTCACCTCAGGCTGTTAAGCTAGAGGGCTTAGTACTACCCTTACAAATATCCAAACGCCAACTTGAACCACAAAACGCTTTTCATTCAAGGCATTACAACTTCTGGCAAACCGTTTCGGCCCAGCGATTGGGCGGAGCGTCTTTGCGGGGTTATGGCTACTTTTCGCCCACCCGGCGATTCGGGAGACCCTCGCTTCACTTACTCGCCCTATGTAAGACCAGTACTCATTGCAAAAGTGAAATGCGTTGTTATTGATACTAGACTAGGTGACCTCGACCCTAGAGCGCTAGACTTTGTCATGAACTTTGCCAAAGACAATAATCTACCGATCGAAGAGGCTTGTGAGTTCAACCCAGCAACACCACCTCAGCCTTAAAAACAAAAACCCGCTCTGATGAGGAGCGGGCCTCGGTCGAAATACGTTTCGACCAGCCTAAAACAAAAACTAAATTACGCTGCCATCGCTTTAATAGCTGCAGACAAACGTGACTTTTGACGAGCCGCAGTATTTTTGTGAGCAATCTTTTTGTCAGCAATCTTGTCGATTGTTGATTGGGATGCTGCGAATACTTTTGCAGCAGCAGCTTTATCACCAGATTCGATCGCTTTACGAACTGCCTTAATGGAAGTACGGAGCTTTGAACGCAAGCTGGAATTGTGCTCGTTCTGTTTTACTGCCTGGCGTGCGCGCTTACGCGCTTGTGCTGTATTGGCCATCTTTAAACCTTGCCTCTATAAATTGCTAAATACGATTAGTTAAATATCTTGCGACCTTGCCAATTTTGTAAGCAAGCTCGCCAAAACCCAAGATTTTACCTGAAAGGGGCAAAAAAGCCCAGTCAAACCATAAATAGGGGAAAATCGGCTCATGAACCTGCTTTCTGCCGCTGCCAAGGTCAGCTCCCTCACCATGCTTTCCCGTATTACAGGGTTGCTACGGGAAACGCTGATTGCCCGTAGTTTCGGGGCTTCAGAGTGGACAGACGCCTTTAATGTGGCTTTTAGGCTACCCAATCTGCTACGACGACTATTTGCAGAGGGGGCCTTTTCTCAGGCTTTCGTGCCCATTTTGGGCGAAATTTCCACAAATGAGGACCAAAACAAGGCCAAAACCCTCATAAATGCCGTTGCCACCCTCCTATTTTGGGCCTTATTGCTGACAGTATTGGTAGGGGTTATTGGCGCTCCATTATTGATTTTGGTTATTGCCACAGGCTTTACTGGTGGCCCAGCCTACGATGCGAGCGTTGTCATGACCCGGATCATGTTTCCATATATTGGACTGATTTCCATGGTGTCTCTGTCTGCCGGAATCTTGAATACCTATCATCGTTTTGCGATTCCAGCATTCACACCTGTTCTATTAAATCTTGCGCTGATTGGCAGCGCTATTTTCTTGGCGCCATATTTAGGGCAGCCAATTTATGCACTCAGCATTGGCGTGCTTTTAGGTGGCGTTCTGCAATTAGCCATTCAAGTTCCATCTCTTGCACGCTTGGGTTTATTGCCACGCATTGGTTTACTGCCGGGCGCAATTAAATCCGCCTTCAACAATCCAGATGCAAGACGAGTTTTAAAACTGATGGGTCCTGCAGTCTTTGCCGTATCTGTTGCGCAAATATCACTCATCATCAACACCAACATCGCATCTCGCTTGCAAGCCGGGAGTGTTTCATGGCTCTCATATGCTGACCGCCTAATGGAATTTCCAACCGCCTTGCTTGGCGTGGCGCTTGGTACTGTTCTGTTACCGAGCCTGAGTAAAGCAAACGCCAAGAATGATTTAGCACATGCTGGCGAGCTATTGGTATGGGGTCTGCAACTCACCTTCTTGTTGGCAGCGCCTTCAGCCATTGCCCTTTTTATTTTTGGCGAGCCCTTAGCGGCCGTCTTGTATCACTACGGGAAATTCAATGCAATAGATGTGCTGATGACGCAACGCGCTCTTTCAGCATATGGCGTTGGCTTAATTGGTTTGATATTGGTAAAAATTTTGGCTCCTGGCTTTTACTCCCGACAAGATATTCGCACGCCCGTCAAAATTGGCTTAGTTGTATTGATTGCCACACAGCTAGCAAATCTTATTTTTGTGCCCTGGTTTGGACATGCGGGCCTGGCCTTATCCGTCGGCACTGGCGCTTGCCTGAATGCAGCGCTACTGTGGATAGGCCTAAGCAAACGGGGCGCCCTTCCAAATGCTGCATGGCCCAAATACCTAGGGCAGCTATTTCTCGCTCTTATCCCATTTTCGGCGGTGCTTTTTTATGCGGCCTCTGCTCATAATTGGATCGAACTTCAAGCTCAACCCTGGACTCGCATAGGCCTATTGGTACTATGGTTAACGGCTGCGGCCTTGGTTTACTTTATTTCTTTGGCTTTAGTGGGAATTCGCTGGCAAAAATTCTTGCGTCATGCAAAATAGGATGTATGCCAACACAACAGCTCGACTACTTCACTACATTAGTTACTGAAGACGAACACTTTCCGTTAACGGAAGCTGCTATCGCAGTAGCGCAACACGCATACCCAGACCTAGATGTTCAAGGCGTACTTGATCAGCTTGATGAACTAGGCAATAAATTAAAAGCGCGCATTACCCCGGATACATCACCTGTTCAGCGCTTACAAATTTTGAAACACTTTTTTTATGCCGAGCTAGGGTTTGGTCCCAACCCAAATGATTTTTATGCTCCCGAGAATTCCTACTTGCACTACGTACTTGAAAATCGTCGCGGTATTCCAATCTCTCTGGCAATTTTGATGATGGAGCTTGGACAGCAAATTGGTTTGAAGATTCGTGGCGTCTCATTTCCTAATCACTTCATGATGCGTATCTCCCTGCAACAGGGTGAGGTAATCATGGACCCCCTGACCGGTGAATCTCTTTCCAAAAACCAGCTACAAGAAATGCTAGATCCATACCTTGATGCCAAGGGCTACCGAGGGGAGCTCAGCCTTCCCTTGAATGTCTTCTTGAGGGCATCCAGCTCTAGGGAAATACTTTCCCGATTCCTGAGAAACCTCAAGATGATCTACTCAGAGCACGAGCGCTGGGAGCGTTTATTAGGAATTCAAGAACGTCTTGTGATCTTATTGCCCGATTCAATTGAAGAGATTAGAGATCGCGGGCTGATCTTTGCTCAACTAGAATATTTGCGACCCGCATTAGAAGATATGCATCGCTACTTAAGCGAAGTACCAGAAGCAGAAGATGCTAGCGATATACGCGAGCACATTGCTACCTTGGAAAGCCAAACAAAGTTGCACTGAGCAAGCTGCGCTAAGTGATCTGCACTTAGCTAAATGGGATTTTGTTTGGCTAGTTTTTCTTGCGTTGAAAAATTTTATAAAGTGCAGCCAAAACTACAGGCACTGCAGCTGCGCCTATACCTACCAAAACAATAACGTTTAGATTCTGGCGAATGAATGGAATATTGCCAAAGAAGTACCCAGCAATGACCAAACCAAAAACCCAAAGGGCTGCGCCCGTAATATTGAATAACTGAAAGCGTGAAAAGTTCATCTCAGATACGCCAGCGATAAATGGCGCAAAGGTGCGAATAATAGGCAAAAAGCGTGCGAGGATAATTGTTTTACCGCCATGCTTCTCATAGAAAGCATGGGTCTTTAATAAGGCACCCTGATCGATCCAACGAGATTGGCTACTAAATACCCTTTTACCAATCCAACGACCAATGAAATAGTTCACTGTATTACCGGCAACTGCGGCAATCAATAAACCAATACACAAAGTCCAAAGATTGAAATGCTCTGTTGCGCAATAGGCGCCAGCAATAAAGAGCAAAGAATCACCAGGCAAGAACGGTGCTACAACTAAACCCGTTTCCGCAAATACGATCGCAAAAAGCAAGCCGTATGCCCAAGGGCCATATTGAGAAATAACCACATCCAAATGGCGATCAATATGCAGCAATAAGTCACTCAACTGCAACAGGGCATCAATCAACTTGCTCTCCAAAAATAGGTTTGATGGGCATATTAACAGGCTCTTATAATGACTTATGCAAACTGAACTACACATTCAGCCTATGCAGCCACCAGCAAGCAATCCGATACTTTGTATTGTGGGTCCGACTGGTGCCGGCAAAACCCATCTCGCCATGTCACTGGCGGAGCATGCTAAATCTATTGGCCTAACTATAGAACTGATCAGCATGGATTCAGCATTGGTCTATCGCGGACTGGATATTGGCAGTGCAAAACCCACTAAAGCAGAACAAGTGGCAGTCAAACATCATCTGATAGACATTCTTGAGCCGACTGAAGTTTATTCAGCGGCACGCTTTGCAAAAGATGCAAAGCAGCTCTGTGCAGAAATTACGAACCGGGGGCATATACCCGTTATTGTTGGTGGCACCATGCTCTACTGGAGAGCATGGGCATATGGCTTATCGTCATTACCTCCTGCAAACCCTGAGATTCGTGCTCGACTCGATGATGAAGGCAAGCGCATTGGCTGGCCCGCAATGCATGCCAAACTGGCAATCATTGATCCAGAAACCGCGATGCGTCTAGAGCCCAATGACTCTCAACGAGTTCAACGCGCCCTCGAAGTTTATGAAATCACTGGCAAAGCAATGTCGACCTTGTTATCAGAATCCCCCAGCGAAGATGGAAGGGAGGGTTCCGATATCCCTAAATGGATTAACTTAGTTTCATTAGAGCCCAGTGATCGTAAGCGACTGCATCAAAATTTAGAAAAGCGTTTTGATGAAATGCTCGCAGCGGGATTTTTAGATGAAGTAAGGCTGTTGCGAAAAAATGCAGCTCTGCATGCTGACTTGCCCGCCATTCGCTCGGTTGGCTATCGCCAAGCTTGGGAGTTTCTCAATGGTGAAATCGATGCGGAACAAATGCGTTACAAAGCATTGGCAGCAACAAGACAATTAGGAAAACGCCAACTGACTTGGCTCAGAGCCATCTCCGGAAGAAACACATTTGACCCCTTCAACCCAATTGAGATGAAGGCAGCTCTAGACTATTGCCAAAACAGCTTGATGGGGCTGACTTAGATGTGCTTAAATAACAATGGTTTGCGGTGCATCCTTTGAACGCTCCACCACTTCACCTACAGTCCATGCTTTTAAGCCTTGGGCAGTCAGTGATTTAATCGCTGCATCAGCCTGAGCTGGCGACACAATCACCACCATACCAATACCGCAGTTAAACACTCGGACCATTTCTGCATCAGCAACGCCGCCCTTCATTTGTAACCAACGGAAGAGCTCAGGCATCTGCCAGCTATCTCGATGCAATACCGCTTGAGTATTTTCAGGTAACACACGTGGCACGTTATCTACTAAACCGCCACCAGTAATGTGGGCCATGCCTTTCACATCGATTTCAGAAATTAATTTCAGGAGCGGCTTCACATAAATTTCTGTTGGAGCCATGACTACATCACCCAATGAACGACCACCCAAATCATCAGTCGGTTTTGCGCCAGCACGCTCAATAATTTTTCGAACCAATGAGTAACCATTGGAATGAGCGCCGCTAGATCCAATTGCTAACACTACGTCGCCAGGAACAATAGTGTTGCCAGTAATGATTTTGGATTTCTCAACTGCACCCACAGCAAAACCTGCCAAATCATATTCACCCGGGGGATACATTCCAGGCATCTCAGCAGTTTCACCACCGATCAATGCGCAACCTGATAATTCACAGCCTTTAGCAATACCGCCAACCACTGTTGCCGCAGTTTCTACAGAGAGCTTGCCGCAAGCAAAATAATCTAAGAAAAATAGTGGCTCGGCACCTTGAACCAAAATGTCATTCACACTCATGGCAACCAAATCCTGGCCAATAGTCTCATGACGATTCCACTCAAAAGCCAAGCGTAGCTTTGTACCTACTCCGTCAGTACCAGAGACCAAAACTGGCTCTTTATAGCGCTTCGGAACTTCAAAAAGAGCACCAAAGCCGCCAATTCCAGCCAAAACACCTTCTCGCATGGTTTTCTTGGCTAAGGGCTTGATGCGATCGACTAAATCATCCCCAGCGTCAATATCAACGCCCGCATCGCGGTAGGAAAGGCCTTTTGAAGAAGAATTGGTAGAAGAAGTCATATCTGGGCTGGAATATTAGTAAAAAATGCTACTGGGTCAGTAGAATCATTGAATTCTAGAGGATTACTCGTAATGGCTGAAATTTTTACCCCATTTTTGACCGCATTCATCCTGGCATACGCCCTGCGACCCGTTTGCCTATGGCTTGAAAAACACCGCCTCCCCCGTGGTCTTGCTGCCGCCCTAGCGGTCCTTTTTGGTCTTGGCCTCATTTTTTTCATTCTCAGCCTGTTTATAGGGCTCCTTAAATACGAAATTCCCCTGATTCGCGCCCAGATTCCAAATTGGATCAGTAATACCCAAACTTGGCTTGGACCAAAGTTGACCGAGTTGCATATTAACTTTGACTGGGCATCACTTAAAGTCGACGCCATTCAAAAAATCACTGAGCACATCAATGAGAATGCCGACACATTAATGAGTTCCGCACTCGACACTGTTTTGTTATCAAGCAGCTCAGTAATCGCTGGATTTGTTAATGCGATTCTGATTATCTTTGTGATGTTTTATTTGTTAATTGACTGGACCCATTTCTTTGGTCTACTCAGAACCATTGTTCCAGTGCGCGCTCAAGATACGGTTCATCATCTTGCGATGCATACCGATGGTTTGTTATCGCAATACTTACGCGGTATGTTGATCGTGGTTTCCATCATGGCGGTCTACTACAGCGCTGGCCTAGCCTTGGTCGGCGTTAAAGGTGCTGTTGCATTAGGCGTATTCACAGCCCTCATGATTGTGATTCCCTACATCGGCATTGCTTTGGGCTTAAGTCTAGCAATCATCTCCGCACTTTTACAGTTCGGTCCACATACAGAAGTCGCTGGAGTGCTCGTCCTTTTTGGCATTGGACAGTTCATTGAAGGCTTCTTCTTGACCCCACGCCTAGTGGGCGAGCGCATTGGCTTGCACCCTGTGGCCGTCTTATTTGCATTGCTTTTGTTTGGAAAGCTTTTTGGCTTTTTTGGCGTTCTCCTAGCGCTACCGATTAGTGCAGTGAGCTTGGTATTGGTTAAATACCTTTGGTCTGTTTACACGCAAAGCACTTGGTATCAAAAATAATTTTGCTTTAATGAATACGCCCTCGCTTCCAAAACAATTTGCTTTAGATATTGGCCATACACCAGAAGCCAGTCTTGAAAATTACCTTCCCGGAAACGATCGCGCACTCATTTCTTCTTTGCAAGCACTTTGTGATTCTTGGAAACAAGGCTCGCCAAGAGAAATAAATAACCCCCTCAATCATCGTTGGATGTATTGGTGGGGCCCAGAAGGATCTGGGCGTACCCATTTACTTCAGGCCATGACGAATGCAGCAGAACTTGCTGGTCTCGAATCTTTTTCACTCACACCCTCAGAACCCATCACTTGGGTGCGACTAGAAGAACAAATTACCGCATTGGCAGAAAAGGACCAGGTCTCTGTGATCACGGTTGATGATGTTGACCGCCTTGATGACAGACTAGTGGGAGCGCTTTTTCGTATTCTCAATACAGTGCAGGCTAGCAAAAATATTCATATCTTTATGGCTGGCAATGCGGCGCCGGCCAATCTAGAGCTACGCGAGGATCTACGGACACGCCTAGGATGGGGTCTCATCTTTCAAACCCAACTTTTGGATGATGATGAGAAAATACAAGCATTAGAGCAAGCAGCAAAAGCCCGTGGTTTAGTGCTGTCCCCAGAAGTGGTTCCTTGGTTATTAAATCGCTTCTATCGCGATATGCCTAACTTAATGGCTTTAATCGATGCTTTGGATGCTTACTCACTAGAAACAAAACGTGCTGTAACCTTGCCTCTGGTGCGCGAGCTTCTGCAACCTAAATAATTTTCTAAATATTTCATTTGTGACACAGTTAGCCCTTTTCGATTTAGATCACACCTTACTTCCCTGCGATAGCGACTATGAATGGGGGCAGTTTTTGGCACGCATTGGCGTGGTTGATAGCGAATACTATGCACGACAAAGCGAACGCTTCTACCAAGACTACAAAGAAGGTAAGCTTGATATTCATGAATTTTTGCGATTTGCTCTCAAACCACTTTCCGAGCACTCACGCGCACAACTCAAAGAATGGCATGACCAATTTATGCATGAAGTGATCAATGGACAGCTTCGTCAAAAAGCCATTGACCTGGTCAAGCAGCATCAAGATGCTGGCGACCTTTGTTGCGTTGTTACAGCCACGAATAGCTTTGTCACACGCCCGATTGTTGAACGCTTTGGCATTGAGCATCTCATTGCTACTGAACCAGAAACTAGCGGTGATAATCCCTTGGCCAACTTCACAGGCGAAGTGAAGGGAAGCCCAAACTTTCGCGAAGGCAAAATTTTGAATTTACATAGCTGGCTAGCAAAACAGAAACTCAAGCTTGATCAGCTACCACGCAGTTATTTTTATTCTGACTCTATGAATGACCTGCCACTACTTGAGCAAGTCAGCCATCCTGTTGTTACCAATCCAGATGATCGCTTGCGTAATGAAGCCCAGAAACGCAATTGGCCTATCCTCGAGTTGTTTGCATGATTACTAAGTTTTTTAAACGCATCTTGCGTCGTGACCCTATGGTCAAACAGACGCAGGCTAATCTGGCTGGAGCTCCAAAGCGGATTCCCAAAAAATCTCACCGCATTGATCCACACCTGCTCTCCAAAAATGCCGTTAAGGTTACCCAAACCCTTCAACAAGCTGGCTTTGAAGCATTCATTGTGGGTGGCGCAGTGCGTGATCTTGTTTTGGGAATTGAGCCAAAAGATTTTGATGTGGCAACGAATGCCACCCCAGATCAGGTACAACGACTCTTTCGTAAAGCACGCCTCATCGGTCGACGCTTCCAAATTGTTCATGTGACCTTCTTTGGTAAGGGCCACCCTGAAATCATCGAGGTCTCAACCTTTAGAGCCTTGCTTGATATCGCCGGTGATCATGTGGCTGAAAGTGGTCGTATTTTGCGTGACAACGTCTGGGGATCACAGGGTGAGGATGCTGCCCGCCGTGACTTTACGATCAATGCAATGTATTACGATCCATCCACCGAAACCGTTCTTGACTATCACGGCGGCATGGCGGACATGCAAAGAAAAACTTTGCGCATGATTGGTGACCCGGCTAAACGTTATCGCGAAGATCCAGTACGAATGCTCAGAGCTATTCGCTTTGCTGCCAAAACCGGATTTACTCTTGACTCAAATACCCGCTCGCCGATTGCTAAATTGAGCAAGCTCTTACAAGACGTGCCAGCAGCCAGACTTTTTGATGAAATCCTCAAGCTCCTCATGTCTGGCTATTCCTGGGCAGCCATTCAAGGTCTTCGAGAGGCGGGTTTACACCATGGGTTGTTGCCCTTGCTTGATCATATTTTGGATGACAGCGAAAACGCTATTGGGGCAAATGGATTTGTGAAGCTGGCACTTGCCAATACGGATCAACGCATCCAATCCGGAAAAAGTGTATCGGCAGGATTTTTATTTGCCACATTGCTGTGGCCAGATCTTCTGAAAAACTGGAAGGCCAATCTTGCCAAAGGCATGGCCAATATTCCGGCACTACAAGATGCTATGGACGAAACGATCGCCACTCAAAGTAGTGGCATGACTATTCAGCGTCGCTTTGAGAGTGACATGCGAGAAATCTGGTCAATGCAGCCTCGCTTTGAAAGACGAGTCGGGCGTTACCCTTATCGTTTAATTGAAATGCCCCGTTTTAGGGCAGGCTATGACTTTATGCTGCTACGCTGCGCAACTGGAGAACAAAGCCCAGCGCTTGGTGAGTGGTGGACCAACTTCATCGCAGCAGATTCTGCTGGGCAAGAGGCTTTGATGGCTAGCGCAAAAACTGAACTAGGCAATACCACTAACTCACCCACCAAAAGACGTCGTCGTAGAAAACCAAAATCCACAAGCCCAGCAGAAGTTTCTTCGAGCTAAGCAAACTTATAAAAATTTCGGTAAAGTAATTCCATCTTGAATTTGGAATCGTATGGCACGAGCTTTTATCGGATTTGGTGGCAACATCGGCGACACGCGTCAGCTCATTACTGATGCCATTGTTTGCTTAGCGCAACGCGCTCAACTTCACATTCTTGCCAAAAGTTGTTTTTATCAAAGCGCTCCCGTTGAAGCGACTGGTGGCGATTACATTAATGCCGTCATTGAGATCGAAACAGAGCTCAGTCCTTATGGCTTACTGCATGTTTGCCAAGCCATTGAAAAAGAGTTTGGTAGAGAGCGCCCATATGCAAATGCACCCCGGACACTTGATCTAGATATTTTGTCTTTTGAGGGCGTCACTCAGAATGAAACCGAGTTGATGCTTCCCCACCCCAAAATCATTGAACGCTCATTTGTTTTATTGCCTTTGCTAGAAATTGCTCCTGATTTCTTTCTACCCAATTTAGGTGAATTAAAGGCCTATCTCCCTAAAGTAGCTCACCAGCGCATCGAAAAACTCCCTTGCCGTAACTGTAATTGCGGGGAAAAAGACGTTTATAGCCAAACGGCGCATTAATTCATTAAACTCTCGCCATGGGTTACTTACAGGGCGATAAGCCAATCACAATTACTAAGCTCCTCGCAATGCACGCTGAGGGTGAAAAGATTTCTATGCTGACAGCATATGATTCAACTATGTCAGCACTTCTCAATCGTTGTGGTGTTGAGACCATTTTGATTGGTGATTCTCTTGGCAATGTGATTCAAGGGCACACCAGCACCACCCCAGTTACAGTAGAGCAAGTTGCTTATCACACTGAATGTGTAGCGCGCGCCAATACGCACGCTTTTGTTATTGCTGATTTACCTTTTGCCAGCTACGGCGATCCAGTACAGGCCTTAGATTCTGCTGCGACCTTAATGCGCGCTGGCGCCGATATGGTCAAGCTAGAGGGCGGCGATTGGCAAATCGACATCATTCAATATTTGGTTGAGCGTAGCGTACCTGTGTGTGCGCATCTCGGACTTCTCCCGCAATCCGTTCATGTTTTAGGTGGCTATAAAGTTCAAGGAAAATCCAAGGACGCCGCAAGCCTCATGCTTGATCAAGCAATTGCATGCGAACAAGCTGGCGCGCAAATGATTGTGCTCGAAGCGATTCCATCTTCGCTGGGTGAAAAAATTACTGAAGCTTTATCCATTCCAACGATTGGTATTGGTGCTGGTCCAAATTGTTCAGGTCAAGTATTGGTGCTACAGGATATGTTGGGCATTAGCCCAGGTAAGCCTCCCAAGTTCGTGAAGAACTTTATGGAAGGGCACCATTCAATTGAAGCAGCTGTGAAGGCCTATGTCCGCGAAGTCAAGTCCGGAAAGTTTCCCGGACCTGAACATGGCTTTGCTGGCTAAATAACTAAGTAGTTAACTAAAGAAGCTCTTTACGCCATCAAACCAGCCTTTTTGCTGGGGGCTATGTTTGTCACCAGCTGACTTCAGACTTTCATCAAACTGTTTGAGTAATTTCTTTTGGTCCTCGGTCAATTTGACTGGGGTTTCAACCACTACATGAACAAATAGATCGCCCACTAGAGTCGAGCGCAAGCCCTTTATGCCTTTGTTACGCAAACGGAATGTTTTACCTGTTTGCGTTCCCTCAGGAATAGGAAATTCAACGCGACCAGAGAGTGTTGGCACCTCAATATCACCACCGATCGTCGCTGTCGCAAAAGAGATTGGCATTTGCACATGCAAATCACTGCCATCACGCTCAAATACTTTATGCGGCTTAACACGCACTTCTACATAAAGATCGCCAGCGGGTCCGCCATTAATTCCAGGCTCGCCATTCCCAACTGAGCGTACGCGCATTCCATCATCGATGCCCGCAGGGATTTTGATCTCGAGCGTTTTTTGTTCTTTGTGTTTACCTGAGCCATGACAGGTTTTGCAGGGCTTCGGAATGTACTCACCAGTACCGCGACACTTAGGGCAAGTTTGCTGCATTGAGAAAAAGCCCTGCTGCACCCGTACCTGACCATGGCCATCACAGGTGGAGCATTTTTCTGCCTTTGTGCCAGGCTCAGCACCTGTTCCATGACAAGGTTTGCAATCACTCCAACTTGGCACGCGAATCTGAGTGGTATATCCCTCAGCGGCTTGCTCAAGAGTAATGTCCATGTTGTAACGTAAATCCGCTCCCTTATAGACTTGCGGGCCCGCGTGACGGCCACCACCTTGACCAAAAATATCGCCAAAAATATCGCCAAAGGCATCAGCAAATCCGCCACCGCCAAATCCACCGCCAAAACCGCCACCCATAGAAGGGTCTACACCAGCATGGCCATACTGATCATAAGCAGCGCGTTTATTGGGATCAGATAGGGTCTCGTAGGCCTCTTTCGCTTCTTTAAATTGCGCTTCAGCAGTTTTACTGTCGGGATTACGATCGGGGTGATACTTCATCGCCAACTTACGATAAGCTTTTTTCAACTCATCATCACTGGCACCCTTCGCTACACCAAGCACTTCATAAAAATCGCGTTTACTTTTAGGCACGGCCTATTCCTCTCAACTTCCCAACAACCTGAATGGCACAAGTCGGCGCGAGGCCGACTTGTTATTTAGTTACTTCAAAACTTCGTTAAAAATAGTTTCTGACTAAATTATTTTTTGTCATCAACCTCTTTAAAGTCCGCATCAACTACATCTGCGTCTGGTGCTGCACCAGGTGCTGCGCCGCCAGGAGCCGCACCTGCAGCGCCAGCGCCCGCTTTAGCCTGTTCTGCCGCCATCACCTTCTCACCGAGTTTCTGACTTGCTTTACCCAATGCTTCGGTCTTAGCTTCAATGATCGCTTTATCGCTACCTTTGATAGCTTCATCCAACTCTTTGAGTGCAGCCTCGATCGCTTCCTTCTCAGAAGCTTCTAGGCTAGCGCCATGCTCTTCCAAAGCCTTCTTGGTGGAGTGAGCCAATGCATCCGCTGCATTGCGCGCAGTTACCAACTCGAGCGCCTTCTTATCTTCCGCAGCATTCGCCTCAGCATCCTTGACCATGCGCTGGATTTCTTCTTCAGTCAAGCCAGAGTTTGCCTTGATGGTGATCTTGTTCTCTTTGCCAGTATTTTTGTCTTTTGCAGTGACGTGCAAAATACCGTTGGCATCAATATCAAAAGTCACCTCAATTTGTGGCAAACCACGTGGTGCTGGCGCAATACCTTCGAGGTTAAATTCGCCTAGCAATTTGTTGGCGGAAGCCATCTCACGCTCACCCTGGTAGCACTTAATCGTTACCGCAGGCTGATTGTCTTCAGCGGTTGAATAAACCTGTGAATGCTTAGTAGGAATCGTGGTGTTCTTTGGAATCATCTTGGTCATCACGCCACCAAGAGTCTCGATACCCAATGACAATGGGGTAACGTCCAAGAGCAATACGTCCTTACGATCACCAGACAATACGGAGCCCTGGATCGCAGCACCAACCGCTACCGCCTCATCAGGGTTTACGTCTTTGCGTGGCTCTTTACCAAAGATTTCTTTTACTTTGTCTTGAACCGCAGGCATACGTGTCTGACCACCAACCAAAATCACGTCATCAATATCAGAAACACTAACACCAGCATCCTTAATCGCAGTCAAGCATGGGCCTGCTGTACGCTTAATTAATTCCTCAACCAAAGACTCTAACTTTGCACGAGTCAATTTTAAGTTCAAGTGCTTAGGACCGCTAGCATCAGCTGTCACGTATGGCAAATTGATCTCCGTTTGTTGAGCAGAAGACAATTCGATCTTGGCTTTTTCAGCAGCATCTTTCAAACGCTGCAATGCCAATACGTCTTTGCTCAGATCTACGCCTTGCTCTTTCTTAAACTCAGCAATGATCCAATCAATAATGCGTTGGTCAAAGTCTTCACCGCCTAAGAAAGTGTCGCCGTTTGTGGAGAGAACTTCAAATTGCTTCTCACCATCAACGTTAGCGATTTCAATAATGGATACGTCAAATGTACCGCCACCTAAGTCATAAACAGCGATCTTACGATCAGCCTTGTCTTGTTTGTCCAGACCAAATGCCAATGCGGCCGCGGTAGGCTCATTGATGATGCGCTTTACATCCAAACCAGCAATACGACCAGCATCTTTAGTTGCTTGACGCTGGCTATCATTAAAGTAAGCTGGAACTGTAATCACAGCTTCAGTCACTTCTTCACCAAGGTAATCTTCAGCAGTCTTTTTCATCTTGCGCAAGATTTCAGCGGACACTTGTTGTGGCGCCATTTTCTTGTCGCGTGCTTCAACCCAAGCATCACCATTGTCAGCTTGAACAATTGAGTAAGGCATCAAGCTGATATCTTTCTGCACTTCAGGATCGGTAAACTTGCGACCCATCAAACGCTTTACTGCGTAGATAGTGTTTTTAGGGTTAGTAACTGACTGACGTTTTGCTGGGGCGCCAACCAATACTTCGCCATCCTCAACGTACGCGATGATGGATGGTGTAGTGCGAGCACCTTCTGCGTTCTCTACAACCTTCGGTGCATTGTTTTCAACGACTGAAACACATGAGTTAGTGGTTCCTAAGTCGATTCCGATAATCTTTCCCATAATGGCTCCAAAAATAAATTGTTTTGTTGTACTTCTAGGTTATTTAAGTTTCAGTGGCAACTGACTGAATGACTGTGAATTGCCGCGAATATTCCAATACCCCATAGATGGGGTCGATTCATCCAAATTCAAGGGCTGAAATAGCAAAAAAGGCAGAAATCTGCCTTTTTTATGTAATTTTTAAGGTTTTTTTCCTTATTTTGGGGCGCTTACCGTCACTAATGCTGGTCTCAAGACCCGGTCGGCCACGGTATAGCCCCGCTGCAATACAGAAACCACGGTATTGGGCTCCTGCTCTGATGGAACTGAAGCGATTGCCTGATGATGATGAGGATCGAACTTATCTCCTACTGCAGGGTTAATTTCAGTCATCTTGCCTTTTTCGAAGGCTGACAGAAGTTGCTTGAGCGTAATCTCCAAACCTTCTTTAAATGCTTTTGCATCAACTGCATCTGTGCTGAGGGCAGCATACAAGCTATCAGTCACCGGAACTAAATGTTCGGCAAAGCTCTCAATAGCGAATTTATGTGCTTTTGCCACATCTTCAACGGCGCGGCGACGAATATTCTCACCTTCAGCCTTGGCACGCAAAAAGTTATCTTGCAAATCCGCAATCTTTTGATTGAGCTCGGCAATTTCTTGCTCTGGCGTTTTAGCTGCGGGCGCATCAGTAGGCGCCGGATTTTCAGTGTTGGGTGGGACTGCAGAATTTTCTTGTTCAGCAAACGAATTTGGATTTTCTTGTGTCATGGACGGAAATTCACTTTTCTATATTGAATGCAATTGCTTTGATATGTGGGGTCAGTTTATTCAATTTCAAGACTGATTCTTGACGAACTCTGCTCGCTCATGACGTTTTGCTAGCTCTTCAGAGGATTCGGAACCCAATGACCATCCTTGTAAATGCGTATACGCAATATCGCTCAAAGCCTCAATCCACTTAGGGTTGCTGTTCAAACAAGGAATATAACGGTAATCTTTACCGCCACGCTCTAAGAACGATTCTCTCGCTTCCATGGCGATTTCTTCTAAAGTCTCTAGGCAGTCAGCCGGGAAGCCTGGGCAAAAAACATCGACACGTTGACAACCTTCTTTTGCTAATTTCTCTAATGTAGGGGCGGTATAAGGCTTTAACCATTCCGCTTTACCAAAGCGTGATTGGAACGTCACAATGTATTGATTCGAATCTAGGCCTAGCGCCTCTCCAAGCAATCGACCCGTCTTAAGACATTCACAATGATAGGGATCACCCTTCATTAAATTGCGTTTTGGCAGTCCATGAAAGGACATCACTAAACGATCGCCCCTTGCAAAATCCGGACGCCCATCTTTATCCCAACTGCTTAATACTTGATCTCGTAAAGCGGCGATATAAGCAGGATTGTCGTGATAATGCTTAACCAAGCGCAGCTCTGGTTGATTGCGCCAGGTGCTGAGTACCCGAAATACCTCATCAAAACTAGATGCAGTCGTGGTGGCAGAGTACTGAGGATATAAAGGCAATAGCAATAAGCGCTCCGTACCTTCTGCCTTCAGATTCTCAAGCACCTCTTGGGTTGATGGCTTGCCATAGCGCATTGCTAAATCCACTAAAACAGTATGGCCTTCATTGGCAAATTTCTCTTGAAGCGCTTTTGCTTGCAAACGGGAGTAATGCATCAATGGGGAGCCCAATTGAGGTAACCATATCGATGCGTATTTCTTTGCAGATGCACTACTGCGGATTGGCAAAATGATGCCATTCAAAATAAACCACCAAATAAAACGTGGAATCTCCACAACACGAGGGTCAGAGAGAAATTCTTTTAAGTAGGCTCTAACTGCCTTTGGCGTTGGAGCAGAAGGTGTTCCTAGATTCAAGAGCAATACTGCTGTCTTACTTGGACGCAAGTGAGGATTTTGATTCAAGATAAATTTCTCTAGTAACTATTTAATATGAACTATTGATGGGTCTCAAAGCTCAAGAGCTTAAAGCGCCTGATAGTAATTTAGATGTGATATCGACAATCGGAATCACCCTGTCATAAGCCATACGCGTGGGGCCTATGACGCCTAAGGTGCCTACGACTTGACCATCAACGCTATATGGAGCACTAATCACTGCCAGATCTTCATAAGGCAACAAGTCACTTTCACCGCCAATAAAAATCTGAATACCGTCAGCATGACTCGATACATCCAACAATTGCATAAGCACTGATTTTTGCTCCAACATATCGAACATCTTGCGCAACTTGTCCAAATTGGAGCTAAGGTCGCCAACATTTAATAGGCGACGCTCTCCAGAGAGCAGCATATCGCCTCGACTCATATCGTAGTCTGCAACCCCGCTTTGCAAAGCGAGTGCCATCAATCCGGAAATATCTGCTCGCAAGCTATCCAAATCAGATCGTAAGTGTTGGCGTACTTGCTCGAAACTCTTTCCGGCAAACTGTGTATTGATGTAATTACTCGCCTCCACTAGTTGACTGGGTGTGTAATCTTGATTGGTTGGCAGAATGCGATTCTGCACATCACCTTCAGGTGTCACCATAATGAGCAAAATTTTGCCTTCACCCAAACGCAAAAACTCGATGTGTTTAAACACTTGGGCTCGCTTTGGGGTCATCACCACCCCAGCAAAATGAGTGAGATTCGATAGTATTTGCGCAGCTGAATTCAATACACGCTGTGGGGAATCCGGTAGAAGACCCTTCTCCACCTCTTTTGCCGCCATCTCTTCCAATGGGCGCACTGTGACCATCGTATCCACAAAAAGCCGATATCCCCTAGGGGTAGGAACTCTACCTGCAGAAGTATGGGGACTAGTCACCAAACCCATATCCTCCAAATCAGCCATAACATTACGAATAGTCGCTGCCGAGAGGTCTAAACCCGAGAATCGGGATAGCGTTCGGGAACCAATAGGCTGACCCTCCTCGATATAGCGCTCGATGAGGGTTTTTAGTAAGGCGCGGGAACGTTCATCCATGGTGGAAGGGATTTTATGCCTATGGTTTAATCATCATATGTTAAGCCCATCCCCAAATTCTTCCAAGAAGGCCTTCAGCCGAGTTGCTCTCGTGGGCAAATTTCAGGCAGACGGTATCGATGAGCACCTGCGGGAATTAGCCAAACTGGTTGGCGGACTGGGCTGTGAGGTCTTTATAGAGGCCTCTACTGCCACCCAATTGAATATAAAAGAGTACCCAATCAAGGCTGCCGAAGATTTTGCGGGGGCCATTGACTTAGTCGTTGTTTTGGGTGGCGATGGCACGATGCTGGGAATTGCGCGCCAAATAGCTGGCAGCCAAGTACCTCTAGTAGGAATTAATATGGGTCGCTTGGGTTACATGACCGACATCCCATTTCAATCGGTTCAAGATACCCTGCCCAAAATTATTGAAGGTGAGTATGAGGCTGACACTCGCACATTACTCGATGCGGTTGTGATTCGCGCCAATAAAGAAATTAATCATGCATTAGCGCTCAATGATGTTGTTGTTAATCGCTCCGGTATTTCCGGCATGGTGGAATTAGCTGTTCATGTTAACGGCTCATTTATGTACAACCAAAGATCCGACGGCCTTATTGTTTCTACGCCAACCGGCTCTACCGCATACGCACTCTCTGCTGGCGGCCCAATATTGCATCCCCATGTTGCGGGTATATTGCTTGCTCCGATTGCGCCACACTCTCTTTCTAACCGCCCAATCGTATTGCCACAAGATAGCGCTACTACCATTGAAGTAATCAATGGGCTTGGCGTGATTGTCAATTTCGACATGCAATCACAAACCAACTTACAAAGTGGTGACAAAGTGGAAGTGCGTCAGTCTAAAAAGACAATCACCTTCTTACACCCTCGCAGTCATAGCGACTACAAAACATTGCGCGAGAAACTTCACTGGAATGAATACCCATCGACTTTTTAATGTCGGGTTTCTTGCTACGCTAATACATGCTTCAAACCATCTCCCTTCGTGACTTTGTCATTGTTGATCAGCTTGAACTCGACTTTGCCAGCGGTTTCACCGTACTAACCGGCGAGACTGGTGCTGGCAAATCTATTTTGCTAGACGCTTTAGGCCTGGTTCTTGGTGAACGAGCGGATAGCAGCCAAATTCGGGAGGGCAGTAATCGCGCAGAAATTTCCGCCACCTTTAGAGTAGAGCCTGAATTAGTTAAATCATTTGGGCAATGGCTCGATGAGCAAGGATTTCCTAGCGAGGATGAAGGTCAAACTCTTTTGCTCAAAAGAACCGTGGAGTCCAATGGTCGTAGCCGCGCCTTTATTAACGGCAGTGTTGCCACACTAACGCAATTACGTGAAGCTGGCGATCAATTGGTTGATATCCATGGACAACACGCACACCAATTACTTCTCAAGAGTGGCGCCCAAAGAGAGTTGCTTGATCGTCATGCTGGTTTATTACCACTTGCTTCTGATGTTGCGCAAGCCTACAAAACACTTAGTGATTCTCGTCGGCGTTTAGCACAAGCTGAGAACGCAGGACAAGATATTGAACGTGAACGTGAAAGACTGGAGTGGCAACTAGAAGAGCTAACCGAACTTTCTCCACAAGAGGGTGAGTGGGCGAACATTCAATCGGAACATGCCAGGTTAGCTAACGGCGCCAAATTAATTGGCGGCTGCCAAGAGGCTATAGAAATCTTGAGTGACGCCGATAACTCACTAGAGTCCTCACTATCCAAAGTGTGCAACAACATCAGCGCTTTAGCTGAACATGATGTTGCATTACAGGATGTCAGTGAATCCCTAGAAAGCGCTCACATTCAACTGGATGAAGCGATTCATGGATTAAATCGATATTTACAAAAAATTGATTTAGATCCTGTCCGACTTGAGCAAGTTGAGGAGCGGATGCAGGCATTACATGGCGCCGCCAAAAAATACCGAGCTGATGTAGATACTTTGCCTCAGCTTCTACTAGAAACAGCAGATCGTCTAGATGCGTTAACAGCTTCGCAAAATATAGAAGCGCTAAGAGAAAAAGTAAAACAAGAAGAATTGGCTTATCTCAAGCTGGCAAAACAACTTTCCGAGAAACGTAAGAAAGCCGCCATCGACCTCGGCAATCAAGTAACACATGCCATGCAGAATTTATCTATGGCAGGTGGACGTCTAGAAATTACCTTAAGCCCTCTTCAGGAGGGTGGCTCACATGGGCTCGAACAAGTCGAATTTTTGGTAGCTGGTCATGCAGGTAGCACCCCTAGATCCTTAGCCAAAGTAGCCTCGGGTGGTGAACTAGCTCGAATCAGCCTTGCGATCAGCGTCATCACCAGCAAAGCCTCATTTACTCCAACCCTCATATTCGATGAGGTTGATGCCGGCATTGGCGGCGCAGTAGCCGAAACCGTTGGCAAACTATTGCATCAGCTGGGTCAATCACATCAAATTTTGTGCGTCACCCACTTACCTCAAGTGGCAGCACAAGGCAATCATCACCTCAAAGTTAGCAAATCTCAGGCTGGAGATAAAACAGTGTCTCAAGTTCAAATTCTTGGAAGATCCGAACGCGTCGAAGAAATTGCCAGAATGCTTGGCGGCGCAACAATTACCGATACAACTCGCCGTCATGCACGCGAGCTACTAGAGCAACATTAAGCAGTCTCTATATTGGAAGAGGTCTTAAAGATTTCTTTCCACAGCAATGTGACGCTGTCGCGTGCAGCAATCAAATCTGGCTCACCACTCAATTGAATACGTGTTTTATCGGCGCCATCTAAACGCAAACGATGCTGTCTTGCCCTTAACAAGCGATACGCATCGCCAACTGCTTTAGCAATATTTGCCTTGATCAACCCCACCTCAGCAGCAATTCGCAATAAAGCAATATTACCCAAATTACCAATCAACTGTGGGTATTGATGTGAATATGCAAGCACTAAAAACTGCACGATAAATTCAATATCAACCATGCCGCCCGCGTCATGCTTCAAATCAAAATTGGACGTTGGATTGGGGTGCCCCTCATGAACCTTTCGCCTCATATCGACGATTTCATGGCGAAGATGATCAACGTTACGCTCTTGACTCAAAACTTCACTACGAACAACGTCAAACTCGCTACCTACCGAGGCATTGCCCGCGGCAAAACGGGCGCGTGTGAGAGCTTGGTGCTCCCATACCCACGCTGCGTTATCGCCTTCACGCATTTGATACTTTTTAAAGGCATCTACATTTGTCACCAAAAAGCCTGCAGAACCATTTGGACGCAGACGGGTGTCGATTTCGAACAAGCTACCTGTAGAAGTGAATGCGGTTAACCAATTAATCATACGCTTGGCGAGCAAGGCATATATTTCTTGTGCGTCATAATCATTTTCTGCCGCTTGATACAAAAAGACCAAATCTAGATCCGAGGCGTACCCAAGTTCTTTACCGCCTAATTTTCCATAAGCAATGATTGCGAATGTTGGAGCCGCTTTTTCTGCTAAGCCAAACTTTTTAGCGACGATTGCCCAAACACGCTCAAAGGTAGTCTGTAGTATTAAATCAGCAAGCGCTGATAAATGATCACTCACCTTTTCTACCGAAAGAGCACGATCAACACCAATACCCAAATCCGCTAAAAGCGTAATAAACGTTTCGGTGTGATGAGTGACACGCAAAATGTCCATTGCCTGCTCTGATCCATCGCCCTCCGCCATCACATCATCTAGGCGCATATCGAGGTTCGCCTTAACCTCCCGCCAATAATCTTCAGGATGTTCGATCAACACCCTTTCCATATGGGAGTCAATCAGATAATCGAGCAAATGTGGATGAGAAATGAGGTATTGCGCACCCCACTGGGAGGATTGCAGCAAAGCCAAAACATTCGATAGCGCACCTGGGTATTCGGCCAATATTGATAAATAAGCACTTCTTCGAGCAATCGCTTCAAGCAAATCAAAGAAGCGTGACAAAGTCCGATCAGCCTCTTCAGAATTGCCTCCTTGGCTGGCGAGCATATTGGCGGCATTGCGCACCAAATTATCAAAAATCAAACGGCTTTTCTCAGGCAGCTGCTTTGCTTTAGTGCTTGCGATCCAAGCATGCCAACGAGCCAGTGATTTCGGAAATACCTGAGCATCCGGTAGCCAGCTCTCTTCTAGAGGCGCTAAGTCGAGTCGCGTCTCACCATCCAATAAAAATGCTTTTTCAAATAAGCGAGCCACATTGTTCTGGTGTTTTTGCAATTCCCCTAGAAAGCTGGCCTCATCTTTAAAGCTCATTGAGTGGGCCAAGCGAGCCCGGATATCCCCTTCATCTGGCAAGTAATGCGTTTGCTGATCATCCCAAACCTGAATGCGATGTTCTAAGCGCCTTAAAAATACATAAGCACTCTCAAGTTGCAATACATCCTCTGCTGGCAAGATGCCCCGTTGGCGAATTAAATCTAAAACCTGCAGGGTTGGACGTACTCTGAACCGCGGATCTGTTCCACCCCGCATTAATTGAAACATCTGCGCCAAGAATTCAATTTCACGAATTCCGCCACGACCTAACTTAATATCATGCGATCGCCCCTGATGTCCTGTTGAGCGCTTCTCTGCCTCTCGCTGAATTTGCGCATGCAAATCCCGAATCGACGCAATTACTCCGTAATCCAAATGCCTGCGATACACAAATGGACGAATTAATTGTTCAAGACTTTTTTCGCAATGGGCATAATTTTTGCTGCCGGGTAACGGCGCTATCAATCTTCCTTTTATCCAGGCGTAACGTTCCCATTCCCTACCCTGAACCAATAAATACTCTTCCAGCATATCAAGGCCACAAACTAGCGGCCCAGAATCACCATTGGGCCGGAGGCGCATATCCACCCTAAATACAAAACCATTTGCATCATGCTCAGATAAGAGCTTGATCAAACGTTTTCCCATGCGAGTGAACCACTCATGATTTGAGAGACTCTTAGGGCCATCCCGCGTCTCGCCTTCATGCTCATACAAAAATATCAAGTCGATATCGGATGAAAGATTTAACTCGAGACCTCCTAGCTTCCCCATGCCTACAACCATCATCGGCATTTCAGAGTTGGTAGAGTCGCTCCAAGGCACCCCAAAGCGAGCCCGCAAATCCTGACGAATAGATGTCAATGCGTAATTAACCGTCAGCTCAGCAAAATGACTCAGGCTATGAGTTACTTCTTTTAGATCGGCCAATCCATTGAGATCGCGAAAAGCGAGCCACAGCATTAATTGCTGGCGTGCCAAACGCAAGTCCGCCATAAATTGCGCCTCGTCTTGCTCGACTCCGAGACCATCAACTTTGCATGACTCTAAAAGACCCTGGATTCCCTCTAAAGTGATTTCCCGAGGCCCCATCGACTGCAGCCAGCCCCGCCATTCAGGCTTGGCACTTAGCCAGCGGCGGGCGTAATTTGAGTGTTGCTCTAAAAACGCAATTTGTTTTGCAAAAGCATCCATTCCATCATCTTAATCCTGACTAGCGAGAGCGCCACAGAAGCTTGGCGATGAAGCAAAGGCTGACGGATAATAGAGCCCATGCCGCAAAACTTTTTCCCACCCCGCTTAAAGGACCTATTAGAAAAAGGTCTTCAGAATTTGGGCAAGAATTGGCATAAACGCGCCTTGATTTTGGCCGCATCTCTGCTGGCGCTATTTGTACTCGGTCATCTAACAGTCAGATTCCTGGTTTGGCCACAAATTGAAAAGTCTAAGTCTTCAGTTGAAAAACTGATTGGCGCTAGAGTTGGGGTTAATGTATCCATCGACGATCTGCGCGTTTCATGGACGGGAATCAGACCCGTTTTTGAAATTGATGGTCTTCGTTTTACAGTTCCCGAACAAACAAAACCTTCTCTCTCCGTCGAAAAGATTTATGGGCAGTTGAGCTGGAAATCGTTTTACCACTTATTGCCCTATTTCCATGAAATTCATTTTGAAGGCGCTGAAATTTACTCCCAAAGAAATGCCAAGGGCGTCATCACGATTGCTGGCATTCCGATAGATAGCAGTCCAAACGACTACACAGCCCAGAACTGGTTATTCTCACAAGATCTAATTGAGGCAAAACAAGTCAAACTGAATTGGGACGATAAGCTCAATCAAAAAACATCAAGACTCGTTGAGGTTCAAGAACTTTCTTTGGCAAATGGTATCCGTCAACACGCTGGCTCCATCATCGCTACAACCCCGTGGAATCAGGGACCTGCGGAAGTCAAAGTGAATTTTGTACACCATCTAGGTGGAGAAAAGGGCAATTGGCACGACTGGATCGGAAATGTTTCCTGGAGTTTCAACAATCTCGATCTCAAAAAAATCGCTGAAGAATTCCAGCTTAATTTAAGCGCTCTAGAGGGCATATTAAGTTCAAAAGGAAGTTTGAAGATTGATAACGCACACCCAGATGGCGGCGAGTTCTTCGTTGCTGTTGACAATTTAGTGGTGCAATCTTCAAAAAGTGAGGATGCTATCGCGCTAGGCCGATTAGAAGCAAACCTTGCCCAGGAAACTACCGATGGCTTAATTGCGATCACCACCAAAACATTTGCTTGGCGCGAAATGGGCAGCTCAAAATCTGCCCCACTAGAAAATCTCAGCCCCATGACATTCCGCTGGAGACCACCTGGCGCTGACGGTGAAATCAAGGAATTTGGTTTTTCATCCCCTAAGATATCCGTCGAAGATGCCGCCTTGTTTGCGCTTAACCTACCACTTTCCAAAAAAGTACATCAGTGGATCAAAACCTCGCAAGCTGAGGGTGATCTTGAAGACGTTGATATTCAATGGGCGGAAAGTAAGTCGCCCCTGTCAGCCCTAAATATTCCAGGTGGCTGGTTTAAATCGAACAAACTAGACTTCAATATCAGCGCAAAACTGATCAATCTCAGTTTTGTAGGCATCAATAAATCAATACCTTCAGTATCAAATCTGTCTGGCTTCATTACCAGCAACCAAAAAGAGGGTAGCTTCTCTGTCGACTCTCGAAATCTTGGTTTGGAAGTGAATGACTTATTAAATGATCCCAAAATTGAACTGGACCGCGCCATTGGTCAAATTTCCTGGTCAAAGCAAAGAGGCAATTGGGTCATTAGCACTAAAAAGCTTGCACTAAGCAATCCAGAAATTAGCACCAACCTCAGCATTGACTACAAGATTGGCAACGGCAAAGAACCAGACTACATGATCTTGGATATGAGCTTTGATCAAGCCAATATCAAAACAGCGTATCGCTATCTACCTGTGGGCATGGGGAAAGATGTGAGAACCTATCTCAGCAAAGCTTTTGATGGCGGCCTCATTCGAAAAGGGCAATTACATATTAAAGGCGATCCTAATCAAGCACCATTCTCTGACAAACAGCTGGGTGAGCTGACTTTGAATCTTCCAATCACTGGCGCCTCCTTTAGCCCAGTGCCATTACTGCCAAGCAATCAAGGAACATGGTCAACATTCACAGGCGTTAATGGCAGCATCACAATGAACAATGCCTTCTTCGCCGTTGATATTACAAAAGCAAACTATAAACAAGTTGGCTTAGATACTTTCCATGCTGAGATTCCGAACGTCAGCGCAAACCAATTAACGCTAACCGTTAATGGAAATGTAAACGGGGATGCACCGCAACTGCTTGAATACTTTTACCAATCTCCTGCAGGCAAAAAACAAAGCGGTCTTGAACAAAACTTGCGCGTCACTGGGCCCGTCAATGCAAACATTGGTTTAAAAGTACCGCTATCAGGCTCTGCTGACACCAGTCTGGACCTGAAATTAAATCTGCCCGGCAATCGCGCCCAGTGGGCAGACATCCCCCCGTTTGAGAACCTAAAAGGCGGCATACGAATTACCGAAGCCCATCCAGAATTTGAGCATGTCACAGCAAGCTTTTTAGGGGGAGCCATCAATATCTCCAGCACAGAAGAAAGCAAAGATAAGCAACATTTCAAAATTACTGGTGATGTTCAATCTAAATTTATTCAAGACTATTTTGCAAACTCCTCCTCATCAGAAACAAAAGCATTTCTGAACAGCATGAGTGGGTCCATTAAATATGATGGGATCATTGGCTTTAATAAAACAGGCAGCGACTCGAACTTGCAATTTGATCTTCGCAACTGGTCAATGAATGCGCCTGCGCCCATGAAGAAAGCAAGCGGCTCAGCAATGTCAGGTCAGGTCAACATCAAAACTTTGAACGACGTCAATAATTCAAATCGCATCAGCTGGTCCGGGAAGATTGGAGATCTTTATAACCTTGATGGAGCCATTGGCCGAGACTCTCAATTACGTTTTGGATTTGGAATTGGCGCTCCGGTAAATTCTTTACAGCCAGGTTTTCATCTCAATATTGCAAGCAATGAACTGAATCTGGATGAATGGCAGCGATTCTTACAGTCAAATAAAACACATCCCACACAAGAAGGCAAAGCAAGTTCCAGCACCAACGCAATAAATACCCAAATCACAGCGCAAGTGAAGAAACTCATGCTGTTTGATCGCCCTTGGCAAGATGTCAGCTTATCAGCTAGCAATAAAAAGAATCTATGGGACTTGCGCATCAGCTCACCTCAAGTAGCTGGACAGATTCAATATCAAGATGCACAGAAATCAAATACAAATGGCCTCATTAGTGGTCGCTTTACCAAATTAAAAATAGCGGATCTACCTACGCCTGCTGAGGCGACCACAAAACAAGCCTCGGCTCCCAAGAAAACATTAAGGCCTGAATCCATCCCGAGCCTAGACATCGTGATTGAGGATTTTTCCTGGGCTAAAACTCAACTTGGTCAATTAAAAGTCAAATCAACCACCGTAGATAACGTCTTAAAAATTGATTCTATTCAAACGAACAACCCCCAAGGCAACTCCACAATCAGTGGCCAATGGACTGGGGCAACAAAAAACACTCCGGACCATAGCAACCTCAATATAGATATGGCCATTAAAGATGCTGGTCAAATTATTGCCCACTGGACACCCCAAAAGTCAGTTGAAGGCGGGCAAGGAAAAGTTAGTGCTAATGTTCAATGGGACGGCACTCCATTTGATCCTAAATATGAAACGCTAGTAGGCAAAGCTAGCTTAAATCTTGAAAAAGGTCGTCTATTGGAAGTGAACTCGAGTGGGGCTAAATTATTAGACGTGCTCAGTCTACAAAGCCTATTTCGATTTGCGACATTTGACCTCAAAGGCAGCCTTGGTAACATTGTTACTAAAGGCACACCCTTCAACACCATTAGCGGCAACTTTGATATCAATAATGGTATTGCCCAAACTCAACAATTTAATATGAATTTAGACCAAGCAAATATGGTGATGAGTGGTCAAATCAATATTCCAAATCAAACTCAAGATCTTCGCATCACCATCTTCCCGACAATTGATGCGACAGCTGGGTCACTAGCAGCATTTGCGATTAATCCAATTGTTGGATTGGGTGCACTGGTTGGCCAATATCTTCTAACAAGTCAAATTAATCGTGGTCTGCAATCTGATTATTTAATTCAGGGATCATGGGATGATCCGGAAGTGATTCCGCTGGACCAAAAAGGTCAGCCAATTGACTCCAATACTTTAAATACGATTCGAAGTAAAAATTTACTCATCGAACAAAATAAACCCAGCGCAAATGGCGCTCCAAGTCCCACAAAATAAATTTCTCAACCCCAATGAGTGCAACAGCCAAGCTAAATATCGCATCTGTACAGATGGTTTCCACACCTGATCTTGAACAGAATTTAAGCACTGCTACCAGGCTAATAAAAGAAGCTTCTCATGAAGGTGCTCAGCTGGTAGTGTTGCCTGAATATTTCTGCATGATGGGCTTAAAAGATACTGACAAGGTTCGTATTCGCGAACCTATCAATAGCGGCCCTATTCAAGATAAGCTTGCTCGCATTGCTCAAGAGAATCAAATTCATCTTGTTGCCGGCACTATTCCACTAGAAGCTAAGGATTCAAACAAAGTTTTAAATACAACCCTTACTTTTGATCCGAATGGTAAACAAATCAGTCGCTATGACAAGATTCATTTGTTTGGTTTTCAAACCCCAAAAGAGCGTTATCAAGAATCCGAAACAATTGAAGCGGGTAATGCTCCAGGACTCTTAAAAATTCATGTGAATGCTCAAGAATGGACTTTTGGGCTCAGCATTTGCTATGACATCCGCTTTCCAGAACTATATCGAGCTATCGGGACAGTAGATTGCCATATCATTCCTGCCGCATTTACCTACACCACAGGCAAAGCTCACTGGGACATCCTATTAAGAGCCCGAGCAATTGAAAACCAAGCCTATGTCATTGCTTCGGCTCAAGGTGGTATTCACCTCAATCAGCGCAGAACCTGGGGGCATAGCATGTTGATTGATCCGTGGGGCACGGTTTTAGCTGATCTTCCAGAGGGCGAGGGATTTATCACTGGAGTATTAAGCAAAGAAAAACTAAACGAGGTACGCTCTCAGTTACCGGCGCTTGCGCATCGCAAGCTTTAACTGAAAATACAAAACATGAACGCGCCTCAAGCATTATTTCCCGCCAATTGGACCAAAGCCAAAAAACAAGCGGATCTTGTCAAACTCGCAAAATCCATCCTGCTTGAACCAACAGGATTGACTGAACAAGACTTGCATCGCACGTTTGGCAATATGTTTACCCATCGCTTGGATGATGCAGACCTCTATTTTCAACACACACGTAGCGAGAGCTGGAGTCTTGAAGAAGGTATTGTTAAATCAGGCAGCTTCAATATTGATCAAGGCGTTGGAGTTCGATCGATTTATGGCGATAAAACCGCCTTTGCCTATTCCGATGAAATTAATCTAGAGGCACTGAATAAGGCCGCAAAGGCAACACGGGTTATTGGGCCTAGTGGCGGTAAACAAGCTATCGCTAGCAAAGTCTTCAATCCGCTATCCAATAAGTTATATGCCGATTTAAATCCACTGGATTCATTAAAGCCTCAAGAAAAAATTGCATTGTTGGAAAGCATCGAGCGTCGCGCTAAGGCGCGTGATCCACGCATCATTCAAGTAATGGCTAGTCTTGCAGGTGAATTTGATGTGGTGCTCGTAGCCAGAGCTGATGGTCTGCTAGCAGCTGATATTCGTCCACTTGTGCGTGTTTCAGTTCATGTCATTGCCGAACAAAATGGTCGCCGTGAATCTGGATCATCTGGTGGTGGTGCACGTCACGACTATCTTTACTTCGATGCAAATCTCATCAATCGCTATGTTGATGAAGCAGTGGATGGGGCATTAGTTAATCTGGAATCGCGCCCTGCACCTGCTGGACCTATGACGGTTGTAATGGGACCTGGTTGGCCTGGCGTACTACTACATGAAGCCGTTGGACATGGACTTGAGGGTGATTTCAATCGCAAAGGCTCATCTGCTTTTGCAGGACGCATCGGCCAACGAGTGGCAGCCAAAGGTGTGACAGTTGTTGATGATGGCACCTTATCTGGTAGAAGAGGGTCACTCAATATTGATGACGAAGGCACGCCTACACAATGCACCACCTTAATTGAAGATGGCATCTTAAAGGGATATATTCAAGATAGTCTGAATGCACGCCTCATGAACATGCCACTCACCGGCAATGGTCGTCGCGAAAGTTTTGCATCACTTCCAATGCCCCGCATGACAAATACCTATATGCTGGCCGGAAAAGATGATCCCGAAGAAATTGTGGCGAGTATCAAGCGCGGACTATATGCAGTCAATTTTGGCGGGGGCCAGGTCGACATTACTAGTGGCAAATTTGTTTTCTCAGCATCAGAAGCCTACTGGGTAGAGAATGGGAAAATTCAATATCCCGTCAAAGGCGCCACCATCATTGGTAGCGGCCCAGAGTCCTTAAAGCAGGTATCGATGATCGGGAACGACCTCAAACTTGACGGCGGAGTTGGGGTATGCGGCAAGGAGGGGCAAAGCGTTCCCGTTGGGGTTGGACAGCCAACTTTGCGGATTGATAGCCTTACCGTGGGCGGAACTGCCTGATTTTGTTCTAAATACGGCTTAAAATAGTCGTATGAGCCAACAAAATACGAACCCTAGTAATTGGTACTCTGCCGTAGATAAAACGTCAGATACCGACGATCAACGCATTGCCACAATCTCTGTTCTGCCACCGCCAGAGCATTTGATTCGCTTTTTCCCAATTTCGGGAACACCAACAGAAGCGTTAATCAGCAAAACGCGTAAAAAAATTCGTGACATTATTCACGGCAAGGATGATCGCCTGTTAGTGATTATTGGTCCCTGCTCCATCCATGATCCTCGAGCAGCATTGGAATATTGCCACAGCCTTTTAGCGGAACGTACTCGCTTCTCGGGCGAGCTCGAAATTGTGATGCGGGTGTACTTTGAAAAGCCTCGAACTACTGTTGGCTGGAAAGGTTTAATCAACGACCCATATCTTGATGAGTCTTATCGCATCGAAGAAGGCCTACGTCTAGCGCGTCAAGTGCTCATGGAAATTAACCGCGTAGGCATGCCAGCAGGTAGCGAATTCTTAGATGTGATTTCTCCACAGTACATTGCTGATCTCATCTCTTGGGGCGCAATCGGAGCACGCACAACAGAAAGCCAAGTTCATCGCGAACTTGCTTCTGGACTATCTGCACCAATCGGGTTTAAGAATGGCACGGATGGCAATATCAAAATTGCTACCGATGCTATCCAAGCAGCTGGTCGTCCACATCACTTCCTATCAGTTCACAAAAACGGTCAGGTGTCTGTTGTAGAAACCAAGGGCAATAAGGATTGCCACGTAATTTTGCGTGGCGGCAAAGAACCTAACTACGAAGCTAAATTTGTCCAAGCGGCTTGCGCTGAACTCGAGGCTGCCAAGCTTCCAGCTAGCTTGATGGTTGACTTATCTCATGCCAATTCCAGCAAGAAGCATGAACGTCAAATCGTTGTAGCTGATGACATTGCAAAGCAAATTGAATCGGGTTCACATCAGATATTTGGTGTCATGGTTGAGAGCCATCTCAATGATGGGGCGCAAAAGTTCACACCAGGAAAAGATGACCCAAGCAAGCTGGAATATGGCAGAAGTATTACTGATGCTTGCATTAATTGGGATGATTCAGTACAAGTGCTAGAACGACTTGCAGCCGCTGTTAAAAAGCGTAGAGCTAAGAAAAAATGAAAGCTTGAAGTGCTTTTAAAGATGAAAAGAGGCTAATTTATTTAGTCTCTTTTTTTTCGTGCTTCCACAAAACATCGGATCCACCAGCCGCACGATTGAGAACTCGTGCCAAAACAAACAAGAGATCTGACAAGCGATTCACATACTGTCGTGGAGCATCGTACAAAGGCTCTTCCCAGCCTAAACGTACGATTGAGCGCTCTGCTCTTCTGCATACTGTTCTGCAAACATGAGCCTGCGCAGCGGCACGTGTACCGCCAGGTAAAATAAATTCTGTTAGAGGCGGCAATTGCTTGTTGTATTTTTCCAGCCACAGATCTAATTGAGCCACATGGTCTGGATTGAGTAATTTGTAATTCGGAATGCAAAGCTCGCCGCCCAAATCAAACAAATCATGCTGAATCTGCAAAAACAGGGTTTTTAACTCCTCCGCAATACTTGGAGGAATATCTTCGGTCGTCAAAACACCGATTTCGGAGTTGAGCTCGTCAACGTCACCCATCGCGCAGATGCGTAAATGATCCTTTTCAACGCGACTACCATCCCCGAGGCCGGTCATGCCTGCATCACCAGTTCTAGTAGCGATTTTTGATAGTCGATTTCCCATAAGCTTAATTATAGGTAAATGGCTAAAATGAATGTCATGAATATGGTGACCCCGCCCCCCGATTTAGCCGCAATTAGCGCCCTTCAATCTAAGCTGGTTTCCGCTTTGCGCCCTGTTCTTCCAGAACATGCCCTACTTTGGGAGCCCGAGGACACAATTCCCTATGAATGTGATGGTTTAGCTGCCTATCGCCGTATGCCATTAGCGGTTGCCCTTCCCGAAACAGAAGAGCAAGTAGCTCAGATTTTGAAGATCTGCTTTGCCATGGAGATTCCAGTTGTGCCGCGTGGATCTGGCACAGGGCTCTCTGGTGGCGCTATGCCACTCTCCCAAGGCTTAGTTCTATCGCTAGCTAAGCTGAAGAAAATTTTAAGCATTGATCCATTCACTCGCACTGCGGTTGCTCAACCAGGCGTCCGCAATCTTGCTATCTCTGAAGCAGTAAGTCATCATGGTTTGTATTACGCGCCGGATCCTTCATCACAGATTGCCTGCTCCATCGGCGGCAATGTGAATGAAAACTCTGGTGGTGTTCACTGCCTTAAGTATGGTCTCACATTGCATAACGTCTTGCGCGTTCGTGGCGTTCTTATGAATGGCGAGATTGTGGAGTTCGGAAGTCTAGCACCAGATTCTCCAGGTCTTGATTTGCTTGCCATCATGATGGGTAGTGAAGGCATGCTAGCAGTAGTTACTGAAGTAACCGTAAAGCTCGTTGCCAAACCTAAGTTAGCGAGAGTGATCATGGCGAGCTTTGATGACATTGAAAAAGGTGGCAATGCGGTTGCAGCCATCATCGCTGCAGGCATCATTCCTGCAGGCCTAGAGATGATGGATAAAGCTACAACTCGCGCTGTAGAAGAATTTGTACATGCAGGCTATGACTTGGATGCGGAAGCGATTTTGCTGTGCGAGTCCGACGGCACACCCGAAGAAGTCGCCGAAGAAATTGAACGTATGACACAAGTTTTAGAAAAATCTGGTGCAAGCGGAATTCAGATTTCCAAAGATGAAGCTGAGCGCCTCAAGTTTTGGAGTGGTCGTAAAAATGCATTCCCAGCTGCAGGTCGTTTAGCTCCTGATTACTACTGTATGGATGGAACTATTCCCCGTCGTCACATTGCCACTCTACTCAAACGCATTCAGGGCATGGAAACAAAATATGGTCTTGGTTGCTTAAACGTATTTCATGCAGGTGATGGCAATATGCATCCGCTTATTTTGTTTAATGGTGCCGATCAAGATGAATGGCATCGTGCTGAAGAGTTCGGCACAGAAATTCTTGAAGCCTGTGTTGAGCTTGGTGGAACCATCACCGGTGAACATGGTGTTGGAATTGAAAAAATTAATTCTATGTGCGTCCAATTTGGTGAAGGGGAACGTGAATCCTTCTGGGGTGTAAAGGCTGCTTTTGATCCTGAGAAATTACTGAACCCTGATAAAGCCATTCCAACTCTCAACCGCTGCGCTGAGTATGGACGCATGCGCATCAGCAACGGCAAATTGCCTCATCCAGAATTGGAGCGCTTCTAATGACCAACTCCAATGCACATCAGGTAGCGATTGAGGTATTTCGTGAACAGATTCTGAATGCAGCCAAAAGTAAAACACCTCTCTCAATTGAGGGTGGCGGAACAAAATCTTGGTATGGCAATCCAAATCAGTACACAAAATTAAACACGCGTAACTATTCTGGAATTTTGGAATACCAGCCAGAAGAATTAGTGATTACTGCCTGTGCGGGAACCCCATTAAAGGAAATTGAAGCAGCCCTAAAAGAAAAAAACCAAGTGCTTGCTTTTGAACCACCTCATTTTGGGGAGCAGGCAACATTTGGTGGTGCAATCGCCGCAGGACTTGCCGGTCCAGGGCGCATCAGCGTGGGTAATTTTCGTGACTTTGTTTTAGGTGCACGCATTCTCGATGGCAAAGGACAAGATCTATCCTTTGGTGGAAAGGTAATGAAAAACGTTGCAGGCTATGATATTTCTCGACTTCTGCCTGGTTCTATGGGAACGCTGTCTTTGCTACTAGAGGCATCAGTCAAAGTGTTGCCAAAGCCCGCAGCAACTGCAACACTTCGCTGCCGCATTTCTCAAGGAAAAGCGCTTAAAGCACTAAATGAATGGGCAGGCCAACCTTTGCCGCTATCAGCAAGCTGTTGGATAGGAAGCCCTAGCGGTGATGGAGAGCTAACCATTCGCTTAGCTGGTGCAGCGGCGGCAGTTAAGTCGGCCACCCCCCTCATGTGCGCTCAGGTTAATGCGCAAATCGTTTTACCAGATGAAGCCGAAGATTTTTGGATTCAGTTACGCGAACAAAACCTCTCAACTTTCACTAGCCTCGGTGCTGATCAAACCCTATATCGCTTAGCTCTCCCAGCCGCGTGCGGCCCCTTAAACATTCCTGGAGCAGAAAATGATGTTGTTCTGGAATGGCATGGACAACAACGCTGGATCAAAGCCCCTGGCGATCAAGCGACATTCGATGCCATCAAAAAATTAGCGAGTAGTCATGGCGGACATGCAACTCGCTTCAAGCAAGGGGGCAATGTCAATCCTGCATTTGAGCGCTTTACCTTACTGAGCGAACAGGCCCATTCCAAAGCGCTTGAAGCAGTTCAAGCGCGCCTAAGATCTGCATTCGATCCTGCCGGCGTATTCGCGAGTAATCGTCTTCCTTAAGCGCCCCCATAAGCACACCACTTTCGTTTTCATATGCAAACTCAACTAGCCCCCCAATTTGCCAATACACCCGAAGGCATTGAAGCCGCACGTATTCTAGGCAAATGTGTTCATTGCGGTTTTTGTACCGCTACCTGCCCAACTTATCAGTTGCTTGGTGATGAATTAGATGGTCCTCGTGGTCGGATCTACCTAATTAAACAGATTGCGGAAGGACAGGCTCCTACTGAAAAAACTCGATTGCACTTAGACCGTTGCTTAACTTGTCGCAATTGCGAAAGCACTTGTCCAAGCGGAGTTCAATACGGCAATCTAGTAGATATTGGACGCAAGTGGGCTGAAGAAAATACGCCTGCACGCCCAATTAGCGAACGACTTACTCGCTGGGCTCTCAAAGAAGGTCTTACAAAGCCCGCTTTATTTAATTCAGCAATGACTTTGGGTCGCCTGGTTCGACCATTAATGCCAAGCGGCATTAAACGCAAGATTCCACTAGTAAAAAATAAGGCCTTAGATCCGCAGATCAATCCTTACGCCAGACCTAATACACAGCATGCTCGGAAGATGCTCATTCTTGAAGGTTGCGTTCAGCCTGGCATGCTTCCGAATATTAATTCGGCTACCGCAAGAGTATTGGATGCGCTCAAAATCCAACTTGTCAGCGCCCCGAGCGCTACCTGTTGTGGCGCACTTCGCTACCACCTTAATGATCAAGCAGGTGGTCTAGATAACGTCAAACAAAATATTGATGCCTGGTGGCCGGTGGTAGAAAGTGGTGTTGAGGCTATCATCATGACAGCCTCTGGTTGCGGCGTCATGGTGAAAGACTATGGACATTTATTAGCCAATGACCCTGCTTATGCCGCTAAGGCTAAGAAAATTTCGGATCTCACAAAAGATATCTCCGAAGTCATGGCAAGCTTGCAAAATGAACTTATTGCATTAATCGGCGCCGATCAAAAACCGGGAGTGGTGTACCACCCACCTTGCACCTTACAGCATGGCCAACAAATTCGAGGCAAGGTTGAAGGCTTGCTTGGTAGTTTAGGTATTAGCGTTCGCCTTTGCAATGACAGTCATCTTTGCTGTGGCTCTGCCGGCACTTATTCAGTGACCCAACCAGAGCTATCCGAACAATTACGCCAAAATAAATTAAAGAATTTGACGGTTGCCTGCGAAGAGTCCGGTGCAGATGTGATTGTTTCTGGGAATATTGGCTGCATCACCCATCTACAACAAGATGAAAAGCCTGTTTTGCATTGGATCGAGATCGTAGATCAAATCATTAGCCAGCAAGCACGGAGCAAATGAACTCAATTGTTGTCAATCTGATTCAGGTTAAGGAGCGCATTGAGCTAGCGGCCCTATCGGCAAAGCGCGAACCAGAAGAGATTGAGCTTTTGGCAGTCAGCAAGACATTTCCCGCTAGTGCGATTGAGGAAGCGATGCACGCTGGTCAATCGGCTTTCGGTGAAAACTATGTACAAGAGGCCATTGAAAAAATTACTCAGCTTGAAAAGCTACGCCCCTGGTTAGTGTGGCACTTCATCGGCCCACTGCAAAGTAACAAAACCCGTGATGTTGCCGAGCATTTCGACTGGGTTCATAGTGTTGACCGACTGAAGATTGCAGAGCGCCTCTCGAGCCAACGTGGCGAGTTTCCAAGCTTGCCAGAATTACAAGTCTGTATACAGGTCAATGTTAGCGAAGAAGAAAGTAAAAGTGGTGTTTCGCTCTCAGATGCTTTAGAGCTCTGTGATGCTGTGAGCAAACTTCCGAATATCGTTCTGCGAGGTCTAATGGCGATTCCAGAACCAACCTCAGATCCACTAAAGCAGCGCCAAGCGTTTGCGGCAGTACGTGACTGTTTCAAGCAAATTCAATCGAGCCGATTAGTCGATCCAGGCTATCAATTCTTCGATACCCTGTCGATGGGCATGTCGGACGACCTAGAGGCTGCCATTGCAGAAGGAAGTACGATGGTTCGGGTAGGAACTGCGATTTTTGGGAAGCGCGATAAGATTACAAGATGAGTCAACAAAATACCAATCAAAACAACAGCAACGCACACATCACCTTTATTGGTGGTGGAAATATGGGTCGCGCTTTAATTAGCGGCTTATTGGCGAATGGATTTGAACCCAATCAAATTTCTGTAGTGGAAGCAAATGCAACCACTGCTCTGAAACTGTATGAAGATTTTGGAGTTCAAGGCATTGGCGCTCTTGAACAAATAGCCTTCGACTTCACCAAGAACAATGTAGTGGTCATGGCAATCAAACCACAGGACTTTAATGTTGTTGCCAAAGCTCTGGCCTCCAAGCTCAAACATGCTAGCGCGCCAGGCCCATTAATCTTAAGTATCGCTGCCGGCATTCGACTCAAGGATATGAGTCGCTGGCTCGATCACACACGTTGCGTACGAGCGATGCCAAATACGCCTGCCTTGATCGGCAAAGGTATTACTGGGTTATTCGCTGATGCAGCCGTCAATGCATCCGATCGCGCACTCGCGCAAACCATTTGTACCGCAGTAGGTCAAACGGTTTGGCTCTCCGATGAAAAACTGATGGATGCGGTTACTGCAGTCTCTGGTAGTGGTCCTGCTTATGTTTTTGCTTTCTTGGAAGCAATGCAATCTGCTGGCGAAAAATTGGGGTTGGATGCTAAAACTGCTCGTCAGCTGGCCTATGCCACGCTTGAAGGTGCCACTCAACTAGCCCATAACTCTGATGAACATGCCGGCATTTTGCGTGAACGCGTTACCTCTAAAGGCGGTACCACTGCAGCAGCCTTGGATGTCATGAAACAACATGGCTGGCATGAGATCTTAGAGAAAGCAATCGATGCCGCTAGCCAACGCGGTAAAACGATGGGCGATGAGCTAGGGCAACACTAATTGATACTCAATCCAAGCACAATTCCTAAGAATAAAAATCCGCCCAACCAATTGTTATGACGAAATGCGAGGAAACACTCCTCGCGCTTTCGAGTTGAAACCAGCTGCATGTGATAAATGGCGCAAGCCAGAGCCATAAACCAACCCACTAAAAAGTAATTACTCAAATCCGCTAATTGCGCTACCCACAATTGAGTAATGAACAAGATGCCGTAACAAACACCGATTGCAGCAACATCGTGTTTTCCAAAAGTAATCGCTGAAGTGCGCAAGCCTAAACGAAGATCATCCTCTCGATCCACCATGGCATAGGCGGTGTCATAGGCAATCGCCCAGAAAATATTTCCCACAAACAAAACCCATGCTTCTAGAGGAATAAAGTCCAAGATAGCCGCATAAGCCATAGGGATGCCAAATCCAAAAGCAATGCCAAGAATTGCTTGGGGCATTGCAAAAAAGCGTTTCGTAAATGGGTAAATAAAAGCTACTAGCAACGCAAGTACAGATAGTTGCTTAGTAAAGGCATTTAATGGCTGAATTAATAGAAAGGCAATCAAAGCCAAAGCAAGAGCAACAGCTACAGCTTCTTTGCTAGAAATCTTGCCACTAGTTACGGGGCGCTCTTTGGTTCTTTGTACGTGACGATCAAAATCGCGATCAGCAAAATCATTCATAGCGCAGCCCGCACTACGCATCAAAAAAGTACCGACTACAAAAATAAACAGGATGCTCAGGTCAGGTATTCCTGAGCTAGCCAGCCATAGAGCCCATAGAGTTGGCCACAATAGCAAAAGAGTGCCAATCGGCTTATCCAAGCGGATTAGATATGCATAAGCTTTCAGTCGGTCACAAAAAGGCATATCTAGAATTATGCCTTTAGAAATTCTGCGCGAGAACCAAGCCAGCGCTCCAAGTGTCGTTCTACGATATCGCCATGGTCTGCTAGCAAACGCTCTGCTGCTTTTTGCGCTAACTCAATTAACCAAGCATCTCGCTGCAGGTCGACAAAGCGCAACATGGCATCTCCTGATTGTTTAGCCCCCAAGAGCTCTCCGGGGCCGCGCAAAGATAAGTCACGCTCCGCAATCACAAATCCATCGGATGTTTCGCGCAAGGTCTGCAAACGCTCCTTAGCAGCCATTGATAAAGGTTCTGCGTACATCAAAATACATACCGAATCGGCTGACCCACGACCCACGCGACCTCTTAACTGATGAATTTGTGCATAACCAAAACGCTCAGCATGCTCAATCACCATTAATGCCGCATTAGGCACATCAACACCCACTTCGATCACGGTGGTTGCGACTAATAACTGAATTTCATTAGCCTTAAATGCCGCCATCACGGCAGCCTTCTCATCAGCCTTCAGGCGCCCATGAACTAGACCCACTTTAAATTCTGACAAGGCCTTTGTTAGCTCTTCAAAACTCTCAACCGCAGTTTGTAACTGCAGCGCTTCAGACTCCTCAATCAGAGGACATACCCAATAAGCTTGTAAGCCCTTTGAAAGCCAGCTTTGCAAACCATGGACTACCTCTTCCCTTCGGCTTGCTTTAACCACCTTAGTAGCAATTGGCTTGCGCCCTGGTGGTAACTCATCAATTACTGACACATCTAAATCAGCGTAATATGTCATTGCCAATGTTCTAGGAATTGGCGTGGCAGACATCATGAGTTGGTGACAGTAAAATAATTCTGAGCCAACTCTCTGCTGAATCTCTAGGCGTTGACGAACACCAAATCGATGTTGCTCATCAATTACAGCTAAACCCAGTTTGGCAAAGCGCACATTCTCTTGAATCAAGGCGTGAGTACCGACGACAAGCTGCGCAATACCACTCTCAATTAACTCTTGCGCCAATTTCTTTTCTTTAGCTTTTAAGCTTCCCGATAGCCATGCAATTTGGACTCCAAGAGGCTCAAACCATTCCTTCATTTTGAGGTAATGTTGCTCAGCCAATATCTCAGTTGGCGCCATGATTGCTGCCTGATAACCATGATCCATTACCCGCGCAGCCGCTAAAGCTGCAATCACGGTCTTACCGCTTCCTACATCCCCTTGCAGCAATCGGTTCATTGGGTATGAATGCAATAAGTCCTCTCCAATTTCATCCCAAACGCGAGACTGCGCACTAGTTAATTCGAACGGCAAGGCTTTTAACAAGCCCTCTTCAAGGCTGGTTGTTGGCGCTTCATTTATATTGAAGCTGGGCGCATGCCTCTCTCGACGAATCGCATGCGCGCGCTTTAATGAGATCTGTTGCGCTAGCAATTCCTCAAACTGAACACGACGCCATGCAGGATGCGTACGCTCCAACAATGCTTGCGTATCCGCATCTGCTGGTGGTTGATGTAGAAATGTAATGGCAGATTGCAAACTGGGCCAGTCATTGTTTGGCAATAACTGATTAATCAACTTGCCTGGCAAAAACTCTGCCAAACTATCCTTCAAAACTGGATCTCGCAATGCTTGGGTCACAGCCTTGCGAATTGCCGGCTGAGAAACGCCTGCGCTTGCTGGATAGACTGGAGTCAAGCTAGTTGGCAACGGTGCATCAGGCATAACAGCGCGCACCGTCGGATGAACCATTTCTGCACCCTGAAATCCTTCACGCACCTCACCGCGCACCCGAATGTGAGCACCAACAGCCATTTGCTTCTGCTGACTTGGATAGAAATTCAGAAAACGTAAATGCAGGGTTTCTGTTTTATCCTCAATCGTGACAACCATCTGCCTTCTCGGCCTAAACAAAACCTGATTGCGAATCACCACACCCTGAGTCTGAACTGACCCAAATCGCCCCTGAATCAGGGCCTCATCAATCGAAACCAACTCCGTCTCATCCTCATAGCGAGAAGGAAGATGCAAAGCAAGGGCCATTGGGCTATCTAAACCCATTTTTTGGAGTGTGTTTGGCGCTTGCTTGGTAGTCATCGTTAAAATCCAATACCTGATGGTAATGCTATGCAACTCTCCGACTTTAATTACGAACTCCCGCCCGAACTAATCGCTCAGCATCCCTTGGCGAATAGAACCGATAGCCGCCTCCTAGAGCTTAAGCCAAATGGAGATGCGGGTGTTCAATTGCTAGACCGACAGTTTAAGGACATCCTAGACCTTATCAATCCAGGGGACTTGCTAGTCTTTAATGACACCAAAGTCATCCCGGCCAGACTGCATGGCAAAAAGGAGACTGGCGGGAACATTGAACTGCTCATCGAGCGAATTAGTGGTGACCAACAGGCCTGGGTCCAAATCAGAGCATCAAGAGTACCCAAGACTGGTGATATCGTTCGTATTCACAATGCCGCAGGCGAATCCTTCCCAGCAGAAATGATTGGCCATGATGGGCGCTTCTACGAAGTACGCTTCCCAGAAAATATTTTCTCCTTGCTTGAGCGCTTTGGTGAATTACCTTTACCGCCCTACATTGAGCATCAGCCCGATAGCAACGATGCACAACGCTATCAAACCGTTGTCGCCAAAAATCCAGGCGCAGTAGCAGCGCCAACAGCCGGCCTTCATTTTGATGAAGCAATATTGAAACGACTTAGTGACTTAGGCGTTAATCAAGCCACCGTTACTCTGCATGTTGGCGCCGGCACTTTTACACCCGTTCGCGAGGAAGATTTATCGAAACACCAAATGCATTATGAGTGGTTCTCCATCCCAGACGCAACGCTGGAGGCAATTCAGACAACGCACCAAGCAGGAAAGCGGGTCATTGCCGTTGGTACAACCAGCTTGCGCGCCCTAGAGAGCCAGGCTATTAGCCAGAAAAGTAGCGGTGAGACCAATCTTTTCATTACCCCTGGATTTGAATTTAAAACCGTAGATTGTTTGTTAACAAACTTTCATCTGCCAAAATCTACCCTATTAATGTTGGTGAGCGCTTTTGCAGGCATGGATAATATTCGCGCTGCTTACCAGCATGCCATTCATCAAAAATATCGTTTCTTTAGTTATGGAGATGCGATGTTTTTAAGTCGACTCGGAAATTCATCATCATGACCAAACCCGTTCATTTTTCTATTTTGGCAAAAGACTCTGGGAGTCCAGCACGGCTTGGTCAACTTGATCTTCCACATGGCAGTGTGCAAACACCTATCTTTATGCCGGTGGGAACCTACGGCACGGTGAAGGCTATGACGCCGCGCGACCTTAATGAGGCTAAGGCACAAATCATCTTAGGCAACACTTTTCACCTTTGGCTCAGACCAGGCTTAGATGTCATTAAAAAACATGGTGGCCTACATCGTTTTATGGGCTGGGATAAGCCCATTCTCACGGACTCTGGTGGCTTCCAAGTTTTTAGTTTGGGCGCACTGCGAAAAATTTCAGAGGAAGGTGTTACTTTTGCCTCACCCATTAATGGTGACAAACTCTTTATGTCACCTGAAGTTTCAATGGAAATCCAGGCGGTGCTTAATAGCGACATTGCAATGCAATTCGACGAGTGCACTCCTTACGAAACCAAGGGCCAAGCCACTAGTGAAAAGACTGCGCGTGCGTCACTTGAAATGTCTCTTCGCTGGGGTGATCGCTCATTAAAACGCTTTCGTGAACTCAATACTGGCAACGGACTCTTTGGCATTGTCCAGGGAGGCATGTTTGAAAATCTTCGCGAGTTTTCACTTGACGCAGTCAGTCAACAAGGCTTTGATGGAATCGCGATTGGCGGTCTTTCCGTTGGCGAACCAAAGCCAGAGTTTGAGCGCATTCTGAATTTCACCGCACCAAAATTGCCCGAGCACATGCCACACTACCTCATGGGTGTAGGCACCCCTGAAGACCTCATCTTGGGTGTAAGCCTAGGGATCGATATGTTCGACTGCGTCATGCCTACTCGAAATGCACGCAATGGTTGGCTCTTTACTCGCTTTGGTGATTTGAAACTGCGTAATTCTGGCTACAAAGATGATGATCGACCACTGGACCCAACTTGCGCTTGTTACACCTGCCAAAATTTCACCAGGTCTTACCTAAATCACCTCCAAAAAGCCAATGAAATTCTTGGCTCTCAACTAAATACCATCCATAACCTCTCTTACTACTTACAGCTAATGACTGAAGTTAGGGAGGCCTTGAGTAAGGATCGTTTTAGCGCCTATCGCGAGGAATTCCACGCCAATCGCCAGCGGGGCGTAGAACCAGGGCAAGATTAACCCCCTCTAGGGACAATAAACCCCCTTAAATCACCTCCAAAGCCCCATACAGTTTAGAATTGCGGGTTTACGGCTTTCTCTCAAAAGCTTAAAAATGTAGCAGTTTCCAATTAGTCATTAACGGAGGTTTGATATGTGGATTAGTAACGCTTTTGCCCAGGCTCCAGCCGCGGGCGCAGATGCAGGCGGCTTGATGAGCTTCCTACCTTTAATCTTGATGTTCGCAGTTTTGTACTTCATCATGATTCGTCCACAAATGAAACGCCAGAAGGAAACCAAAGCGATGCTCGAAGCACTCGCAGTAGGTGATGAGGTTGTTACTGTTGGCGGCATTATGGGCAAAGTAACGGCATTAAAAGATCAAGTAGTCACTGTTGAAATTTCTGCTGGGACAGAAGTGCAATTACAGAAAGGTGCCATTACCACTGTATTGCCTAAAGGCACATTGAAGTCCGCTTAATTTTTTATTAAAAGTATCTCGACATGAATCGCTATCCTCTCTGGAAATATTTAGTCATTGCCATAGCTTTGCTGATTGGCGGACTGTATTCATTACCCAATTTCTATGGAGAGGCTCCAGCGGTTCAAGTCTCATCTGCTAAACCAACCATTAAAGTGGATTTAGCAACGCAATCTCGTGTTGAGAAAATTCTGGCTGATGCCAGCATTGACAACACTGGCGTATTTTTTGAAGCAGCAGGTAATGTAGGCTCAATCAAAATTCGCTTTAACAATACCGATATTCAGTTACGTGCTCGCGATCTCTTACAGCAAAAACTGAACACAGATCAAAATGATCCTAACTACACCGTAGCCCTTAATCTCCTGTCGAACACGCCAGGCTGGCTCAATGCAATTAATGCCCTACCAATGCCATTAGGCCTAGATTTACGCGGTGGCGTCTACTTCCTCTTGCAGGTAGATATGAAAGGCGCAGTGCAGAAAAAAGTCACTTCATTAGCCACAGATATTCGCAGCCAATTGCGTGATAAAAACATTCGCCATCAAGGTATTGATCGTGGAGTGGATTCCATCACCATTAATTTTGGCAGCATTGATGAAGCGGAAACTGCGCGCTCACTTTTGAATACATCCCAACCTGATCTCACTTGGCTGGTTAAAGCAAATGGCAGCTCATCCAAACTATTGGGAGAGTTCAAGCCAAAGGCATTAAAAGATATTCAGGACAATGCGGTAAAGCAAAACATCATCACCCTGAATAAGCGTGTAAATGAATTGGCAGTCAAAGAACCAGTAATCCAACAACAAGGGGCTGAGCGCATTGTTGTTCAACTTCCAGGCGTGCAAGACACTGCACGCGCAAAGGACATCATTGGTCGTACAGCAACTTTAGAATCTCGTCTTGCAGATCCATTGGTATCGACCATTGGAGTTGGCGAAACGCCACCTCCTGGCATGGATACCTTCCGCTTTGGTGAAAACCGTTTAGGCGTATTTAAAAAATCAGTCATTTTTAGTGGTGATCGCATTACCGATGCCAGCGCTGGCTTTGATCAAAACCAACGACCCGCAGTAAATATCTCCCTAGACGCCGCTGGTGGTCGAGTTATGCAAGAAGTAACTCGCGAAAACATTGGTAAGCCAATGGGCATGATTCTGTTTGAAAAAGGCAAAGGTGAAGTTCTCACGATTGCCACGATTCAAGGTGAATTCGGCTCTAAGTTTCAGATTACTGGTCAACCAACTACTGAGAGCGCTAATGACTTAGCCCTCTTATTGCGCGCTGGATCGCTTGCAGCACCAATGGAAATTATTGAAGAGCGCACAATCGGACCTAGCTTGGGTGCTGAGAATATTGAAAAGGGATTTAAGTCCCTCTTGATTGGTTTCTCTGCAATTGCGATTTTCATGATGGTTTACTACATGCTATTCGGAACTTTCTCCGTAGTGGCTTTGGCAGTCAATCTACTCCTATTGATTTCAGTCTTATCAATGCTGCAAGCTACCCTGACACTACCAGGTATTGCCGCTATGGCTTTAGCGCTTGGTATGGCGATTGACTCTAACGTTTTGATTAATGAGCGTATTCGCGAAGAGCTGCGCAATGGCTCCTCACCTCAAACTGCGATTGCAATTGGTTTCGATAAAGCTTGGGCAACCATCTTGGACTCCAACGTCACTACCTTAATCGCAGGTCTTGCACTATTAGCTTTTGGCTCTGGTCCGATTAAAGGCTTTGCCGTTGTGCACTGTCTCGGTATTTTGACTTCGATGTTCTCTGCAGTCTTCTTCTCACGTGGCCTGGTTAATCTTTGGTACGGCAGACACAAGAAAATTCAGAAACTCGCGATTGGCCAAGTTTGGCGCCCACAGGAGAAATAAGTCATGGAATTTTTTCGCATCAAAAAAGATATTCCATTCATGCGCCATGCATTGGTGCTCAATGCGATTTCTTTAATTACCTTCTTGGCGGCAGTCTTTTTCCTCTGGCATAACGGCTTACATCTTTCGATTGAATTTACTGGTGGTACTGTTATGGAGGTTACCTACCCCCAGACTGCCCCGCTTGATTCCATTCGCACCAAAGTAGAAAAGCTTGGCTACGCAGATACGCAAATTCAGAACTTTGGTAGCTCACGCGATGTAATGATTCGCCTGCCTTTGCAAAAAGATGCTGATGGCAAGCTTATTTCGTCCGCAGATCAAAGCAATGCGGTAATGCAAGCTCTAGATCCCGCAAGCTCAGGCGCTAAGCTACAACGCGTTGAATTCGTCGGCCCACAAGTTGGTCAAGAGTTGGCGATTGATGGCTTAAAAGCTCTGATATTTGTAATCATCGGCATTGTGCTTTATCTCTCTTTTCGGTTTGAGTGGAAATTTGCGCTTGCAGGCATCATTGCGAACTTGCATGACGTTGTGATCATTCTGGGCTTCTTTGCTTTTTTCCACTGGGAGTTCTCACTTTCAGTATTGGCAGCGGTGCTAGCGGTCCTTGGTTACTCTGTAAACGAATCCGTAGTGATCTTTGACCGTATTCGCGAAAACTTCCGCAAGTACCGCAAGATGAATACTCGCGAGATTATTGATAACGCGATTACCAGCACTATTAGCCGCACTGTTATCACTCACGGCAGCACTGAAATGATGGTTTTAGCAATGCTGATCTTTGGTGGCCCAACACTGTTTTATTTTGCCTTGGCACTCACCATTGGTATTTTGTTTGGTATTTACTCTTCTGTTTTCGTTGCGGCAGCATTAGCAATGTGGCTAGGTGTTACTCGCGAAGATTTGGTGAAGGGTGATAAAAAACCCGATGACAATGCCCGTAATGAAGATCCAAACTATGGGGCTCGTGTTTAACCCAAAGGTTAAATAGACAATTTACCTAGCTGGTAATTCGCTGATCAAGGGCAGCTAAGATATTTTTAGTTGCGCCTTGATGTTCAACAGCATAGGCTTTAGCCGCTACTGCCATCTTGGCCAGTTCAGCAGAATGCAAAAGCAGCTCTTTTAACGATTCTGTTAGCGCCACAGTTTGTCCAAGCAGCAATTCGCCGCTAATTCGCTTGGCTGCCCCAATCGCTATTGCATCAAGAGCTGCCTGTTGAAAATTGTAAGTATGCTCACCAAGCAAGACCGGGCAACCTGCAGCACAGGCCTCAATTAAATTCTGACCACCAAAGGGCAATAGGCTGCCCCCCATCACTACAAGATCTGAGGCGCTGTAATACATCGGCATCTCGCCCATGGAGTCGCCCAGAACTACCTCGATTCCAGCAAAATTGCCAGAGACCTCAGTAAGCTCAGAACGAGCTTTAAAGTTCAAACTGGCATTCCGAATATGATTCGCAACTTCTGTAAAACGCTCGGGATGTCTTGGGGCTATACAAAGCAGCGGGGCTTTTTGAAAGGCATAATCTTGCAGCAAATCCTTCCAGGCCTTGAGAATAATTTCCTCTTCGCCATCACGCGTACTGGCAGCGCAAACCATCAAACGCCCACCTGCATGTAAATCTTGCTGCCATTGCTTACCTTGGGCCACTAACCTGGAATCCAAAGGAACATCAAACTTGAGATTGCCAGTAATCCGGACATTTTTCACGCCAAGACTGCGATAACGTTGCGCATCAAATTCTGTTTGCGCCAAAATTCCTGCAAAGGCCTGAAACAACGCTCGTCCAGCATTGCCGAAACGATTAACCCGACGCGCACTTCTTTCAGATAGTCTGGCGTTAATTAAAAATAAAGGTAATCCAATTTCCTTGCAACGGAATACCGCCGTTGGCCAAGCTTCGGTTTCCATGAAGAGGCCGAACTTTGGCTTAAAAGTATTCAAAAAATGTTTGACAGCCCAACACAAGTCGTAGGGCAAATACACCTGACGAATCCGTCCTCTTGTAATGGCATTGGCAAAAAGCTGTTTACCTGTTCTGCGACCATTTAAGGTCATATGGGTGAGTAATATAGACTCGCCACGCGCCAAATAAGCCTCAATCAAAGGCTGGGCAGCACGCGTTTCCCCAACAGATACCGCGTGTATCCAAATGCAGTCTTTTGAAACCGGTTTTTCATATCCAAATCCAAGTCGTTCGGGAATATGGTGCAAATACGCAAAAGAGTATCTGGCACGCCATGCCAAGCGAACGAATGCAAGCGGCAAAAGCAGATGCCACAGCAGTTGATAAACAGCAAACCAGAACCGAGGACGTACTCCGTATTCTGAGCTCGAGTTCACACTCACTTTTTGAGACGTTCGGTCAACTCGACCGCCTTACCTAAATAAGTGGATGGAGTCATTTCTAGCAAGCGCGCTTTAGCATCCTCTGGAATCTTCAAACCACGAACAAAGTTTTGTAAATCCGCTTGGTTGATACCTTTGCCACGAGTGAGCTCTTTCAATTGCTCATAGGGATTTTCGATGCCATAGCGACGCATGACGGTTTGCACTGGCTCAGCCAACACTTCCCAGCACTCATCGAGATCGGCAGCGATAGCAGCATGATTAACCTCTAACTTACCCAAGCCGCGTAAGGCGCTGTCATAAGCCAACACGCTGTGGCCAAAAGCTGGGCCCAAGTTACGCAAAACAGTGGAGTCAGTTAAGTCACGCTGCCAACGGGAGACAGGTAATTTTTCAGCGAGATGGCGTAACAAGGCATTAGCAACGCCTAGATTTCCTTCGGAGTTTTCAAAGTCAATCGGGTTTACTTTATGCGGCATCGTAGATGAACCAATTTCGCCCGCTTTGGTCCGCTGCTTAAAGTAACCAACAGAGATATAGGCCCAGAAATCACGATCCATGTCTAACAAAATCGTGTTCGCTCTAGCGATCGCATCAAACAATTGCGCCATACCATCATGAGGCTCAATTTGAATGGTATACGGATTAAAGGTAAGACCTAAGCGCTTCTCCACTACATTCTTGGAGAAGTTTTCCCAATCAAAATCTGGGTATGCAGATAAGTGGGCGTTGTAGTTACCGACCGCACCATTCATTTTTCCGAGTAATGGCACAGCGGCGATTGATTCAATAGCGCGCTCTAAACGCTTTGCAATGTTCGCAATTTCTTTACCTAGAGTACTAGGTGAGGCAGGTTGGCCATGAGTGCGCGAAAGCAAAGGCACTTTTGCATGCTCCACGGCTAAGTCAGTCAAAACGGAGAGCACTTTGCGAAGCTGTGGCAGCAATACTTCATCACGTGCGCCACGCAACATCAACCCGTGGGAGGTATTGTTAATGTCTTCAGATGTGCAAGCAAAATGAATGAACTCGCTAGCTTTCAATAAGTCAGGTCGATTAGCAACTTTTTCTTTTAAGAAATACTCCACAGCCTTTACGTCATGATTAGTGACTGCTTCAATATCTTTAATACGTTGCGCATCAGCATCAGAAAAGTTCTCCGGCAGTGATAGCAAAAAAGCTTCATCAGCAGCATTGATCTTTGGTACATCAGGCAGGCTGGCAGCGGCCAAAGCAAGCAGCCAATGAATTTCCACAAAAACACGCTGACGCATAAAGGCAGCTTCGGATAACCATGGACGCAATGCGTCTAGTTTTCCGGCATAGCGTCCATCTAGGGGGGAAAGGGCATTTAGGGTTGAAAGCGGCTGACTCACGGGCATTGCCTTTGCTGGGAATATGTCAATAAAACCTAATTTTAATGCGTTCCGCCATCGAGCAATCTAAGGTTGAGATGACTATACTGAGCCCTATGAAACTCATTTACTCCCCTACTAGCCCCTATGTTCGTAAAGTCAGGATCGTATTCCTGGAGAAAAAGGTCGATATTGACCTTGAAACTAACAGCGTTTGGGCCGCAGACACCAATATCACCACCTACAACCCTTTGGGTAAGGTTCCATGCCTTGTTTTAGATGACGGGGAAGCCATCCAGGATTCTCGGGTAATTGCCGAGTATGCAGATGCTTTGAGCCCTGTGAGCAAACTGATTCCAACTGATCATCGTGAGCGCGCTACCGTTAAGACTTGGGAAGCATTAGCCGATGGCTTGGTGGATGCCAGCATTTTGGCCCGCCTTGAAAAAACCTGGCGCCCAGCAAATGAGCAAAGCCAAGCTTGGATTGATCGTCAAATTGGAAAAGTACATGCAGCACTTCGTCAAATGTCAGAACAACTTGGTGAAAATGCTTGGTGCTTTGGAAATCAAATCACACTAGCCGATATTGCGGTGGGTTGCGCCCTTGGTTACTTAGCGTTTCGCTTTCCAGAAATTCAATGGCAAAGCCAGTACCCAAACTTAGATCGCTTGTATCAAAAATTATTACAGCGTCCTTCATTTAAAGAAACTGAACCACCAACAAGTTAATTTTGGAATGTTGAGAATATTGTTTGGTTTAGGCGGAAATAATTCCGCCACCCAAACAAATATCGCCGTCATACAAAACAGCTGATTGCCCTGGAGTTACTGCCCATTGAGGCTCAGGAAAATCTAAACTGAAGTCTTCTGATGAATTGCCTGCATTCAGCACACAAGCAGAATCAGCCTGTCGATATCGCGTTTTAGCCGAGTAGGAACCAGGCGCGGGTGCAGCTCCAGAAATCCAACTAGCGTCCATCGCCTCAAGCCGCTTGGCCAATAGCCATGGGTGTTCGTGGCCCTGCACCACATACAAAGTGTTGTTTGCCACATCCTTGCGGGCAACGTACCACGCATCACCATTGCCATCCTGGCTGCCACCCAAGCCGATTCCCTTGCGTTGCCCCAAAGTGAAAAATGCTAGGCCCATATGCTCACCAACAACTTTCCCTTCAGGAGTTTTGATTGGTCCAGGTATACGCGGCAAATAGCGATTGAGAAATTCTCTGAAGGGTCTCTCACCGATAAAGCAAATGCCAGTGGAATCTTTTTTCTTGGCATTATGCAAGCCAATTTTTTCTGCAATCGTTCGTACTTCTGTTTTAGGAATCTCACCTAAAGGAAATAAAACATTTGCCAATTGCTGTTGTGTCAAACGGTGTAAAAAATAACTTTGATCTTTAGTGGCATCTAAAGCCTTCAATAACTGAACTTTGCCACCTTCATGTCGCACCCTAGCGTAGTGGCCAGTAGCAATAGCATCGGCACCCAGACTCATTGCATGATCCAAAAATGCCTTGAACTTAATTTCGGCATTGCACAAAACATCTGGATTGGGGGTGCGTCCAGCGGCATATTCACGTAAAAAATCGGCAAATACTCGCTCACGATATTCGGCAGCAAAATTGACTGCCTCAACATCAATTCCGATCAAATCCGCAACCGAGACGACGTCTAGCCAATCCTGGCGGGCGGAGCAATATTCATCGCTATCGTCATCCTCCCAATTTTTCATGAAAAGGCCTACAACTTCATAACCCTGCTCTTTGAGCATCCAGGCAGCAACTGACGAATCCACCCCTCCAGACATGCCAATAACGACTTTCTTGGGGTTTGTAGGCGGGATTGCTGAGGAATTGAGCTGGATCATCAAAAAATGCGAGAATTCAATATAAGCTGACAGGCCATATTGTAGAAGTCTTAGCCTACATTGACAGAAATTTAGGCAAAAGGGCTGTAGGTGCTTGTAGGGGTAAGTTGATGGGTAATTTTTGACCCATTTAACTAAAATAGATTTTTTAAAAATTTCGCTTTTGGAGACATGCCATGCGCATAGGAGTGCCGCTGGAAACTAGAGCTGGGGAAACGCGAGTTGCCGCTACACCAGAAACCGTTAAAAAACTCATTGGCCAAGGACATACCGTTGTCATCCAAAAGGATGCCGGCGTTCAAGCCAGCCAGCCAGATTCCGCCTATGAAGCTGTTGGCGCATCTATTGGATCTGCAGCAGATGCCTTTGGTGCTGAGATTGTTCTTAAGGTACGCGCTCCCGAATCTGCGGAACTCAAACAGATTAAAGCTGGCAGCGTACTCATTGGTATGCTCGATCCATTTGATAGTGACAATATTGCCGCGATGGCCGCGCAAGGAATTACTAGCTTCTCATTAGAAGCCGCGCCACGTACTACACGTGCACAAAGCATGGACGTTCTATCTTCCCAAGCAAACATCGCTGGATACAAAGCAGTAATGGTTGCCGCCAACGAATACCAACGCTTTATGCCAATGTTGATGACTGCAGCTGGTACTGTTAAGGCAGCGCGCGTCCTGATTCTTGGTGCTGGTGTTGCAGGCTTGCAAGCGATTGCAACAGCGAAGCGTCTTGGCGCGGTGATTGAAGCATCTGATGTACGTCCTGCTGCCAAAGAGCAAATTGAATCTTTGGGTGCTAAGTTTGTTGATGTGCCTTATGAAACCGATGAAGAACGTGAGATTGCTCAAGGTGTAGGCGGCTATGCCCGCCCAATGCCAGAAGCCTGGATGAAGCGTCAAGCAGCCTTGGTTGCTGAGCGCGCTCAACAAGCAGACATCGTCATCACGACCGCATTAATTCCAGGTCGTAAGCCACCAGTTCTTTTACATAGCGACACTGTTGCCAATATGAAACCTGGTTCTGTAGTGATCGACTTGGCCGCTGGCAAAGGCGATAACGGCTCAGGCAACTGTCCATTAACTCAAGCTGACAAAGTAGTGAACGCTAATGGCGTAAAGATCGTGGGCTATACCAATTTAGCCAGCATGGTAGCTGCGGATGCTTCTGCACTTTATGCACGCAACTTACTCGACTTCATGAAGTTGATTGTCGATAAAGAAGCAAAGTTAGTGATCCCAAGCGATGACGATATCGTGACCGCCTGCTTGATGTGTCGTGATGGTCAAGCCATCCGCAAAAACTCATAATATTCATACGAAGGAAATATCATGGATCTCGCTGCTTTTCAAAGCATCCTCACAGTCCAAAACATCACCGTATTTGTTTTGGCTATTTTTGTGGGCTACCACGTTGTTTGGAACGTTACTCCTGCGCTGCACACTCCATTAATGGCGGTTACCAACGCTATTTCTGGAATCATCATTGTTGGCGCACTCTTGCAAACCGAAGTAATTGGTGGCGATGAAATTACCCTCACCAGCGTTATTGGTGCGATTGCTGTATTTCTAGCGTCAATTAATATTTTTGGTGGCTTCATGGTGACTCGTCGCATGCTTGAAATGTTCAAGAAAAAAGCACCCAAAACAAATGCAGCAAATTCGGCTGATGCAGCTAAATAAATAGAACAAGACCTCGATAGAGAACACAAGAGACCAAAACAATGTCAAACATAACTGCTATTTCTTATCTCATTTCATCGGTGTTGTTCATCCTCGCATTGCGCGGTTTGTCTTCACCAACCACTTCACGCCAAGGCAATACCTTTGGCATGATTGGTATGTTGTTAGCGGTAATTACCACCTTCTTTATTCCTGACTTCAAGCCTGCTGTCTCACTCATTGCTGCGGCTGTTGTGGGTGGCGCCATTATTGGTACCCTTGCGGCAAAACGCGTGCAGATGACGAAGATGCCAGAGCTAGTGGCATTGATGCACTCATTTGTAGGTTTATCAGCAGTATTAATTGCGATCGCTGCAGTATTTAATACCGCGCATGACCATACTGGCGCACAAAAGATTGAGCTATTTATTGGTGCCTTTATTGGAGCGATTACTTTCACCGCTTCCGTCATTGCATTTGGCAAACTCTCAGGAAAAGTAAGTGGTAAACCAGTTAGCTTTACTGGCCAACATTTACTCAATTTGATTCTTGCTATCTCCATGGTTAGCGCTGGTATTGCTTACTACATGGCAGATAGTCATGCGGCTTTTATGGCAATGTGTGCCATTGCCTTGGTACTCGGCATCACCTTGATCATTCCAATTGGTGGTGCAGATATGCCTGTGGTGGTATCCATGCTGAACAGCTATTCTGGTTGGGCAGCCGCTGGTATCGGCTTCACCCTGAATAACCCAGTGCTGATTATTGCTGGCGCATGTGTAGGCTCTTCAGGCGCGATTCTTTCTTACATTATGTGTAAGGCAATGAACCGCTCGATCCTCGCCGTATTGCTTGGCGGCTTTGGTGCCGAAGCAGCGGCTGGCGGTGCTGATGATGGCGGTCCAAAAAATTACAAGACAGGCTCACCTGAAGATGCTGCATTCCTCATGGAAAATGCCGACACTGTGATTATTGTTCCTGGTTATGGTCTCGCTGTTGCTCGTGCTCAGCATGCCTTGAAAGAGTTAACAGAAAAACTGACTCACCATGGTGTAACTGTTAAATATGCGATTCACCCTGTGGCTGGTCGCATGCCTGGTCACATGAACGTGCTATTGGCTGAAGCAGAAGTGCCATACGATCAAGTATTCGAAATGGAAGATATCAACAGTGATTTCGGCCAAGCGGATGTGGTTTTAGTTCTCGGTGCCAACGATGTGGTTAATCCTGCAGCCCGCACCCCAGGCAGCCCAATCTTTGGCATGCCAATTTTGGAAGCATTTAAAGCCAAAACTATCATTGTGAATAAGCGCTCAATGGCAGCAGGTTACGCCGGCCTAGATAATGAACTCTTCTACATGGATAAAACCATGATGGTCTTCGGCGATGCGAAGAAAGTGGTTGAGGATATGGTCAAGGCAGTTGAGTAATAGCCAACCAGCCTTTTATAGAAACCGCCTACGGGCGGTTTTTTATTGCGCTAAGATATGAAAAAACATTCTGTATCAACGGAATGAAAATAAAAAAAACAGATTGAGACAAAATGAAAATAAAGACTTTTATATTGGTAAGTGCCACTTTTATTGAATTGCTTTTTTGCGGAGTAGCAAAGGCACAAGCTAACTACCCTAGCCGGACTATTCAGACCATCATGCCACTCCAAGCAGGCAGCGGTGTTGATATCTTGATGCGTCCAATTGCCCAGAAGATGGGTGAAAGTCTTGGACAAGCCATCACAATTGAAAATATTCCTGGTGGCGCGGGACTTATTGGCACCGCGAAGGTAGCTCAGAGCCCAGCTGATGGTTATGTTTTGGGAGCTTTTAATGACAGCATTCTGACAATGTTGCCTAATCTATATAAAAAATTGACTACGACCCCATTCAAAGCTTCGCACCTATTTCTGAAGTAGCGGCAATTACATTTGTCTTGGTTGCTAACCCTTCATTTCCAGGCAACACTGCGGCAGATCTCGTGCGTATCGCAAAGGAAAAACCGGGCAAGATTGATTACGCCTCTGGTGGCAACGGATCGCCGCAACACATTGGCATGGAGATTTTCCGTCAATACACTGGTGCTCCAATTGTGCACATCCCATATCGCGGAGCAGCAGCGGCAGTAACTGATGTCATGGCTGGCCAAGTGCCCGTAATGATTAGCGCCTTATCCGTAGTGCTGCCACATATTCGCGCAGGCAAACTGAAAGTACTTGGCGTAGCAAGTAAAACTCGATCCCCATTGTTACCAAATGTGCCAACGATTAACGAGAGTATTAAAGGTTATGAGTTCTCAACTTGGGGGGCATTGCTTGCACCAAAGGGAACATCACCAGCCATTATTGAGAAACTCAATGACGCATTGGTAAGTGCCTTGAAAGACCCCAAACTACGTGAACAATTAATTCAGCAAGGCTTTGAATTTGTTCCGCTGGGGCCGGAGCATTTAAAAGAAATGATCTCGCAAGGATTGATAAAGATGAAAAAAGTTATCAAAGATGGTGGGATTCAACCAGATTAAATCTTTTGTAATTTACAAATAAAAAGGCTAGCAAATGCTAGCCTTTTTATTCCAAACTTTTTGCTTGAATAATCAAGCAGCACGTGCCTGCATATATTTGGCACGCATAGGACGTAGTACAAAGAACGCCAGAATTGCCGCGGTTGCATCCAGGGCAATCATGATGGCAAATACTGGGATCCAACTATCTGCTACACCATGAATATAAGCGGCAATTGGGCCGCCAATAATAGAGCCAACACCCTGCGCCATATACAAAAAGCCATAGTTTGTAGTGGCATGCTTTTGTCCGAAGGTATCTGTCAAGGTTGATGGGAACAAGGAGAAGATCTCACCCCAACCAAAGAAAACAATGCCAGACAAGAGCACAAACATAACTGGATCAGAACGAGTCATCACCCATAAAAACATTGCGATGGCTTCAAGACCAAATGCGATCGTCATTGTGTACTCACGACCCAATTTATCAGATACCCAACCAAAAAATGGTCTAGTTAAGCCGTTAGTGACACGGTCAATGGTGAGAGCCAATGGTAGTGCGGCCATACCAAATACGGTCGCAGAAGTAATGCCAAAATCTTTTGCGAACGCACCCATTTGTGAAATCACCATCAGACCTGATGTCGACATCATCGACATCATTAAGAACATGAGCCAGAAAATAGGGGTCTTTAACATTGTTTTAGGAGCTACGCCTGATGTCGCTGCAATTTGGTCTGCGGCTTGAACATGGCTAGCGTGTGGTACACGAATTCCTTGTGCAGCCAGCAATCCCACAACCCCAATCAAATAACCAAAGAAGGTTAGAGTGCCCTGCAAACCTGATTCAGCAAGGCTGGTGGAGATTGGGAATGTAGTTAACAATGCACCGATTCCATAACCAGCTGCAACCATGCCCACAGCAAAGCCACGATTATTCGGGAACCAACGCACCATCAAACCAACTACACCGATGTAGACAATGCCTGTGCCAAGACCGCCTAGTACACCATAAGTAATGTATAGATTAGAAACGGTAGTTAAGTTTGCGGATAGCACCCAACTCAATCCCGTCAATATCGTACCGATAGACAACAACAAACGAGGTCCAAACTTATCTACCAAATACCCCTGGAATGGAGAGAAGAAAGTTTGCAAAACAATCAAGATAGAAAATGTAACTTGAAGCTCAGTGAGCGTTACGCCCAACTGACCCATGATGGGTTTTGTGAATAAAGCCCAGACATACTGTGGACTTGAAATCGACATCATACAAACCACGCCTAAAGCAAGCTGAACCCACTTCGACTTTAAGATGCTTGTGCCTTCGCTCATTGCTTATCTCCTATTTATATAAATCAACTTGTGATTTACTTATTATTAAAAGATCAACCACGGATATTTAAAGCTAAATGATCCACTACGGTGCAACATGCTTCTTTTCGAATCATACGGGTATTTAGTTAGTGCGTAATCAAAAAGAAATAAAAAAAACGCCTGGCGATGAACCAGGCGTCTGTGCTTCTTTACTTCTGCGGATAAGTTGCAGAATGGTAAGGCAATTACATCATGCCGCCCATACCACCCATGCCGCCCATACCACCCATATCAGGCATACCACCGCCAGCAGATTCTTCTTTTGGCGCTTCAGAGATTGCGCAATCGGTTGTCAATAACAAGCCAGCAACAGATGCAGCGTTCACCAATGCAGTTTTTGTAACCTTAGTTGGGTCAATAACACCCTGAGCTACGAGATCACCGTATTCACCAGAAGCTGCGTTATAACCGTTATTGCCTTTGCTCTCTTGCACGGCATTAACAACCACGCCAGCATCTTCACCAGCGTTGCTCACGATAGTACGGAGCGGCTCTTGCATAGCGCGTAATACGATGCTGATACCAGCGTCTTGATCAGCGTTATCGCCTTTCAAGCCCTTGATACCCTGCATTGCACGAATCAATGCGACACCACCGCCAGGAACAATACCTTCTTCCACAGCTGCGCGAGTTGCATGCAATGCATCATCAACACGAGCTTTCTTCTCTTTCATTTCAACTTCAGTAGCAGCACCAACACGAATCACCGCAACACCGCCCGCCAACTTGGCAACACGCTCTTGCAATTTTTCTTTGTCGTAGTCACTGGTAGCCTCTTCAATCTGCACACGAATATTCTTTACGCGTGCTTCGATTGCCTTAGCATCACCAGCGCCATCAATGATGATGGTATTTTCTTTGCCAACTTCGATACGCTTAGCTTGACCTAAGTGCTCAAGAGTAGTTTTCTCGAGTGTGAGGCCGATCTCTTCAGCAATTACAGTACCGCCAGTCAAGATTGCGATGTCTTCGAGCATTGCCTTACGACGATCACCAAAGCCTGGAGCCTTAACAGCACAAGTTTTGATAATGCCGCGGATATTGTTCACAACCAAAGTTGCCAAGGCTTCGCCTTCAACATCTTCAGCAATGATTAGTAATGGACGACCAGACTTGGCAACCTGCTCAAGAACTGGGAGCAAATCACGGATGTTAGCGATCTTCTTATCAAACAAGAGTACGTATGGGTTGTCCAATACAGCAACTTGTTTTTCAGGCTGGTTAATGAAATATGGAGAGAGGTAGCCACGATCAAACTGCATACCTTCTACTACTTCCAATTCATCATCCAAAGACTTACCGTCTTCAACAGTAATCACACCTTCTTTACCAACTTTTTCCATCGCTTCCGCAATGCGCTGACCAATACTGTGATCGCTGTTAGCAGAAATAGAACCTACTTGGGCGATTTCCTTAGTAGTAGTACAAGGCTTGCTGATCTTGGCGAGTTCGCCGATTGCAGCAGTTACTGCCTTATCGATACCGCGCTTGAGGTCCATTGGGTTGTGACCAGACACAACATACTTCATACCTTCCCGAACAATGGATTGCGCCAAAACAGTAGCGGTAGTTGTACCGTCACCAGCGATATCAGCAGTCTTGGAAGCAACTTCCTTAACCATCTGTGCGCCCATGTTTTGCAACTTATCTTTGAGTTCGATTTCTTTTGCTACAGACACACCGTCTTTAGTAACAGTTGGCCCACCAAATGAACGCTCGATAACAACGTTACGACCTTTTGGTCCGAGAGTTGTTTTTACTGCGTTCGCAAGAATATTGACGCCCTCGACCATCTTGGTGCGAGCGTTATCTCCAAATACAACGTCTTTTGCTGCCATGATTAGGTTCCTCTCTTAAATACCGAAATTACTTCTGAACAACAGCCATGATGTCGTCTTCACGCATCACGATGAGTTCTTCGTTGTCGACTTTTACAGTTTGGCCAGCATACTTACCAAACAACACGCGATCACCAACTTTGACGTCTGGTGCATTTAATTTGCCACTGTCATCACGCTTGCCTGGGCCAACCGCTAGTACTTCACCTTGATCAGGCTTTTCTGCAGCCGCATCCGGAATGATGATTCCAGAGGCTGTCTTTGATTCTTGATCTAAACGCTTGATGATTACGCGATCATGTAAAGGACGCAAATTCATCTCTTCTCCTATGTTAGTAAGTGTTAACTAATTAAATAAACTATATAAATCAATGCTTTATAATCTCATTACACGGAATTCAGAGGTAATTTACGTAAAAACTACCTTTTTAGCACTCGCGTGTAGGGAGTGCTGATTATATAGGTCTGCTTCCTAGGATTTCAAGGGCTGATCCCCACAAATTATTTAAGGATTTAGCCTCTATCTATACTTTGAGCAGGGCAGTAGGAAGATTCCTACAGATAAATCAACCCAAAGCCCTTACCGCTCCAATCTGACCTGCCTAGACTGAACAGTCACCGATTGGAGAATGCTGATGAGCCCGAAATCCCGGCTGTACACGCTTGTAAAAGCATGGAAGAACAAACCCTTCCAGGAAGTACGAGACGCCTGTGGCGCACCCTGGCTTGGCCTGAATAGCCAAGCCCTTGAAGAACATCAATCCTGGTCCAAACGACAAGCGATTAGTCATGAACCTATTTTTAATAACAAAGGCACAAAACTGACAGGATCTTTATTCAGAACACTTCTTCAGGCCTCCGACACGCAATTGCTCCGCTTATTCATGGAGGGGCTAGATACGATCTCTTACTGGCATCGTAGCGGTCGTTTCATTCCCGGAATTTTGCCTGTTCCCGCGCATGCAATTGCTTCCAGCGAATATGTTGATGCATTAAGCGACTTAATATTGAATTCTCGTTTGCCAGTTGGATTGGTTGCGCTAGGCATTCAATCACTTCCCGAACCTGATCTTGCTAGCGCATGCACAGAAGGATTGCTACGCATGCGTCGCCTAGGCGTTTTACTTCACCTCATTCACTTCACCGGCAGCCTCGAAGAGCTTCGGTGGGTAGATGAATTCAAGATGGAAGGAATTCATCTCAATATGAATGCCCTTCGTGAGCAAACGCCTTCGCCAGATGTGCTGTCCAGCATTAGACAGGATCCGTATTCACCAACCCAAATTTACGCCAGCAATATGACGCTTGTGAGAGATTTAGAAAATGCGACTGCCTGGCAAATTGATCATTGCTATGGCGGCCTCATGATGCCTCCCATTAGCAGACATCAAATGCTACAGATTAACGATAGTCGAATCGCTAAAGCCATTTTTTCGCTGCACCCTCATCAACACCTAAACCGAAATGGAGACAAGTAATGAGAAAACGCGTGATGTTGGTAGATGACCATCCTGCAATGCTGATGGCTCTAAAAAGTATGTTGCAAGACCAGTTGGTATTTGAAGTTGTCGGGCAATCCCAAAATGGTGAGGAATGTCTTCGATCCATTAAAGAAATTAATCCGGACATGGTGATTTTGGATTTGGATATGCCAAAGACAGATGGCTTTGATGTTATTCGTCGCATTGGTCTAATGTATCCAGATGTACGCATGTTGATTCTGTCGAGCATGGATGAAGCGGTCTATGGCGGGCGCGTTCGATCGCTGGGCGGACATGGCTTCGTTAACAAAACTGCTGGGGCAGATGTGATTCTGGCAGCCTGTGTCGCGATTTCTCAAGGCTACACATTTTTCACATATGGGAAAAATGGAAATAGCTCATTAACGGACAGTGAAAAGTTGGCAATGATCTCAGATCGCGAACTACAAGTTATGAAGTATCTCGGCAAAGGAAATTCTAATCAGCAGATCTCCGATTTATTACATATCAGCAATAAAACCGTAGCCACATATAAAACACGCGTCTTTGACAAACTTGGCATTAATAATATTGCCGATTTAATTCTGTTCTGCAGAATGAATAACATCATCGAAAGCTAAGCACGCTATGCATCGATTCTTTGTTAAAGCAGTTTTCTCTTGCGGACTTCTTTTTAGTGGAGTTACTCACGCCACCTCAATCAGCTCCGCCGAGCAACGTTGGATCGATGCGCACCCTATTGTTCACTTTAGTATTCATGAAAAATATGCTCCCTATCTTATGGAGGGCAAAGAAGCTAGCTCTCACGGTGTCTTTCATAAAATCTTACAAAAACTCAGCGAGTACACCCAACAAGAATTTCGTCCGAAGTGGCGAAAAACAGAGCAAGAGGGCTTAAAACAATTATCTAATGGCGAGGTGGATTTTATAATTGATCCACCCTCCCTTAATGACGAATACCTTCGCTTTGGATCTTTATCGGAAGCGATTTTCTGGGGACAAGATGCTATTGTCACCAAAAGAAATAATGGCGATGGAATCAGCTCACAAGCAAAACTTGGGTATCTTGATCGTGGCTATGAGAACCCTCCCATCATTGCGGACCCACAAACTAGTCCATCAAATAATCCAGAGAAATTATTGTTGAGCTTGTTGGCGAATGATATCGAGGCGCTGGTACTTCCGATCCGCTTAGCTCAACACCTACTCAAAAACCAAACCAACCAAGATCTTCAACTGGATGGAATTTACCAACGAGAGCCATTTGCTTATCGCTGGCTGATTTCTCATGAAGACAAGCCCTTTCATCAACTTTTAGAGCGCTTTCTAAATCACCTTGATCCCATTGAATCTCGGCATCTTTTCGCAGTTGAAACATATCCCAGTGAAAATATTTCTGATCCAGCAAGCGCACTAGGGTGGTTTGCCAGCCTAGTAATCCTCATGATTGGTAGCACTCTGATATGGAGTCTACATAAAAAGAGAGTGTTTCAAGAACAAGCTTTGGCAAGCCTACATACATCGAAAGAAATCGCAGAAAAGGCTAATGCCGCCAAAACTTCATTTTTGGCAACGATGAGCCATGAAATTCGGACGCCGATGAATGCGATCTTGGGTGTTCAAGAATTATTACTCAGTAGCAAGCAATTTCCTGCGCATGAAAAATCATTATTAAAGAGCGCGCATACCTCTGCTGAGTCTTTGCTCGGAATTCTTAACCAGGTTCTCGACCTCTCAAAGATTGAGGCTGGCAAACTCACCTTGAACTTGGAGCCTTGCTGCTTAAATAGCATCATCAACAACCTTGATCATGCCTTTTCAGCAGTTGCTAATAAGCACAATTTAATTCTTCACACCTCCAAAGATCCTAGAATTGCTGAAGTACTCATGATTGACGCCCTTCGTCTTCGTCAGGTCTTGCAAAATCTTCTGAGTAACGCCATTAAATTTACCAACCAAGGTGAAATCTATTTCTCTATTAGCGTACTAGCTGATGATCATGCTGGGCAATTAATCGAGTTCCGCATTATTGATACTGGTATTGGAATGGGCAAAGAAGAAATTGCTTTGGCCCTACAACCCTTTGAACAAATACCCGGCAAAGGTACTGACGAGAGCGGGACTGGCCTGGGCCTCACCATTACCAATCATTTAGTAAGCTCAATGAATAGCCAACTGTATTTTGATAGCGCGCCAGGCTTGGGTAGCAACATTCATTTTTCAATTGCATTCCCACGTACCAGCATTGCAGCCTCACATACTTCATATAAAGAAGCTCCAGCATCAAATGCTAAGAAATTCATCTCAAGAAATCATCCCGATCAACCCCTTAAAGCCTTGGTCGTGGAAGACCACCCTGCCAGCAGGCAGATCATCTCCCTTCAGCTTGAAGCTTTAGGCATTCAAGTATCAGTTTGTGATAACGCGGATATAGCTTTAGAAGAGATTCATCAAAATACTTTTGATTTACTAATTACAGATCAATCCATTCCCGGCATGCAAGGCTCTGAGTTATCTAAACATATTCGAGAGATGGGCTATAGTGATCTAATCATTATTGGCGTCACTGCGGACATCTACGCACTAGATTCTCGCCATCACTTTTTATCAGCTGGGATGAATGCGGTTCTGATTAAACCGCTCAGCCTGTTAGGCCTTGAGAATGAATTAGCACGCTATTTCTCTATTTCAACCATAAGGCCCTCAGACCAAAACAATGAAGAGGGAAGCTTTTCGTTTAATGCATTCGCAAACCTGATAGCCAATGATCCAAAGCAGATATTGGTTATCCTAGATGAAATTAAAAAGGTGCATGATGAAGCACTTTTGAAATTAAGGGATCCGTCTATCAATGAAGACGAACTTGCTAGTCTTATTCATAAGGTAAAGGGCGGAGCCCTTTTACTAGAGGCAAGTCGTTTCGTTGAAAAGTGTGAAGCCCTTGAAAAAGACGGCGATTTTTTGAGGCGACTAAGCACCTTTAAACACCTCTTACTTGAGCAAAATCTGCTTATTCAGCGCTATCAAGAAAATCAAATGCACCCTTAGCCATAGACAAGCAAGCGAGATTGATTTCACTTCTGGCCGTATCGGTTTATCCTATGCTCAATGAAAGCCGCATCTCATTCAATAGCGCAATATCTACTAGCCATCCTATGTTTTGGTGGATGTATTCATGGCTTATCAGTAAAAGCTGAAGATAACCTCGGTAACCCAATTCCTCGCACTATTGTTAACAGCCTAGAGCGTAATCAAATTCCCCTAGACGCAATCAGCATCTCTGTTACAGAAATTGAACTAGGAAAACCTGGAAAACATCAGGGCAAAGCTATTTTGGGTTGGCGCGAATCCGAACCCATGAACCCTGCCTCAACTATGAAGGTGCTAACCACTTTGGCGGGTTTAGATATTCTCGGCCCACAGTATCGTTGGCGTACAAAAATCTTTACTGATGGCGTGATTCGACAAGGCACTTTGCAGGGCAATCTTTATTTACAAGGCAGTGGAGATCCGAAACTAATCCCAGAAGAGTTTGCCAAGCTCATGAAAGATTTACAGGCCCTTGGTATTCAGAAAATTGATGGTAATTTATTTTTTGATCGTGGCGCTTATGCGCCCAGCGTAATGGAGCACAACACGATTGATGGTGAATCCTTGAGGGCCTATAACGTTCCGCCAGATCCATTGCTTTACGCATTTAGAACCCTGTCTTTTCAGCTTGGAAAATCTCGCACGGCTGACTTTATTGACATTAGCTACACACCGACACTATCTCAGTTAAAGATTGTCAATCAAATGCAACTCGTTGATCGATCTTGCGATAACTGGAAAAGCAATCTTCGCTTTAATCTAGACCCAGAAACCGTGGCAAGCACTGATCAATCTATCACCGCCCAATTTTCGGGGTCTTTTCCAAGTACATGCAGAGGCGTCAACTTCAATGTTGTAGCACTAGACGCCAATACCTTCTTGACGCAAGGTTTTGCTGCGGCTTGGGAGCTTGCTGGTGGCACTTGGGTGAAGCCCCCAGTGGGTAAAGATGGTGCCGTTCCTCTGGCAGCCAGACTCTTGTTGCAATTTGAAGGAATTTCTCTTGCTGATGATGTACAGGATATTAATAAATATTCCAACAATGTAATGGCCCGCCAACTTCTACTGACTTTGGCATTAGAAAAAATGGGTAAACCAGCAACCACCACGAATGGCGAGCTCGTTATTCAGAGTTGGCTTAAACAAAATGGTCTTCATTTCAACGGGCTCGTGATCGAGAATGGATCAGGTCTTTCTAGGAATGAAGCAATTTCAAGCGAGCAAATGAATCAGCTCTTATTAAAAGCGCGCAACCTTCCTGTTGGGGAAGTGTTCTACAACAGCCTTCCCATAGCCGGTACTGATGGGACGATGCGCAATCGTTTAATGACTCAACTGCGAAAATTTTTACATCTCAAGAAAAAACCTGAAGTCAGAATGAAGACGGGATCACTTGCAGATGTACGGGCGATCTCGGGGTATGTGGTGAGTAAATCAGGAAGAATGTATGCCGTTAGCTCATTTATCAACCACCCTAACGCTTGGAAAGGGCTAGAGGCCCACGATCAATTGCTATCGTGGCTACTTGAAGATGGCCCAGAACCAAAGCACGCGCGCTGAAGACGATCTCTCACCCCATCCCATTCTTCGCCTGCAGGAGGCTCCGGAAACAATATGAGATCCCAACCTTGCTCATCCAAATCTCTGAGCGAACGATATAGGCGACTTGCAAAAGCAGTGCTGTCACTCGGCACCTCCACCTCTTCAAAATGAGCGGATGGATGCCCGTCATCTCCCAAAGAAGATTCGGAATCCCAAACCGCAACAGCAACCCGAGACTTTGTGTCCGGAAATTCAGTCAGAGCATCGAGGACGCGACCAGGAGCATACAAGCGCAATGGGGTTGTAGGTGCGTAATGGGCTTTTAAACTTCCAGATACTCTTGGTAAAGATTCCGGATGAACATTGACATCTCCCATCTCGCCAGGACCATAAACTTGCACACCTGTTTTGACGAATATTTCATTTGGCGTAATCACGCCTGGGCGTAGAAGAACTGCGCGGTCTCCATTGGAGACATCCACAATCGTCGACTCAATGCCAACTTCGCAATCACCGCCATCAATTACCAGCAACTCCGATTCGTCTTCAAATTCACTACGCACATCTGCTGCACTTGTTGGAGAGACTTTGCCAAAGCGATTAGCTGAAGGCGCTACTACTCCACCTTGAAATTGGCGTAATAGCTCTTGAGCGATTGGATGCGCAGGAGATCGAATGGCGACCGTATCTTGGCCACCAGTAATCTCATTGAGCACATGCTTATCTTTTTTAAAAACCAAAGTTAATGGGCCGGGCCAAAAAGCATTTATTAATTTGAGAGCATCCTCGGAAATATCTCTTGCCCATGGCGCTAAAACTGACACCCAATCAATTTGCCCATGTCCCAATTGCTCCGGAGCGGCGATATGAACTATCAAAGGGTGATTCGATGGTCGACCTTTTGTCGTAAATACTTTTTGAATAGCGCTGGGATTGCTGGCATCAGCGCCCAAGCCGTACACCGTTTCCGTCGGAAAGGCGACCAAGCATCCATTACGCAAGGCCTGAGCAGCTTCATTGATGACTAACGATTGTGGCGATGATTCGCCAGATGTAACCCCAGACATTTCTAGGGTTCTATGCCCAGCTCAGCGGCGACAGCAGCACAATTTTGACGAGCCTCGTTCAGCGCTTCACCTAAACAATTAATGTGGCCCATTTTTCTGCCAATGCGTGGCGCTGACTTTCCATAAAGATGTAATTTGGCATCGGGATGTGCAAGCACCTTATTCCATGCCGGCTCTTTTGCTTGATCTTCATTACCGGTAAACCAAAGATCGCCTAAGAGATTTAACATCGAAACGGGGGCCAACTGACGGGTATCGCCTAAAGGAAGTCGAGCCATTGCTCTAACCTGTTGCTCAAACTGGCTGCTCACACAAGCATCCATGGTGTAGTGCCCTGAATTATGGGGTCTAGGAGCAATTTCATTAGCAACGATATCGCCATTCTTTAAAATAAAGAACTCAACACACAATACGCCAACGTAATCAATCTTCCGTATCAGCGCTTTAGCAGCATCAATAATTTTTTTCTCTTGCGCCGGCTTTAAAGAAGGCGCAGGCACTGTGGAGGTATGCAAAATTCCATCGCGATGCACGTTTTGTGAAACTGGATAAGCAACTACTGAATCGTCATAGCCTCGCGCTACCAATGCCGAAACCTCGAAATCCAATTCCATGCGTTTTTCTAATACACAAGGAACCTTACCCAACTCCGCCCAAGCATCCACTAATTGTTCTGCGGCATGAACAGTAATTTGACCTTTGCCGTCATAACCCATGCGGGCTGTTTTCAGGATTCCAGGAAATAAATCTGCGGGAACATGGGCGATATCAGCATCATGTTCAATGACAAAGTGAGGTGCTGGGCCAATATTGGTTTCAGACTTCCAGGTCGCTAGAAAATTCTTTTCTGCAATGCGATTTTGCGCCAATGAAACGCAACTGCTGCGCGGTGCTACAAACACCCCTAAAGACTCAAGCTCATCAAGTGCTTGGGCAGGAACATTCTCAAATTCAGTGCTCACCGCCGCGCACAAAGCAGCCATCTCTTTTAAAGCAGCAGAGTTTGTGTAGTCGGCTTGAATGAATTTCTCAGCGATTGAACCAGCGGGACTATCAGAGCCTGGATCGAGCACGCAGACTTTATAACCCATGGCTTGAGCGGCTTGCGTAAACATGCGCCCCAATTGACCACCACCTAGTATTCCTAAATATGAACCCGGCAAAATGGGTTCCATACGATTTACCATCTAGTTGTATCCTGGCAAATTCATAGAGCGCGCTGCATCAGATTGTTTTACGCGAAACTCTTCCAAGCGCTTTGCCAAGTCGACATCATGCAAAGCTAAGCCTGCAATCACATGCAAAGCTGCATTTGCAGCTCCAGCCTCGCCAATGGCGAAGGTAGCAACAGGAATTCCTTTGGGCATTTGCACAATTGAATATAAAGAGTCTTCACCGCGCAGATACTTACTAGCAACGGGCACGCCATACACAGGGACAATCGTCTTTGATGCCAACATACCTGGCAAGTGAGCAGCACCGCCAGCACCAGCAATAATGGCTTGCAAACCATTTTTCTGGGCGTTCTCTGCATATTGAAACATATCATCTGGCATGCGATGGGCTGACAACACCTTAGCTTCATGAGTTACACCAAACTGCTCAAGCATTTGAGCGGCATGCTGCATGGTATCCCAATCAGAATTGGACCCCATCACGATTCCGACAACTGGCTTTTTGCTCATTTAGCTCTCCAAATAACTTACATGCTTTTAGGGCCCTTTAAGACCCTCAGGGGCTCTATTATCCCTAAGATCCTTGGGTTAAGCGAGTAAGCGCTTCACGATACTTTTCAGCAGTCTTTTCAATTACATCAGCAGGTAACTGAGGAGCTGGAGCTGTCTTGGGCCACAACTTACCGTTTACTTGGGCAGTTTCTAACCAATCGCGCACGAATTGCTTGTCATAAGAGGGTGGGTTTGAGCCAACATAATAGGTTTCAGCAGGCCAAAAACGAGAAGAGTCTGCAGTCAGAATCTCATCCATTAGCACCAATTGCCCTGCATCATCTAGACCAAATTCAAACTTGGTATCCGCAATGATGATGCCGCGTGTCGCAGCATATTCAGAGGCCTCTTTATACAAACGAATACTGATATCGCGAATTTGGTTTGCCAATTTCTCGCCAATCAACTCAACTACTTTTTCAAATGAAATATTTTCATCATGCTCACCCACGTCCGCTTTTGCAGCGGGAGTAAAGATTGGCTCTGGTAATTTTTGAGCGTTTTCTAAACCAGCAGGCAATGCAATTCCACAGACCTTACCAGTCTCTTTGTAGTCTTTCCAACCGCTACCAGCCAGATATCCACGCACAACCGCCTCAACCAAAATTGGCTTTAAGCGCTTAGCAACTACAGCACGGCCTTTAACCTGATCCACCTCATCAGGAGCAACAACAGTTGCAGGATCGATTCCAGTTAAATGATTGGGAATAACTTTGCCCAACTTATCAAACCAGAAATTGGCCATTTGATTGAGGACAATACCCTTCTCAGGAATAGGCTCACCCATGACCACATCAAATGCGGACAATCGATCGGTAGTGATCATCAATAATTTGTCATCGCCCAGGGCGTATACATCACGCACTTTGCCTTTAGAGAGGAGAGGCAAGGACTTAATGGAAGTAGCGTAAAGAGCTGGCATATCAATTACTTCACGATCTGAGCTAACTTACCGCTCTTATATAGCTCGGCCATTTTTTCCAATGGAATAGGCTTAATCTTAGATGCTTGACCAGCAGAACCAAAAGCCTGAAAGCGAGCGATACAGACTTTCTTGGCAGCCTCACGCGCTGGCTTCAAATAATCGCGTGGATCAAACTTGCTTGGGTTCTCAAACAAGTAGCGACGAATGGCGCCCGTCATTGCTAGACGAATATCGGTATCAATATTGATTTTGCGTACCCCGTTCTTAATGCCCTCTTGAATCTCTTCAACAGGTACACCGTACGTTTCTTTCATATCACCACCAAACTCACGAATCTCCGCGAGCAGCTCTTGAGGAACACTGGAAGAGCCATGCATCACCAAATGCGTATTCGGTATACGAGCATGAATCTCTTTGATGCGGTCAATTGCCAAAATATCGCCAGTAGGTTTTTTAGTAAACTTGTATGCGCCGTGGCTAGTACCAATAGCGATTGCCAAAGCATCACACTGGGTAGCCTTAACAAAGTCAGCAGCTTGCTCGACGTCCGTCAGCAATTGCTCCCGAGTCATCATGCCATCGGCACCATGCCCATCCTCTTTATCACCCTTCATAGTCTCCAGTGAACCCAAAACTCCGAGTTCTGCTTCAACGGTAACGCCAATAGAGTGAGAGAACTTAACAACTTCTTTAGAGACATCAACGTTGTATTCATAGCTGGCCACTGACTTTCCATCAGCCTCTAAAGAGCCATCCATCATCACACTCGTAAAGCCACTCTTAATAGCTGCCATGCAAACTGCTGGGCTTTGACCATGATCTTGATGCATTACCACTGGAATATGTGGGTAGGCTTCAACTGCCGCAGAGATCAAATGACGCAAGAATGCCTCGCCAGCATATTTACGGGCGCCTGCAGATGCCTGCATGATGACTGGAGAATCTGCTTCGTTAGCAGCCTCCATAATCGCAGTCACTTGCTCTAAGTTATTAACGTTAAATGCTGGCAAGCCATAGCCATTTTCAGCGGCATGATCCAAAAGTTGTCGTAAAGATACTAAAGCCATGATGTTCTCTTAATTAGAAATAGATTTAAGGTTGTAATTGAATATTGATGAGGTTGGTTTACTTCACATGAATAATCTTCAGAGTATTAGTACCCCCTGGTTCGCCCATTGGCTCGCCTGAGGTAAGTACTACGGTAGCACCTTGCTTAACAGCGCCCAGACCCTTTAAACACGCCTCAACCTCTTGCAAGGCGGTATCTCTATCCTTGGTGTAATCCAATCCAATTGGAGTGACATTGCGGTAAGTACTCAAAGCGCGTTGTGTTGCAATCTTCGAAGTCAATGCAAAGATTGGCACATGAATATTATGACGACTCATCCAAATTGCAGTTGATCCTGAGTCGGTTAAAGCGGCGATCGCATCAGCATTGAGATGGTGAGCAGTAAACAAAGCGCCCAAGGCAATCGTCTGATCAATACGTGTAAATGTTTGATCCAAGAAGTCTGTCTCCAATTTGACACGATCAGACTTTTCAGCCTCTACACAAATCTCCGCCATCGCCTTAATCGTTTGCACAGGGTACATACCCGCCGCAGATTCCGCCGAGAGCATCACTGCATCAGTGCCATCAAGTACCGCATTGGCCACGTCACTTACCTCAGCGCGAGTTGGTACAGGAGCATTAATCATCGATTCCATCATTTGTGTTGCGGTGATGGTGAACTTATCGGCTTCTCGCGCCCAAGCAATCATGCGCTTTTGTAAAGCAGGTACTGCAGCATTGCCCACTTCAATTGCAAGATCACCACGGGCCACCATAATGCCGTCACTCTCAGCAATAATGCTTTTTAGTGCTTCTGGCGCAATTGCTTCAGCACGCTCTACTTTGGCAATCGTTCTGACTTTGCCAACGCCGTGCTTTTTACTGGCCGCATCAGCAAGCTTACGGGCATAAGCCATGTCGGCACCATCTTTAGGAAAACTGATAGCTAAAAAATCAACGCCCATCGCAATCGCCGCATCTAAATCAGCAATATCTTTTTCAGTCAGCGCAGGTGCAGTCAAACCACCACCCGCACGGTTAATGCCCTTGTTATTGGAAAGCGGCCCACCCTGTTCAACCAGTGTCAATATTTTCCCACCCTGAACACTTTCGACGCGCAATACCACCAAGCCATCGTTTAATAACAACCGATCACCCTGCTTCACATCATTTGGAAGCTCTTTGTAATCCAAACCAACACAATCTTGATTGCCCAGCTCGCAATTCACATCCAAAGTAAATTTATCGCCTTCTTTGAGCAATATTTTGGTGTCGGCAAATTTACCTACGCGAATCTTTGGCCCCTGTAAATCAGCCATGATGCCAACTTCTTTGCCAACTTCAGCAGAAATACTACGCACCAAATCATGACGCGCCTTGTGATCAGCAACAGTGCCATGAGAAAAGTTCATACGCACGACATCGACACCCGCACGAATCATCTCGCGCAAGACTTCCGGTTTTTCAGAAGCCGGTCCTAAAGTCGCAATGATTTTGGTTGCTCTAAGCATATTTAATCTTTCGCTCTCTCAGCTAGCACTGCGAAGGCTGGCAGTGTTTTGCCTTCTAAGAATTCCAAGAACGCACCACCGCCAGTAGAGATGTAATCCACTTGATTTTCAATACCGTATTTGGCGATCGCCGCTAAGGTATCGCCGCCACCAGCAATAGAGAATGCGGGAGAGTGTGCAATTGCAGCCGCCAACATTTTTGTGCCGCCACCAAATTGATCAATCTCAAATACACCAAGTGGCCCATTCCAAACAATGGTTCCCGCATGAGCCAGCATGATAGAGAGTCGTGCGGCGGTCTTGGGTCCGATATCTAAAATCATGTCATCTTCAGCAACTTGATCTGCTGGCACTCGGTTTGCGCGCGCCAGTGGGGACAGTTCGTTTGCGACCACCACATCTTCTGGAATAGGTACATGAGCTCCGCGCTTTTCCATGAGATCCATAATCTCTTTAGCTTCATTCACTAAATCAGGCTCTGCCAATGACTTTCCAATAGGCAAACCTTTAGCCAACATGAATGTATTGGCAATACCACCACCAACAATAAGCTCATCTACTTTTTCAGAGAGGGCCTTCAAGATGGTTAACTTAGAAGACACTTTTGAGCCGGCAACAATTGCCACCAATGGACGCTTAGGGCTTGCGAGTGCACGGCTTAATGCATCTAATTCAGCAGCCATCAGTGGACCAGCGCAAGCAACTGGTGCAAATTTAGCAACGCCGTTTGTGGTTGCTTCAGCACGATGCGCAGTACCAAAAGCATCATTTACATAGACATCACAGAGTGAAGCAATTTTCTTTGCCAACTCATCGCTATTCTTTTTCTCGCCCACATTTAAGCGACAGTTTTCCAGAAGCACTACTTCACCTGGATTCACTTCAAATCCACCTTCAACCCAATCACTAATCAAAGGCACTTTGCGATTCAGCAATGTTGCAATCCGATCCGCAACTGGCGCCAAACTATCCTCAGGCTTAAATTGACCTTCAGTAGGACGACCTAAGTGGGAAGTCACCATCACAGCAGCTCCGGCATCCAAACACATCTGCACGGCAGGCATGGATGCACGAATACGGGTGTCCTCGGTAATATTGCCAGCGTCATCTTGAGGAACGTTTAGGTCAGCGCGAATCAACACTCGCTTACCCTTTAATTGGCCCGATTGGGCTAATTCGCTTAAACGCTTCACTTTAAATAAGGATTCAGGCATGAGATAGGCTAAATATGGTGGTTTATGGGGAATACTCCATTCTAAATCGTCCCGCCCTACAACCCCCTGGGTCCTTGCCTACAAATGGGGTCGCCTGCTCTACAATAGAGGCTTGGACGCACCCTGAGCCAATTGGTCATAGACCGCCTGGCCTGGCGCCCCGATTAATCCGCTATTTACAGATAGCCTATAGACACAAAAGGTAGAAAAAATGTCGATGTCCGACCGCGATGGTTTTATTTGGTCCGATGGGAAGCTGATTCCTTGGCGTGAAGCAAATGTTCACGTATTAACCCACAGCCTACATTACGGAATGGGCGTATTTGAGGGTATTCGCGCCTATAAAACAGCCCAAGGCACTGCTATTTTTCGCCTACCAGAGCACGTAAAGCGCTTATTCAATGGCACCAAAATCTTTCAAATGAGCATGCCATATAGCCCTGAAGAGATTAGTAAGGGCATTATTGATGTCATTAATAGCAATAAGCTCGAAGCCTGCTACATCCGCCCGATCATCTTCATCGGGTCGCAAAAACTCGGTATCTCCCCTAAAGGCAACAGCATACACACCTCAATCGCCGCCTGGGAATGGGGTGCTTATTTGGGCGAAGATGGCATTAACAAAGGTATTCGCGTTAAAACATCCTCCTTCACACGCCACTTTGTAAATTCATCTTTGGTTCGCGCTAAAGCCTCTGGCTATTACATCAACTCCATTTTGGCCAATCAAGAAGTAACTGCCAATGGATACGATGAGGCATTGTTGCTCGATACAGAAGGTTACGTTTCAGAAGGTTCTGGCGAAAACCTCTTTATGGTTCGCAACGGAATTGTTTACACCCCAGACCTAGCCTCTTGCCTAGATGGCATCACCCGTGACTCCGTCATTCAGATTGCTAAAGATCTTGGCTATGAAGTACGTGAGAAACGTTTAACACGTGATGAAGTGTATTCAGCCGACGAAGCATTCTTTACCGGAACTGCTGCCGAGGTAACTCCAATCCGCGAACTTGATGATCGCACGATTGGTGATGGCAAACGTGGCCCGATTACTGAAAAAATCCAGAAGACTTACTTCGATGCTGTTTACGGCAGAAATGATAAGTACAAATCTTGGCTCACCTTCGTTAAATAAGTTAATCGTATTTAACTCCTAGAAAGCAAGTGATGACTCAATCTCAAGCTGTGATGGTCGACGGCAAAGATCTTCCTTTACATTGCCCTACAAATAAAACGCCTGCATGGAACTCTCATCCACGCGTCTTTTTGGATATCACAAAGACCGGGGAAGCAAAGTGCCCATACTGTGGCACTGAGTACAAACTCATCCCTGGCACTGAGCCACACGGGCACTGATTCGTATCAGCACCCCATTCATTAAGGGGTGCTGAGTCGGGATACATCTCATGCAAGGTATTCTGATCATCGCCCCAAACTGGATTGGGGATGCCGTCATGACGCAGCCACTATTAGCTGCTCTCAAAACTCAATACCCAGCCTCAAAAATTGATGTGCTTGCTAGCAATTGGGTAGCACCTATTTATCGCGCATGTACCGAAGTCAACGATGTAATCGAAGCCGATTTTCAGCATAAACAATTGCAGTGGGGATTGCGCAAGCAATTAGCAAAAGATCTTCAAGAAAAAAACTATCAAGCTTGTTTTGTCCTTCCAAATAGCCTGAAGTCAGCACTCATCCCCTGGCTAGCAAACATCCCTTTTCGGGTTGGCTACCGTGGTGAGCTGCGCTTTGGATTGATTAATGTGGCGCTCGATAACCCAAGCAAAGTGAATCGCCCACCAATGGTAGAACATTACTTAGCTCTGGGCGAATTGCTTTCGCATGGTGAATTACCTGTGGCAAGATCACTTACGCCTAAGCTTAATGTTGCTGCAACTGCCAGCCAATCTATCAACAAAAAATTATCAGATGCAAATATTGATCCCAACTCAGTATTTGTTTTTTGTCCAGGTGCTGAATACGGACCAACCAAACGCTGGCCCGCTCCTCACTTCGCAGCATTAGCAAACAGTCTTGCCCATACTCACACAAATGCACACATCATTCTTCTGGGTGGCAAGGGCGATCATCAACTAGCCGAAGAAATTCTTCAGCAATCCCAGAATCGAGCAAATATTCATAACTGGTGTGGCAATACATCTCTAGATGAGGCTATCGCATTAATTGGCGCAGCTAAAGCCGTTGTCAGCAACGATTCTGGATTGATGCATATTGCCGCAGCACTCAAAACACCCCAAGTGGCTATTTTTGGCTCAAGCGATCCTGCACACACTCCACCATTATCAGAAATGGCCAAAGTGCTTTGGCTCAATCTCCCTTGCAGCCCTTGCCACAAAAAAGAATGTCCTCTTGGCCATCTAAAGTGTCTAAATGACATCCTCCCGCAACAAGTATTCGCTACACTGAATACCTTGCTATAGCCCACAGGAAACTAGCTATGACTAAACTCGCTAGACTTTTTCATAATGCCGATGAAGTAGTTGATGCTTGGCGCGATGCTCTACGCCACCGCGATGTTCAAGGCGCACTAGCAATCTGGTTAGATGACGACTCTATTACCTGTGTACTACCAGAAGGACATCGACTCAGTGGGCACGCTGAAATTCGGGACGGCCTTGAAAGATTACTCTCAAAACAAGCCTTATTCTTAGAGCCTATCGCCTGTATCAGCCACTCCATTTTAGGAGCGGCAGTTTATGACACGACTGAAGCCGTTCATTTGAGGGCAGATCAAATTGAAGCGGAGTTTTTTCTAAACATCACGTTGGTGCTCTTGCAAGATAGTCAAGGTTGGCGCATTGCGCATTTGCATGCCAGCCGGTCAACTGACGACACCTTCGACGCACCATCAACACCCCACGGTTTCCACTAAATCAATGGATGAGCAAGTATTACGCTCACTCATTAAATGGCCTAATGTGCCGGATTGCTATGGTTGGCTTGCTTTAGATCGTAGAGGCCAGTGGCGTATGCGAGATGAATTCGCCCAGCAAAATAGATTGCCAGGCCAAGTAATTGAACACACCGCCCTTAAAGAATTTATTAACCGCAATTACGCATGCGATCAATCTGGCAGATACTTTTTCCAGAATGGTCCACAACGGGTATTTATTACTCTAACTAATACCCCATGGGTTGCACGCATCATCCCCGGTGAGGATGGTCTAAAGATGATTACACAATGCCAGACTGAGATCAATCCGAGCTCGGCCCTAAGCGATGAAAACGGTAATATTTACATTGCTGGATTTATAAAGCAAAGCATTTGTAAAGATTTAGCAACTCAACGGTTTGAGACAGCAGATTATCTTGGTATTGCCCTACTTCATGATCACGACCTGGATCAATTTTCTGAACTAGCCAAATTACGCGAGGAAGCATGCAGTTTTGGGGGTTCATGGAACTGGCAAGGCAAGCAGCTAGCACTAGATCCTATTCACTCAGATGAACTGGGCAAGCGCTTTGGATTCATCAAAGAACCCATGCCACTTTAATGGGCCAATGCTAGCCAGGGAATTGTTTTCCCTGATCCTTTAATTCATCTCGATACTGCCGCTGCATTTCTCTAAGGCGCGCATCAATACTAGAGCTTTGATAAAAATCAGCGCCGCCCGCGCTTCGTGCAATCTTGAGTTGTTCAATAGCAGAGGGCCATGCCCCCTCTAAGGCGTACTTTTCACCCAAAGCAAAATGGCGCATTGGAACATTGTTTGCTTGATCGTAGGCATTAGATAGCATGCTCCACCACAAAATCTCATTGGGTTGTGAGCGTGTTCGCGCCTTTAACCAAGTAATGGCATCGTTTGTACGCCCCATCTTGAGCTCCGCATTCACCATTGCGGCACCGGCAGCATATGACTGAGGGTAGGCGCGTAAAGCATTCTGCGCAATTTGCAGCGCCTCTTCATTTCTACCTTTTGCCAAAGCCAATTCAGAGGCAGTGATTTCTAGCGACAAACTTTGACGCTGAATTGGAGAGCCTGGTGCGCTTGCTTTCTGAGCTAAATTACGTGCTTGCTGTAAATCAGATTCAGCTTGATCCCACTTTCCTTGTCGCTGCGCGATCAAAGCCAAGCCATAGAAACCTTCCATTTGCTTGCCTACTTGGGATTGCTTACTCAAGCTATCAAATGTGTTTTTTAAGTCATAGAGACCACTGGAACTACCCGCTTGTTCCATTCGTGCTCGGGCTTTAATGAAATAAAACTCCACAGCCGTGGGAACATTTCGTGCTGGAACAGTGCGCGCCCGATCTTGCATATCTGCAATACGATCCGTTGTGAGCGGGTGAGTGCGGACATAAGTAGGAACACCTTTGTCCATAATTCCAGTAGCCTTTTGCAAGCGTTGGAAAAACCCAGGAGCGCCATTGACGTCATACCCACTGGCATCCAAAATCTGAAAGCCAATGCGATCCGCTTCTCGCTCCGCATCCCTAGAATAAGAAAGTTGATTATTAATCGCAGCAGCTTGACCACCTTGCATTAAACCTGCAGCTGCTTGAGGATTACGTGACATTGCTAAAGCACCCAGCACCATGCCAGCAATCGCAATCATCGTATTCGTAGTTTGCTTGTCCATCTGTCTAGCCAAGTGGCGCTGCAATACGTGGCCCGTTTCATGCCCCATAACCGAAGCCACTTCAGAGTCAGACTCTGCACTCACCAGCAGCCCAGTATGAAACCCAATAAATCCACCAGGCAATGCAAACGCATTAATACTGCTGTCCTTCACGGCAAATAATTCAAAGTTGTAAGCGCCACTTCCTTGCTCATTTGCTCCACCAAGCTGCAACTTTTTAGCGGCCTGCAATAGACGCCTCTCCATTTGATTGAGATAGTCGTAAATGGGTAAATCGTTGGAATAATCTGCATCTGGACGAATCTGACGCATGATCATTTCGCCATACTTACGCTCATCTACTCGACTCAATGCATCACCACCAGGATCACCCATATCCGGCAACACAATCGCAGGCTGACTTTGTAAGCTACTTCGGGTTGGGGCATTCGCAGGGCGTGCATCTGGAGACTGCATAGCGCGATTGATATTGGAGATTGCCGCTGAATTACCCTCTACCGAAACATCGCCTGCTGGAGCAGCCCCAGCAGAATAAGCGGGCGAAGTGTAAGAACACCATAAGGCAAATACAAGCTGACCCGCCACTATGCGACGCCAAATTGCGGTATTTTGTCCTGACTTTATTTCCTTCATCCCTATATGGTAAAACTTATCCCATGAACAAACTAACTCATTTTGATGCCAGTGGCCAAGCCCATATGGTAAATGTAGGAGATAAGCCCCATACCCATCGTATTGCCATTGCGACCGGCAAGATTACAATGCTTCCAGAGACCTTCAAAATGGTAGAGGGTGGCACCCACAAAAAAGGTGATGTGCTTGGAATCGCCAGGATTGCAGGTATACAAGGCTCCAAGAAAACCCCGGATTTAATTCCGCTTTGCCACCCGCTGGCATTAACCCATGTCAGCCTAGAGTTTCAGCTTGAACCAAAAACCAATAGCATTAGCTGCCAAGTTAGAACAGAAACAACTGGACCAACTGGTGTTGAAATGGAAGCCCTCACCGCGGTCCAAGTAGCCTTACTCACAATCTACGATATGTGCAAAGCAGTCGATAGAGGCATGATGATGGGTGATATCAAGCTGCTTGAGAAGAGTGGTGGCAAGTCTGGTGAGTGGAAAGCGACCGAGTAAACAATGGCCCGATTAATACGGAAAGCATATCTAAGTACGCACGAAGACACCCAATAAAAAGACCGCCCAAAGGCGGTCTTTCTTTACTAAGCAGCTTTGATTACAAACCGACTGTATAAGTTGCCATCACAGTAGTCGTAGAAACAGCCTGGTATGGCTCTTGACGGTAAATACCAGTTACACCGATGCGTTGATTCTTCTCAACATCATAGTAAGTACCAACAGTAGCTGTTGCTCTTGTTTTCACTGGATTAGAGTTGAAATTCACTGGGGTTAAACCAGATACGCCAGTGGCACTGAGTGAGCCATTAGCTGTATTTGTATCGCTCTCTATGCCAGCACTTGCAAATACAGCCGCTTGTGGAACAAACTTGTATGAGGCACCTACACCAGCCAATACAGTAGTAGCGTTGGTATTAAGAGCTGAGTAAGTTAATGGCGCAGTTACAGCGCTAGTTGCGCTTTCCGTATAGCCACCCATATTGTTCTGTGTATAACGAATACCAGCATATGGAGACACAATGACATCTTTAGCAACACCAAAACCATATTTAGCAACTGCTTGAGCACCTTGACTGTTGAGTTGTGAGCTACCAGAACCAGCTTCCGAGGCTGTTGAACCTGCGCCAACTACTTGGCGTGTAATGGTTGTGTTCTTTTGACCATAAGCAGCAGATACCTTAACTTCAGTACCAGTGCCATCTTGTTTTTCATTCCAAGCACCAAACAGACCAATCAATGGTGTGTTGTTGCCCAAGTTAACTGTAGAGCCAGCATTATTTACAGATAAATTCTGGTCTATGTAAGCGCCAATACGATAGTTGTTATCAATACGATATCCACCAATCAATAAGCCGCTGGTGTTATTCAAACCATTAGCAGCTGACACAGCAGTATTACGACCGCCAGCTGATACGCAAACACCATTTGCACCAAAGTCCGCACAGTCATAGCTAAAGCTATTGGCTAATACTGAGTTCTGGAGCGTGTAGATACTTTGTAGCGATGAGGCTGTATTTACAAGAGAAGTCTGCGTGTTGGCAACAGATGGGCCGCCAGCACCAAGAGTCACAAGCGCCCAATATGCAGAGCTTGAATCATTAACGCCATAGTTACCAATAGCCATACTAAAACTGCTGTCCCAATATGCAACAGTAGAAGCACCACCACTATTTAGGTATGCAAAATATGGTCCTACATGGCTGCCACCAATTGTGTTAACTGCTGGATTCCAAGTTGGCAAGGCTGCAGCCAAACTTCTAGCCAAAGAAAGGCTTGAAACTAATTGTGCTCCATTGCTTACAGCAGTAGGCCAAGTCTCTAGCGGGGACAAGGTTACTGTGTAAGTGGTACCTCCAACTGTCGCTGTAGTGGAAGATTGAGCATGCACGCCAACTGACATAAATCCTCCAGCAACGAATACTGAAGTAACTGCCACTTTTTTTAGATTGAATAATTTCATTGTTTTTATTAAGAAATGCCGTCATTTAACGGCGTTTAAGGTAATTTTTGGCAAGCAAGATTATTCCAAAAACGTGCTTTAAGAGCAAGGTTTTACTTATATAAAGTGCCATTAATTCCCAATAAAACAACGTGTTAGACGCAGAGAAATAACTTTAGGTTGGTGGCGACCTACTGAACGGAAAGCCTAATCAAGTCATAGGTATGAACCACTTAACTAGTGGCTCATACACTCTTAAGACTTACTTACTGATTCTGCACTCAGAAGGCAATAGCTGCGGAATTAAATTGGTTTGAGTAGATCTACAAGACCAGCCACCAGCCCAAGTTGCACCTTCTGGCATAGATAAATCAATTGGTTTCGGTGAATTCGCATCCGGCTCATTGGTGGGCACCAGATGCAAGGTATTTTTACCCTCTGGCGCAACGCTAACCTGGTAGTCAATTGCAATAGCCCCTGATGGAGTAATTTCAATTAACTTTACGCTGCGAGTGGGCGTAAATGTAAATGAGCCATGAGTAGCTTCATCCATTGGAACAGTGCCGCGACTAGCAAATGCTTCTGTTACAGCGAGCTTGGCGCTTGACGATAGATTCATTCCCTCTACGACACGAGTTCGAGCAATATAGTCTTGATATTGCGGCACCGCTACCGCTACCAAGATGCCAATAATGGCCACCACAACCATCACTTCAATCAACGTAAATCCAGCTTCGCGTTGATCTTTTACTTCTTGAATTGCTTGAGGACTTGTTTTCATATCTTCTACTCCTGAGGTCAAATACCTCATATTCCAGTCTATACCTCCTTTGAACAAGGTAAAAGAAAATAAAAAAGCCGGCTATAGAAGCCGGCTAATTTTGATTTTTTACTCAGAAATAAATTACGCTTTGTTTAGCGCTTTTTTAGCGCCTTATTTAGCCTCTTTACTGGCATTTTTTTTCTTCAAGTATGAGCCTAGCAGAATAACAATCGCCACACCAATGCCCTCAAAAATCATATGGGCATCCTCGAATGCAGCCTGCATTGACTCTTTAATTGCAGGATCTTCCACTAACATACCGCCCGCCAAAAGGCCCAATAAGCCAGCACCTAAAGTAATAATGATCGGAAAGCGATCCATTACTTTTAATAACATTGTGCTGCCAAAAATAATCAAAGGAATAGATAAACCAAGGCCAATGATGAGCAAAGCCAACCGAGTTTCTTCTGGCCCTTTTTGTGCAGCGGCAGCAACAGCAAGCACGTTATCTAAACTCATTACCAAATCAGCAACCAGAATGGTACGAATAGCTCCCCAGATATTGGAACTACCCTCCATCTCTCCTTCATCGTCACTATCAGCTAATAATTGAACCCCGATATACACCAATAGAATCGCGCCGATAATCTTTAGATAGGGTAAGGTTAATAACTGGACTGCGGTCACAGTTAACACAACGCGCAAAATAATCGCAGCGGCGCTACCCCAAAAAATCGCTTTCTTTTGCTGATGGACGGGCAAGTTACGAGATGCCAAAGCGATCACTACCGCGTTATCTCCTGATAACAAGATATTGGCAACAATGATTGATAGAAGTGCAGCCCAAAACGCTGGGCCTGAAAATGCTGAAAAATCCATTGCGTCTCCCTACTGTATTTATCTTTTTATTTACAACACTTCGAATACTACAAAAAGGGCGCCGTTTTTGCAGCGCCCTTTTCTAATTACAACATTGCCTTCAATAGCGCAGCCATCTCGGATGGGTTCTTAGTTACCTTGAAGCCACACTCTTCCATTACAGCGAGCTTGGCATCAGCGGTATCTGCACCACCAGAAATCAATGCGCCTGCATGACCCATACGTTTGCCTGGAGGAGCAGTAACACCAGCAATGAAGCCAACTACAGGCTTCTTCATGTTTTCTTTACACCAGCGCGCTGCTTCAGCTTCATCTGGACCACCGATTTCACCGATCATGATGACAGCATCAGTCTCTGGATCTTCGTTGAACATACGCATCACATCAATATGCTTAAGACCATTGATTGGATCACCACCAATACCAACGGCTGTAGATTGACCTAAGCCAATTGCAGTTAATTGACCTACGGCTTCGTATGTCAAAGTACCAGAACGGCTTACAACACCAATGCGGCCCTTCTTGTGAATATGGCCAGGCATGATACCGATTTTGATTTCATCAGGAGTAATAATTCCTGGGCAGTTAGGACCAAGCAATAAAGTCTTTTTGCCGCCCTTTGCTTCTTTAGCCTTCATCTTGTTGCGTACTTCAAGCATGTCGCGCACTGGAATGCCTTCTGTAATGCAGATAACAAAATCAAGGTCAGCATCAACGGCTTCCCAAATCGCAGCAGCTGCACCAGGAGGCGGAACATAAATAACTGAGGTTGTTGCCCCTGTTTGCTGAGCAGCTTCTTTTACTGTTGCATAAATTGGAATATCAAAAATAGATTCGCCAGCTTTTTTCGGATTCACGCCAGCAACAAAACAGTTTTTACCGTTTGCGTATTCCTGACATTTTTCAGTATGAAACTGACCGGTCTTACCAGTAATACCTTGTGTAATGACTTTGGTGTTTTTATTAATCAAAATAGACATATTGAAATTCCTGGATTATTTGTTTTTAGCAACAGCAGCAACTACCTTAGTAGCAGCTTCGGCCATTGAGTCGGCACTAATAATTGGCAAACCTGAATCAGCAAGAATCTTCTTGCCGAGCTCTTCGTTTGTACCCTTCATGCGGACCACCAAAGGTACTGTGAGGTTTACCGCTTTACATGCTGTAACAACACCATCAGCAATCACATCACAACGCATGATTCCACCAAAGATGTTGACCAAAATGGCTTCAACGCTCTTGTTTTTCAACATGATTTTGAATGCTTCAGTTACCTTCTCTGCAGTAGCGCCGCCACCAACGTCCAAGAAGTTTGCTGGCTCACCACCAAATAACTTAATGGTATCCATCGTTGCCATCGCTAAACCTGCACCATTCACTAAGCAACCAATATTTCCATCTAAGGAGATGTAAGCAAGATCAAATTTAGACGCTTCAATTTCCGCAGCATCTTCTTCATCAATATCGCGATATGCCACAATTTCTGGATGACGGAACAATGCATTTGGATCGAAGTTGAACTTAGCATCCAAAGCCTTGATCTTGCCATTGCCTTCAAGGATCAATGGGTTGATCTCTACTAAAGATGCATCGGTATCCCAATAGGTCTTGTACAAATTCTTGAACACATCGCGTGCCATTGGAATAGAGGCCTCAGGAACACCAATTCCTTTTGCCACAATGTCGCAATCTGCATCAGTCAACCCGACCAATGGATCAATAAACACTTTAATAATTTTTTCTGGATGTGACTCAGCCACTTCCTCAATATCCATGCCGCCTTCGCTAGAAGCCATGATCACATTCTTTTGTGTCGCACGGTCTGTAACGATACTGAAGTAATACTCTTTTTTAATATCTGCCCCATCTTCGATCAAAAGACGATTTACTTTTTGACCTTCTGGGCCAGTTTGGTGTGTCTTAAGTTGCATACCCAAGATTTCAGAAGCGTATTTCTTCACTTCATCCATGCTCTTAGCCAACTTCACGCCACCACCCTTACCGCGTCCACCAGCATGAATCTGTGCCTTCACAACCCATACAGGGCCACCTAGTTTTTCTGCGGCTTTTACCGCCTCATCAACACTAAACGCAGGAATGCCGTTTGGAACAGGCACATTAAATTGGCGCAGAAGTTCTTTGCCTTGGTACTCGTGAATTTTCATAATTACTCCGAAACGGTATCTTTTTTAGCAAGTGATGAGGATTTAAAAACAATGTCGCCAAAATCCCATACTTACTCAGGAATAGCTAAATTAGCCAATTTTTGAATAAATGCGAACGGCTTGACCGACTCTCTAAGTCTATCATGTTGCAATGCCGCAAATAGGGTTTTCGGATCCGTAATTGCCCTAATCGGGGGTCTGGCCACCAATAATCTTTGCAACCACATCTAGGCCAAATCCCTTGCTGGCCAAGAAGCGATATTGCCTTGCACGCTCCTTCTGGTCTTGAGCTTTTACCCCATATTTTTTTGACCAAAGCTCATACGCTCGCTCAAACTCAGTCTCCCTCAAATCTGCCAGGAGTTTGGCTGACTGTTGGGTATCTACACCTGCTCTTTGGAGGTCTTCCTGAATTTTGCGAGCGCCATAACGTTCGCTGCGACGCCGAACCAGCGCTTCCGCAAAACGCTCATCTGATAACCAACCTCGAGCCTCAAAATCATCAAGAACTGCCTCAATGCTCAAAGCGCTTGCTTCTGAAGTTGATTCCGCTTCAGTCAACTTTGCCCAACGTGCCTCAGATTCAACAAGCTTTGCCGCCAAACTTTTGCGACTGTATTCTCGTAAGGACAAAAGACGCAAAGCCCGAGCTTTGAGACTCGGGCTTTGTTTATGCTTTTTGTTACTGACTTCTGTCATTGAATCATTAACTTAATTATTCGACTTCCTCTTCCTCGCTTAGAACATCTGTCACTACAGCAGATCCAGCTTTAACACCTAATTTCTCGCGGATTTTTGCTTCGATGTCTTTAGCGATTTCTGGATTCTCTTTCAAGAATTCACGCACATTGTCTTTACCTTGACCGATGCGGTCGCCGTTATAGCTATACCAAGAGCCTGATTTTTCAACGATATCGGCTTCAACACCCATATCAATAATCTCGCCTTCTCTTGAGATACCAGCGCCATACATGATGTCAAAAATGGCTTCGCGGAAAGGCGGAGAAACCTTATTCTTTACAACTTTCACACGGGTTTCATTACCAACAACTTCATCGCCCTTCTTGATGCTTCCGATACGACGGATATCTAAACGCATAGAGGCATAGAACTTCAAAGCGTTACCGCCAGTAGTTGTTTCTGGAGAACCGAACATCACACCAATCTTCATACGAATCTGGTTAATGAAGATGACTGTTGTGTTGGTGCGCTTAATTGCGCCAGTTAATTTGCGCAGTGCTTGACTCATCAAACGCGCTTGCAAACCTGGCAATGAATCGCCCATATCGCCTTCAATCTCAGCCTTTGGAACCAATGCAGCAACTGAGTCAACTACGATTAAATCAATCGAACCAGAACGGACTAATGCGTCTGCAATTTCCAAAGCCTGCTCACCAGTATCGGGTTGAGAAATCAACAGATTGTTTACATCAACACCTAACTTTCCGGCGTATTGAACATCCAATGCATGTTCAGCGTCAATAAATGCGCAAGTACCACCCAGCTTTTGCATTTCTGCGATTGCATGCAAAGTCAAAGTGGTTTTACCGGATGACTCAGGGCCGTAAATTTCAATTACGCGACCACGTGCAAGGCCACCAACGCCGAGCGCAATATCTAAACCTAATGAACCGCTGGATACCACCTGAATATCTTGACTAATTTCAGCGTCGCCCAATCTCATGATTGAGCCTTTACCAAACTGCTTCTCAATTTGCGCTAAAGCTGCTGTTAACGCCTTTTGCTTGTCTCCACTCATGCCTTCAAACTCTGAAGAGGCTGACTTTCTTTTATCATCCAAGGCCATTTTTTATTCCTTTTTCGCTTTGTATTGGGCTATTTCCCGAAGTTTTATCTACTTTCCAACAACTTAGGGGTTACTGTATATAAAAACAGTATCCTTTGCAAGCGACTTTTTTAAAGAATTTACGGATTTCCCACTAATCCATGCTCAATTGGGGTTCGATCCCAATAGAAAAAGAGTGGAATAGCTATTGCCCAGACTACTCCGACCAGTACTAGGCCGACCGTTTGGTTACCAGAACCCCAAGATCCAGCCCCCATGCGGATGCCAGCCTCATATGACATTGGGCCGCAAATGCTGCCCAAAATAGCCCCTAATATAGGCCTACCCCGTAACCAAGAGAGTGAGCCATTAATAGTGGTAGCTACCAGCACCCATAGAACCCACATCCATACGGGAGAAAGATGGCTCGTGGGCCAAGAATCCTGAAAATTCAAATAACCAAGCTGCACCAAGACGCTGTCAGCCACAATCCCGTAAACCAATGCCTTACTTAAAAGACGCAGAGATTGCCCAGGTTCATCTAGATACCAGATATGAAAAGCGATGTAGGCTAGAGTGAGAAGGACGGCCAACATAACCTGTTGATTTGCTGCGCCCAAGATACAAGCGAACCAGCCAAGCTGAAAAAAGACAAAGTTCCAAAATTTAGCCATAGACCAATACTAAGACAGTCAAAGAAAAAGGCCACTGCATTCGCAATGGCCTTTGGATTTGGTGGCGAATCAGGGATTTGAACCCCGGACCTGCGGATTATGATTCCGTCGCTCTAACCAACTGAGCTAATTCGCCGAACTCGCTATTTTAGCGTAATTTAGCCCAAAGAGCTATTTGGAGCCCTCTAGATTCTTCTTCCCTTAAAAAATGGTGTTTTCACGGTAAATCAACGGCACACACCAGGAACACAAAGTTTGTCGTTTTAAACGACGGTTTTTCCCTTGAAATCTAGTAACAAGGATAGCTAGAATGAGATGGCCCATTTAGGGCTAATTTTAGGAGTGTTTATGACACAATTTTTGTTAGCCCCATCTCAATACACGCCTGCCAGCGTGGTAGCTTAACTAAAAGGGGTTAAAAGGAAACAACGCAAAAAGTTGGCGCTTTGTGAAAAAGCGAGCGACTTCCAGCTTATGGTGGCAGTCACTGCTGGAGCCGAAAGGTGTAATGCGGGAAGTTGTTAGTTAAGCCTGCCAACCTTCATACCACTTAGGTGGAGACTATGAAGTAGAAGTTGATATTGAGGCAGCTTCCGTTTCCGCCTACCGCAGCATTCTTTTAAAAAATATGAAATGCGAAACAATTCATGGCCAAACCAACTCTAGCTGCCGATCAAATTCAAACTGAACTCCAGCAGCAAGTAAACAACATACAAGAAATTCGCGAGGATAATGCCACCGTTATTGTTCCTCTCCCTTATTGGCATGAGATAGACGAACTAGGCTGCAACTGGAACATATCTTCAATTAGAGGTGGCAATGGATATATGGGCGCAATTGGAAGAATAGTTTCTATCTACAGAATGCAAGTTGATCTAGCTCATGACTAGTTACTGGTGAATTTGTTCTGCAGCGACATATTTATAGAACTTCATAAAAGCATCGAAAAATGCAGAAGCAATCACTAGGTCATTTACTTAACTTCTTATTTCTAGCGCATACCGGGCATCCAGATCCCGATAATAGGTAATTAGGTTTCGTACTCCAAACATGAGAGCAGACTTTGCATCGAATCTCTATTGGAGTTTTTGAGGTTTCATATTTTCCGATAACCTCTAGCATTAAATTAACCTTACTTAAATCATCAATGAATTGTTCGTTTGTCTTCTTAGCTTTGCCATAGCAAGACATACAAGCATGTCCAGCCAATAAATCACCGGCTATTGCGAGCCAATGTTTGCCGCATTTCAGACATTCAACCTCAAGTTTCTGCTTATTGCCAACATAAGCACCAATTTGCTTTACTTTGGTATTTTTTAAAGCTAGCTCTTTCGCAAACTCTTCTGGGCCCTTTGAATTTGCGAGTGCTATGCGTCCTCTTGCACATTTAGGACAGCCTTGAGCGCCTTTATTAATAATTGATCCGGCTATCGGACTCCACTCGTTGCCGCAAGCCATACATTTAATATCAATAGGTTGATCGCTATTAATATAAGTCCCGCGAACTACAAGGGTTGGATTAAATTTTCTAACCTTCTCTTCATACTGTGCAGCATTTAATTTTCTTGCATTTGGGCGTTTCTCTTTTGATATCCTTGGTTCTACCAGCTTTTTAGGCACTGGAATAAAAACCCCATCAATCTTTTTTATTCTTCCGTGTTCCGCCTGCAATGCCCTATAGCAATCTGGGCATCCGCTATCGTTACTTACTTTATTTTTGATAGTCGCTTGATATGAGTGTCCTTGAGGACATTTCCACCACATCTTAAATCCAGAGGCTTTTGTAAATAACTCAGGAGTTAACGGGAGATTTTTCTCGACATCCCATTGTTTTACGACCTCAGGAAATTGAGCCGCCAAAGACAATTCATAGGGAGGAGCGGGCAAATTAGAAACTATTTCGTTATAGAGATTTTTTGATAGCTGCAGCCTGTTTTTCGCATACTCCTTTACTTCTGTAAGAGGTACCAATATTGCCAATTCATCAAACATTGCATTTGCAATCTCTTGATAATTCATCCTCGCTTCTTCTGGGTAAACTACATCAATACCTCCTGCTGGCATATTCTTGGCAGATCTAATTCTGATCAATTTAATTCCGGCGGCATGTAATGTATCTGACTTAAGCTGATCTTTTACAGTCTTTTCTCTGTGCCAAAATTCTCCATCAAACTCAATAGCAATCTTATGATCAGGCAGGTAGATATCAACCTCCTTGCCATCAATTTTCGATCGCCATAAAACATTGGGAAAGACAGACTTGCATTCTGAGTACAGATAAATCTCAGCTCGAGATGTAGCAGGGTTGCAATCAGGGCATCGGCTAGCGTTATGCCCACGATTACTTGCCGTTGCTTGCCAAGAATGATTTAGGCGGCATTTCCACCAAAATTTATTGTTATTGTGCTCAGTAACCTGATCTGGTGAGATTAAATTTTTTTGATAATCCCATTCACCTAATAAATCTGGATATTTGTCAAAAAGTAAAACCCCTTTAGCTAATTTTGTCTTTTTAAGCTGCTCCGCCCCGCGTTCACGAGCACATTCTTTGCATCCAGTTAAGTATTTCCCATCCCTCTTTCTAGAAGCTACTGTTCTTTGATGTGGCGCCGCCAACCATCCATTACCGCAAGCGCACTTCCAAAAGACTTTTTTATGGCTTCCTGCAGCTATATCAGCTGGGGAAATGGTGTTTTTTTCATAATCCCACTCTGCTAGCAACTCTGGCGCAGCAATAGCTAATGAATTCGATTTTTTAATGGCACTCAAATCCAAAAATTACCACCCCTTAACTACGGGCGCTTGCGGAGCTTGTCTTGGCGCATTAATAGTTGTGTTTGGTTGCATAGTTATAGGCGCAGTAGTTGTACCTTGATACTGGCCTTGAGGCGAATAAAAACTAGTTTGGCCATTATCCGTTTGGAATGACTGCACATTTTGACCTTGAGCGTTATATAAATTGGTTACGCCACTTGGGGATGTTTGGGTATAACCTTGATACTGACCTTGTGGACCATAGACTGCCTGAGCAAAACCAACTACTGGCGTAAAGAATAAAATCACAGCAATTCTCTTCATATAGACCCTATTGGCAATCCACTAAATTCTTTTAGTTTAGTTATGGGATTGATAACTGTCTAGACCTGATTGGGCAATCGTCCATTGACTGCTATATGTGTCTTTTGAAACGACATTTTTAGGTTGCCCAACCCTACACACCGAAATTAAGCTATGTTTTTCAGCCAGAGAAACATGCCCAAAGAAACAGAAGTGCTTGCCCTTTTCTTTCAAAGCACCTCTACCTCTGAAAAATCACCTCAGCTTAAATATCTAGAAAACTTAGCTACTGGCAAGCTAGTCCATATGAGGGATGGCAACATCACCCTCTATAAGCGGGAGCGCAGTAATCAGTGGCAAATGCGCTTTAGGCTCTATGACAAGAAGTGGCATAGGGTTAGCACAGGCTACGAAGATCTGGAATACGCCAAAAAGAAAGCTGGCGATATTTACGATAGAGCTCGCTTTATGGAAGAGCTGGGATTGCCACCCCTTAATAAGCGTTTTGATTCAGCAGCAGAATCAACCAAAATCGAGCTACAAGGAGATTTAGATAATGGCGTAGGTAAAAAGATCTACGTGGATTACATCGCAGTAATTGATAACTACCTCATCCCATTCTTTGGCAAGAAGCACCTAACCAGCATTAATCACCAAGATATTGCCGAGTATGAGCAGTGGCGAGCAGAGAAGATGAAGCGCAAGCTCATGCGATCAACGATGATGACGCACTTCTCTGCATACAACAGGGTATTTGATTCGGCCATCAAGCGCGGCTGGTTAAGCGATAAACACCCAGTACCAAGACTAGGCACTAAGGGTGAGAAAAGCACCCCAAGGCCAGCCTTTACCAGACAAGAAATTGACTACTTGCTGGAGTTCTTAAAAACCTGGAGTCAAGGTGGCAAAACCCAAGAAGCGCATCTTGGCAGACTATTGCTTCGGGATTACATCGAAATATTGATGGCTACAGGAATGCGTCACGGCACAGAAGCATTCAATATTCAGTGGCGCCATTTAGAGTGGCATACAGATAAGAGCGTAAGGTACTTACGCATATGGGTGAATGGCAAAACAGGTGCTCGCTGGCTAATTGCAAGACATGAAGCTGTTCCAGTAATAGAGCGGCTTAAAACTCGCTTTACAGAATGGGATCACTTAACTCTTGATCAATTGCTTGAAGAAAAGCGTGAAGAGTTTTTATGGCGACATCCTAATGGTGAGCGCCCTTATGACTTTGTGAGCAGCTTTAAGTGGCTAATGAAAGATTCAGGATTGTTGCTATCTACTACAGGGCATAAGCGCACGATGTATAGCTTCAGGCACACCTACGCCACATTTAGCTTAGTTGAGTGGGGCATGGACATCCATACGCTAGCTAAGCAAATGGGCACTTCCGTACAAATGCTGGAACGCTTTTACAGCAAGCTCACAGCTACATTGGCGGCTGAAAAGTTGGCGGGTTAAGTATGTGTCGTTTAAAACGACCAATAACGAAGGTAGCCAATGAGAGCTAAGAAATTGAAGCCAACCTCTGTTGACTCTAAGTTATCAGCACAGGAGAAATTTCAACAGAGTCTACAAGGCGCTACTCAAAGCAATGAAAATATTCTGAGGGTTTCTTACTTGGAATATGTGGCTGAATATAAAACTCATAGCCCACATAGTCATTCACGGATTGTCTATAAAGTAATCGCGAGAAATGAAGGTTGCTCCATATTAATTAAATTAACTAGGGTTTTAAATGTTGGCTCTGGTTTACGTAAGCAACACAAAGTGCATAGACATTCAAAACGATTAGCTATTAAATGGATGCCAAGAATCAAAATAAGGTATTGATCTAGGCATTGCCTGTCAGCCAAACAATCTGTCAATCAATAAAAGCTATATTCACCTGATCAAACCGCGATTTTGACTTATTAGAGCGGTTTGGGCGTCTCACCTCTCAGATAAGCCTGAAACATTTTTAACTCTTCTGGTGATCTAGTAGTAATCGTGGGCTGAGTCTTTGGCTGTGATGGTGCAATCGTTTTGGACTGAGCTACTGGCTTAGTGATTTTTTGCTGTACTGGTTGCATTGGTTTTGCTACAGGAGCAGGGATAGCCCTTTGAAGTAACTTTACTGCTCTTGGCCTTGGAGGCTTAGTTGCTTTAGCTTTAGGTTTACTTGCTTCAGCCGCCTTTTGTTTTGCCTGGTTACTGGCTTGCTGGCTAATTGCGCTCCAGGTATTGTTCATAATGATTCGCAGCAAACCTAGCTGATCTTCTGCATTGGCAATCTCATACATTTTCATGACCCTCTCCTTTTCTTATATTTAGCGGGAGAGAGTCAAAGAATGCGTAAATCAGCTAGACCTCCATAGGCAAATGCACGACGTTATCCACGCCATATTGCCCAATCAGTAAAAAATATGCATCTTGCGAACTACTTGCCATGATCCTAGTTTTGACAACGTAGCCATTAGCTCGTACGTAGGCTTCAAATGTTTTCATTTAATCAATCCATAAGAAAAGTGCTAACACTATGATGAGTATTAGCACTTGGTTGTTCACTTGCCGAACCCTGCACGTACAGCGCCGCTGGCTTGCTCAATCTGACTATCAAGCTCTCCTGCTTCTACTGCACCTTTAATGATCTCCAAGGCTTTGATGAGCTCATCTGCGGAGTTAACCTCTACGGCTGTTTTCCCCTTCGCAAACTCAATCACGCGGCTCCCATAGCGAACGTTTAAGCAAACCTTGCCGTCGCTAGCTACAAACCACCACTGGCGTACACGTTTTTGATGCTCAATAGTTTTTCGAGCGCCATCTACGTCCTTTACTGTTTTGAACTTTTTCACAGTAAATGTGCCACCTTCTTTATTTGCTTTCGCTAGCTGAATCTGCTCCCAAACTTTTGTAGAAAGTTTATTTCTACGTTGCAAGATTGGCGGGATGGAAGTTGGCTTTTTGGAATTAACCATTTTCAAACTGTTTAATGTGCTCATTGCATTTCTCCTTTGTAGTTAATGGGCACACTTAATTTATGGTCACAAGTTTTGGTTGGACAACCTCTTTTAGCCAATATCTGCCAGAACCAAAGGATTTAAGCCAGATTTGTTCTTCTTTTATTAGGTTTTGCTAAATAACTTTAGTAACAGGCAAATAACCGTCCTGTACTAAGTTACTACTGATAAAAGAGTTGCGACACTCAGTTGTTATGTCGCCCTAAACCTGGACATTGGTGATCGCGGGGATGGAAATTCTGGGCAGTAGCAGAGACTTGATATCACTACCCATTCCTATGGATGCCGTTAGTTTTGCTAGCTAATTGATACAAGAATGCATATCAGCACAAGACGATAGTTAACACTATGCGTCACGAGCAAGCCCTGCCTTACACAGCAACTTGCAAACATTACAACGGTAGCCACTTACTGCTGTTGTAAATGTTGCGTTTCATTTCAACCGCACGTAAAAGGAGATCGCGAAACCGCCCTAACCAATTTGGTTGTGCCATAAGTGGTGTAGTAAAGAACTCAACAAAAGAACTTTTCTATAACTGAGCCTGTTGCTTAAGGCTCAGTGTAGGTTGAATCTAACAAAAGTAAAAAAACAAAAAGAAAGAAAAGTGTGAGCGAGAGCGAAACACAGGGCGAAAGCAGTTCGCCCACAAAGTAAGACTACCTAAGTCCTAGCATGACATTAAATGAATCAATGTATTCCTCAAAGAGGATTAGATCTTGCTCTGATAAATCTTCCAAATGAATAGAATTTCCACTATTGGCATCTTCTGAATATGTAATATATGCCTCGCAATGATCTGCATCTACAGTCACATTAAAAAATAAAACTGAATCTTTTAATTGAAATATCAATCGAAATTCAATAGCGTCATTCTGATTCTGAACAACTTGAATATCATTTAGATGATCAAAATTAAAGACCATTGTTGCTAAGAACTTTTTAATAAACGGATTATTGCTCTCGGCATGGTTCCCATCATTGATTTCTAAGGCTTTACGCAGTCCAGGAAGTGCACCTTCAATACTTAGAAACGTTCTGAAGTTATAGTGTAAGTTTTTTTCTAACTTAGCTATGAGCTGATTGATATTTTTCATACAAGTGCATTAATAATTTTTTCAAGTATACCCACTAGGGTATAGATGCAAAATCACCACCCTGAATCTGTAAGTACTTCATATAAATTTTTCGCAGCTCTATTTTTAATGGGCACAGGACCCATTTGGACATCAAATGATTCGTTTAAGCTGTGATCTAGTTCGCTCGCATACATGGGTAGCTGAGGGGTAAATATGTGTGCTTATACGAAGGATTTAGCCGTGGCATTTAAGCCACGAAATGTAATAGAAGTACGAAACTATTACATTTAGAGCTAAGTCATTGATTAATGGAAAGATCTTTGTAGGAAGATTTCGGTTGCTCAAACCAAACCTAAGAAAACATACTGTAGTTGCTTATTTATTACATTTTGGGAGCTACTTATGTCACAAGCAAAAACACTTAACGCAGCAGAATTACGCAGGGTCCTAGATCACATCGCTACACGCAAGCATTCAGCCCGCAATCGCTGCGCCTTACTTTTAACGCACTACTCGGGAATGAGAGTGGGAGAAGTTGCCGCTCTACGCATTTGCGACGTTTTAAACGACAGTGGAACGATTAAAGATGAAATCCGTCTAAAGCCAGAACAAACTAAAGGTAAATACGCCAGAACTGTGTATATCAATGCTCGTATGCAAAAGGAGATTGCTCAATACATTAAGTGGATACGCATTACCGACACCAGCAAGCCTTTGTTCTATACCCAAAAACGAGCCGGGTTCTCAGCCAATACGCTTACGCAGTACTTTCACTTTCTTTACAGACGTGCTGGACTTGAGGGATGTAGCTCCCATTCGGGAAGAAGATCATTTTTAACCTCATTGGCGAATAAAGGTACAGCCATACATATTCTTAAGTCATTGGCTGGCCATCGCAACATCAGCACCACTGCTGGATATTTGTACTCTAGCCCAGACCAGATGAAAGCGGCTGTTGAACTAGTCTAATTATGTGCTTTTGGGGAAAACACCCAATGCAGTATTGTCGATCATGATTTTTGCTGCCTTGTAATACCTACTTACAGCCATAGTCATAGTGTTGTGTCTTTTTTTTGGTTCATCCATCAAAAAATACTTCTTGTCTGTTGGTGGCATGGCTGAAGGTACTAAGCGAATGCTTTCTCCAATTTCCCAATAGCTCCTTTGCTCTTTTGTAGGCAGCTTTTCGTTCTCTTTGCAAAGATCGTAAATAGCTAAAGTTTTTTCCAAGTTATCAACGCTAAAGTTTCTATGCAACTTATACCTTGCTGTAGAGCTAGCAGCAGCTTCCCGCATGGGTTGTTTTCCTGGCTTACCTGGATGCTCATCCTCCAATAGCCAACTAAAAAGTTTTTTTATTTCACGCTTGGTTTGCTTCATATTGATTGCAACGATCATTACATCTTCATTCCAATTTGGTAACCAATCACTTTTATTTTTTAGCTTAATCACATCAAAGTCTGTTGTTGTCTCTCTAAATAGATAGGCGCCTCTTTTAACTCCATCCTTATGCCGATCCATTGAAGTTAGCCACCATCTCCCAAAATCTGGATCACGAACATCCCCAAAGTCTTCGTAAAGCTTTCTAAGCTTACCTCTACCGCCTTTTTCGCAAAACTTTATGTAGGCCTCATTTCTTCGAAGATATTGCCACCACCAGTAATAAGGGCTGCGCTTGAGCAGTCTTATTTGAGCTGATTTAAAGCCTTTCGGAAATACAAGTGGCATTTTTGCCAGGTAATTTCTTTCCATATTAATTTCTTATCAAGTTAATTGCTTGAATTTAACTTTGATTATGTCACATAAAAATTTCGACTTACGATGATCAGGTTGTTACTAAAACAACAAATTATTTAAATCAATCATCGAAAGGAAATAACATGGAAGCACTGTTAAATGAAGCAATTGAAGTAAAGGTGTCATCAGCCACATCGGCAAATGATGCTGCCAACCCAGAGGCAATTAAGAAGCAAACTGTTCTGCATTACTCAGTGGAAGCCCTAAATGCAATGGAAGCAGCTCGCATTCACTGGGAGCAAGGTTCATTTCGCAAAAGCAATGAGGAACTTGGATCTGTTTTACAGGAATGCAAAGCATTCTGCGGCGAACTCCCTGCGCCCGCAGCAAAGCAACGTGCAATTGCATTAGCCAACTTCTATAAAGAGCGTGGCTATCGCTATAACAAAGAGGCGCCATTAGAGACCCGTGTTCTTCGCGCAGTCTTTGGAATGGATAACCGTCGCCGCGTTAGTAGCTATTCAATTGTGCTTCGCGAAGCCAAAAAACAAAATGTAAGCATCTTGGATCTACCTACATGGATAGCCTCCAAAGGTGGGGTTCAAGAAATTCGCCTATCTCAGAGCAAAACTTTTATTCCTCCAAAAGCTAAGGCTGAAGAAATGAGTGCGATCTTAGACGGCCGCTCATTTATTGGTTACGCTGAATCGGCCCTGTTATCACATACAGCTGACGCAGAGTACGCAGGCGACAAAGTTGTGTTACTTGGAAAGCAAACCCCAGAGGGCAAGTATGGGATTTATACCGTTTTACGTTCAGACGGCATTGTTAATGCTGCATTACTTGCAACTTATGCCAAATCCAAAGAGATTGAGGCAAAAGCTAAGAAGGAAATTGAGGCCGCAAATGATGCGGATGGAAAGCCTGTAGCGGCTTAATCAACCTGGTGGCAACTGCTACAGGTTGCCACCAACTAATCCTAAGGAAAAAATATGTATAACGAAGGACAATTCAAACCCACATCCACTGCCGACATAATTTACGGAAGCAATGAGTCACGTCTGCGTATTGAGGATATTGTAAGTGGCGCCCAGCCTTTACCGTTTGGCGGAAAAAGCGGTGTACTTTTATATGGGGCTTATGGAACTGGGAAGACAACTCTGGCCAACATTCTTCCAAATGCGATTGAAGTAGGCACTACTGGTCAAGCCCAAGCTCTCCCCGAGTACTACATTGGATGCCGGCAAGGCCTTAATGGTGTACAGGTATCGCAAACAATCGATAAGATTCTTGCGACCCAACCATTAAATGCTAGCGGTAAGCACTACATCATTATTGACGAAGTGGATGTGCTGACACAGCAAGCTCAAGAGAGTCTTAAATCATCACTTAATACCACTCGAGGTGTATTTGTTTTAACAACCAATAGCGTATCCAAGCTGGATAAAGGCCTGCTTGATCGTTGTGTACTAGTCGAAATGAATGCTGCTGATCCAGAGGCTTATCTGCCTTTAGCCCATAAGATCACAGCCGATCATGAAGTCGTTTTAAACGACGAAGAGTTAATTCAAATAATTAAGGGCGCTAACGGCTCGCTACGAAATGTTATCAATAATATTTCACGTCAAGCTCGCCGCACCAAGCAGTCTCAACCAACTTTCTAAGGAGAGAACCATGCCAGCACCGCATACACACAAAGGCGCCATTGCAACCGAACATACTCAAGTTACGAATGTTTTCGCAATCCGCGTTCGCAATGCTTCATACCGATCGTCAAAGATTGATGGAGTATTAGAGCTTGCGAATGGAAGAGACTCATTTCATATTTTGGGAAATAAGCTTTGCGCTAAGGCAAGGCTGGCATGGTTCGATATGGAGTTTGCAAAAGGGTTTCGCTCCATCAATCTGAGCGATGCCCAATTACAAATTTTGCCTAATTACACAGGAGAAGTTATTTCTAAATTTGGATAAGGCTGATTGCATAAAGCACAAAGTGTCGTTTTAAACGACACTTTGTTACACACTCACTCAAATCAACTCAGCATCCTTGTGTTGTCTAATTAAATTATTAGCACGATCTATTACCAGTCCGAGACTCCAAATCAAAAACCACCCGAAGGTGGTATTGATGATTCTTGGTGGCCCGGGGCGGAATAGAACCAAAACCTAGGATGCCTTATCCAACCCTCATGGGTAACAAAATCATTTGACGACCGCTGAAATGAAGTCGCTCCTGAATTTCCAATGGAGTCTGGTTATGGAGGAACTTAGTAAAGAAGTTAGTTTTCGCAAAGAGCAACTTACTGGCAAATGAAATGCTCTCATTTGGAAACTCTTGATAGGCTTCATCAGTTAGCTTCATAAACTCTTTGATTGGGTCGGTACCGAAACCAATCTTATAAGTGGCGGCCAAACCATGTTGATGGCAAAAATCGACATAGTAAGACATGGATTTTTCCATTTGCTCTTTTAGCGCCTCTACTTTTTGATGCCCGTCAAAGCTACTCGCGTCTACTTCACCAACCGCAACAAACACATAATTCTTATAGTGTGGAAATAATCTCATCGCCCACATCAAGGCATGAATACTGGCTCCACGATGCCTGCTCACCAACACAATTGCGGCTGGCTTTGTTTTATCGAGAGCAGGAATATCACTCTTTGATGACTGAACCAAGTTGTCCGGAAATGCCTCATCCGCCTTGCTTAGCTCAACCCTGAATGCTTCATAGTGTTTTCTAGTTAACAAGCAAAGAACAACTACTACGCTTGTCACAAGAATTGTTAACCAACCACCATCGAATAATTTTTCATAAATGGTGACCATCAAAATAGATGCCGTAACAATAAAACCAACCGCACTTAATAAAAAATGCTTAAACCAGCCTTTGTCTTTGCTATGTTTAACCCAATAAACCGACATACCAAACAATGACATGCTGAAAGTTAAAAACACATTAATACTGTAAAGAACTACTAAGGTTGCTACGGAGCCTCCTGTAAAAATCAAAATTAGAAAGGCCGCAATACCCATCACCAAGATGCCGTTCTGTCTTACTAAACGACTTGAAAGCTCTCGAAACTGTCTTGGCACCCAATAGTCTGCCGCCATATTGGATAACACAGTAGGGCCATCTAAAAAGCCAGCCTGCGCCGCAACAAATAGCAATCCAGCTTCTAGCAATAAAACTGTGGCTAAAGCAATCGTATTAATACCACCACCGTTTGGATTGAGGTGATCAATAATCATTCCAAAGGCTGTGGCGTTCAAAGTTTGGCCATCAACTTTTTCTGCGCCCCAAAGCATATAGAGCAGAATAATGCCGCCAGCAGTAAAAGCTAGAGAAAAAGCTAGGTACCACATCGTACGCTTACCATGCGGAACCCTTGGCTCGGCCAGAGTATTTACATTGTTAGAGACTGCTTCAATTCCAGTGTATGTACCGCCGCCTAATGAGTATGCCTTTAAAAATAATGCTGCTACCGCAATCCAACCAATATCACCGCTCAATGCTTGAGTATTGGCAATCGCATTAGGCATCACATTGCCAAGATCTGGAGCATGAACACTAATGCCATAAACAATTAATACCGCATGTGTAATACAAAATCCTAGAAATATTGGAAGCAAGACAACAATAGATTCTTTAATGCCCCTAAAGTTCAAAAAGATAAGAAAGGTGACTAACCCCAACTCGACCATTAGTTTGTAATCCTGATACTCTGGGGGAATCAAACTAAATGCGGCATCTACTCCACTTGCCAATGAAATCGCAATAGTCAAAACATAATCGACCAACAACGCTGATCCCGAAACTAAGCCCGCCTTAGATCCAAGCAAGGCTGTGGCAACTCGGTATCCACCGCCGCCAGTCGGAAACAATTCAATAATTTGGTTGTAGCCTAAAGCAATAATAAAAACAGTTAATGCTGTAACTAGTGCCAGAAAGATAGCTAGGCCATGATTTGCTCCCAAGGCCAAAAAGGCTTCTTCGGGACCATAGCAGGATGACGAGAGACCATCAGCGCCCAAGCCCACCCACGCTAAAAGGGGAATGATAGCGATCGCATGACGAGTCTTAGGATCCATTGGATCCAATGCCTTGCCTCTAAAAAAATTAATAATTTTTTCCATGATGCTCTCTCTGTTTTGAGTTAAATATCTAAGCGGTATCCAATACCAGTTTCTGTGAGAAGGTATTTGGGCTTTGCTGGATCATCTTCTAATTTCTGACGCAGATGCCCCATATAAATACGTAGGTAATGGCTATCTTCAGTGTGCTGTCCGCCCCATACTTCTTTTAATAATTGACGATGGGTAACAACACGGCCTTGATTCAAAAGCAACACATTGAGCAATTGATACTCGGTTTTACTGAGACGCACTTCTTCATTTGCCTTGCTTACTTTTCGGCTACTTAAGTCCACTTCAATATCCCCAAAAATAAATTTGGGCGTATTAGATTCAGCTTTGTTTTGACGACGCAATAACACCCGCAGTCTTGCCATGAGCTCTGCGGTGCCAAATGGCTTAGTTAAATAGTCATCTGCTCCAGCATCAAGCGCCTTGACCTTTTCATGTTCGACAATGCGAGCGGATAGAACTAAGATGGGGTTTGAAGACCACGCACGATAGCCAGTAATAAACTCGATACCATCGCCATCGACAAGGCCTAAATCCAAGATCACTAGATCGGGTTTATTGGAAGCGGCAATCTTCAGACCACCTTCTATAGTGCTTTCCTGTATGGGGCTCAAGTCCATTCCACTGACTACCTTAGCAATCAGGTCTCGAATCTGAGCGTCATCCTCAATAACAAGAACCTTTTTAGTTTGAAGATTGGTGCTCATGGTTTATCCAACTCAGGATATGGATATATGGGTAAAGTAAATTCAATCGTTGACCCAATACCATTTGAATTATTTCTTACCGATATGTTTCCGTCATGCGCTTCAACGATGGTTTTACAGATCGCCAATCCAACACCCATGCCAGTTTGCTTAGTATCTGAAATGCCTCTAGCAAACATCTCAAATAGCTTTTCGGGGTCTTGATTAAATCCTTTGCCTGAGTCTTTTACAGAGATGGTTAAGCTCTTCGAACTCACAGCAACCTCAATATCAATAAGCGCATCTAGGTTGGAATACTTCGCCGAGTTCTCCAAAAGATTAGATAAGACTCTTTCAATGAGAACTTCGTCAAAATACATGGGTGGCAAGTTGGCCGGTAGATGAAGCTCTACCTTCCTATCTGCGAATGATTCATTGAAGTGCTTGATGCTTGAACCCAAAACATCTTCAATGGGTTGCCACTCTTTTTTCAAAGTCGGGCCTTGTGTTTGAAGCCTTGCCATCTCTAGCAAATTACCAATCATGTTTGCCAAACGCATTCCCTGACCTCGAATTGTCTCAAGGTCTTTTTTGCTTTCTTCATCTAATCCATGGGTACGAGCCTGAAGGTTTTCGGCCAAACCAATCATCGTTGTCAAAGGCGTACGAAGATCGTGGGATAACGATGAAAGAATGGCGCTCTTTAATCTTTCTGTAGCGGCCTCAACTTTGCTGGCTTCTTCAGACTTGATTGAGCGTAATTGGGCTACAGCCAAGGCAATCAGATTAGATGCCGTTTGAAGTAAATCATCTAAGCCATGTTTTCTAATGGATCTAGTGGGATCAGACGCAATCAAAATACCAAATGTTTTTAATTCAGCACGAACTGGAATGAATATGATTGAGCTTCCATCAAAGTCATCTATCTCATGAAAGATGCGATTTCCACTTTGGATAGCCCATGTGATTGCCTGAGAGTCAAACTTGGATTTCTTGAGCTCTTGTGGGCTATCAGTCAAAAACAGCTCAATATCAACACCAATAGGCTTTTCTAGCGTGGCTTTGGCAACTTGGATAATTTGCTCTTCGGTTGAGGCACTAAAAAGTCCTCGGGACAAATTTTGAAGCGCCTTAGCAAGCCTCTCTCTAGCCAATACATCTTTAATTTGATCTTTTAATTTGGCGGCTAGATGCGCTGTCACCAAACCTACAATCAGCATTACCAAAAAGGTAATGAGGTACTGACCATCATCAACTGAAAACGAAAATCGTGGTGGCACAAAAAAGAAATCAAAGAAGGCCACATTAGAAAATGCTGAAACTATGGCGGCATTTCTGCCAAGCGTGATTGCCACCAAAAAGGTACTGAGCAAAAACACCATGACAATATTGGCTAACTCCACCACACCTATAGCCGGAGTACAGATCAGCGTTAAGACAGATGAAATGGCTATAGCAATCAGGCCCGAAATAATTGGGCGAGTTTCGCTATTGAATTTGGTTGCTTTTATTTCCACGCAACCATTTTGAATCTTTTAGTGTAAAAAATGCGTAAAAATGTCGTTTTAAACGACACTTTGTTACACGCCCGCTTTAATCAGCCCTACACCCCTGTATTACTTGGGGTAAATATTAGTACGATCTATTACTACTCCGAGAAAGAAAACCTAGATTGGCATTAAATTTTTATATGTGATCTTGCTTCCGGAGATTTCCACAATATCGCCAACCTGAGCATCAAATCCTTGTGATTTTATTTTTTCGGCAATCACATTCATCATGCCAAGATTCGGGGGTATTTTTATTAAGCTATAAAGTTGAAGACCTATAGATGTCAGCAGACAAACTGGATGTATTTTTAATACCCTTTCAGAATCTGGATTTGTGGCTAGTATTAATTTTTCATTTGAAACAATTGCCACCGTAAATGCATCCTTCGAACTACTCCTCCAGTTCTTCTCAAGGCCATAAGTATCAACTCCAGAAAGCAATCCCAACTCTTGCAAATTGAGCAACTTATCGAAAGTGATGTTATTAGCCTTTAGTATTTCCTCGTCACCTCTATAAATAAAACCTTCATATGCAAATGCCATTATTGATTCAATCAAAGCAGCCTCATCCTTACTGAGGTGCTTTAAAAAATCTAAAGTTCTTAATGAGTATGTGCCTGGCCCCTTGGATTCGCCTGCTAATACCTTGCCCCATAAGCTAATTAACTCCTCAGAAGAGACGGATGACGCCCCATCTCTCCATCTCAGCAACCAGTCACCATCAATTGTCTTATCTGATGGCTCTTGAGAATCCCGCAACAACTCTTCCTCAGCATAGTGAATTGCCTTGTTAACACTGACCTCTTTTCTAATTTCTTCAGCTTTTATTGCTTGCATTGACTTGCCGCTAATAAACCCAATAGTTAACTGGTTTCCAGGCTTACTATCAACGTCAATAATTTCACCGCTGGGCAACAAAGTCTTTTCGCCTCTTTTTATTGCAAGGGCATCCAGCTCAACTTGAGCCATCTGAAGCATCTCTGCTTTTCTGACATCAATCATTGCCTGCCCCTCTCTTCTAATCTGCCAGGGCTTTAATAGAGAGCCGACACCCTTGTCGATGAGGCTATCCCATAACTTGATAACTAATTGCTCCCCAGGGAACGTCATATAACCCTCTTGTCGACTCCATTCAATTGATTCAGTTTATATCCAGGAATTTAAATTTGATTGAATTTAAAGGGGAGTATTTATAGCGTCGTTTTAAACGACAAATCTCGCCACCACCCTCCGCTCTGAGCCATATGATTAAAGGGTTTCTTCCACGAAAGCCTTATTCTTCGGTACTTTTCGGGCGGTGTGTCACACGGTGTGTAGCACGGCGAAAACCATGGTTTTCTAAGTTATTGATTTTATTGGGAAAAGGGTTGGCAACCTAAGAACCTTACGAGTTATGATTCCGTCGCTCTAACCAGCTGAGCTAATTCGCCGAACTAAGAATTGTAGCAAATTGACTGTGGTGCTGTGTGAATGTGCAGGCTGTGGCTGACTCTATCAAATAGTTCAAACCGTTGTGGCTACGGGTTTTAATCCTGTTTTTAGGATGTCTAAATCTGTTAAATCGTAGTGGTGGGTGCAGTAGCACGTGCCAATGACTGCTGCGCACGTGCTATGCGCTGTCGCCTATCCTGAGCCATCCATTCGTTCATGATGCTGATAAATACTCTCCGCTACCGGCCATACAAACGGAATATCTTTCAAAATTAGATATCCGTTTTTTACATGCTCCTTCATCATTGCATACTCCAAGTCTGAAAGCTTGGAGGGTTTCGTTAGCAACTCCGAAGGAATGGATACTTTACCAATATCATGTATTAAGGCTGCCATTCTCAAGCCATGAATACGACTTTCATCCCAGCCAAGTTGTCTTGCAATAGCCTCTGAAATATCAGCTATTCGCCTCATGAGAAGCAGCCCCTACATTGCTGGAGTATTGCTGATGCTTACATTGGGATTGCTAAATCGACCAAAGGTTCCAGCCATGCTTATCTTACTAGCGGCAGGCTTTGGAATTGCCCTATTTGATAAGCCTGAATTATTAAGCCAACTGCATGACATTAAGCCTGAATTTGTTATTCCACCATTTGAGTGGCAAGCATTGACCTTAAATGATTTATGGCTTGGCTTAATTCTGCTGGCATTACCGCAACTTCCGCTTACCTTTGGAAATGCTTTTATATCTATCATCGAAGAAAATAACCACCTATTCCCTGATAGACCAATCAAAGAAAGAACAGTAGCCTTATCTACGGGCTTAATGAATGTGTGGTCTAGCCTAATTGGCGGTATACCAATGTGTCATGGTGCAGGTGGTATGGCTGGGCATATTCAATTCGGTGCAAGGACTGGCGGTTCATCAATCATTCTTGGATGCATCTTGCTGGTTGCTGGTGTAGTTTTACCTTCATCCATCAGCACAATCTTTCAACTATTCCCATCAAGTGTTTTAGGTGTCATCCTCTTTTTCGCTGGACTTCAACTCGCCTTGGGTAGCAGAGACACCTCATCAGAAAAGGCAGACCGCTTTATAGTTTTGGCAACTGCAGGTCTAGCAGTTTGGAATGTCGGAATTGCGGTGCTATTTGGCATTCTTGTTCACTACCTTGCGAAGCGAGGTTTGTTAGAAATTTAGGCATTCTTCATAGCTATTTATTCTGTCGTTTAAAACGACACTCTATTACACACCCACTTAAATCTGCCGCACACCCTTACAAAGCGGCAAGGGAATCATTAGCGCGATCTATTACTACTCCGAGAGCCCAAAGAAAAACCACCCGAAGGTGGTTTTGGCATTTCTTGGTGGCGCGGGGCGGAATCGACTAGGGCTAGAATGCTGGACCCTTAATAAGCACTCTTATATCTCGATAAATCTGAAGGCTGGCAATGATGATGAGGACAAGCGACAGAGGAATTACTGATCCATAGCCAACCCTCTTGAAACTCAAAGCCCCAACAATTCCCCCAATTAAGAACATTGAAAGAATTAAAGCATGTGCTTTTAGCTTCTGTTTGTTTGCCCTTACATGACCTTTTTTATTCGCTTCTTCTGATCGATTCCAATAAAACAATTTGCCCAGCTCAATCCCAATATCAGTCACAACACCAGTCATATGCGTTGTTCTGATTTCCGCTCTGGATACTTTAGTAATAATGGCATTTTGTAAGCCCATAACAAAACACAGCATCAAGGCAATTGTGGGCACAGTCAATGATGTATATAAATTAAGGTTTGCTCCAAGCAGGCCAAAACAAAGCAATAGAAATGCCTCTACTAATAGTGGCAATGCGAATTGGCTATGGATATGCTTGCGTTGCCCCCAGTTCACTAATATTGCCGTGGCTGCCGAACCTATGATGAATGAGAGCAATAAGGAGACGCCGCCCAAAACGGCAAGAATATTGCTTAAAGCAAGGTCGTCGCCTATGCCAGAAATAATTCCACTCATATGTGATGTGTAACGACTTATAGCAAGAAAACCTCCAGCATTTACTGCTCCAGCAACAAAGGCAAGCAAGCACCCCAGCTGAAAGTTGGTTTTAGTTGAACGCTGTGGGCTAGTGAGAAGCTGTAAAAATTTAATTGCCATCTAGCAATAAATTTTACTCTTCACAATTTTGTCGTTTTAAACGACCTCTAGTAAGAGGGAGAAATAAAAATAGCCCAACAAGTGGGCTATTGTGATTCTTGGTGGCCCCCGGTGGAATCGACTAGGGCCGAAGATGCCTAACTCTGGCTCTAGACTATTGCTTTAAAAGACATTACGCAAACCATGCTTCCACCTTCTCACGACTAGGAATCCCTCCAGCATGAACTACTTTGCCATCAATCACTACCCCTGGGGTTGATAGGATATTAAATTTCATAATGTCTTGAATATCTTCAACCTTCTCCATATTGATAGAAGCGCCTTTCTCTTTGGCAATTTCCTCAACCAATTTGACAGTAGCCTTACAGTTACTACAGCCCGTACCGAGCACTTTGACTTCCATAATCTAACCCCTATAAAACAGCATTAAAGATATAACCAACCAATAAAATGCCCGTAGCCACGATGCTGGCGAAAATAATGATTAAGCGTAACTTGAGCACTTTTCGAAGAATGATCATCTCCGGCAATGACAAAGCAATCACACTCATCATGAAGGCCAGCACAGTTCCCAGTGCGGCACCTTTAGCCAAGAGTGCCTCAACAATCGGAATGATTCCAGCGGCATTGGTATACATGGGTACACCAATCAATACGGCAATAGGTACTGACCACCAAGCATCTTTGCCCATGAGACTTGCCATAAAGTCTTCTGGCACATATCCATGAATGCCGGCTCCCACAGCTATACCAACAATGATATAAGGCCAAACCTTGGCAACAATCTCTTTTACAGAGGCTTTACCTGATTCAATGCGATCACTTAGCGTGAGTTGATCATCGCCAATACTCGCTACTGCCTTTGGCATATTTCTGACCCAATCCTCAAGATAGTTTTCTAGCTTTAATTTGCCAATAACCCAGCCTGAAACGATCGCCACAGATAAACCCAAAATAAGATATAGACCCGCTACTTTCCAACCAAACATGCTGAACAATAAAGTTAAGGCAACTTCGTTGACCATTGGAGCTGAAATTAAGAAAGAGAAAGTAATGCCAAGCGGCACCCCGGCTTGAACAAAGCCAATGAATAAAGGAACGGCGGAGCATGAGCAAAAAGGAGTAACAATGCCTAGACTTGCGGCCATGATGTTGCCAACGCCTTCAGACTTACCAGCAAGAATGACCCTAGTTCGCTCTGGTGTGAAATAGGAATTAACCATACCCATGACAAATACTACAGCCGTCAAAAGCAATAGCACTTTAGGGGTGTCATAAAGAAAAAATTGGAGAGCTCCACCAAGTCGGGTTTGCCTATCAACTGGTAATAGCGAGACAAGCCATTCAGAGATAGGGGTCAATGATTCATAGAGGCCATACCAAATCAATATAGAAAAAACCAGAAAGGACTTAGGCCAAGATTTTGACGAAAGATTTAATACAGTAGAGGTCATTTTTTTAGCTTATACCCATTAGACATTTTTAGCTTGATTTATGTCAAACCTAAACATTCTTGGTTAATGATGTCGTTTTAAACGACAAATTAGGCGAAATATCTCTTCTGAATAGCTAAAGCCACCGACACCAACCCCACCATGATTGGCACCTCCACCAGTGGCCCAATTACCGCAGCAAAGGCGGCGCCTGAGTTAATACCAAATACCGCAATCGCTACAGCAATCGCTAACTCAAAGTTGTTACTGGAAGCAGTAAAGGACAGCGTACAACAACGCTTGTAATCCACGCCTAACTTAATAGTGATGAAAAAGGTTAATGCGAACATCACTACAAAAAAGACCAAAAGTGGAATGGCAATAGTTACTACATCCATCGGCAATTGGAGGATGAGATTACCCTTGAGACTAAACATCACCACAATCGTAAAGAGCAATGCTATCAATGTAATCTTGCCAATACGTGGCACAAAGTTGTCTTGATACCAGTCTTTACTCACAAACTTGAGCATCACATAGCGAGTTAAGAACCCTGCTACGCAAGGCACTCCAAGATAGATAGCAACAGTCTTAGCAATCTCGCCAATCGTGATATTGACCACCGAGCCTGCAAAGCCAAAATATGGCGGCAATACGGTTAAGAAGAAATACGCATACAGACTAAAGAACAGCACCTGAAATACAGCATTAAAGGCCACCAAGCCTGCGGCGTACTCTGTTGAGCCTTTAGCAATGTCATTCCACACAATAACCATGGCAATACAAGGCGCAATACCAATCAGAATCAGCCCTGCCATGTATTCAGGTTGATTGGGAACGAAAGTGATCGCCAATAGGAACATCAATGTTGGCGCAATAATCCAATTTAAGAGAAACGCTAAACCAAATACCCGCTTATCTTTAAATACATCAGGCAATTCTTCATACTTCACCTTGGCAAATGGTGGATACATCATCAATATCAAGCCAATCGCAATCGGAATATTAGTAGTGCCTGATTGAAATTGATTGATAAATCCCTCTACGCTGGGAACGAAATAGCCCAAACCAATACCAAAAGCCATTGCGGCAAAGATCCAAACTGTGAGGTATCTATCTAGGAATGAGAGTTTTTGTGTAATTTGGCTCATGATTTAGCGTGTATTTCTTTTAGGCTGATGGAATCAAGTTTGTCTAATGGCATTGAAGCAAGAATATCTAGGCGTTTCTTTAAACCGATCATTACCTCTTTAAATGCTCTACGCTTATCGTCGTCCGAACCTTTGACTTGTGAGGGATCAGGAAAGCCCCAATGAGCCGTTGCGGGCTTGCCCGGCCAGAAGGGGCATTGCTCGCCAGCAGCGTTGTCACACACCGTCACAATAAAATCCATCTTGGGAGCATCGGGCAACCCATATTCATCCCAAGACTTAGAACGTAACTTGCTCTCGTCATACCCCATCTCGATTGCTAACTCTCTAGCAAAAGGATTAACAGAGGTGCCGGGGGTAGAGCCAGCCGAATATCCAAAAAACAAGCCGCTTGGGTGAGTAGATGCCAGAGCCTCACCCAGTACTGAGCGAGCTGAGTTATGAGTACATAGAAAGAGAATGCTGTATTGCTTCATTTGGCTTTGGCTTTTTTGATTGAAGAAACTGGAACACAAGATTTGCCACCACAGCAGTTTTCCAATAGGAATCCACTTAAGTCTTGAACCAGCTTGGCATTTGGGCGATAGATGAGATTGCGACTTTGACGCTCAACCAATAACAAATCGGCACCAGCCAATTCTTTTAAGTGAAAGCTGAGAGTGGCATTGGGAATACCGAGTTTTTCAATAATCTGACTAGGCGTTAACCCAACATCCCCACGCTGAACAATCAGGCGAAAGATATTGAGGCGAGTTTCTTGTCCTAGAGCAAGGAAGGCATTAATAGCATCTGCGTTTTTCATATTTCCAATCATATGGAAATATATGTTTCAGCTTTGTGACAAGCGATGTCTCTTTAAACGACATCTAATGAAAGGGGAAGAAATAAAAATAGCCCAACAAGTGGGCTTTTGTGATTCTTGGTGGCCCGAGGCGGAATCGACTAGGGCCGAGGATGCTTAAAGACAGGGCGCCCATATTCCATTAGTATGTAGGTTGAGCAATTAATAACCATCCTTTGCGCCTCATTAATGGCAAAGAACGCTGTGCTTCAAAATCTTGTTAATCAAACAATTGTTGGCTTATCTAAAGCCTTAACCTTGCTCCCTTACAGTTTTTTAGTAAAACTTGGATACATACTTGGCACCCTAGCATCTATTATCCCGAGCGATCGCAATAGAGTGGTTCAGACCAATCTCAAGCTATGCTTCCCGGAGCTAGACGAAGCCTCTCTAGAGCAAATCGCAAGAAAACATTGGCAATTGCTAGGTAGAAGTTTGGTAGAAAAAAGTATTGTCTGGCACGGATCAAAAAAACAACTTCACAGGATGGTAGAAGTTGAATCGAAAGTGGATCTTTGTGATCGAAAAGCCCGCATTCTAGTTAACATTCATTTCACTGGAATTGAGGGTTGTATCGTTCTTAGCGCACTAGCGAAAGAAAATGGCTGGCCCATTACTTCAGGCTTTTATCAAAAAATGAAAAACGCATTCTTTAATCAAAAGATTATTGAATGGCGCAATCGATTTGGTGGGGATGCGATAGACCGCCAAGGCAATACCGCGAACCTGATTCGCAAAATTCGCAACGGCAATCTCATCATCATTGCTCCCGATGTGGACTTGGGTACCAAAGACTCCTCTTTTGTACCCTTTTTTGGAATTCCTACGAACACTATTACCGCTGTATCTAGACTCGCAAAAATAGCAGGGGCAGAAGTTTGCCTAACAACCACAACCCTCAAGGCCGATGGTAGCGGCTATATAACCACTATCCACGAACCACTGTCAGATTTTCCAACCGATGATTCAATAGCAGATACAGCTCGATTAAATCAACTATTTGAAAATGAAATTCGCAAAAGACCTGCTGAGTACTATTGGGTTCATAAGAGATTTAAAAATAGGCCCAATAACGAAATAAATCCTTATTAGACCCATCTCTAGATGACTAGAATCGTTTGATAAATTTGTTAGGGCTAGGCTGACGCTTTTCAATATGCCTAAAAGTGATGCGTCCTTTACTCAAATCATAAAGGGAAACTTCCAGGGATACTTTGTCCCCAGCCAAAATCCGAATGTGATTTTTCTTAACTCTGCCAGCTGTATAGGCGATTAACTTATGGCCATGATCGGTCGTCACTCGATAACGAGAGTCAGGCAAGATTTCATCAACCAAACCATCCATTTCAATTAACTCTTCTTTTGCCATTTAGTATTCCTTTAGATAAAAAATAAAAGCCCAGTCAGGCTGGGCTTTTGTGTGGTGACATTGTCACCTTTGCTTTACTTGCGGATTAAGCAATTTGAATATTGGATGCTAACTTACCCTTAGGGCCAGTAGTAATATCAAAAGTTACTGCTTGACCTTCAGCTAAAGACTTAAATCCATTGCTATTAATTGCTGAAAAATGGGCGAACAAATCCTCGCCACCAAGATCAGGGGTAATAAATCCGAAGCCTTTAGCGTCGTTAAACCATTTCACAATTCCGTTTGCCATATCTGACTATTCCTTAAAAAAAATAAAAAGGGGCTATGCCCCGTATGGGGCGAAAGTCAAGAATGGCGGGGGAGATGCTAAGAAGAACTATCGCAGAACTGCGGTATTAATTACTAGTACAACAACACTATTAGCTTGAAAATCGCTGAAGACAGTCTACTCTACTTATCCAATAAAGGGTGAAATAAATTGATTTCGCTCATTCAAGCGTCTCAGTGGTGTTTTCTTTGATACCTAATTCATCAAAAAGGATTTGGTATTAACAGAATCTTTATTTTTTACCTTCTAAACATAAAGTAGACAGCGCCAAGCAAACAAAGTCCCGCCCATATGTAATCCGTCTTGAATGGCTCGCCCATATAAAAAACAGCAAATGGCACAAACACACTGAGAGTTATGACTTCTTGTGCAATCTTAAGCTGACCCAATGAAAAATACTGAAAGCCTATTCGATTAGCTGGAACTTGAAAGACATATTCAAGTAAAGCTATTGACCAGCTCGCAAATACAGCAATCCACCAAGGCTTAGAGGATAGGTTCTTTAAATGGGCATACCAAGCAAATGTCATAAAAACATTGGAAAGCACCAAAAGGCTAATGAATGAAAATGGACCGAAGAAATTAGTTGGATTAGGCATAAGACAATCTTAATTAGTCTCTAGGGTCAAATAAGTTTGCGTCTTTATTAGTCAAGCAAATGCCCCGTCTTTACAAAGATCGTACACCCCTCTTTGCTAAAAGGTTGATGCAAGCTCATATGGGGACTTCTAATCCATGAGCCAGCAGGATAGCGACCATACTCATCTTCAAATACGCCATCTACAACGAATATCTCTTCTCCGCCGTAATGCTTGTGTGGATTGAAATAGGTTTGGGGAGCCCAGCGCACCAATGTTGATCCACTGCCCTGACGCATTAAAGGCAATACCGTGAGCCCAGGAACCATACCTTGAAACCAGGGGGCGGTCTTGGTATCCACAATCTCTCGTTCAACTTGCTCTTGGCCCAAGTGACGAAGTTTGACGAATAGGGTGCATCCAGTTTCACTAAAAGGCGCATGGGCTGATCCTGGCGGATTCATGATGTAAGTACCAGCGGAATAATCTCCGGATTCGTCGCTGAAGACCCCATCCAGTACAAATATTTCTTCACCCAAATCATGGGTATGAGCCTTAAAACGAGACCCAGGCTGATAACGAACGATGGAGGTAGCCTTGGCCACCTCATCGCCTATTCGCTCCAATAGACGTCTTTCAATGCCCGTCTCAGGGCTACTAACCCATGGCAGGTCATTCTGATTAAGTACCACTCGTTTGCTGTAGTCGGAATTTATATTCATTTAAGTTATTACAGGAAATTATGCAGCTCAAGCACTTGAACCTGTTGAAGTGTAAATAAAAAAGTGTCGTTTAAAACGACATCCGCCACCACTACCCTCCGCTCTGAGTCATATGATTACAGGGTTTCTTCCACTAAAGCCTTATATTTCGGTACTTTGCAGGCGGTGTGTCACACGGTGTGTGCTACGGCGAAAACCATGGTTTTCTAAGTTATTGATTTTATTGGGAAAATGGTTGGCAACCTAAGAACCTTACGAGTTATGATTCCGTCGCTCTAACCAGCTGAGCTAATTCGCCGAAGGTGTGATTGTAGCAAATCCGCCCCATTCTGTAACCGCCAAGCCCATAAACCGTAATATAGGCACATGAAAACGCCCTTCTCAAAAATACTGAGCTTGTTTATTCTTCTCGCTTTTGCATCCTCGGGGGCATTTGCCGCCCAGATCTTCATCACCAACTATCCATCGGAGGCAAATGCCAAGGTTTTCGTAACTAAGTATCAGTCTGAGGCCAATTGCATTATTTATGAGACCCAATACCCCAGTGATAACGATCCTGGCGTGTGGTTTTATACAAAATATAAAAGTGATGCACGCGCGGTTATTTATTACACCCAATATAAATCGGATGCGGACCTCGTCGTCTATTACACAAAGTACAAGAGTGATGCCCGGTGTCGCTATTGATAACGGCGATTTAGAACTCAACTAATGAAATTACTTTCAATCTCCTCCGGCAAGGTGATGCCTTTATTTGGTAATCATCATCCAGATTACAAATCCGTTCCATCTGCGATTCGCAAAATTAGCGTCAGCAATTTAGAGAACACTGAAAAAATTCAAATTGGCAAGCTTGGCATTCAAGGTGACGAACAAGCCGATCTCAGCGTGCATGGCGGTGTTGAAAAAGCTATTTATGTTTATCCAGCAGAACATTACGCGTTTTGGAATGAACTACTTACTCGTGAAACCAAAAAACCCACCGCACTTCTACATGGCGACCTTGGAGAGAACTTCACCATTGAGGGCCTACTAGAAACCGAAGTCTTTGTTGGTGACAAACTGGAAATTGGTGAATTGCAATTCGCTGTCACTAAATTACGCGAACCATGTTTTAAATTCAATGCAGCCCTTGGCTACAGGGGCGCTGCTAAGGCCATGGTGCAATCGGGCTATAGCGGCTGGTACTTACGGGTGCTCAACACAGGGATGATCTCTGCAGGAGAGAAGATTCGGCTAATTCCCGGCCCTAGAGATACCTCTATCGCCCAGCAAAACCAAAACCTTCTCGCTAAGCGCAATCAAAGAGATCTCTGGGACTGAAATAAAAAACCCGATCATTTCTGATCGGGTTTAACTTAGTGCAGATATTGACTACGCATTAATCACGCGCATAAATATCCACGTCTTTGGTCTCACGGACAAACAGTGTGCCGATTACTAAAGTAATAGCAGCAATGATGATTGGGTACCAGAGACCGTAATAAATATTACCGTTCTGCGCAACCAAGGCAAAGGAGATGGTTGGCAATAAGCCACCGAACCAACCGTTACCAATGTGGTATGGCAATGACATAGAGGTGTAACGAATGCGGGTTGGGAACATTTCAACCAACATCGCTGCAATTGGGCCATAAACCATGGTCACCAAAATCACTAAGTAAACCAACAAGAGCAATACAGCAACATAGTTAATTTGTGCTGGATCCGCTTTAGTTGGATAACCCTCTTTGTTCAAAGCTTCGCGAATGGCTTTCTTGAATTCAGCATCTTTTGCCTTCGCTTCAGCAGGATCAATACCTTTAGCTGAGTAGCCTGGAATTTCAATATCACCGATTTTCACTACCGCTGTAGAACCAGCTGGGCCAGGAACAGTGCTGTAGCTAGCAGAGTTTGAAGCCATCACTTGTTTTGCGATATCGCAAGAACTAGTGAATTTCGCTGTACCTGTTGGGTTGAACTGGAATGTACATTCATTCACATCAGCAGTAATTGTTGCTGGTGCAGTTGCCATCGCTTTTTCCAACGCTGGGTTAGCGTAGTGAGTCAAAGCATTAAAGACGGAAACTGGGGTGTTTGGAATGTAAGTAATAACAGCCAATAACAAGCCGCCCATGATGATGATCTTACGACCAATCTTGTCTGACAAGCTACCAAATACCACGAAGAATGGTGTGCCAATTACCAATGAAGCGGCAATCAACAAGTTCGCAGTCTTTGCATCCACCTTCAATACCTGGGTGAGGTAGAACAAAGCGTAGAACTGACCGGTATACCAAACCACTGCCTGACCTGCAACCAAGCCAAACAATGCCAAGATAACAATCTTCAAGTTCTTCCATTGACCGAATGACTCAGACAAAGGAGCTTTAGATAATTTGCCTTCTTCTTTCATCTTCTTGAAAGCTGGTGACTCATTCATGGACAAACGAATCCAAACAGAGACCGCCAACAATGCGATAGAAACGATGAAAGGAACACGCCAACCCCAAACATCAAAGTCTGGACCTGTGAATTCACGCGTGAACAAAATCACGAGCAAAGATAAGAACAAACCTAAAGTAGCTGTAGTTTGAATCCAAGCTGTGTAAGCGCCACGGCGGCCATGAGGAGCGTGCTCTGCAACATAAGTCGCCGCACCACCGTACTCACCACCCAAAGCCAAACCTTGAAGCATGCGTAATGCGATCAAGATGACTGGAGCAGCAACACCAATGGTTGCATAGTTAGGCAAGATACCCACGATGAAAGTAGCGCCACCCATCAATAAGATGGTTACCAAGAAGGTATATTTACGTCCAATCAGATCGCCTAAGCGACCGAATACCAATGCACCAAATGGGCGCACAATGAAACCGGCAGCAAATGCTAACAAGGCGAAAATGAACGCTGAGCCAGCATCAAGGCCCGAGAAGAATTGCTTAGCAATAATTGCTGCAAGTGAACCGTATAAATAAAAGTCGTACCACTCAAAAACCGTTCCTAAAGAAGATGCAAAAATAACTTTGCGTTCCTCAGCGGTCATTGGGGCTGCTTTATGCGCTGTTGACATCCGTAGCTCCTAACTATTTTTATTGAAATAAAAAACAACGGATTGATTATGCTGTGAAAAAAAATGAAGAAATCCATCACTTAGGGTAATTCCTCATCAATTTGGATGGGGGTTTTCCCGAGAAAGTACAAAAGCAATTGCGTTAAAGCAACAAACATTCGCCTGATGTCTAATATCAATAAACACTTATATAACTAGGGACAAAATAACCATGCAACCAAAATGGGGAATTAGAGGGATGGCGGTAGCGCCTCACTCTCTCGCATCTGAATCTGCTTTGGCGGTACTTCGTGAAGGTGGTAATGCACTTGAGGCAATGGTCGCTGCAGCAGCAACGATTGCAGTCGTCTACCCACATATGAACTCTATTGGCGGAGATTCTTTTTGGGTTATTCATTCCCCTGGAAAAGCCATGGGCGGAATTGATGCGTGCGGTGCCGCTGCTGGCTTAGCGACCAAAGACTGGTACAGAGAGCGCGGCATTACCAAAGCGATTCCATTTAGAGGCCCAGTAGCCGCCAATACTGTTGCAGGAACCATTTCTGGTTGGGGCGCGGCCCACAAACTTTCCAAGCAAGGCTTGGGTGGCAAGATGCCACTATCAAGATTACTTGCAGATGCTATTCACTATGCCGAAACTGGCGTGCCTGTTACCCACAGCCAATCCAGCCTCACTGCAAAAAAACGTGAAGAACTCAAATCAATTCCAGGATTTGCTAAAACATTTTTAGTCAATGGCAATGCGCCAGCTGTTGGCAGCATATTCAAACAAGCTCGTCTCGCAAAGATATTACGACAGATTGCCGAAAAAGGAACAGATGATTACTATCGCGGTGAACTTGCAGAGTTAATCGGCAAAGAACTGACTGATATTGGCAGCCCTCTTCGATTGGCTGATCTTCATCGCCATCATGTAAAGCTGATTGACCCCTTGGAGCTCAAACACAGCATGGGTAATGTCTACAACATGATTCCGCCAACGCAGGGCGTGGTTTCACTGATGATTGTTGGCATCTTGGACCAATTAAACCTAAAGCGCTTCAAGGTTGATAGCGCTGAATATGTGCATCACTGCGTTGAGGCAACCAAGCAGGCATTTAAGATTCGTGATCAATTTGTTACGGACCCCGCTTACATGGCCAAGAATGCACAATCATTCTTGGCCCCAGCGTTTCTGAAAAAACTCGCCAAGAATATTGATCCCAATAAAGCCTTGCCGTGGGGTCAAGGTAAGGGCCCCGCCGATACCATTTGGATGGGCGTGGTTGACGGCGACGGTAATTGTGTTTCCTTTATCCAAAGCATTTATCACGAGTTTGGTGCAGGCATCGTTCTGCCAAAGTCTGGCATTAATTGGCAAAACCGTGGTTGCAGTTTTTCTCTAGATCCAAAAACACTAAATCACCTTGAGCCCTATCGCAAACCATTTCACACACTGAATCCAGCAATGGCTTTATTTAAAGATGGCCGCTCAATGGTTTATGGAACTATGGGTGGTGATGGTCAACCACAAACTCAGTGTGCGGTATTCACACGCACCGCTACTTATGGGCTTGATCCGCAAGATGCAATCAGTCGTCCTCGCTGGCTATTAGGCCGCACTTGGGGGCAAACGAGTGACAGCCTCAAACTAGAGTCACGCTTTAGCCCATGGGTCGCAAAAGAGTTGCATGCTTTGGGCCACGAAATCGAAATGCTTGATGCATTTGATGAGACGGTTGGTCATGCAGGCTGCATCATTCGCGAACCTTCAGGCACCTTACGCGGAGGCTGGGATCCGCGTAGTGATGGCGCAGTTAGCGCGTTTTAGTAATAAACAATTTGGGTACGCGCAGATCCCAATGAATGGCGGCTGCGCGTAATCCAAATATTCCCAACATGCAAAGAACTGAACCCTCAATTGCATACTGAGGAAGAAAGTTCAAAATCAAGACGTAAGCGCAACACCCAAATGTCACTGGGATAGCGTAGAGCTCATGCGACATGATGAGTGTTTTTCTTCCAGCCAAAACATCCCGAATTAAACCACCGCCAATTGCGGTAATGACACCCAAAATCACCGGGGCAACTGGTAAGCCATAATTCATACTCCAAGCTTTGTCTGCACCCTGTATTGCAAAAAGCGCGGCACCGAAACCATCGATATAAAGCATCCAACGATATATTTGCGGCTGCGTAAAAAATGACTCGGCAACAAAAGTCAGAACGCTTGCTCCCAAAGCAAGCCATACATATATTTGATTCTCAGACCAGAAAATGGGGGCTTCCAAAATAATGTCGCGAATGGTTCCGCCACCAATCGCAGTAATTAAGCCTAACACCAACACGCCAAAAAGATCGACTCCGCGATCCGCAATCGCCAATACGCCAGTTACGGCAAATGCCATGGTTGCGATCACGCCGACCCAAAACTGAATATGTTCCATAGGAATCAGTCTAAATCACTTTAAATAAACTCCATCCAAATTTACCGCCCTGAATATACTGAGGACAATCTGTTAAGCAAAAATATAAGATGAACACGAAATCGAATTCCACACCCAAGCTCTATAGTTTTTGGCGCAGTTCAGCCGCCTTCCGCGTTCGCATTGCTCTCAATCTCAAAGGCATTTCCTACAACATCATTCCCGTGCACCTCACAAAAAATGGTGGTGCCCAGTTTGATCCAGATTACTCAGAAAAAAATCCAACTCACTTAGTGCCGCTTTTTGAAGATGGTGCAGCAAGCATTCATCAATCACTGGCCATCATTGAATATCTGGAAGAAACCCATCCTATCCCACCCCTCTTACCCTCATCGCCAATTGATCGTGCTTGGGTTCGCTCTTTAGCAATGGATATTGCTAGTGATATTCACCCTATCAATAATGTCCGCGTTCTACGGTATCTATTGAAAAACTTGGGCTGCAGCAATGAGTCAAAAGATATTTGGTATCAGCACTGGATTCAATTGGGTCTCAATAGTCTGGAGAAGCAATTGAGTACTGATTCTCGAGTGGGGCGATTTGCCTATGGTGATCAACCAGGGCTTGTAGAAATTTGTTTAGTGCCGCAATTATTTAATGCCCTAAGTAGCGGCATGGATTTGAGCCCATACCCAACTCTAGTGAAAATACTGCGTGAGTGCTTAAAACTACCTACCTTTATTGATGCCTCTTGGGAGAAACAAATCGATGCCGAAGGCTCAAACCCCAGCATTCCACCACAAGAATAATGACAGTGTTAGCAAAGAGCCGACCGTAGTAATTAATACGACCCGCGAAATCACACTCCCATCAGCCTTGTAATATTGAGCCAACATAAAGGGTCCCGTGCCTGTTGGAAGAGCACTCAAAATCACAATGGCATTTAACCAAAGAGTCGGCAAATTCAGAATGGGGCCAGCAATAAACCAGGCTATAAGAGGCTGCAGAATCAGCTTCGCGACACTAATGCTCCATGTTTGACTAACAGAAGCCTTACTTTTTTGCAGCAGAAATAATCCGATAGATACTAAAGCGCATGGCGTTGCTGCGGCTGCCAAGAAAGCAATGACTTGAGCAATTGGATCGTATAGGGACTGCCCAGAAGAAGCCCATGCCAAGCCAGCTACTGGGGCAACTAACAATGGATTGGCGCAGAGGGACTTCAACACACTGAATAAAATTTCATGAGGTTTTTTATGGGACAAGATATCGATCTCGATTAACACGGTCACTAATGCAAACATGACAAACACAATAAAAGTAGAAATGATTGCTGGGGCTATACCTTCCTGACCTAACGCAAGAGCACAAAGCGGTATGCCCATGTAGCCCGTATTTGAATAGGATGCACTTAAGCCATTAAAGCTTGCTGCTGCCAAATCTCTTTTCTTGGAATAACTAATACCAAGCACTAGCAAAAAGACGATGAAACAACTAAAGAAAAAGGCGGCAATAAAACCTGGCTGCCAAAGAGTTTGCCAACCGCTATTGGCTGCAAAATTGAATAGCTGCGCAGGAAGTGCCAACCAAACCACAAAACGATTGAGCTCAACTGAAGCACTTTCCCCCAATTTCTCGGTGCGACCACAAACATACCCAATCAGTATGAGCGCAAAAACTGGAAGGACTACATTAAATACGTAGAGCAAAGGAGTACTTCGGCAGAATTAAGAAATCTTTTTTAGCGTCTTCTGGTAGCGTTGCGCATTTTTGACGTAGCGCCCCGCTATCTCGCCAATACCTGAAATTTGCTCAGGCGTTAAAGCTTTAACCGCTTTTGCAGGCGAGCCAATGATCATCGATCCATCAGGAAATTCTTTACCCTCAGTAACAAGAGCGCCAGCACCAACTAAGCAATGCTTGCCAATTTTTGCGCCGTTCAGAATCACCGCACCAATACCAATCAAGCTTCCATCACCAATTTGACATCCATGCAACATCACTTGATGCCCAACAGTCACATTCTTGCCAATGGTGAGTGGGTATCCAGGATCGGTATGTAGAACAGATGCGTCTTGAACATTACTGCCTTCGCCAACCTGAATCAAATCGTTATCACCGCGGATAACGACCTTGGGCCAAACGTTTGCATCTTTATGAAGCTGCACTTTGCCGATAACTTCAGCGCTTTCAGCAACCCAAGCACCCTCAGAAAGTTGAGGTGCATTTCCATCCAGTTCAAATATAGCCATGACCCATTATAGGTATGAATCAGGCTATATCACTATGGCTCTTGGAATTACTTACCAGTTAGGCTCACGATCTGGAGTTGAAGAAATGCGGTGAACACTCAAGTCTGCGCCTTCAAACTCTTCCTCATGTGACATCCGAATACCGATGATCGCCTTCAGTGCACCGTAGACAACAAAGCCACCAACCAGGGCAATGCTTACCCCCATCAAACTACCAATCAGTTGGCCCGTGAAAGTAATGCCGCCGATTCCACCAAGCGCCTTCGCGCCAAAAATGCCGGCAGCCAATCCACCCCAAAGTCCACACAATCCATGAAGAGGCCAGACACCCAACACATCATCTAACTTCCAACGGTTTTGGACTAAGGTAAACATATACACAAATAAAGCACCAGCAACCAAACCAACAAATAAAGCGCCCACTGGATGCATCAAATCCGACCCAGCACAAACCGCAACCAATCCTGCGAGTGGTCCGTTGTATGCGAAGCCAGGATCATTACGTCCAATCACCCATGCAGCGAGTGTTCCACCAACCATTGCCATTAATGAATTCAATGCAACTAGACCACTGATCTTATCGATTGTCTGCGCGCTCATCACATTAAAACCAAACCAACCTACTGCCAGAATCCAAGCGCCTAATGCCAAGAATGGAATACTAGATGGCGGATGCGCAGAGATTTGCCCTTCTTTGGTGTAACGGCCACGACGTGCGCCAAGCAAGATAACTGCTGGCAATGCAATCCAACCACCAACAGCATGGACAACTACTGATCCCGCAAAATCATGGAACTCTTCACCAGTTAAATCCTTGATCCACGCCTGAATGCCGTAATGCTGATTCCACGCAATACCTTCGAAGAAGGGGTAAACAAAACCAACCAAAACAAAAGTAGCGACCAATTGAGGATTGAATTTTGCTCTCTCAGCAATACCACCAGAAATAATTGCAGGAATTGCAGCAGCAAAGGTAAGGAGAAAGAAAAACTTCACTAACTCGTAACCATTTTTTTCAGCCAGCAGTTCCGCACCTGAAAAGAAGTTGACTCCGTATGCAATGCTGTAACCGATGAAGAAATAAGCAATTGTTGAAACTGCAAAATCAACCAAGATTTTTACCAAGGCATTCACCTGGTTTTTCTTGCGTACAGTACCTAGTTCTAAAAATGCAAAACCAGCATGCATAGCAAGCACCATGACGGCGCCCAGCAAAATAAATAGAGCATCACTGCCAGATTTCAAAATTTCCACTTGTTTTCCCCTTTTATTTTTTGCATCATTATGGGGAGAAAATAAACCAATTAAGGTGCAATATGCACATTTTTAGTGCATATACCCTCTAGAATGATGGTTTATGATCAATTTACATTCACTTAAGGGAGAACCCATGAAGAAAGTCCTGATTTTTTTAGCCGCTATCACAGCGTTTTCTGGCTTGGCACAGGCACAAAGCAATGCAGGCGTTAAGGTTCTCAGCACTCAGGAACTAGTAAATGTTTGCAAATTACCGGCAAGCCCAGAATCCAGAAGCTTTTGTATTGGCTACTCAACTGCAATTTATGACACTTACTTGGCTACGCGTCATCCTCAGCGCGCAAAACCATTTATCTGCGTAAAACAACCTGCTCCATCCCGCGATGAAGTCATCGCTGATTTCGTGAAGTTCGGACAAGAGAACCCGCAAACCGCTGACAAACCAGCAGCCGGTGTTTTCTTAGGTTTCTTGGCAGCGAAGTTCCCTTGCGCTAGAAAATAATCCGATCAATCTACTGAACTCAATTTAATTTAAAGGATCTGTTGATATGAAAAAAATTATCGCGATTACTGCAGCAACTATTGCAATTACCGGCTGCTCTAATATGAGCAATACTGAACAACGCACGCTCTCTGGCGCTGGTATTGGCGCTGCAGCTGGCGCTATTGGCACTGCCATTTTCCATGGCAACCCAATCTGGGGTGCAGTTGGCGGCGCAGCTGTTGGTGCGGCATCAGGCTACATTTATGATTCCTACAAAAAAGAGCAGGCATCTGAATACAACGCCGGATACAACGCTGGAAAAAATAACAAGCCAGCAAACTCACCAAACTAATTACAAGTTTATCTAACGCCTACTTATAGCGTTGCCGCAAAAACTACCCAGCTTGTATTAGCTTACAAGCTGGGTTTTTATTTGGATATCCCCTGCTAATGCCTTATGTATTGGACATTTATTCGCAATTTCAATTAAGCGGTTTTTCTCTTCTTCGGTAAGGTTACCTTCTAGTTGAATGTCACGCGTGAATATCTCAACATCATTTGCTCGCTCAATATCCACAGTCACAATTGCATTCTTTAGATTCATCGACTTACGACCCGCATACATTTTTAATGTCATACTGGTACACGCCGCTAATGCTGCACCGAGATATTCATGAGGTGTAGGGCCGGTATCCTGGCCCCCATTACTAGCGTAAGCATCAGATAGAAAATGCAAATCACCTGTCTGCAACTTCTGCTGTAGTGGTCCGTCCCCAAACTGCGAAACTACTTTTCTCATACTGTCTCCAAATTAGATTAGTTATTCATTAGCAAAGCTTAACTCTTTGATGATTTTGATGGCTTCTCTGCGACCGGCAAATTGGCTTGTTTCCAAGCGCTAAATCCACCTTCTAAATGACAGACATCAGGAAGGCCCATGTCTTGTAATGTTTTTGTAGCAAGAGCAGATCGCCAAGCTGAAGCGCAATACAAAATGAAACGCTTGCCCTCACCAAAAATGGGTTTGTAGTATGGACTGTCCGGATCCACCCAAAACTCCAACATTCCGCGCGGAGCATGCAAAGCACCCGGAATCATTCCTTCCCGCTCAAGCTCTCGAATATCGCGAATATCTACAAACACCATATTGGAATCCTGTAACAATTCTTGCGCCTGATTTAGGGGAACAGTTTCAATTTCCTCCATCGCGCTATCAATTAACGCTCTGTAACCAATCTTTAATTTCACCAAAATCTCCTAAAGTGACAATTCTCTTTATTTTTGAGTCACCTGCTAACATTCTCCTATGAACTTTACCCCCATAGAACTTGGTGCAAGTATTATTTTTGCAATTGCCGTTTTGCATACCTTTTGCACTGGCTATTTTGAATCTCTCTCAAAACATTCGCCAAGACATGCAGGCCTTTGGCATCTCTTAGGAGAGGTAGAAATTGTATTTGGCTTTTGGGCGGCTGTCCTTGTCATATACATCTCTTTAATTGGAGATTTGCACACTGCTAAATCCTATTTAAACAAGCGAAATTTCACAGAACCTTTGTTTGTTTTTGCCATCATGATCGTCGCTGGCAGTAAACCCATATTGCATTTCTCAACACAGCTACTCCATGCTGTAGCCAAGGTATTAAAACGCATGTTAGGCATGAGGGGCTCTCCAGTACTGTACTTTTTAACGCTCGGCTTCACACCGCTTCTCGGCTCCTTAATTACCGAACCTGCGGCGATGACCTTGGCGGCATTTTTATTGCGTGATCTTGTGTATCGACATCAATGCTCTAAATCATTGCTGTTTGGCACACTCGGCGTTCTATTTGTGAACATCTCTATTGGCGGTACTCTGACAAATTTTGCCGCCCCGCCAGTACTTATGGTTGCTGCCACATGGGAGTGGAGCTCAGCATTCATGTTTACTAATTTCGGAATGGAATCGTGCATTGCCATATTCATCAATGCTCTTGCAGCAACTCTTTTATTTCATCGCCAACTAATTGAGCCCTCCACATCAAGCCAGCACGAAAAAATGCCATTAACCGTAATTACGGTTCACCTGCTCTTCTTGTTAGGAGTGGTGGTATTTGCGCATGACCCCATTATTTTCATATGGCTGCTCTTATTCTTCATTGGTTACACCACTGCATACCCAAAATATCAGAGTCCACTGATTTTGAAAGAGGCTCTATTAGTTGGTTTTTTCTTATCTGGATTAGTAGTACTAGGTGCTTTACAAGGTTGGTGGCTACAACCAATACTAGAAATGATGAGCCCAACCGCTGTGTTCTATGGCAGCTTGGCTTTAACTGCAATTACCGATAATGCCGCCCTGACATATTTGGGCTCATTGGTAACAGGTACATCTTTAGATTTCAAACTTGCTTTAGTAGGTGGTGCAGTTGCCGGTGGCGGTCTTACGGTAATTGCAAATGCGCCAAACCCAGCGGGCATTGCAATATTGCGAAATTACTTTCCTGGCGGTGCCGTCTCTGCGCTTTATCTCTTTGTAGCCGCAATACCACCCACTCTAGTTGCAATCGCTGCCTATCGGCTACTTTAGATTCAGCAAGCGCTATACGCTGTAAAATCTGAGCCTCGCCCCCAGCTATAAACCTGAGAACGGCATATGAAAAAGCTCTATATCAAAACCTTTGGTTGCCAAATGAACGAGTACGACTCGGGCAAAATGGCCGATCTTCTCCATGCAGATGAAGGCATGGAAATGACTAATTCCCCAGAAGATGCGGATGTTGTTCTGCTTAATACATGCTCCATACGAGAAAAAGCGGAAGATAAAGTTTTCTCTGATCTTGGGCGCCTAAGAGAGCTAAAAAAAACAAAGCCCAATTTACTCATCGGGGTTGGTGGCTGCGTCGCCAGTCAAGAAGGTCAACAAATTGTTAGTCGTGCACCCTATGTCGATGTTGTTTTTGGCCCCCAAACTCTGCATCGCCTCACCGACCTTATTGCCGAACGCCGTAAAACAGGAGTTCCCCAGGTTGATATCTCATTTCCAGAAATTGAAAAATTTGATCGACTACCAGCATCACGTCAAACACGTGGCTCTGCATATGTATCGATCATGGAAGGTTGCTCCAAATATTGCAGCTATTGTGTTGTTCCCTACACACGAGGTGAAGAGGTATCACGCCCTTTTGATGATGTTCTGACTGAAGTTGCTGGACTTGCTGCTAATGGAGTTAAAGAAATTGTTTTACTGGGGCAAAATGTAAATGCTTATCGCGGGAAAATGGGTGACACTGCGGAGCTCGCTGACTTTGCTTTACTCATTGAATATATTGCCGAGATACCAGGGGTTGAGCGTATCCGCTTTACCACCAGCCACCCCAAAGAATTTACACAACGCTTAATTGATGTATATGCCAAGGTGCCGAAGCTAGTAAGTCATCTACATTTGCCAGTGCAACATGGCTCCGATGCCATGCTGTCGGCAATGAAACGCGGCTATACAGCGATTGAGTTCAAAAGCATTATTCGAAAAATGCGCGCTGTGCGCCCTGACTTGACCCTGTCAAGCGATTTTATTGTCGGCTTTCCCGGCGAGACTGATGCTGACTTTGAAAAACTTCTGAAGATGGTGCGAGACCTGAACTTTGATAACAGTTTTTGCTTTATCTTTAGTCCGCGTCCCGGAACGCCTGCGGCCAATCTTAGTGATACCACACCATATGAAGTGAAGTTAAAGCGCTTACAAACATTACTTACCCTTGTCGAGGAGCAAGCCAATCAAATTAGTCAAAAAATGCTGGGCAATGTTGAAACTGTTTTGGTTGAAGGCTTGGCAAAGGATGGGGTTAACCTACAAGGTAGGGCTGAGAATAATCGCGTAGTCCACTTTGCCGCGCCCAGCGATGAAGTTGACTCTATAACAGGACAAATGGTCGATATCCAAATTACCGAAGTGCTTAATTACACCCTCAGAGGTGAGATGGTAGAAGCGCATGCCAGCTAAATTGATTATTGATCTTCAGTTTGCTAGTCCAACTCTTGAGAGCGCTGTTGAAAAGACTGCCTCAGCAGCGCTCATCAAAAAATGGGTCAAAAGTACGGGCGTAAAGTCAGGGTTAATTACCCTTCGGTTTGTAAATGCCGCTGAAGGCAAAAAGCTGAATGCTTCTTTTCGAAAAAAAGATTACGCAACCAATGTACTTACTTTTCCCTATGAGCACTCTAAGAATGGTTTTACAGCAGACATCATTTTTTGCCTGCCTATTATTCAAAAAGAAGCGAGAGATCAAGAGAAAACATTGAAAGCCCATTTGGCGCATTTAATTATTCATGGATGTCTGCACGCTCAGGGTTACGACCATGAAAACGATCGGGATGCAAAAAAGATGGAGGCTCTGGAAATTAAGCTCCTGAAAACACTCGGATTTACCAATCCCTACCTAAACTCATAGTTTTCATTTGTCATCTTTCTACGCTATTCTTGTCATATGCCTGACCCCAAATCCCTTTTAGATCGCCTGGCTGATTTCTTATCGCCGCAGCCAACCAGCCCCAGTGAGCGGCGTCAAGAACTGATTGAAACGCTACGTGAAGCCCAAACAGAGGGTCTAATTGATGCTGATGCACTTTCTATGATTGAAGGTGTCTTTCAGGTGGGTCAGCTATCTGCACGGGATATTCTGGTACCACGAGCGCAAATCGACTGGATCGACATTAACCAGCCTCTTGCAGATCTCATGAAAACCGCAATTGAGGCAGCGCACTCTCGTTTTCCAGTCTTTGAAGGAACGCGCGATAACGTGATTGGCATTTTGCTTGCTAAAGACTTATTGCGTCATGCAACTGAAAAAGATTTTCAGATACGAGACTGGTTACGTCCCGCAGTATTCATACCAGAATCAAAACGCCTTAGTGTTTTGTTGCGTGACTTTAAAGATAACCGCAATCACCTAGCTATTGTCGTTGATGAATATGGCGGGGTAGCTGGCATTATCACTATTGAAGATGTTCTCGAACAGATTGTTGGCGATATTGAAGATGAGCATGATATTGATGAGGAAGCTGACAACATTATCTCCCTCGACAATGGTGACATTCGGGTTAAAGGCATTACTGAGCTCGAACAATTTAACGAAACAATCGGCACACACTTTGCGATCGAAGATATCGATACTGTTGCTGGCTTGGTAATTCAGCATTTGGGACGTGTTCCCAAAATAGGCGAACGCATTACGATTGACGGGATTGAATTTGAAGTGCAGCGCGCCGATCCACGACAAATACATGTACTACTGGCCCGGCAATTGCCTCAATAAATTAATCAGGGCGTAACTTGCTCATTTCCAAGATATCTACTAAATACATTTCGGCTGGAGTTGTGCTTTTTGGACTTGGTGCACTTCTCGCCCTCATTGCTGAGCTGCCCCATGGGGGTTGGCTTCAAATACCGATACTAAGTATTGTCTGGTGGCGACTTCGAGATGAGGTGCCGCAAACAACAAAGCAATACTATGCTTGTGGACTTATTTTTGGGCTCGGTTATTTTTTAATTGGACTGTGGTGGCTGTATATCAGCATGCATGATGTTGGGGGTATGAATCCCATCCTCTCAGCTATCGCAGTCTTTCTGTTGTCACTCTACATGGCCTTGTATTTTTCCTTGGCCACTTTTACTATTCGCCATTTCAAGCAAGGTCAGATAGCTGGTTTATTGCTTGCCGCCAGTTGGGTGCTTACAGAATATTTACGTGGCTATATATTTACTGGCTTCCCGTGGATGGGGCTGGCAGAAAATCAATTTGATGGACCCTTCTCACCGCTTGCACCTGTCTTTGGCGGTCTTGCCTGTACATTCTTAGTGGTATGGGCTTCGTGGGAAATTCTGCAAATGAGAACACGCCCCATAAAGTGCGCTGTTACCTTGCTCGCAACAATCGCTTTGGTTCAATTTGCAGGAAAAATCTCCTACACAAAACCTTTTGGTGAGCCAATCAGTGTGCGCCTCATTCAAGGCAATTTTGCGCAGAGTCTCAAATTTAATCCGCAAGCAATTGGTCAGCAAATTAACTTCTATGTTTCAGAAATTCAGAAACAATCGGCTGATCTCATCATCATTCCTGAGACTGCTTTTCCTTGGCCACAAAATAATCTCCCATACAGCTTGTTAAATTATTTACAGAGTTATTCCAACACAAGCCTCAGTAATCTTTTGCTTGGTTTGGTTGGCGAAGTACCCGATAAACAAGGGATGCAATACACCAACCGCGCTATTGGCTTATCACCTAATGCTGAGCCATATCAATACGACAAGGTTCACCTAGTTCCATTTGGGGAATTCATCCCTCCAGGCTTTCATTGGTTCATCAAAGCATTTAATGTTCCTCTAAGTGACTTTGCGCGAGGCAGTCTTGATCAAAAACCCTTTAGCATTGAGCGCAAAAATCAAGCGAGTGTTAATGCGGCAATTACCATTTGCTACGAAGATGTCTTTGGGGATGAGCTAGCTTCTCGCGTACAGCGCAATAAAGAGCCAGTTCATTTGCTAATCAATATGACCAACTTAGCCTGGTTTGGTCAATCCCAAGCCCCCACTCAGCAATTACGCCTCTCACAATTAAGATCTTTGGAAACAGGCCTACCGGCCCTAAGAGCAACCAATACCGGCATCACTGCTGCCCTAGGCCCAGATGGCAAATTACTTCAAACCCTTCCAGAATTTACCCAAGCAACACTCATCACCAAAATCCAGCCTTACAGCGGTCAAACTCCCTATGTGAGATGGGGGAACCTACCGATCCTAAGTCTTTCCGCAGCATTGCTAATTTGGGGCTTTATTCGTCATCGTCGTTTTTAAGCATTTTTAACTCTATAGTGCGCTAGCCATGTAAAATCAATGGCTTAGCCAGGTTAATCATGCTTACTTTTCAGCAAATCATTCTCAAACTTCAAGATTATTGGGACCAACAAGGTTGTGCCCTATTGCAACCCATTGACTTAGAGGTTGGCGCAGGGACTTCCCATACTGCAACCTTCTTAAGGGCAATTGGACCGGAGCCTTGGAAAGCCGCTTATGTGCAACCATCGCGTCGACCTAAAGATGGGCGTTACGGTGAAAACCCAAATCGCTTGCAACACTACTATCAGTATCAGGTTGTTTTAAAACCAGCCCCTGAAAATATTCTGGAGTTGTATTTAGGCTCATTGGCGGCGCTCGGTTTAGATCTCAAACAAAATGACATTCGTTTTGTTGAGGACGATTGGGAAAACCCAACACTTGGTGCTTGGGGCTTGGGCTGGGAGGTATGGCTAAACGGCATGGAAGTTACCCAGTTCACTTACTTCCAACAAGTAGGTGGCCTTGACTGCAAACCAGTATTAGGCGAAATCACTTACGGTATCGAACGCTTAGCAATGTATATCCAAAATTGCTCGAATGTTTACGATCTCGTTTGGGCTGACGGAATCTCCTATGGCGATGTTTATCACCAAAACGAAGTTGAACAATCTTGCTACAACTTCGAACACTCAAATACAGATCTCTTATTTGCGAATTTTGGAAACTACGAAAGTGAAGCAAAACGCTTAATGGAAGTGCCGCTGGCGTTACCTGCTTATGAAATGGTTCTGAAGGCGGCGCACACTTTTAATTTATTAGATGCTCGTGGCGCTATATCCGTGACCGAGCGTGCCGCTTATATTGGTCGTATTCGCAATCTATCGCGCGCAGTTGCACAAGCTTACTTTGACTCCCGAGAAAAACTCGGCTTTCCAATGTGTCAACGCCAAACCAAGGCTTAAGAGCCTGACCGATTGAAATTATTGTTTTCTTATGAGCCTATCTAATTCAAACACTCCATCAGCAAGCCTGTTGATTGAAGTCTTTACCGAAGAATTGCCACCAAAGTCACTACGCCGTTTAGGTGATGCGTTTAGTGAAGGTATTTTTGCGGCCCTCAAGGCAGCCAATCTCACTACTGAGTCTTCAGTTGCAACCGGATTTGCTACTCCACGCCGCTTGGCTGTTCATGTGACCAGTGTATTAGGTCAGGCTCAAGATTACCCAGTAAGAGAAAAGCTCTTGCCAACGAGCATTGCATTTGATGCAGATGGCAAAGCAACAGCTCCATTATTAAAAAAATTAGCTGCTCTTGGTTTTTCTGATATTGACTTATCTAGCTTAGAAAAGTCAGGTGAGGGTAAGAATGAAGCGCTCTATCTCAATGTGATCGCTAAAGGCGCATCGCTTGAAAAAACTGCGCAAGCCGCATTAGAACAAACACTCAATAAACTACCGATTGCCAAAATGATGCACTACCAAGTGCAACAGAAAAACGGCGAACTCAGTGATGTTCAGTTTGCACGCCCAGCACATCGCATTATTGCGCTGCATGACAATAAAACCCTCAATATTCATGGTCTTGGCATTGATGCTGGCAATCAGACCGAGGGGCATCGCTTCTTAGCGCCTGGCGTATTTACGATTAGCGATGCAGATGAATATGAGAATGAGCTTCAAAGTAAAGCAAAGGTGATTCCTAGCTTTACTAAGCGTCGCGAGCAAATTAAAACGGCTTTACTTAAAGCAGCAGGTGATGATCTAGTCTTAATGCCGGATAGCCTGTTGGACGAGGTGACTTCACTAGTTGAATGGCCAGCCATCTATGAATGTCACTTTGACCCAGAATTTTTAGAAGTACCGCAAGAATGTCTGATTCTGACAATGCAGACAAATCAGAAATATTTTGCACTAACCGATAAACAAGGAAAGTTGCGCAATCGATTCTTGATTGTTTCAAACATTGAAACCGCCACACCTGATGCAATCATTTCCGGTAATGAACGAGTGGTGCGCCCCCGCTTATCGGATGCCCGCTTTTTCTTCCAGCAAGACCAGAAACGCCCACTAGCTTCTCGCGTGGCAGATCTTGGGAAAGTGGTCTATCACAATCAACTCGGCAATCAACTTGATCGCACCAAGCGCGTACAGAGTATTGCTACTGGAATCGCCAAGAAACTCAAAGCTGATGAAAAATTAGCTAGTCGTGCCGCTGAAATTGCCAAGACAGACTTACTCACCGACATGGTTGGTGAGTTCCCTGAGTTACAAGGCATCATGGGAACTTACTATGCGAATCATGATGGTGAAAATGCAGATGTTGCAGCAGCATGTAGCGAACACTATATGCCACGATTTGCTGGTGACAGCTTGCCCCAAACCCAAACCGGAACAATATTAGCAATCGCCGATAAGCTCGAAACGCTAGTCGGCATCTGGGGTGTAGGACTTGCGCCAACTGGCGATAAAGACCCTTATGCATTGCGTCGTCATGCGCTTGGTATTTGTCGTCTGCTTTTAGAAAAGAATCTTTCGCTAAGCTTGCCAGAATTAATTGAACTGGCGCGCGCACAATTTACTCAGAAAGATGTTCAAGATAAAGCCAAAACAGCTGATATCTATGAATTTATTATCGATCGTTTGCGTGCCTATCTACGTGACCAGTCCGTAGCAGGCAAACCATTTACCAGCGCTGAAATTGAAGCAGCTCTAAGCCAGTCTCCAGAGCAAATTAATGATGTGATTGAGCGCTTAACCGCTCTTCGCGAATTCAATGCATTACCTCAGGCGGCCCAGTTAGCTGCCGCTAATAAACGTATCAGCAATATTCTCAAGAAAACAACTACGGCTATTCCAGCAAGTTGCTCAAGCAAGCTTTTGCAAATTCCCGCTGAAATTTCCCTTCATCAAGCCCTAAATTCTGTTATTCCAACACTCAATGCCGCTTATGAAAAGCGTCAATATGTTGAACTTTTACAAGCATTAGTTGCGCTGAGCACACCTATTGATCAGTTCTTTGCGGATGTCATGGTAATGGACCCCAATACCGAACTGCGCGATAACCGTTTAGCCCTTTTGCAAGAACTACATCAAAAAATGAACCTTGTTGCCGATCTCGGCAAGTTGGCATGAGCACTGGCTCTTCTAAACTCATTATTTTGGATCGCGATGGCGTGATCAATGAAGATCGCGATGACTACGTCAAATCAGTAGACGAGTGGGTTCCGCTTCCAGGCAGCTTAGAAGCAATAGCACTTCTCAATCAAGCCGGCTATCAGATTGCTATTGCCACCAATCAATCGGGATTAGCAAGAGGCTACTTCACGATTAATGAACTGCATGCCATGCATAGCAAGATGGAGAAGCTTCTTAAGCCTCTAGGTGGCAATATCGACAGTATCTTTTTCTGCCCTCATACTGATGCTCATGCTTGCGATTGCAGAAAACCCGCTCCGGGGCTCATGAAAGAGATTGCTTTGCGCTACAAAAGAACAGATACAAAACATCCTTTATTAGGCGTTCCTATTGTTGGTGATTCTCTAAGAGATTTGCAGGCAGGCGTAGCATTAGGAGCGTCACCGCATTTGGTGCTGACTGGAAAGGGGCAGAAAACCCTGGCAAAGGGCGAACTTCCTGAGGGTACACAAATTCATGCGGACCTGATGGCATTCGCGAATACTTTACTAGCAAACAAAGCTTAGGATATTTATGGTGCTCATCCGCTCAACGATATTTGCCCTCTTCTTATTGGTCTTCACGCCAATTTGGTCAGTGCTATGCATGATTGCCTTTCCATTCCTAAGCCCAGAAAATCGCTACAACTTCATTGGACTTTGGAACAAAGTAGTCATTTGGCTCTTATGGCACCTCTGCGGCATTCATTATGAAATTCGAGGCATGGAAAACATGCGTGCCGTTTTAAATCAACCGGTAGTTATTCTGAGCAAACATCAATCTGCTTACGAAACTATTGCTTACATCGCCTTATTGCCCAAACAACTCTGCTTTGTTTTTAAACGTGAATTGCTTTGGATTCCATTTTTTGGCTGGGCACTTGCTTTGTTAAAAATGATTCACATTAATCGTGCCAATAAACAGACAGCAGCCTTATCTGTAGCCAGCCAAGGTCGCAAGCGCTTGAGCGAAGGCAAGTGGATCATGTTATTTCCTGAGGGCACAAGAACTCCAAGGGGCTCGACCAAGCCTTACCGAAAGGGTGGCGCAAGACTTGCAAGCGCTACTGGGGCTTTAGTAATTCCGATCGCCCACAATGCCGGCATTTGCTGGCCAAAAAATAGCTTTCTCAAACACCCGGGAACTGTGATTTTCTCAATTGGTCCAGCAATTACTTCCGAAGGAAAATCAGGAGAAGAGTTACAGCAAGAAGTTGAGGGCTGGATTGAAGCTGAGATGCGCGCAATAGACCCTAACGCATATAAGTAATTAAAAAATTAAGCGGCTAAAACCTTAGCCCATTCAATATAACGATCCACTGAAATATCTTGAGCCCTAGCCTTTAGCTCCTCTTCAGAGGGCTTTAGCTTGGCAGCAAATGCTTGTAGATTTGTTCTGAGCATTTTTCTTCTTTGTGAAAAAGCGGCTGCGACCACCTGCTCCAAAGCACTCCATTGAGTTTCATTTAAATTGAAATCTCTTCTAGGGATCATTCGCACCACCGCTGAATTCACTTTAGGTGCTGGCTCGAAAGCCTCAGGAGGCACCTCAAGAACTAACTCCATATCGTAGCGAGCTTGCAACATCACAGAAAGCCTACTGAAATCAGAACTTCCGGCTTGTGCCACCATACGTTCCACTACTTCGGCTTGGAGCATGAATACTTGCTCGTCAATATGTGAAGCAGCCGAAACCAAGTGAAAGAGTAGAGGTGATGAAATGTTGTAAGGCAGATTACCAACTACCTTGCATAAACCTGATTTTTCGGTACGTTGCTGCGCCCATTCATCAAAATTAAATTTGAGAGCATCACCTTCAATCACTGTTAAACCCGGAAGATTCTCATGATTCCAGTAAGCTACTAAATCTCGATCAATCTCCAATAAATCAAGATGGGCAAGGTTGCTTAGCAATGGCCTTGTTAGCGCACCAAGACCAGGTCCGATTTCAATGACGTGCATATCTGAACTTGGGTTAATCAGACGCACAATTGCATGAATGATGCCCTGATCTTGTAAGAAATTCTGGCCGAATCGTTTACGCGCGCGATGCATTAGCTAACCAACTGCTTTTTTGTAAGTGCCATCTGATACGCCGCACGAATAGCTTCTAACATTGATCCTGGGTCAGCGACACCCTTACCAGCAATATCTAGGGCGGTTCCATGATCCACGGAAGTGCGGATAATGGGCAAGCCCAAAGTAATGTTAACGCCACCACCAAAAGTGACAAACTTAAATGGGGCCAAACCTTGATCGTGATACATGGCTATGAAAGCATCTACCTGTTCTAAAGCCTTTGGATCAAACATCGTATCCCCAGGATAAGGTCCGGATACACATATGCCCATTTTTTTAGCGGTTTCAATTGCGGGGGAAATCATCTTAATCTCCTCTCGGCCCAAATACCCAGATTCGCCAGCGTGAGGATTTAGGCCTGACACGCGAATAATCGGTTTGGCGATACCCATTTTTAATTGAAGATCTTGTTGCACAATTTGGATGGTTTCCAAAATCAGATCTTGACTTAAGGAGGCGGAAACTTTTTGCAATGGCAAATGGGTTGTAACCAAGGCCACCCTCAGATCTCTTGAAGAAGATAGCCTCAAAAATCCTTTTGCCAGATTTGCACTCAGCATCATCACCACATGCTTCACATCGCAACGTTGCGCGAGATATTCGGTATGTCCAGTAAAAGTAAGTCCAGTTTGATTAATAACACTCTTTTGAATAGGTGCTGTAACCATCGCATCAAACTGCCCCGCTATGCAACCATCAATAGCCCTATCTAAGAGATGAATCACATATGGGCCATTTTGAGCGCTTAATTTGCCAGGAGTGGAGGAGGCAACAAGTGGAATAGCTTCAACTTGAAGGCGCTCAGAAGCAAGACCTTGCATGGCCTCCCTTAAAAGCTCCTTATCACCCAATAAAGTAATGCTCGCATTTGCTTGCTCAAGCAGAAACTGCTTGGCAGCCGCTATCGATACCTCAGGGCCAACACCAGCAGGTTCACCGGTGGTAATAACGAGCTTAACGAGGGGTGCCAGTTGCTGCATCTTCAATATTCAAGATTTTCACAGTCGCGGTATCTCGTATCTCGCGCAACCAATCCTGATAGGCTTGTTGCAACTTTCTTTCTCGAATGGTTGCGCGGGCAAATTCCTTTTGCTTCTCAACAGTCAGCTGAGCCTCTCGTCTTTCCAAAACCTGAATTAAATGCCAACCAAATTCAGTCTTAACTGGATTACTCACTTCACCAATTTGTAAACGATTCATTGCTTGCTCAAATTCAGGGACTAAATCCCCTGGCCCCATCCAGCCGAGATTGCCACCATTTGCTGCGGAGCCATCCTCAGAGTACTTCTTCGCCAACTCGCCAAAATCAGCAGTCTTGGCCCTTACCTGATCACGATAGCCAGCAAGTCGCCTCTCCGCATCCTGGTCAGTAAGACCAGAGCGATTGCGTAACAAAATATGACGCGCCATGGTTTGCGTAATGAGGATACTTTGAGGCGTATTCGGGGTAGAGGATGAAGCTTCCGCTGATTGAGGCTGCTGACCTGCAACTAGCGCTCGGCGATCCATTACTTTAAGAACGTGATAGCCAGCTGGACTTTTGACAACCCCACTTGCAAGTTGTCCACCACCAGTATTTCTGATGGCTTCATAAAATAGCTGCGGAAGCCTGTCGGGTGTTCGATAACCTAAATCTTGAAATTTAATTTTAGGATTTTCACTTGCAGCCATAGCCCCTAACTGCAAAAAGTCTCCGCCACCCTTGGCATCACGCAAAATTTGCTCGGCCCTTTTTTTAGCCTCTGCCTGCGCACCCGCTCCCGCAGAAGGATCAGCAGGAACAAAAATTTGAGCAACATCTATTTCTTCAGGCCCGCCCTTCGCGGCAGGAGCAGATCTTGGAGCGGTCGCGCCAAGAGCGCGCGTTCTTTCAGCAATAAAATTATCAATCTCTGCATCTGTAACCTTAATCTTGTCGCCAATTTCTTGCTCACGATAGCGACTCATAATGATGTCATCGCGCAGCACCTCTTTGTATCGATCAAAAGTTACGCCCGTAGCAACTACTTTTGACTTGAATTCTGTATAAGTTAATTTATTTTTTGAAGCAAGGTCATTAATAATCTTATCTAACTCTTTATTGGTAACTCTGATGCCAGCTTGCTCTGCGTTTTGCAATTGAATTTTTTCAATAATGAGTCTCTCTAAAACTTCTTTTCTCAAAGAAGTGGAGTCAGAAAGCTTAGTTCCCTGCTTTTGAAGCGTCGCAATACGGTCATCAATTTCTTTGCGAGTGACATAACCAGTATTAACTACTGCAGCAACACCATCAATATTGCGAATCTTGTTGTCACCAGGAATAGATATCTTGGATGTATCTTGTGCGCTCACCATCCCGGCAAATAAACATGCGCTGATGAACATAGAAAAATAAACAATTTTTTTCAAGCTGAACCTATAAAGCATCATTGGTAATTCTCATATATGGATGGAGGGATAGGCTTAGAAGTCGGCATATACCCAGGTACATTTAACTTCATGATATCAACAGGGTTGCTTCCCGCACTTGCAAAGCCCCTAAATTCAACCTGGAACAGGACTTGGGTGGTTGTGATAAGGGATGTATTAACTGCCTGAGAATAGGCGCCTCGGAAAGTCCAGCAATCCCTAGTCCATTCCAAGCCAACTAAAGTATTTAGGGTTTTAGTTGTCAAAGCATCGTAACCCCAACGTCCCAGCACCGAAACCTCGCGCGTCAGCGGCCATTGCCCAGAGATATTGTATTGGTCAGTAGTGGTCGCCGCGGGGGTTGCAACTTGATTGTTTTGTGCTGATGCCTGGATTGGTGGCGACCATACATTACGGTAGCCAAAGTTCAAACTTCTGCCAACTGTTGGGCGCCAACTTGCACCAACGGTTGTTTGCACAAAACGATTTAATTGGGTGTTGTACTGACCAAACATATCCGCACTAAAGTTACCGAGCAATCGAACAGACGCAGAGCCCAAGGTGTCTGAATATGTTGTAGGACTAGCAATATTTCCATATAAACCTACTTTTTGCGCAGTAAATTGTTGCTTCTGAGCCAAGGTCACAATCGCACGCTCTGCACCGGTATTCGCCTCAATCATGCGACTGGTTAAACCGAGCGTTGCTGCGTTGGTATCAGCAATACGATCATTGCCAATAAAAGTATTGGCAGTAAAAATTTGCGACACACCAAAACCCGCATCAGCAGTATCAAAAATAGGCGTATTGGCTTGACTTTGGTATGGCGTGTATGCATAAAACGCCCTTGGCTCCATTGTCAATAACATATCGCGGCCAAAGAAACCATGAAGCTCTGCAGCATCTCTTTCGAAAGACAATCCTGAATCTAAAGTAAATGTTGGCAAGGTAAAGCCTTGTACTGCCGCTGGGTTAGATAAGGTTCCTTGTGCTGAGTTAATTAACGCAACAGCACTTGGATTGGCGGTTGCATTGTAGGCATTCGACTGAAAACTTACTGTCGGCGTAATGTAATAACCGGGCGTAATTTGCGGCAGCGATAATCCAGCCTTTACTACAGTTCGATCTGCTTGTGTATATGCGCCTGGTGGTGGGGCATTAAAGTTACTGCCCAATGCGTAAGCAAAGCGGGTGTAATCAGCCGAGAAAGTGGTCTTTGGACCTGAAGGCAATGCTAAATACCGCCCTGTTGGATCCGATACTACAGGGCTAAGCTGACTGTTATAGGCAGCAGTGATATTTGGTAACACGTTGTAAGGCGCTTGCACTAAATTATTTGGATCAGGCTGCAAGGTTTGAAAAGTGGCCGCCTTAGCACCAACAACCCAATTGCTTAATGCGCCAGTCAACTGCTTAGATGTACCCAGCTCTTGACGGAATTGACTGGTAACTTGACCGGCAATACTTTGTGAAAAGGTAGTTGGATACAAGCTATCTGAGACACGTGACATATTGGCATAGCCGCTCCAAGAGCCGGGCATCGGGATACCACCGGGTCCAACGCCGCCAGAGAAGATTTGACGTTGCTGCCAATCGTACTTCCAACGATTCGTACCAGTCTGCTTGTCATAAGGCAAATATTCGCCGGTAGCAACACCGGAATACTCTCTCTCAAGAAAGCGGTAAGAAGCGCCAAGCATAAAACCACGATGATTCATTTCACGTGGCAACAACAATAAATCACGATTCGGAGCGATGTTTACATAGTATGGCGCTGTGATGTCTAGACCATTGTTAGAGTTATAACCAACAACCGGCGCCAGCAAACCAGTCCTGCGTTCGCCTGAAGTTGGTGCTGTGAAATAAGGTACATAGGCAATTGGCACATTAAAGAAACGCATCACACCATTGGTGCCAACCATTTCCTTTTGCTCATTATCGATTTCAAGATTATCAGCCGTGAAATACCAATCCATATTTTCTGGAGTACATGTGGTGTACGTAGCACGATCAAATACAAAGATGTCCGAGTTTTCAATCGTTAACTTATTGGCCGTACCATTTCCGCGCGTATCTCTGAGCTCATAAGAAGGTGACTCCATAAAACCTTCACGTGCATCGACCTTAAATTGCCCTTTTGGACCTTTGAAGGTTGTATTGCCTTTTGAAAGTTCAGCGTTACCAATTAAGTCGGCAATATCAGTATCAGGGTTATAGGTAATCTCATCCGCCTTTATCGCTGCTCCATTACGACGAATTTGAGCGCGACCTTTCAGATGCATATCTCGATCAACTACCCCATCAATCACATCACTAGATGTAAAGGTCAGAGCTTCACCATCAGAGATGGGTTTGCCTACACGCAGTTGATCATCAAGCTTGAGTACTGTGACATTTCCGCGGTCTGGCAAGAGCGTGAAATTCTGTGTAGCTTGAGAAACGGGAGGTAGCGCCGCTGGTGCCTGAGCATGCCCCAAAAGTGACACTGGGAGCAATGCCACCCCCATCAGTATGCGCAGGGTTAAGGCTAAAAAAAGAGGGGCGCAAAAGCCGGCGCGACGGCGATAATGACTCATGGATCCAGACCGCCTTATTATACGAATCGACCATGACTGACTCTCGCTTAAACACCCTAAAAAACTGGCTAAAAGCCCTCCAGGCTAACTGGCAATTAGATCTCGACACTTTGGCCCCGGCCTCTGCAGACGCCAGCTTTAGACGCTATTTCCGTATTCGGTCCCAAAATCCGAAATTTGGGACCTTAATCATCATGGATGCCCCACCCCAACATGAACCTCTAGATGCATTCATTCAGGTTGATTTACTACTGTCTGAAGCCGGGTTAAATGTGCCAAAAATCCTAGAACAAAATGCATCTGAAGGATTTTTGTTGTTAAACGATCTTGGCAACCAAACTTATCTCGCAGCGCTAAATAATCAAACTGCAAACGCACTTTATCAAGACGCAACGCATGCATTAATACAAATGCAACTTGCAAGCAAGCCGAACGTTTTGCCGAATTATGATGAAGCATTACTTCAGCGAGAATTAGATTTATTGCCTGATTGGTATCTCAAGGTACATCTACAAATTGAACTCACTGATATCCAAAAGCAACAACTCAAAGATGCTTTCGCATTAATCATCGAAAATAATTTGGCCCAAGCCAAGGTCTATGTACACCGCGATTACCATTCGCGCAACTTGATGGTTACAGCCGAAAATAATCCGGGCGTAATCGACTTTCAGGATGCTGTGTATGGCCCCATCACTTATGATGCTGCATCGCTTTGGCGAGATGCTTATATCTGCTGGCCTGAAGAGCGTGTTATCGATTGGGTTATTAAATTCTGGGAACAAGGTCGCACAGCGGGACTACCAATGCCAGATGACTTTGGACAGTTCTACCGAGACTTTGAATGGATGGGATTACAACGTCACCTCAAAGTACTAGGTATTTTTGCCAGACTATTCCATCGTGACGGCAAAGATGGTTATTTAAAAGATATCCCCTTGGTATTGGAGTACGCAATTGCAACTGCCAATCGCTATATCGAACTGAAACCATTGGCACGTATTTTGGAATCTACTCGAACCCCTCAGAAATAAGATTTACCAAAATGAATCAACGCACCTCTCTTCCATGCTTTTTGCTTGCTGCTGGCAGAGGAGAGCGTATGCGCCCTCTCACTGATAATTTGCCAAAACCTTTACTCACTATTCAAAATAAATCCTTGCTTGCATGGCACCTAGAAGCACTAGCAAATGCAGGAGTCAAAAAGGTAGTGATTAATCATGCATGGCTTGGTCACAAGATTGAGGAATCTTTAGGCACCGGAAATCAATTTGGCCTTCAAATCCAATACTCGCCAGAAGAAACCGCGCTTGAAACTGCCGGAGGAATAGTAAAGGCGCTACCTTTACTACAAGCAGATGATTACTTTTTGGTCATTAATGGCGATGTGTTTTGCCCAAATCTACCAATACATCAAATTCTGGAAGAAGTTTCTGGAATAAAAAATCAGTCAACTCCTGTATTGGCACATCTGTTAATGGTGCCAAACCCAATTCAGCATCCAAACGGTGATTTTTATCTTCAAGGTAATCGAGTTAGCACCCAGGAAAGAAGCGACTCGGAGAAGCTAACCTTTTCTGGAATCGGCATCTATCACAAAGATCTTTTCCAAAATCTGGATATAGGAAGTCCGGTCAAATTGGCGCCCCTCTTACGGGCGGCAATGGAACAAAATAAAGTGTCTGGTGAAAAATATCTTGGTCCGTGGCACGATGTAGGTACGCCACAACGCTTACAAGAGCTCAATGCCGCATATGAATAAAACTGATATTTATCAACTTCGCAGAAACGCTTTAGCTAAACACATTTTTGCCAAAACTGGTGGCGGCATTGCCGTGATCTCAACCGCCCCAGAGCTTGCACGCAACCGGGACAGTGACTTTCCCTATCGCCATGACAGTGACTTTTTTTATTTAACTGGCTTTGAAGAACCAGGAGCAACTTTGGTAATGAAAGTTTCTACTAATGGCAGTTCACATGCGCTTGAATCTCACTTATTTTGCAGACCCAAAGATCTTGAGCGTGAAATCTGGGATGGCATTCGTTTGGGGCCTGAGGCAGCACCCAAGGTATTAGGAATAGAGTTTGCTCACAGTAACCATGATCTTGATCAGAAGCTTGGTGAGTTGCTGGCAGATCAAACTGCGATTTATATTCGATTGGCTGAAAACAAAGAAGCGGATGCACAACTAAGACGTTGGATGAAACAAGTTCGCGCACAAGCGCGTAGCGGCATTAATCCGCCATCAGAATTGCACGATATTGAAGTGCTTATTCATGAAATGCGTTTATTTAAAGATGTGCACGAGCTGGATATCATGCGTCGCGCTGCCGCTATTTCTGCGCGCGCCCACATTCGCGCCATGCAAATTTGTAAGCCTGGTATGCGGGAGTATCAATTGGAAGCTGAATTGCTTCATGAATTTCGCAACAGCGGCGCACAAAGCGTCGCTTACAACAGCATTGTTGCCGGGGGCGCCAACTCTTGCATCCTTCACTATCGTGCTGGCTCTACCGAATTACGCAGTGGTGAGCTTTGCCTAATAGATGCAGGATGTGAATTAGATAGTTACGCTTCAGATATCACTCGTACTTTCCCGGTCAACGGAAAATTCACTGGTCCGCAACGCGCTCTCTATGACATTACTCTTGCAGCCCAGGAGGCAGCGATTTCTATGACCAAGCCTGGCAACACTTTCATGCAGCCTCATGAAGCTGCTGTAAAAGTACTTACACAAGGTTTATTGGATGAAAAATTAATCAAGCTAAATGATGTCGGCTCTTTAGAAAATGCTATCGAAACGGGTGCTTACAGACGCTTTTATATGCACCGCACTTCTCATTGGCTTGGCATGGATGTGCATGATGTGGGCTCTTATAGAGAGGAAATATCCAAACCCCAAACAGAAAAACCTTGGCGCATTCTGAAGAGCGGCATGGTAATTACCATCGAGCCAGGTCTTTACATTAGACCTGCCGATGATATTGATGAAGCCTTCTGGAATATTGGCATTCGCATTGAAGATGATGCTGTGATTAACGAATCAGGCTGCGAACTCATTTCTCGCGGAGTGCCAGTTAAGGCGGATGAGATTGAAGCCCTCATGAAGCACTAGTTTTTTGCAAACATGAATACCCAGTCTTGCGATATTGTGATTCAAGGTGGTGGCCCTGTTGGGCTTGCTTGTGCTGCCTGGATATTGCAAAAACTTCCAGATGCAAAACTTACTTTAGTAGATAGAAATCCCAATAATGATGCTGATTTAAAAGTGGGAGATAGTCGCGGCATTGCGCTATCTCATGGAAGCAAGTTATTGCTCGAAACGATCAGTGCTTGGCCTAAAGATTACGCCGAAATTCATCGAGTGCATGTCTCACAAGCGGGTCGCTTTGGTAGAGCATTAATGACTCGGGAGGAGCTTAATCAAAGTGCGCTTGGACATATCGTTCGCTATCACGATATTCATCTTGCATTACGTCAAGTTTTGAGAATCATTCAAGAAAAAAGTCCTCATTTCCAATGGCTGCATGTAAATGATGAAATATTCAATACCAGCCAAGCCAAATGCATCGTGCATGCCGAGGGTGGTTTGTTTAAGACACAAGATTGGGTGGAGTCTGGAAGAGACTATGGACAATCAGCCCTTGTGGGTTTAGTTGAAGTAGAAAAGGCAGCGCCTCACCAAGCTTGGGAACGCTTTACCGCTGAAGGTCCACTAGCCATTCTGCCAAGTCATTACGGCCCCAACATACTGAATCTCGTATGGTGCGGCTCTCCAGAATCTTCACAATATCGCCTGCAGCTGAGTGACGCTGATTTTCTAGCTTCATTGCAAACTGAATTTGGCTCTCGCATCGGTAAGTTTTTGAAAGTGCAAAATCGTCGCTTATATGAACTTGGTTTGAACTATCGCAAAGAAATTATTAAAGGCACTGAAGTTTGGATTGGTAATGCTGCGCAAACTCTACACCCTGTTGCAGGCCAGGGGCTTAATCTTGGATTAAGAGATTCTTTTTTACTTGCGGAAAAATTAAGTCGTGTTTTCGCAGGCTCCACTGATGAACAAAGTCCTACGCAAATTCACAGCGCGCTAGAAGAATATGCGCAAAGCCGAAAGGCGGATAGAACAGCAACTATTGGCCTGACGGACTTCATGGCCAGGATTTTCACTTCAAATTTAGCGCCAATTGTCTTTGCGCGCGGATTGGCTTTATCGGCGCTTCAGTGGCTTCCACCAGTCAAGACAGCCTTAGCTCGCCAAATGATGTTTGGTAGGCGCTAAGAGCCTCTTAAGGCGCTTTAAAGACCCTCATTTTTTAGTTTGAAAGCGCTATATCATCTGCTTAAAAAATAGGCAGATTGGGGTCTAAATGTGCTAAAGTGTCATGCTTTCCGCAACACACATAGATACTCCCTCGCCCCAAAATCCAATAAATGAAAATTGGCTCTCATACCCTTGCAAATCGACTATTTGTCGCTCCAATGGCTGGAGTTACAGACCGTCCATTTAGGCAACTTTGCAAAACTCTGGGTGCTGGGTACGCGGTTTCAGAAATGGTGGCATCAAACGCCCTGCTTTGGAAAAGCGAAAAGACGCAACGTCGTGCAAATCACCAGGGTGAATTCAAGCCGATCGCAGTTCAAATTGCTGGCGCAGATCCCGTGATGATGGCTGCCGCTGCAAAAGTAAATGTGGATCATGGTGCGCAGATTATTGATATCAATATGGGGTGCCCAGCAAAGAAAGTTTGTAATGTTGCTGCCGGTTCTGCACTCTTGCGCGATGAGCCATTAGTCAAAACCATTTTGGAAGCCGTAGTAAATGCTGTGGGCGTAGGACCAGATGCCGTACCGGTGACTTTAAAAATTCGCACGGGCTGGGATCGTGAAAATAAAAATGCGCTAGAGATCGCTCGCATTGCTGAACAATCTGGTATCTCCATGTTGACAGTTCATGGTCGTACACGCGCCGATCTTTATCACGGCGAAGCAGAGTACGACACCATTCAAGCCGTTAAAAATAGCGTCAACATTCCAGTGGTCGCCAATGGTGATATTGATACCCCCGAAAAAGCTGAATACGTTTTAAAAACCACTGGTGCCGATGCCATCATGATTGGTCGCGCTGCGCAAGGCAGACCTTGGATTTTTCGAGAAATTAATCACTATCTCAATACTGGTAAAAAATTACCTATACCTGAAATCAATGAAATCCAAAGCATCATGAATGCCCACCTTTTGGATCATTACGAATTCTATGGTGAGCATATTGGTCTGCGAACAGCTCGCAAACATATTGGCTGGTACTGCAAAGGATTGAGAAATTCTCATGCATTTCGTCAGCGCATGAATACTGCCGATGACTGCAAAACACAACTCCAAATGGTGAATGACTATTTTGATGAGATGAAATCTCACTCTGATCGCCTTGTCTTTTTGGAAGCCGCTTAATTCATTTATTTTTACTTATTCATTTTTTCTTATTTATATTTTTAGTATTTATTGATTTTTATGAGCAACAAACACCCAATAACAGAATGTATTGAAACCCATCTCCAAGTCTACCTAAATGACCTTAAGGGCACTGCCCCAACTGATGTATATCAAATGGTATTAGCAGTAGTAGAAAAACCGATGTTAGAGCTCGTCATGCGCCATGCGAAGCAAAACCAATCTCTGGCAGCACAGTATCTAGGCATTAACCGCAATACCTTACATAAAAAATTAGTCGAGCATCAGCTGCTCAAATAATTTATTGATTTCTTCCAAGCTCTCTAGTCATTAATTCATTTACACACCTATCAATATGATCCGTACAGCACTCCTATCCGTCTCTGATAAAAATGGCATCGTGCCTTTTGCTAAAGCGCTCCATGAGCAAGGTATTAAACTTATTTCAACTGGTGGCACAGCTAAATTATTGGCAGAAAATCAATTACCCGTTGTTGAAGTTTCTTCCCTGACTAAATTTCCAGAGATGCTGGATGGGCGAGTCAAAACTCTTCACCCAATGGTGCATGGTGGCTTGCTTGCACGCAGGGATTTTCCTGAGCACATGGCCGCACTTAAGGAACATGGGATCGATACCATCGATATGTTGGTAATTAATCTCTATCCTTTTAATGAAAGCGTCGCCAAAGAAAAATGTTCTTTTGAAGATGCAGTAGAAAACATTGATATTGGCGGTCCAGCGATGTTGCGCGCAGCAGCCAAAAATCATCAAGATGTTACTGTGCTGATTTCGCCTGAAGATTACGCACCCGTACTAGCGGAGATGAAAGCAAACAACAATAGCGTCTCCTATAAAACCAACTTGAGTCTTGCTAAAAAAGTATTTGCACACACCGCCCAATACGATGGTGCTATTGCCAACTACTTATCTGCATTGGGTGATGATTTAGATCATAAAGCCCGTTCAGCCTACCCAGAAACCTTGCATCTTGCTTTTGAAAAAGTACAAGAGATGCGCTATGGCGAGAACCCACATCAATCGGCCGCTTTTTACAAAGATATTCATCCTGTAGCCGGGGCTCTTGCAAATTACAAGCAATTGCAAGGCAAAGAGTTGTCATACAACAATATCGCTGATGCCGACTCTGCCTGGGAATGCGTAAAAAGCTTTACTGGTAATGCTGGTGGCGCCGCAGCCTGTGTCATTATTAAGCACGCTAATCCATGTGGCGTTGCTGTTGGCGCAAATGCGCTTGAAGCCTACCAAAAGGCATTCAAGACTGATCCGAGCTCGGCTTTCGGTGGAATTATTGCTTTCAATGTGCCATGTGATGGTGCAGCCGCTGAAGCGATTTCAAAGCAATTTGTTGAGGTCTTAATTGCACCTAGCTTTAGCGAAGAAGCGAAAGCCATTTTTGCAGCCAAGCAAAATGTTCGCCTTCTAGAAATTCCATTGGGCAATGCATTTAATACCTATGACTTCAAACGTGTTGGCGGCGGACTATTGGTCCAATCACCAGACGCAAAAAATGTCTTACAAAATGAAATGCGGGTAGTTAGCAAAAGACAGCCAACCCCAAGCGAAATGAACGACATGATGTTTGCATGGCGTGTTGCTAAATTTGTTAAGTCCAATGCAATTGTGTATTGCGCTAATGGTATGACCCTAGGTATTGGCGCAGGTCAAATGAGTCGTGTAGACTCCGCGCGAATGGCCAGCATCAAGGCTGAAAATGCGGGTCTAAGCCTTAAGGGATCAGCGGTTGCCAGCGATGCATTCTTCCCATTCCGTGATGGCCTGGATGTTGTGGTGAATGGTGGCGCCAGTTGCGCAATTCAGCCTGGCGGCAGTATGCGCGATGAAGAAATCATTGCCGCTGCCGATGAGCATGGAATTGCCATGATCTTTACTGGCACACGACACTTCCGCCACTAAACTTTCAGAGCAAAAGGGCTCATTAATATTCATGCGTTGGATTGGAATTGACCCGGGTCTACGAACAACTGGTTTTGGCATCATTGATGTCGAAGGCCAAAAACTGACTTATGTAGCCTCGGGAACAATTGAAAGCGGAGATCCCGCCAAGGGCTTGCCAGATCGACTGGGGACTCTCTATCAAGGTGTTAAAGAAGTTTTAGATACATACCATCCAGAATCTGCCGCAATTGAAGAAGTCTTTCTCAATGTCAATCCACGCTCTACCCTCATGCTAGGTCAGGCAAGAGGTGCAGTGATTGCAGCGCTAGTTTCAGCAAACTTACCTGTATCTGAGTTCAGCGCATTAAGAGTCAAACAAGCGATTGTCGGCACTGGTCGAGCAGCCAAGCCCCAAGTTCAAGAGATGGTGAAGCGTTTACTGAGACTAAGTCGGGCGCCTGGCAGTGACGCCTCAGATGCATTAGGGGTTGCTATTTGCGCAGCTCATCACGCGCAAATTCCCATAGCAGTCACGTCTGCTTTAGCCTCCAAAAAATCCAAGCGCTAAGAGTTGTATAAGCGATGTCAAAGCACATTACAGGTTAAGATCTTCATATGATTGGTCGCATTCAAGGAATCCTCGTTTCAATTCACCCCCCTCGCTTATTGGTCGATTGCCAAGGCATTGGGTATGAGGTCGATGTTCCAATGAGCACCCTATATCAATTGCCTCAAGCAGGACAAAAAATTACCTTGCTGACTCACTTTCAGGTGCGTGAAGATGCGCAGCAGCTTTTTGGTTTTGCGACCGAAACAGAACGCGAGGCATTTAGACAGCTCATTAAGATTAGTGGTGTTGGCTCACGCACTGCATTAGCCATTCTTTCTGGGATGAGCGTGAACGAGCTTGCCCAAGCTATTGCCTTACAAGAGGCTAATCGCCTTACCCAAGTCCCCGGCATTGGCAAAAAGACTGCAGAACGACTTTGCCTAGAACTCAAAGGCAAGCTTGCCCCTGATTTAGGAATAGCTCCAGGTAAAGCACTAACTCCTGATACCAATAGCGAAGTCCTACAAGCACTCCTAGCTCTTGGGTATTCCGAAAAAGAAGCGCTATTAGCATTGAAGCAAATTCCGCCTGACACATCGGTATCCGATGGTATCCGCATTGGCTTAAAGTATTTATCCAAGGCCTAATCGCCAAACCGAATAAACTCATAGCATGGCAATACATACTGACGACCTAAGCTCTATCCCTGAAGATTTACCTGAAGGAAAAGATCGCCTTGTCAGTGGGGCCGCAGGAAACTCAGAGGCTATTTTCGAAAAAGCTTTGCGCCCTAAGCAATTGGATGAATACGTAGGCCAAAGCAAAGCGCGTGCCCAATTAGAAATCTTTATCAGTGCCACTAGAGCGCGACAAGAAGCACTCGATCACGTTTTGTTGTTTGGCCCTCCAGGCCTAGGTAAAACTACTTTGGCGCACATTATTGCTAGGGAGCTAGGCGTAAATTTGCGTCAAACCAGCGGACCTGTCTTAGATAGACCGGGTGATCTTGCGGCTTTGCTAACCAACCTGGAAGCAAACGATGTACTCTTCATTGACGAGATTCATCGTCTCTCACCTGTTGTAGAAGAAATTCTGTATCCAGCGCTAGAAGACTATAGCCTAGACATCATGATTGGTGAAGGTCCAGCGGCCCGTAGCGTCAAGATTGATCTCAAACCATTTACTTTAATTGGTGCAACAACACGCGCGGGCATGTTGACTAATCCCTTGCGCGATCGCTTCGGCATCGTTGCTAGATTAGAGTTTTACAACACCGAAGAGCTCACAAAAATTATCGATCGCTCCGCAAATCTATTGAAGGCAAAGATTGATCCAGATGGATCTGTGGAAATCGCAAAACGTGCCCGCGGCACTCCACGTATCGCAAACCGTCTCTTACGTCGCGTCCGTGACTATGCGGAGGTTAAAGGCACCGGAATGATTACCAAAGCTATAGCGGATGCAGCCTTAAAAATGCTGGATGTTGATCCTAGTGGCTTTGATGTTATGGACAGAAAATTACTTGAGGCCATCTTGCATAAATTTGATGGCGGCCCTGTAGGAATAGATAATTTGGCGGCCGCAATTGGCGAAGAGCGAGATACCATTGAAGATGTTCTCGAGCCCTATCTCATTCAACAAGGTTATCTACAAAGAACCTCACGTGGTCGCGTGGCTACGCGGCAGGCATACGAACACTTTGGACTGACTCCGCCAAGCGGAACAGGTAGCTTAGATATTTAACTGAGCGTGACCTTAGCAAATTTGCGTTTGCCCACTTGCACAACGTAAGTACCTGCTTCAATCTTCACCTGCTTGTCAGATACGGTTGTACCGTCAACCTTCACGCCATTCTGTTCAATATTGCGCATTGCCTCAGATGTAGATGGTGCCAAGCCAGCAGACTTCAAGAGCGTTGCAATACCCATGGGCGCACCGGATAAATTCACCTCCGGAATATCATCTGGAACGCCACCCTTAGCGCGATGATTAAAGTCTTCTAAAGCTTTTTCTGCAGCAGCCTGTGAATGAAAGCGCGCGACAATCTCTTGCGCAAGAAGTACTTTGCAATCTTTTGGATTACGTCCTGCGGCAACTTCCTGCTTCATTAAATCAATTTCCGACATTGGACGGAATGACAACAGGGTGAAGTAGTCCCACATGAGATCATCAGAGATGCTCAACAACTTGCCGAACATATCGCCGGGGCTCTCACTAATGCCAATGTAGTTCCCCTTGGACTTACTCATTTTCTCAACGCCATCAAGACCCACCAGTAAGGGCATAGTCAAAATGCATTGCGGCTCCTGTCCATACTCTCTTTGGAGTTCACGACCAACGAGTAAATTAAATTTTTGATCAGTTCCACCGAGCTCTAGATCACTCTTGAGGGCGACCGAGTCATAACCCTGCATCAGCGGATACAAAAACTCATGAATCGAAATGGGTACACCGTTGCGATAACGCTTTGTAAAGTCATCACGCTCTAACATTCGTGCGACGGTATGTTTAGCAGCAAGCTGAATCATGCCCCTGGCTCCTAAAGGATCGCACCACTCGCTGTTGTACCGTACTTCCGTTTTAGCTGGATCTAAAACCATACTCGCTTGGCGATAGTAAGTCTCCGCATTAACAGCAATCTCTTCTGCGGTTAATGGGGGTCGAGTAGCATTACGACCAGATGGATCGCCAATCATGCTCGTGAAATCACCAATCAAGAAAATCACTGTATGACCTAGATCTTGTAATTGGCGTAATTTATTCAAGACAACGGTATGGCCTAAATGAATATCCGGAGCAGTTGGATCCAAGCCTAACTTAATACGCAAAGGAGTCTTGGTAGCTTGGCTACGGGCCAATTTCTGGACCCAGTCAGCCTCTACCAGCAGCTCATCGCAACCACGCTTTGTGATTTCGAGGGCAGCAAAAACCTCTGGGGTTAAAGGATATTTTTGTTCTGGTTTATCCGTCATGCTGATTCTGATAACTGATACAGTTAAATTAGTATTTAAATTGCTAAAGCATAATTGTCGCATTCCTTAGAACAAAGCCCAGAACCCCATGAATCAGCCCCATTCCCTCTATATCGGCATCATGTCAGGCACCAGCCTAGATGGGATTGATGCGGTACTTGCCAAAATTGGCTCAAATGGAGAGGCTGTTGCCGTGGATGCAGTAAGCACCCCCTTTCAGCCAGAATTACGTAAAGCCTTATTTGAGCTTCAAAGTCCTGGCTCCAACGAGCTTCATAGAGACAAGCAGGCCGGCAATGCCATAGCCCTTGCTTATGCAGACGCGGTCAAAGAGCTACTCGCAAAATCCAAACTGCAGGCTTCTGATATTGCCGCTATTGGCGCCCATGGACAAACTGTCCGCCATCAACCACAGCTCGGCCAGCTTGCTTACACACACCAAACACTGAATCCCGCTCTTCTTGCAGAAAAAACAGGAATCACAGTCATTGCCGACTTTAGAAGTAGAGATCTTGCCGCAGGCGGTCATGGCGCACCACTAGTACCCGCATTTCATGCACAACAATTTTCATCCGCTAAGGATATTGCGATTCTGAACATTGGTGGCATAGCGAACTTGACTTTGCTACCAGCAAACGGAGAAGTTTCAGGCTTTGATTGTGGGCCAGGAAATATGTTGATGGATGCCTGGATATATGAGCATCAAGGAAACGCCTATGACGAAAATGGAAATTGGGCAAGCCAAGGAAAACTCAACACAACGCTACTAGAAAATTTATTAGCAGATTCTTTTTTCTCGAAAGCGCCGCCCAAGAGTACCGGTCGAGATGATTTTCATCTTGCTTGGTTACAAGAAAAACTGGGGAAAGAAAATTATCCATTAGAAGATGTACAAGCAACACTACTTCACTTAACTGCTCACTCTGCCATAGAGGCTCTAGTTCGTCATGCCCCGCAAACCCAGAAGCTCATTGTGTGTGGTGGTGGTGCCCGTAACACCGCCCTAATGAACTTACTTAAATCCAAGAGCACTAAATTCTTTAAACATCGCCTAGAAATTACTACCAGCGATACCGAAGGAATTGACCCACAACTCGTCGAAGGCTTGGCTTTTGCATGGCTTGCCTGGGCTCACCAACAAAAACGGCCAGCAAATTTGCCAGCCGTTACAGGATCTAAGGGACCTAGAATTCTAGGTGCATGCTATCCCGCTTAAATCAATTTAACTGCCTTATGCCGAGAAAGAAGAGCCGCAACCACAAGTTGTTGTTGCGTTTGGATTCTTGATAACAAATTGAGATCCATTGATATCTTCTTTGTAATCAATCTCAGCGCCAACCAAGTATTGGAAGCTCATTGAGTCCACTAATAAAGTCACGCCATTTTTTTCAAACTGTGTGTCATCCTCATTTACTGCATCATCAAATGTGAAGCCGTACTGAAATCCAGAGCAACCACCACCTTGAACGAATACACGCAACTTCAACTCCGGATTGCCTTCTTCTGCAATCAAGTCAGCCACTTTAGCGGCAGCAGCGTCTGTAAACACCAACGGGGTTGGTGGTTCAGCTAAGTCTTGTGTAGTTTGCGTAGCCAATTCAGTCATGATTTACTCCTAATTCAAAAGGCAATGTCATATTTTAGGCTTTTAACGCCTAGTTTGCTGAAGGGGTATAGATTCATACCCCCACGAGCATTAAGGCGATACAGCAATCTGGGTAAGGCCCGTAGTTTCTGGCAAGCCAAACATGAGGTTCATACACTGCACACCCTGTCCAGAAGCGCCTTTCACCAAGTTATCCTCTACAACCAAAATAACTAATGTATCGCCACCGCCAGGCCGATGAATTGCAATTCGGATTCCGTTGCTGCCCCGCACTGAACGCGTTTCAGGATGGCTGCCAGCAGGCATTACATCTACAAAGGGCTCACCCCTATAAAAGTTCTCGTAAAGCTTCTGATAATCCACATCTTTACCCGCCTCAGTCAAGCGCACATATAGGGTCGAATGAATTCCCCGCACCATCGGCGTGAGGTGTGGCACAAAAGTCAAACCAATTTGATCATGCCCAGCGATGGCTTTTAAACCCTGCACGATTTCAGGAAGATGGCGGTGACCTTTTACTCCATAAGCCTTAAAGTTATCGCTTGCTTCGGACAACAAAGTACCAATCTCGGCTTTCCGCCCAGCGCCAGAAGTACCCGATTTCGAATCGGAAATAATATGCTCGCCATCAATCAACTGTTTTCCACCAGTCGACTTTGGAGAGAGCAAAGGCGCAAGCCCAAGCTGCACTGAAGTTGGATAGCACCCAGCCAGACCAACGACACGCGCTTTCTTAATTTGTTCGCGATTAATTTCTGCCAAACCATATACCGCTTCAGCCAAAATATCTGGGCAGCTATGCTCCATGCCGTACCACTTGGCAAACTCTTTCTCATCCTTCAAACGAAAATCGGCAGCCAAGTCCAAAATCTTGACATTATTTGCTAACAACTCTTTTGCTTGAGCCATAGCCACGCCATGAGGTGTGGCGAAGAAAACCACATCGCATTCATTTAGCCTAGCTTCATCTGGAGTAGTAAATTTCAGATCAACGCGACCACGTAATGATGGAAACATCTCAGCTACTGGCATGCCAGCTTCTGTGCGAGAAGTGATAGCAACGATCTTGACCTCAGGATGTTGCGCCAATAAACGCAACAATTCCACTCCGGTGTATCCAGTGCCGCCAACGATTCCAACTTTAATCATGTCTTTCCCCAAGATGCTCACAGCGAGAAGTTTTATTCAAACTTGATAACCACATTGTAGAAACAAAAAGGGCCGCTTGCGCGACCCTTTCGATAAAACAACAGCGACCGAAAGAAATTAGCGCTTGCTGAACTGCTTACGACGACGCGCGCCATGCAGACCAACTTTTTTACGCTCAACTTCACGAGCATCGCGAGTAACCAAACCTGCTTTAGACAGGGTAGGCTTCAACGCATTGTCGTAATCGATCAAAGCACGTGTTACGCCGTGACGTACCGCACCAGCTTGACCAGTCTCGCCACCACCAGATACGTTTACTTTGATATCAAAGGTAGTGAGGTGAGATGTGAGAGCCAAAGGCTGACGAGCAATCATGCGTGATGTTTCACGAGCAAAATAAGCATCGATAGGCTTACCGTTAACAGTAATTTCGCCTTTGCCAGACTTGATGAAAACGCGCGCAACAGAACTCTTGCGGCGACCTGTACCGTAATTCCAACTTCCGTAATTAATAGCCATTTGGTTTCCTTAAATCTCTAACGCTTTTGGCTGTTGAGCCGCGTGCGGATGATTAGCATCGCCATAGACTTTTAATTTCTTGATCATGGCGTAGCCGAGTGGGCCTTTTGGCAACATACCTTTCACAGCCTTCTCCAAGGCGCGACCTGGGAAACGGTCTTGCATCTTGTCAAAGTTGGTCTCGGAAATACCACCTGGGTATCCGCTGTGACGGTAATACATTTTGTTCAAGCCTTTTGTGCCTGTAACACGTAACTTGGATGAATTGATCACGACGATAAAGTCGCCAGTGTCAACGTGTGGAGTGAATTCAGGCTTGTGCTTGCCGCGTAGACGGTGTGCCACTTCACTGGCGACACGACCGAGGACTTTGTCCGTTGCGTCAATCACGAACCATTCACGCTTTACCTCATGGGATTTTGCGGAAAAAGTTTTCATGATTTCTCAAATTGTTATAGTCAAAAAATACTCCAATCAAACAACGTCCACTTTGGCCCTGCTTATATTTGCAAGCTCGCAGATTCAGTAATTTAACTGGTACAACGATTGCCGCTGACTATTCGACAATCCAGTAAAGCCTTGAATTGTAACCCAAAAAAAACCCAGGAGCTAGTCCTGGGTTGGAATCCACCTATGTTTGGGTGGAGGAGACACTGGGAGGTAAGTCGCAGTCTTGTATAAGACTGACTACCAATATGGTCATTCTACACAAAGAACTTACCGCAATGCAAGAAAATTGACCAAAATCAATAATTTTATGTTGCTATGCAACAACTCTGAATCCTTTAAAAATTGATAAACTCTTGAAAATATTGATTAATTTAGTAAGTTAGGGGTCACTAATATGGAATGTCGAGTATCTTGGTTGGGTAATGGCGGCATGGCCTTTTCTGCAGAAACTGGCAGTGGACACCTTGTCAATATGGACGGCGCCCCCGAAGCGGGAGGTAGAAACCTAGCCCCAAGGCCAATGGAGCTCCTTTTAGCTGGGGCTGGCGGTTGTTCGGCTTTTGACGTTGTACTGATCCTGCAAAGGTCCCGCCAGGCTGTCAGTGGCTGCGAAGTGGCTCTGCAAGCCGAAAGGGCTACAGAAGACCCAAAAGTCTTCACCAAGATCAATTTGCACTTCAAGGTCAAAGGCAAAGATTTGGATCCTGCAAAAGTAGACCGCGCCGTCAAGCTATCCCATGAAAAGTACTGCTCTGCCACAACAATGCTGGCAAAAACTGCTGAGCTGACATACAGCGTTGAAGTCATTGCGGAATAAGTGCAGAGTCAATCGATAAGCCGGATTCTGTCGCCTAAATTTTCATTTAGGGGCAATCATTCCTCTAGGCCGTTAGTTACCTGACGGCTCAAGCTCCCTACCCGCAGACTCAGCGGGACGCCTCATCGTCTGCATACTTGGGATTGCTCCAGGTGGAGGTTACCGCGTTTCACCGTAACTAAATACGCTCGTCTCTGTGGCCCTATTCCTCACGTCACCGTGGATGGCCGTTAGCCATCACCCTACCCTATGGAGTCCGGACTTTCCTCCCCCTCAATTAAGAGGCGGCGATTGCCTAATTGACTCTGCGCCTGCAGTCTAACGCAGTCAGAGCAAATTAGCTGATAAAAATAAAAGTATTGATTAAACCAATGACCAAGCAATTGTTTCGCCTGCGCGCAGTGGAACAATCGTCGCATCACCGAGTGGCAATTCCACAGGAATGGCTTGGGCCTGCTTGGATAAAGTAATTTTTTTAGTATTGCGCGGCAAAGCATAAAAGTCGGGACCAAAGAAACTGGCGAATCCCTCTAATTTATCTAACTTGCCTACGCTCTCAAACGCTTCGGCATACAAACCCAATGCATTAAAAGCGCTATAGCAACCTGCGCAACCACAAGCAGCTTCTTTCGCACCCTTGGCATGTGGAGCACTATCCGTGCCCAAGAAGAAACGTGAATTTCCACTAGTAGCAGCCTCAACTAATGCAACTCGATGCTCTTCGCGTTTTAATACTGGCAAGCAGTAGTTGTGAGGACGAATACCTCCAGCAAAAATAGCATTGCGATTCATCAGTAAATGCTGTGGCGTAATAGTTGCAGCTAAAGTATTTTTGCCATTAGTTGCGGCATCACGAACATAGTGAGCAGCTTGCTTAGTAGTGATGTGTTCAAACACAATCTTTAATTCTGGAAAATCTTTACGTAATGGCTCAAGCACAGAGTCAATAAATACCGCTTCACGATCAAAGATATCAATATCAGCAGTGGTCACTTCACCATGCACTAACAAAGGCATGCCAACTGCTTGCATCGCCTCTAGCGCTTGATAACAACGCTTAATATCACTAACACCAGCATCACTATTGGTTGTAGCACCAGCAGGATATAACTTAAAACCAACAATACCCTCGGCCTTTGCTTTGCGAACCTCATCTGCAGTGGTGTTATCGGTGAGATACAAAGTCATGAGCGGCGTGAAACTAGTGATGCCTAGTGTTTTTAAGTTAGCATCGATACGGGATTGATACGCCTTCGCTAAATCCACAGTGGTCACTGGTGGCTTTAAGTTCGGCATGATGATTGCTCGCGCAAATTGACGGGCCGTGTCAGCCAATACATCCTTCATCACATCACCATCACGAATATGTAAATGCCAGTCATCTGGCTGGATCATTTCAATTCGTGAAGGCGTATTTAAATTCGACATAATTATTTATTAAGCAAAATAATGCGGAAATCATTGACATTCGTTAGTGTAGGGCCAGTTTCCACTAAAGCATCTAATTGCGCAAAAAAACCATAACAGTCATGAGCTTCTAAGTACTCAGCTGGCTTTATTGCCTTAGTCTTAGCTAATTCCCGAATACCGCCATCAAACCAGGCGCCCGCATTCCTTTCGCTACCATCAATGCCATCTGTATCTGCAGCTAATGCAGCCATCTTTGGAAAATCCGCGCTATTAGCATAGAGTGAAAGCAGGTATTCACTACAGCGGCCGCCTCGCCCCTTAGTTCCCGCAGGGATCGTCACGGTACATTCGCCACCAGAAATTAGCGCAAGAGGTTTATCTGCTTTACCCATCTTTACAAAATACTCGCGTGCCAATTGTGCCTGCATCATGCCAACTTCCTGAGCTTCACCCGTGATCGTATCGCCCAACACAATAGGCTCATACCCATGCGCTCTGACAAAATTTGCGGCGGCCTCTAGGCTCTTATAAGCGGTTGCAATGACATGATTAGATATTCTCGCGCTCACCAAATCAGCATCTTTTAGAGTTTCAGGTTTCTGTCCTGCCACACCTTGCTTTAGATGATTCAAGACTGATTCTGGAATAAGTTCTTGCAAGCGATAGGACTCAATAATATTCAGCGCATCTAAGTAAGTTGAGTAATCAGCCGCACAAGGGCCGCTTGCAATATCGGCAGGCGAATCGCCAGTGACATCTGAAATTAGTAATGCCTCTACCCGCGCCCCACGAGCAATCGCACGTCTCGCTAGGTTGCCTCCTAAGATGGCCGATAAGTGCTTGCGCACGACATTCATCTCTTCGATTGGAGCACCACTAAGAAGTAAGGCTTCAGTAGTCTTGCGCATATCATCAATTGAGATGCCATCAACTGGAAGAGTTAACAAACTGGATCCACCGCCGGAAACCAAAGCAATTAATACATCACCTTCTTTAAGCGTTTGAGTTAATTCCAATATAGCTTTAGCGCCATCCATGCCCGCTTGGTCTGGCACTGGATGACCTGCTTCGATGATTTGAATGTCAGAAGTGGGTGAGCTATGACCATAGCGAGTTAATACAACACCTTCAATCTTGACTTGAGGCCAATGTTCTTTAGCGTACGTTTCTAAAGCACTCGCCATTGAGGCGCTTGCTTTTCCAGCGCCCACCACTAGACATTTACCTTTGGGCTCTTGCCCCGCTGGAAAAATCCTTCCCAAATGTTGGGGAACAATGACTTGTGGATCTGCGACTGCCACTGCTGCTGCAAAGGCATTTTTGAGAATGATCTCGGTACTGATTGGCTGAGAATGTTGCTGCGTCATTGGTCTATTCTAATCAAGCCCTGCACGCTCTTGCATTTGCCACATCTCCGCATACTTTCCTTTGGCTGCTAGTAGCTCAAGATGTGTGCCGCGCTCAACGACCTGCCCATGATCCATTACTAAAATTTGATCAGCATGGATGATGGTAGATAAACGATGGGCGATGATGAGTGTTGTTCGATTTTTTGCCAAATTGAACAACTCTTCCTGAAATGCACGCTCTGTTTTGGAGTCCAAGGCTGATGTAGCTTCATCAAAAATCAGCATTGCTGGTTTTTTCAATAGCGTTCTCGCAATAGCAACGCGTTGCTTCTCTCCGCCCGATAACTTTAAGCCTCGTTCACCCACCTGAGTTTGATAAGCATCTGGCAAGTGCTTAATAAAGCCATCAATTTGAGCTGCTCTAGCAGCCTCTTGGACCTCTTCAAAACTCGCAGAGGGATCTCCATAAGCAATGTTGTAACCAATCGTGTCATTAAATAAGACAGTGTCTTGTGGAACGATGCCGATGGCTTTGCGCAAACTCAATTGCGTCACATCTTGAATGTTTTGACCATCAATGATGATCTTTCCTGACTGGGCATCATAGAAGCGGAATAGCAATCTCGCCAAAGTACTCTTGCCAGCGCCACTCTGACCTACAACTGCGGTTGTCGTACCCGCTGGAATATTAAAACTGACATCGCGGAGAATTTCTCTCTTACTCTCATAATGAAACGACACATTTTCAAAACGCACATCAGGACCCTGATTAGGGTTATCAATGTGTAAAGGATGCGCATTTGGAGAATCTGCAATTTCTTTTTCTGTATTGAGTAAAGAAAACATGCGATCCATATCAGTTAATGATTGCTTGATCTCGCGATAAATAACTCCCAGAAAATTTAAAGGGATATATAACTGAATCATCAAGGTATTCACTAGCACTAGATCACCCAGTGTCATCGTGTCATTAACTACCCCAAGCGTAGCGCGCCACAAAATCAACATCAAACCAATCGCAATAATGATCTGTTGACCTAAATTGAGGAAAGCTAAGGTTTTCTGGGATTTGATGGCTGCCGATTGATAGCGTAAAAGATTGTCATCGTATCTGGCAGTCTCAAAAGCTTCGTTACCAAAATATTTAACGGTCTCGAAGTTCAATAAGGAGTCAATTGCTTTTTGATTGGCTTTCGAATCCATCTCATTCATAGCGCGACGGTAGTGCGTTCGCCACTCAGTCACCACAATCGTAAATGCTATGTACAAAACTAGCGCCACGAGAGTAATTGCTGCAAACCAGATGTCATATGAGTATGCGAAGTAGCCAAGCACCAAGCAGAACTCAATTAAGGTCGGCAAAATGCTGTAGAGCGAATATGAAATGAGTGACTGGATTCCGCGGGTACCGCGCTCAATATCGCGACTCACGCCACCCGTTTGACGAGCTAAATGAAAGCTAAGGGCAAGTGAATGTAAATGCTCAAAAACTTGAAGCGCTACCTTACGGACTGCATTTTGAGTAACTCGAGCAAATAAGGCTTCACGCAACTCTGCAAATAATGAAGCTGAGATTCTCAATAAACCATAGGCAACAATGATGCCAACTGGCACTACTAAGATTGCTTGAGGTGAGTTTGCCTTGATATCCAAAGAGTCGATTAACTCTTTCATCAAAATAGGAATGCCTAAATTGGCGAACTTCGCAGCAACCAAACAAGTCAGCGCCAGAATTACCCTAAAGCGATACTCCAGTAAATAAGGAAGGAGGTCGCGAATAACGCGCCAATCACCACGTTGAGGCGTATTTGACTCGCCGCTAGACCGATGGTGACCCGATGAATGTCTCATCGTTGTATCTTATTCGCTTCTGCTTTAGTTTGCCGAGAACAGTCTCATGATGGCTTCGCCATTACTGCGAGAAAAACACTTCTTAGCTGCCTCTTCAAACGGCAACCATTCGTAGGCAACATGCTCTCGTGGCGCCAACTGAATTTGAATTCCATCAGGCACTTTAAGTGAAAACCAATGTTCGATATTGCGGGTAACGCCAGGGGCATAGCGAAAGCGCCACTCGGGATAGATCTCATACTCAATATGGTGATGCATATCACGCAGAGATCCAGCCGGTAATTGGTCAACAGCGATACCCGTCTCTTCAAATACCTCTCGGCTTGCCGCCAAGGCTAAATCTTCGTTTGGCGCATCTATGCTACCAGTGACAGACTGCCAGAAACCGTGGCGATCAGCACGCTCTATCAATAAAACATCCCTATTCGATTTATAGATAACAACTAAAACCGAAATAGGGATTTTCAAGATAGATGCTGCTGATTAATCTAAGCAGTTTTATGCGGCTGGTGCTGCCTGACGCAAACGAATGTGCAACTCACGTAACTGACGCTCATCTACAGGACTTGGCGCCTGAGTTAATAAGCATTGTGCGCGTTGTGTTTTAGGGAAAGCGATCACATCGCGAATTGATTCAGCACCAGTCATCATCGTAACAATACGGTCCAAACCAAATGCAATACCACCGTGCGGAGGAGCACCATACTGCAAAGCATCCAATAAGAAACCAAACTTCGCTTGCGCTTCTTCAGCACCAATCTTCAGTGCTCGGAATACTTGGCTTTGAACTGCTTCTTGGTGAATACGCACAGAGCCGCCACCAATTTCGCTACCATTTAAAACCATGTCATACGCTTTAGCTAAGCACTTACCAGGATCCGTCTCTAGATACTGCATATGTTCGTCTTTAGGGCTAGTGAATGGATGGTGACAAGCAACCCAGCGCGCTTCGCCTTCGTCATAGTCGAACATAGGGAAGTCAACAACCCATAGTGGCTTCCAACCCTCTGTAAAGAGGCCATGCTCTTTACCCCAAGCAGAATGACCAATACGTAGACGTAAATTACCGATGGCATCATTTACGATTTTTTCTTTATCGGCACCAAAGAAAATAATGTCGCCATCTTTTGCGCCAGTACGCTTCAAAATGCCTTCAATTGCTGCGTCATGCAAATTCTTGACGATTGGTGATTGCAAACCATTACGACCTTCCGCAACTGAATTCACCTTAATCCACGCCAAACCTTTGGCGCCATAGATGCTTACAAACTGTGTGTAGTCATCAATTTCACTACGGCTAATTTCAGCGCCGCCGGGTACGCATAAACCTACTACGCGCCCACCAACCTGATTTGCAGCGCCTGAGAACACCTTGAAATCAACATCTTTCATCAAATCCGTTAACTCGGTGAACTCAAAGTTCACACGAAGATCAGGCTTATCGGAACCAAAACGCGCCATGCCCTCTGAATACGGCATTGTTGGAAATGGGTTTGGTAACTCTACATTCAAGGTCTTCTTGAAAATATGACGAATCATGTTTTCAAATAAATCCCGAATTTCTAATTCGCTTAAGAAAGCGGTTTCACAGTCAATCTGAGTAAATTCAGGCTGACGATCTGCGCGCAAATCTTCATCGCGGAAACACTTGGTGATTTGGTAGTAGCGATCAAAACCGGCCACCATCAATAATTGCTTAAACAATTGAGGTGATTGTGGCAGCGCAAAGAACTGACCATCATGTACACGTGATGGTACTAAATAGTCACGCGCACCTTCTGGCGTACTTTTAGTCAACATCGGAGTTTCAATATCGATAAAGCCCGCGTCATCTAAATAACGACGGCACTCCATTGCAACGTTGTAACGTAAACGCAAATTCTTCTGCATTTGTGGACGACGCAAGTCCAACACGCGATGTGTCAAACGTGTGGTCTCAGATAAGTTCTCATCATCAATCTGAAATGGTGGTGTTACTGAAGCGTTCAAAATCACTAAGCTATGGCAGAGCACTTCAACCTTACCTGTTGCTAGGTCATTATTTTCTGTACCAGCAGGGCGTGCGCGCACAAGACCTTTGATTTGAATGCAGTACTCGTTACGCACCTGCTCTGCAAGCGCAAACATTTCTGGACGATCAGGATCGCAAACTACTTGCACAAATCCTTCACGGTCACGCAAGTCAATAAAGATTACGCCTCCATGATCACGACGGCGATTGACCCAGCCTGAGAGTGTGACCTCTTGACCAATCAGCGCATCTGTTACCTGGCCGCAATTATGGCTACGCATTGACATAACAATTTCCTATAAATCAAAAATGGTGTGGCAACTCTTGAGAAGTTAATCCACTGGAATTATTTGGGGGAACGGAACCCATTGAAACAATATGCTTCAATGCTTCCTCTACACTCATCTCTAGTTCGATCGTTTGCGCACGTGGCACGATCATGAAAAAACCAGAAGTCGGGTTTGGCGTGGTTGGTAAAAATACATTGACGTATCCATCACCCAATTTACCAGCAACTTCTTTAGCAGGAGTTCCTGTTTGAAAGGCAATCGCCCAAGAGTCAGCATGTGGGTAGCGAATTAATAAAGCCTTACTAAAAGCCTGGCCACTACCAGAAAATAAAGTTGAAGACACCTGCTGTACGCTGGAATAAATTGAACGCACAACCGGAATGCGATTAACAAACTTATCCCAAACCTTAATCCACCACTGGCCCGCAAAACTAATCGCGAGTACACCAGTCAAAACAATCACTGCAACCACAATCAAAATGCCGACACCAGGTAACTCTCTGAAATGCTGTAGATCTGCAGCGAACTGATGCGGGAAAATGGCAATAATGGCCTGCATTACCGAGCCAAAAACGCCATCAAGCAAACCTAAGCCCCAAGTAATCACCCAAATGGTGACCGCCATGGGAGCCCATACAAGAATGCCAGCGATAAAGTATTTTTTCATGGTGTTTGCCTAACCCGCTATTTTAGCGGGTTAGAGACCAATCAGCGAGAGGCTAGTAAATGCCTAGGGTAATGATCAATATTCCGGCCAAAAACCCGCCGGCAAAGAGTAAGAACCCTGCTAGCAAGCGATGGGTACGCCTTTCTTGGAGCAAAAGCGCCTTTAAAACCTCTAATTCAGCATTTTGGTCTTTTACAGGGCGTCGGCTTTGAGCCAAGCTATCGGCAATTAAACGGGGCAAAGTTGGCAAAATTTTGGCCCAAGTGGGCGCCTCTTCTTTTAAGCCATCAATTAACCCACGCCAACCCAATTGCTTGCTGACCCATTTTTCAAGGATAGGCTTGGCAGTTTTCCAAAGATCCAGATCGGGATCCAATTGGCGGGCAAGGCCCTCGACATTCAGCAAGGTCTTCTGTAGCAAAGTTAATTGCGGCTGAATTTCCACCTTAAAACGACGTGATGTCTGGAACAAGCGCATCAACACAATACCCAAAGAAATTTCTTTTAGAGGTCTATCAAAGTATGGTTCACATACTGAGCGGACTGCGCCCTCTAGTTCTTCAACGCGCGTATTCGCAGGCACCCAGCCTGACTCAATATGCAACTCAGCAACTCTGCGGTAATCGCGATTAAAGAATGCCAAGAAATTCAACGCTAAATAATTCTTATCTGACTCGCTAAGCGCACCAACTATTCCAAAATCCAAAGAGATAAATCGACCAAAGGTCTCTGGCTCTAGACTGATCATGATATTTCCCGGATGCATATCTGCATGGAAAAAACCATATTCAAATACTTGTGTAAAAAAGATTTCTACGCCATCTGCTGCCAATTTCTTGAAGTCAACACCAGCCCCACGTAATTCAGCAGTTCGCCCAATCGAAATGCCATCCATCTTTTCCATCACGATGACATTGGTATGACATAAATCCCAGTACATCTCTGGAATCATCAGCTTCGTAGAATCAGCAAAATATCGGCGTAGCTGGCTAGCATTGGCTGCCTCGCGCATGAGATCAAGCTCATCATGCAAATACGTATCGAACTCAGCCACATTCTCACGAGGCTTTAAACGACGACCATCCTCAGAGCTCTTTTCAATAATTTTTGCCAAGTCGTACATCAAGGCAAGATCGCCTTCAATCACTGGCAATATGCCAGGGCGCAACACTTTTACAGCAACAGGTAGACCCTGCCACTCAGGATGTTTTTCAGTTCCTCGCAAAACACCCAGATAAACTTGAGCAACAGAGGCGCTAGCTACTGGGCTGGCATCAAAACTAAGAAATGTTTCATCAATTGATTGCCCTAATGCTGCTTCTATTAAATGCCTAGATTCTGCATTTGAAAATGGGGGCACTTGATCTTGCAGTTTTGCCAACTCATTAGCAATATCTTCTGGCAATAGATCTCGACGTGTAGATAGTACTTGTCCAAACTTTACAAAGATTGGACCAAGCGCCTCAAGCGTTAAGCGAATACGCTCACCCCTTGGCAGACTAGTTCCTGGTGAGGTCCAGCAAACTACAGTCAAACAGCCACGTCCAAGACCTGGCTTTAAAACATCGCGTAGTAATGGCAATAAACCATAACGCCAGGCAGTAAAGAAAATGAATGAGAGACGGGCAATTCGGCGCACGATTTATTTACCCTTTTGCCCTAGATGCTGAATACGCTTTTCCAAACGATCAACGGATTCGCGTATATCACTTAACTCGGATTTATGAGCCATAAAGTCACGCATATTCAAAAGTACTCTTCTCTCTTCACTGACATATTCCACTAGATTGTCCAGCAAATCGCTAGCCGCCGACCTAGTAGCTGAAATGAACCTCTTTCCCTTTTGAACCGCGAAATGAGCGGGAGCATCACCAAGGAGGCGAGCCAAATCCTCTTCATACTCCCAGCGCAGCTGTCCAGCCAATCGACCGATCAACTGGGCCAAATCTGCATCGCCAGTAATTTTTACCGCTTTGAATGCCTGTTCTTTTAAATTTCCAGCACTAGAAAGTAAATCACTCAATGCGCTAGCAGTTACCTCCAAGGCTAAGCTTGGGTTCTCAATTTCTTTCAAAGCCTCTAGACGACCAGCATTGTCAATGCAAAAGCCAAGTTGGCCAAAAGGCAATTGCAGCAAAATTGTTTTCCCTGCATGCTTTGATAATTCTGCGCAAGCCCAGGGTTCACTTTCTAAAACATGGTTGATACCACGGCAAGCTGCTGTAGCGGCAATCGTATGTGTAGAAGAAGTTGGCGTATTCATTAGTGTAAAAAACCCGCACTAGTGCGGGTTTTCCGTCGGAAAGAACCTTAAGCTTAAACCAACTGAGAGATACCCGCTAGTACCCAGCCACCAGGACCCTCTAATGGCTTACTTAAGTTCCAAATTTCCGAGAAGTCATTAGCCGGAGCTCCTGGCTGTTCGCTAATGACCCCACTAAACTGAACGCTACAGAAATAATGTGCTTCGTTGGTTTCAATCCCCAGCAAACGTGCATTAATCGTAATGACATCAGTCTGATTTGTAGAGTCCACACGTCCCGCAAGATCCTGCGAAATTCTCGCGAACATGTCTGGAGTAGTGAACTCTTGTAAAGATTGCAAATCCCCTTGATCCCAAGCTTTTTGCAAAGCCACAAAAAATTGTTTGGAGTTTTCTAAGAAAGTGCGCTCATCAAATCCGGGAGGCAAGGTTGATTGGAATGTCTCTGGATCGGCACCAACATCCGCAAATGCGTTTGCTGCTGGAATAAATGCAGGCTCTTGTCTTGGAGACTGCCTAAGATTTGCGCGCTGCACTCCTGACGGCGACATTACTGGCAACAATCTACGTATCAAGAACATGATTACAAAGCCAGCCAACATCGCAATTAATAAACCGGTAACCAACGAAGATGCTGCCTCACCCAAACCAAAATGCGATAGCAAATAACCAATCCCAAGACCTGCGGCTAAGCCACCCAAAATTCCACCCATACCGCCAAAACGACTTGGTGCAGGTGCTTGTGGAACAGCGGCTGGAGCTGGCGTAGTTGGTTGAGCCTGTTGAGAAGGCTTCTGTGCGGGAGTGGCTTGTTTTTGAATCGGTGCACTAGGAGCGCGACCAAAACTTTTTCCTCCACCCAGTCGAGCTGCTTCGACATGTCCAACGCTTGCGACAATCAAAGCGATGCTCACTAATGTAGCTCTAAAAAAATGTTGATTCATTTTGACTACCCCTCTTAATCATCCATTGGCATTTTTCTTACTGAAAATACACAACTATCAGTATTTAATACCAATATGTAAGGCGACGATACCCCCAGTCATTCTATGGGTTTCTACCTCATCAAAACCGACATCCAACATCATTTGCTTAAGCGTATCCGCATCCGGATGCATGCGAATCGATTCAGCCAAATAGCGATAGCTTTCTGAATCTTGTGCAATTTTTTCGCCCAACCAAGGCAAGACCTTGAATGAGTAAGCGTCATACACAGGCTGTAAAAACGCATCTGGCTTGGAAAATTCCAATACCAAAACACGTCCGCCTGGTTTAATCACTCGGCACATCTCACCAAGAGCAACTTCCTTATGGGTCATATTGCGCAAACCAAATGCCACAGTCACTACGTCAAAGTGATTATTCGGAAAAGGGATTTTCTCCGCATCAAATTGCACGCAAGGTATAGCAATTCCACGATCCAATAAACGATCACGACCAACGCCAAGCATTGATGCGTTGATATCACTTAACCAAACTTGAGCATCGGAATTGCGGCCCCATTGCGTTGCCTTAGCAAAGGCAGCAGCAAGATCGCCCGTACCACCAGCGATATCCAATATCTTTTGACCAGGGCGCACGTTAGCGCGTGCTATCGTAATTTTTTTCCAAACCCGATGCAAACCGAATGACATCAAGTCATTCATGACATCGTATTTATTAGCAACCGAGTGAAAAACCTCTGCTACCTTGCCAGCTTTTTCTGCCTCATCAACGCTTTGGTAACCAAAGTGGGTTTTACTCATTAGTGATTTCCACAAGAATGGCCATGTGAATGACCTGTTGTCGCCATTGGGGCATCGCGATCAAGCCCAGCAGCAGCTAATTTATCTAAATGCTCTTTCCATATTTGATCTTGGTTTTCGCATAAGAAACGCAGATACTCCCAAGAGTACAAACCAGAATCATGCCCATCAGAAAAGGTTGGCTTTAAGGCATAGTGGCCAACAGGCTCAAGACTGGAAATCACAACATCACGCTTGCCGGTCTGTAAAGTTTCTTGGCCAGGGCCATGGCCTTGTACTTCAGCCGATGGAGAAACTACTCTCAATAATTCAAATGGCAAGCGATAAGTTTGACCGTCCTCATAGGCAAGCTCCAACACCTTGGATTGTTGATGCACCACCACATTACTTGGAATCATTAAACCAATACCCTTTCAATACCACCTTGGTTGGCTTTAGCGACATAATCTTGCATCCAATTGTCGCCAAGTAATTTTTGTGCCATCTCCACCACAATGTAATCCGCAGTAGTATCGCTATCAGCATTAAATCGAGATAGGCCTTGCAAACAAGATGGGCAGCTTGTCAGTACCTTTACATCGCCCGTGAAATTACCTTTGCGCAAATCATTTGCGCCCTTTTCCATTTCTATTTGCTTACGGAAACGAACTTGAGTAGAAATATCTGGGCGAGTGACCGCCAAAGTTCCAGATTCACCACAGCAACGATCGTTCTTTGCAATCGCTTTACCGTCTTCTAATTGAATCAATTCGTTAACCGTCTTCAAAGGATCTTGTAACTTCATAGGGGAATGACAAGGATCGTGATACATATACTTCACACCAGTCACACCCGACAGCTTCACACCCTTCTCCATCAGATACTCATGGATATCAATAATGCGGCAGCCCGGGAAGATCTGTTCAAACTGATAACCAGCTAACTGGTCATAACAAGTTCCACAAGAAACTACGACTGTTTTGATATCGAGGTAGTTCAGGGTATTGGCAACGCGATGAAACAGCACGCGATTATCAGTAATCATCTTCTCGGCTTTATCAAAATCGCCATTGCCACGTTGTGGGTAACCACAGCAGAGATAGCCTGGAGGCAATACGGTTTGCACGCCGACGTTCCAAAGCATGGCTTGGGTTGCTAAGCCAACCTGAGAAAACAGACGTTCAGATCCGCAGCCAGGGAAATAGAACACAGCCTCACTATCTGCAGAAGTGATCTTCGGATCCCGAATGATGGGCACATAGTTCGCATCTTCGATATCCAACAAAGCACGCGCAGTCTTCTTAGGCAAATTACCCGGCATCTTTTTATTTACAAAAAAGATGACTTGCTCTTTCACGCTTGGTTTACCAACAGTAGCTGGTGGATGCGCTGTTTGCCGTTTAGCGAACTTGCGCAATACATCATTACCAAAGCGCTGTAATTTGTAACCCCAGCCAATCATGGTCTTGCGAGCAAGGTGAATGGTGTCAGGGCTCGTTGCATTCAAGAAGAACATCGATGCCGCTGTACCAGGATTGAAACGCTGTTGCCCCATTTTGCGCAATAAGTTACGCATATTCATGGTGACATCACCGAAGTCAATTTTGACAGGACAAGGCGTCAAGCACTTATGGCACACGGTACAGTGCGCAGCAACATCATCAAACATTTCCCAATGTCGAATCGAAACGCCGCGACGCGTTTGTTCTTCGTACAGGAAAGCTTCAATTAATAATGAGGTAGCCAAAATTTTGTCGCGGGGACTATAGAGCAAGTTAGCGCGTGGCACATGCGTTGAGCAAACTGGTTTGCACTTTCCACAGCGCAAGCAATCTTTCACGCTATCAGCAATTGCGCCAATATCACTCTGCTGCATGATGATGGACTCATGCCCCATCAAACCAAAGCTAGGGGTATAGGCCATGCTCAAGTCAGCATGTGGCATAAGTTTGCCTTTATTAAAGCGTCCCTCTGGATCCACACGGTTCTTGTAGCTACGGAAGTCTTTCAGTTCCGCTTCAGTTAGATACTCTAGTTTGGTAATACCAATTCCATGCTCACCAGAAATCACGCCATCTAAAGAACGCGCTAACTTCATGATGCGATCTACAGCACGATGCGCATCTTGCAACATCTCGTAGTCATCTGAGTTCACCGGAATATTGGTATGCACATTGCCATCGCCGGCATGCATATGTAAGGCAACAAATACTCTTTTGCGCAAAATATTTTTATGAATGGCTTCTAGCTCATTCAAAATCGGCTCAAAGGCTAAGCCGCCAAAGATGATGCGTAACTCCGAACGCACTTCTTCTTTCCATGAGGCGCGCAGACTGTAGTTTTGCAATTGCGGGAAATAAGCATCCATTTGCGCAAGCCACTCAGACCAACGCATCCGCACTTTTGCAATTAACTCTAAAGCTTGCTGAACACGGTCACCTAGGATCTCAGCCGTAGGGATCTCGTAATCCTCTTCATTCTTGCCTAATGGCAACGCACTCTTTTTTAGGAAGGCTTCGAGACCATCCAAAACCTGAAGCTTATTCTTCAGCGAGAGTTCGATATTGATTCGATCAATGCCATCCGTGTACTCGCCCATTCGAGGAAGTGGGATCACCACATCTTCATTGATTTTGAATGCATTGGTATGACGAGCAATCGCCGCTGTTCGTGCGCGATCCAACCAAAACTTCTTGCGAGCCTCTGCGCTAACTGCGACAAAACCTTCGCCAACTCGCAGGTTAGCCATGCGGACCACTTCACTAGTTGCGGCAGCTACCGCTTCTTCGTCATCACCCGCGATATCACCGATCAATACCATCTTTGGCAAGCTATTGCGCTTGGATTTTGTTGAATATCCAACTGCACGCAAGTAACGGTCATCTAAATGCTCTAGACCAGCCAAAATTGGACCGCCTTGCTTGCTTAATGTCTCTAAGTAAGCCTTAATCTCAACGATGCTTGGAATTGCTTCACGGGCTTGACCGAAAAACTCTAAGCAGACAGTGCGCATGTATTTAGGCATGCGATGCAATACCCAGGTTGCGCTTGTAATCAAACCATCGCAACCCTCTTTTTGGACGCCAGGTAAGCCAGCTAAGAACTTATCAGTAACGTCTTTACCGAGGCCTTCTTTACGGAAACGCTTCCCTTCTACCTCTAATATTTCTGTCTTCAAAATATGTTGGCCAGGCTCACTATTGCCATCAGACCAAGTCAGTTGAAAGCGAACTTTCTCAACATCATGAATCTTGCCAAGGTTGTGTTCAAGGCGCTCTACATCAAGCCAATTGCCTTGGGGGTCTACCATGCGCCAGCTAGCTAAGTTATCAAGAGCAGTACCCCAGAGAACAGCTTTTTTACCGCCCGCATTCATGGCGATATTGCCACCGATACAACTTGCATCCGCTGAGGTTGGGTCGACTGCAAACACAAGACCCGCATGCTCAGCGGCATCAGATACGCGACGCGTTACAACGCCAGCGCCCGTGAAAATAGTTGAAACTTCGTGCTCAACACCTGGCAAGCGTTTACTTTTTACGCCATCAATCTGCTGCAGCTTCTCCGTATTGATCACTGCGGACATGGCATACAAGGGAATCGCGCCACCCGTATAGCCAGTGCCTCCTCCGCGCGGAATAATCGTTAAACCCAACTCCACACAGGCTTTTACTAAGCCAGGAATTTCGGATTCGTAATCAGGCTTAAGGACTACCAGAGGAAACTCAACGCGCCAGTCTGTCGCATCGGTTACGTGCGCGGCGCGAGATACGCCGTCAAAACAAATATTGTCACTAGCGGTGTGACGGCCTAATTCTTTTCGGGCACGCTTACGAATTTGCTCGACTTCTTTAAAACCATTTTCAAAGTTTTCAATGGCGCGATAAGCGGCATTCAGCAAAACTTCTACTTGCTCAGCAGAGTCACCATTGTTACGCTTCTTGACCTCTCCCAAGCGATGCCACAAGGCGTCAATTAATTGCTGACGGCGATTGGGGTTATCAAGCAAGTCATCCTGCAAGAAGGGGTTGCGTTGCACTACCCAAATATCACCAAGAATTTCAAACAACATGCGGGCTGAACGGCCAGTTCTGCGAACTCCACGCAAATCATTTAAGACGCGCCATGACTCCTCACCTAATAGGCGAATCACAATCTCACGATCAGAAAAGGAGGTGTAGTTGTAGGGGATTTCGCGAAGTCGGGGAGATCCCGCCTCAAAATCCTGCAACTGGTTTAAAGCCAATGGTGCGTTCATATCGACATATTTGATAAATATGCATTTTAATTGAGCTACCCAGATACTGTCAGGAATCCTAGAAAGTTGCTCAAAAGCTTATAAACCCTTGCAAAACTAAGGGCTTAGAGCCCATCCGTGGTACGCTCATCAGATGGCAACAAATTATTTAAAGAAAATTTTATCGGCTCGCGTCTATGACGTAGCAAGAGAAACTGAGCTTCAGGTCGCTCCAGAATTAAGCAAACGTTTGAGCAACCAAGTTTTGCTAAAAAGAGAGGATAACCAGCCGGTTTTCTCATTTAAGCTTCGGGGCGCCTATAACAAAATGGCACATTTGTCGCCAGAGGCCCTAAAACGCGGGGTTATTGCTGCGTCAGCAGGCAATCACGCTCAAGGGGTGGCTTTGGCAGCCTCAAAAATGAAATGCAAGGCTGTCATCGTGATGCCGGTTACTACGCCAAGCGTCAAAATCGATGCCGTCAAAGCTAGGGGTGGATCTTGGGTAGAAATCATCCTGCATGGCGAATCCTATAGTGATGCCTTTAAACACTCTGAATTGGTAGCGAAAAAACGTGGGCTAACCTTTGTTCATCCTTTTGATGATCCAGATGTTATTGCTGGTCAAGGCACTATCGCTCAAGAAATTTTTTCTCAATACACAGATCCTATTGATGCTGTATTTGTCGCGATCGGTGGCGGTGGATTAATTGCTGGCATTGGCGAATACGTCAAAGCCGTTAGCCCAAAAACAAAAGTAATCGGCGTTCAAGCATCCGACTCAGATGCAATGAATCAATCGCTCAAAGCTAATAAACGCATTGAGATGAAAGATGTTGGATTGTTTTCAGATGGCACAGCAGTCAAATTGGTTGGTAAAGAAACTTTCCGTATTTGCAAAAAAGTAGTCGATGAAATCGTCACTGTTGATACAGATGAAATCTGCGCAGCGATCAATGACGTCTTTACCGATACCCGCAGCATCCTTGAGCCTGCAGGCGCCTTAGCGATTGCCGGCATGAAAAAGTATGTCGAGAAAAAACGGGTTAAGAAAAAAACGCTAGTAGCGGTAGCCTGTGGCGCTAATATGAACTTCAGTCGCCTCCGCTTTGTTGCAGAGCGCGCCGATGTGGGCGAATTCCGTGAAGCAGTATTTGCAGTCACCATTCCTGAAGAGCGTGGCTCATTTAAACGCTTCTGCGAACTACTTGGTAAGCGCAATGTGACTGAGTTTAACTATCGTATTGGCGATCAAAAAGAAGCGCATATTTTTGTAGGCATCAGCACTCAAAAAGCAGGCGACAGCGATGCAATCGCAAAGCATTTCCGTAAAGCGAAATTCGCGACCATTGATCTCACTCATGACGAATTGGCAAAGTCTCATTTACGCCATATGGTGGGTGGTCATTCAGCACTTGCTAAAGATGAGTTGCTTTATCGCTTTGAATTCCCTGAGCGCCCAGGCGCACTCATGAAATTCTTAACTAGCATGGCGCCAAACTGGAACATTAGCCTGTTCCACTACCGCAATCACGGCGCAGACTATGGGCGCATATTAGTGGGCATTCAAGTGCCAAAAAATGAGCAGAAGAAATTCCAGAAATTCTTAGCAACTCTAGGCTATCCACACTGGGATGAAAGCAATAATCCTGCTTATCGCTTATTCTTGAAATAACCATGTCGTACACGCTCACCGGAAAACTTGTTGTCGCGATTTCATCGCGCGCCTTGTTTGATTTCGAAGAAGAAAATCGCATCTTCGAATCCACCGATGACAGCGCCTACATGAAGCTTCAGCTTGAGCGCCTAGCTACAGCAGCGCAAACTGGGGTTGCCTTTCCGCTTGTCAAAAAACTCCTCGCTTTTAATGAAACGGGGGAACAACGCGTTGAGGTAGTAATCCTCTCCCGCAATGACCCAGTCAGTGGCTTGCGGGTTTTCCGCTCCGCTGAGCATCATGGTCTTCATCTTGAGCGTGGTGTATTTACAAGAGGGCGCCCGCCATACCATTACCTACGCTCTTTGCATGCAAACCTCTTCTTGTCAGCGAATGAAGATGATGTGAGAGCGACTATCGATGCTGGATTCCCAGCGGCACGTGTGTTCCCAGAATCAAGCAAGATTGCCGAGTCGCATCCTAATGAAATTCGGATTGCATTCGACGGAGATGCAGTACTGTTTTCAGATGAAGCGGAGCAAGTTTTCCAGAAGAAGGGTCTTGAAGCCTTTGTCGATCACGAAAGCAAAAAGGTGGATATTCCTTTGCCACCTGGCCCTTTCAAGCCTTTGCTAGAAGCATTACACAGACTGCAACGATCGACTAGTGAAAATGGCATGCGCATTCGCACCGCCTTGGTAACTGCTCGTTCAGCACCCGCGCATGAGCGCGCCATCCGCACGCTAATGGCATGGGGCATTGACGTGGATGAAGCTATGTTTCTGGGTGGTTTATCTAAGAGTGAATTTCTTCGAGAATTTGAGCCAGACTTTTTCTTTGATGATCAAACGGGTCATTGCCAATCCGCGGCGTCTGTTGCCCCGACAGGCCACGTAGTATCAGGTGTGTCTAATCAGCCAAAAAACCAAAAGTAACTATGGCAACACTCTCACTTGGACAAACAACCCAATATCCAGATCAATATGATCCAAGCTTACTATTTCCGATACCTAGAGCCGAGAATCGCGCCAAGCTTGGATTAAAAGAAGGTCAAGCACTACCATTCGTTGGCGTTGATATTTGGAATGCTTTTGAACTCAGCTGGCTTAATAAAAAAGGGAAGCCTCAAATCGCCCTCGCTGAATTTCAGATTCCAGCCGACTCCCCCAATATGATTGAGTCAAAGTCTTTCAAGCTTTATCTCAACAGCCTAAACAATGCGCGCTTTGAAGATGAAAGCGAAATTCGTGAATTACTTATTAAAGATCTGTCCGCTGTTGCGGGGAGCAAGATCACAACACGCATTCAAGCCACTGAAACCCTAGCTAAAAAAGGTATGCAAGAAATGGGTGGCGTTCTGTTGGACAGGCTGGATATTGAAGTAGATCCAACCATGCCAGCAGACCCAAGCTTATTGAGTGTCAACGAGTCTTTTGGCCCCATCGAGCAATGCCTGGTTTCTCATTTGCTGAAATCGAACTGCCCTGTTACCGGTCAGCCAGATTGGGCTAGCGTCCAAATTCGATATCAAGGACGCCCCATTCTTGAAGAAGGATTGTTGCGTTACCTGATTGGCTTTAGACAATTAGGTGAATTTCATGAGCACTGCGTAGAAACAATCTTTACTGATATCAAGCGGCATTGCAAACCAGAAAAATTATCCGTGTACGCACGCTATACACGTCGCGGTGGTTTAGATATCAATCCATTTAGAACCGATCACAACTCGCCTTGGCCAGACAACATTCGTCATACTCGGCAATAAATAAAAAGCCCCTCAGAACTTCTAGAGGGGCTTTTCTTATTAGCCACCAATCACTTGATGACTGATTGGTTACCACTTAAAACGGAATATCGTCGTCCATCGCGCCTAATGAGGCAGCATTAGAGGCCGCTGGGGCTGGCTGCTCAGCAGACTTAGAGCGGCTATAGCTCTCACCGCTATCGCCACCGCCAACTGGCTTACCACCAAGCATTTGCATGGTTTCAGCAACGATTTCTGTTGAATATTTTTCTTGACCACTCGCATCAGTCCATTTACGAGTACGTAAACGACCTTCTACGTACACTTGCGAACCTTTTTTAAGATATTGACCTGCGATCTCTGCAAGCTTTCCAAAGAATGCAACACGATGCCATTCCGTGGTTTCTTTCATTTCACCTGTTTGCTTATCTTTGTAGCGATCTGATGTTGCTACTGAAATATTGGTAACTGCGTCGCCGCTTGGCATATAACGCGTTTCTGGATCGCGTCCAACGTTACCTACGATGATGACCTTATTTACCGAAGCCATGTTGTCTCCCGAAGAAAATACTACTGTTATTGCTACTTAAAAAATTTGCCTTAATAAAAATCGATAAAGCTACGGCTGTGTCCTTGTTGCGAATTACTTTGAATTTTTTGATTTCAGTGGCATTTCGCCCATCGACCAAGCAATTATAAGCCAGCATACTAGGAGTGCAGCACCCATCACAAAGACCGATAAATCACCATGGCTATCCATTAAATAACCCCCTACAGCAGCCCCAGAAAACAAACCAATAGACTGGGTGGTGTTGTAAACACCTAGCGCAGTACCTTTAGATTCTTTAGCGAAACGCGATACCAATGAAGGCTGCAAAGCTTCTAATAAATTAAATCCTACAAAGTAGATTAAGAGCGCAATAGCAATCGAGATTACTGAGGATGTATTGGTGAATAAAAATTCAGCGGTCAATAACAACACGATTGCCAATAACATAATGGTGCGCAATTTTTGTTTCTTCTCACCAAAAATTAAAATGGGTGCCATGAAGAAGAATGACAACAACACTACAGGCAAATAAATTTCCCAATGCGATGCCAGAGGTAACCCTGCTTGCACCAATAAACGAGGTACAACTAAAAACATCGCTACCTGTGTCGCATGCAGAACAAAGACGCCCAAATTGAGGCGCATTAGCTCAGGACGCAAAAAGACCTCTCTTAATGAGGCTTGCTGAACATTCACTTCGGGCTTGTTACTAGGCAATACAAAGTGCGTCACTAGCATTGCAGCAACACCCAAGATTGCCAAGACAATAAAAATTCCACTCAGACTAATGAGGCGATATATCGGAGCAGCAATCACCAAAGACAGAGCAAAAGAGAGGGCGATACTTCCTCCAACCAAAGCCATTGCTCGGGTGCGCACTTGTTCACGTGTAAGATCAGCAACCCATGCAGAAATGGCGGCCGATACCGCACCTGCTCCCATAACTCCGCGACCGATTGCAATCCAAAGCAAATCATCTTGGGCAGCACAAATTAATGCCCCAGCCACAAACAAGGAAAGACCCCAAAGCACTACTGGCTTTCGTCCAATGCGGTCAGAAAGACGACCCAAGGGGATGTAAAAGCAGGCCTGAACGATATTGAAAATACCTAGGGTTAAGCCAACCCAAAGGGCGTGCTCACCACCCGGCAAACCCCGTGCGTGAATGCTAAAGACCGGCAATAGCAAGAAAAGGCCCAGCATTCGCAAGCCAAATATGCCTGCTAAAGCGAGAGTGGAGCGAAGTTCAGAAGGATTCATGGGAAAGAGCTATATTAACAAGTTACGCTAAAAAATCATGAATAACGAAATCAAGATCCGCGGTGCCCGCACCCACAACCTCAAAAATATCAATCTGGACATTCCTAGAGAGAAACTGGTCGTCTTAACAGGCCTATCCGGTTCCGGGAAAAGTTCACTTGCTTTTGACACACTCTACGCAGAGGGTCAAAGACGTTATGTAGAGTCATTATCAGCCTATGCTCGTCAATTTTTGCAATTAATGGAAAAACCCGATGTAGATACGATCGAAGGTTTATCTCCAGCAATCTCAATTGAGCAAAAAGCGACTAGTCATAATCCACGCTCTACCGTTGGCACCGTAACGGAAATTCATGATTACCTGCGTCTCTTATTTGCTCGCGCAGGAACACCGCATTGCCCAGAACACGATCTTCCACTGGAAGCGCAAAGCGTTTCTCAAATGGTAGATACGGTATTAGCAATGCCAGAAGATACCAAGCTCATGATTCTTGCTCCTGTTGTTAGTGAGCGTAAAGGTGAGTTTGTTGATTTTTTCCAAGATCTCCAAGCGCAAGGCTTTGTGCGCTTTCGGGTGCGCTCTGGCGGAGGCACTGCAAATGCCGCTAAAGCAGAAATCTTTGAAGTAGATCAATTACCAACGCTCAAGAAAAACGATAAACACTCTATTGAGGTTGTAGTAGACCGCATTAAAGTTCGACCTGATATTCAGCAACGCCTTGCTGAATCATTTGAGACTGCTCTGCGCTTAGCGGACGGCAAAGCCATGATTGTCGATATGGACACTGGCAAGGAGATGATTTTCTCCAGCAAATTTGCCTGTCCAGTTTGTTCATATTCTTTACAAGAACTCGAGCCACGTCTTTTTTCTTTCAACAACCCGATGGGTGCCTGCCCCTCATGCGACGGACTTGGACATCAATCTTTCTTTGATCCAAAACGTATCGTTGCGCATCCTGATTTATCGCTAGCTTCTGGCGCCATTAAAGGCTGGGATCGACGTAATCAGTTTTATTTCAAGTTACTGCAAACCCTTGCAAAACATGGTGGCTTTGATGTTGAAAAGCCTTTTGAGTCTCTATCTAAGAAACAGCAAGATCTGATCTTATTGGGATCTGGTGATGTCACCATACCATTCGAGTACATCAACGAGCGTGGAAAAAATACCATCCGTGAGCACGCGTTTGAAGGCATCGTTGCCAACTTTGAACGTCGCTATCGCGAAACAGATTCTGTCACCGTGCGTGAAGAGCTCGCTCGTTACCAAAATATTCAAACCTGTCCTGAATGTAGTGGCAGTCGTTTACGCAAAGAAGCGCGTTTCGTTCGAGTCGGCGAGAAAAAACAATCACGTGCTATTTATGAAATCAGCGCACTCCCATTAAAAGATGCGAAAGAATATTTTGAGACTCTTGAGCTTAAGGGCGCTAAAAAGGAAATTGCTGACAAGATTGTTAAAGAAATCAGTGCTCGTCTGCGCTTCTTAAACGATGTGGGCCTGGACTATCTTTCACTTGAACGCAGCGCAGACACGCTCTCAGGCGGCGAAGCCCAGCGTATTCGTCTTGCAAGCCAAATTGGCTCTGGATTAACAGGTGTGATGTATGTATTAGACGAGCCCTCAATTGGATTGCACCAGCGCGATAACGATCGGCTAATTGGCACACTCAAGCATTTGCGTGACTTGGGCAATAGTGTTTTAGTTGTAGAACATGATGAAGACATGATTCGCGCATCAGATTGGGTAATCGATATTGGTCCCGGTGCCGGCGTTCATGGCGGCGAAATTGTTTCGCAAGGCACACCTGCGGAAGTTGAAGCAGATGCTAAATCTCTAACTGGTGCCTACCTTGCTGGACGTGAAGCAATTGAAGTTCCAGAAAAACGCATTCCTGTAAATGATCGTTTCTTAGAAATCATTGGTGCGCGCGGAAATAATTTGCAATCCGTGCATGCGAAGATTCCCGTAGGACTACTAACTTGCGTGACTGGCGTCTCAGGTTCGGGTAAATCAACCTTGATCAATGACACCCTTCATCATGCTGTTGCACAGCATTTATATGGCTCAAATGCTGAGCCAGCTGCGCACGATGCCATCAAGGGCTTAGAACACTTTGACAAAGTCATTAGCGTAGATCAGTCTCCGATTGGCCGTACGCCGCGCTCCAACCCCGCCACCTATACTGGTCTTTTCACACCCATTCGCGAACTGTTTGCAGGAGTTCCTGCTGCACGTGAACGTGGTTACGAAGCTGGCCGCTTCTCCTTTAACGTCAAAGGTGGACGTTGTGACGCCTGTGAAGGCGATGGCGTACTCAAAGTAGAAATGCATTTCTTGCCGGATGTGTATGTACCGTGCGATGTATGCCACGGCAAGCGCTATAACCGTGAAACACTAGACATTCGCTACAAAGGAAAAAATATTCACGAAGTACTTTCAATGACGATTGAGCAAGCTCATGAATTCTTTGAAGCAGTACCTGTGGTTAAACGCAAACTCAAAACACTTTTGGACGTTGGTTTGGGTTACGTGCAACTTGGCCAAAGCGCAACGACTCTATCAGGTGGTGAAGCGCAACGCGTAAAGCTTTCGCTAGAACTTTCCAAACGCGATACTGGAAGAACGCTCTATATCCTGGATGAGCCCACTACAGGCTTACATTTCCACGATATTCAACTACTATTAACCGTCATCCAAACACTCAAGAAACAAGGCAATACGATCGTCATCATTGAACACAATCTTGATGTCATTAAGACTGCTGATTGGATTATTGATTTAGGCCCTAAAGGCGGTGCTGGTGGTGGACAGATTATTGCGACCGGCACGCCTGAAGAAGTTGCCAAGAATGAAGTGAGTTTTACCGGGCATTATCTGGCACCTCTCTTAACTCGGAAAATAAGCACAAGTACAAGCGCCGCCAAAAAGAAAAAGTAGATAGCGAATTAGCTATCTACTTAATAGGTAGGCATTCACAGTAACTTAGCTTCTGCTAAATCAATTGCCTCTGGGTTGCCAGAGATAACCAGGATATCGTTTGCCTGAAGTAGCAAGTCTGGAGCAAGCGCTAACTTACTGTAGTCAGCATTGCGCCCCTTACGACGAACCGCTTGGACACTAACGCCCTCATTTTCTAGATGAAGATCGGTCAGCGTTTTGCCCACAGCCTGGGAATTTGGTAGCAAAGTAATGGAGTGCAAGCGCCAAGACTCATTCGAACCAAAATCATCATCACTCGCGCCCCGAAAATAACCCCTTAATAAACTGTAACGCTCTTCACGCGCAGTCGTAATGCGTCTCACCACCTTGCGCATGGGCACACCCATAATGAGCAAGACGTGTGATGCAATCATCAAGCTGCCCTCAATTAATTCGGGCACTACTTCAGTCGCGCCTGCTGCTTGTAGCTTAGCAATATCAGCATCATCTTTAGTGCGCACTAGCACTGTCATACCAGGGCGTAAATGCTCAACCTGACGCAAAACTCTTAAGCTTGCAGCAGTATCTGCGTATGTGATAACGACAGTTTTCGCCCTTGAAAGACCAGCAGCTACTAAATAATTTTCGCGACTAGCATCGCCATACACAACGTTATCGCCAGCGGCAGCAGCTTCCTTCACGCGATCAGGATCCAAATCTAAAGCAATGTATGGAATTTTTTCCTGATCAAGCATGCGAGCCAAACTTTGTCCAGAACGACCAAAACCACAAATGATCACGTGATTTTCATTGCGAACACTTTTAGCCGCAACGCGAGTTAATGCAAGTGATTGCAAGAGCCACTCATTACTTGAGAAGCGCATTGCAATCCGGTCGCTGTACTCAACTAAGAATGGCGCGCAAAACATCGAGAGCAGCATTGCAGCAAGAACGGCTTGACTTAAGGTTGGATCAATCAAATCTAAGCCATCAATCTGTGTAAGAAGCACAAAACCAAACTCACCTGCTTGAGCCAGACAAAGTCCAGTCCGTATTGAGATGCCAGTGCTGGAGCCAAAGGCCTTAGAAAGCAAAGCAATGAGCCCGAACTTAAATATCAAGGGGCCAACTAATAAAGCTACTACTAACATCCATTGCTCTCGAATAACATTGAAGTCGAGCAACATGCCGATCGTAATAAAGAATAGTCCTAGCAAAACATCGCGGAAGGGTTTGACATCTTCCTCAACCTGATGGCGATAAGGTGTTTCAGAAATTAACATGCCCGCCAAGAATGCTCCGAGCGCCAGTGATAAACCGAAATGCTCTGTCAGACCGGCCATTCCAAGCACAATCAATAACAGATTGAGCATGAATAATTCTTGTGAGCGTAACTTTGCGACCAATCTAAACCAATGACTCATTAAAGATTGGCCAATAAAGAAAATCAGCGTCAGAGCAACGGTGATTTTGATAGAGGCAGTCGTCAGCGCCACAAAAAGGTCTTTAGGGTTTTTTCCTAAAGATGGCAACAAGATCAACAAGAAGACCACAGCCAAATCTTGGAAAAGCAAAATGCCGACGACATTGCGGCCGTGCTCTGCCTCCAACTCAGCGCGATCAGAAATCAGTTTGGTAACAATGGCAGTAGATGACATTGCCAGCGCTCCGCCCAACGCAATTGCAGCCTGCCATGAAATCGGATAAATCCAATTCATCAATAAGCTAGCGGGCACTGCCAGCACCATTGTCAAAATAACTTGGCTACCACCCAAGCCAAATACGATGTTACGCATTGACCTGAGCTTATGCAGATTAAATTCCAGGCCAATTGAGAACATTAAGAAAACAACCCCAAACTCAGCCAAATACTTCACTGTGGCGGAATCACTTGCCAAACCCAAGGCATTAGGCCCAATCAGCACTCCAATGGCTAAATAGCCCAAAATAGGGGGTAAGCCAAAATAGCGGAAAATAACTACTCCAGCCACACCCGAGGCTAAGAGAATGAGAGTTAATTGAAGGACTGACGGCATATACTTACTCGATGATAGCTAAGACTCGTGAACGTACCCTAAAGCTTGCCCGCGATACCCTCACTATTGAGGCTGCTGCACTGCAAACAATGCGTGATCGCCTTGAGGGCCAAAATGCAGATGCCTTGATTCATGCAGTGGAATTACTACATGGATGCAAAGGCAGAATCGTAGTGTCTGGCATTGGCAAATCGGGGCATATTGCCCGCAAAATTGCCGCTACATTTGCCTCAACAGGATCCCCTGCTTTTTTTGTACACCCTGCTGAAGCTAGCCATGGCGATTTGGGTATGGTGACTCGTGAAGATGTTTTTGTAGCTCTATCCAATTCTGGCGAGACAGATGAGTTGCTAACTATTGTTCCAATAGTCAAGCGCACTGGTGCCAAATTAATCGCACTAACTGGTGCACCGAATTCGTCTCTCGCTAAATTAGCAGATGCACATTTAGACACCAGCGTAGAAAAAGAAGCGTGTCCACTTAACCTGGCACCAACCACCAGCACTACCGCTGCGCTCGCCATGGGTGATGCGCTCGCAGTTGCCCTACTTGATGCTCGCGGCTTTCAAGCCGAAGACTTTCAACGTTCGCATCCTGGCGGCCGCTTAGGTCGCAAACAATTAATGCATGTCAGCGAAGTGATGAGAAGCTTTGATGACACTCCAAAAATTTCAATTCAAGCCTCTTTGCAAGAGGCTTTATTAGAGATGACCGCGAAACGCATGGGTATGGTCGTCACACTAGATGAGGGCAACAAAGTATTTGGCATTTTGACTGATGGAGATTTGCGTCGTTTACTCGAGAAAAATACCAATCTCAGCAACATCACCCTTAAAAGCGCTACGACCTCCAGCCCCCGAACTATTCCGCCTGAGCTATTGGCAGAGGAAGCGATTGAGATGATGGAAAAGCATCGCATAAATCATTTAGTGGTCACAGATAAAGCTGGAGTTTTACTGGGCGCACTGAACTTGCACGATCTTTTTGCAGCCAAAGTTATTTAACGAGTTATCTATTCAATTCCATGCCGAGCGCTTTTAACACTCACAATACAAACCCTCTATCGAGCTACCCGCAAGCCTGGGAACGTGCCAGCAAAATTAAGTTATTGGTTTTGGACGTAGATGGGGTGTTAACAAATGGCCAAGTTTGGATTAGCGCCGAAGGAAAAGAATCCCTAAAAGCATTCGACATTCAGGATGGTCTGGGCATCAAATTACTAGATCAATGCGGTATCGCTACCGCGATCATTACCGGCAGAAACTCAAAAATGGTTTTGGCTCGTTGTGACGAGCTTGGCATCAAGCATGTACATATGGGCGTTGAAAATAAAGCGCTTGCCTTAGAGGAAGTATTCAAGTCGCTTGGACTCAAGGCGAGCGATTGCGCAGTCATGGGTGATGATTGGCCAGATTTAGCCATGATGAAGCAAGCAGGCCTGCGCATTGCTCCAGCCCAGGCCCATGAAGCAGTGAAAGAATTCGCGCATTTTGTCACTTTGCGTACTGGCGGCAATAGCGCGGTAAGAGAGGCATGTGATTTGATTCTAAAAGCTCAGAATCGCTACGACGAATTACTCAACAAAGCCCGCAACTGAGATTATTGAATTTGGCAATGCAACTCAATTCTCAACAAATCAAATTTAGTATTGGTCGTACCTTATTGCGACTAATGCCGTTGATACTCATGGGTTTACTAACTTTAGTTACATTCTGGTTGGTACAAAAAAATACCCCGCCTGAACACTCTAAGCTAGAGCGGGTACGCCTTCACGAACCTGATTACGTTATTCAAAATGGCACGCTCTCAGCGTTAAATGAGCAGGGTAATACCAAGTACCGCATTCTAGGAAATAAAGTCACTCACTACGATGACGATGCTTCAATCGATATTGATTTGCCTCGCATGCGGCTCTTTCAGCCAGATAAAGCGCCCGTTACTGTTAGATCAAATACTGGGCATTTGGATGGCGACCTAACGATTTTGGAGCTATTTGATAACGCATCGATCTACAGACCGCCTCAGTCAGCCACAGCCACTGAGCCAGCGACCTTGAGGATGCTAGCCTCGTCTAGCTATTTCAAAGTCTTAATTAACGATGACATCGTTCAAACCGATAAACCTATTACGCTTGAACAAGGTATGTCAGTGATGCACTCTACCGATGGTGGAACATTTGACAATATTCAGCAAAGTATGACTTTGTCGGGGCAGGTGAAGGGCCGAATTGAGCGTGCCCCGCGTAATGGCCAATAAAATACCCGCATGATCCGACCTTCAACAATCTGGGCTATGTTTTGCCTCCCTCTATGTGTGAATTTAGTTCATGCAGAAAAAGCAGATCAAAACAAGCCAATCATCCTTGAAGCTGAGAGTGTTTCGGTAAATGATGTGCAACAGATCTATGATCTCAAAGGCCAAATTCTGCTAATCAAGGGCAGTATGGTCGTGACGGGAGATGATGGCCATATCCTAGTTGATCCTGAAGGTTATGAATTCGTTGATGTCAAAGGAACCGCGGATACTGCTGCTAGCTTTAGACAAAGAAGAGAAGGGCCAGCTGATGAATTTATGCAAGGTCATGGCACACAAGTCTCCTACAATGCAAAAACAGAGTTGCTAACCATCACGGGCGATGCCAGATTGAAGCGTTTGCTAAACATGCAGATGCTTGATCAACTGCAAGGCTGGAAAATTGAGTACGATGATATTACTGAACGTTATCGAGTTACACCACCATCCAGCGCAAAACCAGAGGACCTTCCCTTGGCAAGAGCAATCCTTTCACCGAGAAGAAAAGCCACATTAGAAAAATGACAACGGATCAAGCTCAAGACAACTCATCTGCAACACTCAGTGCCCATAAATTGCAGAAACGTTATGGCTCAAGAACGGTAGTGCGCGATGTTTCGGTAGGAGTGAAATGCGGTGAAGTAGTTGGACTTCTAGGGCCAAATGGTGCGGGTAAGACCACCTCTTTTTACATGATTGTCGGCTTGGTGCCAGCAGATGGCGGCCAAATTGTGCTTGATGGCAAAGACATCACACATTTACCCATCCATGAACGCGCCCGTATGGGCCTATCCTATCTGCCTCAAGAAGCATCTGTTTTCAGAAAACTGAATGTTGCTGAAAACATTCAAGCCGTTCTAGAGCTCCAAGTTCAAGGCGGTAAGCCATTAAGTAAATCCGAGATTGCTAATCGATTAGATGAACTCCTGGGAGAACTTCAAATTGGTCACCTGCGCAACAATCCAGCACTATCCCTTTCGGGCGGCGAACGTAGACGCGTAGAAATCGCTCGAGCTTTAGCTTCGCAGCCTAAATTTATTTTGCTGGATGAACCCTTTGCAGGTGTTGACCCCATTGCTGTTGGGGAAATTCAGAGAATCGTCCGCTTCTTGAGAGACCGACAGATAGGCGTTCTGATTACAGACCACAATGTTCGAGAAACCCTGGGCATTTGTGATCACGCCTACATCATCAGTGAAGGCAGTGTGTTGGCAGAAGGTCAGCCCGATCAAATCATCCAAAATGACGCGGTTCGCCGGGTCTACTTGGGTGAAAATTTCCGGATGTAATTCCCCAACCTTGTGCAAAGGGTAGGGCTTCTATCCGTATAAGTAATAAAAAATTCATTCCCCTCTTGGATTTCAGCAAATTCGCTGATACGCTGGAGGTTCATGCATTACTTCTCAAAAAAAACAGCTCAAATTTCACAGGGGCATGCTGCGCACCCCAGCTATAGCTATGCGCAGGCTTTGATACAAGGAGTTGCTAATGAATTTAAAAATTAATAGCCGTCATGTTGAAGTTACCCCCGCCATGCGTACACACCTAGAGGCCGGCTTAGCGAAAATTCGAAAGCACTTCGACCACGTTATTGATGCCTCAGCATTTTTAGTTGTCGATAACGCCAAAGAAAAAGATCTTCGTCAAAGCGCGGAGATCACCATTCACCTCAAGGGCAAAGAATTATTTGCGGAAGCCCATAATGCTGATCTTTACCATGCGATGGACGCCGTCGTTGACAAACTGGAGCGCCAGGTTGTTAAACACAAGGAAAAGATCCAGGATCACCATCACGAAAAGCGTTTTGAGTGATCTCCGACGTCAGGACACCTATAATCATTTCTAATGAATGCCCTGACTAATCTTTTCACCCCCGACTGCATCGCATTAGACAATCCTGCCAAAAACAGAGCTGATGCGTTTGCAGCCGCTGGAGCACTATTTGCCAAGCAAGTCGGCATCGATGCAAGCTCAGTCATCGAGTTTTTAAACGCTCGTGAAGAATTGGGCTCAACGGCCCTCGGTGCAGGAGTTGCCATACCTCACGGTCGAGTAAAGGGATTAAAGCAACCAGCAGCCGCTTTGATTCGCCTCAAAGACCCGATTGAATTTGCCGCACCCGATGGCGAACCCGTTAAGACCCTCATATTCTTGTTGGTGCCAGAAAAGGCGACGCAGCAACACTTAGAAATCCTCTCCTCGATTGCGCAGCTGTTATCAGATGCGGACGTTCGTGAAACATTGAGCACCTCTACCGATACAACAAAAGTTTGTGAGCTGTTGCAGCATTGGGGCAATACAAAATGACACAGCCATTACTCCTGGATGGAGTAACTGCTCAGCAGATTTTTGATGACAATGTCTCCGATCTCAAGCTGTCTTGGATAGGCGGCCTTGAAGGTGCTGACCGCACCTTTCCACCCGAAGCAGTCAAAGCAGCCGCCGCCAGCTCTGACCTTGTGGGTCACTTAAATCTTATCCATCCAAGCCGTATACAAATTTTTGGTGAGCAAGAAGTTGATTACCACGCAGCCTTAGAGCCCAAACAGAAACAAGAGCAAATTGCGAGCTTAATTTCAAAGACACCGCCTTGCGTGATTGTGGCCGATGGCAAGAATGCTGATCCAGACTTGCAACTATTCTGTCAGCGATCCTCAACACCATTATTTACAACGCATATTTCCGCGGCAGAAGTCATTGACCATTTGCGGACCTATCTCACGAAAATTGGCGCGCCACAAATTACGATGCATGGGGTCTTCATGGACATCCTTGGATTGGGCGTCTTACTTACTGGTGAATCTGGTTTAGGTAAAAGCGAATTAGGTCTTGAGCTCATTTCGCGTGGTCATGGTCTTGTTGCCGATGACGCGGTTGATTTTGCGCGACTTGGACCAGATTACATTGAAGGCCGATGCCCAGTCATTCTCAGAAATCTACTAGAGGTACGCGGTCTCGGCTTGCTCGATATTCGCACCATCTTTGGTGAAACAGCGGTACGCCGTAAATTAAAGCTGCGACTGATCGTTCAATTAGTCCGCAGAACCGATGGTGAATTTGAGCGACTTCCGCTGGAAGCCCAACACGTTGATGTTTTGGGCGTGCCGATTCGTACTGTAAAAATTCAGGTCGCTGCCGGTCGTAACTTGGCCGTTCTTGTTGAAGCAGCGGTACGTAATACCATTTTGCAACTGCGGGGCATTGATACTCTTAAAGAGTTCATTGAACGTCAGCGTATTCAAATGAATGCTGAGGCAGACTCGACAAAGTCCCAAGGGCGCCTGCTGTAAGCCATGCAAATCAATCTGATTACCGGAATCTCAGGCTCAGGTAAATCAGTTGCCCTGAGAGCATTCGAGGATGCTGGATACGATTGTGTCGATAACCTTCCTGTTTCTCTATTAGAAAATCTTATCGACACTCTAGCGCGAGAAAACAGTGAGCGAGTAGCCGTAGCAATCGATGCGCGTCGCGGCCAATCTATCGCCGATCTTCCCTCAATTCTTGAAACATTAAAGCGCAAACATCAAGTCAGGGTTGTATTTTTAAATGCTGATACCAATACCTTGGTACAACGATTCTCGGAAACACGACGTCGTCACCCATTATCAAGCGATGCCAAGCAATCCCAATCGGCCACCTTAATTGAGGCTATTGATAAAGAACGGAATCTGCTTGAGCCCTTACGTGCGCAAGCTCATAGCATCGACACCAGCAACCTTCCCGCTCACGCTTTGCGATCTTGGATTCAAGATCTTCTAAAAGATAAGCCTGTCGGGCTCACCGTCATCTTTGAATCCTTTGGTTTTAAAAAGGGTATACCGAGTGAAGCGGACTTAGTTTTTGATGTGCGCTGCCTCCCCAATCCTCACTATGACAAGGTCTTGAGACCACTGACGGGTAACGATAAGCCCGTAAAAGAGTTCTTGGAAAAAATTCCTGAGGTTGTGAGTATGGAAAGCGACATTACCCAATTTATTGAGAAATGGTTGCCCCATTACATTGCAGATGGACGTAGCTACTTAACAGTTGCCATAGGTTGCACTGGTGGACAGCATCGCTCTGTCTATTTAGTTAACCGTATTAGCGAACATTTCCGCGCTAAAAAAGATCTTAACGATTTACAGCTTAATTTTTTAGATCGTCATCGCGAGCTAGATTCAATCCCTGTAGCAAAATCTTAATTGGCTGCGGCAAGCCATAACGACCCAACTGCCTAATAGGCACCCATCGTAAATTCTCGCCTTTTGGCTCCAAATTTCGAGAAGCGGCAACTCCCCAAATCTGCATCCATAATCGTCGATGAGTAAAGACATGCTTAATCTGAGGACCTGGAGTTACATCCTTACAAGCCTTCAGCCACGGGTCCGCATTTTCATTTGGCAAAGCTTCTTCAAATATCTTTTTGAACGCTGGCAGCTTTCTCTTTTTATCGGACTTTGCCGTCCAAGCTGATTCTGGCAAAGACCATAAGCCGCCCCAAATCGCTTTGCTCGGACGCTTTTGCAAGAGGATGGAATTACCAGACCGAATCAGCAACATATCGCAATCAAACTCAGGCGACTTTGCTTTCACCGTCTTTTGTGGGAATGAAAGCACTTGATTACTCAAATTGGCTTGGCAATCTTTTTCAAAAGGGCATTTTTTCTCGTTACCAATACAGACTGGCTTACGAGATGTACACCAAGTGGCACCAAAATCCATTAAAGCCTGTGTATACACAGGCATATCTAAAGGCTTCTTTGGCAATAACTTATCCGCCAAACTCCACAGGCCATCATTCACAAGCTTATTTTGTAGCGGCCCTTCTACTGCAAATAAGCGAGCCAGTATACGTTTAACGTTGGCATCCAGAATGGGCGCTCTTACATGAAAAGCAAATGCAGCAATTGCGCCCGCTGTTGAGCGCCCTATCCCTTTCAACTTTTCAAGCAAAGCAGGATCACTTGGAAAGTTTCCATTGAACTCATTCACTACTTGCCGTGCACACGCATGTAGATTGCGAGCGCGAGAGTAATATCCCAAGCCTGCCCACTCCGCTAAAACCTCATCAATATGTGCAGCAGCTAGTTTTTTCACTGTTGGAAACCGCTTCATGAAACGGGGATAACGCTCCAAGACAGTAGCAACCTGTGTTTGCTGCAGCATGATTTCTGAAACCCAGACAGCGTAGGGATCTCGTTTGCCCTGCCAAGGCAAGCCAGATCGACCATGACGAGAATGCCAAGTAATTAACTTTTGTGAAAACAGATCAATTAACGTTTTTGACATGTGGGGCAGAAATAGGTGGATCGTTGCCCTTGCACGATTTGTTTAATTGGTGTTTTACACACCTTGCATGGCTGATCTTTGCGATCGTAGACTTTAGTTTGCACCATGAAATGGCCAGGATCGCCATCACTATTCACAAAATCTTTTAGGCTGCTGCCGCCTGCGGCAATTGCTTTTTTCAAAATGAATCGTACCGCCTCGGCCAATCGTGAGCACTGAGGGCGCGTTAATTTGCCTGCTGGTTTTGCCGGATGGATTCCTGCCTTGAACAAACTTTCAGAACAATAAATATTGCCAACCCCAACAACCGCTTGGCCTGCTAATAAAAATTGTTTTACAGCGATACTACGATTGCGAGAAGATTGGTACAGCAACTCTGCGCCAATCTCACCTTCAAACTCTTCGGAAAAAGGCTCAACACCTAATTTCTGTAGCAACAAATTTTTCTCTATAGGTCCATTTGATGCCGGATGCCATAAAACCGCTCCAAATTTTCTGGGGTCATGCAAGCGTAAGCTGAAGCTTCCAAACTCCAAAATCACACGATCATGCAACTTCAATGGCTCTTTAAGTGGAAGCACCCTTAAAGTTCCGGTCATACCCAAATGAATCAATAAAGTGCCGGTAGCAAACTCAACCAATAAGTACTTCCCTCTTCGCCGAATATCCTTCACCTTTTGCCCAAGCAATAACTTGGAGAGATTTTTAGGGACTGGCCAGCGTAAGCGCCCATCTAATATCTGGACGGCGGTAACGGCTCGCCCCTGCAGGTGAGGGGCAATTCCCAATCTGGTGACTTCTACTTCTGGAAGTTCTGGCATAAATGAATTGTAGATTCGCAGATTAGAATGTGCTTATGAGCAAATTGTCACTTTTCTCCATAGCGATCCTCACTGGCGGAGCTTTGCTAATGGGCTCAGTACGAGCTCAGACAGATGAAACATCAACAGGACAAGCAGTCTTTGAAGTTTTAGCCTCTGAAATTGCCTTACAGCGGGGTGAGGCGGGTCTAGCCTACAACACCTACATGGAGATGGCTCGGCAATATAAAGATCCACGCCTTGCTCAGCGGGCAATGGAAATTGGCATTGCAGGGGGCTCGCCTGAGCTCGCCCTACAGGCTGCCAAGGTCTGGGACAGTCTAGCGCCCGCTTCCGATACCAAACCCAAAGAAGTGTTCATCACTCTTCTGATTCTAAATAATCGCTGGTCAGATGCGGTGAAGCCAGCAATTTCCTTGCTACGCCAACAAACACCCGCCCAGCAAGAAAACACTCTTCTACAACTACAAGCGTTATTAAGCAAAGCTAAAGATGAATCCGAGGCATTACGCGCTTTTTATGAAATCTCATCGAATGCAAAACTAAGCCCTAAGAATTTAAGTTTGCTTTATACCTATGCCATGTCAGCCGAGAAAGTTGGTCGGGTTGACGTCATGGAAAAAACTTTGCGAGAGATTTTGCGCAAGAGCCCCAATGATGTGAATGCTCTCAATGCACTTGGCTACTCTCTTGCTGATCGCAATACTAAATTACCCGAAGCATTTACCCTCATTAACAAAGCGCATCAGCTTTCACCTCAAGATGCTTTCATATTAGATAGCTTAGGCTGGGTTAATTTTCGTCTTGGTAAAAATGCGCTTGCATTGGAACAATTACAGCAAGCATTTCGGATGAAACCCGAGGCTGATATTGCCGCACATACTGGTGAAGTATTGTGGTCAATGGGACGAAAAGCTGAAGCAGAAGCCATGTGGCAAGAAGGCCAAAAATTAGACGCCAATAACGCCACCCTTCAAGAAACTTTAAAACGCTTAAAGCCCGACTGGTTAAGCCCAACGCAAGCCCTAAAGGGATCATGGGATGGACGTTTTGCGGTTAAGGTTACCGGCCTCACTGATGCCCAAAATCAAGGGGGCTCTGGTGGCTTTACCCTAGTTCAAGACAACCTCAAAGACACTCTTGAGATTCGCAATCCTGTTGGTGGCGCCATTGCAAAAATAACGATTACCCCAGGAGAAGCAACACTCGAACGTGATGGTCAAATCACCAGCGCTATTGACGCAGATACCTTGGTACAAAACACATTAGGACTTCCATTGCCTGCAAGAGGTTTATCGAATTGGCTAAGGGGAGAAACTCGTCCAGGTAGCGAAGCAAGTGTAGAAAGAAATAACAAGGGGCAAGTAAGCGAAATTCGGCAAGATGGATGGAATTTGCGTTACAGCTGGAGCGATCAGAACCGTCTCGATAAGTTAACGATGACTAGAAGCTCAAACATCGGATCGATTGATATTCGTCTTGTTTTTGATCAAGCAAATGAGTGAAGTCATTCACGACAAACTAATACTGCAATCCCCTGCTAAGCTCAATTTGTTTTTACATATTGTGGGCCGCAGACCTGATGGATATCACTTACTGCAATCAGCCTTTCAGCTAATCGATTGGTGCGACACGATTACGCTAAAGCGAATTTCTGAAAATGAAATTCGTCATGCAAATCCAATCCCAGGTGTTCTGCCAGAAAATGATCTTGTAGTGCGGGCAGCTTCGCTCTTGAAAGATTTTTGCCAGATCAAAGCTGGGGTAGAAATTCACCTCAAAAAAGAAATTCCAATGGGTGCCGGCTTAGGGGGAGGATCATCCGATGCGGCTACAACTTTAATTGGCTTAAACAAACTCTGGGGCCTCGATCTCGATACAAATACGCTTTGCAAATTGGGTCTCCAACTTGGGGCTGACGTTCCCTTCTTTATTTTTGGCAAAAATGCTTTTGTTGAAGGCATTGGAGAAAAAATGCAAGAAATCGGCCTGGATCAGTGTGATTTTTTGGTGATCTTCCCCAAACAAGGCATCCCAACTATTCGCATCTTCCAGGACCCTCAATTGACCAGAGATCACGGTCAGATTACAATGGAGGGCTTTCTTGCATCGCCATGGTCCAGTCTTTCAAATGATTGTCAGGCAGTAGCGATGCGGATATGTCCTGAAGTGAAGCAAGCTTTGAATTGGATTAGTCAGGCAATACCGGGGTCTGAACCCCGTATGTCAGGCTCTGGAAGTAGCGTTTTTGCCCTCTTAGACCCTAAGATCGAACGCGAAAAACTGGAAAATCTTCTACAAAATCTTCCTAAAGGGTGGAAAGGTCGGGTTGTTCGGGGGCTAAACAAAAATCCCGCTTACAATTTGATTTCTTCAGATTGAGCTGTAGGGGAATCGCCAAGCTGGTTAAGGCACTGGATTTTGATTCCAGCATGCGAAGGTTCGAATCCTTCTTCCCCTGCCAAATACTGCAGAAATGACAAAGACAACCTTTTGACCCTACAAAATCTCTAAAACTATGTCCTCCACCAGCTCAGATTTATTGACTTTATTTACAGGCAACGCAAATCCGATTTTGGCGCAGGCTGTAGCCAAAGAACTAAAGTTACCCCTGGGCAAAGCTTTTGTTGGCCGCTTTTCTGACGGCGAAATTCAGGTTGAGATTCAAGAAAACGTACGCGGCAAAAATGTCGTGGTGATTCAATCAACCTGCGCTCCAACAAACGACAGCTTGATGGAGCTCATGATCATGATTGACGCGTTAAAGCGCGCATCTGCAAGTCGCATCACCGCAGTGATTCCTTATTTTGGATATGCCCGCCAAGACCGCCGCCCTCGCTCGGCCCGCGTGGCAATCTCCGCACGTATCGTAGCGAATATGCTTCAGTCTGTTGCAGGCATTGAGCGCGTGCTCACGATGGACCTGCATGCTGACCAAATTCAGGGTTTCTTCGATATCCCTGTAGATAACATCTATGCTTCACCTGTTTTATTGGCAGACCTGCAGGCACAAAAAACCCACAAAGATTTGATTGTTGTTTCTCCGGATATTGGCGGCGTTGTTCGCGCCCGCGCAATGGCAAAACAACTAGGTACTGATTTGGCGATTATTGATAAGCGCCGCCCTAAAGCAAACGTTTCTGAAGTCATGCATTTAATCGGTGAAGTAGAAGGTCGTCACTGCGTAATCATGGATGACATCATCGATACTGGCGGCACACTTTGTAAGGCAGCAGAAGCACTCAAAGAGCGTGGCGCAAAAGGCGTTACTGCCTACTGTACTCACGCAGTTCTATCAGGTGGTGCGGTAGCGCGTATCGCCGCTTCTGAGCTGGATGAGCTCGTTGTAACTGACACCATCCCTCTGACAGCGGAAGCCTCAAAAGTCAGCAAAATTCGCCAATTGTCTGTAGCCCCATTGCTCGCCGAGACCCTGTCTCGCATCAGCAAAGGCGACTCAGTCATGTCCATGTTCGCTGAATAAGCTAAAAAACGCTGTTTTACCCATTTTTAGGGTGTTTCTGGATGTTTTTTGCCATTTATAGGCGAAAAACGCCGTTCCCACGATATAATCAAAGGCTTTTCTGTTTGGTCGCGAACGGAAATTAACCTTAAAAGGGAATTTAATATGAAAGTTGTCGCCTTTGAAAGAAGCGTACAGGGAACGGGTGCGAGCCGCCGTCTGCGCAATTCTGGAAAAACTCCAGGAATCGTTTACGGAAGCAAAGAACCAGCCTTGGTTATCGAGTTAGATCACAACGCTTTATTCCATGCTCTCCGCAAAGAAGCATTTCACTCATCTATTTTGGATTTGGAAATTTCTGGCAAAACACAAAAAGTGTTGCTGCGTGATTACCAAATGCATCCATTTAAGCCATTGGTTTTGCACATTGACTTCCAACGCGTATCCGCGACTGAGAAAGTTCACATGCGCGTTCCATTGCACTTCACTAACGCAGAAACTTCAGCTGCCGTGAAATTGCAAGGCGCTGTTGTAAGCCACATCCTCAATGACATCGAAGTTTCTTGCTTACCAGCAGACTTGCCAGAATTCATTGAAGTGGACTTAAGCAAGATTGAAGTAGGTCACTCTGTTCATGCAAAAGATCTTACATTGCCAAAAGGTGTTTCATTGGTATTGCACGTTGAGCAAGAAAACCCAGTGATCGCAAACGCACGTATCCCAGCTGTTAAAGCCGCTGAGACTGAAGAAGCTGCTCCAGCAGCTGCCGCAGCTCCAGCAGCCGCTCCTGCTGCCGATGCAAAGGACAAGGCTTAATTTATTAAGTTTTACCTATCCATCTGAAGCCCGCGCAAGCGGGCTTTATTTTTTTCCAGCAATCTTTTCTTGGTTTTTTTGTCGAAACTGTTTTATATCTTTAAACTCCCACCATGAGCAAATTAATTGTTGGCCTTGGCAATCCTGGCGATGAGCACGAAGAAGATCGGCATAACGCTGGCTTCTGGTTTGTCGACGCCCTGGCTAAACAATTAAACACCCGGTTCGAAAGTGAAAAACGCTTTCATGGAAAAGTGGCTAAAACAAAGTGGGAAGGCGAAGATCTTTATCTTCTAAAGCCGACCACGTATATGAATCTAAGTGGGCAAGCGGTTGGCGCACTCTGTCGCTTTCATAAGATGAGTGCCGATAATATTTTGGTAGTTCAAGATGAGCTTGATTTAAAACCCGGAACTGCCCGATTGAAACTAGGTGGTGGGACTGGTGGCCATAATGGCCTCAAAGATATCCAGGCGCACCTTGGAACCCCTCAATATTGGCGTTTACGCCTTGGCATAGGTCATCCACGAGATTTGGCTGGCGATGGCCGCCCAATGGATGTAGCTGACTATGTTTTGCGCAGACCTCAATTAGCCGAACAGAAACTCATTAATACAAGCATTGAAAATGGTCTACAAATATTGCCGCTGTTTTTGAAAGGCGATCCCCAAACCGCCATGATGGAGCTTCACTCTAAAGCGTAGGCTCTAGCTTTGAATCGCTTTTTTATTGGCTGTTAATAGCCTGAATTTCACCATTAACTGTTCCTGGGTTTCTTTGTGTTCTGGATTAAATGGAATGCAGTCTACCGGGCAGACTTGACGGCATTGGGGAGCATCGTAATGACCCACACACTCTGTGCACTTATTGGGATCAATTTCGTAGATCTCTAGCCCCATGTAGATCGCATCATTGGGGCATTCTGGCTCGCACACATCGCAATTGATGCATTCGTCAGTGATCATTAAAGCCATACTTACCTATACCAATCTGACTTATTTTGTTTTTTGCTGCGAAGACTCAATCTTCTTCACCAACCACTTCTCCACGGAAGGGAAAACAAATTTACTAACGTCGCCACCCATCGAAGCAATCTCACGAACAAAGGTACCCGAGATAAATTGATATTGGTCGGAGGGGGTCAAGAATAATGTCTCTACATCTGGTAATAAGTAACGGTTCATGCCCGCCATTTGAAACTCATACTCGAAATCTGATACTGCGCGTAAGCCACGCACAATCACTCGCGCATTGTGCTCACGTGCGAAATCTTTCAACAAGCCATCAAAGCCGACGACCTTCACATTTGGGTAGTGCCCCATAACTTCTTTAGCGATATCAATACGCTCTTCGAGGGTAAAGAACGGGTGCTTGCTACGACTTGAAGCAACACCAACGATAAGCTGATCAAAAATACTGGATGCACGACGCACCAAATCCTCGTGACCACGAGTCAAAGGGTCAAACGTTCCTGGATATACAGCTACAGTCATAAATCTCCTAAGGCTTTATCGGCTACACGCAAGAGTTTAGCCTCTTCCACTCCGAAATAGGCAGGCTTTTACCTGCCCAGCCTCTAAGTACTTTCCACAATGCCACGAGGGCAATAGAGACTCAAGCTCTCCACGGGAACGATTTGCAGGAAATTCCACATAAATGCCGCCCCCCATACTGTCATTGCATACTCTAGCAGCCTCGAGCACCACATGATTCAGTAAGTCTGAGTCCTGAAATGGGGGATCAATAAAGATCAAGTTGGCAGAGTGATCAGGCTGCCTCTTGAGAAACCCTAGGCTATCGCCTTGTAAAATTTCAACTAAACCTGTTGCTGGGGATGAATTCAATAGCTCCAAATTTTTCAATAAATTTGCATGGGCTTTTTTATCTTTCTCCAAAAGAGTAACCACACTCGCACCACGCGATGCAGCCTCAAATCCAAGAGCGCCTGTACCTGCAAATAAATCCAAGCACCTCAAGCCTGTTAAATCTTGGCCCAACCAATTGAATAAAGTTTCACGAATGCGATCAGTTGTTGGGCGCAAGCCGGGCACATCCATTACTGAGAGCAAGCGACTCCTCCAGTTGCCGCCAATAATCCGAACCTTCTTTGGTGGCTCGCTCTTTAAAGATTTAAGCTTACTTATTTTGAGCTCCCAGCAAAACAATCTTCATGCGATCCATTGCAAGATATTTTTGAAAGGCGGCCGTCACCTGATCTAAGGTAACTGCCTCTACCTGCTTAGTCCAGACTTCCATCGTATCCAAGGGAAGATCATTCCAAACAATTGAAGAAACGTTGTCTAATAATTTTCGATTATTGTCTATTCGCAATGGATAGCCATTGACTAAATTTGCCTTAGCGGCAGCGAGCTCAGAGTCAGTTGGGCCCTTCGCAATAAAATTGGCAATTGTCTCGCTCATTACCTCAAGAGCCACAGACCCTTGATCACTCTTGGTCTGCAAGCCTGCCTGAAAGATGCCAACATCCTTTCCGGGTGAAAAATAACTGAAGACGCTATAAGCTAGACCGCGCTTCTCGCGCACCTCCGTCATTAATCGCGATACAAAACCTCCGCCTCCCAAAATGTAATTACCAACCAATAAGGGGAAGTAATCGGGATTGTTGCGCGTAACGGCTGTCATTCCCATGGCGATGTGCGCCTGTTGAGAATCAAATGGAATGCTTACCTGACGCTCAGCCAATGGCTCTGCAGAAGAGCGCTGCAATTGTGGAAGTGCGGGAATAGCTGGCCCAAATTGAGGAACCCTCTTTAACAAACCTTGCACGATTTCTTTTGCTTGAGCCTGATCAACATCCCCAACAATGCTCACGATCATTCGATCGCCTCGATAGAAGCGCTTATGAAATTGCGCTAGATCAGCCGAAGTGATTGCGGAAATGGACTTAACAGATGGGCTCTCTGCCAAAGGATACTTACCGTAAACCATAGACTTAAAGCGTCTCTCAAGAACATACTCGGGCTTTGTCTCCGCCTCAAGTAAGTTTGTGATGGTTCGCTGTTTTTCACGAGCAACGATATTCGCATCATAAGTTGGTGCGCTCAACATGGCAGCGGCGAGCTGGACTGCTCGATCACGCAGATCCTTTCTGCTTAAACTACGAATACGCAAAGTGGCACGCTCACCACTTACGGATAAACCAATATTCGCCCCAAGGTCAGCAATCTCATCAGCGATTTGTGCTTCACTTAAGAGACCTTTTTCACCTCGAACACCATAAGTCATTAAGTCGGCGGTTAAATCCGCTAAGCCACTCTTGCCAGCAGGATCGTAGCGATCACCCGCATCAATACTGACCTCAATATCTACCATCGGCAAAGACTTGGTTTGTACAAGATATGCTTTTGCACCTTTAAAAGACTCCAATTGCTCAATGGGTAAGGTTGCTTGGGCGCTGGTAAGAGGGCCAAATAGGGAGAATATGAAAATTGCTATGTGTCGGACCAGTTTCATGGTTTACCCCCTTCCGCGCCTGACTTACGGGCCTGCGGATCCAATATGGCAATCGTCAAATGATCGTCTACTAGATATTTTTTGGCGACTGCTTGCACTTGTTCAGGAGTAATTGACTGCATTCTTTCCAACATGTAATCAATATCTCTCCAAGAAAATCCAGCCATCTCCGTTCCGCCAATTTCCATTGCCTGACCAAAAATAGAATCACGCTTATATATTTGCTCGGAAAGAATGCGCACCTTAATTCGCTTTAGCTCAGATTCCAAAATACCTTTTTGCTGAATCTCATTAATCGCTTTGCGAATGCTAGATTGGGCTTGCTCTATTGTCTTACCCTTAGCAAGGGTGGCACTAACAACAAATAACGCTGGACCTCGAGAAATCATGTCATATCCAACACTAACATCGTTCACTACTTTTTCTTGCTTAACCAGACTACGATTGAGTCGCGCGTTGTCATAACCATCTAAAACTGCTGTTAATAACTCGAGTGCATATGGATCTGACTCATCAAGTTTGCCTGGCTCAAGGCGAGGGGCTTTCCACGCCATAGTCAGCTGGGCGCTATCAGCTGGAGCCTTTACTTGGACTTGCTTCACCCCCCTCTGAGGCGGCTCAATTTGTGGCTTACGAACAGGCAACTCTTTAGCAGCAACGGCACCGTAATATTTTTCTACAATTGCCAAAACTTGCTGGGCATTTACATCGCCAGTAATCACTACAGTCGCATTATTTGGTTTGTACCAAGTACGATACCAATCGCGCGCATCTGCTGCAGTCATGTTTTGCAAATCGTTCATCCAACCAACAACTGGATGACGATAAGGTGAACTCATAAATGCAGTCGCCATTAGGGACTCATTTAGCAAACTACTCGGATTGTCTTCCGTTCTTAGGCGACGCTCCTCCATCACGACTTGGATTTCTTTTAAGAATTCAGCATCGTCAAAATTCAAGTTAGACATGCGATCAGCCTCTAACTTAATTACCTCTTCTAATTTTGATTTTTCGACTTGCTGAAAATAGGCTGTGTAGTCGCGCGATGTAAAGGCATTCTCTCGCCCACCAACTGCGGCAACCAAACGCGAGAACTCCCCAGCTTTTACCTTATCGGTCCCTTTGAACATCATATGCTCAAGAACATGGGCTACGCCCGTTCTGCCATTGGTCTCGTCCATAGAGCCCGCACGATACCAAACCATATGTGCTACGGTTGGCGCCCGATGATCTTCGCGTACAACTAGTTTCAGGCCATTGTTTAATAGAAATTCATGAGTATCCGATGGATTTTTATCTGCCGCCCAAGAAAGTTGGGCAAATAGCAAAAATAGGAAAGAAATTCGGAGTAAATTGGAACGCATCTGCTAAATCACCATATCCCAAGAATTAAATTGATAAGATGCAAGGATTAAATTGTATCGATTATGTTTGGATTACGTAAAACCCTAGGATCTCTATTTAAATCAAGCAAATTAGATGATGCTTGGTTTGATCATTTAGAAGAATCACTCATTCAGAGTGATGTGGGTTTGCCTACGACCGAACAATTGATGACTAAGCTACGCAAAGCCGCTAAATCAGAAAAAGCGTCTAGTGCTGAAGACTTGCAAGCATTGCTAGTTCAAGAGGTTACAAGCCTGTTGCAAAGTCTTGAAGTCAGCCCAAACCCTTTATTTACAAGCACTTCAAGCCATATTCCCGAAGTGTGGCTAGTAGTTGGCGTCAATGGCGCAGGCAAAACTACTACTATCGGAAAGCTCTGCAAGCTCTTTCAATCTCAAGGTAAATCCGTTCTGCTGGCAGCTGGCGATACCTTTAGGGCGGCCGCACGTAATCAGCTACAAGAATGGGGCGGGCGCAACCAAGTTGACGTTATCACTCAAGAGGGGGGAGATGCGGCGGCTGTTGCACACGATGCAATCCACTCAGCAATCTCCCGTAAAAATGACGTCCTGATTATCGATACTGCAGGTCGCCTTGCTACTCAAGATCACCTCATGGAAGAACTCAAGAAGGTAAAAAGAGTTATTGGTAAAGCACTTCCTGGGGCACCACATCACACACTATTGGTTTTAGATGGCAACACAGGACAAAATGGTTTGAGCCAAGTAAAGGCATTTCATGCGGCTTTGGGTCTTACCGCGATCATCGTTACCAAGCTCGATGGAACTGCCAAAGGGGGTGTTATTTGCGCCCTAGCCCAAACCCTCAAAGAAGGTCCCAAACCCGCAATTTTGGCCCTTGGTAAGGGCGAAGGAATTGATGATTTAGCCCCATTCACTGCAAGGCAATATTCCTCTGAATTATTCAATTAATTCAATAACTTACATTCAATAGAAACCATTAGCACTCTCTTGACAAGAGTGCTAAAATAGAAACCTATTAACACCTCATATTTATAAAAAAATGGTTCAAAAGAAATCTGACAAACCGAATTTGCAAAGGCTGCCTGTAGCGCAGGCTGCAGCGGCGTCCGCATTTCCAATGCTGCCATCCCTTGGGGTTGGCACACTCGATTCTTACATCGCGTACGTAAATCGCGTACCGATGCTAAGTGCTGCAGAAGAGTTACATCTTGCGCAGGAGTTTCGTCGCACTGAAAATGTAGATGCTGCAAAAACTTTAGTGCTTTCGCATTTACGTTTAGTTGTTTCTGTTGCTCGTCAATACCTTGGCTATGGCATTCCACACGCTGATCTTATTCAAGAGGGCAATGTTGGCCTCATGAAAGCAGTGAAGCGTTACGACCCCAGTAATGGTGCTCGCTTAGTATCTTATGCAATTCACTGGATCAAAGCGGAAATTCATGAGTACATTCTCAAAAATTGGCGCTTAGTAAAAACAGCAACAACCAAAGCACAGCGTAAGTTGTTCTTCAATTTACGTAGCAATAAGCCAACCTTGAATTCGCTGACAACAGCGGAAGTAGATGCACTCGCAAAAGCCTTGGATGTCAAAGGTTCTGACGTTAAAGAAATGGAAATGCGTCTTGCTGGAGGTGATGTTGCACTTGAAGGCGATGACAGCGATGATGATGCAGCTTACGCTCCAATTCAGTGGCTTGCTGATAACAGCCAAGAGCCCACTGAGCGCATTGCTAGCGCTCAAGCCGAGGCATTACAAGGTCCCAAGCTTGATCAGGCCCTAATGGCTCTTGATGAACGCAGTCGTAATATTGTGCAATCTCGCTGGCTAGCGATGGATGCAGATGGTAACGGTACAAAAACTCTGCATGATCTTGCAGAGGAATATGGCATTTCTGCAGAGCGAGTTCGCCAAATTGAAACGGCAGCACTCAAAAAGATGCGCGGTCTGCTTCAAGCAGCTTAATAAAAAAGGGTTCTTTTCAGAACCCTTTTCCTTACTTCATTAATTCTTTTAAATCATGCGCCAAGGTCTCCGGTCCTTGTGCATGTTTGATATAGAGACGTAAGCGTCCTTGTGGATCAAAGGCATAACTACCTGCTGTGTGATCCATTGTGTAAGTGCCAGGGGTTTTTCCAGGTACTTTCTTGTAATAGATTTTGAAGTCCTTCACCACCTTTTCTAAGGCAGCCTCATCTGCTGGACGCAATCCCAAAAAGCGGGGGTCAAAAGAAGGGACATACTGTTTCAAAATCGCTGCGGTATCGCGCTCAGGATCAACCGTAACAAACAAGACCTGCACCTTATCAGACTGCGGCCCCAGCAAAGTCATCACCTGCTGCATCTCTGTTAGGGTTGTTGGGCAAATATCGGGGCATTGGGTATAGCCAAAAAACATGACTACAACCTTGCCTTTGAAATCAGACAGTGTTCTGGTATTTCCATCGGGGTCCAACAAGCTAAAGTCTTTTCCAAATGCAGTGCTGCCAGTGATATCGATATTTTTGAACTCTGGCTTTGGGCTACACGCGACCAAAATGATTGCCATGGCGGCAATCAAAAAACTACGTAATGCAAGCATGTTCATTCCAATAATCTCAAAGGAAATAGTGATCTATTAATAAGGCTGCAAAGAGCAGTGATAGGTAGGTAATAGAAAAACGAAATGTCTTTTTAGCCAATGCATCACTGTATGAAATAAATAGAGCAATCACATAAGCCAAAAATACCAATCCCAATACTATGGCTGAGACTAAATAGACCATGCCACTCATCCCGTAGATATAAGGTAGCAAGGTTGCCGCAATCAAAATCAGGGTATAGAGCAAAATGTTCAACAAAGTAAAACGCTCACCATGCGTTACGGGCAGCATTGGTAAACCCGATTGCACATAATCATCCCGACGATATAAGGCAAGCGCCCAAAAATGCGGCGGCGTCCAAACAAAAATAATTAACACCAGAAGCCATGCTTCGGCTGAGAGGCTATTGGTCACCGCTGCCCAGCCCAATGCAGGCGGCATAGCACCCGAAAGCCCACCAATCACAATATTTTGTGGGGTTGCAGGCTTTAATAACCAGGTATAAATCACGGCATAACCAACAAAGGTAGCTAGTGTCAGCCACATCGTCAGAGGGTTACAAAAATTCCACAAAATAATCATTCCGAGCGCGCCCAAAATGATCGAAAAAAGAACAATATGAAATGGAGTTACTTCGCCAGTAGCTGAAGGACGCCATGAAGTACGTTTCATCTTGGCATCTACAGCCTGCTCTATTAGGCAATTCATGGCAAAAGCCGCACCCGCCAGTAACCAAATACCAACTACTCCTCCAATAAGAACGGGATAAGGGACCATTCCCGGTGTAGCCAAGAACATTCCAATCACGGCACAAAAAACGGCAAGCTGAGTCACTCTAGGTTTAGTTAAAACCCAGTACTGACGCCAACGCGGCATAGCCTGCTGCTCGCTTGTATTTGTTGTGTTCATAGGCGCTTCCAAGAAGTCCAATAAGCAATTCTGACCATGCAGAATACCAAAGCCGCAGACCCTGCTGTATGCAATAAGGCGGCGACCAAGGGCCACTGAAAAACTACATTTGAAATCCCAGTAATAATCTGTAAGGCAAGTAAGCTAAGCAAGAGCTTTGCAAAACGATTCAGATTCTCTGTTGCTGGGTTTGATTGGTGCGATATCCGCCAGGCCAATAAAGAAAGCATGGCTAAAACTAAGCACGCAAACAGACGATGTGCCCAATGAATAGTTTGCAAAGCAACCGGAGAAATAAACTCGCCCTGCGCATTTAAGCCAAGTTGACGCCATAGCGTAAAGCCTTCTTGCCAGTTGGTTTCAGGCCAAGCCGAACCAAGACAAGTCGGAAAATCAGGGCAAGCCAACACTGCGTAATTCGTGCTCACCCAAGCACCCAAGAAAATTTGGCAAAAGAGAATGACAAAGGCTGTTAACCACAAAAAGCCAGGAACAGGCCTTACCCGCAGCAACCGTACTGATGAATTTTTTTCAACCCAAACTTGTTGTGCGTAAGCGGTTAAAGCTGCCAATAAAAACAAGGCCAGGATTAAATGAAGGCTAACAATAATGGGTTGTAATTTCAGGGTTACTGTCCAAGCACCAAAGGCGCCCTGTATACAAACCAGCAACAACAAACCCAAGCTGCCCAACAGCGGGCCTTTACCCAAAGACTTCAACTTAGTAAACGCCACCCCTACCTGCACCAAAATAAGAGCGCCAACAGTCATCGCCAAATAACGGTGAATCATTTCAATCCACGCCTTCATCACCGTAACAGGGCCATCCGGCAAAAGATGTTCAGCCTGCCTAATATCTCCTAAGGCATGCAAGGGATTAGAGTTGCCATAACAACCAGGCCAGTCAGGACAGCCTAAGCCAGAATCGGTCAAACGCGTAAAGGCACCAAACACAATCAAGTCAAAAGTCATAAATACCAAGACCCAATTGAGTCGCTGAAAAAAGCTATAGCCAGGTCTTCTCCAAAGATAGGCGAGTGGCAATCCTGCAAATACAACTGCAATCAAAGCCAATTCCAAAAACAAGACAAAATTGGGCATTACAAATTCTCACCCTTGTGATTGAGACGTAGTAGTTTCTCTAGGTCTTTTTTAATTGCTGTAAATTCTTTTGGAGAATTAGTAACTGGGATCAACATCATCTTGTCTGGACTAGGATCAATCAATTGGATTTGATCGCCAGCACCCTCTTTGTTAAGCCAAGTCATAAATTCAGCACGCGCCTTGGGGTTGACTGGCAAGCCAACCACTTTAAAGCCAGCAACTTTTTCATCGTAAGCCTGCGCTACCGCAGGGTCAACCGGCTTACCGTCTGTATTGACCCATAAAAGCTGAACGCGACTGCCTTCCCTACCAACTGCTACTTTCGCTTGTCGCATCAGAAAAAGCGCCTCAATACATTTTTTATCTTCAACATGGCACTCGCCCGCGGGGCGAGCAATCAACAATGTCCACTTACCTTGCAGGGGCACATCAAACCATCCAGAATTTGCTGCCTGGGCGGGATAAACCAAAGTGCCGAAGTTGGTTTTACCACCCTCAGGTTTAATCACATAGTACGCAAAATAAGAGGCGATTACAGGCGCCGCGCACGCAAGCAGCAAAAACAACATTTGGATACGGCCTCGACGTGTTTGCGCATTAATTGCGGAAGAATCCGTCTGTGATGCTGGTATCAATAAATCTTTATCGCTCACTCTCAATCCCCATGTGCAGCACTTTGACGCCAATATTGACGCAAACCACCAGCCAACCAAAATACAAAACCCGCAAATGCCAAAGCAAACCACTGGAAGGCATAAGCATAATGGCGATCGACCCCAGTTGTCAGAGGAGCCCACTCTCGGACTAGGCCATCAGTAACCCCCGTCTCTTCTTGACGCAAAATAAATGGGGCTTGTGACCAATGATGAAGCTGACCCTCTCGCTCTAAATCAAAATTTTGCGCAATACGTGGTTTATTTATATCCACATTTGGGTCCTCTGAACCTAATGCATACACCTTTCCGGGGTGAGCAAAAACAATACCTTCAATATTCAATGTCCCAGCAGGCGTCTCTATGCTTGGCAATATCTCTCGATTCTCGCGATTGCGCGGAGCCCAGCCGCGATTGACCCACAGCACCTCATCACGACCTTCTAGTTGAAAAGGCATCATCAAATAGAAACCCGCTTGCGCGGTTGCGCCAGCCCCTCCTGCGGGAACCGGTTGCGGGCGGTTATCTAGCCATATTGCCGCCTCGGGAAGATATCTACCGCGAGCAATCATGCGGCGCTCACTAGACTCTTCCAGAGTCCATACATTGGCATTCGCATTCAAAATTGGCATCTGTTGACGTGCCAATAAATTAGCGGCCAGAGCGATCTTGCTATGCGCCCTGCTAACTTGCCAAATTCCAGCGCCACAACCAATAGCAATCACCAATAAGGCTGATACAGTAGCAACTGCACGCTTTGCTACCAAGACATCGAAGAGGCTATTTTTAGGATTCAAGATAAGGATTTGAAATGAAGTGGATTATTCCTGTTGCACTACTCATGATTGTGATCAGTTTAGGCTCAGCCTTGTATTTCATGATGAAAGATCGTGGCAATAGCTCTCGAATGGTTCACTCACTGATGCTACGTATTGGCTTATCGATTGCCCTATTCCTGGGAATATTGCTGGCTCATTACTTTGGACTAATTGAAGCAACTGGAATCAAAGTGGGAACTAACTAAGCCACTAACAAACAAGCGTGCCTAAAACTGAATCGGGGCTTAAAAGCCCCGATTTTTATTTCTCTTACATCCAGTAAACAGCGATGTACAAACCAAGCCAAACAACGTCAACAAAGTGCCAATACCAAGCTGCACCTTCAAACGCAAAATGATGCTTAGCCGTAAAGTCGCCACGAATCATGCGGCGCAAGACAATTGCCAACATAGTGCCGCCAAGGAAAACGTGAAAACCGTGGAAACCAGTCAACATAAAGAATGTTGAACCATAAATACCTGAAGTCAATTTCAAATTCAGAGCATGGTATGCATGGTAGTACTCATAAGCCTGGAAGCCCAAGAAGATCGCACCCAAAGCAACAGTAGCCGCCAAGAAGTTAACAGCTTTCTTCATGTGGTTTTCTACTAAAGCGTGGTGAGCGATAGTGATCGTTACACCAGAGCTCAACAACAAAAGTGTATTAATCGTTGGGATTGGCCATGGACCCATAGTGGTGAATTTCTCAACCAAACCAGCAGGGCCATCATTAGGCCAAACCGCTTGGAAATCAGGCCAAATCAATTTGCTCTCGACATCGCCCATCCAAGGCATCGCAATGTTGCGGGCGTAGAAAAGGGCTGCAAAGAATGCGCCAAAGAACATGATCTCAGAGAAAATGAACCACGCCATAGACCAGCGATAGGAAATATCTACGTTCACACCGTTCTTGCCAGCGTTGGATTCCGCGATGGTGTCACCAAACCAGTTATATAGAACAAATAAAACCCAAGCCACGCCAACAAGCGCTAGAGCTCCGCCCCAAGAGGTATGGTTAACCCAACCAGTCATGCCATAGCCGAAGGCGATCAAGCCAGCCGCTGCCATAGCAGGATGGCGAGACAATCCTGGGACGAAATAGTAAGGGGTTGAATTGGATGACATCGTATTCTCTCTATTCAATCAAAAAATAATCAATGGGATACAACTGCTTTCACTATCAAGAGCAGGATGGCCATAAAAATCAAGGCCCCAACAACACCCGCAATGATAATGTGCACAAAACTTAATGTAGCTACATCTTCCTGCAAACCAGACTTTTTACGCACACCCAAGAAGCCCCACATCACGGCTTTCATAGACTGCATAAAAGTACTTTTCTTTTTCTCCATCATGCGCCTTTAGACTTTGGAGTTGTAGAGCCAGCAGGCGGCACGCCAACACCCAATTCAAAGAAGGTGTATGACAAAGTGATTGTTTTGACATCTTGCGGCAAGCCTGCATCGATCACAAAAACAACCGGCATCTTTTTCATTTCATGAGCAGCCAATGTTTGCTGCTGAAAACAAAAACACTCTAATTTAGTAAAGAACTCAGTGGCGCTCTTAGGTGCATAACTAGGTATTGCCTGCGCCTCTACCGTTCTCCCTAAATTATTGGTTACTTCGTAAACAATCTCGGTCATCTCACCAGGATGAACCTCTAAAAAGTTTTTCAGAGGCTTAAACGTAAACGGTCCGCGACTATTTGAATCAAACTCGATTGTTACCTTACGCGAGTAATCAACCTGAGTATTACCAACCTTGTTTGGACTGAATGCTCTGACTCCGTAATCATTCTTACTGGTAACCACATTGATGCCGGTCACCTTACATAAGGCTTGATACATCGGCACAAGCGCATAACCAAAGCCAAACATCATTACTGAAGCGATTAGTAGCTTCAGTAAGATTTGACGGTTTGCAGACTGATTGGCTGTCATATAAAAAACACTTAACCCAAAACGCTCCACTTCATCACAATGCCAATAAAGAATACGATGGCAATGCTCAAAAGAATCAGCCCTAAGCGGCGATTATTCGCAGCCAGGGCTTGATTGGAAGACGATTTAAATTCCTGCTTCACGCAACTGCTCAGCGTTTGGAGGAGTTTCAAAAGTATGATGAGGCGCTGGTGAAGGCACTGTCCACTCAAGGCCTTTTGCACCTTCCCATGGTTTAGCCGGAGCCTTCTCGCCATGACCGCGGTAAGCAGGCAATGCTACGCAGAACAAGAAGTAAACCTGCGCTAATCCAAAGCCTAATGCACCAATCGAGGCAATCATGTTGAAGTCAGCAAACTGGGTTGGATAGTCTGCATAGCGACGTGGCATTCCCGCTAAACCCAAGAAATGCATTGGGAAGAAAGTGATGTTAAAGAAAATCATGGAAGCCCAGAAATGGATCTTGCCACGGGTTTCGCTAGCCATACGGCCTGTCCACTTAGGACACCAGTAGTAGAAACCTGCAAACATCGCAAACAATGAGCCCGCCACCAATACGTAGTGGAAGTGGGCAACGATGTAGTAAGTATCTTGAATGCCGATGTCAATTGGCGCCATCGCACAAATCAAACCAGTAAAGCCGCCCATCGTGAATACGAAAATAAAGCCAACAGACCACAACATTGGGGTTTCAAAGGTCATTGAACCTTTCCACATTGTTGCTACCCAGTTAAAAATCTTCACGCCTGTAGGAACGGCAATCAACATCGTTGCGTACATGAAGAACAGTTGACCAGTTACTGGCATGCCTGTTGCAAACATGTGGTGAGCCCAAACGATGAATGACAAGATCGCAATAGATGCAGTCGCATACACCATGGAGCTGTAACCAAACAATGTCTTTCTGGAGAAAGCGGGCACGATTTCACTGATGATGCCAAACGCAGGCAGAATCATGATGTAAACCTCTGGGTGACCAAAGAACCAGAAAATATGTTGGAACATAATTGGGTCACCACCGCCTACTGCGGAGAAGAATGATGTACCGAAGTGACGGTCAGTTAACACCATGGTAATTGCGCCAGCCAATACAGGCATCACAGCAATCAACAAGTAAGCGGTAATCAACCAAGTCCAGCAGAACATTGGCATCTTCATCAATGTCATGCCGGGAGCGCGCATATTCAAGATGGTTACGATGATGTTGATCGAACCCATGATGGAAGAAGCGCCCAATAAGTGAAGGGCAAAAATACCCATATCCAAGCCTGGGCCCATCTGTGATGTCAGAGGTGCGTAAATTGTCCAACCACCAGAAGGTGCGCCACCAGGAGCAAGGAATGAGCTCAACAATAAAGTCGCTGCAACCGGAAGAATCCAGAAGCTGAAGTTATTCATACGAGCAAAAGCCATATCGGATGCGCCAATTTGCAAAGGCACCATCCAGTTCGCGAAACCTACAAACGCTGGCATGATCGCACCAAACACCATCACGAGACCATGCATTGTGGTGAGCTGATTAAAAAACTCAGGGCGGAAGAATTGCAAACCTGGCTGGAACAATTCCAAGCGAATTCCCAAAGCCATTACGCCACCTGCCAACAAGCTGACAAATGAGAAGATCAAATACATCGTACCGATGTCTTTGTGGTTGGTTGCGAACAACCAACGACGCCAACCATGTGGCGTGTGATCATCATGCGCGTGGTCGTGTGCGTGATCGTGGGTAGTAGAGGCTGTGCTCATGGATTACTCCGGTTTCGTTTTATCTGTATTAGTTAATCTGAATTAGTTGCCGCCACGTGCGGTAATAATTTCTTGGGTCTGAATGACTTCACCCGTCTTATTACCCCATGAGTTACGGGTATAGGTAATTACAGCGGCGATATCGCCGTCAGAAATTACGCCAGCCCACTTAGGCATTGCATTTTTACCGTTAATCAAAATGTTGAATTGGCCAGCTTTAGGACCATTCACCACTTTGCTACCATCCAAGGCAGGGAACGCGCCCGCACCTTTTCCATTTGGCTGGTGGCATGCGGCACAGTTAGCAGCGTAGACTTTCGCGCCACGCTCTTTTTGCTCTTCCAATGTATAAACTTTGGAAGGATCATCACCTGCAGCGCCCATTTCTTTTTTCTTCTGTGCTACCCAAGCGGTGTAGTCATCTTGTGAAACTACTTTGACAACGATTGGCATAAACGCATGCTCTGCACCGCACAACTCAGAACACTGACCACGGAATGTGCCAATAGTTTCTGCCTTGAACCATGTATCGCGAACAAATCCTGGGATCGCATCTTGCTTAACGCCAAAAGCTGGGATAGTCCAGGCATGGATAACGTCATTTGCAGTTGTGATCAAACGAATTTTCTTGCCAACTGGTACAACCATTTCGTTATCGACTTCCATCAAATAAGTATTTGATTTTGGAGCGAGGTTGTTAATTGCTTCGCGTGAAGTTGTGAGAGTGGACAAGAAGCTAATGCCTTCGCCCTCGCCCTTAATGTAGTCGTAACCCCATTTCCACTGATAACCAGTGGTCTTGATAGTGATGTCGGAGTTGGTAGTGTCTTTCATTGCCACAACTGTTTTGGTGGCAGGCAAGGCCATACCAATAACAATTAATAACGGAATGACTGTCCATACAATTTCCACCAATGTGCTCTCGTGGAATGATGCTGACTTATGTCCGAGTGATTTGCGATGCTTCAAAATCGAATAGAACATCACACCAAAAACACCCACAAAAATCAATGCGCAAATTGCGAGCATCATCCAGTGTAACCAATGGATTTCTTGCATGATTTTGGTTGCTGGGGCTGCGAAATTCAGCTGGTTTACAGCTGGGCCGCCTGGCATATTTTCTGTTGCATAAGCAAAAGCAGTGCCGAAGGCTGCTACTAAATAGAGCGATGCCCTAGTGACTTTTCCAAATAAATTCATCTTATTCTCTGTTTATTGTCGCGAGCACTGCAGCAAAAAACGCCACAAAATGCCCAAAATGCGGTCTCAAGCCAATACATCCAGCGGAGATTATAGGGTTAATTGGGCTCAACAACAAACAGGGATAACCCCCCTCCACCCAATCTTGGTGGAGCTTAAAATGATAGTGAGCACTTACACTTAATGAGAATCTGTCCTAGTCTTGCGTCCAATTTGATTTACATCAATATAGGCTACGCTGTCCTGTGATTTAGCGAGGTGTTTTCCAAGGGCCCAAGCGTGTCCATAAACAATTTCTAGGGTCAGTTTTTGGGGCAAATCGCTTATTTCAGCCTCTACATGAGGGTTTGCATTTGCCAAGTTCAGTGCTTCAACATCCCCCAATAAAAGCTGAGGTTGTTCGTAATCCAAAGTCAGATACTCCATATCCATTACAGGGTCTGAAAATCGCTTGGATACCAAAGCATCCCCTAAATCATGCATATCCCAGGGACTTCTTAAATTTTTCAACTTCAAGGCGCCGCCCTGAATTGCGCGCAACTCTTTTCCAGTGTCAGGGCCTAGATAGCTAAACACAACGAGTCCACCCTCACGCAAAACGCGCCAACACTCTTGTAAAAACAATTTGGGATCCGCTAGATCATGCAGCAATAAATTACTAAATACCAAATCTACAGAATTGTCAGGAATATCGAATTTATTAGAAGTGTGAAGATGCGCAAGTGCACTTGTTTTTGAGCGCCTAAAAATTGATCGCCAATTCGCACGGGCTTTTGCAATCCACAATTGCAGTCTTGAAGATCCATCTTCAATAACACTATGAATGCGGGCATCTGGAAAACGCCGTGCCACTGCCGCATGATGGTCTGCTGGATAGTCTGGGACCACCAAAATATCCCGAACATTGAGCTTCACGATGTCGAGTTTTTGCAGCATGCGATCTGCAATTTCATCTTGTAACCATCTGATGGATTGGGTCATTGGCTCAGTATACTCAGCGCCCCATGCGATTTCTAGAGAATCTTATTCAATCGATCAGCGAATCTGTTTTACCAACTGCATGCATCGTTTGCCAACAATATCAATCTGCAAGTATTTGCAATCAATGTCTACTCATGATTTATCACAACAGCCTTTTGCACTATGAGTGCTGTTATCAATGTGGAATTCCTCTACTAGCTACAGAGATTAACCAGCAGCATTGCAATACTTGTATTGCGCAAGCACCCTCATTTGATCAAACAATTTGCCTTGATTGTTATGACGGCCCGCTTCAAGAGGCACTCCATCAATTTAAGTACCAGAAACGTCTTGCGTATGCTCATGGACTAAGTGAGGTTTGGAATGCAGCACTTGCAAGCGAAATAGACGATCGATCAATTGATTATTTACTCCCCGTTCCATTGAGTCAGAAAAAATTACTCGCTCGCGGCTTCAACCAAAGCTGGGAGCTTGCAAAAAGAATTCAGTGCGGTAGCCACATACAGAAGTTACCTTATGCCCTGAAACGCTTCCATCATGTAGAACATCAAGCAGCTAAAAATTATTCTGCACGGCGACATGACATACGTCAGATGTTTTATATTGATACAAAAGATATCAAAAGGCTTGATGGTAAATCTGTTGCTGTTTTTGATGACGTTATGACAAGCGGTGCGACATTAAATGAGATTGCGCGCACCCTCAAAATGATTGGGGTAGCTCGAGTAAGCAATTGGGTTTTACTAAGAACCACTAAACTGGGCATATAAGCTGAATCCATGAGCCGAGTCTTTCAGCTGCACAAAGTAAAGAATTCGTATGTTTAATATCGTTTTATTTGAACCAGAAATCCCGCCTAATACAGGCAACATCATTCGCCTGTGCGCCAACACAGGAGCAAAACTACACCTCATAGAGCCCTTGGGATTTCCAATGGAAGATGCAAAGTTAAGACGCGCTGGATTGGATTATCACGAGTTTGCAAGCATTGCAGTTCACCGAAATTGGGCTGAGTTCCTCAAGAATGAATCTCCTGAACCGCATCATCTATTTGCCTTAACCACCAAAGGCAGCAGCAAGTTTCATGAGGGCAAATTTCAAGCGAATGATTATTTTATTTTTGGCTCTGAAACAAAAGGCATTACCGATGAGGTTCGGAGTTCAATTCCAACCGAAAATCAACTGCGCCTGGCAATGAAAGATAACAGTCGCAGTCTAAATCTTTCAAATACTGTAGCAATTGTTGTTTATGAAGCGTGGCGCCAAAATGGATTCGTAGGCGGCAAATAAGAAGGGTCGAATTACGATTCAATCTTGGGGTCGCGCCCCATCAATTTTTTGACAGCATCTTGCGCTTGAAGTTTGCCTGCCAGCACATCACCCATCATGGTGGTAATGGGCATCTCAACATTCAATCGCTTAGCAAGATCTCCCACCGCAGCGGCACACAAAACACCCTCTGCAACATGTCCTAAATTCGCCAAAATTTCATGTAAAGACTTGCCTGATGCCAGCTCAAGGCCAACGCGACGATTGCGAGAAAGATTTCCCGTGGCGGTCAAAATTAAATCTCCAACGCCCGTAAGCCCCATGCAGGTCTCTGATTTACCGCCTGCAGCTTTTACTAGACGCATCATTTCAGCCAATCCACGCGTTAATACAGCTGCACGTGCGTTCAAACCAAGATCTAGGCCGTCACCAATACCAGCAGCAATGGCTAAAACATTCTTAACGGCACCGCCTAACTCAACCCCAATCAAATCATCGCTTGAGTAAACGCGCATATTGCCATGATGAAAGGCGGCCTGAACAATTTTGCAGAGATGCTCAGATGGACTGGCAACCGTTAGCGCACAAGGCATTCCGGAGCCAACCTCATGGGCAAAACTTGGTCCTGATAGTGCGCCATATGCATGTTGAATACCGTGACTATGGAGTCGATCTTCACGCTCAACCACCTGGTGCGGCAATAAAGCTGTTGTTGGCTCTAGTCCTTTACAAAGCCAAACAATATTTAAAGAATGACTGGCTATCTTAAGAACCCGTGCAATGGTTTCTGACAAACCTGACATGGGAGTCGCGATCACCAATAGATCATCTAGTCCCAGTCTTTTTACAGCTGCATCAAAATCACTTTCAAGGCAAAGATTCTTTGGCAAAGAAATGCCTGGTAGATAGGCTTGATTTTCGCCACTCTGGGCAATTGCTTTTAACTGATCAGCGCTTCGAGACCACAAGCAAACATCTTCTTCACGCAGCTGACGGGCGGCTTGAGAGGCCATTGCGGTCCCCCATGCGCCAGCGCCAAGCAGTGTCACTTTCATGGTGCGTGACTTAGCCTGGGAATTTAATTAGGGAGAATGATTTTGCTCTCATCAGCACCATCATTTTCAGAGCTAGCTGCAGCCTGCTATGCCTGCATTAATCTGTGCTCATACATGCCGTGGAAATTTATTTCGTTCAAGTGAATTGGCTGGAAGCCAGCACGACTGATCACATCGGCCATGTTTGAGCGCAAGTATGGATACAAAATGGTTGGGCAAGTTATGCCTAACATCGGATCTATTTGTTCTGCGGGAATGTTATTAAATTCAAAGATGCCGGCTTGATTAGCTTCAACCAAGAACAATACCTTACCTTCAACTCGTGCAGTTAATGTTGAGCTTAAGGAAACCTCAAACAACTCATCACTGATGCGCTTCACCGCAATATCCACTTCGATTTGCACTTGTGGCTCCGCCACCACCAAGAAAATCTCTGGAGCATTTGGCTGCTCAAGAGATAAGTCTTTCAAATAGATTCGCTGAATACGAAATGATGGATCTTTGGATTCAGAATTTGCAGCACCAGGTGCAGAAGATTGTTCAGTCATTACAAACTTTCTTAATGTTGTATCTATTAAACCAATAATGGATCAAGCTTACCAGCGCGATCTAGGGCCACTAAATCATCATATCCACCAACATGGATGTCGCCAATGTAGATTTGTGGAACAGTCCGCCGCCCCGTTCTTGTCATCATCGTCTCACGTTGAGCTGGATCACGATCAATCAAGATTTTTTCCAAATTAGTCACGCCCTTTTTTACCAATAGCTTTTCGGCCATCACGCAGTATGGGCAAACTTGTGTGCTGTACATTGTTACTTGAGGCATATCACTTACCTTGCTTCACCAAAGGAAGAGCAGCAACTTTCCATGCCTGCACTCCGCCTTCCAAAATACCTACTTCAGCAAACCCAAGACTTTTCACTTCTGCAATAGCCTTGCGTGAATAAGAGCCGGTGTCGCATACCAACACTACTGGATGCTTGCGATCTAACTTCATACCCTCAATCGAGGCAGTTAGGCTGGAGCTATTGGCTGATTTTGCACCTGGCAAATGGCCGGCCTTATAGGCATCTTCAGAGCGCAAATCAAGAACATATGCCTTGCGACGATTAATCCATATAGTGGCTTCTGTCGGCGACAAGCCTTTGCCGCTGATAAGCGTAGATAATGTAGGCAGGAAAAGCGCGGTGCCCGATATCAGTAACAGGGCTATAAGCGCTAAATTATCGATTTGCGTGAGAAAGTTCATCATCAGATTATAGAATGGCTCTATGAAACAACTAGTCCTTATTCGTCATGGCGAATCCGCCTGGAACCTTGAAAACCGCTTCACTGGCTGGGCGGATGTTGACTTAACCCCAAAAGGCACCGAACAAGCACTTGTGGCTGGTGAAAACCTTCGTAAAGCAGGCTATGAATTTGATATTGCCTATACCTCCGTTTTAAGACGTGCAATTCGTACCCTTTGGCATGTCCAAGACACCATGGACCTCATGTGGATACCGGTTGTTCATAGTTGGAGATTAAATGAGCGACATTACGGTGCACTCACTGGCTTGAACAAAGCAGAGACTGCAGCTAAATATGGTGACGAACAAGTTCATATCTGGCGACGCTCATACGATGTGCGCCCACCACTTCTAGAAATGGATGATGAACGCAATCCAAAAAATGACACGCGTTACTCCAAACTCAATCCTTCTGATATTCCTTTAGGTGAGTGCCTCAAAGATAACGTTGAGCGTGTATTACCGCTTTGGAATGAATCCATTGCGCCCGCACTGAAGGCAAATAAGCGTGTATTACTTGTTGCGCACGGGAATAGCATTCGCTCATTAATTAAATACCTTGACCAAATGTCTGATGAAGCCATTATGGAAGTCAATGTACCGAACGGCGTACCTCTGGTTTATGAATTAGACGATAACCTCAAGCCAATACAACACTTTTACTTGGATTAAACCCTGAAAAATATGCGTCAATTTCTGAAGAACTTTGCACTGATCGCAATTGGCTTAATAGCTGGCGTTGCCGCCACTATTCAGCTTTCAGCAACTGCCCAACAGGGCGGGCAGCTCCCGATAGACGAGTTACGAACACTCTCAAATGTGTTTGCTCAGATCAAGCGTGAGTATGTTGAACCGATTGAAGATAAGCAGCTCTTAACAGACGCTGTCAAAGGCATGGTCAGCAGTCTTGATCCTCACTCCACGTTTTTGGATAAAAAAGATTTTGCAGAGATGCAAGAGCAAACTTCAGGAAAATTCGCAGGACTCGGAATTGAAATTACTTCTGAAGATGGCGTAGTAAAGGTTCTTAATCCAATTGAGGATAGCCCTGCCGCACGCGCTGGTTTGCAAGCTGGAGATTTAATCACTCGCTTAGACGACAAACCTGTTCGTGGCATGTCTCTTGATAAAGCAGTACGCACCATGCGTGGTACCCCCGGGACCAAAATTACCTTAATGGTTTATCGCAAAAGTGAGGAACGCAGCTTTCCAGTAACGATTACGCGCGCTGAAATCAAAGTGCAATCCGTTAAAGCAAAAATTGTTGATAACGATATCGCTTGGGTTCGCATTACCAGCTTCCAAGAGCGCACCGTTCCAGATCTTGCTAAAAAACTCACCGATCTTGCCACCCAGAATCCAAAGCTGAAAGGCGTCATTTTGGATCTGCGCAATAACGGTGGCGGCCTATTACAAGGTGCCGTTGGGGTTGCCGCAGCATTCTTGCCAGCAGACTCTGTAATTGTTTCAACTAAGGGTCAGGCGCCAGATTCCAAGCAAGTCTTTAATGCCACCCCAGCAATGTATCGCCTTAGTGAAGCAGGCGACCCATTGGCAGGCGTTCCGCCCATTTTTAAGAAATTACCGATGGTTGTTTTGGTAAATGCCTATTCAGCTTCCGCATCTGAAATTGTTGCCGGCGCCTTACAAGACTACAAACGAGCAACCATTATTGGCAAAACCACCTTTGGTAAAGGCTCTGTGCAAACTGTTCGTCCATTAACAAATGACTCGGCCCTCAAAATCACAACTGCCTACTACTACACACCAAGCGGTAAGTCTATTCAGGCGTTTGGCATCAAGCCAGATATTCCTGTTGATCAAAATAAAGATGGCGATCCTGATGATGTATTAATTACGCGTGAGATTGATAGCGAAAAACATTTACGCAATAAGCAATCTGCCGAAGATAAATTAATTAAGGATCGTGAAGAGCGCCGTCTCCAAGAGCTTCAACGCATTGAAGATAAGAATGCCAAGAAAACTCCCGAAGAAAAAGAAAAGGACAAGAATAAAAAGCCTGTTGAACTGGGTAGTGCCGATGATTTCATGCTCACGCAAGCAGTTGCATTTATTAATGGTCAACCCGTTAAACGTTCGTCATCCAAGCTTGAATAGCATTCAGAAAATATGAATGATGAGCAGTTACTTCGCTATTCAAGGCATTTATTGCTTGAGGATATCGATGTTGAGGGTCAAGAAAAGTTATTACGCAGCCATGCCTTAATCATTGGGGCCGGGGGTCTAGGTAGCGCAGCTGGGCCATACTTAGCAGCTGCAGGCGTTGGCAAAATCACGCTTGTTGATCATGATGTAGTCGAGCTGACCAATCTACAACGACAGGTCATGCATACTGAAAAAACGATTGGCAAAAGTAAAGTAGCTTCAGGCCAACAATTCTTAGGTCAACTTAACTCCAGTATTCGGGTGGATATTGTTCAGGAAAAAGCTACAAGCCATCTACTTGCTAAACTATTACCAACAGTTGATATTGTTTTAGATTGCACTGACAACTTTAAAACTAGGCAACTCATCAATGCAGCCTGTGTTCAACATCAAATACCCCTAGTTTCCGGGTCCGCTTTGCGCTTTGATGGGCAGGTTTCTGTGTTTGACTCCCAAACCAAAACTTCCCCTTGTTATGCCTGCATCTTCTCCCCAGAAGAAGAATTTGAAGAAGTCAGCTGTTCTAGCATGGGCATCTTCTCTCCACTAGTTGGCATTATCGGCACCATTCAAGCTGCGCAAGCGCTTCAGGTCATCATTGGATTTGGGGAGTCGCTAGTGGGGCGAATGTTGCTCTGGAATGCTCGCACCACACAAGTAGATCAAATCAAAATTGCCCGCAACCCTGACTGCCCAGTTTGCGGAGAACATCACTCCAATTAAGAGAACAAACGCTCTAAGGCTTTTGCTTGAGCCTCAGGCTCGTAAGCTTTTAAAACGCGTGGGAAGCGAGCCTTTAAGATGCCTGCATTAGCTTGCAGAATTTCTCGCTTAACCAACAAAAGTTGGCTAAAGTGCATAGAGAAATCAGTCAAGCCCATCGCAAGCAATAACTTCGTCAAGCTAGGGTCCCCCGCCATCTCGCCACAAACCGCTACAGGTACACCAGCACGCTTCGCTTGATCAATGATGTTAGCAATCAAATTCAGAATTGCAGGATGCAATGGGTCATATAAATGCGCCACTGCATGATCAGCACGGTCAATCGCCAGGGTGTACTGAATTAAGTCATTAGTACCGATGGATAAAAAATCAAATCGGTCAATAAATAAAGGGAGCACTAATGCAGCTGCCGGAATCTCAATCATGGCGCCCACTTGAATGTTGGGGTTAAATGACTGTCCACGCTGCAGTAACTGCTGTTTTGCTTTTTCGATTAAACGAAATGTTTCATCAATTTCTTTTGCATGAGCAAGCATTGGAATCATGATGCGCGCTTGACCGTGAGCCGAGGCACGCAATATTGCTCTTAGCTGCGTAAGAAAAATTTCTGGTTCTGTTAAGGACCAACGAATCGCCCTCAAACCCAGCGGTGATGTGCCAGTTTGCGATACATCAGCACCACCTATACCCAGCGCCTTATCAGCACCAACGTCAATCGTTCGGATATTAACTGGCAAACCATGCATGAGATCAACAACCCGACGGTATTCTTGATATTGCTGCTCTTCATCGGGCAAAGCTTGTTTTCGATCCATAAATAAAAACTCGGAACGGAATAAACCAACTCCCACTGCACCTAACTTCACAGCTTGCACAGCATCTTCTGGCAACTCAATATTGGCAAAGAGCTCAATATCAACACGATCCAAAGTTTCTGTTTTGGCATGCTTTAGCTGTTGGAGTTTTCGCGCATCTTTAGCAGCCTGACTTTGTAGCTTGCGATACTCTGCCAATAATTGCTCATCAGGCGCAACAACGACAACACCCTGTTCACCATCCAAAATAAGCCAATCGCCATGACGAATCATTTCGCTAGCATGTCGTACACCAACTACCGCTGGAATCTCCATGCTGCGCGCAACAATCGCAGTGTGAGAAGTTTTTCCACCAAGATCGGTTACGAAACCAGTAAATGCGTGATCTTTAAAGCGCAACATGTCATGCGGAGCAATATCATGGGCAACAATGATGGACTCGACACCTACATCGCTCGATGGCAAGAACTCAGTTTCCAGAGTATCTTTTTGTGAATTAATCGCCTTAATAACGCGCTCAGCAACTTGCCGAATATCATTCGCGCGCTCTTTTAAATAGGGATCCTCAATTTCCGCAAACTGCTCTAAGAGATCATTAAGCTCCGTAGTCAAGGCCCAAGCAGCATTGAGTCGCTGGGTACGAATCAATTTGAGTGGCTTTTCTGCAAGGGCAGGATCGGCCAAGATCATGCCATGCACATCCAAAAATGCTGCCATCTCTTGAGGAGCATCTTTAGGCAAGCCTTGGCGTAACTGATCAAGCTCTAAACGCACTTGATCGAAAGCATCTAATAATTTTTTAGCCTCTGCCTCTTCTTTGCCAGGCTCAACTAAATAATGACTAACCTCTAATGCTGCACGCGAAATCAGTACGGCCTTGCCAATGGCAATACCCTTTGATACTGGAATTCCATGCAATGCAAATGTCATGCTTATTCGCCTTCTCCAAAGCGATCATTAATTAAGACAGTGAGGGCCTCCATAGCTTCATCCGCTTTTTCGCCCACAGTCTCAAGCGTAACAGTGCTACCAATTCCAGCCGCCAACATCATCACACCCATAATGCTCTTTGCATTAATTTGACGACCGTTACGTGACAAGAATATTTCACAAGGAAATTGCGCTGCTAACTGAGATAGCTTTGCAGAGGCTCTCGCATGTAAACCCAATTTGTTAATGATCTCAATTTCAGCAACGGGCATGTTTTGCTTCTCCCCTATTTACGCTTGGCTTACTTTTGCACCTAAGCGCAAAATACCGTTCTGGCCACCAGCCAAAGCCTTTTGAGCCAACTCTTCAAGATCTTCGGTGCGATGCGAAACGCAGCGCATTAGCATTGGAAGATTCAGCCCGGCCAAAACAACCACAGGCGTATTTAATCCTGATAGTGGGCCCAAACCTTCTAACTTGGAAGCTACATTTGCGGGTGTAGCACCCATCACATCAGTCAAAATCAAAACACCGTTACCCGAATTCACTCCATAGGCGGCTTTCAATACCCGATCAAAACTGGCTTTGATATCTTCATGAGGTGGAATATCCACAGCTCGAATACGTTCAGGTAATGCGCCAAATGTATGTTCAACAAATCCTAGCATTGCGCTAGCTACAGGGGTATGCGCAACAATTACGATTCCTGCCATGTTATGACACCGCCCTTTCAAGCGCTTTTAACCAAAATTGGGGTACATCAAACTGGGTTTGATCTGTGATTTCAACAAAACAGGTCGGGCTAGTCACATTAATTTCAGTAAGACGACCACCAATCAAATCTAATCCCACTAAGAATAAACCGCGTTGATTCAAAATAGGGGCTAACTTCTCTGCAACCTGCTTTTCAGTATCCGTTAAAGGCATTGCAACTCCTTTACCTCCAGCAGCTAAATTACCCCGAATTTCTGCACCCTGCGGAATGCGCGCCAAAGCAAATGGCACTACCTCGCCACCAATAAGCAATACTCGCTTATCGCCTTGAGCAATCTCTGGCAAAAAGCGTTGAACCATTAATGTTCTTGCACCGTTCTCGCCAAGTGTTTCAACAATACTTGCCAGATTTAAACCATCAGCACCAACTCTAAATACGCCCATCCCCCCCATACCATCAAGGGGCTTAATGACGATATCGCGATGCTGACGATGAAACTCTTCAACCGCACTTAACTCTCGCGTCACTAATGTTGGTGGAATTAATTCAGGGAACTCAGTAATAGAAAGTTTTTCAGAATGATCCCGAACAGCGCTTGGATTATTAAAAACTTTTGCACCTTGCCTCACTGCCGCAGAAAGGAGCCAAGTTGTATTGAGGTATTCAATATCGAATGGAGGGTCTGTTCTCATGAGTACGGCAGAGAAGGCATTTAGAGATCGCGATTCGAGCTCACCCAGTTCATACCAAGATGTCGAAGCAGGTTTGATAAGCAAGCTTTGACAATCCGCAATTACTGAATTGTCTTTCCATAAAACATTGCGACTTTGACAAAACCACAGACGATGCCCTGCTTCTTGGGCCGCGCGCATCATTGCCAAAGTAGAGTCTTTTTTAATCTTGAAAGACTCTAGAGGGTCGGCAATAAATAAAAGATCCATATTTTCTGTAGTCCTAATAGCCGGACTTATGCCACTTCCATATCGGGATCAGTTCTCTCTAATTCAAGAGAGGCGGCCAACAAAGCCAATCGGGCAACAACGCCATACAAATAGAATCGATTTGGTGCCGCACTGCCCGGCTTAGCAGATAAGTCTGGCATCGAGTTTTGTTCAAATGCTAGCGGAACAAAATGCATACCTGGCGCATTAAGATTTTCATCGGGGCCACGATCTGTGTGAACGCGATAGAAACCACCAATCACATATCGATCAATCATATAAACCACTGGCTCGGCAACAGCTTCATTGACCTTCTCAAAGGTGTAAACCCCTTCCTGAATCAATACGTCGCTAACTTCAAGACCTTCTTTAACAACGCTCATCTTGTTACGGTCTTTGCGGTTTAAGCCTTTCAGTTGTGCCGGGTCATTCACCACCATCACGCCCATACCGTAGGTGCCAGCATCAGCCTTCACCACAACATAAGGCTTATCTTTAATACCGTATTCACGATATTTCTTTGCAGTCTTTTTGAGTACCTGCTCTACTGCAGCCTGAAGCTCATCTTCACCCTTGCGCTCATGGAAATTAATATTTGAGCAGCTTGTGAAATAAGGATTGATCATCCACGGATCAATATCAACCACTTTTGCAAACTTCTTCGCTACTTCTTCATACGCAGCAAAGTGATTAGACTTACGACGTACATGCCAACCAGCATGCAGACCTGGCAATAAATATTGCTCGTAAATATTCTCCAAAATAGGTGGAATACCAGCAGACAAGTCATTGTTCAATAAAATAGAACAAGGATCAAAGTCCTTCAAACCCAAGCGTTGTTTCTTCAAACCCAAACGCGATAAAGGTTCCATAAGAAGTCGATTGCCATCTGGCAATTCAATCCAAGTTGGCTTCTTAATTTCTTCAGAAAAAGTTCCTAGGCGAACATTCAATCCTGCTTGACGCAAGATTGAAGACAAGCGAGCAATATTCTGAAGATAAAAGGTATTGCGAGTATGACGCTCAGGTATTAACAATAAATTTTTTGCTTCTGGACAAATCTTCTCAATTGCAGCCATTGCAGCCTGTACCGCCAAAGGCAACATTTGCGGAGAGAGATTATTAAATCCTCCAGGAAACAAATTGGTATCAACTGGGGCCAGCTTGAAACCCGAATTTCGTAAATCAACCGAACAATAGAATGGCGGCGTGTGCTCTTGCCACTCAAGCCTGAACCAGCGCTCAATGGTTGGGGTTGCTTCAAGCACCTTTGACTCGAGTTCGAGTAAAGGGCCACTTAGGGCAGTAATGAGATGTGGAACCATTCCACCATTGTAAGATTTTTAAAAGAAAGACGCGGGATCCTAGGATCCCGCGCTTAAAGTACCGAACAGCCCTTAAAAGCCGTCCGGCGAGGGGTAAAACAGATTAAGACTCGTAGGCAGACTCACCATGTGAGCTGATATCCAAGCCTTCGCGCTCTTCTTCTTCCTTCACACGCAAACCGATCACGATATCGATCAATTTGAAAGCGATATAAGAAACTACGCCAGACCAAATCACAGTAGTAATTACGCCTTGTGCCTGAATCCATAATTGGCTAGCGATTGAGTAATCAGGAGCAACAGCATTTGCTACGTAATCCCAAATGCCTGAACCACCCAAAGCAGGGTCAGCAAATACGCCGGTCAATAAAGCACCAGTGATACCGCCTACGCCATGAACACCAAAAACGTCCAAGCTGTCATCAGAGCCCAAGATTTTCTTGAGACCAGTAACGCCCCAAAGGCAAACTACACCAGCGATCAAGCCGATAACGATTGAACCCATAGGGCCAGCAAAACCAGCCGCAGGAGTAATCGCAACTAGACCTGCTACGCAACCAGATGCAGCGCCCAACATGGAAGGCTTACCTTTGAGAACCCATTCAGCAACAGACCAGCCCAATACAGCAGCAGCGGTTGCCAAGTAGGTGTTAACGAATGCCAATGCAGCACTACCGTTTGCTTCAAGTGCAGAACCTGCATTGAAACCAAACCAACCGAACCACAAGAGTGCAGCACCGGTCATTACATAAACTAAGTTATGTGGCTTCATTGCTTCTTTGCCATAACCAATACGCTTGCCGATTACAAATGAACCTACCAAACCAGCAATCGCGGCATTGATGTGAACAACGGTTCCACCGGCAAAGTCGAGAACACCTTTTTGCCACAACCAACCAGCACGAGCAGTGATAGCCTCAAGTGATGCAGCATCTTTGATGTCATCTGGACCAGGCCAGAACCAAACCATGTGAGCAATAGGTAAGTAGCTGAATGTGAACCAAATAACCATGAACACTAGGATTGCAGAAAACTTAGCGCGCTCAGCAAAAGAACCAATGATCAAGCAGCAAGTAATCGTTGCAAACACTGCTTGGAAAGCCATAAATACATATTCAGGAATCACAACACCCTTACTAAAGGTTGCCGCTACTGAATCTGGATTCATGCCGCCCAAGAACAAGCGATCAAGTCCACCTAAGAATGCCCCACCCTCAGTGAATGCAAAGCTATAGCCATAGATAGACCAGAGCACTGTAATCAAAGAGAAGACCATGAAGCATTGCATGCAAATGGAAAGAATATTTTTGCTACGAGTTAAGCCGCCGTAAAACAAAGCTAAGCCTGGAAGTGTCATCAATAGCACTAATGCAGTGGATACCATCATCCATGCTGTATCAGCTTTATTGCACTTTTCAGAGCAAAGTACAGGCGCAGGTTCTGCAGCTGCTGGTGTTGCGGCAGGCGCAGTTACTGCTGGCTTTTTAACCTCATCAGCGTGCGCTGGCGAAGTCACCATTACGCCAGTAGCACCAATGGCCAAGGCCATCGCACCGCCAGCAACAAGTCGTTTCATCCAAGTTAACATTTTGAACCTCTCTTTAAAGTGCTGACGCACCGGTTTCACCGGTACGAATACGAATGACGTGCTCAACTGGAGAGACAAAAATCTTGCCATCGCCAATCTTGCCAGTACGCGCAGATTTTTCAATTGCTTCAATCGCACGCTCCAAGATGCCATCTTCAACAGCAGCTTCAATTTTTACCTTAGGTAAAAAATCAACAACATACTCAGCACCGCGATACAACTCAGTGTGACCCTTTTGACGACCAAAGCCTTTAACTTCAGTGACGGTGATGCCCGAAACTCCCACTTCCGAGAGAGCTTCGCGCACTTCGTCAAGCTTGAAGGGCTTGATGATTGCGGTAATTAATTTCATGTGTATCTCCGTTCAGAGGTGGAAATTAGAAAGTCTTGGTTAAAGCAACAACAGCGTTACCACGTCCAGCATTGCCACCGTTAGGTGTTGCATAAACATAAGTGCTGCCAACTTTTTGTGCGCTTGTACCAGTGTAGTAAGCAGTACCAGATAAACCGCCACCGAAGTCCTTAGTCAAACCTAGCTTCCAGTCTGCGTAGCTCAGATTCCATGTGCCACCGTTACCAGCACCAGCTAAAGCTGTTGTAGTAACAACATTGTTTGGTACGTACTGATAACCAACGTGTGCATTGACGGTAATTCCATAAAATCCTGTGTCATAGTTAGCAGTCAAATCAGGATAAAAAGATCCTTGAGAGTTTTGAATACCGAATAAATTTGTCAGAGCATATGAAAACTTGAAAAAACCAGTTGCAGGACCAAAAGTAAAGTTTTGAGCTGCATACAACTCTGTTGTGCTTGGATTTACGCCAGATGTTTGACGCATTGATGGATTAGCTGTCACCCAAGCCTTGGACTGCACACCACCTAAACCTGTAGTTGGGTAGTAGTACTGCAAAACACCAAAGTCACTCGCAAAACCTTCGCCAATAAGTTCCTTTTTGAAACCGGCATAGAAATCCATCTCTACAGGCGCAGAGGTTGAAGGAGCTGACTTTGTTGGACCATTTGTATTTGAAGTGCTGTTGTATGCATCGCTGATCCAACTAATGCTTGAGTTCCAGTTACCTACATAGAAACCGCTCTCATGTGCGTAATCAAAGCCGCCTTGAATTGCTGGCTTATTGTTTGACTGGGTAATACCACGGTAAATATAGCTACTTGCAACTGTCACGTTCGCAGTAACTGGGCTTACCTCTGGAGCCGCAGCTTCTTCAGCCAAAACTGCAGTTGAGGCTAAACCTGATAGCAATGCAACTGCTGCCGCAGAAATTGCTTTCTTATGTAAAGTTTTCATGTATTACTCCTTACTGTTTGTAATCAAAAAAGGGATTAATGCTTATTGCATGGAGTGATCATGACGGGATGGCCACTTTTGAATTCCCAGCCATTCCCCTTATTAATGCCAATGCACTTTTTTAGTGCTTAATATTGCACCTATTATGTGAATTTCTTCAATTTTTAGACTTTTTTAGCGTTTTTCCCCATTTTTGGTGCCTCAAATTAAAATACAGATATGTGTCTTTTACGCAACTATTAATCCCAATAAAGAACCCATCATGCAAAAACCTGGCGAAATCCTCGAGCAAATTCAGCGCATTGCTAACGATATGCAAAACAAAGTGGGGGAAGCTATTCGCAATTCACCAGCACAAGAGATTGAAAAAAATGTGCGGGCCATGATGAACCAAGGTTTCCAAAAAATGGATTTGGTTACTCGTGAAGAATTTGAATTGCAAACAAAGGTTCTTGCAAAGACCAGAGAAAAATTAGAGGCATTGGAAGCAAAGGTTGCTGCTCTAGAACAAGCAAAATAATTGCTCGGTTAAATTGAATTACCTAGAGTTTTTACTCTGGAACAAACTCATTAAAAAAGTTTTCGTATTCTTCTTTTGATAAAAGTGCTTTTGCATCATTCATATTTGAATTCGTATGCAATACTGAAACTTGATATATCCAAGCACTCTTATCATCATTTAATCGCGTAATCCAACGCACCCGCATAGTTTGCTGGGCTTTACCAGCCCCATTGAAGACAATGTAGTAGTCAGTTGTTCCAATACGTTGGTGCTGACTATTTTGAAAGTTGCCTGCTTCAGCAGCAACAGATCCACCAGAAGCTTTAGCCCTATCCAACAAATTGCTTTGTAACTGTTTCGTGATTTTTTGTACTAAATCGGTATTCACTTGTTTCGCGGGAACCTCAATCGAATTGATGGAGTAAATATCATCATCTATCTTGACGGCTTCGAGAGTCTGACGAAACTCTTGATCGCTAATTGGAATCAAGCGCTCTAACTTGTCTGGCTTACCCGGAAATAAGGCTGTATATCGTTGCTCAGGCGATTGCACTGTTCGCCAGTTGAGCTTTGGGCTACAAGCAACTAACAGAAGTAAAAAGGTTGCAAGCAGATAAGGCCGAGTAAAGCCCTTAAACAATACCTGCTCCATGTGCTTGTTGATCTGCATGGTAACTAGAGCGCACCATAGCACCTACAGCAGCATGAGAAAAGCCCATTTCATATGCCTTCTCTTCAAACATTTTGAATACATCGGGATGCACATAACGCGTGACTGGCAGGTGGTGGCCTGAAGGGGCAAGGTATTGACCAATCGTCAGCATGTCGATGTTGTGCTCGCGCATATCCCGCATGACCTCCAGGATTTCTTCGTCGGTTTCTCCAAGTCCAACCATTAATCCACTCTTAGTTGGAATATGCGGAAAGCGCTCTTTGAACTCTTTCAATAACTTTAAAGAATGCAAATAGTCTGCGCCTGGACGAGCCTGTTTATACAAACGCGGGACTGTTTCTAAATTGTGATTCATGACATCCGGCAAACCATTAGGAGCATGCTCAGCAAATATATCCAATGCCTTGTCTAAGCGCCCACGAAAATCTGGCACTAAAACTTCTATGCGAGTAGTTGGCGATAGTTCACGAGACTGCGTAATGCACTCTACGTAATGCATAGCACCGCCATCGCGTAAGTCATCGCGATCCACACTGGTAATGACTACGTAGTTCAGCTTTAATGCTGCAATAGTGCGAGCCAAATTCGCGGGCTCTTTTTGATCGAGGGGATCAGGTCTACCATGACCTACATCACAAAACGGACAACGTCTTGTGCACTTGTCGCCCATGATCATGAATGTAGCCGTGCCTTTGCCAAAGCACTCGCCGATATTTGGGCAGCTTGCCTCTTCGCAAACTGTTACTAATTCGTTTTCACGCAAAATCTTTTTGATTTCAGCAAAACGAGAATTTCCAGAGGCGGCCTTCACCCGAATCCAATCAGGCTTTTTTAATACCTCTTCAAGAGGAACAATTTTGATCGGAATACGAGCAGTCTTCTCACTCGATTTTTGTTTACGAGTGGCATCGTACTGAAGATCTTGACGTTCTTCAGTCGCCTGCTTGGAATCGGATTTATTCATTGTCATCTAGCGTTTTTTTATTCATCTAGGCCATCTAAGCTTAGTTGCTTTTGTAAATGCTTTAAAAGCACTTGGCTAATAATGTCTATATTGTCCTTGATCCCGAGGGTTTGCATATCAACTGTCTTTAAGCCCTCATAACCACAGGGGTGGATGCGCCCAAATGCCTCTAAATCGGTGGCTATATTTAATGCTAGGCCATGATACGAGCAGCTTCTGGAAACCTTTAGCCCCAAAGCCGCTATCTTAGCCCCCACCCACTCACCTGATACTCCATCCTGATCTGACACATAAATTCCTGGGGCACCCTGCTTACGCTCAGCTTGCACACCGAAATCTGACAGAGTGTCAATCACCGCTTGCTCAATGCGAAACACCAATTCTTTAACGTAAATTCCTAAACGCTTTAGATCAAGCAATAGATAAATAACAAGCTGACCTGGGCCATGATAGGTAATCTCACCACCGCGATCTACCTGAACCATTGGAATCTGATTGCTTGGTGAATGTAAATTACTAGCGTCTCCTGCCAACCCTAAAGTAAATACTGGCGGATGTTCTAAAACCCAGATTTCATCTGGAGTATTAGCATCACGCTCTTTAGTAAATGTCTGCATTGCAGCATACGTTTTAGCGTAATCCGCTACACCAAGATGTTTAACTAAAACCTTCATCAAGCAGTCTTAGAGAACAATGCTCACCATTGGATGAGTAGATAAGGTGCGATAGAGCTCATCCAATTGCTCTCGACTAGTTGCCGTAATGGGCAATGTAATACCCAAATAATTTCCATCCTTTGAAGGTCGCTGCTCTACCTTGCTTTCATCAAAGGTAGGATCAAACTGTTTTGCAATATGCACAATGGCTGGCAAATACTCAGGAATATTTTTCCCCATGACCTTGATGGGAAAGAGGGATGGATATTCAATTAAAGATTTTTCTTCGGACATATCGAGGCTCTTCTCTTATTGCTTACGATGATCTGGCATACCTAACCAAGCGCCAGTAATGATGTTGCGGATGCAATGCAATCTGCGATGGAAAAAATGATCAGCGCCAGGCACTACTTGGACTGTTAATTCTTGTGGGCGCGCCCAGTCCAGCACATCAATCAAAGGAATAGTTTCATCCAATTCACCGTGAATCAAAATCGTGTCTGCAGGCACTTGCGCCAAAGTCCATTTACCAGCAGCGCTTCCCACCATCACGAGACGCTCAGCTGGCCTACCCAACTCTGCCAATCGCTGAACCAGATGACTACCCACAAAGCTGCCGAATGAAAACCCAGAAACCACTAACGGCAAAGTATTCGCCAAATTAACCCAAGGGTGACTAGCAGTCGCCTCAAACTGAGACCAACTAGATGGGGTTTGCATCCATTCAGTGACGTGTAGTAAATCCTCTAGTTCCCCAACACCATCATCATGTACCCCAGCGGTTCCACCAACGCCACGAAAATTAGGGCGCACGCTTACATAACCCAATTGGTTGAATGAACGGGCCATCGTTTGGGCAACCTTGTTATCCATGGTTCCACCCATCAACGGATGAGGGTGAGCCACCAATGCCAGACCGCGCACCGCAAAGTTGGGATCGTTTTTCAGCTCATCCGGAAGATCAATCGACATTTCGATTGGGCCAACAATTCCATCAATCTGAATTAATTTAGTACGGCTATTCATACGTAATACTTTCAACAATAAAAAACGGCTAAATCTATCTAGGCAAGCTGCAAGCGAGCTACAGGAGAGCCTTTAATTAAGTGGGATTGAATAATCTCCTCCACATCTTCTTGATCAATCAAGGTATACCAAACACCCTCTGGATACACAACCATTACCGGGCCATCAGCACAACGGTCTAGGCAGCCCGCTTTGTTGACCCGAATTTTTCCAGGGCCCGCAAGGCCCAATTCTTTAACTCTATTCTTCGCATACTCAAATAGAGCAAATGCATTATGACGATCGCAACAATCTTCGCCGTTGCTACGCTGGTTTAAACAAAAAAATAAATGGTGAGAAAAAGCCATGGGTAAATAGATTCAGTATTGAGAATGTGGTTGAGGGCGAAATGCTTTACGAATCATCCAAATAAAAGCCATCGGTAACCATATGACTGATACCCACTGCATCAACTCATTAAAGTGCAATAGTCGTCCTTGATTCCAATGTCTTAAAGTCAAAATGAAATAAGGATTATCGGGCATTATGTTAATAACAACAGTGACGCCAATCAAACAACATATTGCCAAAAACCATTTGGTTCTCTGAGGCAACCTCAAAGCCCAACGCAAGGCGATTGTTGCTAAAGACATTCCCCAAAACGCACCTGTAGTTAGCCAAATAAAGCTGAACTCAACACCAAATTGCAGTGCTGTAAATAAGGTTTTCAGAACAACCGTGAAGCAGAGCAAGCCATTTAAGATCTGCCACTGGGGTGCTTTGACGCGCATCCCCAAAGAAAGAAGCAGAGCCACACCAAGCCAACAAAAACCGGTAATGAACATCTCCTGAGCAATTTGATTGACCACAAGAGTTCCCCAATCAATTGAGCCAAAAATGACATGCCCCCAAACACCAACACCTAGCCATGAACTTTGCGGATAAATTTGCGACCACGGGAAAAGCAGGAAGAGTGCACATACCGCCCAGTTCAAACCAAACCACTGATCAAATCTTCGCCGTAACGCACTTCCAGATAACCACTGGGGACCCAGAGGAATAGCCAACAAAGCGCCCAATAAACCTCCAAATACATTTGCCCACCAATCCATCAAACTGGGGATACGCGTTGGCAACCATGACTGTAAAGTTTCCACGCTCAACGCCAATACTGCGCTCAAACCAATGGCTATACCTAATGCAACAAAATTTTGCCAACGTGGGTAGGCAGCGAAAACTAATAAAAATCCAAAAGGGATATAAGCCAAGATATTTACCGAAACATCGAAAAGCGTAATAAATCGTGGCAAGGGGGCATCAATCCATGCATATGCGCCAATACCATTATGAAAATCAAAATCAAACGGGTTTAAGCTCATATATACAATCAATAAGGCATAAATGAGACTCATTGCACGCGCAAGCGGCATGGCCTGCAATGGCCATAACAACTGACGAGGGCGGTGATCTTTTGAATGCATTCCACAATTCTAGGTCAGACCTTTCTACAATGGCGAAATGACTGCTAATTGCATCCTCGAACGTGTTGCCGAGACCAAGTCCACCAATGATGATCTTCTGGATCGTTGGCGCTCGGGCCAGTTAATTGACCCTGTAGCCAGAATTGCCTATAGACAAACTGCCGGAAAAGGGAGGGCTGGTCGCGCTTGGTTATCAAATCCAGATGACTCCATCTGCTTTTCCGTTGCCTACCCCTTCAAGAGAAGCCCTGCTCAATTAGCTGGCCTTAGTCTACTAGTGGGCTTAGCGGTAATTGAAGGCATTGCGAGAGCTTGCAATCTAAATAAGTCGCTGCTATTGCAATCTGGTCTTCGTCTGAAGTGGCCAAATGATTTACTGTTAAACAACGCCAAACTTGGCGGAATTTTGATTGAGGGTGGGCAAGCAAAACCGACCGACCCAAGTTGGATGATTGTTGGTATTGGTCTCAATTTACGCAATGCAAGTTCAATAGAAAAAAATCTTCATGAGGTCGGTGTAAAAGTCAGTGCAATTGAGGATCTGTTGCCAAAAAATTCAGAGCTACCAGACGCCGAGTATCTTTGGTTAAGCTTGCTTGATTCCTTAGTGCAACACTTTCAAGACTTTGATACTCAAGGATTTACTCCTTATCAGCAGGCATGGAGCACATGGGACGCCTATGCAAATCAAGCCGTCTGCCTTTCAGGGGCAGGTAAAGAGCCTGTGTATGGGATAGCAAAAGGTATCGGCATGGATGGCGCGCTTTTGCTTGAAAAAGATGAAAAAGTGCTTTCAATTTATGCAGGCGATGTTTCTTTAAGAGTGCAGTCATGAGCCTATATTTAATTTTTGATGTTGGTAATACGCGCCTCAAGTGGGCTGCAGTCGAGTCCACAAAACAACCGTCCGATCAACAGAAAAAATTATGGGATTACTCCGGATCAATTAGCACTCAATCACTAAAATCTCCAGAACATCGCGCGGAGTTGGCTGATTACATCTCTAAAACATTGCCAAAGCCTGATGCAATTGCATTTAGCTGTGTTGCTGGTACAGAGGCAATCCAACAACTCCAGTCTTTATTTCCACAATGGCAAGATATTCAATGGAAACAACTGAGTGGTGATGACGCCTTTGATGGAGTGCGCACACTTTATCAAGACCCAAGTAAATTAGGGGCTGATCGCTGGAGCGCTATTATTGGCGCCCGCTCCCTATCCAAATCAAACGCGCTCATCATCAATGCGGGTACCGCAACGACTATCGACCTACTAGGCTCAAATGGTGTGCACTACGGTGGCTGGATTCTGCCAGGCCTCAGCTTGATGCACCAGAGCCTTGAAGCCAATACAGCGCAGCTACCACTTGCAGTTCGCGATGCATCTGCGCCAGGATTTGGAACATCTACAAACGAAGCCATTATTGGCGGTTGTGATGCGGCACAGATTGGTGCAATTCAATATGCACTAGATCTGGCTAAAAAAATGAATTTGCCAATTGAAAAAATTTGGCTTGATGGGGGCAATGCAAAGACGCTTATGAATCAAATTCAGCAGGCCAATGTACTAAGCACCCCGAAGATTGAAGTCAGTGAAGGCCTGGTGTTACGTGGTGTTTGGGCTTGGCTTTTAAAAAATATCTAAAACCAAAAAGCAAACAATCTTCTATGAACGTATTTTTCCCAATAAGCTAGTAGTTGAGCGCTCATACAAAAATGGGATAGCAATAGCTTTGCCTCCCCATGTTTTTACTAGCTTAGTTTCAGCTAAGATATCGATTTCATAATCTCCACCCTTGACATAAATATCCGGATGAATTTGCTCAATTAAATTCACTGGCGTTTGTTCGGAAAACACAACTACTAAGTCAACACTCTCCAATGCTGCTAGCAATGCTTGACGATCAGCTTCAGTATTGATTGGCCTATCATCACCCTTACCCAACATTTTGACTGAGGCATCTGAATTAACTCCCACCACCAGGCTGGCACCCAGTGCACGTGCCTGAGCGAGATAGCTGGCATGCCCACGATGCAAAATATCAAAGACGCCATTGGTAAAAACAATGGGTCTTGGTAATTTTGAAATACGCTCTTGAAGTTGTGCTGGGGTGCAGACTTTAGATTCAAAAGAGGGCGAAGAATATGTACTCATATTGCAATATTAATAGCTTTGAGTCTTGCCCTGCGATATTCATCAGAATGACTTAGACTTGGCAGGCAAAACAAGAAGAATGGAGACCTTATGAACCCTATAGTAAATCGCCGCTTGACCATTTGGATCTTCCTATTTTTTATTGGATTTTCCCTTTTTAACACCGCACAAGCTGCATCTAGCTGCGGCCCCCTGTTATCCCATACCTTCCCTCGTCTACAAGATGATGCGCCCCAAAACCTCTGCCAATATCAAGGCAAAGTTATTTTGGTTGTTAATACTGCTAGCTTTTGTGGATTTACAAGCCAATATGAGGGGCTTGAAAAAATTTACGCCAAATATAAAGACAAAGGCTTTGTCGTTTTAGGATTCCCATCAAATGATTTTGGGCAACAAGAACCTGGCAGTAACAAAGAAATTGCTGATTTCTGCAAAAACACTTATGACGTCAAATTTCCAATGTTTGCAAAAAGTAGTGTATCTGGAAACAATCCAAATCCATTTTTCAAAATGCTAATTGCAAAAACTGGCACTACACCGAAGTGGAACTTTTACAAATACTTGATCGATCGCAAAGGTAACGTGGTAGATTCCTTCGGTAGCGTTACAAAACCGACAAGCAATTCAATTACTGATCAGATCGAGAAACTTTTAGAGGAAAAAGCGCAGTGAGCAAAAAAAGAATTGCCATCATCGGCGCTGGCATTTCTGGCTTAGGATGCGCATATGCACTTCGCCAGCAACCCAATATAGAACTTACCTTGTATGAGGGCGGGAACCACATTGGCGGGCATAGCAATACTGTTGGCTTCACATATGAGCATGATGGCAAGCAATTGTCTTATGGCGTCGACACTGGTTTTCTAGTTTTCAATCGCAAGACTTATCCTCGCCTAGTAAGGCTCTTTGAAGAGATTCAGGTCCCAATAGCGCCCTCTGAAATGTCTTTTTCGGTTTCCATTGATACCTCTGAAAAAAATCCATCTCACCCCAAACTTGAGTGGGCTGGTAATGACATTAATTCCCTCTTTGGCCAACGATCTAATTTGCTATCGATCTCTTTCTGGCGGATGACTTATGACATCCTGCGCTTCAATCGCATGGCAACTAAATTGGCTCACGATCAAATTGCCGCTGGTCATCAATATTCAGAACCCGATGAAACCATTGCAAGCTTCTTAGATCGGAATCGTTTTAGCCAAAGCTTCAGAGAAAATTATTTCTTGCCGATGATTGGCGCAATTTGGTCATGCTCTGTTGAGCAGATGCTCGAATTTCCTATTCAAACCATGATCCGCTTTTGTCATAATCATGGTCTTTTACAAATTCAGAATCGGCCTCAGTGGCTTACAGTTCAGGGAGGGTCACGTGAATACGTCAAGCGTATCGTACATGCTCTCGAACAAAATCAAGTCGTCATCAAACGCGAGAATGTTTTACGTGTTAATGCAGCTCACGATGGATCTGCTGCGGAAGTTATTAGCGCTTCAGGATCTGCCTTATTTGACGAAGTGGTGATGGCCTGCCATAGCGATCAAACGCTAACTTTGCTTCACGGCATTGATCAAGAAGCCAAAGATATTTTGGCTGCAATTCCATACCAAGAGAATCGCGCCATACTCCACACCGATACCAATTTTCTACCGGAAACGAAACGTTGCTGGGCGGCGTGGAACTACACCGCTAAATCGGGCACTACACCATCGTCCAAGCAACATGTGAGCGTGAACTACCTCATAAACCTTCTACAGCCGCTACCAAAAGAGCTGAAGGACACACAAATCATTGTGAGCTTAAACCCCTCCGCAGAACCCAATCCAAAATTAGTACAACAAGAAATTCAGTATTCACATCCTGTGTTTGATATGAAGGCTATTCAGGCACAAAAAGAATTACCACTTATTCAAGGGACGCACTCAATCTGGTATTGCGGTGCCTGGACCGGATTTGGGTTTCACGAAGATGGATTACGCTCTGGAGAACTCGTTGCAGAGGCATTAGTCGAGAGCCTTCACTCGCCATTAAACACTATGCCAAAGCAAGATACTTGCTAAATGAATCAAGCAAAGATCAACTTTGGAGTAGTCAAGCATAGCCGTTTAAGGCCAGCAAAAAATGCATTCTCATATGGTGTTTTCACCATCTCCATTCCTATGCGGGCACGCAAAGGTGACCCACTCCTTTTGACTGACTCAGGCTTAAACGACAATCGACTAGGCTTATGTTCTTTCTACGATAAAGATCACGGTCGCGGCGAAGCAGATAGCCTTGCATGGATAGAAGGTATTTTGCAGAAATATGGCATCAGCCAAATTGATGGTGAAATTTGGCTGCAGACCTTTCCCAGGGTTCTGGGGTATGTCTTTAATCCCGTCAGTTTTTGGATTTGCACTGGAGCCGATAAAAGAGTCCGCGCAATCTTAGCTGAAGTAAACAATACTTTTGGGGAGCGTCATTGCTATTTGCTGCATAAAGATTCTGGTGAAGCACTTCGATCTGGCGAAACACTCAGCAGCAAAAAGGTATTTCATGTCTCACCATTTTGCGATGTCCGTGGTGAGTACCAATTTCGGTTCTTATTTGCCGAAGATAGCCAATCCAAACGAAACATCCTTGCCAGAATTGAGCTGCATGAAGATGGACTACCGCTCATTAACACCAGCATCAGCGGAATTAGTCGCCCCCTTACTAAATCTGCTCTATATCTAGCTCTATTACGCTACCCCTTGATGAGTCTTGGGGTGATATTTCGTATTCATTGGCAGGCATTGAAATTATGGCTAAAAGGTGTACCCTTTCACTCAAAGCCCAAACCACCCAAGTTTGAAGTTAGCAAATGAATCGCCCAGGACAAAATTTACTTTCACGCCTCAATTTTTCAAACCATAAGAGAGGTGCATCGCATTCACCTAAAGGTGACTACAGCACAAAATTTGTTCTTGGCCTGCTATCCCAGCTAAATAGTGGCTATCTCAAAATGACTTTGCCAGATGGTCAGGTAAAAGAATTTGGCAATAAAGCAGATTCACTGCAAGCTAATATTCAAATCTTCGAGTGGAATGTTTTCAAAGATCTAATGTCTCATGGAGATATTGGTTTTGCAGAAAGCTACATTCGAGGCGAGTGGGATAGTAAGGACTTAAAAGCAATTTTGGAACTTGCCATTCGCAACCGAACCATCCTCGAAAAAGCAATTTACGGCAGCTGGCTTGGATCCATTCTTTACCGTTTGAAGCATTGGTTAAGAGACAACACAAAATCGGGTAGTCGCAAAAATATTCATGCTCACTATGACTTAGGCAATGCCTTCTATAGCCTATGGCTTGACCCTAGCATGAGTTATTCCAGCGCATGGTTTTCTGAAGGCGCGAAGCAAACCCTTGCCGATGCACAAAAGTCCAAAATCAAACGCATCTTAAGCTCTCTCAATACCAAGCCGGGTGATCACATTCTAGAAATAGGTTGTGGCTGGGGCGGAGTTATGGAAGAGGCGTTACTCAGCGGCAAATCAATCACGGGTCTTACTTTGTCTACCGAGCAAAAAGCATTCGCGGAAAATCGACTACAAAATCTCAAATCGCTTTCGAACAACCCGAGTCATTTTGAAGTTCGCCTACAGGACTATCGGGACTGCCAAGAGCAATTTGATGGAATCGCTTCAGTTGAAATGTTTGAGGCTGTGGGTGAAAAACACTGGCCTGAATATTTTCAAACGCTTGCAAAATGCCTGAAATCTGGCGGTAAAGCATGTATTCAAACGATTGTCATCGCCGATCATTTATTTGAACGCTATCGTCACAGCACAGACTTTATTCAACAATATGTATTTCCTGGAGGCATGCTTCCATCACGCGCCAGTTTTAACACTGCTGCTACTAAAGCAGGATTAAAAATCGAAAACGAATTTGCATTTGGAATGGATTACGCCAAAACACTCTGTATTTGGCGCGACAACTTTAATCAAAAACTTCAAGAAATTCGTAATCTTGGCTTCGATGAAGCCTTTATTCGGCTCTGGAATTTTTATCTCATGTACTGCGCTGCAGGGTTTGCCGAGCACAGTATTGATGTTGTGCAATTCACCCTGAGCCACTCATCATCAAAGACATCGCCCGATGCCCTGACCCCATGAAGCAAATAGGAATCAGTAGCTTCTCAGATAAGCGAATATGGATTATTGGCGCCTCCAGCGGTATTGGTGAGGCATGCGCCAAATCATTAATCAACCAAAATGCGCGAGTCATTCTTTCGGGCAGAAGGGTTGAGCGTTTAAATGCGATTGCGCAAGAAGCAAAGGTTGATCAAGCATTGGTAGCCCCGCTAGACGTGACTAATGATGAGCAGCTAGCTACTGCTTATGAAAAGATCATTAATACATGGGGCGGAATCGATTTACTTCTGTTTGTATCAGGCATCTACACTCCGTTGAGAGCCGATGACTTTGATATCCATATTGCCGAACAAACTATTGATGCCAATCTTCTTGGGCCCATGAAAGCGGTAGCACTGGTTCTGCCAAAAATGCTTCAAACCCAAAGAGGAAATATTGCAATAGTGGGTAGTGTTGCTGGCTATAGTGGCCTACCTAAGGCTTTGGCATACGGCCCTAGCAAAGCAGCCATCATCAACTTTTGCGAAATTCTTTACTATGACTTGCTTCCCAAAGGCATCGGAGTGCACATGATTTCTCCAGGCTTTGTGGCAACGGAGGCGACTGCACAGAACGATTTTGAAATGCCCGCCCTAATTAGCGCTGATGAAGCGGCTTCAGAAATATTAAAAGGTATTCAGAAAGGTGAATTTGACATTCACTTTCCAAAACGATTCTCAAGATTTTTGAAATTCCTGAGAATCTTGCCTTATCCGCTCTATTTTTGGATTGTGCGATGCTTCGTCAAAATCTAAGTCCGCTTATTAGGTGGCCTTGATTGATTGCTGCTGGCATGACTACTGCCGATATTTATCTTTGCGGATTTTTTCTTCAAGATAATCCATCACTGCAATCGCTTTAGCCTTGGTGCCGGCAATCGATGGTGAGGTTACATACTTGCCCTGCATCACAATGGTTGGCACACCATCGATGCGATAAGCCTCGGTCAATTGTTTTGCAGCTCTAGCCTTTGAAACGACCGCAAAGGAACGATAGGTTGCAAGGAAAGTATTGCGATCAACGCCCTGTGAAGCAACCCAATCCGCAATTTCAGTTTCGGTGAGTAGACGCTTATTTTCTTTATGCATCGCATACATCACCTTTTCATTAAGTGCATCACCTTTGCCCATCGCCTCAAGAGCGTAGTACAACTGGCTATGCGGCAAGAAATCATCCCGAAATGCCACTGGCACTCTACGGAAAACGACATCCTTAGGTTGGCGTTTAACCCAAGCGCTTAACTCAGGTTCAAAGTCATAACAGTGTGGACAACCATACCAAAAAAACTCAATAACCTCGACCTTGCCTTTTGTCTCCACTGGCTGCGGCACAGGCAGAACTCGATAATCAAAACCTTCTTCAATTTTCTGTGCGTGGACTGCGCCACACAAAAATATCAAGGTAAATGCTAAAAAAATTCGCTTGCTAATTGAGATCATATTTGCAGTTTATTTACTTGTTTTAATAAGAGTAGATTTAATGCCCATACCATTTAATTTATCGCGAGCCGGATTGCTTTCTTCAACACTAGCGTAGGGTCCAGTACGAACACGCCATAAAGTATTGCCATCGCTAGTTACTTCGCTCAATTGCGCCTGAATTCCCTGAATCGCCAAAGCTGCCTTTTGAGCATCTGCGTCAGCACGTTTTGTAAATGCGCCCACTTGTAAGAAATAAATCGCGTCACTCTTTGGTGCTGCTGCAGGGTTAGCCCCGTCCGCTGATTTCTTACCGCTGACTAAATCACCAATTGGGTCGCTAGATGCAGGTGCTGGGAGCTTACCTTGCAAAGGCTTGTTTAAATCTGGCTGCTCAGCCGGAGCAGCCGCCTCACCCTCAGCTGGAGTTACAGGTTTAATTGTCATCGGCAAATTCGGCGCACGGACTCCAGGTCTCTCTTGCGGAGTATTTTTAGAAAGATAGAAGGCAATTACAAAAGCAATTCCTAGTCCTGCACCCAAGCCAAGCACAAAGCCCAGAATGGTTCCGCCATACTGGGAATTGCGATTTAAAGTACCCGTATTGGAGTCTATGTTTTGCTTTTTGAAGCTTGCTAGTTGATTCGGTTTTTTCATCATATCCTCATCTTACATATTCACTTCATTCATTGCTACTACATCTTTGCTGGAGCGGATACCCCTAAGACTCTCAACCCATTTTGTAGAACCTGACGTGTTGCCGATAGCAAAGCAAGGCGTGCAAGCTTTAATGCCTCATCATCTACCAATACGCGATCAGCGTTGTAAAAGGTATGGAAATCGCCAGCCAAGTCACGCAGGTAAAAAGCAAGGGCATGTGGGGCTAGCTCTGCTGCCGCATTGGTTAAAACCTCTGGATACTCTGCCAAACGTCTTAATAAATGATCAGATGCCTTACTTTGCAACAAAGACAAATCGGCATTAGTTAATTGAGCGGGCTTGCCACCCCATTGTTGCAAGATTGAGCTAATGCGTGCATGCGCGTACTGCACATAGAACACTGGGTTCTCATCATTTTGCGCAAGCGCTAAATCAATATCAAATACAAATTCAGTATCGGCCTTGCGAGATATCAAGAAGAAACGAACCGCGTCGCGCCCACGCTGCAATGCTAACCCTCTTTCTTCAGGAGTCATTTCTGGAGTAACCCCACCAGACCACTCAATTAGATCGCGCACAGTCACATAAGAACCTGCGCGTTTTGAAATCTTTACTTCTTCACCATGACGCATCACAGTAACCATCTTATGCAAAACATAGTCTGGGTAGGTCTTTGGAATATCCCAGCCACGCTTCTGCGCTACGCCCTGCAAACCAGAGCGAACACGTGCGATCGTTCCATGATGATCGCTGCCTTGAACGTTAATCACTTTGTCAAAGCCACGATTCCATTTGCTGGTGTGATAAGCCACGTCTGGAACAAAATAAGTAAAGCTGCCATCTGACTTTCGCATCACGCGATCTTTATCATCGCCATCATCAGTTGTTCTGAGCCAAAGCGCGCCATCAGCCTCATAGGTTTTTCCGATCGCCTGCAAATCTTGAACGATCTGATCGACACTACCATCGGTATATAAGGATGACTCCAAATAGTAACAATCGAACTTAACGCCGAATGTCTTCAAATCAATATCTTGCTCGTTGCGTAAATATGCCACTGCAAACTTACGAATCGACTCTAGATCATCTTGATATTCGGGCGACGCTTTAAAAGCAGAAGCAATTTCTGCGATATATTCACCGTTGTATGCTTGCTCAGGCCAATTGGCATCCCCTGGCTTTAAACCATGCAAGCGTGCTTGAACAGACAAAGCAAGATTAGCGATTTGCACGCCAGCATCGTTGTAGTAGAACTCACGATGTACTTTTACTCCTTGGGTAGCCAATAAATTGGCTAGAGCATCGCCTAGGGCGGCCTGTCTACCATGTCCAACATGTAGAGGGCCCGTTGGGTTTGCTGAAACAAACTCAATCATGGCACTACTAACCTGTCTAGAGCCTTGGGTAACTTCGCCAAAATGAACGCCAGAGGAGAGAATCTCCCCAACAACTGCGGTTTTGGCTTGGTTACTCAATCGAAAATTAATGAAGCCAGGTCCCGCGATTTCGCAGGATGAAATCAATTGATCGAAGCCCGCCTGTTTTTGCAATCTATCAACTAGGGCTTGGGCCAAATCTCGCGGATTGAGCTTCCACGCCTTTGAAAGCTGGAGGGCGATATTACATGCCACATCCCCATGATCGACCACCTTTGGTCTTTCTAAACGGGGGGTTGGGGCATCATCTAAGCCACGCTCCTGAGCTAGGCCTTTTAGAGCCAAACTCAACATATCAATTAAACGGTTTTTATTGGTCTGCAACATAGTTAAGTGAGTTTATCAGGTGGTAAGCTGTTGAAATGATCTATCAATTTCGCTCTAAAGCTGGTCCAGATGTCATCATGCTGGCTGATCTGACCAAGCGAATCTTCGATATCTTGGGTCGCCCGCTTGAGCCTAGGGGAATATTGACTGAGGAGCAATTGCCCGCCCTGATCACAGCCCTAGAAACCGCCATCTTGAATGATCTAGAGGAGCGCAAAAAAGTAGGCGAAAACAAAGATAGCGAATCTGAGAAACCCAAGCTAGCTGATCGACTTGGTCAAAGGGCGTATCCATTTTTAGAACTCATGAAGCAGGCTCGAGCAAAAAACGAATCTGTCATGTGGGGCGTTTAATCCACCAAGCTCGCAAGCTGACGACGCACATCATCAACTGACTGGCCACGACGTTTTGCTAAATCTTCAAGCTGCTCAGAGGTAATTTTTCCAACATTGAAATATTGGGCGTCTGGATGAGCCAAATAGAAACCACTTACGCTTGAGGCTGGGTTCATTGCTAGCGATTCGGTAAGAGTCATACCAATATCTTCAGACCCAATTACACGAAGCAAATCCTCCTTCACTTCATGCGCAGGGCAAGCAGGATATCCAGGCGCCGGACGAATACCGCGATATTCCTCATTAATCATTTGATCATTAGTCAGCAGCTCATCAGTTGCGTAGCCCCATAAATCCGTACGAACGCGATGATGCATTAATTCGGCAAAAGCTTCGGCCAAGCGATCTGCTAGCGCCTTCAACATAATGGCGCTGTAATCATCATGCTTTGCCTGAAACTCAGCCACTTTCTTTTCAACACCGTGGCCAGTAGTTACCGCGAAACAACCAACGTAATCTGCAACACTACTATCTTTTGGTGCAACATAATCCGCTAAGCAACGATTCGGCCTACGAACGCCATCGATCACTGGACGCTCTGATTGTTGACGCAAGTTATGCCAAACAAACAAAGGGCGTTTGCGCTCTTCATCGCTATACAAAACAATGTCATCACCAACTGTATTGGCAGGATAAAAAGCAACCACGCCATCCGCTTGTAGCCACTGACCTTTAATCAGCTTATCTAACATGCTCTGAGCATCGGCATAAACCTTACGCGCCTCTTCGCCAACTACTTCATCATCTAAGATCGCTGGGAATTTTCCCGCTAAATCCCAGGTCTGAAAGAATGGGGTCCAATCAATGTACTTGGCAATATCACTAAGAGCAAAATTCTTAAAGACGCGACGTCCAATAAATTTTGGCCTCTCCGGGACATATGCTGACCAATTAATCATCTCGCGATTTTTGCGCGCTTCCTCCAGCGAGATGCTTGGTGTTGCTTTCTTATTTGCATGCTGCTCACGAATACGGGCATAGTCATCGCGCAACTCTTGGATAAATTTCTTTGCGCTCTCGTCTGATAATAGGCTTGCTGCCACAGATACGGAGCGAGATGCATCAGGCACATAGACCACTGGGCCATCATAGTGAGGCGCAATCTTTACAGCGGTATGAACCCGTGAAGTCGTAGCGCCACCAATCATCAACGGAATTTGACGAGAACGGAAATACTCATCTCGCTGCATCTCTTGTGCAACGTATGTCATTTCCTCTAGTGATGGTGTAATTAATCCTGAGAGGCCAACAATGTCGGCATTCTCCTCTTTGGCACGCTTCAAGATTTCTGCGCACGGAACCATTACGCCCATATTGGCTACTTCAAAGTTATTGCACTGAAGTACTACCGTCACAATATTCTTTCCAATATCGTGAACGTCGCCTTTAACAGTAGCCATCACAATCTTGCCTTTAGCCTTGGCTTCGCCACCAGCCGCAATATGCTGGCGCTTTTCTTCCTCAATGTAGGGAATCAAAATTGCAACAGCCTGCTTCATCACACGCGCACTCTTCACCACCTGAGGCAAGAACATTTTGCCGGCGCCAAACAAATCACCCACAACATTCATACCATCCATCAGCGGGCCTTCAATGACCTCGATTGGTCGACCACCTGCGCCCATGATCTCCGCACGCAATGCTTCGGTATCTTCTTCGATGAATGTCGTAATGCCGTGCACTAATGCATGGGTTAAACGCTCGCGAACGGGCGCCTCACGCCATACTAAATTCTCAACCTGCTTAGTGCCATCACCTTTAAATTGATCAGCAATAGCCAAGAGTCTCTCGGTTGGCGTTTGACCTTCTTTTTCTTTAAAACGATTGAGAACTACGTCTTCAACACGCTCACGCAATTCCGGATCGAGATCTGCATAGACGCCCAGCTGACCAGCATTGACGATACCCATGTCCATGCCAGCCTGAATGGCATGGTAAAGAAATACTGTGTGAATTGCCTCTCGTACTCGATCATTCCCACGGAAAGAAAAGCTCACATTTGAAACGCCGCCACTGACCTTGGCTCCAGGAAGATTCTCTTTTATCCAACGAGTAGCATTAATAAAATCCACGGCATAGTTATCATGCTCTTCAATACCGGTCGCAATCGCAAAGATATTAGGATCAAAAATAATGTCTTCAGCAGGAAAACCAATTTCGTTTACCAGAATGTCATAGCTTCGCTGACAAATTTCAATCTTGCGTTGGAAAGTATCTGCCTGCCCTGCTTCATCAAATGCCATTACGACCGTTGCGGCTCCATAGCGACGTATCAGAGCAGCTTGTTTACGGAAAGGCTCCTCGCCCTCCTTCATAGAAATCGAATTAACGATGGGCTTGCCCTGTATGCACTTCAAACCCGCCTCAATCACACTCCATTTTGAGGAGTCAATCATGATGGGCACGCGAGCAATATCAGGCTCAGACGCAATGAGATTAAGAAAGCGCGTCATTGCCGCTTCAGAATCAAGCATTGCCTCATCCATATTGATGTCAATGACTTGGGCACCATTTTCAACTTGTTGGCGCGCTACCGCGAGCGCTTCATCAAATTGATTATTCAGAATCATTCGTGCAAACGCTTTAGAACCCGTCACATTGGTACGCTCTCCAATATTGACGAAGCCTACATCCGTAGTCACATTAAATGGCTCTAATCCAGAAAGCTTCATTGCTGGAATCATTTGCTTCTGATTTTTGTTTTCTACCTTACTCATACTTCTTCAGCCTCTTCGCGATAGAAAACTCTCGGCTTACGTTTTGCAACAGCATTCGCAATCGCGCGAATATGATCGGGCGTGGTGCCACAACAACCACCCACTAGGTTCACAAGCCCATCCTTTGCAAAACCATCTACTAACCCCGAAGTAATTTCAGGAGTCTCATCAAATCCTGTGTCACTCATCGGGTTAGGTAAACCTGCATTTGGATAGCAAGACACTGCCGCATCGCAAATACGGGCTAGCTCGGCAATATAAGGGCGCATTAAGGCTGCACCAAGAGCGCAGTTGAGCCCAAAGGTCAATGGCTTAATGTGGCGCAAACTATTCCAGAATGCCTCAACGGTTTGCCCAGAAAGAATTCTTCCGGAGGCATCCGTTACCGTTCCAGAAATCATGACTGGCAAACGCTCGCCTGTCTCTTCAAAAAATTCATCAAGCGCAAACAATGCCGCTTTTGCATTCAGAGTATCGAAAATGGTTTCAACTAAAAATAAATCCACTCCGCCAGCAAAGAGTCCTTCGATTTGTTCGCGATATGAAGCGCGTAAAGCATCAAAAGTAATATTGCGAGCGCCTGGATCATTTACATCAGGAGAAATACTTGCAGTTTTTGGAGTTGGGCCAATCGCACCAGCAGCAAAGCGTGGCTTATCCGCGGTACTGTATTTATCACAAGCAGCGCGTGCAAGTTTTGCTGAGACTTCATTCATCTCTCGCGCCAGGCCAGGCATTTTGTAATCCTCTTGAGCTACTGAGGTTGCGCCAAAAGTATTTGTTTCAATAATGTCGGCGCCCGCATCTAAATACTTCTCATGAATCTCACTAATAATTTGAGGTTGCGTCAGTACCAATAACTCATTATTTCCCTTGAGATCACCAGGGTGCTCTGCAAAACGAGTATTGCCAGGTAAACCACGGTAATCGGCTTCAGTTAACTTATATTGCTGAATCATGGTTCCCATCGCGCCATCCAATATGAGGATGCGCTGCTTTAAAAGCTCAGGAAGCGCCTTGCCACGGGTGTAAGGCTGGGACAAACCATTAAATTGCATTGCTTAACCGGGATTGATCTCTAGAATCCCTTATTCTATTGGAAAAGCCACTTTTTATTTACCTTGGAGCCGCCATGTTTGGAACCATTCCCGAATTCAATCAAAGTCTTGAGATGTTTAAAACCATGTGGGGACAGGGCGCAGCAGGCCAAGCTGGACAGTTTCCTTTCACCACAGATGCCTCAAAAGCGGCTGGTGGCTTAGGAGCCGCCTTTCCAGGCATGGATATCGAGGAACTTGAGAAACGTATCAAGGATCTGAAAAGCGTTGAAAACTGGCTCAATCTCAACCTCAATATTCTGAAGTCGACGATTCAGGGGCTGGAAGTACAGCATGCAACGATGATGGCCCTGAAATCATTTGGGGATGCAGTCTCTGCGGCAAGCGCTGCAGCCACACCCAAATCGGAGTCTAGCGAGAGTCCTAAAACAACAAAAGCTAAACCGCGCAAAACCGCAACACGCCGTCCTCGCAAAGTTGGCGATCCAACTTACCTCGACGAAGTAGGTAATTCAGATGAGCAATAGCCTCGCCCATTGCAAAAGTGAGTTGATGAATATCGAGTTCTCGCTTAAATAACACTGGAACAATTTCGCGAGCAGTAATTGGCTTTTGGCATGCTCCCAATGCGTCGGCCAAGCGCTCATCATGGTGAGCATTTAACTGCGCAATTCTGGGCCTAATTCCAACAAAAGGTTTGCCATGGGATGGCAGTACTAATGTGTCATCCGGTAAAGGCAAATACTTTGCCAGAGATTGCAGGTACAAGCCCAATGGATCTGCATCGGGGTCCGCATCATAAACGCTGACGTTCGTAGAGATCCGCGGCAACAGCATATCCCCTGAAATCAATACCTTCAAGTTTTTACAAAATAGTGATGCATGCTCTGGCGCATGCCCATAACCCATAATGACTTGCCAATCATTTCCGCCAATGGAAATGCACTCGCCATCAAGGATGCGGCGATATTGGCGGGGCACACCAGGAACCATATTGCTGTAGTAGTTTGATCGTGCCCGAATTTTTTCCAGATCCTCTGGTGCGGTTAAACCATGCTTTTGAAAATGATCGGCAGAACCACCGCCACCTGCACGCGCACCAACAGCTGCACCACCTTCTTTGCAACTTAACCATTGCGCCGTCAAATAGTCGGTCATTGAGATCCACAAAGGAGCATTCCATTTCTCACATAACCATTGAGACAAACCAACATGATCTGGGTGCATATGCGTCACAATCACACGCAATACTGGCAAGCCCTCTAATTGAGTTGCAAAAATAGCCTCCCACGATGCTTTCGTTTCATCATTGGCAATACCGCAGTCCACAATTGTCCAGCCCTCAACCCCATTGAATTGATCGTGCAATAACCAAAGATTAATATGGTCTAAAGCAAAAGGGAGCCGCATGCGCAACCAACGAACTCCAGGGGCAACCTCGATGCTTTGACCAACTGGTGGAAGCAGATCGCCTAATGGATAATGAATGGCGGCCTCATTTGTGGTTTGCTGTTGATTACTCATATTCATATTTCTTGTTTATTGCATTAAGGATCGTATTGACACCGATTCCATCACCCTGCGTTAATTGGTGCGACATTAACCCCGAAAATGGCTATTGTCGCGGCTGTTATCGCACGCTTTCTGAAATCGCAGATTGGTCGGAACTGCCGAATGATGACAAGCTGAAAATTTGGGAGACAATCACTGCTCGAAAGTTACAAGCCATTGAGTGAGCGACTCTGCCCATCACCCGTTAGCGATTCACATCCACAATCAAACGACCACGCACATTGCCAAGCATCAACTCCTGCGCATACTTTAAAGATTCTTCCAAAGTAATTTCTTGAGAAATTTCATCAAGCGTCTTCAAATCCACTAATTTACTTAACTGCTCATAAGCGGCAATTCGTTTTTCACGTGGCACTGTAACGCTATTAATTCCATAAAGAGTTACACCTCGCAAAATAAATGGGGCGACGCTAGAGGGAAAGTCCATTCCCTGAGCAAGCCCGCAAGCAGCTACTGCACCATTACTCTTGGTTTGTGCACAAGCATTTGCAAGGGTATGACTACCAACACTGTCTAGTACCGCAGCCCAACGCTCTTTAGCTAAAGGTTTGCCTGGTGCTGACAAGCTTGCACGATCAATGACTTCGCTAGCGCCTAGTTTTTTTAAGTAATCCGCTTCAGCCATCCGCCCAGTACTAGCAACTACCGTAAACCCGAGCTTACTTAACAAAGTGATTGCAAAGCTGCCGACGCCACCCGCTGCACCGGTGACCAAAACTTCCCCATCACTTGGCTTGAGTCCATGCTTTAGCAAAGCCATTACACACAGCATGGCGGTATATCCAGCAGTGCCAATAGCAAGGGCTTGCTTTGCGGTAAATCCTTTTGGTAACGGAATAAGCCATTCTGATTTAACGCGAGCCTGCTGAGCTAAACCACCCCAATGACCTTCTCCGACTCCCCAACCATTTAAAAGGACCATATCGCCTGCCTTGAAGTCAGGACTAGCGCTCTCAACGACCTCTCCCGCAAAGTCAATCCCAGGAACCATAGGGAAGCTTCGCACAACAGGGCCTTTACCAGTAATAGCCAAACCATCCTTGTAATTAAGGGTGGAATACAGAACTTTTACCCTGACATCACCCTCTGGAAGACTGGCTTCATCAGCCTGGCCAAGCTCAGCTCTATATCCTTGGTCATCCTTGTTAATCAAGATTGCTTTAAACATGTCTCTTTCCCCGTTTCTTTTTCTGTATGGGGAGCTTTTCCCCACAGCTTTTACGTAATAGGTTTATCCTAACGAGCATTGTCGATTATGGAGGTTTCCATGAAAAAAATTCTACTATTAACCGCAACTTCTAGCTTATTGCTCGCAGGTTGTTATTCCACTGAAATTAACATGTCAATGGGCAATATGCGCCTGATCACTTCTAGCGCAAGTCCGCAAGATGTCATGGATTTTGCTACCAAGGCCTGTAAAAACGATTTTTATGAGGGCGCTAGCTTTCTATCCAAGGCTGGCAAAGAGTATCGCTTTAAATGTGTAAAGGCTGAAGAAAACGAGGTATTGATTCCAATTCCAGGCACTACGATTGAATCAACACCTAAAACAGACAGCAAGTAAAGAAAGATGGCCCCATTTACATCGCAAGAGCTTCGCAAAGGATTCGCATCTTTTGCCACTGGGGTCACTGTCATCACCTGCGTCGATGAAGAGCAAAATCCACACGGCATCACGATTAGCTCATTTAATACCGTCTCCTTAGAACCACCATTAATTCTGTGGAGTCTTAAGAAGCATTCTCGCTTTATGCCCTGGGTCGAAGTTGGCAAAAAGCATTTGATACACGTGTTAGAGCGCTCCCAAGAGTCTCTAGCAATGCACTTCGCAACAGTCAAAGTAAATCAATTTGACCAAATTGGTCATCAACGCACCGATAGTGGCTTAACGCAAATTAAAGACTGTGTAGCCTACTATGAATGCGAAACTGTTTCGGTTCATACGGGTGGCGATCACAACATTATTGTTGCCAAAGTGATTCAATTAAAAAATCATCCTGAAAAAGAACCTCTCATATTTGCAAGCAGCAAATTCGTTGGCTTGGATTTTTCTAAAGCTAAATCTAGCTAAGCAATAAATCACTCGATAGGAAAAAAGATGATGCGTTTATGGGGGCGGAAAAGCTCTATTAATGTTCAAAAAGTGTTGTGGTGTCTTGCCGAGTTAGGCCTTAAAGAAGGCGTCGATTTTGAGCGTATTGATGCTGGCCTTCAGTTTGGAAAAGTGCGCACACCAGAGTTCTTAAATCTCAATCCAAATGGTTTAGTTCCCACACTAGAAGATAAGGGGCTGGTACTTTGGGAGTCCAACACAATCATGCGTTACCTAGCTTCGCAGTACAACCAAAATAAACGCTTTCCGGCAGACATTGCCTCTCAATATGGCTCTGAAAAGTGGATGGACTGGCAAGTGGGTACGCTGTGGCCCGTTTTGCGTCCTGCCTTCATCGGCCTAACGCGAGTTCCAGCAGCAGAACAAAACCATGAACTCATCTTCAAGTCTTATCAAGAAACGAATCAGTTATTTGAAGTTCTCGATAAGGCTCTAGCTTCACAGACTTTTTGCTCTGGAGAGAAATTTCATCTTGGCGATATCGTACTCAGTCTATGTGTGCACCGCTGGATCTTAATTAACGACACTTTTGCAAAAGAAACTGGCGCACGAGTAAATTTACAGAATATCGATCGCTGGTTAAATCAAATTAAATCAGAAACCCATTTTCAAGAATTTGCAGAAAAAGAGCTCAATATCATTAACAAGTGATATTGAGCTTTACTCATTTAAAAAATTATTCTTGCTTGAATTTCTTCTGGTGGTGATCAGCGCCCATATACAGATACATCGCAGGCACTACAAAGAGCGTGAACAAGGTGCCGATTGATAGGCCTGTGAAGATCACGATTCCCATAGATTGACGGCCGGCTGCACCTGCTCCAGAGGCAATTACCAAAGGCACAACGCCAAGTACCATCGCTGCAGTAGTCATCAAGATTGGTCTTAAACGAACGCTACTTGCTTCAACAATCGCATCTAATTTGCTACGGCCGGCTTCTTGCAATTCATTTGCAAATTCAACAATCAAAATACCATGCTTACTAATCAAGCCCATTAAGGTGACAAGACCTACCTGCGTGTAAACGTTCAAGGTAGTGAAGCCCAGATTAATAAAAATCAAAGCGCCAAAAAGAGCTAAGGGAACAGACACCAGAATAACAATTGGATCGCGGAAGCTTTCAAACTGCGCCGCAAGTACCAGAAAAACAATCAAAATTGCAAAGAACATTGTTACAAGAAAGCCGCCTGACTCAGACATAAACTGACGTGAAGGGCCCGCATAGTCCATGGAGTAACCATTTGGAGCGACTTCTTTTAGAGTCTGACGCATGTACTCCAGCAAATCTGCTTGGGAGATAAACGGTGTACTCACTCCAGAAATGGTTGCAGAGTTTAATTGTTGGAAGTGATTAATCGATTGCGGTACAACGCGCTGTTTAATGCTAGCAATCGTCCGCGCCTGAATCATCGCGCCACTTGGAGTGCGGATGTAGTAATCCAATATCTGATCTGGGTTTAAACGATCCACTTGCTTCACTTGTGGGATCACTCGATATGAACGACCTGAGACAGAAAAATAGTTCACATAACCACCACCCAAAGCCGCAGAGAGCGCTGCACCAACCTGCTGCTGCGTCATTCCTAAAGCAGCCACCTTCTCGCGATCGATCACAAGAACATCTTGCGGCTTATCAATCTTTAAGTCGGAGTCTACAAAGAAGAAGTTGCCACTGCGACGTGCTTTATCCAAAACCGTCTGGGACACCTCATTCAATTGCTCATACGACTCAGTAGTATTAATTACAACCTGAACCGGCAAACCTTGGGCTCCAGGTAGAGCGGGGAACTGGAATGCGGCTACGCGCGCACCCGCAATCGTATTCCACTTTTGCTGCATATCTTCTTGGAACTTGGTCGCGTTGCGACTGCGTGAGCTCCAATCTTTTAACAAAATGCCGCCAAAGCTGGATGTTGGACTAGTTATCTGAAACGCTTGTTCATATTCTGGTTCAGCTGCAGCAATTGCGTAAATTTGATCTGCATAAGTTTGCATCTGATTCACAGTACTGTTTGGCGGGCCAGATGCCTGCATCAACACAATGCCCTGATCTTCCGTTGGCGCTAATTCAGCGCGCGCAGTGGCATAAAGATAAGCAACTCCACCAAGCAAAATAGCGCCCATCACAATAATGACTTGCCAGGTACTTAATAAGTCGCGCAAAGTGGATTGATAGCTGTGATGCACTTTATCAAATATCTGATCGATCTTATGCACAAAAGAAGAGGCTTCTTGCTCTTCGGTAAAAATACGCGAGCACATCATTGGTGACAAAGTTAATGCAATCAAGCCCGATACCGCTACAGCGCTGGCTAAGGTAAATGCAAATTCCGTAAAAAGAGCTCCGGTTAGACCGCCCTGAAAACCAATCGGAATATATACAGCGATCAATACAACCGTCATCGCCAAAATTGGACTACCCAATTCACGAGCTGCGATTAAGGAGGCTTCCAAAGGCGATTTACCTTCCTTCATATGCCTATCAACGTTCTCGACAACGATGATGGCATCGTCCACTACTAGACCAATTGCTAGAACCAATGCCAAGAGTGTGAGCAAATTAATGGAGTAGCCCAATATTTGCATCAAGAAGAAAGTACCAATTAAAGACAAAGGCATCGCGATTACAGGCACTGCTACCGCGCGAACACTTCCCAAGAACAAGTAAATCACAACTGTCACGATGACTAAGGCCTCAAGCAAGGTTGAGATCACTTCATCAATCGAGCTAGTAATAAATTCTGTGGAGTCATAAACAATTTGACCATTCATGCCAATCGGCAATTGTTTCTGGATATCTGGAACCACGTCTCTTACGCGCTGGGCCACATCAAGCAAATTGGCTTGTGGCGCAACCTTAATGCCAATAAATACAGATTGTTTACCGCTGAAAGCCACATTGGTGTTGTAGTCTTCGGAGCCTAGAGAGACATTCGCCACCTGGTCTAAGTAAACAATATTGACGCCATCCTTCTTCACCACTAGCTTGCGAAACTCTTCCAATGTGTGCAGGTCAGTACCAGCAACCAGGTCAACAGAAACCATATCGCCTTTTGTGCTGCCCACTGCAGATAAATAGTTATTTGCTGACATGGCGCTATACACATCATCTGCGCCAACACCAAGACCAGCCATTTTTTCACGATCCAACCAAGCACGTAGAGCGAACTTCCTACCACCAATAATCTCCGCGTTTTGTACACCCTCAACAGAATCTAACTTAGGCTTTACAACTCGCAATAAATAATCCGTGATCGCATTGTTGGGCAACTGATCACTATAAAAACCCATATACATTGCAGCAGTTGATTGACCCACTTGAACGGTCAATACAGGTTGTTGCGCTTGCGGGGGCAGCTGATTCTTTACCGCACTAATCTGCGTCTGAATCTGCGTTAATGCCGAGTTCGAGTCATAGTTCAGTTTGAGTGTCGCAATGATGGTGGAGACACCGCTCACGCTAGTTGAGGAAAGATAATCAATGCCCTGAGCTTGAGCGATTGAAGCCTCTAAAGGTTGCGTAATAAAACCAGCGATCGTTTCCGGGTCAGCACCGTAGTAAGCGGTAGTTATCGTAACGATGGCATTTTGTGTTTGTGGATATTGGTTAACTGGCAAAGAACCAATCGCCTTCAAACCAAAAACGAGCACCAGCGCACTGACCACCAGTGATAACACTGGCCTGCGGATGAATATATCTGTCCAATTCATCGGCTAATTATTCCTGCGGCTTAGGATCAGGAGAGTTTGCGGGCTGCACCTTGTTATTAATAATCAGAGGCGTGCCATTCTTTAACTTCAATTGACCGCTAGTGACAACGGTATCACCTTCATTAATGCCTTTGAGAATAGCCACTTGATCACCACGTGTCGCACCAGTTGTTACAAATACTTGCTGGGCCTCAAGCGCTGGATTGCCTTGCTTATCTTTCTTACCAGTAGGCTTAGCAATAAAAACGGTTGATCCGTAAGGGTTATAAGTCACTGCTGTTTGTGGCAAGGTTAGCAATTTCACCTCGTCACCAAGCTTAATATTCACATTAGCAAACATGCCAGGCAATATTTTCTTGTCAGGGTTGGCAATCTGCGCTTCAATTTGAATATTGCGAGTATTGGTATCCACTTTTGGGCTAACTGCAGTGATCTTGCCGGTAAAGCTGGCATCTTTAAATGCATCAGTAGTAACGACAACTTCTTGCCCCACTTGAATTTGCTCAGCATTACCTTGAGGCAATGTGAAATCCACAAATATAGGATCTAAAGTTTGCAGGGTGATTAATTTATCGCCTGGATTCACAAACTGCCCAGGGTTGATTGACACAATGCCAACACGTCCACTAAATGGAGCCTTTAGATTTTTCTTAGCAACCAAAGCGGTTTGAGCTTCGACCTGAGCTTGCTTTGATTTTGCATCGGCTTTACTAGTATCAAAAACGTTTTTGCTAATCGCCTGAATCGCCAGCTGCTGCTTGTCGCGCTCGTTAATGACTTTTGCAAGATCCGCCATTGCTTTTAAGGAGTTCAGTTGGGCCACATCAGAAGCGTCATTTAATTTAATGAGTAAATCGCCCTCTTTAACATCTTGACCAGATTTAACGGGCACAGTTTGAACTAAACCACCAATTTCTGTACTGAGATCAACCCCTCTAAAGGCGCGTACATTACCAACACTAGTTAACTTTGGCTGCCACTCTGAAGTTGCAACCACCATTGTTGAAACCGTCGCTGGTGGCAAACCCATTCCTGATATGAAATGCTTAATCATGAATGACTTGAACTGATTAAAAGCAAAAATCAGCCCCAACAATAAGAAGACTCCGCACAGCATGATTGTCATGCGACGTGGCAAAGGCTCCATTGCCATTAACTTGGCATATGCCTTTGTACCGCGCCACTTAACCCCCATGCGTGCATAAAATGATTTAGCTTTTTCCCAAAAGGAAAGGGCTTTTTCACGCAACTTCCATTGCACTGCCTTCAACTTTAACCATGCCCAGATGGCAATGACAGCAGCAATCAGTTTGCTTTTAATTGTTTCCAGAAGTTTCATTTTGATCTTTGTTTGCGATGTCTTTTGGTTTGAAGGCTGGACCAACGCGATTCCACCAGCCGCCGCCTAATGCTGCAAATAATGCTGCCGTATCAGAAAATCGCGTTGCTTGAGCAGCAACGGATTTCACTTTGGCTTGTTGATACTGATTTTGGTAATAGAGCACCGCCAAATAACTTGCTGTTCCGAGTTTGTATTGTTGTTGCACAAGATCCAAAGTTTCATAGGCATAACGCTCTGCATCAGAAGCCGCCTTAAGTGCTTGAGCACCAGTCTCTAGAGCGCGTAGGGCATTGGCAACTTCCTGAAATGCATTCAAGACTGTCGCTTGATATTGAAAAGCCGCCTGCTCATAATTGGCCAGTGCGCCACGACGCTGTGCCAACAATTGACCGCCCTGGAACAAGGGCTGCAAGATTCCGCCACCAATAGACCATAAAGCAGAGTTAGGACCAAATAGCGCCGCAGAAGTAAGCGCGGCAGAACCAATGGATCCAGTGATATTAAATTGCGGCAACAAGTTTGCCGTGGCAACCCCAACAAATGCATTCTGCGCTTTTAATTGAGCTTCAGCTGCGCGAACATCTGGACGTTGGCGTACAAGACTTGACGGGACTGAGAGTGGCAATTTTTCAGGCAAATGCAATTTGCTTAAATCAAAATGTGCAATATCAGCATTACTAGGCACCTCGCCCACTAAGACTGCGAGTTGATTACGTGTGAACGCTAAATTTCTTTCGTAATTTAATAAATCGACTTGTGAATTCGATACCAATGTTCTTTGGGAAGTGACATCGACTTTCGAAACCGTACCAATCACCAATTGCTTTTCTGTTACTTCAGCAAGATTAGTTTGCGCCTTCAAGATTTCTTCCGTGGCACTCATCTGCGCTCGCAGAGCAGCTTCTCTTACTGCGCTGGTGACCACATTGGCCGTCAAAGAGAGGTATGCACCCTCCAGCTGGAATTGCGCAACTTCTGCCTGTGCTCTAGCACCTTCTACTGCGCGACGAGCCCCTCCAAACACATCCAGTTTGTAGCTAACATTCACAGAGGTGTTGTAAAGATTGTAGGTATCAGATCCGTATGGCAAGCCATAAATAGCCGAAGGTTGCAGCTGACGACTAGCGCCTGCACCAAGACCTATAGCAGGAAAGTATTGCCCACCAATTTGAGCATTTACGTTTTCCTGAGATGCGCGCAATGCAGCATCAGCAGCACCTAAATTTGGATTTTGTTCCAATGCTTTTTTAATTAAGGCATCCAGTTCAGGGGATTTATATAACTCCCACCACTGCGCTTCGATATCAGCACCCTCGACAAACTCTTGATCCGTTCCACCCGGAACACCAGGGGCGGTTGCTAATTTCTTGGCTACAGGGCCTTCGGTGTAAGAAGAGGTTTTAGGCGCCTCAGGTTGCTTAAAGTCAGGACCAACCGCACATGCTGAAAGTAAGCTCACGCATAGAATCGGGAGCAGCTTGGAATACGAGAAAGAAGGGATCTTTAAAAAAAACATGGGTGCGGCAAATATTCTCTTTTGTAAGAGTTATTTGAACACAAAAATGATGTTGGGGTTGCGTAACACCCTGATTTATCTACTGAAATTTGTACACAAGTTTGTGTCAAAGTCAAATAAGTAAAAAAATTATTCGACTGTTACGCTTTTCGCTAAATTACGTGGCTTATCAACATCTGTGCCACGAGCACATGCTGTGTGATACGCCAATAACTGCAACGGAACAACATGCAGAATAGGTGAAAGATTTCCATAGTGCTCTGGCAATCGAATCACATTAATGCCGTCGCTATTCACAATTTCGGTGTCTTGATCAGCAAAGACATAAAGCTTGCCGCCACGTGCCTTCACCTCTTGCATATTGGACTTCAGTTTTTCAAGAAGTACGTCATTGGGTGCAACAGTTACTACTGGCATTTTGTCTGTTACTAGCGCCAATGGTCCATGCTTAAGTTCGCCAGCGGGGTAGGCTTCCGCATGAATATAAGAAATCTCTTTAAGCTTCAATGCGCCCTCAAGGGCAATTGGGTAGTGGAGCCCGCGACCCAAGAAGAGCGCGTTCTCACATTTCGAGAAAGCATCACTCCAAGCCATGATCTGTGGCTCAAGCGCCAACACCGCATGCAATGCCTTGGGTAAATGACGCAACTCGCGTAACAACTCTTTTTCTTTTTCAGCGCTCACTTTTCCAGCGCGTTTTGCTAGCGATATGGCTAGCAGATATAGAGCTAGCAACTGCGTAGTAAATGCTTTAGTTGAAGCAACACCGATTTCTGTACCGGCCTTAGTTAAGAAATGCCAGAGGGTTTCGCGAACCATAGCGCTACTTGCAACGTTGCAAATAGCCAATGTGTAACGATGTCCAAGCTCCTTGGCATGACGCAATGCTGCTAAGGTATCAGCCGTTTCACCCGATTGCGAAACCACCACAACTAATGCTTTTGGATTTGGAACGGTTGTGCGATAGCGATATTCGCTAGCAATTTCTACTTGGGTTGGAATGCCTGCAATATCTTCTAGCCAATACTTAGCAACGCATGCCGAGTAATAACTAGTTCCACAAGCCAAAATCAAAATTTGATCGAATCCCTGCCACTCATCTGGTTTAGCACCAAATAACTCTGGTCCAAATGAAGCAATATTGGCAAGCGTATCGCCAATTGCTCTGGGTTGCTCAAAGATTTCTTTTTGCATGTAATGCTGATAAGGGCCAAGATCGACGGAATCCGCTTGCGCTGGCATAGGCTTGCGCTCACGCTCAACTAACTTACCACTTTGATCCAATACCTCGACGCTCCCAGCCCTCAAGACAGCCACATCGCCTTCTTCTAAATACATCATAGAGTGAGCGCGGCCCGCTAAAGCAAGGGCATCTGATGCCAAGAAATTTTCTTGGTTGCCAAGCGCGATCACTAATGGGGAGCCAACTCGCGCACCCACCAATGTTGCGGGGTTATCTTGCGCGATCACGCCAATCGCATAAGCTCCATGCAACTTTGGCAATACCGCTTTGACTGCATCTGCAATACTTTTTTGACCGTCACCAACATATTGCTGATGAATTAAATGGGCAATTACTTCTGTATCAGTCTCAGAACTAAAAACATAGCTAGCCGCTTTTAACTCCGTACGCAGAACTTCATAATTCTCAATAATGCCGTTATGAACTACCGCAATGAGTCCATTTGAAATATGAGGGTGGGCATTTTGAGTGTCTGGCTTGCCGTGCGTCGCCCAACGGGTATGGGCGATTCCAAGAGTTCCCTTGAAATCTTTACCTTGCTCAGCTAATTCAGAAACACGAGCAGTAGTACGAGCGCGCTCAATAGGATGTTTTGCGTCATCGCCATTGATAACTGCGAAGCCACAAGAATCATAGCCACGATATTCAAGGCGGCGCAAACCCTCTACCAATACCTCAACGATATTTTGATGAGAGGCTGCGCCAACAATGCCGCACATTATTTTTTGCCCTTAGCTTTAACCACTTTTTTTAAGGGCTTTTTTGATATCGTTTTTTTAACTGTTACTTTTTTAGCAACTAATTTCTTAGAAACAACTTTTTCTTTTTTTACTGGACGTTGCCACTGCAAAGAAATTTGTTTCGCTCTTGAAACAGTTAACTGATTAGCTGGCGCATCTTTGGTAAGTGTTGTTCCTGCCCCCAGAGTAGCACCACGCCCTACACGCACTGGCGCAACTAACTGAGTATCGGAACCAATGAAGACGTCATCCTCAATAATGGTCTGGTGTTTGTTAACACCATCGTAATTGCAAGTAATGGTGCCCGCGCCAATGTTGACTCTTGTACCAACAATAGAATCTCCAACATAAGCCAAGTGATTTGCTTTGCTGTTTGCTGCAATTTTGCTGTTCTTTACCTCAACAAAATTTCCAATATGCACATCATTTGATAAATCAGCACCAGGCCTTAGGCGTGCATAAGGGCCAATAAGAGACTGGTTACCAACCTTAGCGCCATCAATATGGCTGTATGCATGAATCACAACATCCTTGCCAATCACGCTATTGCGAATAATGCAATATGGTCCAATTTTTGTGCCAGCGGCTAAGGTAACGCAACCCTCAAACACACAACCAACATCAATAAATACATCTTCCCCACACTCTAAAGTGCCACGAACATCAATACGCGCAGGATCAGCAAGCGATACCCCTGAGTCCATCAACTGATTTGCAATATTGAGCTGATGTACGCGCTCTAAGCTTGCTAATTGCTCGCGACTGTTAACGCCAATAGTTTCATATTCATTATCAGCCTGTGCTGTGCGAATAGGCACACCATCTTTTACCGCCATTGCAATTACATCAGTCAAGTAATACTCACCCTGGGCATTGCTAGCACGTAAAGCTTTGAGCCATTTCTTTAAAGAATTTGTTGGCAACACCATGATGCCGGTATTAATTTCTTGAATGGCCTTCTGTGCCACTGAAGCATCTTTTTCTTCAACAATTTCTTTTACAGAGCCATCAGCATCACGCACGATGCGACCATAACCCGTAGGATTACTCAAATTCTGGGTCAGCAAAGCTAAGGCACAATTTTTACCACGTACGCCATCAGCCAATTTAGACAACTTACTTAATGTCTTTTGAGTTGTAAGAGGAACATCTCCATACAAAACCAAAGTTGGCTCTTGTGTATCTAATTTTGGCAATGCTTGCAATAGAGCATGGCCCGTACCTTTTTGCTGCGCTTGAAGCGCAGTGCTCACTTTACTAAATCTGACATCTTCTTTAGCAGTGCTGGATAAAAATTCTTTTACGTCGTCAGCGCCATGGCCAATAACTACTACTGGACCCTTTTTTGAAGTTTTACCTTGAAGCGCTAGAGCGGTATCGAGAACATGATGCAAAAGGGGTTTGCCTGCCAGTGTTTGTAAAACCTTTGGTAATGCGGATTTCATCCGCTTTCCCTGCCCGGCAGCCAATATGACGATATTCATAAAGGGGGATTATAAGTCCCTTGCACAAGGGTTCCGCAAGCCAATTCATCTAATTCTGACTCATCAATTGCCTTGTCTCCCGAAGACCTTGCAGCTACACCTGAGAGCTCAGTTGAAATCTCAAGATTTTTGAAGTCAAAAGCCTCGGAATCCATTAAATGTGACGGAACAATATGGTGCATTGAGCGGAACAGATTTTCTACTCGACCTGGGTGCTTCTTTTCCCAATCGCGCAACATTTCTTTCATCACCTGGCGCTGTAAATTGGGCTGACTGCCACAAAGATCACAGGGAATAATGGGGAAGTTCATGTCGCCTGCATAACGCTCCAGCAATTTCTCAGGCACATAAGCAAGCGGCCTAATCACAATATGCTTACCATCATCAGATCTCAATTTAGGCGGCATACCTTTAAGCTTGCCTGCATAGAACATATTGAGCATGAGCGTTTCAAGAATGTCGTCACGATGGTGGCCAAGAGCAATTTTTGTAGCGCCCAACTCATCCGCAACTCGATATAAGATCCCGCGACGTAAGCGCGAACAGAGTCCGCAGGTCGTTTTACCTTCTGGAATAACGCGCTTGACGATGCTGTAAGTATCCTGCTCTTCGATATGAAACTGAATGCCTAAACTCTTCAGATAGTTGGGCAATATTTCCGCTGGGAAATTAGGCTGCTTCTGATCTAAATTGACGGCCACAATTTCAAAATTGATCGGCGCACGTTCGCGCAACTTCATCAAAATATCCAGCATGGCATAGCTGTCTTTGCCGCCAGACACACATACCATTACCTTATCGCCATCCTCGATCATGCCAAAATCGCCAATAGCTTGGCCAACCAAGCGACAAAGCTTTTTTTCTAATTTGTTTTCTTCAAAAACAATTTTTCGTATATCGCCCATAAGCACTTAGTTCTTTTGCAATATATCTAATATTTACGACTGCTTGATCCGAAATACTTCTACGCCAACTGAATGGCAATCTGGATACACATCGGGTTTAGAGGTGCTTACGCGGGCCGCCAATACTTTAGGATGCGCCAACATCGCGCTAACAATCTCATCGCAAAACGTTTCTTGAAGCTGAATATGCCCTTTGGCAGCAATCTCTTTAATAGTCTCACGCATGAAATCGTAATCAACCACTTCATTTAATTGATCGTGTGTTGGCGTATTCATAGCAAGAGGAATATATAGATCTACATTCAAAATCACGCGTTGCTCTGCTTTTTTTTCAAAGTCATGAACGCCAATATTGATATAAATTTCATAGTCGCGCAAAAACAAACGGCGACAGTCAATTAAAGCGGGATGCGAAAGAATGGCGTGCATAAATGGGGAATTTTTCTAAATGCTTTGTATGAATACTTAGTTCGTTTTAAACATCACATCACGTGATGAGGGTAATAAATGTTGGCCGCCGTCTACATACAGTGTCGTTCCTGTAATGGCATTAGCGTTAGCCAAGAATACAGCTGCACTTGCGATATCCGCCGGCGTAGATGATTGACCTAAAGGAGTCATCTTATGGGCTTGAGCAAACCCTGATTGCGATTGATCGCCCGATGGCAGTGAAATACCCGGTGCTAATCCAACCACTCTGAGATAAGGAGCAAAATCCATTGCCAAAGTTTCAACTGAAGAAGCAAGGCCTGCTTTTGATAGTGTGTATGACAGGTAATCTGGATTGAGATTAATTAACTTTTGATCAAGCAACTGAATTACAGATGCAATTACATCAGACGTTTGTTTCTTCTCTTTTTGGAATGCAAACATGCATTGCGCCAGCAAAACAGGCGCCAGTAAATTGACCTGCACATGATCCAACAAAGATCTGCCAGTTAAAGGTGTGCTGGAGTTAGCGCGGTCATATTCAAAAATTGAAGCGCTATTCACCAAACAGTGCAAATTAGGAAACTGTTGAGCCACATCGAAAAATAGCGTTTTGACAGCACCCTCAATCGCCAAGTCAGCCTGAAATGCAATAGCCTTCATGCCTAGACGCTGGATGTCGGCTACGGTTCCCTCTGCTTCTTGGCGAGAACGGCCATAATGAACTGCCACTTCCCATCCTTGGCGCGCAAACTGCAAAGCAATTTCACGACCCAGGCGCTTACCAGCACCAGTCACTAAAACTGCTTTTTGTTGCTCTGAAGGGTGGACTGAACTCGGGTTCAATTAAATTCTCTTAGACTAGCGAGCTATGGATATTACCTTGACCAGCCTAGAAACGGAGCATAGCGAGCTTCTAAAGGCAAAAATAGCCTCTCAGATCGCCTCCCAGGGCGGCTGGCTACCTTTTTCTCGCTATATGGAGATGGCCCTGTATGAGCCCGGAATGGGCTATTACAGCGCAGGGGCTCACAAACTGGGTGCTGGTGGAGATTTCACAACCGCGCCTGAGCTTAGCCCGCTATTTGGGGCAGCGATTTGCTCAACCCTCATTCCAGTGCTTGAGGGTCTTCAGCAGAAAAGATTACCTACCCAGATATTAGAATTTGGTGCAGGCACTGGCAAATTGGCAACATCTATACTGACTCGCCTTCGAGATCTTGGGTTGACCCTAGACACCTACAGCATTATTGAAATCTCTCCGGATCTAGCTCAACGTCAAAAAGAGCACATTCAAAAGACCGTCAAAGAGCTCAATATTCCGACTCAGTGTCAGTGGCTAAGTGAACTACCGAAAAATTTTTCGGGTGTTATCTTGGCAAACGAAGTGATTGATGCGATTCCCTGCGACACCATCATTTATCAAAATGGTTTTTGGTATTCGCATGGCGTAGCCTTCGAAAATAATAAGCTCATTTGGAAAACTGGTGCTCCTGTTAATCAAAGTCTTCTTCCTGAAACTTTGTTGACTGGTAATTTTCCTGAGGGTTATGTCACCGAACTACATTCGCCTGCGATCGCCTGGATGCATCAGGTTACAAAACATTTAGATAGTGGTTTATTCCTCACGCTTGATTACGGTTTTCCTGAGAGCGAGTATTACCACTCGCAAAGAACTGAAGGAACGCTGATGGCACATCATCGCCATCATGCGATTCAAGATCCGTTTTATCTACCAGGGCTATGCGATCTAACAACTCACGTTGAGTGGTCGCAAATTGCACGTGCTGCGTTAGCAGAAAACGCTGATGATGTTTATTTAACGAATCAGGCGGCTTATCTTTTAGATGCTGGTATTGGTGATATCGCGCTAGAGATTGGCGACCCCAGCAATCCAGAAACATTCCTGCCAATCTCTAACTCATTACAAAAATTGCTATCGGAAGCCGAGATGGGTGAATTATTTAAAGCATTTGCCTTTTCTAAAAATCTGGAGCAGTTCCTTCCAGGACATTCTTTAGAGGACTTACCTGGATTGCGTGGCAGAAATCGGCTTTAAACAGGCCGCAAGAATTAGGCTTTAAGTGCCGCTGTAATAGCGGCCAATCTTGCCACCTCAAACGCACTGCCAATACGTTCACCATTAGATCGATCTTCAGCAGCTATTCCAGCAATAATCTCTGCGGTATTGAGCGCTTGTACGTTACGCATCGCTTTAATTAATGGCATCACACCCAAGCCAAGGTTTTGGGCAAGATTGAGCAAAGCTTGTCCGCGATCAGGCTTGCGCCATACATCCGCGCGATTGAACCAAGCCAACACATCCACGGGCTGAAATTGAAGTTGACTCTTATTAATCAACACTAATAACTCGCTAAAGATTTCGCTAAAGTCACGAACCTCTATTGGCATGCGAACACAATCAGCCCAAGAATGAATCTCTGCAGCGGGTATATCCATCAAAACTACCGCACAGCGCTCTTCCAATGAATTTCCCGCCGCGCTCAAATGAATCAACATTGCCTCACGAAATTCTTCTTGTGACAATTGCACTGCGAGTGTTGGCGCCAAGAGTGTTGCTGCTGCCCCCGTGTTGAGCAAGACTTGAAACATATGCATAGGCCTACTAGCAACCAAACCCCTGGCCAGCTCTTGCCAAATACGCTCGGCAGATAAGGCGCGTAACTCATCCGCCTGAACAATTGCTTTCAATGCCAACATTGTTTCATCAGCAACACTGAAGTCTGGAAAGCGCGCAGCAAAACGGGCAATACGCAATAGGCGAAGTGGATCTTCAGCAAATGCATCTGAAACATGTCGAAAAACTTTAGCAGCTAAATCTTGTTGACCGTTATAGGGATCCAAAATTGGGCCATGCAAACTTCCGTCTTCGCCAACTTCTTGGGCCATCGCATTAATCGTCAAATCACGGCGTAGTAAATCTTGCTCTAGAGTGACAGATGGATCTGCGTAAAAATGAAACCCTTTATAGCCTTTGCCAGTCTTGCGCTCAGTACGCGCTAAAGCATATTCAGCCTGTGTATCAGGATGCAAAAAGACTGGAAAATCTTTGCCAACAGGACGAAACCCTTTAGCAATCATTTCCTCTACGCTAGATCCGACCACAACGTAATCAATATCGTGTACCGGCAATCCCATCAAGGCATCGCGTATCGCTCCGCCAACAGCGTAGATCTTCATTCTGGGTCGCTTTCCAGATGATGGCGACTCAGTTTAAATACTTGCGTTAATGCGTCGATACTATTTTCAGGAAGAATATTTGGCAATTGCATTGAAGCAATATTGTCCCGTGACATCAGCGTGGGTCCAGGCAAAAACTCAAAGGCTAATGCCTGTAAGTGGCCCACGAAAGCCGGCACAGGAATAATCCAGCAAGAAGTTTTTGCTTTTCGTTTAGCCAATTCCACAATCTCTTGCATCGTATATACCTTGGGACCCACCAAATCATAAGATTGGTGAATTGTCAGCGGCATATGTAGCGCTTTTACAAAAGCGCTTGCTACATCATCTACGCTAACTGGCTGAAATTTTGCTCCATAGTTCGCCAGCGGCATTAATGGGAATAGCTTTGTAAGCTTAGTGAACAAATTTATAAATTGATCTTGAGCACCAAAAATCACTGATGGTCTAAAAATAGTCCAATCCAGATTGCTTGCCTTCACTGCCAACTCGCCATCACCCTTGCTTCGTTGATACATCGATGGTCCTTTAGAGCTAGCGCCAAGAGCGCTCATATGAAGATAACGCTTCAGACCATGCAACTGCATTGCAGTAATAATATTTTTAGGTAAATCAACATGAGCAGATTTAAATACCTTGCCATAAGGCTTAGCCGGCCTATCGTGTAACACACCAACTAAATTAATCACCGCACCGTTTAGCTTGATACGCGAACATAAATCTTGCAAGGCATCAAACTCGTGAATATCGACTTCTTCAATATGCACTTTTGGCAACAAACGCAATTCACGGCCAGTGGATGGATGACCAGAGGGGATCAATACAGAGTAACCAGCCAATTGCAATTGCGCAGCCAAGACTCGCCCTACAAAACCATTTCCCCCAATTAACAAAATGTCATATTGCATAGAATCCCTCTTAACAACTTAAGGTAACTCAGATTGTGTGGCTGCTTTAGGTGTAATTACACCTAAACGTTGTTTTAATGACTGCGTTTGACCGTTCAATACTGAGGAATAGTAATTTGCGTTTGACAACACATTCTTGACATAAGTACGTGTTTCATTAAACGGAATGGTTTCGGCAAAAATCGCGCCCTCAGTTGGGCCAGTTAACTTTTCGCGCCATGCTTTAGAACGTGATGGGCCAGCGTTATAGGCCGCGGAAGCTAACACCCATGAGCCATCCAAATCGATCAAGACCATATTGAGATAGTTGCTCCCCAATGTCAGATTGGTGTTCGTATCGCTTAATTTATCGTTGGTGTAATTGGTCATACCAATCTTCTTGGCGACATACTTTGCGGTATTAGGCATAACCTGCATCAATCCAGAGGCCCCTACTGAAGAAGACGCATTCATGATGAAGCGCGATTCTTGGCGAATGAGTCCATACGCCCACGCTAGATTTAAATCAATCTGTCTTGCGATTGGCGATAGCTCATCGCGATAAGGGGTGGGATAGCGTAAGTGAAAATCGTGCTCTTGTTTTGTACGATCCGCAGTATTTACAACGCGATCATACAAATTGATACGCTTAGCATATTCAGCAGCAGCCAAAAGCTGCTTATCCGTCATATTGCGTAACTCCCAATTCCACTCGCGATTACCTTCAAAACGCAAATTCATGGCATACAAACGTTCGCCACGAACAAATCCTTTGCGACTTGCCATGGCATCAATTTCTTGCTCAGAAACTTTGGTGCGACTAGGCGCTTGATTTGGCTTGCCCAACTCCTCACGAGCCAATTGACCATAAAAGTTGTATTGATCTGCGATTAGCTCAAAGCTTTCTTTTGCTTTTGCATCTTGACCTTCTGCTTTTAATGCGCGGCCATACCAATAAGTCCACGCAGGATCTTTGCTTCTCACTGCAGGATTCATGCCATCAATCGCATTCTTAACCAAGACCCAATCTTTTGCGCGCAAACCAGCGCGCACTTTCCATTCTTGCGACTCTACAGATAACAACTCGTTGTAACCGAGATCTTGCTGCAAGCGGTATGCATCATCGGCATTCGGATCTAATTTCTTTGCCAGAAATTGGCCAATTACACCCCAAGCGAGTGCTTGGTTTTCTTTGCTGTAGCGCGATGCTATTTGAGAAAAATCTCGATAAGCTTTTACAGGATCCGTCTTAGCTACTTTCACAATATCACCAATGGGATCATCGCCACCAAGGCGTCGCGCCATCGTGTCATAACCTTTTTCGCTTGCGGCACGACCAATCGCCTTTGCCTCACTTGGCGTCATGCCGCCCGCGCCCACCAAGGCAGGAACCAACTCCTGGCATGCCTGCCCAAAATAACTGGGGTCCAACAAAACCGCGCGTGAATCGATTGCCAACTTGGTTGGATTTTCTCCTTGCGACAATTTAGATAACAAGGAATAACACTTCACTTGAGTGTCATCGTCCAATACAAACTTGGCATACTCCGCATCAAAGCGTGCCCAATCTTTACGTTTGCCAAGCACCAGCAACCAATCATTACGCATGCGATCCGCCAATGCGGTTCCCTGATATTGATTCAAAAACGCAACCACTTGTGAGTCAGCGGCATAGTCATTTCGCGGGCTACCTGAACTATCAAACATTTGCGGCTTGATTCGAAAATAGGCTACGTAATCATCAAACGGGTAATTGACTAAAGCCGAGGATAGTTGCTGTGTTCGAAATACATCATTCTTTTTGGCCGCCTCACGCAAGTCGATAAACATGCGATCTGTATCAGTTATTTCTGCGGGCGCTACTTTGCTTTCATAAGACTTCGGCAGTTTTGGTTTTTTAGTTTTCTCTGCGAATGCGCTTGGCATGGCAAAAACCATCCCCAAAGCCAATACTCCAGCCCAGCGAACACAATACCCTCTCAGAATCTGATGCGTCTTTTTCACTATCTAACCTTATTTACTATATTTTCTAATTTTCGCCCGATAATGGTCGATATGCACGGTAATTCACCAAAATCTCTACGCCAAGAATTATTAAAACAACGCAAGGAATTTGCTGCGAAAAGCGCTTTCCCTCAAATTAGAGAGAAGCTAATTTCCACCATTCAAGAATTTCTTACTAGCGAGGGCAAAGCCCTGCGCGCAATTGCCCTATATTGGCCGATTCAAGATGAGCTCGACATAAGAGCCCCTTTACTTAGCTGGGCCAGCAGCGATAAGGGGCGGCGCTTAGCTTTGCCCTATGCTCGCCCGGATAAACACCTAGATTTTTTTGAATGGCGCGATGGCGATAGCTTGATCCCTAGCAAGCATGGCGTTCTTGAACCAATTCCAAATAATGAGAGCAGACCCATTCTTGATCCAGACTGCATCTTCATACCCTGTGTGGGCTGGTCAGGCTCAACCGCCAATGGCAAAACACACTATTGGCGATTGGGTTACGGCGGCGGCTACTTTGATCGCACATTATCAGAATTACGCAAAAAAAATCCCAAACTGATTTGTATTGGGATTGGATTTGATTGGCAAAAATTAGATGATGCTCAGTGGTCCGCTCAAACTCATGATGAGCCTTTAGATATGCTGCTCACCGAATCTGGTTTGCTGCGTTAACTTAATTTGTTAACTCTAAATTCTCCGCGATAGCCAATACGGCATCAGCTTGATTTAGAGAATAAAAATGTAAGCCTGGTGCGCCAGCAGTTAGAAGCTGATCACACAAGTCCGTTACAACCTCTTCGCCAAATGCACGAATCGAGGCTATGTCATCTCCATATGATTGAAGTCGCAAACGAATCCAGCGAGGAATCTCAGCACCACAGGCATCCGAGAATCGCAGCAATTGACTGCTATTAGTAATCGGCATGATGCCAGCGATGATTGGTTGGGTAACGCCCAAATCATAGGCTTCGTCTACAAAACGAAAATACGCATCACTGTTATAAAAATACTGAGTAACAGCAGAGTTTGCGCCCGCTTTCATTTTTTGCACAAAGAAATCGATATCACTTGCAGGTGACTTTGCTTGTGGATGTGTCTCTGGATATGCAGCCACATCAATATGGAACCAATCACCCGTCTCTGCACGAATGAACTCTACCAATTCATTAGCGTGATGGAATTCACCATACTGACCCATGCCTGATGGCAAGTCACCGCGCAAGGCTACGATTCGCTTCACCCCTAAAGCCTGATATTGCTTGAGCATTTCACGAACGCTCTCACGCGAGCTACCAACGCAGGATAAATGCGGGGCAACAGCAGCCCCCGCAGCATGAATATCACTGACTACTTTTAATGTGCCTGACTGAGTAGAACCGCCGGCCCCAAAAGTCACGGAATAAAACGAAGGTTTCAGTGTTTCACTGAAACGCTCACGCACTAGGTGCAGCTTATTCTCACCTTCAGGTGTTTTTGGAGGGAAGAACTCAACGCTTAATTCCATGATTGGGACCTAGATATCTAACAGCAGATTAATAACGATAGTGCTCGGGCTTGTATGGACCTTCTTTAGTAACGCCGATATAAGCGGCTTGCTGGTCTGTCAATTCAGTCAGCTGAGCATTTAGCTTCTTCAACTGCAAGCGTGCAACTTTCTCATCCAAATGCTTCGGTAAGGTATATACGCCAATTGGATATTTGTTAGTGCCAACCGCATTCCATAACTCAATCTGAGCGATCACTTGATTCGCGAATGAAGAGCTCATCACATAAGAAGGGTGGCCAGTACCGCAACCCAAATTCACCAAACGACCTTTAGCTAAGATGATTAAACGCTTCTCAGGCATGCCATTGGCCGCAGGGAAAATCACATGATCCACTTGTGGCTTAATCTCTTCCCACTTGTATTTCTCGATACCAGCAACATCGATCTCATTATCGAAGTGGCCGATGTTACAAACAATCGCCTGATCCTTCATCTTCACCATATGGTCATGTGTAATCACATGGTAGTTGCCAGTTGCTGATACAAAAATATCAGCCTTGTCTGCGGCGTAATCCATTGTTACCACACGATAACCTTCCATGGCGGCTTGAAGTGCACAAATTGGATCAACTTCAGTTACCCATACCTGAGCAGACAGAGCACGTAAAGCTTGTGCAGAACCTTTGCCCACATCGCCATAACCACAAACCACGGCAACCTTACCGGCAACCATCACATCGGTAGCGCGCTTAATTGCGTCAACCAAAGACTCACGGCAACCATAAAGATTGTCGAACTTGCTCTTGGTTACAGAGTCATTCACGTTAATTGCTGGGAATTTCAAATCGCCTTTGGCAAACATTTGATACAAACGATGTACGCCCGTTGTAGTTTCCTCGGTAACGCCTTTTACTTTCTCTAAACGAGTGGAGTACCAAGTTGGGTCTTGAGCTAACTTCTTCTTAATTGCGGCAAAAAGAATAGTTTCTTCTTCACTGGTTGGATGATTTAAGCAGGCTTGATCCTTTTCAGCACGTGCACCAAGATGCAATAACAAAGTGGCATCACCACCATCATCCAAAATCATATTGGTATAGCCACCATCAGCCCATTCAAAAATGCGATGAGTGAAATCCCAGTACTGCTCAAGCGTCTCGCCCTTGATAGCAAAAACTGGTGTGCCGTTTGCAGCAATCGCTGCAGCAGCGTGATCTTGCGTCGAGAAAATATTGCATGAAGCCCATTGCACTTCCGCACCAAGAGCTTCAAGAGTCTCAATCAATACTGCGGTTTGAATAGTCATATGCAAAGAGCCTGTAATGCGTGCGCCACGCAATGGCTGCTGAGCAGCAAACTCATCGCGAATGGCGATCAAGCCAGGCATCTCAGTTTCAGCAATCGCAATTTCTTTACGGCCAAAGTCAGCCAAAGAAATATCCGCAATTGCGCAACGAGTTGCAACAAAGTCTTTTAAATTGAAATCAGAAACGGTATTCATGTAATGCTCCAGCTAAATACGATCCAATGCTGGAGTACAAACTCGCTAGCCTTTGAATCATGGGTTAGCGAGCGCAGTTGCAATTAGCAAACCTTTGAAGATTTGCCCCTTCAAGCCTGGGGAAGTGCCAATCTGGCAATCCTTGCAACGCTCCTTGAAGGTATGGCGAAATTGTAATCAATTTCGCCATCTTTCGCCTCAATGCGTCTCAACACATCTTAAAAACGCGTTTTGACTCTTTAATTCACTAAATGGGGCTTATAGACCTGCTGCCGCACGCAATGCAGCAGCCTTGTCTGTTTGCTCCCAAGTAAATTCTGGCTCTTCACGACCAAAGTGACCATACGCTGCAGTCTTGCGATAAATCGGACGTAGGAGATTAAGCATCTTCACAATGCCTTTGGGACGCAAATCAAAATGCTCTGATACGAGTTGCGCAATCTTCTCATCAGAAATCTTGCCAGTGCCAAATGTACTCACCATAACTGAAGTAGGTTTTGCAACACCAATAGCATAAGAAATTTGAATTAAGCACTTGCTTGCCAAACCTGCAGCGACGACGTTCTTAGCAACATAACGACCAGCGTATGCAGCTGAACGGTCAACCTTTGAAGGATCCTTGCCTGAAAATGCGCCGCCGCCGTGAGGAGCCGCACCACCGTAGGTATCCACAATAATTTTGCGGCCAGTTAAACCGCAATCGCCTTGTGGGCCACCGATAACGAAACGACCTGTTGGATTCACCAAGAAATTAATAGCGCCTTTGATCAGATGCTTTGGTAATACTGGCTTAATAATTTCTTCAACTACTGCCTCACGCAATTTTTCCAAAGAAATATCTTCGTCATGCTGAGTAGACAAGACCACAGTATCAATAGAGTCAGGTTTGCCATCAACATAACGTAAGGTGACCTGTGACTTTGCATCAGGACGCAACCATGTCAAACGACCATCACGGCGCAATTGTGATTGACGCTCAACCAAGCGATGTGACAAATGAATTGGTAGCGGCATGAGTTCTGCAGTTTCATCGCAAGCGTAACCAAACATTAAGCCTTGGTCGCCAGCGCCTTGGTCCAAGCCATCATCGTGCGCCTTATCTACGCCTTGAGCAATATCTGGGCTTTGCTTGTCATAAGCAACCAGCACCGCACAACCTTTGTAATCGATACCGTAGGCAGTGTTGTCATAGCCGATTTCACGCAAAGTATTGCGAGCGACTTGTATGTAGTCTACGTTTGCATTGGTTGTGATTTCACCAGCCAACACAACTAAGCCGGTGTTGCACAAAGTTTCTGCCGCAACACGTGCAGTTGGATCTTGCGCCAAGATGGCATCAAGAATCGAATCAGAAATTTGGTCCGCTACTTTATCGGGGTGACCTTCAGAAACAGATTCTGAGGTAAAGAAGTAATCGTTTGCCATTGCATATTCCTTTAAAAATTAACACGATCTATGGGACAACTCGACGTGCCTGGAACTACAACGGCGACGCTTTAGCAGAATTTTTGAATCGCCCTGCAAGTTGTCTTAACTCAGCGATGGTGCCATTCTATCTGAAAACCCCAATATTCATCAAGACGGTCTGAAATTTGGTCTTCATGACAGCATTGAATATCATTGAGGGGTGCAAAAATTCCTTTTAAAGATTGGTCTCAATATCATCGCTGCGCTACCCCTAGCAGTCGTGCAGGTATTGGGGGCTTTCCTGGGGCTACTTGCCTACCTTGGGTCAAAGCAATACAGATCGCTATTTAGACCTCAATATGAAGCTGTCGTCAAAGCACGCGATTTACCTTTTAAGCTTTGGGAGGCTGTGTGCGCTTCAGGAATGCTCTTTTCAGATAGTTTATGGATTTGGCGCAACCCACAAAAAGCACTTAACTTAGTAGAAATTCAAAACTGGGATTTAGTGGAACGTGCGATACAAGAGGGTCATGGCCTAGTAATGCTGACGCCACACCTCGGTGGCTTTGAAATTATTCCAAGAGTATTGGCAAAACATTTTCCTGCAACTATTTTGTATCGTCCATCACGACAAGAGTGGCTTAATGAAGTGGTAGAGGAAGGGCGCGCATATCCCAACATGCACTTCGTACCAACCAACCTGAATGGCGTACGTCAAATGACGAGAGCACTTACTCGTGGTGAAGCCATTGGCATCCTCCCTGATCAAGTACCCAGCGGTGGTGAGGGTGTATGGGTGCCATTCTTTGGAAGACCGGCCTACACAACACCACTGCCTGCGCGTCTAGCAAATCGCAACAACACTCCTGTAGTGATGTTTACGGCAAAGCGTAAATCTATTGGAAGGGGATGGCTAATGCAAGCAACACGCCTTGCACACTTCAATGAAGATGCCGCCATGGCTGCTGCCGAACTCAACGTAGCGATTGAAAACGCCGTCTTGATTGCTCCCGAACAATTCATTTGGTCATACAACCGTTATAAACACCCAATGGGCGCGGAATTACCGCCAAGCGCTTAAAAGGGCATTATCATTTTTGGCATGGCTTGGCTCTCAAACCTTTTCAATTTCCTAGCGCTCAGCCTATTGCGCTTATTTGCATTTCTTCCCTACAGTATCACCGTTTATGTTGGCTATGGACTTGGCTGGCTTGCAGCCCACATACCGAACAGCAGAGCCAAGGTAGTCAAAACTAATTTGCGATTATGTTTTCCCAATCTCAACGAAAAAGAGATTGATGCGCTTGCGCTAGAACACTGGAAATTATTTGGTCGCAGTGTTTTAGAACGAAGCAGAATTTGGCTGGGAAGTGGGAAACAAATTACCGACATTGTGACGATTAAATCCGCCATTACGCTTGGAGACCGAAAACCTCGCCTTCTCATTAATCCACACTTTGTTGGCCTTGAAGGTGGCTTTATGGCGCTATCTGTGCTGGCGAGTCAGCGTGATTGGCCCAAAGGGGCTGGTCTTTATCAAAAAATGAAGAATCCATTCTTCAATCAAAAGATGATTGAATGGAGAAATCGCTTCGGTGGCAAGTCGATTGAAAGACAAAGTCGTTTGCGTGACCTAATCCGAGAAATCCAAACTGGCAATTTTATTTTCATCGCCCCAGATATCGACCTAGGGCCACGTGACTCGGTATTTGTACCCTTCTTTGGAATCCAGACAAACACCATCACTTCCGTATCGCGCTTGGCAAGATTAAGCGGTGCAGAGGTTTGTTTAATGACCACAACTCTAAATAAAGATCGCAAAGGTTATACGTGCCACATTAGCGAACCCTTGCCAAACTTTCCTAGCGATGATGTTGAAAAAGACACTACTCGCCTCAATCAATATATCGAGGACCTTGTTCGAGAAAGGCCAGCAGAGTACTATTGGGTACATAAACGCTTTAAGCATCGCCCTCCTGGCGAACCAAGCCTTTACGATTGATAGATTATTTTGAGCACTACTCCGAGCAACTCTAGACGCAAATTACGCTTCACCAAAATGCATGGTGCAGGCAATGATTTCATTGTGCTCAATGGTATCGATCAAGACTTAAGCAATATCACTTGCCAGCAATGGCAAGCCTTAGCACACCGTCAATTTGGTATCGGCGCAGATCAAATTCTCTTAGTTGAAAAGCCCACCCGTGACGATGCCGATTTTCGTTATCGTATCTTTAATGCGGATGGCGGAGAAGTAGAGCAATGTGGCAATGGCTCCCGCTGCTTTGTGCGTTTTGTCTTGGACCAAGGCTTATCTAATAAAAATCCTCTGCGTGTTGAAGTAGCCCATACCGTCCTTACACTAAAGTCTCATCCTGATGGTCAAGTTGAGGTGAATATGGGCGCGCCAATTTTTGAGCATAACCAAATCCCATTTAATCCAAGCGACTTGGCTAGCATGCAAGAATTTCACGAAACTCTTTATGCCCTTCCCTTGAATCGCCCTGCGATGCATGATAGCTTTGTAGGTGTCTTATCAATGGGTAACCCCCATGCGGTACAAGTAGTGGCCGATGTCGCTAGCGCACCAGTTTTAGAAGAGGGCCCTGAAATCGAAAAACATGCCGCGTTTCCAAAAAGGGTGAATGCGGGTTATATGCAAATCATGAACCGCAATGAAATTGCATTACGTGTTTATGAGCGTGGCGCGGGAGAAACTTTAGCTTGCGGAACTGGCGCCTGCGCAGCAGTGGTTTCAGGCATCCGCAGAGGACTGCTGGACTCACCGGTAAAAGTACATACTCGTGGTGGAGATCTACAAATTGCGTGGGGTGGTATTGCCAACAATGCGGCTGAACCCGTCATCATGACAGGCCCAGCAGTTACTGTTTTTGAAGGCGAAACAGAAATCTAAGAAACGATTTTCTTAGATGCCGTATTTTTCTCTATATGCTTTTACTGCTGGCAAATAAGCTGTTAACTGAGCATCACTTGATGCCGTCAAAAATGACATTAGGCCAGTTAAGTTCGCGATTGAAATTACTGGCAAACCAAACTCCTGTTCAACAGCCTGCACTGCGGACTTGTCACCAATATCCGTAGCATTGCCAGATCTTTCCATACGATCTAAAGCAATCAACACGGCAACCGGTTCTGCACCCGCTTTACGAATCAGGTCTACAGACTCTCGCACCGAAGTACCCGCTGAAATAACATCATCAACAATAATGACCTTGCCTTTTACCGGCGCGCCAACCAGCACGCCACCCTCGCCATGATCTTTAGCTTCTTTGCGGTTATAGGCATAAGGAACATTAACGCCATCATTTGCCAAAGCAATGGCGGTTGCAGCTGCAAGCGTAATACCTTTATAGGCTGGGCCATACAACATGTCGAAAGGGATTTTAGATTCCACTAAAGCCTTGGCATAGTAACGCCCAAGGGCGCCCAAACGAGCGCCATCATTAAATTCACCAGCATTAAAGAAATATGGAGAGAGCCTACCCGCTTTGGTTTTAAACTCCCCAAAGGACAAAACCTTTGCCTCCAAGGCAAAACGAATAAAGTTATCTTGATTTGAATTATTTGAGCTCATAGACCTACATGTTACGCATCATTTCCGCGAACCTCAACGGTATCCGTTCAGCAGTTAAAAAAGGCTTTCTGCCATGGGCCACCAAACAAAAGGCGGACTTCATCTGTATGCAAGAACTCAAAGCCCAGCGCGATGATTTAGAGGATGCCATTCTGAATCCCGATGGACTACATGGCTTCTTTCATCATGCGGAGAAAAGGGGCTATAGCGGCTGCGGCATCTATACCCGCCATCAACCTGATGATGTACTTTATGGATATGGCAATCCAGAATTTGATGCGGAGGGGCGTTATGTTGAAGCGCGCTTCAAAAATCTTTCAGTAATCTCGGTTTACATGCCATCAGGCTCAAGCTCTCCTGAGCGACAAGAGGCTAAATATCGCTACCTCGATAGCTTTATGCCACATCTCATCAAACTTAAAAAATCTGGCCGTGAAATTGTTCTCTGTGGTGATGTCAATATCGCCCACCATGAAATCGATTTGAAAAACTGGAAAGGCAATCTTAAAAACTCGGGCTTCCTGCCTGAAGAGCGCGCTTGGTTAACCAAACTATTTGATCAAGTGGGCTATGTCGACGTTTATCGCAAACTAGAGCCCAAGGCTGGAGAAGCCTGCTACACCTGGTGGAGTAATCGTGGCCAAGCTTATGCGAAGAATGTGGGGTGGCGTATTGACTATCAAATCAGCACTCCGGAGATTGCCGCTGCGGCCAAGAAAACTGCCGTATATAAAGATGAACGCTTTTCCGATCATGCACCGCTTACGGTGGATTACGACTGGAAACTTTAAGGGCTATTCGCCTTCTTTTTTGATCTGCACAATTTGAAAATGCATGGTCGCCCAGATCAATACCAATACTGGAAGACCAATGATGGCGGTGCCATAGAAAAACGCTGGATATCCAAAGTGATCAACATAAACGCCGGAAAATCCTGCGAGCCACTTTGGCAACAACAGCATCATCGAACTAAATAAAGCGTACTGTGTTGCCGAGTAACGAATATTTGTAAGAGATGAAAGGAATGCAATAAACGCGGAGCTGGCGATTCCTGAACTCAAGTTATCTGCTGAAATCACCCAAATCAAACCATGCAAATCATGCCCTTGATTAGCAAGCCACGCAAACAAAAGATTGCTTACAGCCGATAACACGGCACCTACAAATAGAATTCTGAGAACGCCGAATCGCAGCGTGAGAACCCCACCCACAAAGGCGCCGACGAGGGTCATCACAACACCAAATACTTTGCTAACTGCCGCAACCTCATCTTTTGTGTAGCCCATATCAACATAAAACGGGTTAGCCATAATGCCCATCACAACATCGCTAATGCGATAAATCGCGATGAGAGACAAAATTAATATGGCATGCCAACGATAGCGACAAATAAATTCTGCAAATGGCTCAATCAAAGTTTGATACAGCCACGCTTTTGCATTGCGCGCTTTAGCTAACTCATAACGAGCAGGCTCTTTACTAAATAAGGTTGTCAAAACCCCAACGCCAATCGATGCTGCCATACACAAATAGGCAAATTGCCAAGCACTAGCGTCATAACCGCTCCCCGTTTCAGCTCTTGCAGCTAACCACAATACGCCGGCACCTGCCCAGATGAGAGCCAAGCGGTAGCCCGTTTGATATGTGGCTGCAAGTGCCGCCTGACGATCACTGTTCGCCGATTCAATTCGAAATGCATCCAAGGCAATATCTTGGGTGGCAGAACCAAATGCCACTAATAAGGCACACCATACGATTGAGTTCAGAGCAAGCTTGGGATCCATTGTGGACATGCCCACCAAACCGAGAATGATTAAGGCTTGCGCCAATATCAACCAACTTCTCCTGCGCCCCAATAGAGCGGTTAAGAATGGAATTTGCACACGATCTACCAGCGGCGCCCACATCCACTTGAATGCGTAAATCAGCCCAACCCAAGTTAAGTAGCCAATTGTGCTGCGATCGATCCCTGCTTCGCGCAACCAAAAACTTAAAGTTCCCAGAATTAGCAAAAGGGGTAAGCCTGCCGAGAAGCCCAAAAATAACATTCTTAGGCAAGGCCATTCGAGATATACCCGAAAGTCTTTTAACCAAGATTGAATGGCGGACAGCACCTTGATGTTTATCTTATGCGCGACAGACGCGGAATAAAGCAAGGCTACCAAACAGATTTGGCATCAATGTCACTTGTCGACCATCATGCAAGATGCATTGATCAATGACTTTAAGCCCAAGACTAGATGCTAATTTTTCAAAATCGGCAACCGTCAATACGCGCACATTTGGGGTGTTGTACCACTGATAAGGCAAGCTCTTTGAGACAGGCATGCGACCAAGTGCAACCGCTAAACGGTGTGACCAGTGACCAAAGTTTGGAAAGGACACAATTGACTCTTTACCAACACGAACAATCTCACGCAAAATCTTTTCAGTTTGATGAATCGTTTGCACGGTCTGAGACAACACAACCGTATCAAAACTATTGTCTTCAAATAGGGCGAGGCCACCCTCTAAGTCTTGCTGGATAACGTTTAAACCCTTTTGCACACAAGCCAGAACTCGCCCGTCATCAATCTCAACACCGTAAGCATGTACCGGTTTTTGCTTTTGTAAGAATTCCAAAAAGCTACCGTCACCGCAACCTAAATCAAGCACCTGGCTGTTAGGCGCGATCCAATTAGCAATCGCAGAAAAATCAGCGCGTTTATTTAAATTAGTCATGGCTGTACCTCGCGCATTTGCTTGAAATACGCCCTCACGAGATTGTGATAACGCTCATCATCTAACAAGAAAGCATCATGCCCATGTGGCGCATCGATTTCAGCATAAGTAACTTCGCTCTTATTGCTGAGCAGCGATTGAACAATCTCACGACTACGATTAGGAGGGAAACGCCAATCTGTTGAAAAACTCACCACCAAAAACTTTGCCTGCACTTCAGCCAAAGCCCGATTGAGACTACCATCAGAGCGGCGCGCAGGATCGAAATAATCAAGAGCGCGGGTAATGAGCAAATAAGTGTTAGCGTCAAAATAGGTAGAGAACTTATCGCCCTGATGACGTAAGTAACTCTCAACCTCAAACTCTACGTCAAAGCTAAAGCGATAGTCCTTTGATTCGCCATGAGGGCGCTGTAATTCGCGACCAAACTTTTCAGCCATATCGTCGTCAGACAAATAAGTAATATGACCAACCATGCGCGCCAAGCGCAAGCCACGCTTAGGTACTACGCCATGTTCATAGTAATTACCGCCATGAAAATCTGGATCAGACAAAATTGCGTTGCGAGCTACTTCATTAAACGCAATATTCTGTGCGCTTAACTTAGGAGTAGAAGCAATCACAATGCAATGATCAAGACGCTTTGGAAACTGAATGGCCCACGCCAATGCTTGCATACCGCCCAAGCTACCACCCATGACTGCTGCAAATTTCCGAATACCTAATTTATCCGCAAGACGAGCTTGAGTATTTACCCAATCCTCAACTGTGACTACCGGGAAATCGGCACCATATGGCTTGCCTGTAGCAGGGTTTAAGCTCATTGGGCCCGTAGACCCAAAACAGGATCCCAAATTATTTACGCCAATGACAAAGAAATGGTCTGTATCGACCGGTTTGCCTGGTCCGATCATGTTGTCCCACCAACCAATGTCTTGAGGATTGTCTGGACTTGGGCCTGCAACATGATGCGAGGCGTTTAAAGCATGGCAAATTAATACTGCATTGCTTTTATCTGCATTGAGCTTGCCATAGGTTTCAATGACTAAGTCATATCCCGATAACATAGCGCCACTTTGCAAAGGCAGCGGCTCGGCAAAGTGAATGGTATTTCTAGAGAGGTGTAGCTCGCTCATTCTGACAATAGCAGACGCAAACTCACATCAGAAGCATCTGTTGGCAGCTTTTTGAAACCACTGCGCGCGAAACGATGCCAGCGGCCCAACACGAAACTCATCAACATTGCTGCGCGGATGCTTACTTCTTCTTGCCCCAACTTTGACCATGTGCCGCCTTGAGTCTGGGCAATACGCAAGGCCTGCTTAAGCGAGGCCTCCACTCGATCTAGCACTTGGGTAATGCGCTCTTGTAAACGATCATCCTCTTGCAAAAGAGCATCTCCCAATAACACGCGTGTCATTCCGGGATTTTTTTCCGCAAAGAACAAGAGCATTTGCAGAATGCCACGCGCTTGCGCTAGGCCTGATTCTTCTTTTTGATTTATTTGATTGATTAAGCCAAAAACAGTTTGCTCAATAAATGAAATCAAGCCCTCGAACATTTGGGCTTTACTTGCAAAGTGTCGATATAAAGCAGCCTCTGATACATCAATCTTCGCCGCTAAAGCCGCCGTTGTAACACGCTCACCCTTTGGGTTTTGCAGCATCTCTGCCAGCACTTGCAGAATCTGCAAACGGCGCTCACCCGGGCGAGGACGCTTGCGCACCTTGCCAGCGTCAGCGCTAGTGCTGTCGATTTCTGCTGACTCTATAGATTCGCGCATTGTCATCTTCTTATCTGGAACGAATCATCGTACCGAAAGCTTGCTCGGTCAAAATTTCTAATAGCAAGGAATGTTCAATGCGACCATCAATAATGTGCACTGAGTTTACGCCGCTCTTAGCCGCATCTAAAGCGGAAGAAATTTTTGGCAACATACCACCTGAAATAGTGCCATCGGCAAATAAGCCGTCAATTTCCCTGGCGGTTAAATCCGTTAGCAATTTGCCATCTTTATCCATTACACCTGGAATATTGGTCATCATCACTAATTTTTCCGCATGCAAAATCTCTGCCATCTTGCCAGCAACTAAATCAGCATTAATGTTGTATGCCTGACCTTCAGCACTAAAGCCAATCGGCGAAATTACTGGAATAAATGCGTCGTCCTGTAAAGCTTTCACAACAGCTGGATTGATTGCCTCAATCTCACCCACAAAACCAATATCCACCTTCTTGCCTGGCTCTGTATCGCTAGGAATCATCATCTTCTTCGCGTGAATCAAACCACCATCCTTGCCGGTTAAGCCAACAGCTTGACCGCCAAAATGGTTAATCAGCATCACGATATCCTGCTGCACCTCACCACCGAGAACCCACTCAACTACTTCCATAGTTTCTTCATCGGTAACGCGCATGCCTTGGATAAACGTTCCAGTCTTGCCAATCTTTTTTAGAGCCTCATCAATTTGTGGGCCGCCGCCATGAACCACTACAGGGTTCATGCCAACCAATTTCAACAAGATCACATCCCGCGCAAAACTTTCCTTGAGTCGCTCCTCGACCATAGCATTCCCACCGTATTTAATAACGATGGTTTTACCGTGATATGCACGAATGTAAGGCAATGCCTCAGCAAGAATCTCTGCCTTTAATAAAGGCGAGATATCACTAATAGATGTCAAATGCTTAGTCATTACAAATAGTATTTATTCGCCAAATAATTTTTGACGGAGTTCGCGACGCTCTTGCGCCTCGAGAGAGAGATTGGCTGTAGGCCTTGCAATTAAACGGTTCAAGCCGATTGGCTCGCCTGTTTCTTCACACCAACCATAGTCACCAGACTCAATTCGTCCAAGTGCTTGCTCAACTTTTTTCAATAACTTGCGCTCGCGATCACGAGTACGTAATTCCAATGCATGCTCTTCTTCAATCGTCGCACGATCAGCAGGATCTGGAACCAAAATGTTTTCACGGAGATGTTCTGTTGTCTCAGATGCATTTTTCAAGATGTCATCTTTTAAAGCCAACAACTTTTGACGGAAAAAATCTAACTGGGCAGCATTCATGTAGTCCTTGTCAGACATCTTGAGCAATTCAGCCTCAGTTAAAGGCGCGCCCTTCACCGCTTTAGTGCTCGTAGCTTTGCTGCTTGCTTTCGCAGTACTTGCAGGTTTTGTTGCTGTTTTTACCGTCATCTCATTCTTTCTTAGATTTGAAGCATTATTGCCTCATTCTGCCAAACTTTTGTTGCTGCTAGCCAATATTCTTCAAGCCTTCACAATCTTGGCCGTGGCGGCGGATTGTACCCGAATCCGACTAGACCAAACAGCCTTCAAGCCCAGCCAGTAGGGTGTCCTTAGGCAAATCAATGCCTATGAAGACCATACGGGTTTGTTTGGGCTCAGATCCCCAGGGACCAGCCAAATCGCTACCCATCATCTGATGCACCCCCTGAAAAACCACTTTTCGGCCACTTCCTTTGACATAAAGCACGCCCTTGTAACGCAGCATCTTCTCGCCAAAGACCTCCAAAATGCCCCCCAAAAAATCTTCCAATTTTTTGTGATCAAAGGGTTTATCACTACGAAAAACGAAGGACTGAATGCGATCTGTATGTCCCGCATGACCATGATGATGGTCATGGCTATGATCGTGCCCGCAAGTACTGTGATCGTGATCATGTGAGTGGTCATGACCGCAGTGAGCATGATCGTGATCATCCTGCTCTAAGAAATGAGGATCAATATCTAACTTCGCATTTAAATTGAAACCCTTGAGATCTAAAACGGCATTTAATGGAACCACGCCTTTAGAAATTGCGCTGATGGGCGCCCTCGGATTCATGTGCATTAAACGGCTACGCAAAGCTTCAACTTCAGCCGCCGATACTAAATCTGTTTTCGTAATAAATATTTGATCCGCGAAACCCACTTGACGCTGAGCTTCCTCATGCTCAGTCAGTTGCTGCTGGCCATGCTTAGCGTCCACCAAAGTCACTACGGCATCAAGCACATAGTGATCCGCAACATCATCATCCATAAAGAAAGTTTGCGCTACAGGCCCCGGATTAGCCACCCCCGTGGTCTCAATGACAACACGATCAAAATGAATTTTTTTATCTTTTCGCTGTTCCCATAAAGCATTTAATGCTTCAACCAAGTCGCCACGAATGGTGCAACAAATACAGCCATTACTCATTTGCACAATATTCTCTTCATGGTCTTGAACCAGAATATCGTTATCGATATTTTCTTCGCCAAACTCATTCTCAATCACTGCAATTTTTTTACCGTGATCTTCAGTCAGAATGTGTTTTAACAAAGTAGTTTTGCCGCTTCCTAAAAAGCCCGTCAATATGGTTACTGGAATTAATGCCATGAATGATCCAATCAAAATCTAGAGATGTTGCGTTCCCAAATTCGGGAAACCTACTATCTTACCGAGTTCCTCAAGCTTTGCCAGCCTTAGCGCGCGGATGCGCTTTATCGTATGCCTGCGCTAGATGCTGGAAATCTAGAGAGGTGTATATCTGGGTGCTGGCAATGCTGGCATGCCCCAACATTTCTTGCACGGCACGCAAATCCTGCGAGGACTGCAACACATGGCTGGCAAAACTGTGGCGCATCATATGCGGATGCACATGGGTAGGCAAACCTGCGCGAATCGCCAAAGTTCGCAAACGCGCCTGTACTGTTCGCGGCGATAAACGCTTGCCATTTGCCGACAAAAATAAGGCGATGGATTCAGTATTTGCATTCGCACTTGCATCCCGAATGCTTCTCCATTCCATTAAAGATTTCATCGCGGGAGCGCCAACGGGAACAGAGCGTCTTTTGCCACCCTTACCTAAAACAGTCACTTCCGCTGCATCCCAATCCAACCATCCTGCGGATTCATGCTGACGATCTTTGCTCTGCATAACATCAATGCCTAGAAGCTCGGATAAACGCAACCCAGAGGAATACAGCAAATCAACAATCGCAGCATCCCGAATCGACTCTAAATCCTTTTTCTCATCCGCCTCTTTTACAGCCTGGTTCACCAAGGCAAGAGCTTGCTCAACCGAGAGAGCTTTAGGCAAGGACTTAAGGCGCTTTGGCGCCTTCACATCATCCACGGGATTGGCTGCTAACTGCGCACTGACTTTGCCCGTCTGTGCATCACGTCGTGCATTTTTTTCTGTCAGCCAGTCATACCATCCACGCCAAGCAGATAAAGCACGCGCGATAGTTCTAGATGACTTTTCTTTGGAATGCAAACGTCCAGCCCAACGACGCACATGGGCATTTGTTACCTTCAATAAATCAACTGAATCATCTTGTGCAAAGTTTTGTAAATCACTCAAGTCCATGCCGTACGCTTTGAGCGTATGTGCGGAGAGTTGACGCAATACATGAAGCTCATGCAAATAGTCTTGCATGAGTGGATGAAGATCAGCTGGCTTTAATTTCATAAGCCTGGATACGATCCAAAGCTGCCGCTGTAAGCTCTGCAATTTGCCTTAAATAGAAGGCGCCCATGTCGGCAGTAAACCGAGTCTCATCTTTACTAGCCAACAAAAGAACTGCTGGCGATTGATTCGCGCCAATACTCTTACCAAGCGGTAGACCGATGGCCACCATGCTTTGCCATTCAGGATCAATCGAGGTTTGGCTGGCGAGTAAATCCACGCTGGCAGCAGCCAATTCCTTAGCAGAGCCACACAAGGGTGTATCCACCCAAGGGCCAAATGCTGAATTAGGTGATAACAATTGCGCAGCCTCAACCTCAAAAACGTCTGCCAAACCAGTAGTAATTGCTGCTTCAACATCAGCCTTATTGTTTGCCTTCATTAAGCGCAATAACCAAGCGACCAAACTTTGTTGCGTTTTGTCATTGCGACTACCAAAGTGCAGCATCTCGCTTAAGCGTCGATTGAGCTCTTGGTTTTGTGTGCGCAAAACTGTCATCTGACGCTCTTGTAAAGAGATGGCGCGATCTTCGTGCGGGTGCTTGACCCGAATCTCGTTAAACAGATTGGCATAACGCTCAAAGAAACCCGGGGTTGCACGCAACCACTCGGCAACCAACTCTTCTTGCTCAGCCTGTTTTGGATCTATCGCACTCATGTATCTCTTTCTTAACTCTTTTTAGCTCAGCTTTTTGCGCAGCAGTTCATTTACTTGGCCAGGATTGGCTTTGCCCTGAGAGGCTTTCATAATCTGGCCCACTAATGCATTAAAGGCCTTCTCTTTTCCAGAGCGGAACTCTTCAACCGACTTTTGATTAGCGGCAAGCACCTGATCAATGATGGCCTCTAATGCACCACTATCGCTGATTTGCTTCAACCCTTTTGCATCAATAATTTGATCAACTGTGTTGATTGATTTACCTGCAATCGCATCATCCCAAAGCGTCGCAAAAATATCTTTTGCAATCTTGTTCGAAATCGTGCCATCGGCAACTCGAGTCAGCAGGGGCGCCAAATGTTCTGCCTTTAATGGTGCATCGGCAATCGCAATTCCTGCACGATTAATTGAGGAAGCAAGCTCTCCAGCAATTAAGTTTGCAGCCGCTTTAGCCAAAGGTTTGCCAACAATGGCCAACAACTCTTCAAAGACTTTAGCAGTATCACGATCTTGACTTAACAGCTGTACATCGTAGGCGCTAAGCCCATAATCCGCCTGCCATTGCGCACGCAGATCAGCAGGCAATGCGGGCATCGTACTACGCACCTTAGCAATCCATGCGTCATCGATTACCACTGGCAATAAATCAGGGTCTGGGAAATAGCGGTAATCATTCGCATCTTCTTTACTACGCATGCTGCGAGTTTCGCCACGATCGGGATCGTATAGACGGGTTTCCTGAACCACAGTACCGCCATCTTCAATCAATTCAATTTGACGACGTACTTCATATTGAATTGCCTCTTCCAAGAAACGGAAAGAGTTCAAGTTTTTAATCTCACAACGTGTGCCAAACTCAATCTGACCTTTTGGACGCACAGATACATTGGCATCACAACGGAAAGACCCTTCTTGCATATTCCCGTCGCAAACACCTAACCAGACCACCAGGCCGTGCAAGGCTTTGGCATATGCCACTGCCTCGGCAGCACTTCGCATCACTGGCTCGGTCACAATCTCTAAAAGAGGTGTACCAGCACGATTGAGGTCGATTCCACTGGAAGGCTCACCATGCGGCCCAATAAAGCCTTCTTCGTGAACCGATTTGCCCGCATCTTCTTCCATATGAGCGCGAGTAAGTTCAACGACCTTAACTTCATCGCCCACCAGAATTTCAATCTTCCCACCGACCACGACTGGAATCTCAAATTGACTAATTTGATAACCCTTGGGTAAATCAGGATAAAAATAATTCTTACGGGCAAAAATACTTGCCGGTGAGATCTTCGCGCCTACGGCCAAACCAAAACGAATAGCATGTTCAACAGCTTCGCGATTGAGAACTGGCAGCACACCCGGCAAAGCCAAATCCACGGCACATGCTTGTGTATTCGGAGCAGCGCCAAAACGAGTGCTGGCGCCACTAAAAATTTTTGATTGCGTATGTAATTGCGCGTGTGTTTCTAAACCAATAATGACTTCCCACTGCATCATGCCACCTCGCTTGCTTGACGCAAATGCCAATCACTGGCCTGCTGATATTGATGCGCGATTTGCAACAAACGCGCCTCAGAAAAATAATTGCCGATCAACTGCATACCAATTGGTAAATTATTTGCATTAAATCCACAGGGGGTACTCATTGCAGGTAAGCCCGCAAGGTTAGTCGAAAGCGTATAAATATCTTCCAGATACATTTGCACAGGATCTTTTGACTTCTCACCCAAACGCCAAGCCACATCAGGCGCTACTGGCCCCAAGATGACATCACACTCTTTAAATGCCTCTTGAAAATCCGAGGCAATAATGCGACGAATTTTTTGTGCTTGTAAATAATATGCGTCGTAGTAACCATGACAAAGAACATAAGTTCCAATCATGATCCGACGTCTCACTTCCGCACCAAATCCCTCGGTGCGAGACTTTTGATACATATCACCAAGATCTTTGTATTCACTTGCACGATGGCCATAACGAACACCATCGAAGCGACTCAAATTGCTAGACGCTTCCGCTGGTGCTAACACGTAATACACCGGTATCGATAATTTGGTTTTTGGCAAACTGACTTCAACTAATTTAGCCCCCAAACTTTCCAACAGTTTTGCGGCTTCGTTTACTGACTTTGCAACATCTGCAGATAAGCCCTCAGCAAAAAACTCTTTTGGCAAACCCACCCTCAAACCTTCTAAAGGTTTTGCAGGATTTACATTTCCCTCTTGCCAAACTTGATTGAGATAACGACCATAGTCTTCGCCTGAATCAGACAAAGAAGTGGAATCACGTGGATCGTGCGAAGACATGGCTGTTAGCAACAAAGCACAATCTTCCGCCGTTTTACCCATCGGACCAGCTTGATCCAAAGAAGAGGCATAGGCAATCATGCCGTAGCGAGAAACGCGCCCATACGTGGGCTTAATTCCCGTTAGGCCACAAAATGCGGCGGGCTGACGAATAGACCCACCGGTATCTGTGCCTGTGGCTATCGGCGCCAAGCCTGCAGCAACAGCAGCAGCTGATCCCCCAGAGGAGCCACCCGCAACACAGGATGCATTCCAAGGGTTCAGTGCAGGGCCAAAGGCTGAGTTCTCATTCGATGAACCCATCGCAAACTCATCCATATTCGTTTTGCCCAGGCAAACCATGCCAGCGCCATTCGGATTATTCGCATCTGGAATTCCTAGATTGGCAACCACAGTTGCGTCGAAAGGGCTTTGGTAGCCAGCCAAGATTTTGGAGGCTGCAGTGGTCTTCCACCCACGAGTTACAAAGACGTCCTTATGCGCAACTGGGATGCCAGTCAATTTGCCTGCTTTACCAGCAGAAATGAGTGAGTCTGCTTTATTTGCTTGCTCTAAGCTTAAGTGAGCATTCACATCAATGAATGCATTCCACCTTTTTTCAGCCTCAATACGGTCTAAAAAGTACTGGGTCAGTTCTTTGCTGGACACTTCTTTTGCGGCCAGCGCTTTTGCCATTAAGGCAACGGAAATGTTATGCCAGCTCATTCGATCACCTTTGGAACCAAGAAGTAGCCATCTTGCTGAGCGGGTGCGGATTGCATGTTTTCGGCACGCTGATCAGACTCAGTTACCTGGTCAGTACGCAATGGCTGAGCCAATTCACGCAAAAACAAAATGGGGTGAGCAAGCGGTTCAAGACCCTCAGTATTAACAGCCTGCATTTCCTCAACAAGGGAAAAAACAGCCTGCAATTGGGGCAAAACAGCCTCGGCTTCTGCTTGGCTTAACTCAAGCCTAGAAAGGTGCGCAATGCGCTGAACATCATCAAGTTTCATGGGGCGCTAGAGTATCATTCCTATATATTTTCATTAACACTTTCTATTTTCCCACTACATCATGTTTGGTTTTTTCCGCAGCTACTTTTCTAACGACCTAGCCATCGACCTTGGCACCGCCAACACCTTGATTTATATGCGTGAGCGGGGAATTGTCCTCGATGAGCCATCTGTCGTAGCCATCCGTCAAGAGGGTGGCCCAAACGGCAAAAAAACGATTTTGGCCGTTGGTAAAGAGGCAAAAGCGATGTTAGGTCGCGTCCCGGGAAATATTGAGGCAATTCGTCCTATGAAAGATGGTGTTATTGCTGACTTCACCATCACAGAACAAATGCTCAAGCAATTCATCAAGCTTGTGCATGAAAGCAAACTGTTAAAACCAAGTCCACGCATCATCATTTGCGTTCCTTGTGGATCAACTCAAGTTGAACGTCGTGCGATTCGCGAATCTGCATTAGGCGCTGGCGCTTCACAAGTATTCTTGATTGAAGAACCTATGGCTGCTGCAATTGGTTCTGGCTTACCAGTTTCTGAAGCTGCTGGATCGATGGTTGTCGATATCGGTGGCGGTACAACCGAAGTTGGCGTCATGTCATTGGGTGGCATGGTTTACAAAGGATCGGTACGCGTAGGTGGAGATAAGTTTGATGAAGCCATCACTAATTACATTCGCCGCAACTATGGAATGTTGATTGGCGAGCAAACTGCTGAGCTCATTAAGAAAACAATTGGCTCCGCTTTCCCTGGCGCAGAAGTTCGGGAAATGGAAGTAAAAGGTCGCAATCTTTCAGAAGGCATTCCACGCAGCTTTACTGTTACCAGCAATGAAATTCTCGAGGCATTAACCGATCCATTGAATCAAATTGTGACCGCAGTTAAAGCCGCCTTGGAACAAATTCCACCAGAGTTGGCATCGGACATTGCCGAACGCGGCATGATGCTCACAGGCGGCGGCGCCTTATTGCGCGACCTAGATCGCCTCTTGTTGGAAGAGACTGGCTTACCGATTCATGTGGCTGAAGATCCATTAACTTGCGTTGCTCGTGGTTGCGGTATCGCACTTGAGCGCATGGATAAATTGGGCGGCGTGTTCTCACACGAATAAACGACATACTCGTCGACCAAGGAATTGCAACATAGCGCTCCACCACTTTTCAGACAGGGCATTCCGGCCTTACTCAAACTGACTGTCTGTCTGTCAATCAGCATCGCTCTGATGCTGATTGATTTTCGTTTTAAAGCACTAGATCCCATTCGCAATTATGCAAATTGGGTTTTGCGTCCACTTGAATACATCATGATGACGCCACGCAATGCGTTTGAAGCTACGTCAGAATATTTCACAACGCGCTCCACTTTAGATAAAGAAAATCAGGCAATGAAGGCCCGTCAAGCTGAGCTTTCATTATTGGCCAATCAATCTGAATTTTTAATGATTGAAAATCAGAATTTGCGCGAGTTAATGGCACTGCAAAAACAGGTTCCATTTAAAACTTTGCCTGTTGAAATTTTGTTTAATCCGCCCAATCCCATTTCACAAAGAATTGTGATTAATCGAGGCAGCAATGACGGCTTAAAACTGGGCAACCCAATAGCTAATGACGCCGGCATTCTTGGTCAAGTAGTAAGACTTTATGAGCGATCTGCAGAGGTATCCCTGCTGGAGGATCGGGACTTTGCAGTTCCAGTCCAGGTGGCTCGCAATGGCCTCAGAGCAGCTGTTTTTGGTGCTGGACGTGGCAACCCTCTCGAATTACGCTATCTCCCCGTAGCAAGCGACCTAGAAGTAGGCGATGTCTTGCTGACCTCTGGCATTGATGGGGTTTATCCCCCTGGGTTTGCGGTTGCCGTCATTAGCAAAATTGAACGTAATGTGGATAAAAATTCTTCTAACGTATTTTGCGAACCGGTGGCAGCAGTAAATCGCTATCGCCAAGCCTTAGCCCTTCTATACGACCCTCAATTTGACGCAAAAGCGCCCAGCAACAACAAGTCCACTTCCGGAACCCAAAGCAATACCCCCGGTCGTCGTCAAACTCGCGCGCGAGGCATGCAATGATTGATTTTCAAAGCGGCTATATCTTGCGTCCGGTTAATCCGGTATTTATCTATTTCAGCTTATTTTGCGCACTGCTGCTGAATCTTTTACCCATCGGAAATTATGGATGGGTGCCTGATTGGTTAATCATCTGCATTGTGTTTTGGAATATTCACCAACATCGTTACGTTGGAGTTATTTGGGCATTCATTCTTGGCTTACTCATGGATGTTCACAATTCCGATCTACTGGGATTGCATGCATTTAGTTACTCTTTGGTTGCGTACATTGCGATCTCTTGGCATCGACGGATTGTCGCTTTAACTGTTTTATCGCAGGCTCTACATCTCATACCGATATTTTTATTGGTATCTCTTTTTCCCGTTTTAGCCCACTGGCTACTTAGTGGAGAGCTTTACTGGTGGGCCTTAACGGGCACTATTCAAGCCTTAATAGAAGCGGCACTTTGGCCGTTTGCGACACGCATTTTATTGGCGCCCCAACGTCGCCCAATAGACGTTGATCACAATCGTCCGCTTTAAGAAGCTGCATGGTTTCTTTTAAAAAACCCAATCTCGATTCTTTTCAAGAGCGCATTCACATTGCGACCTTGTTTGTTACTGTTTGTTTTTTACTTTTAGTTACCCGACTTGTCTGGCTGCAATTAATTAGCCATGGAAAATATGCGCTGCTTGCTGAAAGTAATCGCATTGCACTTGTGCCAGCACCTGCTAACCGCGGATTAATTATTGATCGCAATGGCATTGTGATTGGCCGCAATTACTCCGCCTTAACACTTGACGTGAATGCGGAAGAAGTCAAAGGCAATGTAGATCAGCTGATCAACGAGCTATCTGAAATTATTGATATCTCCCCAAGAGATCGCCGTAACTTCAAGCGCTCTTTAGAAGATTCGCGCAATATGGGTACGATACCCCTCCGCTCCATGCTGAATGAGGCTGAAACTGCCCGCTTTATGGCCAATCGCTACCGCTTTCCTGGAGTAGAGATTCGAGCAAGGAACTTCCGTGAATATCCCTATAACGAATTGGCTTCCCACTTAGTGGGCTATATAGGCCGTGTTTCGCAGCGCGATAAAGAGCGCATGCAAGCTGAGATTGAGAACTCTAAATCCGACGATCCAGATGCCTTACAAGCCTCTTTCTTGCCAGGCATTCAATACGTAGGAAAAATTGGCTTAGAGCAAAGCTATGAAACTGTTTTGCGTGGCGTACCTGGGTATGACCAGGTTGAAATTACCGCGGGTGGAAAACCGGTGCGTACACTCTCTAGCTCACCATCTGTCCCCGGCAAAAATATTGTGTTGTCAGTTGATGTCAAGTTGCAGTATTTAGTCGAGCAACTTTATGGAAACTTTCGCGGAGCATTCGTTGCTATCGAACCAGAAACTGGCGATGTATTGGCATTTGTTTCTAAGCCAAACTTTAATCCCAACGACTTTGTTGAAGGCATTGATTCTATAACCTGGAAAGAGTTAAACGACTCGCCACAAAAACCTTTGTATAACCGCCCACTCAAAGGCATCTACCCACCAGGATCAACCTATAAGCCATTCATGGCTTTAGCTGCCCTAGAAAATAAAAAGCGCACGCCGTCGCAAACTATTTCGGACCCCGGTTATTTTGATTTTGGTAATCACACTTTCCGCGATGACAAAAAAGGTGGGCATGGAATTGTGGACATGCAAAAGTCGATCGTTGAATCTTGTGACACTTATTACTACATGCTCGCCCGCGATATGGGTGTGAACATGATGCATGACTTTATGAAGCCATTTGGCTTTGGTCAAATTACCGGCATTGATTTACAAGGTGAAGCAAGGGGAGTTCTTCCCTCTACGGAATGGAAACAAAACACCTTTAAAAAACCTGAACAGCAAAAGTGGTACGAAGGAGAAACTATTTCGCTTGGTATTGGCCAAGGATATAACTCATTCACCATTCTTCAGCTTGCGCACGCCATGGCAAATTTGACCAACAATGGCGTTGTAATGAAGCCGCACTTGGTCAAAGCTATTGAGGATCCATTCACACGTAATCGTGTTCTCACAACACCAAAAGAAAGCTATCGCATCGACCTTAGCCCAGAAAATATTGAGGTTATAAAAAAGGCGATGGTGGAAGTAAACCGCTCGGGCACATCAGCAGCAGCTTTTCAGGGTGCGGGATATGTTGCCGGCGGTAAAACTGGTACCGCCCAAGTATTTAGCTTGAACTCAAAAGATTACAAGCATGGCGCAACCGCAGAATTCTTACGTGACCATGCCCTCTACATTGCCTTTGCACCAGCAGATAAGCCAACAATCGTGATTGCCATGGTTGTTGAAAATGCGGGCTTTGGTGCACAGTATGCCGCACCTATCGCACGTAAAGCGCTGGATTACTACATTGAAGGCAAATGGCCCAAGGAGGTTCCCGAATGGAAAAGAGCCCCATAAAAAAAATTCAGTCACTCTTCTTTAGTTTTTTTTCTGGCCTAGATCGCCAGCTAGGTCTTATTTTGCTTGGCTTAGCAGCCGTCGGATTTTTTACATTTTTATCCGCCAGTCAAAATACGCCCGTGCAAATTGCAGATGAATTACGCAATCTTGCGCTGTCATTTGTAGTGATGTGGTTGGTTTCTCGCATTCCACCAAAGTGGTTAGAAATCAGTGCCGTTTGGATTTATGGTCTCGGCGTTGCTCTACTGGTTGCAGTTGCAGCCTTTGGATTAATCAAAAAAGGAGCGCGACGCTGGCTCAATATTGGCATTGTGATTCAGCCCTCTGAGATCATGAAGATTGCCATGCCACTAATGTTGGCTTGGTACTTCCAAAAGCGAGAAGGCATCCAAAGAGCATGGGATTACGGTGTTGCCGGAATCATTTTGGCCATTCCTGTTTTTCTGATTGCCCGTCAGCCCGACCTTGGTACCGCCCTGTTAGTTTTCGCAGCAGGCCTCTATGTGATTATCCTGGCTGGCCTACCTTGGAAATGGATACTGCCATTCGTCGGCGTTGGCGTAGTTGGCATCCTCTTAATTATTATTTTTGGTGGCACGATTTGCGCACACGATGTTGTATGGCCTTTTGTACACGACTATCAAAAGCATCGTATTTGCACTTTGTTGGATCCGAGTAGCGACCCATTAGGCAAAGGCTTTCACACCATTCAATCTATGATTGCGATTGGCTCGGGTGGGTTTTTCGGTAAGGGCTGGTTCCAAGGTACGCAAGCACATTTGGAATTTATTCCGGAAAAACATACCGACTTTGTATTTGCAGTGTTCTCCGAAGAGTTTGGCTTACTTGGCAACTTAGTATTAATTGCACTTTTCTTTGCACTCATCAAGCGTGGTCTTGCCATTTCAGCGAGCGCACCTAATTTATTCACGCGCTTACTCGGCGCTGCAGTAACGCTGATCTTCTTCACCTATGCTTTCGTGAATATTGGCATGGTAAGTGGACTGCTTCCAGTGGTTGGCGTTCCTTTACCATTTATTAGCTATGGAGGCACCGCGCTCGTAACGCTGGGATTTGGTGCGGGCATCTTGATGAGCATTCATCGACACCGTCGTTTAGTACAAAGTTAATACAAAGCATTCTTTTAGGAAATAAAAAAGCCCGGCATGCCGGGCTTTTTTATTAACAATGAAGAATTACTTCTTACGCTTGTTAACTGAATCTTTAAATGCTTTACCAGCAGAAAACTTAACAGTTTTTGCAGCAGCGATTTTGAGTGGCTCGCCAGTTTTTGGGTTACGGCCCATACGTGCTGCACGCTTACCAGAAGCAAAAGTACCAAAACCGATCAGTTGTACTGAGTCGCCTTTAGTAACAGCTTTAATGATGTTCTCGATTGCAGAATTCAATGCGAATTCAGCTTTAGCTTTAGAGATCTCCGCGTCGTCAGCAATCGCTGCGATTAGTTCGGCTTTGTTCAAGTGAAGCTCCTTATAGATATTGATGTCGGCGCACATTGCGCTTCCATGATTTTAACCACAAAAAATTATAAAAATAAAGCTTAGTTACAACAATTTTAAAACTACTGCAAATTAATCATTTATTACTTCTACGCCAGAAACAAAATATTCTGTATCCCCAAAACATGTTGTCGGCAGGCCAATATGTTGATCATACTTTAGGGCAACTTTTTTTCCTAAGTTAGCATTTATTTTTTGCGCCACAGCATCATCACGCACCGTAAAGAGGAATTTTTCAGACATGGTTCCTGGCATAGAAACCATCGCCAATTCCCCCTCCCAGGTCTTGCAAACATATCCGCGTTTGGAGAATTTCTGAACATAACCAGCTCTTTCTCCGTTGCCGTAGCTCCAAGTTAGCATCAACCAGGTATACGCTGCAATCCCCACTAAGCCAATTAAAACAAGGCTTAAGAGCCATTTTGTAAAGCTATTCATGCGGTGTTCTCCCATTTTTATCCACATTAACCCTAATCGAGCTAACTCTCTTGATTTACGTCAAGTATAGGTGCTTATAAGAACAAGAAATAGTGCGCCGGGACATTGGTTACAAATTAAAATTAATCCATCACTTAACTTGGCACAAACAATGCAAGCTCGTCACATTATTTTTTTCATCTTTGTAGCATCGGCAATTTATGTTTATTTCAGAGGGAAAGTGCGTTTTGGCGTAGTGAGATCGCTGACGGATTACCAAGTTCTGCTGGCCCCAATAAATGCTCTTTTGTATTTATTTTCGAAAGTGAAGGCATCCGCCTATATTCCAGTAAGCGAATTCCCTGAAATGAAACCCTTGCAAGATAACTGGGAAATTATTCGTCAAGAAGCGCTTTCTTTAAATGCAGACGGTGCAATCGCGGCCGCCACTGGTTACAACGATATTGGCTTTAATTCCTTTTTTAGAACCGGCTGGAAGCGTTTCCATTTGTATTGGTATGGCAAAGATTTGCCATCCGCCCAGACAAGCTGTCCCAAGACCGTCGCCCTCCTCAAGTCCATTCCCTCTATTAAAGCTGCCATGTTTGCTTCTTTGCCACCTGGGGCAACGCTAGTGCGCCATCGCGATCCCTATGCTGGATCCCTGCGCTATCACATCGGTTTAGTAACACCGAACGACCCCAAATGCTATATCGATGTAGATGGCGAGCGCTACTTCTGGAAAGATGGTGAACCCGTGATGTTTGATGAAACATTTATTCATTACGCCGCCAACGAAACAGATCATCAGCGCATTGTTTTGTTCTGTGATGTTGAAAGACCTGTTCACACGAAAGTAGTGCAATTATTGAATCGATGGTTTGGGCGCTATGTCATGAGCGCTGCTGCTTCTCAAAATGTTCCTGGTGAGAAAGTTGGCTTTGTCAACGTCTTGTTCACTTATTTCTACCATCTTCGTGCTCAAGCCAAAAAACTAAAAGCGAAACACCGCTCAATTTATTACGTTGGCAAATGGGTATTAATTTTGGGAATTTTGTGGGCAATTTTTTGGTAGTCACAAATCGGTAGTTCAAATATTAATCTGGTATCAGTGTTCGAATGATTTGCTCAGCATCAATATCGCCCTGAATCTCAATCCGTTTTCTGCGATTGTTTTGCCCGGAAATAAATTGAATTTGTTTTTGTGGGATCTTTAGCTGTTTAGATAGCCATGCCACCAGTAACGTATTCGCCTTGTTTTCAAGCGGAGGGGCTTGTAAGGCGATTTTGAGGCAATCATCATGCAAGCCAAGAACCTTGGTCTGCTTAGCCCCTGGCTGACAGTGCAGGCTAAGCGTAATAATTCCTGAAGGGGTTTGTTTTAACCAATTAGGCGCCATTAAAGTACTTTAAACTTAATCCCATGCCATACAAAAATTCTCAAGCTCTAGATCACCTGTTTGCTAGTAATCGTCAATGGGCCGAAGGCATGGTTGCTAAGGATCCAGATTTCTTTAAAAGGCTATTAAGCCAGCAGGCTCCAGAATATCTTTGGATTGGTTGTGCCGATAGTAGAGTGCCCGCAAATGAAATCGTCGATTTATTGCCTGGTGAGCTGTTTGTTCACCGCAACGTGGCTAACGTTGTGGTGCACACTGATCTGAATTGTTTATCCGTTATTCAATTTGCTATTGATCTTCTAAAGGTCAAACACATTTTGGTAGTCGGTCACTACGGTTGTGCCGGTGTTCATGCAGCTCTGAGCGACAGAAGGGTTGGGCTTGCAGATAACTGGTTACGTCATGTTAAGGACGTTCATCAAAAACATGAGCGCTATCTTGGTGAAGTGCTGCCAACACCCAAGCGTCAGGATCGCTTATGCGAACTTAATGTCATCGAGCAAGTTGTCAATGTCTGCGAAACCACCATTGTTCAAGACGCCTGGGCACGAGGACAAGAGTTGACAGTTCATGGATGGGCCTATCGATTAGACACCGGCCTAGTAAATGACTTGGGCATGTCCTGCAGCTCCACTGAAGAAATGTTGGATCGTTACGCAAAATCAATCAAGCGTTACGAGTCAGCATAAGAGTTAGTATTGAGCGCTTTTACAAACCATGCGAGCGTCGCATGCTTGAAGTTACTGTCTCTGCTTCCTTATAGAACTTTGGTATCTATTGGTTATGGGCTTGGCTATATTGCCGCAAAAATACCGAGTGATCGCAATCGTGTTATCAAAATCAATTTGAAGTTGTGCTTTCCTGATCTTAGCGAAACACAAGCCGATCTATTAAGAAAACAACATTGGCGACTCTTAGGTCGCAGCCTAGTAGAAAAGAGCATTATTTGGCTAGGCAGTGAAAAACAACTTTCCAAAATGATTGAAGTGAAATCATCTATTGACCTATCGAGCCGCAAGCCTCGCATTTTAGTAAACATGCACTTTACCGGGATTGAGGGCGCCATTATTTTGAGTGCCTTAGCCAAACGCATGGACTGGCCAAGAACCTCGGGATTTTTTCAAAGAATGAAAAATCCTTTCTTTAATCAAAAAATGATTAAATGGCGCAATCGATTTGGGGGCAACTCTATTGATCGCCAAGGAAATACAAAAGCTATTATTCGCGAGATTCGCAATGGCGATCTCATCATTGTTGCCCCAGACATCGATCTGGGACTTAAAGACTCTGAGTTTGTACCCTTCTTTGGCATTGACACAAATACGATTACTACTATTTCTCGTCTTGCAAGCATTAGTGGTGCTGAAGTTTGCTTAATGACAACTACCCTAAAGGACGACGGGTCAGGATATCTCTGCAAGATCAGCAAACCTCTGAAAGACTTTCCAACTGGCGACCATAAAGAAGACACGGCGCGTTTAAATAGGCATTTTGAGGATGAAATTCGTCTACGACCCGCTGAATATTACTGGGTGCACAAGCGCTTCAAAAATCGCCCAAATCACGAAGCAAACCCCTACAACCCTTCTAACTAAAGGACTTTTGTCCTATCATTAGAGGATGACTGAGCGCATTGGGCTGTTCGCCGATCTTCACAGCAATTTAGAAGCTTTTGAGGCCTGCATGACCAGAGCCGAAGAGCTCGGGGTCACTCGCATGGTTTTTCTGGGAGATCTTGTTGGTTACAACGCAGACCCAATTGCAGTCATTGAAAGAATTGCTGAACTAGTCGACTCTAAAAAAGCATTAGCGATTCTTGGCAATCATGATGAAGCAATTTTCAAAGATAGCCGCAATCACATGAATGCCAGTGCCAATGCTGCGATTGAATGGACCAAAAGCAAGCTAAGCAATGCTCATGTGCAATTTCTAAAAGATCTTCCGTTGATTGTTAACGAAGAAAAAATTTGCTTTGTGCATGCTTCTGCACACAACCCAGCTGACTGGAACTACGTTACCGATAGCATGAGCGCCTGGCGCTGCGCTCAGAGCTCTGGAAAGAGCTACACCTTTGTTGGTCATGCCCACGAGCAAGCCCTGTTTTATCAAAGCGCGGTTGGCAAACTCATTCGCTTTGCTCCGCACCCAGGAGATGAGATTCCGGTTCTTCAACATCGCCAGTGGGTAGGCGTTGTTGGCTCTCTTGGTCAGCCTCGAGATGGAAATCCTGAAGCCTGTTTTGCAATCTTTGAGCCAGAAACTGAAGTACTGACATTTCATCGCACTGCCTATGATCACTATACGGCCGCCGACAAGGTAAGACGCGCAGGGCTGCCCGAAGACTTAGCCAATCGCTTAATCACCGGCAAATAAGCTATGCCGATTAATACTGAAATTGAAGCAGTAGACGATATTTTCCAAGAGGGCAAAGTTGTTGATGGTTTTGTTCTCGGACAAGAAGTTCATCGTGGTGGAATGGCAAGTCTTTTCTCGGCGACCAAAGAAGGAATTGATGTTCCGATTCTGCTAAAAATCCCAAGGGTTGGAAGAGATCAGCCAGTAGAGAGTCTCATCGGCTTTGAAACAGAGCTCACCATTTTGCGCTCTTTGAAAAGTCCTTATGTGCCTAGGTTTTTAGGTGCTGGCAATATGGCAACCAGGCCCTATATTGCAATGGAAAGGGTAGCAGGCAGGCCACTTGAAGATCTAATAAAAGAGGGCAAAGAATTTACGATTGACGAAGTAGTCAAAATTGGCGCCGATCTTGCACAAGCAGTTCAATCACTTCACTCTCAAGATGCGATTCATTTAGACATCAAGCCAGAAAATATTCTGATTGATGACAAAGGAAAATTGACGCTTATTGATTTTGGCCTTTCTCACCACGATCGTTTTCCAGATTTATTAGCTGAAGAAATGCGAAAAGGTGTTGGCTCCGCGCCCTACATTTCTCCAGAACAAGTGGCGGGCATACGCACAGACTCGCGCAGCGATATTTATTCTATTGGCGCCATCATGTACGAATTGTTGACTGGCGAACTTCCTTTCGGAAACCCTCAGACAATGACGGGCCTTAGAAGACGTATGTGGGCAGAGCCTTTTCCACCGCGTGCCATCCGTAGAGAAATTCCACGCTGGCTTCAAGAGGTTGTACTACGCTGCCTAGAACCTCGTGCGGCAGATCGATATCAAAGCGCTGCTCGCTTACGCCAAATGCTGCGTGATCCTGAAGGCGTCACGCTGACCGAACGAGCTGACCGCGTAGAGCCACCAAGCTTCTGGGAAAACCTAAAAGGGATGTTTAGAGCGGCTGGCTACGAACCATCCCCAAGCCCAAAACCCAGCATGGGAAACTATGACGCACCATTGATGATCGCGGCAATTGATACCCGTCAGTCTGATGAAAATTTGCGCGAAAGAATGCAAAGCACTGCGAAAAATTTATTGCAGGCTTATCCAGAGAGTCGTCTTGTATGCATCAGCACGATCGCAAGCACACCAACCTACGAGGGCAAGCACGAGAGCGAGACTGCGAGTGGCATTGTGCGTGGTCACTTGGTTCAACTGATGGAATGGGCAAAACCACTTAAGCTTCCACCAGAGCGAATTTCCTATCACGTACTTGAAGCTATGGATCCCGCCTCTCGTATTGTTGAATTCGCAAAAGATAATGATGCTTCACTCATCTTGATTGGCGCATCACACAAACTTCCAAACAAGGTAACGCCTTGGCGAACCTCAATGACCAAGATTGTCGAAGAGGCCCCTTGTAGCGTGCATATTGTCAGAACTTAGTCTAGTGCGAAAGGCGAGGCAGACGCTCTGCAGTCGCTGGAATTGGATGTCTTGCCATATTCATCTCCATGGCTAGAAAGGTGTAGTAACCCGCTATTCCGGCCAAATCAATAGCGCCTTTTTTACCAAAGCGACTTTCTGTTTTCGCAAAGGTTGCATCGGAGACTTGCTTATTCTTTTGCAACTCCATAGTGAAGTTGTAAACAATAGCCTCATCATCACTCATGCCTTCTGGATGTCTGCCCTCTTTTAAAGCTTGTGCAATCTCAGGCTTCAGTCCGGCCTTGATTGCGATTGGATAGTGCACATACCACTCATAATCTTGAGACCATTCACGAGCTGTAATTAAGATGGCGAACTCACTAAGATGACTATCAAATGTGGAGTTGTAACGCAGATAGTCTCCCATGGCTCGCGCATTATTCATGAGCTGTGGGCTATACATCAACATAGCAAAAGGGCCCCATGGAGCCTTCTTGCGCGCGATTTCAAACTCCTGCGCAGCCTTTTGTTGCTCTACCGTATATTGCTCTGGTGGAATGTCAGGAAGACGTGTTTGTGCAAAAGCGCCACCCCAAAATATCAAGAGAAGGGGTGTGAAAAAAGATTTCAAAATACTCTTTTGCGTCATCACACCCTCTCACTCATAACAATTACTTCATCTTTTCTTGTTTTTGGTCCAAGATGATCTCTGGATCTTGGGCTTCAATCCAGTTATCTTTATTGAGTACGGTGGTCAACTGCTTACTATCTAACTCACCAGTCCACTTTGCAACAACAATGGTGGCAACGCCATTTCCAACTAAGTTAGTTAGTGCGCGAGCTTCTGACATAAAGCGATCAATGCCTAAAATGATTGCCAAGCCGGCAACCGGTACTTCACCTACAGCCGAGAGCGTTGCAGCGAGAACAATAAAGCCGCTGCCGGTAACTCCTGCTGCACCCTTTGAAGTAAGCAACAATACCAAGAGCAAAGTAAGCTCCTGCATGATGGTCATCGGCGTATTAGTCGCTTGCGCAATAAATACTGCAGCCATCGTTAAGTAAATAGAAGTTCCATCTAGATTAAAAGAATAGCCCGTTGGAATTACAAGACCAACACAGGTTTTCTTAGCACCCAAGAGCTCCATCTTTTCCATCATGCGAGGCAATACAGACTCGGAAGAAGATGTTCCCAAAACTATTAACAACTCCTCTTTAATATAGCGAACAAACTTAAAAATGCTGAAACCGTTCAGGCGCGCGATGATTCCTAAAACAATAAAGACAAATAACAAGCAAGTTAAATAGAAAGAGCCCATTAACTTGCCCAAGGAGAATAAGGAACCAACACCGTATTTACCAATCGTGAAAGCCATTGCGCCAAATGCACCGATAGGTGCGAATTTCATGATGACGCCAATCATGTCAAAAAGAACATGTGAAGTCTTTTCAACCATATCAAACACCAAAGTTCCGCGCCCACCGAACTTATGCAGTGCAAAGCCGAACAAGATTGCAATAAATAGCACTTGCAATATCTCTCCTTTAGCAAATGCATCAACTGCACTGCTAGGAATAATGTTCATCAAAAACTCAGTGGTCGTACCCATTTTTCCAGGGCCGGTATAGGCAGCGATTCCTTTCGTATCAAGAGTACTTGGATCGATATTCATGCCGGCGCCAGGCTGCAATACATTGACCACTACTAAGCCGACGATCAGAGCAATAGTGCTAACGATTTCAAAATATAGAAGTGCAATACCGCCGGTCTTGCCAACTTTCTTCATATCTTCCATGCCGGCAATACCAATAACAACGGTACAAAAAATCACTGGGGCAATCAGCATCTTGATAGCTTTGATAAAAGCATCCCCAAAAGGCTTCATCTCCGTTCCCAAAGATGGGTAGAAGTGCCCAAGTAAAACCCCAATGACAACTGCCACAAGGACCTGAAAATAAAGAATTTTATAAATTGGTGGCTTCTTTAAGGTAACCGTCATCACTTTTCCTTTATTCACTGGACTGGAGGCTTCTAGTGTAGCCAATACCAAATGCTGCCTCGCACCAATTACGATGCTTCTTTATCGGATAATGTAGTCATGGAAGAAAAAGTACGCGTCTCTAAATTACTCTCAGAGCTTGGTCTTTGTTCTAGGCGGGAAGCTGACTCGTATATAGAGCAAGGGCTCGTCACAGTCGATGGAGAGGTTGTCAATGAACTTGGTGTTCGTGCATATCGCCATCAAAAAATTGAACTGCAATCTGGAGCCAAAGCGCAGCAAGCCTCTCGAATTACCGTCATTCTGAACAAGCCAGTTGGATTTATTTCTCATTACGATGACGAACAGGAATATCAACCTGCCGCCTCATTAATTACGCCTGAAAATTATTTCCCCAATCCACTCGATAAAAATCGCAGCCCCCGCTTTAATACCAAGGGTCTTGCACCCGCCGGCCGCTTAGATATTGACTCTACAGGCCTGCTTGTATTGACGCAGGATGGTCGGATTGCTAAGTTATTAATCGGAGAAAACAGTCCGATTGAAAAAGAATATTTGGTGCGCGTGGAGGGCAGGCTTTCATATGAAGACTTGGATCGCTTAAGACACGGTTTATCTTTAGATGGCGTTGCTCTCAAGCCTGCGCAAGTCAGCTGGCAAAACGAAGAGCAATTACGCTTCGTTTTACGAGAGGGGCGCAAACGTCAAATCCGTCGCATGTGTGAAATGGTGGGCTTAAGGGTGCTTGGATTAAAACGTGTTCGTATGGGGCGCGTTTCGTTGGGTCCTCTACCCCCTGGACAATGGCGCTATCTCAAGCCTGGAGAGCAATTCTAAAAGGGCTACCCGCTTATAATTGCCACCGAACTAGATTAATCAGCGCAGAATTACCATCGATACTAATATCTCCAGCACCCCTGCCGCAGAAGTACTAAGACGTCGCAGCTTTGCCATCATCTCCCACCCAGATGCAGGTAAAACTACGCTCACAGAAAAACTGTTGCTTTATGCGGGTGCAATTCAGATCGCTGGAAGTGTTAAGGCTCGCAAAGCCAGTAGACATGCCACATCCGACTGGATGGAGATTGAGAAACAACGCGGCATCTCTGTAGCAAGCTCTGTAATGCAGATGGAATATCGCGACTGCATTATTAATCTTTTAGATACCCCAGGTCACCAAGACTTCTCTGAGGACACTTATCGTGTTCTCACTGCAGTTGACTCTGCCTTAATGGTTATCGATGCTGCAAATGGAGTGGAATCACAAACATTGCGCTTGCTAGAAGTCTGTCGCGCACGCAACACACCAATCGTTACCTTCATTAACAAAATGGATCGCGAAGTAAAGCCTCCAATGGAGTTAATGGATGAAATTGAGTCAGCACTAGGCATCGAAGTTGTGCCCTTTACTTGGCCAGTGGGCATGGGCAAGTCCTTTGCTGGAGTAATTGATATTGCCAACAATCGTATGCGCATGTTTAAGGCCGGGGAAGATCGAGTAACTGAAGACTCACACGCTGTTATTGACATTAATGATCCAGCACTGAAAGAGCGCCTTGGCGTTGATCTTGAAAATGCTCTGGGTGAAGTTGAACTTATTAAAGAAGCAATGCCTGCCTTTGATCGTGAAGCCTTCTTAGCGGGCCGCCAATCCCCAGTATTCTTTGGATCTGCAATTAACAACTTTGGTGTGCGAGAAATCCTGAACACCCTCGTTGAATTAGCACCATCACCTGGCGGGCGCAAAGCATTGCAACGTGAAGTCAGTCCGGCGGAAAATAAATTCTCAGCGGTGGTTTTCAAGATTCAGGCCAATATGGATCCTGCACACCGTGACCGCGTGGCTTTCTTGAGGATCTGTTCGGGTCATTTTGAACGCGGCATGAAACTCAAAATCTGTCGCAATGGCAAAGAAGTGCGAACTAATAACGCACTCTCGTTTTTGTCACAAAGACGCGACATTTTGGACGAAGCTTTTCCTGGCGACATTATTGGCTTGCCAAATCATGGGCTACTACGCTTAGGTGACACGCTAACTGAAGGCGAGCAACTACAGTTCACGGGACTGCCTTTCTTTGCCCCAGAAATTTTCCGACTTGTTGAATCAGCCGACCCATTGCGTTCAAAACAATTGCGCACTGGCTTGATGCAACTTGGTGAAGAAGGCGCTATTCAAGTATTTCGTCCTATGGCCGGGGGCACCATGTTGCTAGGCGCATTTGGACAACTGCAATTTGAGGTTGTGAGCCATCGTCTACAAACTGAATATGGCGCTGAAGTTCGCTTATTACCTGCGCGCTATAGTCTCGCTCGCTGGGTTAGCTCTGATGATCCTGTAGCACTCAAAAAATTTACCCAAGAAAACATTCATCGCATGGCAGAAGATGTTGTTGGAGCGCCAGTATTTCTAGCATCTCATAAGTCTGAGCTAGATGTGGCGCAACAACGCTGGGAATCAATTCAGTTCCACGCCTTAAGAGAACATGCCGGCCTCATTTATCAATCTGACCTAGCCGGCTAATACAAGCATCAACGCACTGAAATGCAACTAAAGACAGTTGCTAGAGAAGAGTCGCCACTTTTGTACTTGGCTACCTTTCCATACTGGGCGCAATAAGCATTTGCCTTTTGAGTTAATTGATCAATTGAATCGCCATCAGCATTCAAAAAAGTGACATGTTTTGAATCTGATGCATCGGTGTATACCGGTGTACAAGCCGCTAGCGCAAAAATGACTATCAATAGTGCAATAATTTTCATACTTAGCTCTTTAGCTTTTCAAGAACTGCCGCGGTTATTTTCGTTGCCAAAGATCGGTAGGCCAATATGCAAACGATTGCAACAGGATACGCGACTAGCCATACCTCAAGCCAGATCCAAATGAAATTCTCAACTGCGCCAATGCGAACAAATGTTGTTGCAAGGGTGATGCTGGCAGACATTAAAAAACCCATCACCAAAGCAAAAATAAAATTGGGAATATTGATCATGATTTGAATATAAATTAAGTACGCTTGACTAGCATTCTTTTACTTAAGATCACCGTAGAAACCACCAAGAATGCAAACACCATATTCATAGCCGTTAAATGATCGCCCAATAAAATACTAGCAGCTACTAGAGTGCAGAATGGTTGTATGAGCTGAACTTGGCTGACTCTGGCAATGCCGCCAATGGCAAGGCCCTCATACCAAAAGAAAAAACCAAGAAACATGGGGAAAAGACTTAAGTAAATAAAACTTGTCCAAGCAAGCGCATCGGCATTCCAATACTCTGGCGTGAACATATAGAAAGTGGCAATAGCATTAATTGGAAGCGAAACCACCAAAGCCCAAGAAATAACCGCACGTGGATTCATACGACGAGACAGCTCTCCGCCCTCAACATACCCAATACAGGCGCAGATACCACCAGCAACCAAAAGGCCGTCGATATAAGTAAAACTTCCTGCGCTTTTTAACAATGCATAAACCACAACCAAAGCAGCGCCAAGCAAAGATACCAACCAAAAGCCAATTGAAGGGCGTTCTTTAAAGCGGATAACTCCAATTACAGTTGTGGCCAAAGGCATCATTCCCAAGATAACTGCGCCATGAGATGAAGATCCTTCTTTCATGGCTACGGTAGTGAATATTGGAAAACCAAATACAACGCCAAGAGCAATGATGACAAACTTAATCCAGTCAGACTTTTGAGGCAAAGGCGCTTGTTTGTAAAATAGATAAACCAAAGCAACCAAGCCGGCCAAGAGCGCCCTACCGAATGCAATGAAATAAGGGTCAAAGCTCAGAACAGCGATCTTACTTACGGGCAAGGTTAAGCTAAAAATCAGAATGCCGATAAAGCCTATCAACATTCCCTTGCTTTCTTGATTCACGCCTGTCCCTTTTGATGTGTTTTAGTTCATTGTATTAATAAAGCGCTGGCATTGGGCTGTAATATACAAATACTCATGAGTACAAGACAGCCCTATATTCAGGCTATTTATATTGCTGCGACTGCTGGCGCACCGATGCAATCATTGCCCAAAGCCAAGATAACTCCATTGGGGATAGAAGGGGATCGATACACCAACAAGAAGGGCGCTTATTCAAATATCATTCCCAACAAAATACGGCACCTCAGTCTTATCACCGAATCCGGAATTGCCATTGCCAATGAGTGGCTGATGGCCGGAGAAGAGCCGACATTTGATGCCTCTGAAACCCGCAGAAATATTGTTATTGGCGATATGAGCTCGGAAGATCTGAATTCTCTTGTCGGGAAAACATTTGCATTAGGACCTCTCGTTCTCAAGGGCAGTGAATTATGTACGCCATGCCAAAGACCCGCTCAGCTCCTAAACAAACCGGACTTCATTATTGCGTTTGAAGGGCGAGGAGGCTTAAGGGTGGAAGTGATGAATGTCGGTGAAATTTCAGTAGGCGATGTATTGAGTCTAAAAATAAAGGATGAATCATGATTCAGTATCGAGACGACGCTGAAGTTACAGTTGAAGAAGCGATTGATTTGTATATTCGCTCAACACTGGGTGAACGCAGGCCGGTTAATAACAAAGAAACTTTTGAGGCAATGCTAAAAAATGCAAACCTCACCATAACCGCATGGGATCAAGGTAAATTAATTGGTATTTCGCGATCACTGACTGATTTTGCTTATGTCACTTATTTGGCTGACCTAGCAGTGGACCAAGAATATCAACGCATGGGGATTGGCAAAGAACTTATCGCGCAAACTCGAAGACATCTGGGGCCCAACTGCATGATTGTTCTGCTAGCGGCTCCAAAAGCTAATGAATACTATGAGCACATTGGCTTTGAACATAACCCCCGTGCCTGGACGCTGAAAAATTAATATGAAAACAACTCGCTTTTGTCTCGTCCGTCATGGTGAGACCGATTGGAATGTCGCGCGTCGCCTTCAAGGGCATACCGATATTCCACTAAACCAACACGGGATTGCCCAAGCAATGCAAATGGCAAAGGCCCTTAAAGCAATTGATTTGCAATTTGATGTTTTGTATTCCAGTGATTTGCAACGTGCAGCCAATACAGCAGGTGCGATTGAAAAAAAGTTTGGCGTCAAAGCCATCATTGATCAACAATTACGTGAGCGTCATCTTGGTGCACTTCAAGGACTCACTACAGAAGAGGGGCCACAACTCAAACCCGATCTTTGGGCGATTCACCTGAGCCGCAATCTTGATCACCCCCTAGAAGGCGGGGAGAGCATCAAACAATTTGCTAATCGCATTCATAGCGCATTGGAAAATATTCGAATGCAGCATGTAGGCAAAACTATATTATTGGTGAGCCATGGTGGCGCACTAGACATGATGTATCGACTAGCCTGTAAGCAATCTTTAGAGTCCGAAAAGGCGGTGGCCGTACCCAATGCATCTCTAAACTGGATTAGCCATAACGGACATTTTTGGCAGGTAGATAAGTGGGCTGACACAAGCCATTTAGAAAATATAGCCCTAGATAATTTAGATCTTTAACTGCCCCAAAATGCCCTATGATGTTGAAATGAAATCCATGACAAAGCTCCTAGCTACCCTGGTAGCCATAATGCTATCCATTTCCGCCTACGCCGCAGACTTGGAGCCCGTCGATGTGCCTAATAGCTTGCCCGATCGAATCGTCGGCGATATCGGTGTCGCTGTTTATAGCTCCAATATGCATATTGGCACAGAAGGCACACAATCTTTAGTGCTTCCTTATGCTTTTTTTGATTACAAACGGTTCTTCGTGCGAATTGATGAGGTGGGCATTAAGACATTTGAGCTTGGCAACGGATATCTTGAGCTTATTGGAAAAATTGATTTAAACACCTACAAGGTTAAGTCTCCTTTTAATGGCGCATCGATTAATCGTAGCGACCCAATTCCTTTAGGCATTGGCACTTATCAAGAAACACCGATTGGTGGTTTTTTTGCGAATGCTTATCACGACTTTGGAAAATCTCATGGTGCTCTTTATGAGCTTTTGTATTTTGCTGAAGTAGAGACTTATAAAAATATTGTGTTGTATCCAGAATTTGGGATTGAACGACAGTCCAGCCAATATGCCAACTACTACTACGGTATGAATACTGGCGAAGCAAATGCAACAGGCTACGGCACCTATGTTGCGCCTGCCACCAATAATTTGATAGCGGGCTTCATGCTAGAAATCCCAGTTGTAGATAACTGGTACATCAATCTCTACGGGCGTCGCAAATGGTTAGGCAATGGTATTAATAACAGCCCCGTTATGAACCGCTCGTTCCAAGACAACATTTTTGCCGCTCTAGCCTATCGTTTTAAATAAAAAATAAGCCGCTTATTAGCGGCTTATTTAGCAATCATTATTTTGCAGTATGCAATCGATTGTGGCTAGACGAACAGAAGTCAACAATGACTTCTGCAAAACTCAAATATCGAGAATTGCTTTTTCTAAAAAGATCAATTTCAGCAGCTAAGCGTGAAGTTTCATCCTTAAAACCAACATCTTCATAGCCTGGATGGTATGGTGCTTCTTCCACAAATTTATTGCTCATATCAATACCTTATGTAATAAATCCTTAAATTGCATTAAGGGTGCGTCAAAATATCCCGCCAATGCGCGGTACCAAAAAAGATGGATTAATTACTTAAGTGGAATTGTGCATACAGTACTCCCAAAGCGATCCATCAATCACAAAAAAGTGGATGGATGCCGCTCCCCCTGTCCTTGATACCTGAGAGATTCATGCCAAGCTGAGCTTGGGACTTGCTCCTTCGGTGCGCCATCAATATGGCGACTCTCCAGACGGCCGTTAAATTTAAGCAGTACCTTCCTATGGGATACCTGAGCGTTCATGGGAGTTTGCGCCTTCGGTGGAGGGCATGCCCTCACTCTCCTGCTTAATAGAAATTATATCTAGTAATTTTGCTATTTAACTAATGGGTTTTACCAAGGCAATGCGGGCAACATCGGCTTAAGTCCAGCCTTCTGAATAGTTGGCGCAGCTTTGGGGGAAGCCAGAAATGCGATCAGATCTCTAGAAGCATTTAGGTTTGCAACATTACTAGTAATGCCCGCGGAGAACAAAACGGTTTGCTGAACTTCTGGAGGAATCTCACCAATGAAATCAATTCCCGGAATGGGAATCAATTCGCTAACCTGCTGAAAACCCAGCTCTGCATCACCTCTTGCTACTACAGTGCCAACGCGCTCGCTATAAATCTTTTTCGCTGTTTTACTCATTTGCTCGGCAATCCCCAATTTAGGAAATAGCTCGGTGGATAAGTAGGTTCCGCTTGCACTAGCTGAATAAGCCACAGATTTTGCATTGAGCAAGGCTTGCTTTAAGGCTGGAACGGTGCTGATATCAGGCTTGGGAGCGCCCGCTTTAACAGCAGCACCAATCACTGAAGCAACCAGATCTACGCGAGTGCCTGGTTGCACTGCTCCACTTTTGATAAAGCCATCTAAAGATGGTGACGCCAAAATTAAGACATCAAACTTTTCATCTCTTGCTAGCCTTGAAGGAATTGAATCCGGCGCCGCACCCATAGATGAACCATAAGAAATAATTACCTTATTAGGCGACTGCTTTTCATATTCAGGCACTAGAGCTTTCAATGCCTCAGCAAATGCACCTGAAGTAATTACTTGAATATCGGCAGCAAGGGCAGTTCCTGCAAAAAGAATGCTAAGGAATAGCCCAATTAATCCTCGTTTAAGCAATTGCTGTCTCCTAAAAATATAAAAACATCAAATTTTCTATCTATTAGATTGATTTGTAAATTGCAATATTTGATATTATTGTTGCATGAAACGCATTAATTTTGACCTTCAGCAACTAATTGCTTTTGTGGCGATTGCGGAGCGTAGTAGCTTTAAATTAGCAGCAGAAGCCATCAACCTGTCTACACCGGCACTATCCAGAAGAATCGAAAAGCTTGAATCAAAATTAGGGGTACGCCTTTTCAACAGAACAACAAGAGAAGTCAAGCTCACGCCGGTTGGTAGATCGTTTTTAGATCGAGTGCTAGTTACCTTAGAACAACTAGAAGAGACGGCATTAAATATTGGCGACATAGCCGAACTCTACATAGGACAAATAACGATTGCCTGCATACCCTCTACCATTGATAGCTTACTTATAAAGCCTATAGAGCATTTAATAAAACATTACCCGAAGATTAAGATCAAAATCTTAGACGGGTCAGAATCCTCAGTAATTGAGAATGTAAAAAACGGAAAAGCTGATTTCGGACTTGGCTTTTTAAGCAGCCCAATTCCTGGAATCATTTTTGAAAAAATTCAGGATGATATTTTTATTGCATTAATGCGAAAAACCGACCCACTGGCAACCAACCAAAAAATTGAATGGAAGCAATTATCCAAGCATCGACTTATCACTATTGGCCAGGAAAGCGGAAATCGCCAAATATTAAATTCGGAGCTATTTAATCTAGGATTAAGTAGCTCAATAGCTATTGAGGCTAACCGAGTGTCATCATTACCCAATCTAGTAAGCGCTGGTTTTGGCACTGGAATAGCTCCACTCCTTTCTTTTAACCAAGAGAACCATCCAGACGTTAGAGCCATCCCATTAACAAAACCAACATTAAGCAGAGAAATTGGGGTAATAAAAGCTCACGGCGGAAAACTCTCACCCATCGCAGAAATACTATTGGGGCAAATAAAGACACCGTAAAGCAATCGCACACTCAATCGCACAGTCATTTTGACCGCCCGATAAGTCAATAGATATAAAGGCAAACGAAGAGCCACGACTTCTTTTAATCCGCTGGTCGCGAGTTCGAATCTCGCCCGACCCACCATATAGAATAAGGCTTTGCGGGCGATTCGCTTCAGCCTATAAAAATCTCAAAAATTACGGCCCTTACTGCATAAGGGTTTGCTGTTAGCGATTCAATCGCACACTTTTCAATGCTTAATTTAACAAAACCCTCACCATTACTGATGAGGGTTTTCATTCAGAGTAATTATTACTTCCTATTTGCGCCATAGGTTTGATTGAGATATTCAACAATCACCGGGACCTCTTCATCAGTTACTGGAGCCTTAAAAACATTTTTCATTCTGAGAACCTGTGCATTCCAATAACCTACCCCTGTATTTGGAGGCTGATATTCAGCATAGTGGGCTGAGTGGCAAGCAGAGCATTTTTGCAGAGTTAATTGATACCCCGGTAGATCAGATGGTCGCCATAGAATGGTATCCGCAGGTAGCTCAATGGTTTTTGCTTGTGCAATTTGATTAAATGCAAGCGCAGAAAGGATAAGGGCAATTTTTTTCATATTTTTCCCCTTAGACAGCGGTAACTTTTACTGTCTCAACGACATTTCGCATATAACCAGCCGGCATCCAACTTGCAGTCATTGGCTGAACTTGGCCTGCGTGATTAAAGGCTCTGACCCTCAAGTCCAAAACACCTTTTTGCTTTGGCGTAAATTCAACGCGCCATTCTCTAAATGAGAAGCGGCCAAGGTCTTGGCCCAATCTGGCCTCCGTCCAATTTTGCCCATTATCTTGTGAAAACAAAACCTTCTTAATTCCGTAGCCAGCATCAAAAGCTATACCTCTTGCTTGAATTGGTTTGCCGACGTTGACAACGCTGTTATCTGTGAAGTTGGTGATAAATGAGCGGATCGTAAATTGATTAATCGGGATCGTTTTAGATGGGGCCGTACCAGGTGCTACACAATTGCAGTCATTATCGGGAATACGGTATGCAGGATTCATCCAATAGCCGTTGTACACGTCATTCACGACTTTGATTTCGCTAAGGTGTTTAACCCAGTACGTGCCGTAATAACCTGGCACAATTAACTTGATCGGGTAGCCATTTAAAAATGGAATATCCGCTCCATTCATTTGATAGGCCACCATCACATTACCGTCCATGGCGTGGTCAATATCTAGACCTTTTACAAAATCAGAATCACTTGGTAAGACTGGCTGGTCTAAACCATCAAAGGTAACTTGCTTAGCGCCGCGACCTGGATTGGCGGCTTTTAAAATATCTTTTAGGGCGACACCAACCCAAGCGGCATTACCCATGGCGCCATTACCGAGCTGGCCACCGTTAACGCGAGGCTCAAATAAGCCACGGCTATTACCCGAGCACTGATTAACGGCAACGATACGTTGCGATGGGAAGTTTTTCTTTAACGACTCTAAAGAGATTTCTAGAGGCTTCTCTACATTGCCGCCTACTTTTAGACGATAGGTGTTGGGATCAATTGAGGTCGGAATGCCGGCCATGTGATAACGCACAAAGAATTCATCATTTGGCGTAATGACATGATTGTCGTAATACTTAAAAGGAGTCTCTAATTGTGGCGGTCTGGAAGTGAGCACAATCATAGGCTTTTTTTCAGGGAAAGCCATCAGTTCTCGCTCACCATAGGCAATTGGCAAAGTTGTCTTTTCAGAACCTATTGCCCATGTTGGTAATAATGAACTAGCCCCACCGGCTAAGGCTGCCGTAATGACTTTACGTCTATTAGTAAAGTTTTTTGAATTCATGGATATCTCCTCCACACTATTTTTTAACTCAATTCAGAATAGCTATTTTTATAGAGGTCTGCCTTAGTGATTACCCTCAAACTTTATTAAATATATCGCTTTAAAGGGCGAATAATGCTTACCGGTTAATCTCCATTTTTAAGATCCAAATAATTAAGAAAACTAGCCGAGCAAGTGCCCAGTCTTTACAAAAATTACACAACCCTCTTTGCTAAATGGCTTGTGCAAGCTCATATGTGGACTTCTAATCCATGATCCCTCAGGATAGCGGCCATGTTCGTCCTCAAACACACCATCGACAACAAATATTTCTTCACCACCATAGTGTTTATGTGGGTTGAAATACGTTTGCGGAGCCCAACGAACTAGAGTGGACCCGGTTCCCTGTTGCATAAGTGGCATTACATGAAGGCCCGGCAACATACCTTGATGCCAAGTGGCTATTTTTGTATTAACAATCTCTCGCCTCACCTGGTCAGCTCCGAGATGCCTAAGTTTTACGAACAGAGAGCAGCCTAAATCACTAAATGGTGCGTGCGATGAGCCTGGTGGATTCATGATGAAAGTACCAGTAGGATAATCCCCCTCCTCATCACTAAAAGTGCCCTCTAAAACCAATATCTCCTCACCGAATTCATGCGTATGAGTTTTGAATTTTGATCCAGCTTGATAACGAATGATTGAAGTGGCTCTAGCAACCTCATCACCAAGGCGATCAAGCATTTTCCTTTCCACGCCTGGCTCGGGACTGGGAATCCAAGGCAAATCGTGATGATTAATCACAACTCTTTGACTGTAATCTGCGTTGATATTCATTTATTACATCTATATTTACGAGGATATGCTAGAGGATAACAAGCAAACTAAATCATCACCCAAAAGAAAGCCACCCGCAGGTGGCTTTGTGCATATCACTTCAAATCTTGTTACCCGCAATTTTTGCCAGACATCATCTGAGGGCCATGTCCTACTGGCAAAGTAATTCCTTTTTCTTTTGCCCGCTTTTCCATCTCAGCATGTGTTGTGGTCATAATAGCTTGACGCTCTTCCCATGACTTTGCATCAGCCATCTTATCCATCATTGCTAAACGCTCTGCTGGAGTCATGAGCTGTTGCATGACCTTCATTGGCGAGTTAGGTCCCGTCATCTGACCTTGCATCATTTGTCCGCGCATCATCCCTGGACCCATGCCATTACCCATCGGACCTTGCCCCATCATCCCCATAGGCCCATTGCCGCCCATCGGACCTTGTTGAGCATGAACTATCGCAACTAAACCCAATGCGACAGTGATACCAATCACTACTTTATTAATCATATTCATCTCGTCTCTCCTTTAATTAATGACAACAGCAACTTTGACCGCCACAACCACCGCCTTTACCCTGCTCCGTTGAAGCAACATCTGCCAAGCCAATGGTTGACGGATAACCATCCGCGTCCAAGGCAGCCAACAAAGAGCTTGCGTCGCCTGGAAGATCTCCAGTCACGCTAGCCGTACCAGCAGATAAATCTACGACTACTGCTTGCACGCCTGGAACTGCACTCAGCGCTTTTTCTACATGCTTCACGCATGAACCACAGGTCATTCCCGTTACTTTTAAATTGATTGTTTCCATATCACCCCCCTTTTGTATATGTTCATTATTGGTCTGGGCCATAAAAAGACGTATGATTCTGATCATATGGATCTGTATATTCCCCAAACCCTCAAAGAACTATTGCCAGATGCACTTTTAAGTCAGTGCAAAGCACACCCCTTTGCCAAGGGTGAATACCTTTTTCACCTAGGAAAAGCCCCTGAATACATGTTTTTTATTGTGTCTGGAGAAGCGGTGCTAAGTAGATCAAATCCTCATGGAGAGGCGACAATCTTGCAACGTTGCAAAGGGGGCTTTTTGAGTGAAGCCAGCCTACTAACAGACGTATATCACTGCGATGCAATTGCCACCCATGCTGGCACAGCCATTACCCTACCGATCCAATCTTTTAGAAGCTCCCTCAAAGATGAACAATTTTCCTCAAAGTGGATCAAGCTCTTAAGCAGAGAAATCATGCGCCTTCGCACCCAATCCGAGAGACTTGGGCTAAAAGACATTAAAAGCAAATTGATTCATCTGATTGAAACCGATGGAAAGCAAGGAACTCTAGTGCTGGAATCTGACTACAAGTCACTTGCCTCAGAACTTGGTATTACACATGAAGCGCTTTACCGCTCGCTATCCAAGATGGAAGCAGAAGGCTTGATTGAGAAACAGCAAAACTCATTAAGGCTTATCAATAAATTATTTCGAGCCTAAGATTGCTAATTAATTTGAGTCGAGGCTAGCGCAACTAATTAGCCCTTGAGCCTATCAGAGTCCTCTAAGGGATACGCATCAGCAACATACGCCGGCCCTTTCATTAGCACGACTATGTAAGCTCCAATAACGATAGTAAAAATCGCAATCCAATAACATATCAAGGTTGCGATCACTAAGATATCAATTAAACCTGAATTACCAGCCACCTTAGGGTCAGAGGAAATGATACGCGTCAAGAATGAAGGCATCAAAATTGCTAATGTTCCCATTAGCGTCCAAAAAGGGGCTTGACGCAAGATCCATCTTTCCTTACCAGGAGGCGATGTTTGAAAGCCCGGAAGGCGATTCAACAACTTAGTCATTTATTTGAGCGCTTTTTTTGACAAATAATCTAATAAAAAATACAAACATCCCAATCATAAAAAGAATCACTGCCAAGCTCAATTGACCAGCAAATGTTCCGAATAACTCTAGTAGCATATACGGCCTCCTTATATCACGTTGATTCATTCTGACCTTATAGAAATTAAGCTCTTTGATCCAAATCAAAATATAAAGACTTGATTCGCCTCCATAATAAGTTCATGATTTACATCAAATAAAGGGGGAAAATGATGCTTATCAAATGCCCAAGCTGTAATAAATTTAATCGACTACCTCTAGATCGGATCAATCACAAACCGATCTGTGGATCGTGTAAATCCAATCTTCTTTTGGGCCCAATTGATGCTGATCAGGCAAGTTTTAGGGAAGTGTTGACTCAGAGTAAATTGCCAATCATTGTTGATTTTTGGGCGCCTTGGTGTGGGCCTTGTAAGATGTTTGCCCCCACCTTCGAAGCAAGCGCCAAGAGGCACGGTGAAAAAATCCTGCACATCAAAATAGATACCGAGGCTAATCCTTCGATTGGCCAACAATTTAATATTCGCTCAATTCCTACATTGGCAATATTTAAGAATGGGGCTGAAGTTGAGCGAATCTCTGGCGCACTTCCGCCAGCGCAACTAGAACAGCTTGTATTAAAGGCAATATGAGTACAGCTATAAAGTATTTTTTAGCAACTAGGCCAGCTTTTCTTACTATTACTATTTTTGGTTGTTTGATTGGTTTTGTTTTTGGAAATTTAACAAACAATCCCAATTGGACCATCAACCTCCTTGCGTTGGCAATGGCGTTACTAGCACATGCCGCAGGCAATGTATTAAACGATTATTTTGATCACTTAAATGGATCTGACTTAATCAATTCAAATCGAGTCTCGCCCTTTACTGGCGGAAGCCGCTTCATACAATTAAATATTTTTCAGCCTAAGCAAATTTATCAATTTGGAATTCTGCTACTACTGCTGGCAACGATCCTTGGTCTTTTTCTTTGCTTTATGACCACCTGGAAACTGTTGCCAATTGGAATCCTTGGAGCAATGTTCTTATGGATGTATTCAGCGCCACCTTTTAAGCTTATGTCGCACGGGGTTCTTGGTGAGATTGCAATTGCACTCTCTTGGTCCTTGGTTGTTATTGGATTTTCAGCTTTGCAATCGGAGGTCATTGATATTGAAATTATTCCCATTGCCATTGCATACGGACTAATGGTTGCCAACATCCTATTTTTGAATCAGATTCCAGACATTAATGCAGATAAAAGCTCACAGAAAATGACGTTAGCAGTTCAATCAAGCCCAAAACATCTATGGATTTGGTACTCATCTTTTCCGCTATGTGCATACCTGCTACAAATTTTTGCTATTCAAGGGGATTTTGCCCCTTTGCAGACCATGGCAACTATTTTGGTCATGCCCATTTTTTGGTTCTGTGCTATTAAATTAAAAAGCGGCGAAATGAATCAATCTCATTTGAGAAAAATGATACCGATCAATATATTAGGCGTTCATCTATATGCCTTACTATTATGTGTCGGATGTATATTGAACGCTAAAGTCCCTTTTTAGCAAATTCTTGAAGTACCTGGATACTCGGGATCTGGACGGATAGTCTAGTAATGTTGGAAATAAGGCCCTGCTCTGCCATGGATGCTAAAGCCCGGCTAATTGTTTCAAATTTAACATCCATCATCAAACCCATATCCTCGCGCTTAAAGAGCGGTGCAAGTGCATGAGATCCAGACTCTTTAGCCAACTTGAGGAAAAATCGCGCTAAGCGCACTTCAATTCTTCCGGTATTGATTTCAGAAAACCAAGATTCTGATTGAAGTAGAGCCTCTCCCCACTTACGAACAATTTGCCTATGTAATCGTGGTGACTCTTCACCCAAACTCACAATAATTTGTTTTGGAATTCGGCATACATGTGCATTGGTCAAGGCAACAGCAGCATGCTCATATCGATCGCCTAGCAATGCCTCCATACCAAATAGATTACCAGGCAAAACGATCCTAACGATACGCTCGGAACCATCAGAGTTAATATGCAAAATCTTGACATAACCACTGCGTAATGTATACAAGGACTGGGCTGAATCCCCTTGAGCATAAATCTCTGTATTTGCATCAAAACTTAAGTCGTCAATGGGGCTGTGTATTTTTGAGAAGTCCTCTTCATTTAATTCAGCAAATAATGCCGAACTTCTAATCGAGCAATTCTCACAATCACTTACGCCCTGCCAGGCACTCTTAATCTCAATGGTTTTCATGCGACTAACTTACACCAAATGAATATGAAATGGATGACTATTTTTAAACATTACAAAACTAGAATACAAAAGCCACCCATTAATGATGAAGTTATTTCTCGCAACGACCGCCTTTGCAAGCAGCCCCAGTTCCACAGGTGTTAATTTTTAGGATTGGGTATGCCGGGCAAAATCTAAATAAACCCGTGGCAAGTGGAATAACACCGATCCATCCCCAAGCGCCAACAATTCCAGTAGCAGCCAAGCCCATTAATACCAATCCCACTGCCATACGCAAAATACGATCGACACCACCAACGTTGCATTTCATCTTCAAACTCCTTTAGCTATCTATTACAGTAATTTCTATATAAGACATCCATCACCTCTAATGCCACCTCATTAGAGAGGGAATAAAAAATTTGCTTACCCTCTCTTCTGGTCTGAACTAATTCTTCATTTCTCAAAACCGTCAATTGTTGAGATAAGGTTGGCTGATGTATATCAAGACATTCTTCAAGCTCACTGACACACTTCTCACCTTGACTAATCTGACACAACAGCATCATCCGATCTCTATTGGATAACACTTTCATCAAACGGCAGGCATCATCTGCTGATGACTGCATCTTTTTGAGGTTGATATTAGTTTTTAAGACGGGCATACGAATATTCTTAGTTAAGTGGCACACCTACTAAAGGACGTCCTTCTAGTGTCCACAGATATAAGGAGCCATCATACAGCTTGGTTGACTTGTTTCCTACAAGCTCAGACATGACAAACCAGCCACCTGCTGCCAAATGCCCAGTGTTGCAATAGGCAATTGTTGGACCTTTTGCACTCAGGCCATTGGCCGCCAATAAGGCATCATAAGTATTTTTCTGCCAGAAATATAAAGCGCCATTCGTTGGCTTTGCTAATAATTCAGGAGCCAATTCTTTAGAGCCAGCAATATGACCAAATGTCATGACATCAGGACGCTTAGCAAGTCCTAAATACTGCGCAGGCTGACGAGCATCTAGCAATTGTGGTTTACCGCCTTTTGATGCGGCAGCAACCTCATCAGAACTAGCAATCAATTCTTTGCGATAGGCCTTTGCGGACCAGTTACCAGCTGCTTTTTGATTGTTAGCGGTTTCGTAATTGCGTCCCTCACCTAACCAACCGGCAATACCACCATCCAGCACGGCAACTTGATCTTCGCCGTAGACCTTAAATGTCCAATAGGTCCTTAATGCCTCGTCAATGTCAGACATATCTTGACCAATAGGAACAAGCACAATTGGCTTATCAGAGTTCACGCCCAGAGATTGCACCAACTTCTCAAAATCAGCCTTTTCCGGAATCAAAAACTTAATTTTCTTACCATCAACAGTTCGCTCTGCACGTACCTTTTTAAAATCCAGAAGACTGGAGTTTGTTATATGGCCACCCACTTCAACCAGAAACTTCTTGCCAGTTTTTTTATCAGTATCAAATTCTGGATTTTTCAGGTAACTAGCGAGATCAGTTCTCACTTCAATCACCTGAACCTCAGATAGATTATTAGACAACCAATCAGCACTAACTACAGGGCCAGGCAAGTTGATCGCTTGGGCCAGACTAACCAATCCACTTAAAACGATAGCTAAAAGCCATTGCATTTTTTTCATATACACCCCTTTATGAATTTACATCTAATAAACACTCAGAAAGACGACCCATCAAGTCAATCTTTCGCTCAGTTAATACATGATTTTCTTTTGAATCTAGCGCGAGCTTTCGATCACCAATTTCTTTTGTTAAGCGGTGGATTTTTTGATCTCGCTCCAAAATTAGCACTTCAATTTCTACAAAAAATAATCTAATTAAGGAGCTTATCCATCTGCAGACTGGAGCCATGCGACCTTTGACGGCCATCTCAAAACCACTAAGAGATTGAATGACTCGCATCGCATCTGCCATATCCTCACCAGTTACCCATTGGTTGGTAGTAAACAAACGCACCGGGATCCCCTGCTGATTTAGGGCAATCCCAATTAAATGATGAAATGAATTTTTTTCACGTTTAATTACATGAAAATGCCCATGCTCTCCTTTAGGCATTTCACCAAGAGAATGGGCGTGGTAATAAAACTCGTAGCCACTCACTTTATCTACCAGGTCTTCGCTTGGATAATGCTGCCACTCAACAAAATCCCTAGCACCACATAGTGCAGCCTCACTAAGAGTACGGCCAGACTTGGCGTACTGCATCTGAATACTTGCCAGCTCCTGCGCCGCTAACCAAAGATTGGATTGGGTGAGCATAGATTAATTACTCTGCAGCTTTACGCTTTTTAGGACCACAAGGATTGGCTGGCCCACAGGGATTAGCCGCCTTTTTCTTTGCTGGTCCACATGGGTTAGCAGACTCCTTTTTAGGGCCACAAGGATTTTTTTGCTCGGCACCTGCAGGGGTTGTCGGTGCATCTGCAGAATGTGCGAATGGAGCTGCTGATAGGCTGGCTAAAGCCAGAGCTAATGCTGCTACGGTAGATTTTTTAGACATAGACTTCTCCTTTAAAAATTAGACTGAAGTTTCGCAACTAGAACTCTTGCATTTCTTTTCCATCCAAGATCCCAGAACAAACACTCCGATTGCTGCGATAACCATCACTACATCGACAGATAACACTGAAACATGAAGGGCATCTGGCAATGAATCTGCCTTTGTGTACTCGCCAATCGTTGTTAGGAATTCGATACCAGGATAAATTCCTGCAAATAGCACCGTTCCCAATAGCAATCCAACTAAAAAGATTGCGGCATCAATGCGTCCAGACATAAATCCGACAACCGAAGTTCCGGGGCAATAGCCCCCAATTGCAAATCCAGCGCCCACCAAAGCTCCTCCGATTGCTGCTGCCCCTAGAAACGCTGGAGGGACAAATAGACTGCCTGCATCTACAACACCGACCTTCTCTAATACAAGTAGACCAACTGATGCAAACACAATCGCAGTAAACATCACCTTAAATACCGACCAATCGCTTAAGCGAAATTGCCCTGTTAACTTATTGGGATTACCGAAACCGGCACGCTCCAGTACAAAACCAAACCCTATTCCTAAGAGAAGTCCCGATAAAATTTCACTCATCTTATTTTTTCTCCTTCATCAAGCGACTAGCCAAAAGTCCAACTGCAAAGAATGTGACTAAAAAGGTAAATCCAGCCAAACTCAGTACTGCTGCCCCAGATAGCCCAAGACCACTAGTACAGCCTGCGGCAATACGCGCACCAAAACCAGCAAGCAATCCGCCCAATAGAGCTGTAACAGGACGCTTAGCACCACCTAGGTATTTTTTTCCATCTAATTGAATATGAATTCGCTTTGCTAGAAATGCTGATAAGAGTGCACCGATTGCCACGCCAATTACCTGCCATGTAATCCAAGCACTCAGTGGGTTTCCATCCTCCACCATGCCACCCAGATAATCATTAGCGCTAGTAGCAACCGGGGCGGCATGCATCCCAATCCAGGCAGTCAATCTAGTAGTAAAGCCAGTAGCCCCAAGACCATGACCAGTATTGACAAAAGTTGCCAGCAAAACCAGTCCTAGCAAAATTCCCGCCATAAGGGGGTTCATATATTGCGTCTGCTTAGCCTGTCCGCTTGTCGTTTCCATAGTAATTGGCCTCATTTAAGGTTTTAATAATATATTAAGTTATATAATATTAAATCGATCAACAAAGTCAAGTTTTTAAAGCGGTTAAACAAATGTATTTGATCTAAATCATGCAAAAGACTCTTTTCATGACATAGATCATGCTGCGTCAAGAGTTAATGACTAGAATTTTTAACCAACATTAGGGTTCCATATGAAGTTCCATAAGTTTTTACTGCTACTGCTCATCGCCCCGGTTATTGCCATGGCACAAACCGACGATCTTGGTAAAAAATATGACGTCGATAGCCTTCCAAATGATCACTATGGTCGATTAGTGCGCTATGGAAAACAATTATCAGAAAAAACATTTGAAGTTATTGGTCCCGAGGTTGCCGATAAAAAAATGCGTTATGCCGGCAATAACTTAGCCTGCACTAACTGCCATCAAGAAGCTGCGACAAAAAAGTTTGCGATGCCATGGGTTGGCGCGCAAGCAACATTTCCTCAATACAGGGGACGTGAAAACGATGTCAGCACTATTGAAGAACGGGTCAATCGTTGCATGGAAAGAAGTATGAATGGCAAAGTGCTTCCATTTGATAGCCGAGAAATGAAAGCTTTTGCTACCTATATTCACTTCTTGTCTAAAGGTGTTCCAGTGGGCGGCGCTGTAGAGGGCCAAGGATTGCCAAAATACACCCCTCCAGATAGAGCGTCTAATCCAGCCTTGGGCGAGAAGGTATATGCTGAAAAATGCGCGGCATGTCATGGCCAAGATGGTGCTGGACTGAGGAACGGAAAAGTGGGTGAAGCAAAAGGCTATACATTCCCCCCATTATGGGGAAAGGATACGTTTAATAACGGTGCCGGTATGAACCGTTTATTAACGGCAGCAGCATTCATAAAGACTAATATGCCCCTCGGCACATCACATGGTCAGCCAATGCTATCCGATGAGCAAGCTTATGATGTAGCTGGTTATATCCTAAGTAAGCCACGTCCAGTCAAATCGAATTTAGATAAAGATTTTCCTGCTCGCTGGAATAAGCCAGTTGATGCAGCATTCCCCCCTTATGTAGATGGCGCTTCTGCCGAGCAACATAAGTACGGCCCATTCCAGCCATTAATGGAAAATATGAAGCGATTGAAACCTGTTTTAGATAAAGGCGTGTAGAGTTAACCCGAGATCAGAAATAACTCACAATGTTTTTATTAGAATTTATTTAAATTTTTACACTTAATCTGGAGTCCATATGAAATCCACTCGTCGTCAATTTATGATTTTGTCCGCCGCTGGTGCTTGCACTTTGGCATTAAACGGTAAGGTTCAAGCCCAAGCCATGGTTGCTGAGGCCGATCCACAAGCTGCTGCATTAGGCTACAAGGCAGATGCCTCGAAAGTAGACAAGGCAAAGTACGCCAAATACGCCGCTGGTCAGCAATGTAGTAACTGCGCTTTATTCCAGGGAAAAGCCGATGCTGCTGCAGGTGGTTGCTCTTTGTTTGCCGGCAAACAAGTTTCCGGTAAAGGCTGGTGCTCTGCTTACGCAAAAAAAGCTTAATTTTTAATGCAAATAACAGGCCGCCAAAGCGGCTTGTTATTTAATACCAGCAGATTTAAGCAATTCATCAAATCTCCTCCTCAACCAGCGCCCCAGCAAGAAGAAGTACCGTTACTTAAGTAACGCTCAAAAGTTCGAAATCCGGTCTATAGATTCGAACTTTGCACCAAAAAGCAATCGCACAGTCAATCGCACGTTCATATTTTGGTCACTTAAAGCCTTATGCTATATAGGGTTTTGAAGACCCACGACTTCTTTTAATCCGTTGGTCGCGAGTTCGAATCTCGCCCGACCCACCAGTTATACAAAAGCCCCTTGAGTAATCTTGGGGCTTTTTCTTTTGGTTACGGAAATTAGCGGGTGGAAAACCCAATAATTCATGAGCCTCCCATAAAAAATTCTGCGCTACCCCACCCCTATCAAAGGCATTCTCCGGGCGCATAATTGAATCTAGGCCTTTTGACTTAAATCAATTTGATTGATCAAAATACTGATGTAATAAATGATATCTAACACCATGGTGAGGAATTTCTTATGAAGAAGTCACTTATGAGCATTTTGGCTATTGCGCTCGTTTCTATCATTGCAAGCGGAATGGTTTACGCTAGCTCACCAAATGGCTCTGCTGACATCATCTATATCAATGGGCAAATTCAGACACTAAATAGCAAACAATCCTCAGCAAGCGCCGTTGCAATTAAAGATGAAAAATTCATTGCTATTGGGTCTGATAAGAAGATCCAATCTTACGCGGGGCCCAATACGCAAATCGTTGATCTGCAAAAGCAATTGGTAGTGCCGGGATTTGTGGATGCTCACACACACCCTATGGAAACCATTTGGCTCAAAGAAGATTGGGTGGACGCTAGATATCCGAATACGCCCTCAGTTAAACAGGCGCTACAAAACATTGCAGATCGAGTCAAAACAACCCCAAAAGATCAGTGGATTTATGTAGCCTGTGTGTCAGCCAGTGAGAATAAATTTCTTGAAAAACGTTTACCTACCAAAGCAGAGCTCGACCAAGTTGCGCCCAACAATCCTGTCATTGTTGCCAATGGTGCACACATGGCCATTACCAATAGTGCTGGTCTAGCAAAAATGGGGGTTAAGAAAGGCGTCACAAAACTACCTCATGGTGCTGGCGTATTGGCCGATGCCAATGTAGAACCAACAGGTGTTATCACCGATGGTATGGGTGATATTCCAGGCAGCCCCTCTCCACAAGAAATCGCACGCTACTACGCCAAAGATATTGCGCAATTTTGGAACTCTTATGGCTTTACCTCTGTAATGGCTATTACACCCGCCGCTGCCGTTCCTGTCTTGCAAAGTGTTTCTCTATCAACACCGAGACCAAATATTCGGTATACCGTCTCAGTATGGGCTGCACCTAATGGCAAGGGCATGCCTACTGATTTGAGCGTATTTGAAATGCCGCCCCAAGCAGACCCTTCCTACTATCACTTTGCTGCAATCAAAGCATGGGTTGACGGAGAAAATGATTGCCGAACAGGATTTATGTATGAACCCTATGTTGGGGTGATGGATACCGACCCACCCGGGGGCAAGGGAACATTAGTTACCGATCAAAATTCAGCAACTGCATTTGCAAAAATTGCGAATCAGAACCAAAAAGCGAGCATGCTCCATTGCTCTGGAGATGCTGCCGCCGATATTGGCTTGAACACTTATAGCAATATCTCAAAAAGCCAAACGAATAATTCAATTAAGCGAATAGAGCATTTTGGAATGTTTCAGTTAACACCGAAACAACTCGAGCGTGCGCAATCACTCAAAAAAGACAATCTGCATATTTCAGTACAACCAATCTGGTTACTGGAATTAGTGAATGCCGACTATGAAAATATGGGAGTAGAAAGAGCCAAGACTGGCTACCAATTTAAGACATTGATTAATGCCGGGCTTGAGCCAGCGGCCAGCACTGATATGACTGGCATCTACCTCGGGAATATTGACCCCTTTAAAGCTATTTACGCAACCGTTACAAGACAGTCAGACAAAGGATTGTTTGAACCTCAAGAAGCAATTTCCGTACAAGACGCTTTAAGAATGTGGACTATTTGGCCTGCAAAAGCAATTGGGGAAGATAAAGTCAAAGGCACTATTGAAGTTGGAAAATATGCTGACATGACCGTGCTATCCGACAACATCTTTGCCATTCCAAAAGAGAATCTAAAGAATGTAAAAGCAATTAGGACGATCGTTGGTGGAAAAACGGTTTACCAATCCCCAACCAACTAAGATGGCACGTCAGTGGCGAGCCTAAATTTTGCTAGTCCATCAGCAACACGTAGGGGTCACAGCAATGTGATCCCTTTTCATTTGGTTGAATGGAGTATTTATGTATCTATTGGATTTTGCTAGATTCAAGAGTCTTGATTCGATTCGCTTTGGCATATTAGATGTCGGATAAACCGACAAACATGATTATGGATAACAAAAAACCACCCGAAGGTGGTTTTGTTCAAAACTAAGACGGCAAGTAGGGTAATGCTTATTGCCAGGATTGCTGCTTACCGTCAATCCAAGTGGATTTCACTTTGATATTACGAATTTGATCTACTGGGGTTTTTCTAGGATTTGCAGAAAGCACTACCAAGTCAGCTTGTTTACCAACCTCCAAGCTACCCACTTTGTCATCAGAGAACATTTCATAGGCAGCATTAATAGTGACCGCACGAATAGCATCATCAACACTCACCCGCTCATCCGGACCCAACACTTTACGTGGTGGCTTTTGCCACAAACGGCCCGCACCCTCAGAAATATAGTTTAGAGGGCTGACATTTGAAACCGGGGAATCACTGTGATAGGCAAAGCGTCCACCCGCTTTTTTAAAGTCTGCTGAAGGATCGATACGATCAGCGCGCTGAGCACCCACAATATGATCATGGAACGCCTCGCCCCAATAATCGACGTGACCTATCGTGAAACCAGGAATGACCCCAAGTTTTACTGCTCTTTTCACATGGTCGGGAGTATTGATAGTGAAGTGCTCAATCCGCAAGCGACGCTCTTCTGGATGAGGATTACCAGCAAGCAATTTTTCATAATTACCCAGGGTTTGATCTAAGGCACGATCGCCATTTGCATGCACAGCAATTTGCCAACCTTGATCAAAGTAAGTTTTGATTTGCTTATAGAGATCATCGGTGCCGTAATCTAAGTCACCGGTATTTTTTGTACCCTTAGGATAGGCATAAGGGTCATTTAGTGCTGCAGTGAGACCCTGAGTAGATCCATCAGAAACATATTTCACACCCACAAATCGAAGACGGTCATCACCGTCTCCAGGCTTAATTGCATTAAACCCAGCGGGAATGGCGGGACCATATAAATACCCTCTCACCCGAATTGGTAGGCCTTCATTTGCTGTAAGTTCTTTAAAGAGCTTAATTTCATTCTCTAATCCCAAATTAAAACCCACGGTGATTTCTGCAGAAGTAGTAACGCCCGCAGAGGCAATCATTTGCGCAGTTTTCTTAACACCGCCAGCCAATTGCGCTGGAGTGGGCGGAGGCATCTTTGCCATAAACGCAGAAAATGCAGGCGCTTCGAGCAATACACCAGTCAACTTCCCTCTAGAGTCCTTGAGGTACTTGCCACCACCGCCAGGATTAGGCGCACTCTCATTCACGCCAGCCAATTCAAGAGCTTTGTGATTCACATAAGCGATATGACCAGATTGATTAACAATAAAAATGGGTACGGTAGTAGACACCTTATCCAAGATATCTGCATTTAATTCGGCCATAAATGGCTGAGTACGCGAAGGGTCAACCCCAAAGCCCACCAGCCACTGACCAGGCTGCAATGTTTTAAGGTGCGCCTTCATTTTAGTAGCCAAGGTATCCAAAGTGTCATAAGGCAAAGTAAAGTTCGACAAATTTAAACCCAATACTTCGCCAATCGTGGTGCCGATAATGTGAACATGGGGCTCAACAAATCCCGGCATGAGAGTTTGGCCTTTAAGATCAATGACCTTTGTAGTGCTGCCTTGCCAATCTTTAGTAACCGCATCTTTTGTACCAACGGCAACAATCTTGCCATTCTGAATGGCTAAAGCTTGCGCCTCTTCATTCTTTGCATTGACGGTAACTATTGGGCCGCCATAAAAAATAGTATCCGCAGTACCGCCTGCGATTGCTGATTGGGCAATCAAGACAGCAGATGAAATCATCAGTTGGTGTAAAAAGCGCATTATCAGACCTTGATATTGAAGTATTGTTAATGGGTTAAATTAAAAATTTTAGCAATAGAAATTGCGGTTAAAGCCAAACTACATACCAATGGATTAGAACTTTTGCTTAACTTGATAACCCTTCGCCTTCATGCACTGCAAAAATACATCAGACTCTGATGGATCGCCACCGCTATTACCGTAGAATTTATTGGACTCTTTTATACAAGCTCCGCGGTCTTGGTTATAGCGCTCTGGTGATTGGCCATTAGTAGGTATCAACTCTGTTTGTTGAGCACAGGCTGTTAATACTAGGCCTGCTGCTAGGGTAAGTAGTGAAGAAATACTCATTCTCATAATTCGATCCTTTGTTTTAATAATTTAGTAACACTATCGCATCATCGGCTGGCCAGACCGATCCTTTATATACAGACCCCCAGAAAAATCAAGGGGCCTTTCTTTTGATTCTAAGATTTATTTCAAAAAGGCATCAATTGTTTGAGCATAGCGGGCATGCTGCTGGAACAAGAATGCATGTCCACCATCATAGTAGGCTAACCATGAATATGGAATCTGGTTGGCAATCAACTGGGAGTTTTTAGGAATATCAATCTCATCGTAGCGACCATCTGAAACCAATACTGGGACTTTAATATTCTTCAGATCCTTGAAGTTGCTTTGATTGTTACTCCATAAAGTAGTACGAGCGCGGTCTTGGCGAATTGCAGTTTCTTTGGAAACCTTAAAGTCATTCGGAAGAGATCCGTTTTCTACTGCCAACTTGATGCGAGCCAAGGCCTCAACTGCAGCCAATTTGCCGGCAGCATTATCTGGGAAACATAAGCCCAATTTTTCCATCTCAGGAACATTAGGATTATTTAATTTGCTCTCAACATCCTTTGAAGCGGGAATCTGATGGCTACCGCCAGGGTTGGCAGCAGCTAGGATGCCTTTATTAATCAGTTCAGGATGACGAATCAGAAACTGCTGGGCAATACGAGCACCCATAGACCATCCCAAAATATTTACCTTCTTAAATCCTAAAGCCTGAACTAAGCCAGCTGCGTCATCAGCCATTTGCTCTATTGTCGTGTGATTTTCTGCTGTATCGGTTGAAAGACCTACACCACGATTATCAAAAGAAATCACTTGATAATTTTTTGCCAACTCTTCAATCAGCGCCGGATCCCATAAGGACATCGTTGAAAGGAAACCATTAATCATTAGTAGGGGCTCACCTGTGCCACGAATGTAATAGGCTAGTTTCACATCCCCAACCTGGGCGTACTTTACCTCCGCTTTAAATGGGGCAGCTGTGGCGGTCGCAGTCGCTGTAGTAGCAGTACTAGCCGTAGTAGCAGGTTTTTTATCACATGCAGTCATCACAAAAGATCCAACAAGAACAACTGTTAATAGGAAAACACTCTTGATTGATTGATTAAAAGCAATCTTCATTTACACCCCCCATAATGAATTTGCTCAATCTTAATGGATTGATACATTTAAGCTCTCACGCCAATATATAGTTAGCGAGCTTTATGAAGACCCCAGCCAACAATACATCCGATGTAAGTAAATTACCCCCTTCTTAATTACCTGCTTTCTAGAGACATTCCTTCAATAATTGGTATAAACCCTAATCAATAATAGGACGTATTACCTTATGTATATCCTGACATATATAAACTGACTACCTTAAAAAATAATGCTTAGCGAAGAAAAGAAACGACTCATTGAGATTGAAGAGAAGTATCGGCATGAGATCGCTCAGAAACTGAAGGCTGAGGCGCAATCGGCCGAAGAAAATGTGCTGAAGATTGAACAAACCATTTGGAATAAGGTCTTTGACCTACTTAATAGTAACTTTGGCCTCTGGCTACTATCTTCAGTATTCTTGAGTGGCGGGGCTGCCCTCTATCAGTCCACCAGCCATCATTACGCCCAAAAGCTCATCGCCCAAAAAGAATTTCTGACTTGTGAGTTTGAAATTGAAAACCGCTTAAATGCGATGGACTATTTGGTAAAAAAAGCCAAAACAATTGGTGAAGCCCAATACGCCCTAACACCGATGACGAAAAGTTTTGGCGCCGTAACCCCCGAATATGAACATGTCAATATTGCAGGTCTCTACTTTAAAACATATCAATTAACCGGGATTCGTAACAAGCAATCAGAAGAGAATGTCAAAGAGTTGGAAGAATTAAACTTGGGCATTGAACAGTCAAACCCCAAGGCTCCGCTTGATAATGAAACCAGAAGCAAATTACTGAAAATCCTTGAAAGCTTAAGGCAGCACTCCTTAAAACTCATTGAATCTGGCAAGGGTTCGCTTATTTACTGAACACTGAACGTCTTTTAGTCTTTCAAGACAATAAAAAACCACCCGAAGGTGGTTTTAGTGACTGTAGCAATGATCAATTACTTGTAGTTACTTTCCGTTACTTCATTAGATCCAAGAACTGAACATTGTTGCTAAGACTGCCAAATGAAGCGGCATCATAGGTATAGTTTCCATCATTAGCAAATAAGAACATATAGGTCTTCATCGGGCCATCACCACCAGATCGCTCTTTTGCATTGACATCACATACCACCATCCAGCCAAACTTTGGTGCTTCAAATGACAACGCTCTAGCCCATGCTTTACGCGGTGGCGAGCATTCTTTTGTTGCCATGTCTGGATTATTAAGGGCTGACTTAAGATAGGTATTAACTTCCTTATCTACTGCAGCCTTATTGGGCTGAGGCGGAAACTTCGCTTGTGCGATTTCTTGTTGGGTCACTGGAGCAGCGCAAGCAACTAATGCTAAGGCTGCAGTAAGGCTTAATAGTTTAGTTTTCATAAAATGATCCTAATGAATAAAAGAATAGATTTGAATTATGCTTAGTTTAAGTCGCTATCTTTATAGTATTTAGTTCCTTTAGCCGTAATATCCACAGCTAAACCCGAGTCAATCAGTTGGTAGGCCAAAATTCCAGGGGCAACTAACTGAGCACCCTGATACGAATCCCCTTGATTCTGATACTTTGCCGCAGCTGAAGCTTGACCACCAAAAGTCCATCCAGAATTGACAAAATCATTCATTGCCTCTTGGGTTTGAAAGACATACACCATCTGAAATGAAGTAACACCAAGGCCCAAGCCTGCCTGCACCTCAACCATATCCATATAGGTAATCTTTTTTGGGGTTGCTTGATATACAGCCCCCTTACCAGAGCCACCACCCGCGATAAAAATCTTCATTCCAAAGTTACTGAAAACTGCATATCCAGGTGACTTTTCAATTAAGGATTTTGCCCTTGGCTCGGTAGCATACAACTTAGCCAGAATTTCTGAGTTGGTTTTCAGAATCGCCGCTCTTTGTTGATCCTTGGTTTGGCTACCGCCAAAAATAGAGCTAAATTGAGCATGCGCGTAGCCCATGCTCAATAAACCCAAACATAGCACTACGAACAAACGGCTAAAAAAGATGTGCAGATTTTTCAAAAAAGATTCCTTAGATAATTGAATTTCAACAAAGACGAATAATTAACTACCCAAAGTTGCCGCAATGGCACAATTATTTTCAGCGGGTTTACCAGCTAAACGATCTTTAACCCACTGTATATAAAAGGGCTTGGATGATCCTGGCGTTGTAAAGTGAGATTGCTCTCCTGGTAACTGCACACGATTCACGTTACCTCCCAATTTACACATCTGCTCTTGATATAACTTGCCCATCACTGGAGGATTGGTAGTGTCTTTAGTTCCCCAATAAATGACTACTGGAGAAGTAGGCACTACTGGATTAACGCTTGCCTTAATCATTGCCTTAGTCCACTCCAGAGAATTCGAGATCTGATCTTTCAATAGAGACTTATAGTTTGTGCCGTAATTGAAATTTAAGGTATCAGCGCCAGCATGCATGCACTTGTTACCAAATACTTCATTGAGTACATTCACGCCCTCATCTGTAAAGATATCGTTTAGCTTTAGCTGAGGATTGGCCGACTGCGTACCCCACATACCCATTGCCATATGAGTAAAGTTGAATATGTTATCGGTGAACATGCCTATCGTGCCCCCTAAAGCTTTTTGAGCACTTGCTTCATCCGCTGTTGCTCCAGGCATCACAATGGCAATATCTTGCGGCGCTAAAGCAATTCCACCAATTAACTGAAGATTGTCTGCAGCCGTTCCCTTTCTAGCAAGATACTCGGGCATGCTTGTTGCCGCAATGACGGCACCACCACCTTGAGACCAACCATAAATAATGGTTTTTTTACCAGCGCCAAGCTCTTTCATAGATGCAGCAGCTCTTGCTGCATTGATCATATCAATTCCATTAGTTGAGGCAACAACGTATTGGTGGCGTCCTCCACCACCTAAGCCCTGATAATCCGTTGCAGTAACCACATAACCTTCGCTGATGAACTCTTGCAAACTTGGAATTCCGTAATCCGTCCAAGAATTTCCACCAATCAAGTAGTACTCATTGAGTGGCACAGCGGGATTCAATACTTGTGAAGGGCCACAATTCTGTGCGGTGCCAGTTGTGCCATGTCCCCAAGACATAATTGGCCTACCCTCTTTTGGAGCTGGGCCAGTAGGCGCCACAATGAGACCAGTTGAAATGGTCTTCTTGTCATTTACATCAGAGGAAATGTAAGCAACTCGCCATGCTTGAGCGCCATGAATGGAAGTCTTAATTTGTTCTTTTTTGATTACTTGACCCAATTTACCTTCTGGGGCCATTTTCATAACGGACTCATAAAAAGGCGCTACCGGTGGATCTGCAAGCACCGAAAAAGAAACGCCGCCCAAACATATACCTAGAGCAAAAGCTGAGATTACTTTTTTCATATTATTCAATTCCCTGTTTCATCAAAATATCTATTGGCGAACATATAACTGCTTGCCGTCCTTAATCGTTTCAAGTACCTGAATGTCTTTAATGGACATTGGCTCGACTTTCAATGGATTTCGCTCAAGCACTACCAAATCTGCAAATTTACCAGGGGTAATAGTGCCCTTGTTTGCCTCTTCTTTATACATATAGGCTGGTACGGCAGTAAAGCCACGCAAAGCGGTATATGGATCCGTACGTTGATCAGCGCCTAAAGTTTGACCATCATAAATTTGACGATTGACTGCGGTCCATATTGAAAATAATGCGCTTGGCCCTGAAGATGGATTGTCATTATGAATACCTGCTTGAAGCCCTTTTTGCTTAGCCCAAGCCAGCGGCACCATATTATTAGCCCGCTCGTCCCCTAGAATCTTTTTGTAGACATCGCCATACATCCAAATATGATTAGGCATAAATTGAGCAATGATCTTATTGCTCTTATATTGATCTAACTGATCATTGCGAACAAAAAAGGAATGTGAAATGGCAGTTCTGCGGTCATCTGTAATGCCGGTGTCACGAATAGCTTTCGAAATTGCAGATAGCGTGATATCAATGCCAGCATCGCCATTGGAATAACCAAAGTATTGAATATTTTTCTCGTAGGCTAACTTTGCATAACGATCCACCAATTCTTGTGGTGCCGCATCTATACCGCGCCAGCCGTTCGGAAATCCCGCGGTATCAGCATAAGACTTACTAAAATAAGCCAGGCGTAATTGTGGCGCGCCATCAGTAGGAACCATCATCCCGGCAACCTTAAATCCCCCTTTACCATCGGTGTAGACACCGAATGGATACTTAGGGTTGGTGGCTAATAATTTATCCACTACATCATAGGTCGGTAACGCAACCAGATCGATGCCGATCTTCTTGCTTACTGATGCTTGACGCATGTTCTGAATATCTTCAACCGTAGTTTGATAGCTTTGCGCAGTGGTAAAACCATTTGAGAGATATATCTTTTCAGCATTGCGATAAGTCTGAAGCGTTAAGTCACGTGAAAACTTCCCAAATACCTTTGCAGTTGCCTCGAAATTAGGATCGCCTATTAATACTCCAGTTAATTTGCCAGTTTTTGGATCAACCGGAAGCATTCCCTGCGCTACTTTGGTGTCTTTAGTAAAGCCAAGCTTCTTTAGACCTTCGGTATTAACAATACCCACTATCGTGGAAATATTATTTACATAGACTGGTTGATTGGGGAATGCTTTGTCTAATTGTTCTATGGTAAGCGGGCCATCTGCAAGAAAGGCATCCGCATATTCTGAACCAACAATCCAACCATTTAATGGTTTTGCCTCAGCCTTGAGTCGGCCGATTAACTCTTGAGTGGTATGGGGAGGTTTATTTGAAAAATAGCCAAGGTTAACGCTCAAGGTATTTTGAGCAATTAAAGTAAAGTGGCCCCATGCATCTATAAAACTAGGCAGCAAGGTCTTGCCTTTTAAATCCTGAACTGATGGATTGGCGCCAGCTTGGCTCATTGCATCTTTCATGTTGCCTGTGAAGGCAATCTTGCCGTCCTTCACTACAACTGCCTCAACATACTGAGGTTTATCGCCTTCCATAGTGAGGATATCGCCATTAAAGTATACCGTCGCATTATTTGCAAAGACATGGGCAGAAAATAATGAGATAGAGATAAAGAAATATCGTTTGAGATTTTTCATAGAGGCACGCAAGGTTTGAAGATTAAGATTCAATATTAGATTTAAGAAGGGATATTAGTTCTATAAATTTGGTTTTGTACGTTGAGTGGTAATGGCTGACTCTCGGAAGCAGGAATCATGACCTCAATATAAGAGGCGCCATCAAAAGTATTGGCTTTTTCAATTGCCGCATCAAGCTCGGCAACGGTAGCCACTCTAGCAGCAAACCAATCTCCGCAACCCATCGCTGCCGGTATTTGCGCATAATTCCATTTGGCTAAGTCGTCATACGAAGGCCCGATTTCACTTAGGACATTCTCAACACCATAAATAGCATTATTCAAAACAAAGATGATTGGCTTTAAGCCATAGCGACCCATTACCCCAATTTCATTGGCAGTCAATTGATGTGAGCCATCACCAGTAACGAGAATGGTCCTACCCTTTTTGTTGGCCATGCAAATACCCTCTGCAGCAGGTGTTGCCCATCCAATAGATCCCCACAAGGTCTGCGTTTGAAAACCGACGCCATCCGGGAGAAACATTGGCGTCGTATGCAGCACACAAGTACCTGTTTCAACAACCAAGATATCGCCCGATTTGAGCATTCTCTGAATTCGTGGATACAAATTAGCAGATGAGGTTGGATCTGTTGGAGTGCCAACTAATGGCATCACCGAATGAGAATTGGTGTTACTGAGCTTTGGCCCCGAAGTAATCCGCTCAGTTAAACCAAGAAGCGCATCACCCATAGTGACGCCCGTAAAGATGGTGTTACCCATGCGAACAAATTGATCGCCTATGGTGAGCAACTTGGCACTCGAAAGGCTATCAGTCCAAAAGGTGGTGTTGAAGTCCTCAAATACCACGCCACCAATATCTAAAACGAGATCCGCACTTTCTACCAAAGTCTTAACGCTAGATGGGGCAGAGCTCATACCGTTATAGATACCCAAATAACTTGGGTGCGCCTCAGAGATCACCCCTTTATCCATAGGTGTAGTAGCAAATGGAAAGTTTGATTTATTCAAGAATGCAAGTAAAGCGCCTGTCAATCCGTAATTAGTAGCAAACTGGGTTGGTAGCACCACAACATTTTTGCTTGCTTGAACTTTTCCAAGAATAAAGTTGATAGCAGCATTCAATGCAGCAGGATCACTTTGGACTCTTCTGATCTGCGCTAGTGGCACCCCTTTAATCGGATTACCAATGATGGGCATTTTGGCTAAATCCATAGGTACGCAGATGTATGCTGGTGCACACAAACGCAAAGCTTCCCGAATAACCCGTTCCATCTCTTCGATGACGTTATCAGGAGTTAAATGAGCGGATACGCAGCAAGCTGCCTCAGACAATCCACGAAAATTGTTGTACACACCATCACCTAGAGTGTGGTGAGTAATTAAACCCTGTCTCTGTATTTGCGTACTTGGAGCACCAACTAAATGAAATACGGGAAGTCTTTGTGACTTAGCACCCATGACGCCATTAATAGCGCTTAACTCACCTACACCATAGGTTGTAGTAAGAATAGAAACGCCATTAACTCGCGCATAACCATCAGCAGCATAAGCAGCATTAAGTTCATTTGCACAGACAACCCACTTAACTCGCTTGGATGCCTCAATCGCATCATCAAAAGGGAAAGTGTAATCGCCTGGAACACCAAAAACCTGGTCAACACCTAAGTCCGCTAAACGCTCAACAACATACTCTGCAACTGTCAATGTATTCGATGGCATTCTTTACCTTAATATGATTAAAACCCCAAGGGAGTAATTCCTAAATGCAAAACCCCCACCATCTCTGATGAGGGTTTGAGCAATCAACTATTTCGTATCATCAGCTCAGAATGGTCTTGGTTGTTTGGTCTCAGTAACAGGGATATATCTTCCACCCAGAACGGTACCAATAACTGGCACATCCTTGATCTTCTCTTTTGGCACAGTCACGGGGTCTGCCGCCAGTACAGTAAAGTCGGCAAACTTACCTGGCTCAATGGATCCAACCTTGCTCTCTAGACCGAGAGCATATGCTGCATCGATTGTTACCATTTTCATCGCCTGCTCTGGAGTAACCGCTTCAGCAGGAGCCCATTTTTTATTACCGGTATAAAGACCTTGTCGAGTAACCACAGACCAAGCCTGAGTAAGCGGTGCTGGGGGAGTGACCGGTGTATCAGAATGCAAGGTAACCGGAACGCCCTCTCTTAGCAACTGACCAACTCTAGTTGGATATCCAGCACGATCAGATCCAACCGTTTCAACTTGAAGACCAGCTCGGTCATAAAAGTAAGAAGGATTAACACTTGCAATTGCGCCCAAGACTTTCATTTTACGAACTACTGATGTAGAGGGCATACCTAGATGCTCAAAAGTAAAGCGATGATCAAAGCGAGGCTTTTCATCCTGCAGCACTTGCAAAGCATTGATAACTTCTACGTTACCCTCATTACCATTTGAGTGAACGTGGATCTGGAATCCTGCATTCCACCAAGGCTGCATTACTTTCGCAAAATCTTGGTAAGTTGGATAAAACATGATTCCCTGATGACCGTCGATATAACCAGGGTTATTTACTTTCATGGTGTTTGCTAAAAAAGCGTCATCATTAATAAATTTAATACCCTTATAAAAAAGACGATCGGTATTCAATTTTTGCAATTCTTGGACCTGCGCTACAGCCTGATCCCCATATTTATCAACAAAAGGAATGGCATATGGGATAGCCTCAATTCGCAAAGAGGTCAGGTCGGAGCTTGTGAATTTTTGCATGAGCTTTTTTTCGGCCTCGATATCAAATACACCGAAAGTCAACTCACTGGTAGTGGTAATGCCTGCCTGCTGAGCAATATCGTTGGAATACATCAATGCTTTAGCCACCTTTTCGAGGCTAAATAAATCTTTGCCAGCATATTTAATAATCAGAGGGCTGGCGGTCGCACCCAAAAATTGACCGTTTAAGCTACCATCAGGATCAACTCCGACGCCAATGACTTTTTTTACTTCATCCGGGTTGGTGATGTATTTTTTCAGCGCAGCAGAATTCAGAAAAATGTTGTGTTCAGAGGAATCCCAAACAAACACTGGCCTTGTCGTAGAAACCTCATCCAGTAGTTGTTTATTCGGGATTTTCTTCATTGCAACAATGTCATAACCCCAGGCTAATAGCGGTTCATTAGGATTAGAAATTCCTGCAGAGTACTCCTTAAGCTTAGCAATAGCAGCTGACAAATCTTTAACACCCGGAAATGGTTTACCCCAAGGACTTGGAAGCGGGAAGTAGGTCAAAGGATAACTAGTAGATGTCAAACCACCCAATAATGGATGCTCATGCGGGTCCACAAATCCTGGATAGAGCACTTTATCCGCAAACTGACGATTAATTTGGGTTGGGTATTTATCTGTCCATGATTTCAGATCCTCTAGAGAACCGACTGAAAGAATCTTGCCATCTGAAACGGCTACTGCTGTAGCAGTTGGATTTGATGGATCCATCGTAACTACTTTTTTAGCAACATAAACAGTAATATTTTTTGGGGTGCCCATGGTTGGCGGGTCAAGAAATTCAGTAGCACTTGCATTACCAAGCAAGGCGATTGCTACAGAAGCAAACAGCGCGCGTTTGCCAACACTCAGAATAGATTTTTTGATCATTTTTTCTCCATACGTATAGATGATTAAATTGATGCTTACTTTTGAACTTTGAATAATTGCTGTGAGATTGAAAACATAATTGACGTACTCCACGCAAAGGAAAATATTCCTGACACAGCCATAATGACTGAAAGTAATTGCCATTGAAGCGGGAGTGGATCAATCACAAATCCCACGGTTGTATAGGTGCTACCTGCATAAACCATTGCCGCATGGAAATGATCAATAACATTGAAATAAAACAGGGCCAAACCCCACAGATAAATTTGCGCCATGTGGGAAATAAGTAATAACAGTACACAAGATACAAATAGAAGGTAAATGACTGCAATTTGATTCTTGTGAACTGCCGATACCAATTCCCGCTTACTTCTATAGGCCACAAACATCAGAAATAAAGCGTGTATCAACACGCAAGCAACTAGAACCAGGCAACCCAAAGCAAACGCTTCGAGATTGAACATGTAATGCTCGGCTCTAATTTCCATCGGCCAGCACTAATTGAATTGGGGGCATCTTGGGTTTTTCAATTTAGCCCCCACAGTTCATTAGATTTATTGAATTACTTCAAAACAACTAAAGTAACTGTTGCGCGTCCGCCCCAACCTGAAGGGCCGCCAGGTGTATTGCTGACGTAGTAGATTGGACCCGCACCAAACGAAATAGGAACACCATCAATCACAGCTAACTTTGAAACACCGGCATACAGTGGATTAGAGGTGCGATGGGTGTCATAGTTGTATAAGGCTTCCATATTTGCAGAATAAGTCCATGCATCCTTAGTGGTGTATGCCACAAAAGGCTGTCCATACAAATTGTTCTGCGTACCAAACGCTGGGTTACCGCCCATATTCCATGACTGATAACCCAATAAACCATAGGTCCATGGACCTTGACGATTTAGCACCACTGCTGTGACACCAGCACCGGTTTGTTGTGAGCCAAAGTGCCCGCTATTACCTGAAGGAGATTGTGCGTAAGGACCAATACCCCAAATCCATGAAGAGTTGGTATTGGGGGCATAGAAGGACTCAAGGGTCACACTAGCAACGCCATAACCAGAGAAGGATTTGCCTGGCGCATATTGGACGCTGGTCTCACGTGCACCAGCAATAATAGGACGTACGATAAAAATATCACCGCCACCCAAATCAAATGGAGCAACCGGCTGAAATAGCAAAGTCTGCTCTGAGCCACCTTGATTCAAGCCAACGCCACGGCTAAATTCGTACTGCAATGGCACAGAAATCATATTGGCAATTGGGTTTGCTAATTTCTTAGCAATATCTTCTTTATCAACTTCTTTCTTTGGCACTAAAGCGCCTGATTGTTCAACAGCAACAGTACCCGCACGAGCTGGAATATCTTGAGCAAATGCGACTGCAGTAATTGTGCTTGCTGCTAAAGCAGCGATTACGAGTTTCAAAAACATAATGAGAGTCTTTAATTGGTAAAAATTAGAATTTAAATGTTACTGAGAGCTGAGGGCCCTGCATAGTAGTCTTTTGGAGAACGGCGCCAGACTTCATATCGTAGTAAAGCGCACGATAAACCAATGAAGCATCAATTAGGTTATTGAAGGTTTTGCCAACACCAGCAGCAACCTGCCATGTCAGATTAGTGGTGCCGCCACCGCTACCAATATCAGCGTAGGCAGGGATATACCAACTAGAGTCTGCGATGCGATAGCGCCCTTTGGCACCAATAATAGGATCTACTGTAGAAGTCTTGCTAGAAATGGTTTTGGAGATGTTGGTGCCATCCAAATTGCCATTCAATGTAGCGGTAATATCAATTGCTCGAACACCCACTAATCCATCAAGGTATGCATCCTTGTTATTCACTAAAGTGTATGTCGCAGCGCCAGTAAGAACGGTCTGTTGCAAAGTAATCTTATCTGCAATGTGCGCAGCACCACCATAAACTGGAATGGAGCCAGAGTTTTGTAAAGTTGCAGAAACGAGGTCGCCCATGATACCCCAGTTACCATAGTGGGCTTCAGCAGCAATCATGCCGCCAGACTTCAGGTCACTCAACACATTGCTGGTGTTCATGTCCGCTGACTTTGCAAGACTATTGTTAAAGTTGAGCGTTCCTTTAATGCCAGGGCCCCAAATGTAGGGAGTAATTTCAAAACGCCAACTATCGGCAATCTTTGGCATAGGGGAAGCTTCACTCGCAGTTTGAGCTTGAGCTAAACCGGCACAAATTCCAATGCAAAGGAAAATAGTAATTTTTGACAGAGTTTTCATAATTTTTGTAAGTAAATTCAGGGGTGGTGCAAGTTTATCAAAGATAGATAATTCCTTGATATGTAGGCTAATCTCTGAAAATTACTAGGGATAACCCTAAGTAATTTCTGACATAATTCGAGACCAATGCTGAAATACAAAATCCTGACGCTGATTCTTCTTTGTTTCTTCTTTTCCACAACTTGGGCAACAGAGGACGAGAATAAGTTTTCCTCCTATTTCCAGAATATATCTGGCGAATATTCCAGAGATCAAATTTTAGAGTTCTGGGGATATCACGACTATCAAGGCAATCAAAACTACAGCGACACAATCAAACTACGCTATTACCATCCACTAGATATAGAGCAGTTTCGCGGAACAATCCGTCTAGATACCTCCTACGCTTCTTCTTATGGACCAAGTTTCCCAGCTCAAAGTTCTGGGCAATATAGTGCTGGTAATACCATGCTTACTTATTGGGGCAATCATCCAGGCTTACTGCCGGAGATTGGCGCTAATTTTGGTGCGAGACTTATTTTTCCCTTTGGCAATAATGGGCAATGGGCTATTGGCCCACAAGCTGGTGCTAGCTTTAGGCCTAGCGGAAATAATCCTTTAAAGCTGGCCGACTTTTCTCCTCTAGCCCGCTATATGTATGGGTTTGACACTAAAAACAATTCACTACAAGTAAATCCGACGCAACCACCTCTCGTGCGCAACCTACAACTTTTTCCAACACTGGGTTTTCAATTGGCGCCCGATACTCAACTAAGACTATGGGATGAAAACGGGGTTGTTTACAACTCTGCTGGTGGAGGCTGGTTTGTACCGATCGATGGGATGATCACACATAGAGTGACCAAGAATTTCTTATTCGCAATTGGTGCTAGTAAACAGGTGATACAGACGTATAGCCAATATGACTGGTCGTTTTATGGAAAGGTTTCTTTTAATTTTTGAGAGACCCCTCAAATCTTGGTTTACCTACAAATCCCTGCCAACAGCATGCTGCCTGAGAAAAATCCAAACGGTTTTTCTTCCTTACCAAGAACATTATCAATACTGAGATAGTCCACATAGATGCCATTCTTGCTAGCTGATTTTTGCTCCCAAAGAATCTTATAGGGTTGTCCATTACCCCCTCTAGAAATAATCCTAGGATTTTTTAGGGAGTCCATTACATCACCAACGATTTCACCAGATTTTTTAATCACGGTGAATTCTTGTCCGACTCTTGGACTATCACTCATTACCTCTAAAGACCCATCAGACTTAATATATGCATCACTCATCACTTCGCAGTGATAAATATTGGCATCCGCTCTAGCAGCTGATGAAGCAAAGATGATAACGAAAGAGATGAGTGCAAGAAGGTATCTCATTTTAAAAAGCTTCTTTCTATGAAATGATTTACTTGGAATGATTATTCACTTACAAAACCCTCATTTATGGCAAAGGAATCGAAAGGATTGCCTTCAAGGTGGTTTGGTCTGCGTTATGACTAATACCTTTACCAATACCAGCCTGAAAAGCGATGGGCTTGCCATCGTAATACACCATGGCATACACCACGTTATTCATATTGGGATAGACGATTGGTTGAGACACTTGGTTCACATTGGTATACAGCTCTCCACCCAAAGCCCATTCTTGACTCACGTTGCGCGACACACGAGTAGCAGTTGCAAATACAGGCCCTTGATGAACTAGTGGTTGCGAGAGTGCCTGATCAAATATGGGATTAAATGCCAACAACCATTCATCAATATGCTTACCGATAATGAAGCGCACTTCTCCGTGATAGCGAGATGGCTCGTAAGGGTATGGTGTATCAGACACTTCAACGTTCACACCCGCAAAAAATGGATCGCCCTTCCCTTCTTGATACGGCAGCCATTTCAGACGCGCTTTTACTCCAGCATAGTTAAAAGAATTATTGTTATTAGAGTAGCTGAGATAAAACCCTGCTTCCAGGTCATGACCTAAACCATAGGCCAACTCTGGTGTGACACGAGTGTTATTGTTATTGACTACTTCGCCTGGATAGCTTTGTTGTTGATTGCCTCTTGGAGTTGTGTTGAGATGTAATTCAAGACTATATTCACCCTTGGCGTTGATTTCATCATCGTAGACTTGGATTTCATCCTGGAGGTAAGCATGTGCCACCCCAGAAAATAAGAATCCAGAGATCAATGCAATACGGAAAAAGTGTTGGAAACTCCTATATTTCATACTACGCAATGATATTGAAAATGGGATGCATCTGCATGGCACCCTTAACTCACCTAAAAATCAGCTCTTAGAGTTAGCCTCTTATGTTTAATAATTCCCCAAACATAGGGCATTACTTAAGACTCTCGAGATCTTAAGAGGCCGATACTTAATCTAGGCTACTAACGAATACAGGCCTCCACCAAACAAAAACCCCGCTACTACTAGCGGGGTTTTTATTGACTTCTTTAAGTAAGCTTATTTATTTTGCAGCATTACCCAAAATATCTACTTGGGCTGCATCAATTACTAAGAACTGCTTTACTGAGTCATTTTTCGCAATAACTGTTGCGCTAGCAACACCAGCAGAAAATGCAATTAGGGCGATGATCGTATAGGTGACGATTTTGTTCATGGAGTATCCCGTAGAAAAGTAAATTAATTAAAGACTTAAAAGTTTAAGTACCCGAATGGTAAGGGAAAAATAGAGAGCTATTTCTTAACTTTAGTTCTAGTTTTAATAAAAATAGAACTAAAGTACTAGGACTCTAGAGCCCTAGAATATTGGACGTACGAAGCAATAATAGCCAAGCCAGTTTCAACTGGCATGAGTGACGCTAGTGAGGCAACAACTCTTCAGCAAAAAGCTGATTAAGCCCTTTAGGCAAATCTTGATTAGGGAAATATCTTCCCTTAGTGCCACCTTTGCGCAATGTAATCAAGTTCACCGCCATCAATTTCTTTAAATGGAAATCTAGCGTTCCCGAATCCAATCCATACTGCTCAATAATATCTTTTGGTCTTGCGCCGTTTTGGCCTGATCGGTAGATAAAGTTGAATGCATTCAACCGAGTCTGATTTCCCAAGGCTTCAAATACTGATAAATATTGCATCATATGCATTCCCCTTTTACCTTCATCAGCAAAGATCATCAAGTTACGATGATTGAAATTAGTTTGAGGTGCCGGTGGTGTAGTCCAGAATTGGATTGCCATAAGCAATGGACTGATTAAGCGCTACGCTATGTAACGCTTGTACAGAGCCAACCGAGGATTCATCTACTGAATAATTTTGATCAAGTCGCTCATTCGCACTAATTAATCGCGGATTGAGGCGATCAGGAATCTGATGTGGATTATTAAGATGGCCCGTCACACGGAATTCATCATACGAACCCAGGTTATTTCCAAATAAACTCATTGAAAAGCCGGCGAGCCCCAGCAAAATAGTTGCGCTAACAACTGTACTCATACTACGACGATTTACTTTCAACATATAAATCTCCTTTTGCATACTATTTTGTTGATTACCGCGTAGTTCTTATCTGCACTTATCTACGTCTAACAAAGCCGGCAATGTAAGCAAATAGTAGAAAGTCTTTGGGGGGATGAATATAAAACTTTAGCTCTATCTCCAGCCCATCAATTGAGTACAGCTAGATTCAATATGAGAACGCCCTAGTAAAGACCCTAACTATTGATTTCTTTAGCAATAATTCCAGCATTCATAGTGAGCATATAAAACTAAAGTTCTAGATTGAAAATGTCCACGAATGCCATAATCGATTGAATTTTTTACCTTAAATGAATCCCCTAAATAGGGCAATGCTATGCAAGCTACATCGATACTCATCGTTGACGATCATCCGGTTTACCGAGATGCGCTGCAGCAGCTATTAAGTAAAAAATTTATTTCGAGCAATATTACAGTTCATACCGCTGAATCCCTGGCCCAAGGTTTGAGCACCGTTAAGAACTCCACCTACTCATGGATTGTTTTATTGGATCTCCAAATTCCAGATTCCGAACATGAACTCTCAGGCATCAAGGAATTCAAGCAACTCAGCAATGTCGCCACGATCGCCGCCATCTCAGGCCTTGAAAAAGAAGATGTAGAACAAGCCTGCTTGGATGCGGGTTGCGCCCTGTTCATCTCTAAAAATAGTGACTCCTCGTCTATCTACGAGAGTATTTGCAACTTAATAGGACATATACCTAACACTCCTGAGATCACCCAACTCACCGGAAGACAACAAGAAATCTTGCGTTATGTGTCTGAAGGTCACTCAAACAAAATGATTGCCTATTCCTTACAAATCAGCGAGCAAACTGTCAAGATTCACTTAGGCGATATTTTTAAAAAACTCAAAGTCTTTAATAGAACCCAGGCGGTTATTAAAGCCAAAGAGCATGGCTGGAGCTAATGCATGGCTATAAGTAACACACAGGAAAATAGCCTCCTACAAAAAGAGAAATTTCAATTTCTTCAAACTGCATCAAGAACGAATACGATTGGTACCGTAATTGGGCCACTATTTACAGCATTTTTGGTAATCGAGGAAGTCAATGCGCTAAACAACCTCATTATTTGGCTTGCCGCAATGACACTTTGTGTTTTATTGAGAGCCTATATTGTTTTTTATAAAAATAAGCACTCTTACCAATCGATAGAACAAAAGATTGTTAACTTAAATTGGGCTATCTTTTCGGTCACCGCCTGTTGGGGTTTAGGTTGGCTGATCGTTGTGCCAGAACTGCCATTCAATCTTCAATGCTTGTATCTTTTGATGAGCTCTACGGCGATCTTCGTTGGACTCTACGGCTACTCTATAAACCGAGCCACCATTCTTTGCTTTGCGGCACCAATTTTTATTTGCCAGTTCATCATCACCTCTATCCCACCTTTTATTTTTCCATGGCCCATTATTTTAGGAGAGCTTGCTTTCTCGCTCTATACCTTAAAAATGGCATCGTATTTTTCTAAATCATGGACAAATACCGTCACACTGCAGATACAGAACCAGATGTTGAACCAAGCGCTAGAGATGGAGCGCAATACCGCTATCTCATCCAATGTATCCAAATCCAAATTTATTGCTACGGCCAGCCATGATCTGAGGCAGCCACTTCATGCCGTTAACATTTATTTAGACTTATTTGATCCCAATAGCCTACCCCCTAAAGAAAAGGTCAATTTCTTCCAAATTCGCAAGAGTGTTCAAACACTCAACTCCATGTTTAAGTCTCTGCTAGATTTGAGCAAACTAGATGCTGGCACGGCCAAGAAGATTCATAAATCATTCGAGCTTATTGAACTCGTGGGGCCTTTATCTGACACATTTACCCCAATCGCTGCTGGTAAAAATATATCGCTACAGATTGATTTCATGAACATGCTGGTAGACGGCGACAAAGTCTTACTACAACAGCTCATTGGCAATTTAGTTTCCAATGCTATTCAATACACCACTGAGGGAACTGTCTCTATCGCGCTTACAACACAGGAAGGACATTTACAAATATCCATCAAAGACACAGGTTGCGGCATTGATCCAAGCGCATTAGATAAAATCTTTGATGAATTCTACAGAGTCGATGGCACACGTAGTATGCATGATGGACTTGGGCTTGGTCTTTCGATCGTTAAGAGGCTATGTAAGATCTCTGACTCTGAAATCACGATTACCTCCACTTTGGGTGAAGGCACTAACTGTATTGTTCAGACAAAATATGCCACCCAACCCTTACCAGAATACGATACTCCGCACTCCTCAAAGGATAAGAGCGGCATCGCTAGCGGGCAACAGTCTTTACTGAGCACTAAAACCATCGCCATATTTGAAGATGATCAAACCATTTTCGAGGCTTACAAGAAAGCACTTGGTGAAAATGGCTTCCATGTACTCTCCCTCCCTGAAAATAGCCAAGATTTAATGAGGGATTTGGCGGGCATCAACCATATTGATTGCATTTTGAGCGACTATCGTCTTGCCACTACCACTGGCGACCTGATCATTCAACAGCTACGCGATAGTTTCGGCACCGACATACCTGCACTCATTATTACTGCAGATACCTCGCCACAACATATTCAATTATTCAAAGAACTCAATATTGAAGTGCTCTATAAGCCTATTGGCTATAGCGAAATTGTGAATGCCATTAAAAATCTGCTGTTCAAATAAAAAGAAAATTAAGAACCCATATGAGAACTTCACCCCGTAAATTTTTAGCCTTAGCAGCCACAGCGATAATTACTTCTGGAGCATGGGCTCAGTCCAATCCCAACCCTTGGGCTGGCGCTTATGTTCAGGCTGGCCTGATTGGATATGAAAGCTATATCCCCAAGTCAAGCAGTGGCACTACTACCATTCCCGCATTTGGCAATACTTACTCCAATTCATCCACAGCAACGCATGCCAATGGTCCAGTAGCCAATATTGCAATTGGTTATAACTTTGAAATTAAAGATAACTATTTGCTGGGTTTTGGCGCCGCCCTGTATCCAGGTCACTCGAGATCAGCCAATACCACTCTAACCACTTTAGATACACCCCGAGGAACACTGATAGGCACCGGTACATATGACGTATCCAATGTGTTTAGCTTTAGTTTGTTACCGAGCTATGCCTTTGATGCAAACCGTTTGGCCTATCTAAAAATTGGTTACGCAGGCTCCACACTCAATGCCAATGCTTCCAGCTATCCACAGCAAACCTCAAGAGTCTCAGGCATTGTTTATGGCGCAGGATATAAACAAATGATTACTGAATCTATTTACGGATTTCTTGAGGGAAATTACGCTGTAAATAAAGCGAAATCTGTCAGTGTTCTTACAGACAGTGGCTCAACCATCAACTCCACACTCAATGCTACGGGTTACGATTTCTTGATTGGTATTGGATATCGCTTCTAGAGTTTTTGCTCAAAAAAAATCACCCCATTGGGGTGATTATCAATACTCAAAAATCCGTTGGGAAATCTGAATAGCTACGGACTTTCATAGTAAATCAGAGAACATTCTTCTTACAAGTAAATTACAGCTCACTAGAACCAAAGTACTACTCCGAAAATGAGATCAGGGCTGCGCATTCTTATAAAGCGCCTGATTTTCGGATAATCCAAGTCTTGACGAGCTGAGTAAGTGCTAAGTAGCAAGGAATTAACACTAGAAGTCCCAGCCAATATATTTCGGGTAACGGCACCATCTGCAGATAACGTCCAATAGCAATGTAGGGAAGAGAAACGCCCAGCACACAGACCGATAGCGTTGTGAGCACTAATGGCAGGCTAGGGTTACTCTCTACGAATGGGATCTTGCCAGTACGAATCACATACACAATCAGTGTTTGCGACAAAAGAGATTCTATAAACCAACCCGTTTGGAATATGGGGGACAACTCTATAGTATTTGCCTTCACATAAAACCATAACAAGCCAAATGTGAGGTAGTCAAAGATAGAGCTAATCGGGCCAATACAAAAGATAAAGCGGGCTAATCCTCTAATATTCCACTCACGTGGTTGGGAGAGATATTCAGGATCAACAGCATCCGTCGGCACTGCCGTTTGTGAAAAATCGTACAGCAAATTATTTAAGAGGATTTGCACTGGTGCCATAGGCAAAAATGGCAATAAAGCACTTGCACCTAACATGCTGAACATATTGCCAAAATTGGAACTGGCAGACATTTTCAAATACTTCATCAGATTGCCAAAGACTCGCCGCCCTTCCAGCACGCCCTGATGAAGAACGAGCAGACTTTTTTCTAGCAAAATAATGTCGGCTGATTCTTTTGCGATATCCACCGCGGAATCTACCGAGATACTGACATCGGCTGTTTTTAAGGCTGGCCCATCATTAATGCCATCACCCATATAACCAACCACGCGACCTTCACCCCTCAGCAAGCGAATTACCCTAGCCTTTTGTTGAGGAGTCATCTTCGCGAAGATTTGGGTATTCATTGCTCTAGCAGTAAGTTGCTCATCACTTAGCGCATCCACCTCTGAGCCCAAGATCACCGTAGTAACGGGGAGGCCCACCTCATGGCAGACCTTACGGGTGATGATGTCGTTATCCCCAGTCAAAATTTTGATTTGCACGCCACCTGCTTGCAGTGATTCAATGGCAGCCCTAGCAGATTCCTTAGGGGGATCTAAAAATGCGACATAGCCCAATAAAACCAAATCATTCTCGTCAGCAACGCCATAGGCTTTTTGTGATGCCGCCTCTTCTCGCATTGCAATAGCAATCACCCGAAAGCCATCCTCATTGAGATCGGAAACGACCTCTTTCAAATTGGCTACATGCTCAGGGGTCAAAGGAATTTGCTGGCCATTACTTTGTGCATACTGACAACAAGAAAAAATTTCTTCGACTGCACCCTTGCAGATCAAAATATCGCGTTCATTATTTTTACGCAACACCACCGATAAACGCCGACGATCAAAGTCAAATGGAATCTCATCTATCTTTTGATAAGTATTGTCATCATGTAATTTTTCATGGACATCAACATGTTTCAGGATGGCGACATCCATTAAATTCTTGAGTCCTGTTTGATAATGGCTATTGAGATAAGCGAAGTCGAGCACTTGGGCGCTATCTTTGCCATCTACATCAATGTGCTTCTCAAGAATAATTTCGTTTTGCGTTAATGTTCCCGTTTTATCCGTACAGAGGATATTCATCGCACCCAAGTTTTGAACTGCATTTAAACGTTTGATGATGACCTTTTTCTTTGAGAGAGCAATTGCGCCTTTTGCCAAATTGACGGTCACCAACATAGGTAACATTTCAGGGGCAAGACCAACCCCTACGGCGATGGCAAATAGTGCGGCCTCTACCCAATCACCTTTGATCAATCCATTGATCAAAAAGACTGCCGGAATCATGAATAGCATGATGCGAATCATCAGCCAAGTAAATTGATTGATCCCTTTATCAAAGGTAGATTGCTTAACCTGCTCTGTAGTTTCTTGGGCTAATTGACCAAAGAAACTTCCCTGCCCAGTCCGAACAACCAAAGCGCTTCCCATTCCAGAAACCACGTAACTTCCCATAAATGCAAGATTGCTCCAATCATAGGGAGAGCTTATTTGGGTATTTAAGCAAATCGATGATTTCTCGGTAGGCAGAGATTCACCCGTGAGAGAGGCTTGGTTTATAAATAGATCTTTACTCTCAATTAATCTCACATCAGCCGGGATCATATCGCCCACAGATAGGCGAATCACATCACCAGGGACCAAATCCTTTAAATCAACTTCTAGCTCGACACCATCACGAATAACCTGAGCCTTAGCACTAACCAGTGCAATCAGTTTTTTGGCGGCATTATTCGATTTGTATTCTTGTGTGAACGTCAGAATCGTCGATAAAAAGACCATGATGGCAATCATGAATGCGCCGCTATGCTCACCCGTTATATAGGACAGCAGGGAAAGGGCCATCAATAACAGTGAAAGCGGGGACAGAAAGCTGCGTAAGAAACGCATTACAACCCACTCACCCTTTTCAATGGGAAGTTGGTTCTTGCCGTATTTTTCTAAATTACTGCGCCATTGACCTTGCGTTAAGCCATGCTCTGCAGATTGAAAGCGTTGATAAAGGGACTGCAAGTCAGCCAAAGCCAATTGCTGGATATCTGAGGATTGATGCAGGATGCGGTCTCTCATCCTTTCATTCTATGCTCACCGCATTACAAATCCACTGCTTTATTTAGGGCTCACCCTTCAGAGTATTCACTCATCCCAAGGGAAACGCTCGCGGGATAGTTGCTCCATGATCTCCCTTTTACTGAGGGCTCTCTTGGGTTTATTGACATCGCTGGACCTTTGCTCTTGCACAGCAGATATCTCGTCAGAAACCTCCTCTGCCGGATCCTCTACCCTATCTTCGCTTTGAGTGGGTATCTTTTGCGAATTGACATTTGTCATAAGCACATCATACCCCTACCAATACTTAAATGGTTTCTCTGCATCGATATCCGCCCCCAAAGCTCTCATGCTCTTATTGCAATGTGGGCAGGTCAAGCCATCCCACTCTATTAAGTGGGCACTTGACGAGCAATGCTTACAAACAGGTACTTTGCTAATTTCGGAGTTGATACTTCCAGGAAGCGCCACAGTGTATTCATCAAGAGTGGAACAGTTCTTACAAACCATTGCCACTTTTGAAGAATATGGCCCAACCTCTTTACCTATGCTACTCACGCACTCAAACTTACAGGAGCGGCAAGCAAATTTATACCTCGGCATTGCTCGCTCTCCTTACTTGCCTTTTGTCTGAATCGCCACGCGCTTGAGATGCGCATCTTGTATCAGCAATTGACGCTCTTGATTAGCAACCCCAATGGTGATTTTTCTAGCAATCAGATCTGCATACAGAGCATCAATCCGCTTGAAGAAATCTTGATATACAGCCGTCATCTCTGGGTTGACACCTTCAAGGGCGATCGGGCGGCAAGTATTGGCTTCAGCCAAATAGTTTGTTAGCGCCTTAGCCTGCTCATCCGTCAACTTGTCCGGTGAGCTAAATAGAGTCTTAGCATGAGGATTGTTTCTAGTGACGGCAATGATCTGGCTATCCACCAATAAGGCATCTGCACTTTGATTGCTACGGACAATACAGGCATTCAGTCGCTTGGAAACCGATTCAGAATGAATAGGTGTTGGCGCTTTAGCGACTTGAACTGGATTATTCGATGATGGGTTGCTTGCGCAAGCACCAAGCAACACTGCTCCTACACAACTGAGTATGTATAACTTTTTCATTTGTAGGCTCCGCTCTTATTGATAGACGAAATCGGCGCGCCGATTTTCTTTAAATGCTGCTTCGGTTTGTGCTGGATTTGCAGGCTTCTCCTTACCAAAGCTCACCGCCTCAAGCTGAGACTCACTTACACCCTGCTTGATAAGTGCATTTTTTACAGCTTCTGAGCGTCTCTGCCCCAGCGCTAAGTTGTACTCTGCAGTGCCCCTATCATCAGTATTGCCCTGAATAATGACGGAAGCTTTTTGCTTTTGAAATGCTTTCAGATATCCCGCATGCGCAGAGATCACCGAGGCATATTTAGGATCAATGGTGTAGCTATCAAACTCAAAATAAATGGATCGTTTGCCATAGACGCTAGACTTTGGATCGCTAATAGGGTCATAGCCTGATGAACCACCTGCATTGACTGTGGCAACGGTGTTTGTGTCATCTAATTTCACACTACTGCAAGCAGAAGCTAATAAAACGAGTAATGCCAACGGCAATACTTTTACGAATTTAAACATGGATCTTCTTCCCAAAGATGGCCACAACTGCGTGGCGCAACAATATCAAGACGGACTCAGTCCAGAGCCCGTCAGCCTAAATAGTTTTAGGCGATTGTTTTGGGAGGTTTAAATTCCGCGTCTGGAAAATTTTGAGTGAGCAGTACTTTGTCGGCTACGAAATACTGAATAGATCTTACCTGGGGCTGACAAATAGCGATTTCAGTATTAGAAATATTGGCTGTGACATGACTCATCAAGTTCATGGTGTGCACCTTGCCATTGTCATCTGATGTATCGCTAGTTTCAGGATTCATTTGCATGGCAACAATACTGCTGTAATCGCCCGCTAATTCCGCACGCTCAATGGCAGCCTGAACAAAGATACTGGAGGCAGCGACCTTAAATGCAATCAGGAAAAGGCACAGCAGTAAGGGGAACGTTTTACGACGCAGCAACATGAGGCGAATTCTAAACCTAATTCTCTAGGTTTTACTATTTTTGTCGTTTTTTCTTGCTAAACATCACACTGACTGAATTTAGTGGTTGTGCATGGATTTACCCATCGGCATATTTTCAATATTCATGGGCATTGTCTTCATTGGTGAAGTTGTGTCATTACCCATCATCTGATGAGGGTTTTGATATCCGAGCAAACTGGGATCAAGCATTCCAGCAATCATCGCAATATGACCAAATACTAAGAATAGAGCCACGCAAATGGCATGAATCTTAAGCTTGCCCATTTGATCCAAGGTCTTATTCACCAAGCCGAGTTCTTGTAAGGCAATCCATGCCAAAGGCAAGCCAGCGACCACATAACTACCAACCGCAAGCACATCAATCACGGTTCTCCACTCGCCCGCCTTAGTGATTGGAATAATCGCATTACTGATCACGTAATAAATGATGCCAATGAAATATAAACCAACTGCTATACCTGCAAAGCGATTGAGATAATAAATTGCACCATCGAACTTTCGGGTAAACAATATGTACAACTCAGTAATCGCCAAGGTCTCTGCTAGAACAACAGGTATTGCCATAAAGATGATTAAGTTCCAAGGCTGATTAACAGCCAGTAACTCCATATAGTGCGTCATATTCATTGGGAGGCTCCCTGCGCTTGCTCAAAAGCACTTATCGCATCAGCTGCATACATGAGTGATGGGCCACCGCCCATATAAGTTGCCATACTTAATACCTCAACTACCTCCTGCTTACTGGCCCCCAGCTTTGCAAGGGCTTGGGTATGAAAACCCAAGCAACCATCGCATCTTGCAGCTACGCCCAATGCCAATGCAATCAACTCTTTGGTCTTTTTATCTAAGACGCCGTCTTTAGTAGCAGCGGCAGCCAGATCATTAAATCCCTTCATCACATCTGGCGCTTCGGCTCTTAGCTTAGCTAAGGAACCAGAAATGTCACGCGTAATTTGTTTGTAGTCTTTTGGCATAAAGGCGCTCCGCACAATCATTATTTACAGCAACCGCCACCACCGCAGCCAGTATCGGTGCCACAGGAATTAATACCCAAGATTGGATACAAAGGACAGAATCTAAATAAACCGGTTACCAATGGAACAACACCAATCCAGCCCCATATGCCAATGACATTACTTGCTGCCAATGCAATCAGCACCAAACCAACTGCAATACGTAAAACACGATCGATACCGCCAACATTGCATTTCATATAAACCTCCTATTGATATCTACGTTTACATTATTAGCCAAAAATGCCAAAAGGCGTATGATCCAAATCATATGGACTTTTACATACCTGAACTCCTGAAGAATCTTCTGCCTAAGGGGCTACTGAGCGAATGCCATAGCCGATCATTCAATAGGGGCGACCACCTATTTCATCAAGGCAAAAAGCCTGAGTACATGTATTTTGTGGTTTCAGGTGAAGTCATTTTGACGCGAGCCAATCAGCACGGCGAACCCATCACTCTACAAAGATGTAAAGGTGGATTTGTCAGTGAAGCAAGTCTATTGACGGATGTCTATCACTGTGATGCCATTGCGACACACTCTGGAATGGCTATTAACCTACCCATCCAGTCATTAAGAGATGCGCTAATGGATAGTGATTTTTCAATGAAGTGGGTTCAATTGCTGAGCAAAGAAATTATGCGCCTGAGAACTCAGTCTGAGCGCCTAGGTATAAAGGACATCAAAAGCAAACTCATTCACCTGATTGAAACAGATGGCAAAGCAGGCACTCTTCACCTTCAATCTGATCTGAAATCGATGGCATCAGAGATTGGCGTAACACACGAAGCGTTGTATCGCGCCATTGCCACGCTAGAGAAAGAAGGTCTCTTGATTCGACACACCGATTCTCTAGAGCTTCTACGTAAATAATCTCTCAAAGGAGGCAAATCTCATTCTGATTCCTATTGGTAAATAGGAATAATTCTCATTTGTGGTATATTAATGATAACGATTCTCATTATTAATTGCCACAAAACCATGAAAACCCCCAAATTAGGCCCTAAAAGCCTACTTTTCTTTGCTCTACCCCTTGCAGCCCTATTCCATTTTTCAATGGCTCAGGCAGGTGAAGGTAATTTCGGGTGGATCTATACGCTCGATCTACAACCCAAAGGAAAAGCAGAATTTGAGCAACGTCTACAGTTAAATCAGGGACAAGCAACCGGTACCTATCAATCTTGGTATTCGAGAACTGAAATTGAATACGGCGTCACCGATGACTTTCAACTTGCGGGCTACTTGAACGCCTATAAAGTTACCGCTAAAAATAATTACCTTAACCCAGATGTGTGCGGTGTTACGCCATGTACAGCTGGAGCTGGAGTTCCGCAATGGGTTACTTCTTCTGGCGCCTCTAGCTACAGTCAAACGGGTTTAGATGGTGGATCACTTGAAGCTATCTACCGAATTACCGATCCCATCACTTCTCCGGTTGGCGTTGGTGTGTACTTCGAACCTACCGTAGGTCGTAATGCAAATGCACTCGAGTACCGACTACTCTTGCAATCAAACTTTATTGATGATCGATTAATACTGGCAGCAAATATCGTTGCCGAACAAGAGCAACTGAAGTCCAATGGCTTTTTATTACAAGAATCTCAAGTTGATCTTCTCGTGGGTGCAAGTTATCGCTTTATACCCAAGCTCTCAGCAGGCCTTGAGGCTCGCTTCCATAATGACTTTTACGGCTATATGTGGCAAAGCCCAACACAAAACGCTATCTTTGTTGGACCCAATGTCCACTACGCAGAAAAGGATTGGTGGGTAACTGCTGCCTGGCGCTATCAACTACCAGGTGGCACCTGTCACAACACCGGCGCGGGCGATTGTTGGGGTAATCGTGTCTGGGATGGTCACACCAAAAATGAATTCATTGTCAAAGTGGGATTCCCACTGAATTAAGGTTCATTCAATTTATTCCGGGAGAAATGTCATGGAAATTCAGAATCTGTTGATTGGCGCAATGACGTATTTATTGAAATTTCAAACAACTCAATGCCCTACGGCTAGAGAAAGAGCGTTGATGATGTTTGACGCCTTATCTAATTCGAAATCAAGCAATCAAGAAATACAAACGCTTTGTTATGAGGCGAATGAATTCTTATCGCATTAATAGAGATCAATCTTATGAAATGGAATCCCAACCCACTTGTGGCGATCACTGGCATTGCTCTTGTGGGTGCGCCTATCTATGCGCATGCAAAAATTTATGTCTCTGCCGAGCAGGCACAGAAGTTGATCTTTCCAAATAAGCAATTTACTAAATACCCCATCGTATTAAGTGAGGACGTCCAGGACAAGATGCAGTCAGCCTCTAGCGTCAGACAGCCATTTAAAGGTGATAGAACCTGGAAAGCTGCCGATGGTAGCTACTTTATTGTGGATGAAGTGGTTGGCAAACATGAAATGATTACCTACGCCATCGGCATTGCGCCAAACGGGACAGTGCAAGGCATTGAAATCATGGAGTACGTTGAGTCTTATGGCTACGAAGTCGCTGAAGATAGCTGGCGCAAGCAATTTATTGGCAAAACTGCAGAAGATCCCTTGAAACTCAAGAAAGATATTCAGAATATTTCTGGCGCAACCCTTTCTTGCAAGCATTTGACCGATGGCGTCAAAAGAATCATGGTGATGTACGAATTAGCACTCAAACCCAAAGCCAAATGATTCGTTGCAAACCGCTCTTGGGGACTTATGTTGAGATCTCCGCTGATACTGATAATGCTATTGACCAGGCATTTTTGGCTATTCAATTAGTTCAAGACTTAATGGGGTTTCATAACCCCAATAGCGAACTATCTCAAATCAATGCTCGCGCCCACATAGAGCCAATTGAAGTACATGAATGGACTTTTCAAGTTCTTCGAATTGCTCAAGAGTTATGTGAAAGTACAAATGGCATGTTCGACTGCGGCGTTGGTAAAAAGTTAGTTGATTCTGGCTTGCTACCAAAGCACTCTAAACGCTTAAATACATCCTGCGGCAGCATCATGGATCTCGAACTCACGGAGCCAAAGCTAGCTTCTTCAAAAGCCCCGCTCACCCTAGATCTTGGTGGCATTGCCAAAGGATTTGCTGTCGATAAGGCAGTTGAAGCACTGCAACAGTGTGGTGTTGCATCAGGTTATGTAAACGCAGGGGGTGATTTACGGGTTTTTGGAAATGTTGCTCAAGAAATTCAGGTGCGCAACCCTAACAATCCGCTTGAACTTATTGCATTGGGCTCTCTCGAGAATGGCGCTATTGCCAGTAGCGGACTCTACTATTGCGATCACTCCAAATTCAATCAAGGGCACATTGTTAATCCTCAAACGATGGAACAAATTGAATTTTCCGAGTCTTACTCGGTAATTGCGCCAGAGTGTATTTATGCAGATGCCCTCACCAAAGTCTTTGCTATCAGCAAAAATGATTCGCACCCCTGCTTTCAGAAATATTCAGCACAAGCTATTGAGGTTGCCCTATGAAGAAACATGGATTAGGCAAGATGCCAAACTGGCAACGTTGGTTCACGATTAGCGTTCTAAGCATTTGCTCTCTCTCAGGCATCGCCTTTTTACTTGGTCATGAGTTTCACATCTCTCGATCATTGCTTGGCGATAGAAGCGTACTCATCATGCATGGCGTTTCTGCGGCAATTGCTTTAATTGCTTTTGGTACGGTGTTACCTTTTCATATCAAGGCCGGCCTTAAAGCCAAGAAAAATCTCTACAGCGGAATATCGCAATTAGTGTTTTTGGCTATTCTAGTTATCACAGCAATGCTCCTGTATTACGGCCCAGAAGAACTACATGAAGGTAGCGAAATAATCCACTGGGTCCTGGGATTAATCTTCTTCGCAATCTTTATCTTCCATGGAATTACTAGATCTATTCAAACTTCGGCCCCAGCCTCAACTCCTTAGGCAACAAATAACACTCTGAGTAATAATGAAGGGATGAGCATGCACTCCCTTCCACCATCCAAATTACCGGTCTGGTTGGCCCCACTCAGAATCCCCGTCTTTCGAGCCCTCTGGACCACATGGCTGGTTGCTAATGTATGCATGTACACCAATGATGTAGCTGCGGCTTGGATGATGACATCCCTAACAAGCTCTGCAACGTTGATTGCCCTAGTTCAGACCGCAGCCAACTTACCCGTACTCTTGTTTGGTCTACCCAGTGGTGCGCTGGCCGATATTCTTAACCGTAAGCATTTTTTAGTCTTTACCCAAGCGTGGCTTGCTATTAATGCCACGCTCTTGTTTTTGTCATCTGTATTTAATCTCCTAGACCCTATCTTTTTACTGTTACTGACATTCATTAATGGGGTTGGTCTAGCAATGCGCTGGCCAGTTTATGCGGCGATTGTTCCTGATCTGGTTCCACGCGACACGCTTCACTTAGCGCTAGGCTTAAATTCTATCGCCATGAATGCTTCACGCATTTTGGGCCCATTAATTGCTGGTCTCATCATTGCTGGCATTGGCACAGAATATGTTTTTGCCCTCAATATGGTTTTATCTTTAGCCATGAGTGCGATTGTCTTGCGCTGGAAAAATGAGAGTTATATCTCAACCTTACCAGGGGAGCGATTCTTTGGAGCCATGCGCGTTGGCGCACAGTACATTCGCCAATCAAAACCAATGCGCTCGATTTTGATTCGTTCGTTTTTGTTTTACATGCAATCCTCTAGCTTGCTAGCTCTATTACCAGTGATTGCAAAGTCACACTTCAATGGCGATGCTAATACCTTCACCCTCTTATTATCTTGCCTTGGTTTTGGCGCAATTGTCATTGGCTCACAACTGCATTACTTGCGGGAAAAGTTCACGCCACAACAGATGGCCAGCTATGGGATTATTTTTCTATCCATCAGTTCTGCAGGTGTAGTGTTAGCGCCCAACCTTTGGTATGCGGCACCCATCATGATTTTGAGTGGTATGTCATGGTTTAGCGTTGGCAATACGCTCAGCACCTCATCCCAACTCTCCTTGCCAAACTGGATTCGGGCACGGGGCATGTCTTTCTACCAAATGAGCCTGATGGGTGGCAGTGCATTAGGCGCATTCGTGTGGGGGAAGATCACCAACTCTACCGATGTGACTACAGGCGTGATTGCCAGCGCTATTTTTGGAATCATTGCCCTACTATTAATACGCAAGCATCGCATTCATGGACATGAGGCAGAAGATCTCAGTCCTGTATGTCCTATTGAACGTCCCCATCCTTCCAGAGATATTGATCTCGATGAAGGTCCCGTCATGATCTCTGTCGAATACCATATTCATCCAGGGCAAGCAGAGCTCTTTAGAAAACTCATGGCCAAGACCCGGCGTTCACGATTGAAGCAAGGAGCGCTCTCATGGAGCTTATTTGAAGATGCGGAGCACGCCGGAAAATTTTTGGAATACTTTGTCTTTGAAACGTGGGCAGATTACTTAAGACGATTTGATCGATTCACGGCAGATGACCTAGCCATGCAGGAAGAGCGTCATCGCTTTCACATCGACTCCAGTCCACCCAAGTTAACTAGACGCATTGCAACGCAGTTAAAGCAATAAAAAACCTCCACCGTTTCGGGTGAAGGTTTTCAATAACAACTTAGGTATTTTGAGTGCTTTATCTTCTAAAGCCGCCCATGCGTTCACCGCCACCCTCACGTTCACCGCCAAATCTTTCTGGTTCACGTTCAGATGAACGCTCTGGCTCACGAGCATTTTCACGGGGCGCTTCTCTTTCGTTCCGATTGCCACCTGAACGCTCAGACTCTCTGCTTGGCGAGCGATTTTCTCCGCCACGACTGGACTCGCCACTTAAACCATTTTTATTCAAGTTCTGACGCAATTGTTCGCGCTCTTGATTACGTTCCTGATTAGAGGCTTGACCACTCAACTTACCATACTTATTCTGCAAAGCAGAATTGGAGTAAGGCACATTGCCACGATGCTGCGGATTAAATTGCCACTTATCTCCGGAGGCAAAGGAACCCGAGCGGAAGTTTGAATTCGCAGTAGTGCGATTGAAGTTATTAAATGTATTGTTGTTTACGGTAATAGAGCCACTTCCACCCCAGCCGCCACCCCAGTGCATACCGCCAAAGAGTGCTGCGCCAACAGCCATACCAACACCAAAAGAAAGTAATGCTGTACCTGCAACATAGCCAGGTGGGTAGTAAGGCGGTGGCGGTGGATAAGCTGGGTAAGGCCATGGACCATAAACCACTGAAGGGTTATAAGTCGGCACATAAACCACTTGAGGGTTGGCCGGCTGAATCACAATAGTTGAACCTGAAGTGCTTACCGTTTGTTGTGGTGTAGAGCTGAGATTACCCGCTTGCTTTGCCTTGGCTCGCATTGCTTGAATAGCAGTCATTACGTCTGACTGCTGTGCCAGAACAGCATCACCCAACTTTTGAGTCCAGCTCAAATCCGCACCCATCATTTGCAATGCCTGTGGAAAACTCACCAAAGACTTGACGCTCGGATCCCATGATTGTGATTGCAATGCGTTATCTAGGGCGGGCCCAGTTAAGCGAGAATTTTGTTTTTGCCAAGTAGCCGCCTCGCCAACCTCTAGAGGATAGGTTGAAGCCATCAATATTTGAGAGACTAAAGAGTCTGGATACAAAGCAATTGGCGCCACTAAAGCACTGAGCTGTTGCTGAGAAAGGGGCGCATTACTTTGACTGCTAGCGGGTTGCGCAAATACATAAGTGGGCGACATTGGCGCCATTACCGCAATTGAAAGCAGCGAAGCTAACAAACGCGGGGCAAACTGTTTTTTAGAAGGCTTCATACTATCCTTGATGATCCAATGAGAAACAATAGATAAAAGCACCGGTTTTGCTGCAGCGCTCAATCCTACTCGTGATAAGATTTTAACCACACTTTATAGAGGAAAATCCATGAAAAAACTCTCATTTACCCTAGCAGCTGCTTCAGCTATTTGCGCTGCTGCATTTACTTTTAATGCAAACGCAGACCAAAAGATTCCTGTATTGAGCGCACAAGAATTAGTGAACTACTGCAAATTACCAGCTAGCCCTGATTCCCGCAGCTACTGCATTGGTTATACGACTGCAATTTACGATACTTATTTAGCTACTCGTCATCCACAACGCGCAAAGAACACGATTTGCGTTAAACAACCAGCACCGAAGCGCGATGAAGTGATTGCTGATTATGTTCAGTTCATTTCACAGACAGCTCCTATGTTGGCCAATGATCCTGCTGCTGGCACATTCATCAGCTTCCTGTCTATGCGCTTCCCTTGCGCCAAGAAGTAATCACTCCATAAATTACCTTATTACCTAAACGGAACACGATCATGAAAAAAATTATTGCAATCACAGCAGCCACTATCGCAATTGCTGGTTGCTCCAATATGAGCAATACAGAACAACGCACTTTGTCTGGCGCCTCGATTGGCGCAGTTGCAGGCGGTGTTGGCGCAGCAATTTTCCACGGCAACCCAATCTGGGGCGCAGTTGGTGGTGCCGCAGTTGGCGCAGCTTCAGGCTACGCTTACGATGCATACAAAAAGAATCAAGCTTCTGAGTACAACGCCGGCTACAACGCTGGCAAGAAATCTAACGGGAACTAAGTATGACCCAAACATTCACTAGGTAAGCTTGGTGAATGGCATTAAAAAAGCCAACCCTTGACGGTTGGCTTTTTTGTTTCTGGAGCAATACTTTTGATTTGATCTTATTTAATGAAGCGAATCTTTTCATTAATCTTGCTTAGGATTGGACCCTTTTTGGCATTGAAAACTTTTTTGTTTTCTTCAATCAAGTTCTTGCCTTTGGTATCAATTGAGATGATTAATGGCCCAAACTCTTTGACTCGGTTTACCCACAATGTTTCAGGCATACCTAAGTCTTTCCACTGAGCATCCTCGATCTTTTCCACTTTCGTGGCAGCAAGTACGGCGCATCCGCCTGGGAAAATAGCATGTACAGCCTTGTTCTCTGCGCAACCTTCTTGGGTCTCGATGCCCATACCGCCTTTACCCACAATCAGCTTCACGCCAGTTTGCTTGATAAATTCTTTTTCAAACTTTTCCATACGCATAGAAGTGGTTGGTCCAATAGAAACCATCTCGTATTCGCCGTCTTCTTTTTGACGAACGATCGGTCCCGCATGAAATATCGCGCCACCCTTAAGGTTCACGGGCAGTTCACGACCTAATTCAATAAGGCGACGGTGCGCAACGTCACGACATGTCACTAAAGTGCCCGTGAGATAAACCACATCACCAATATTGAGAGCCTCTAAATCTTCGTCTTTGATGGGTGTTTGTAGAATCTTCTTCACAGTTTGAATCCTTCATGAGAAATGACTTCATAAGACATATCGGCATTAATCTTGATCTTGCCGCGACGGTGCGCCCAGCAACCGGTAGATACCGCTACACCAATGGTGGATGGATGACGAGCGGACGACTCAATATTGACTCCCATCACGCTATTTGCGCCAGTCAAACCTTGTGGTCCTAAGCCTAACTCATTCAAACCTTCGGTCAACAACTCCTCCATCATGGCGGCGTTCTCATTGGGGTGACTAGATGTCACTGGTCGCAAGATTGCTTTCTTGGAAAGACGCGCTGCGGTTTCTGCCGAAGTGGATACGCCCACTCCAACCAGCAATGGAGGACATGCGTTCACGCCACGCGAAGTGATGACATCAAATACAAACTCCGCCACCCCCTCATATCCTTGACGCGGCATCAACACTTTTGCAGCGCCAGGTAAAGTACAGCCACCACCTGCCATATAGACATCTACGATGCAATAATCAGCGCCAGGAATAATTTCCCAATCTAGCCATGGAATCTTGGAACCAGTATTAGTTCCGGTATTTTTTTCATCAAAGGTTTCGACTGCGTTATGACGCAATGGGCCTTCTTTAGTGGCGCCCTTAGTGGCATTGAGCAAAATATCTTCTAGCTCACCCAAGAGTGGAAAGTTTGAGCCTGCTTGCAAGAAGTACTGAATGACACCGGTATCCTGGCAGCTAGGGCGATCCAGCTTATCAGCCAGCTCTTGGTTTTCACGCATGGAATCAAAAACTTCTTTTGCCAAGAAATTGACTTCCTTGCTGCGTAACTCACCTAATTTGGAAGTCACGTCTGTTGGCAATCGCTTGCCAATATAGGATGTGAACTTAGACAGCACCTGGGTAATATCAGCTACTGCTGCTTCCTTATCGACTACTGAAGTTTGTTTATTCACGAACTACTCCTTTTTTCTGAATACTAATACTTTATTCAATACTGAGTTTCGCAGCTTTTGCCAAGCTAGCGAACTTCACTGTCTCATCTGCGATTTGTTTAGCCATTTGCGCTTGGGTATTGCCCACCGGCTCAGCGCCGATATCAAACATCTGCTTCTGAAAGTCTGCAGATTTAATAATTTTCACTATCTCAGCATTCAACTTTGCAGTGATGTCTTTTGGTGTTGCTGCTGGAGCCAACAAACCAAACCAAGTCCCAATATCCATATTGACGCCAGATTCCTTCATGGTTGGCACCGATGGTAAGGTTGATGAGCGCTTTGCGGTGGTCACCGCCAATGGTCGTAATTTCTTTTCACGAATGAATGGCAAGACAGGGGTAATGGTGTCAAATGACATGGTAACCTGCCCACCCAATAAATCCGTAGCCAATGGAGCTGAGCCTTTATAAGGCACATGCAAAATTTCTGTATCGGTCAACATCTGAAACTGTGTACCAATCATATGCTGTGCTGTGCCATTACCGTTTGAACCGTAAGATAAAGAATCTGGTTTTGCCTTAGCTGCAGCAATCACATCTTTCACTGTTTTATAGGGTGAAGTTTCTGAAACAACCATCACGTTTGGAACTAAGGCAACTGTTGTTATGGGTGCAAAATCTTTTTCAAAGCTATAGGGCAAGGTTTTATATACCGCTGGTGCAATCGTGTGATGCACGGCACCCATAAATAAGGTGTAACCATCAGGCGATTCCTTAGCAACTAGGCCAGCACCAAGTGTCGCGCCTGCACCAGGCTTGTTGTCCACAATAACGGATTGTCCTAAAGCTGACCCTAATTTGTTGGCAACTGCTCTCGCCAATACATCAGTGGTTCCCCCTGGAGGGAATGGCACAACAATAGTGATTGTTTTGTTTGGATAAGACTGCGCTACAGCAGATCCAACCAAGCCACAAAATACGAGACCTAATAGACCTTTTCGAATTGCCCTTTTAAACACTTTGCCTCCTCCGCTGGTGGTTTCCAGTTTTTATTGATCCTGCGAATGGGCTAACTATAGAATTGAGATCTACTTAAATATCATGTATAAAGTTAAATTATCGTTAACTTATTTTTAACAATATTATGGCTTCACTATGGGCTTAAGCACCGCCAAAGGCATTAATCCTGCAGATTTAGGCTTCTTCTCTACCCTAGCCTCCTCAGGAAGCTTAGGAGCAGCCGGGAGAGAGCTAGGCATCACTACCGCTGCTGTTAGTAAGCGCCTTGCCCAAATTGAAGAACGCTTAGGTCTTAGTCTGGTTAATAGAACAACTCGACGCATGAGTCTGACACCAGAGGGCGAAGTGTATTTAGAGCATGCGCGCAAGATCTTGGGTGAAATTGATGCCATGGAATCCGTTCTCTGGGGCTCAACAGAAACACCCAAAGGATTATTGAGAGTTAATGCAACTCTTGGTTTTGGCAGGACACAGATCGCACCACTCATTTCTGAGTTTGTTAAGAAATATCCACAAGTAGATATTCAATTACAGCTATCAGTAAGTCCGCCACCTATCACCGACGACTTATATGATGTGTGCTTTCGATTTGGTCACCCACCAGACTCAAGAACGATTGCAAAATTAATTGCCCCTAATCGCAGAATCTTGGTTGCATCGCCTAACTATTTAAAGCAATTTGGCGAGCCGAAGACGCCGAATGATTTAATAAAGCACAATTGTATTGGCATTCGGCAAGGCGATGAAGCTTATGGCTTATGGCGCTTTGCCAAAAACAAAACGCGCACCAAAAATGAATCCACTGAAGATGTCAAAATCAGGGGGAATCTCACCACTAATGATGGTGAGATCGCAGTGAACTGGGCCTTAGATCATCAAGGCATTCTCTTAAGAGCTGAGTGGGATGTAGCCAGGTACCTTAAAAGTGGTCGCCTCATACATATCCTGACAAGTTATCACACCCCCGATGCAGATATCTATGCCGTTTTTGCACAAAGAAACAAAACTTCAGCCCGAGTAAATGCTTTAATTGATTTTGTTAGCGACGCGCTCAGAGATTAATAGGCAAATAGCCCCCTAAGGGATAACCCAAGAATTCTGATTTAGAGGGAAAGTTTAAGAGTAAGCTCCTAGTAAGCATTTCACTATTACAAAAAACTAGGAGACAACATGAAATACCTCATCGGTATCGCATTGCTATCTATTTCCAGTCTGGTCTTTGCGCAAGCAAAAGTGAATCCAACCGATCCACAACCAACCTGCCATATGTGTCCCGGCACTTTTATTCCCGTAGATGAACTAAACGCCTATACCAAGAAAGCGATTCAGGAAGGTCACATTGACCAACAAGTGCGTGATATTGATATTGGTAAAGCCCGAGTAGGCATTGGCATGGTGTACCGCGGCAAACTAGATGCTCCCAATCCAGACTCTGTAGCGGAACACGATCAAATCAGCGAGGTCTATCACATCATCTCGGGTTCGGGCACGTTAGTACTGGGTCCTGATATCACCAATCATCAACGCAGACCTGCTACCCAAAAAACCGTTGTTGAATTTAATGGTCCAGGAAACAACGGCAGTGAAATTTTGAATGGCATCTCAAGAAAACTGCAGCCTGGTGATGTGGTGGTTATTCCAGCAGGAACTGGTCACTGGTTTACTGAGATTCCCGATCATATCAACTATCTCATGATTCGCTTTGATCCAGATAAGGTGACGCCACTCAAGAGCGAAGCACAGTCACTAAATTACCTATCAAAACCCGCCAGCCGATAAGGAGAGTGGCATGAAATGTATTGCTCATTGGATTGCTATATTGGCTTTCTTGTTAACGAGCGTTACTGCGGTTGCGCAAAACAACCCCACTTCCAAGGCTCCACAGTACAAAGTGGATGCATCTTGGCCAAAAGCTTTGCCAAATAATTGGATACTAGGTCAGGTTGCTGGTGTCGCCACAGATAAAAATGATCACATTTGGATTATTCATCGTCCTGGAACAATTACAGATGATGAAAAGGGGGCGACATTGAATCCCATAAGATCAAAGTGCTGCGTACCAGCACCACCTGTTCTGGAGTTTGATAAACAAGGGAATTTATTGCAGGCATGGGGCGGTCCTGGATCTGGTTATAACTGGCCGAAAAATGAACATGGTATTTACATAGATCCCAATGGCTACGTTTGGCTTGGAGGCAACGATCAATCCGATCACATGATTCTGAAATTTACCCAACAAGGAAAGTTCTTACTGCAAATTGGATCACCTGGAGCAAGCTTAGGGAGCAATGACACCACTCAATTAGGTCGCCCTGCGCATATGAACGTAGACCCAGTTGCCAATGAAATTTATATTGCCGATGGCTACCTGAATAAACGCGTCATTGTCTTTGATTCCAATACAGGCACCTATAAACGGCATTGGGGTGCTTATGGAAATGTGCCCAGCGATGAAAAAATGGCGAACTTTAATCCAAGCTCTCCTCAGTTCGCGAATCCTGTACATTGTGTTCGCTTGATGAAGGACAACACCTTATTTGTCTGCGATCGTGCAAACAATCGTATTCAGGTATTTGAGAAAAATGGCAAGTTCATTCGTGAGATGGCCTTTGAAACTGAAACTAAGGGTTCAGGTTCAGTATGGGATCTCATTCCATCCGATGTTAGTCAGAAGTACATTCTGATTGCCGACGGCACAAATAATGAAGTCACTGTGTTGGTTCGTGAAACCGGACAAAAAGTAGGTTCATTTGGTAGGAATGGTCGCAATGCCGGTCAATTTCATTGGGTGCACAACATCGCCGTTGATTCAGATGGTAGCGTCTACACCACCGAAGTTGATACCGGCAAACGTGCACAGAAATTTGTGAAAACCCAATAAATGAAATTCAACTATGAGATATTTACTCTTATGTCTAAGCGCCCTTTTCTTCTCTGCACCAGCCATGGCGCAGCTTGAAGTCATCATCTCGGGAGGCTTTAGCGGGCCATACAAGCAAATGCTTCCCGAGTTTGAAAAGACTACTGGTATTAAGGTAATCACCAAGTCGGGAGCATCACAAGGCTCCGGGCCCAAAACTATCAAAGCCCAATTGGCGGCGGGAGTTACTGCAGATGTAGTGATTCTCTCTCGAGAGGGACTTGCCGAGCTGGTAGAACAAAAAAGAATTATTGCGGGCTCTGATGTGGATTTAGCACAAGCACCCTTAGGACTTGCGATACCTACTGGCAACCCAAGACCCAATATCTCCACAGTTAAAAACTTTACGGATACCTTAGTACGGGCAAAGAAGATTGTTGTGCCAGGAAGCACTAGCGGAATTTATTTGGTTCAAGATGTATTTCCTGGCCTTGGCATTGTGAACAAAATCTCCGTTCAGGTAACCGAACGTGGGTCTGAGGCCACAGCAATACTGGCGGCTAAAAATGCAAATGTTGCCGTTCAGCCCAATAGCGAGTTAGTCAATATTCCTGGGGTCGATTATGTTGGTCCCATTCCAGAGAGCTTGCAACTCATTCAAACTTTTGCAGCGGCGGTTGTTGTCGGATCCCCACATCAATCAGAGGCAAAGAAATTGATTGATTACTTAAGCTCAAAAAATGCCATAGAACCCATTAAGAATGGTGGCATGAACCCAGTACGTTAAGCACAAGGATATTTATGAATCAGCGTCGCTCATTTCTAAAAACCTCTGGGAAAGCGTTAGGAGGCCTATTTTTCTGTGGCTGTGGCTTTGCTCATGCAGGAGATACCAAAGAAGCATTTCCCAAGCGTGTGACCCCAGTCTTCATTAATGGCAAGCGTATTAAAACGATTGATGTGCACGCGCACTGCATGTTTCAGGATGCGATTGACTTGATGGGCGAGGATGCAAAATCCGTACCCCCACCCACTAAGGGAGTTCCTGAGCATTTCATTAAAATTAATGAACGCATACGTGCCATGGAAGAACAAGGTATCGATATGCAGGTATTGAGCATTAACCCATACTGGTATCGCAAAGATAAAGAAACTGCCGCAGAAATTTGCCGTCTCAATAATTTACATCTAGCCGAGCTTTGCGCCCTACGCCCTGATAAATTTGCCGCTTTTGCCTCTCTCACCATGCAATACCCCGATCTTGCTGTCGAACAACTGGAATATGCAGTCAAGCAACAGGGCTTACGAGGGGCAGCAATTGGTGGAAGTGTATTAGGTCAAGACTTTTCAGATCCAAAATTTCATCCAGTATTTGCAAAAGCACAAGAACTAAATGTGGCGCTTTTTATTCACCCTCAAAGCACTCCGCAGTTGGCGCAACGCTTTAAAGGAAATGGTTGGATGTCCAATGTCATTGGCAACCCTTTAGATACAACCATCGCCTTGCAACACCTCATTTATGAAGGAGTCCTAGATAAATATCCGCAGCTAAAGATCTTGGCGGCGCACGGCGGAGGCTTTCTAGGGTCTTATGCCCCACGAATGGATCACAGCTGTTTCGTATCTCCGCAAAATTGTGATCCCAATATCGTCTTGAAAAAGAAACCTTCTGAATACCTGAAGCAACTATATTTTGATTCGCTGGTATTTACTCCAGAGGCTCTGGCTTATTTGATATCGCAAGTCGGCGCGAGCCAAGTGGTCATCGGTACAGACCATCCTATTCCCTGGGAAGAATTTCCGGTTGAGCGAGTCATGGCAACCAGGGGATTAAGTAATGCAGATCGTATTGGAATACTTGGTGGCAATGCCGCAAGACTATTGAATTTAAAAGTGTAGGGATTGATAAACCCCTCTACATAATGATTCAATAAAGACTCAAACCACCCAAGTAGTAAATTCTTCAGCGGCAACCCGTGGAGTGCGGAAGGTGTTCACAATATCGGACTTATCTGCATATCCAAGCGCCATTCCGCAAACTAGCATCTCATTCTCTTTGGCGCCGATCATTGGCAAAATAATTTTTGCGTAGGCATTCCAAGCGGCCTGAGGACAAGTACCCAAGCCATCTCCTTTAGCTGCAATCATGAAGTTTTGTAAAAACATTCCGTAATCGAGCATTGAGCCCCTGCCAAGCTCTTTATCAATCGTAAAGAAGATACCCACTGGCGCGCCAAAGAATTGAAAGTTTTTACGATGCTGTGCATGCATCTTGTCTTTATCGCCCTTGGTAATACCAAGCAAGCCATATAAACCCCAGCCGTTTTCGCGGCGGCGGTCGATATATGGGCTAAACCATTTACTGGGGTAGTAGTCATAAGCCTCTTGATACTCTTTTACCAACTCTGGGTTACTGGCAATACTGTCATAAGCTTCACAAACTTGATTGCATAGCGCTTGTAACTTTTGACCTTCTAGAACATATGCCTTCCATGGCTGAGTATTCGTGCCTGATGGTGCACGAGCCGAGAGATTGAGGAGCTTCAAAATTTGTTCGCGTGAAACCGCTTCTTTTGTGAATGCTCGTACTGACATGCGCTGATCGATTGCATCGGCTACAGAATTCATTTTTTCCTCTTTTTTGAAAACAACGATTCGGATATGGTATTTTGACTCTTTACCAATAAGTCATTACCCATATTTAACATGATTAATATTCATAGACCCCGTCGCTCAGTCCTTTATATGCCAGGCGCCAATACTCGCGCCCTAGAAAAGGCAAGGACTTTAGCTGCAGACTCTCTTATTCTGGATCTAGAAGATGCTGTAGCCCCTGATGCAAAGGTGGCCGCAAGAGCAAATATTCTTGCCGCACTTGCAACAGGGTTTGGGTACCGTGAGGCTGTTGTGAGAATCAATGGTTTAAACACACCTTGGGGAGCAGACGATTTAAGTGCGTTCGCTAATTCAAAAGCAGATGCCATTGTTCTTCCTAAAGTAGAGTCAGCAAGTCAAATTCAGGAAGTAGCTGCATTACTTGATAAAGCAGGCGCTAGATCCGATCTCACCATCTGGGCCATGATCGAAACGCCAATGGCTATTTTTAAGTTACAAGAAATTGCGAGTGCACACCCTAAGCTAGAAGCACTTGTTTTAGGCACATCAGATCTCGTTAAAGACTTGCATGCAAGACATACGGCATCTCGAGTAGAGACACTCACTGCACTATCGCTATCTGTGTTGGCTGCTAGAGCTCATGGACTATGTGTGCTTGATGGCGTTCATCTCTCTCTAGATGATGAGGAAGGTTTGCGACTCTCTTGTATACAAGGTAGAGATATGGGCTTTGATGGCAAAACCTTAATTCATCCAAAGCAGATAGAACTAGCTAATGATTTTTTTGGTCCATCTCTTCAAGAGATCGCCGAGGCGCAGGAACGAATCGCGGCTTATGATGCAGCCATTCAGACTGGCGCTGGAATTGCCGTACTCAACGGAAAGTTAATTGAAGAGCTACATATTCAGGATGCGAAGCGGATCCTATCTTTAGCTAAAGCTATTAAATCATTCGCACCCAATTAGTGATCTAAATCGAGACTTTGTATCAGGCTCGCAAGCTTTACCAGAGGCTCAAATGCTTGTGTACGACTATTCTCAACATCGAGGTTTTCCCAATTAAATTCTAGGGAAAAGTGGGCTGATTCAATAATCAACTCATAGCTTGATGAGGCTTTATGGCTAGGATCTGCCGACACCTCTTCGCTCACTGGCACTGCTATAGATTGAATTGCCTCGATTAAGCGCTCTGTTTCAGAATCGGTGAGATCTCGACTATGCAATACATCATCTGTGCGCTTCACCGATAACCTAGAGACTCCATCGATAGTGATCTCGTATTGATTTAACCCTAGATCAAACCAAACAGTTAGTTCAATTGCGATAGGATAAGTTTTCATTTAATCGACCTCGTCAGCATGGGGTTCATCAAAATGCTCTTTATGGGGCTTCAATTTAGCCGCCATCTGAGTCCATTTACTGTGTTGAGCCCGATAAGCGCAATCTTCAGCATGATTTTCAAGAAGCCCAAAAATAATGGTTGTTGGAATCTTGCAGTACGCACATCGATATGCGTGCTGGTGCTCCTCAATTTTTTCCTGTGGGTAATCAATATAGAAGGGCTTCATCTAAATCTCCAACATGGTCGATCGCTTAAGAACATATTACACCCCCTATCCATGCCATAAACCAAGCCCTCCCTAGTGAAAGTGCGGATGGGATTTATCCCCCATTTGATTAGACTGGCTCGATCTCCTTATATATAAGACCAAATATGATCTGGATTGGCCTAGCAGCGATTATTTTTCTCGGGGCACTCCTAAAGAGTCCGCCAGCGATCTTTTCTAAGTCCCCACTATCGTTTCTCGCAGTTGCGGCTATCCTCTTTTTGGCTATCGCCTGGAATGTATCCCCCACCTTACCGGGGCAAGCTCCTGGCAAATTCTATGGACTCATCTTCCACTTCTATGGTGCCGCGCTGCTGACGGCTATGTTTGGGCCTGCTATTGCACTCACTATTTTGTTCCCCGTTGCTTTCTTAGGCATATTTGTATTTCAAGGCGGGATGATTGAAGCAGCGCATCATTATTTGATGGTTTGTGTCCTACCCACCTTTTTTGCTTACCTAACTATTCAAGCAATTCAAAAATATGTTCCCAAGCATTTGTTTGTTCTGATACTTGGTAATGGCTATGTCGCCGCCTTTATGAGCGTGATCCTATCAGGATCAGTTTTACTGATTGGCAAAATGCTATTCGCCGGGTCTGGCGCTCATATCGATCTTGAGGGTTGGTTGCTAGGGCTCATTATTATTGCCTTCATGGAGGGTTCGTTATCTGGCATGCTCTTAGCAATCTTCTTAATCTACAGGCCAAATTGGGTATCGACCTACAATGAATCGGCCTATATGAACCGTTAACCATTGACCAGAACTATGCTCCCTTGTATCGAAATTGAAACCACCCCTAATCCTAGTGCCGCAGTTATTTGGTTGCATGGACTTGGAGCCGATGGCAATGATTTTGTACCTATCATTCCAGAACTCCAGCTAACAGATTGTCCTGGCATTCGATTTGTTTTTCCTAGTGCGCCTAGTATGCCGGTCACAGTCAATGGCGGCTATGTCATGCCAGCTTGGTACGACATCATCGGCAGAAATCTGATGGATCGCGAAGATGCCGACGGTATTTTGCGATCAGCAGCCGCCATTACAGAGCTGATTAAGCGCGAGTACAGCAGAGGTATCGCCTATGACAATATTGTCCTAGCCGGCTTTTCTCAAGGCTGCGCTATGGCATTGCATATTGGCCTGCGCTTTCCACATAAACTCGCAGGCATTATTGCTTTATCGGGCTACCTACCATTGGCAATGACATTGCATCTTGAAAAACATTCCGCCAATTCCAAAACACCCATCTTTATGGCTCATGGTGAATACGATCAGGTAGTTATTCCTGAACGCGCCCAAGCTTCTTGTGCTGTATTGGAGAAATTGGGTTACGAGGTAGATTGGAATGAATATCCCATGGAGCACTCCGTCAATCGCGAAGAGCTCATGGATATCTCTCGCTTCCTGCAAAGGGTGTTGATAAAACCCTCTAGCCAAATCTAAAAATAAAGGGCTCAATGAGCCCTTTTGATTGAGGCATCCGCCTCATTCATAAAGTTATGGTGGGCTTATAGCTTTTTATTAAAGCTAAATTGCGCAAAAGCCTGTTCTGCGACGTTAAACCATTGCGCCTCCATATTTCTGAATGCGCGGTAGTCATCAAAAATCTTCTTGAATTGCGGGTTTTTTGCAGACTCTTCAGCATATGTTTCTTGACTTGCCTTGAAACACGCTTCCATGATCGAAGTATTGAACTTACGTAATACTGCGCCATTCTGTAATAGACGTTGTAAAGCTGGGGGATTCAGGGCATCGTACTTGGCGCACATATCGGTATGTGCTTCATAACATGCCGCTTCCCACGCCGCTTGATAAGACGGCGGTAATGAATCCCATTGCTTCTTGTTAACCAAGAATGAGAGTCCTGCAGCGCCTTCCCAGAATGCTGGGTAGTAGTAATTTTTAGCGACTTTTGCTAAACCTAATTTCTCATCATCGTATGGACCCACGAATTCAGCCGCATCAATCGTGCCTTTTTCAAGTGCAGAGTAAATTTCGCCTGCAGGCAATTGTTGAGGCACAACGCCTAGCTTGGATAAGACCTGGCCAGCAAAGCCAGCGATACGAAATTTGAGACCTTTTAAGTCCTCTGGTGTTTTAATTTCTTTGCGGAACCAGCCACCCATCTGTGTACCGGTTTGACCGCCAAGGAAGTTCACGATGTTATAGCTCGCATAGAGTTCGCGCATCAACTTCATGCCATTGCCATGCAACATCCAAGCAGATTGTTGACGCGCTGTTAGACCAAATGGGGCGGCGGTATCAAAAATAAACGCACTGTTCTTTCCAAGGTAGTAATAACTCGCGGTATGTCCGCATTCAACGGTGCCATTTTGTACCGCATCTAATACTTGCAATGCTGGCACCACTTCTCCAGCAGCAAATACCTTCACATTGAATTTGCCATCAGTAGCTTTGCGCAATGCATTAGCAAATACCTCAGGGGTTCCATACAAAGTATCCAGTGATTTAGGAAAGCTAGATACCAAACGCCAGTTTAGAGTTGGTAAGCTCTGCGCAATTGCCGGAGCCCCCAAGGCAGTTACACCAGCTGCAACGCCAGCACCTACAGTTGCTTTCTTTAAAAAAGAACGTCTTTGCATCGTTATCTCCCTTCCATGTATTGGAGTAATTGATTTTTATTGATTGTTGTTAATTCTATAACTTTGCTTATTTCCCACCAACCGTCATAGAACCGATCAGAATTGAACCCGTTTCCTTAGTTCCACGAATCAGTGAGTCACTGCCAATTGACGCAATATCCAACAACATATCACGCAAGTTTCCGGCGATCGTCACCTCTTCTACTGGATACTGTATCTGGCCATTCTCAACCCAATAACCAAATGCGCCACGAGAATAATCTCCTGTGACATAGTTCACGCCCTGCCCCATTAATTCAGTTACCAGCAAGCCAGTACCCATTTCTTTTAATAGTGCAGGTAATCCACCCTTTGGCGTTTTTTTACTTTGCAAGCGTAAGTGATGGGAGCCGCCTGCGTTACCAGTCGTTTTCATACCCAACTTGCGCGCCGAGTAAGTAGATAAAAAATAGCCTTGCAAAATACCTTTATCAACAACTGTGCGTGCGCTAGTTTTGACACCCTCTTCATCAAAAGGCGCGCTACCAGTCATCGATTTCAGATGGGGGTTTTCAAAAAGACTGATATGTTTTGGCAATACTTGCTTACCTAAGCTATCAAGCAAGAAGCTGGAACGGCGATATAAAGCGCCACCAGAAACCGCCTGAACCAAGCCACCTAATAGGCCAGCAGCCAAAGGTGCTTCAAAGATTACTGGGCAACGGCGTGTACTTAGTGATCTTGCCTTCAGGCGTGAAAGTGCTCTTTGTGCTGCGTAACGCCCAATCGATGCGGGATCTGCTAGCTCGCTTGGGATACGAGAGCTGGAATACCAATCATCTCTTTGCATCTGAGATTTTTTTCCGCCAAGACTTGCAATCGGCGCACATGAAATATAGTGACGCGAGAATGGATATCCACCCATAAATCCTTGAGAGGTTGCCATCATAAAGTGCGCATGATGTGCAGATACAGAAGCGCCATCACTATTTTGAATTTGCTTACTCACAGCAAAAGCAGCACTCTCTGCTGATCGTGCAATTTCTACTGCGTGCGCAGCATCGATATCCCATGGATGAAACAAATCTAAATCAAGTGGCTTTTTTTCAAGCAACCTTGCTTCGGCAGGACCTGCACAATCATCTTCAGCCGTATGCTGGGCAATGTGATACGCGGCTTCAACGGTTGCCTTTAATGATGCTTTAGAAAAATCACTTGTGCTGGCATTGCCTCGGCGATACCCTAAAAATACGGTGACCCCAACTTGCTTATCTAAGCTTTGTTCAATAGTTTCAACTTCGCCTTTGCGAACAGTAACTGAGAGACCTTGACCCTCTGAAACTTCCGCAACCGCATCTGAGGCCCCCCTTCTTTTGGCCTCTTTAAGCATGAAATCGACAATTTCCTGAAACTGATGAGATGAATATGTAAACATGCCTCAATAATAGCTAGAATAGAAACATGAAGCATACCGAAGCCCTAGAGCGTAAGTCCCCAAACGAGGTCAAAATTGGCCTAATCTCCATCTCCGATAGAGCCAGTAAAGGTGTTTATCAAGATGAAGGGATTCCCGCCCTGCAAACATGGCTCATGAAGGCAATTAGTAACCCCTGCACATTCCATGAACGACTCATTGCCGACGAGTCTGAAGTTATCACCGAATCCATCGTTGAGCTTGTTGACGACTTTGGTTGCGACCTCGTTCTAACAACTGGTGGTACCGGCCCCTCAAGACGGGACGTGACCCCAGAAGCAACTATTGAAGCAGGCACCCGTGAAATGCCTGGTTTTGGCGAACAAATGCGTCAAATTAGTCTCAAATTTGTTCCTACAGCCATCCTATCTAGACAGACTGCGGTATTGCGTGAGATTGAGGGACATGCTGCCCTAGTGATCAACTTGCCAGGTCAACCTAAGGCAATTTCTGAGACCCTTGAGGGTCTTAAGGATGAGAATGGGAAATCTATCGTGCCTGGAATTTTTGCCGCCGTTCCTTACTGCATCGATCTCATTGGTGGGCCCTATATTGAAACCAATGAAACAGTCATCAAGGCCTTCAGACCAAAGAGCGCCATTAAGAAATAGGTGCTCTGGGGTTAGCTAGTTAGCTTATTGCGGTGGTAGCGGCACGATAAATTTATCGCGATAGTATTTCAGCTCTTCAATTGATTCCTCAATATCTGCCAATGCAGTATGAGCCTGCTTTTTGGTGAAGCCCTTTACTAGCTCTGGGTGCCAACGCTTGCACAATTCTTTTAATGTTGATACATCAACACTTCGATAATGAAAATACGCCTCTAACTTTGGCATGTACTTCGCCATAAAGCGGCGATCTTGACCAATCGTATTTCCACACATCGGCGCAATGCCAGCTTTGATGTATTTCTTTAGAAAAGCGATGCACTCTGCTTCAACGGCTGCTTCATCTAGTGTGGATGCCTTTACTTTGTCGATTAAACCCGAACGGCCATGGGTACCCTTATTCCATGCATCCATTGCATCTAACACGGCGTCATCTTGATGCACCACCCAAACTGGTGCAGTAGCGATGGTATTCAGATGCGCATCAGTAACAATGATCGCAATCTCTAAAATACGTTCAGTTTCTGGGTTTAGGCCCGACATCTCCATATCGACCCAAATTAGGTGCTCGCTAGCTGGCGCAGTCTTAGGAGTGCTCTTAGGTGTGCTATTGCTTGCTGTGTTCGTTTGTTCGCTCATATCTATAATGATCTCATGACATTCACTATTGTTTTCTTAATCGCTTTTATCACTAGCTTTGGCCTGCGCCACTGGCTATCTCAACGCCAAATTCGCCATGTAGCCCAGCATCGAGATGCGGTACCAGCCGATTTTGCTGAGAAAATCACCCTGGCTGACCACCAAAAAGCCGCTGACTACACGATTGCCAAATTACGCCTCGGTATTTTAGAGAACGGTGTCAGTGCAGTCATTTTAATTGCCTTCACCCTCTTGGGTGGCCTTGAAATCCTAAACATTGCTTTATTAAATTATTTTGGTGCGGGCATTACTCAACAAATCGCATTGTTAGCCTCAATCGCCGCTATCTCCGGCATCATTGATCTGCCCTTTTCTTGGTACAAGCAATTTTATTTAGAAGAGCGCTTTGGCTTTAATCGCATGAGCAAAAAATTGTTTTTTGTTGATCTCATAAAAGGTATTACTCTTGGCGCCGCCATCGGACTGCCATTGCTATGGGTCATTCTTTCGCTAATGGCGAAAGCAGGTGATCTTTGGTGGCTTTGGGCTTGGGGTGTATTAACTGCATTTAGCCTTCTCATGCAGTGGATCTTCCCAACATTTATCGCGCCTCTATTCAACAAATTCCAAGCATTAGAAGATGGTCCACTCAAAACACAAATTGAAGCGCTCCTTGCTCGCTGTGACTTTGCCAGCCAAGGCTTATTTGTGATGGACGGTAGTAAGCGTAGTGCCCATGGAAACGCCTTTTTTGCAGGCATGGGCAAAGCCAAGCGTATAGTGTTTTTCGACACCCTTATTGAAAAACTCAATCCCGGAGAAGTAGAGGCAGTACTTGCTCACGAACTTGGACATTTCAAACGCAATCACATTCGCAAACGCTTGCTCGTTTCTTTCGCGCTCAGCTTTGGTATGTTCGCGTTGTTAGGTTGGATCAGTACTCAAGTTTGGTTCTATACCGATCTTGGTGTAATGCCAAACCTCAATGGCTATAACGGCGGCTTAGCTTTAGCTCTATTTATGTTGGTATCACCCGTGTTTAGCTTTTTCTTTACACCACTTGGTAGCTTAGCCTCACGCAAACATGAATACGAGGCAGATGGATTTGCCGCAGAAAAATCATCTGCGAACAATTTAATCTCCGCATTGGTAAAGCTGTATCAAGATAACGCTTCCACCCTGACGCCAGATCCAATCTATACGGCTTTCTATAGTTCGCATCCGCCAGCACCATTGCGTATCGCCAATTTGCAACGCTTTAGTAAGCCTTAATAAGCCGCAATCACTCAAACATGGATCAGTTTCGCGCGCTACTTACCGCCTCCTACGGAAGGCATTATTTAGCGCAACGCCTAGTGAGCGACGCCACAGGTAATGAGTCTCCTAGTGGCCCACTTATTCAGGTGAGTACGCCTGCAAAACAACATATTGGTGCAGTGGGTGATCACATGTTGTTAGAAATGACCTCCGCTGATCAAGCGCGCATTATTGAAATTGAGCCACGCCAAAATATTTTGTATCGCTCAGATGCCTTTAAGAGCAAGATCATTGCTTCGAATGTCGATCAAATCTTGGTTGTGCTGGCTACGCAGCCTGCTTTCTCTCCCGATCTATTGGGTAGAGCAGTTGTAGCAGCTGAAGCCAATCAGATTGACTTACACATTCTGCTCAACAAGTGCGACCTTAAAGATCAACTGGAAAATGCTCGCAAGATCATTTCGCCTTATGCGCGCATGGGCTACCCAGTTAGTGAAGTGTCAGCAAAATTTGATACCGCATCAATTGATGCACTACGCCCGATATTGCAAGGTAAAGTCTCTGTATTTGTTGGTCAATCTGGCATGGGCAAATCCAGCCTTCTCAACGCCTGGGTACCCAATGCAGCGGCGCTGACGCAGGAATACTCTGTTCGGCTAGATACCGGAAAGCACACCACAACTGCTTGTCGCTACTTTGAGCTGCCAGAGTCTTGGGGAAGAGGTGCCGATGGTAAATTAGGCGCCCTCATAGATTCACCAGGCTTTCAGGAGTTTGGTTTAGCCCACATGTCAGTTAGCGAGCTACAGCACGCCTTCAGAGAATTTAAAGACTTACTAGGCAAGTGCCGCTTTCATAACTGCGCCCATCAATCAGAGCCTGACTGTGCAATCCGTGATGCGGTAGATAGAAATGAAATAGCGCCAGAAAGACTGGCGCTATTTAAACAACTGAGATCGGACTCAAAGACTGCCGATATTCAAATTCAGGGAATTAGCCAAGCCAAAGAGCGATGGTCAGCATTAGCAACAAAGCCATCCAAGCGATAACTAAGCGCCAGACCAACCCCACTGCCGAGCGCATCGTACGTTCTGTAGGCTCCAAACCCACCTCATAGACCAAAGGTTCACCAGCCTCAGCCATACGCAAAGCTTCATCGCTATCAGGCTCACTTAATGGCTCACCCAAACGCACTCCGAGTGCGCCACTACCTGCAGCCAAGATCACGGCCGATAAAGAATCAGACCACTTCTGCGTAAGGTAACGCCATGCGTATACGGCACCCTCGAAATTGCCCACGATCGCAAAACCCATCGCTGTAATGCGCGATGGAATCCAATCAATCACGTAGAAGAAATGGCGCGCAGATTCACTCAAGTTGTAATCACCACGCTCCGACCAACGCTGTGCAGCAATATCAGCCAAGCGATAGAGCACAACACCCGCTGGACCCATTGGCATCATGAACCAGAACAGCACACCAAACACATGATGATGCGAACCAATGATGGCACGCTCGAGTGCCAATGAAATTACTTCAGTTTCGGTAAGGTCGGAGGTATCCAAATCAGGCCCATACCACTCGCCTAATGCGGCACGAGCTGCTGGTAAATCATGAGCCTCAATTGCCTCATGCACCAAGGTGAATGAATGACTAAATTGACGAAAGCCGAAAAATAAATAGGCGATCGCCACGTTCCACAAAAATCCCAGGATCGGATATGTCACCATACAAATGACATAAACGATGAATACTAAAAAGGTTGGCAATATGAAAGCAGCCAAGCATGCCATACGCGCACCAACTGGGCTGGCACCCTCTTCCGTTTTGCCACCAAATTCTTTAGCAACCCAATCCAACCAGCGTGTGCTCATGCGCACAATCCAGTGTTGAGAAGTAACCGGGCGATATTGCTCAGCTATCAGGGCGAAAAGAATAGAAAAGAAAGTCATACTTTTAATAAATGATATAGGTTACGCAACATTCCCGCAGTAGCACCCCAAATAAAGCGGTTCTCATAAGGCATTGAATAAAAACGACGTCCACCCTGCTCGCTTTCCCATAGTCTAACTTGATGGTTGGCAGGATCCAACAAAAACTGTAGAGGCACCTCAAATACATCCGCTACTTCAAACTCATCTAAGACATATTCTGCCTGAGGTTGCACTAAGCCGACTACTGGCGTAACGCTATAACCAGATACCGTCAGATACTCCGGCAAATGACCAATAATCTCTACGCGCCCAGGATCCAAACCAATCTCCTCATGACTTTCTCTTAAAGCAGTGTCATTTGGACTTTGATCTTCTGGGTCCATACGACCACCAGGAAAGCTAATCTGTCCGGCATGGTCACGCAAATGATTTGTTCTTTGCGTCAGCAAAACTGATAAGCCATCTTCTTTTAGCAACAGTGGAATCAATACCGCTGCGCGAGTAACTTTTCCAGCGGCCTGACGACGTGCGATGATATCGGCAGCAATCACATGGCGATTCTCATCAGTGATTTCCGGCTCCCACTGGGGAGGTGACTGCAGTCTGGCTTTTAAAGCTTGTGGCTCTAAAAATTCTGGTGCAACCCTCTTTTGATCTGCGCACACTTGATGGATCGGTATAGCCTGCGCATCAAAGCCTGGAGGCGCCGCTACATTAATTGCGCCTACTTCAGGAGTGGATGTTTTTGACATAGCTCTATTCTAAGGCAACAAAAAAGGCGACCGAAGCCGCCTTTTTATTCGCATCAAAGCGGCAATTACTCAGCAGCTGCAGCAGCCTCTGGCTTATTGCGAGCTTGGAGCTTCTCTTTAATACGCGCAGACTTACCAGAGCGATCGCGCAAGTAGTACAACTTCGCACGACGCACATCACCGCGACGTTTTACTTCAACGCTGGCGATCAACGGTGAGTATGTTTGGAATGTACGCTCAACACCTTCACCAGAAGAAATCTTACGCACGATAAAGCTTGAATTGAGTCCGCGATTGCGTTTTGCAATCACAACACCTTCAAAGGCCTGGGTACGCTTACGTGTACCTTCAACAACGTTTACGCTAACAACTACCGTATCGCCAGGTGCAAAGCTAGGGATGTTTTTGTTAGCACTTAAGCGAGCAATTTCTTCTTGCTCAATTTTTGCGATTAAATTCATTTTTAAATCCTTAAACATCTTGTTAGCGTTTTATCCCGTAATTAAAAATTGACGGACCTAACAGAGGATGCAGTTAAAACTATTTCACTAAACCAAAAACAAAACTACTTATTCACTACTGAGTACCACCGAACAAACCAAAGGTATTCACAGCGAGCGAAGAAATTGTTCATCTTCTCGGGTTAGCAACCCATTAGCTCTGGCAGATTCAATTAAATCTGGCCTTAGCCTTAACGTCAGCTCTAAAGACTTCTGCCGACGCCAATCCGCTATTTTAGCGTGATGTCCGCCTAAAAGCACGTCTGGAACCGATAAATTTTCATAAATCTCCGGTCTGGTGTAGTGCGGATAGTCCAAAAGACCATTCATAAAGCTATCCTGAACCGCCGATTCGCCATCCCCAAGGGCCCCCGGGATCAATCGAATAACAGCATCCATGATCGCCATAGCGGGAATTTCACCCCCAGAAAGCACAAAATCACCGATTGAGAGCTGTAAATCAACATTTCTCTCGATAAAACGCTGGTCTACAGCCTCATACCGGCCACAGATGAAGCTTAAATTACCGTAATTTAGGATATCTGTCGCTATCTTCTGAGAAAATCTCTCGCCCTGGGGTGCTAGAAGACAAATTGGGCCACTTTTGACCCCTTCCGTAGCATGAGCAGCCCGAATTCCAGCCACCGTATCTTCTAGGGGCTTGGCCATCATGACCATTCCTGGACCACCGCCGTAAGCACGATCATCCACAGTTTTGCGTGGATCACTACAAAAATCCCTAGGATTCCATAAATGCACACTAGCAAGAGATTGTTCGCATGCGCGCCCAGTAACACCCCACTTAGTAAGTGCGGCGAACATTTCCGGAAAGAGAGTGACTACATCAAAGCGCATATTGTTTTCTAAAGACCTATCGCCAATCCAATTGCCAATCAAGCGTAATGACCTTATTCGGCAAGTCTACGCTTTGCACCACTTCTTTCACAAAGGGTACAAGGTATCGAACTTCTTTTTTTTCAAGATCACCAACAGCAATGACACCATGAGCTCCATTCTCAGTCACATCAATCACTTCACCAAGCGATTCTTTTTGCAAATTAATTGCATGACATCCAATCAAATCAACCCAGTAGTAATCATCTTTGTCTGCTTTTGGAAATGCATCACGCGCCACTAAGATACGTGCGCCTTTTAGTGCCAACGCCTGATCACGATCACCTACGCCATCCAATGTCATTACGACATTACCGCTGTGCATCTTCGCACCCTTTACCTTGTATTCGGTCAAGGTTGCCTTAGACACCTCTAGCGCGGGAGTACTAGTAGCATGCAGATCCCTACGGGGGATCAAGGAAAGCCAAACAGTTTTAGAAGAAAGTAGTGCTACGGGATCTGATGAGTGAGGTCTTACCTTCACTTGTCCTCGTAAACCTTGCGCCTCAGAGATGGCGCCAAGTTCTATTAAATCATTTAGGGAAGGTGTACTCATTTGTAAGCCACCTGCGTTCCCAAAATAAAACTACTAATCCAATGCATCACTAAAAACTTCACCAAGATGATGAAGTTTTTAGCAAAGGAATATTAAGCAGCAGGATTGTTTTTGATTAAACGAACTACTGTTGGAGAAACTTGTGCACCAACGCCAGTCCAATAAGTCAAACGATCTTGAGCAATGCGCATTGCTTGCTCAGATTCCGCAGCGTTTGGATTGAAATAGCCAATACGCTCGATAAAGTTCGAGTCACGACGGTTGCGCTTATCAGTAGCAACGATGCTGTAAAAAGGGCGCTTCTTAGAGCCACCACGAGCTAGTCGAATGACGACCATACTTATTCCTTAAAATCTAATAATGAAAACTGGTTGATTACAACCCAATGAAATTTATTCAAATTCTTGGGCTTCAGCTCACCAACAAATGTACGGTGATGCGGAAAACCTCATATTCTAGACGAAAACCCCCACTTCTTCCACCTATTTAAGCGCCTTCAAGATTAGAATAGAAGCAAAATTAGATTAAATTTCTTATATAAAACAATAACTTATATAAATATGCCCCAGAAAATGCGCCATTTACAGCCCACTAATCAGACCTCAAAAAGACCTTTTCTAGCTTTTTTTCTCCTGACCCTGGGTTTTATCAGTGGCTGCGCCAACGTTATTCCACCTTGCGGGGCGAAAATTAGCCCTCCCAGTAGCGAGCTACGCAATACCCGCTGGGAGCTCACTCGCTGGAACCTACCCCCAAATAGCAAAGGTGAGGTGCGAGCCCGTCAGATTCCGCAAGGAGAGGCTAGCAACCCCATCCAAATCACTTTTGATACCAATGGGCAACGCATCAGCGGATCAACAGGCTGCAATCGCTTTACTGCAGAACTGGATGAAGATTCACGTGGATTTAGCTTGAGCAAAATTACCAGCACTAAGATGGCCTGCGCTCCCCAGCGCATGGAATTAGAGAATGACTTTTTATATCAACTCAATGACTACCGCAGCATCATTCGCAATGGCGATCAATTGCTCATGGTTGGCAATGATCGCGAAGTATTAAGTTTTATTCAACGCCAATCTACACAACCCACAAACAAATAATCCAAACTATTTAAGACTCATAAGACTCAATTGCTATGAAAAAATCCAAACTCATTTTTTGCGCACTCGGATTATTTTTTCCAGGCAGCGGCTTTAACTGTTTCTATTTGCTTGGTCTTAAATCTTTTTGGGGTTGGTCACAATTACTCGCAACGTTCGGCGGGATTATTGGTTGGTCTTTACTTAAAGACGCACACTTTCATTCAGCGCCAGGCTGGATACTGCTGACGTTTGGTTTCATTGCTCTAGAGGCAAGCTGGCTAACGACGATTACCTTTGGATTACGTCCAGATGAAAAGTGGGATGCTCAATTTAATCCCGGCATTGCTGAGCATGAGCGTAATCAATCTGGCTGGCTAGTGGTATTGACAGTCATTTTCTCACTGGTGTTTGGTGCCGGCATCATGATGACATTTCTAGCGGTCGCATTTGAGCAATTCTTTATCTCTCAAATCTATGAAGCAAAAAAGCTATCCCAATAATTGCGGATAGCTTTTAGATTGCTTGCTAAATTTTCAGATTAGAAGTGCTCTACCTCTAAAGCATTAGCAGAATAGCCACCTTCAACAATCGATGTCGCCAAGCCCTGGGCTTGAGGCAATAAGTTCTCGATAAAGAATCGAGCGGTTGCAATCTTGGTGTTATAGAAAGTAGGATCACTGTTACGCAAACGTTCGGCAGCTAACAAGCCGCGAGCCATTTGCCAAGCACCGAGAACCAAACCAGCTAAACGTAAATAAGCGCAGCTACCTGCATACACCGCTTTGGTATTTGTTTTTACATTGGCCAAGATATAAGCAACCGCCTCATCAAATGCGGCACGGCCAATTGATAATTGCTTTAACGCTGCTTTGGCATCCGCGCTGCCACTAGCCGCTAACTCTTTTTCAGTTTCCGCAATCTTTTCCGAGAATATCTTGGCAGTAGCACCGCCATCACGCACAGTCTTACGGCCAATTAAGTCGTTTGCCTGAATCGCAGTTGTACCTTCGTAAATTGTCAAGATACGCGCATCACGATAGTGTTGAGCGGCGCCAGTCTCTTCAATGAAGCCCATACCTCCATGCACTTGAACACCCAAGCTTGCGACCTCAATCGACATCTCGGTTGAGAAGCCCTTCACAATCGGTACTAAGAATTCATATAAAGCTTGATTTGATTTACGTGCCGCGTCATCGGGTGCAGCATGTTGCGCATCGTATGCAGCTGCAGCGTAATACGCTAATGCACGAGCTGCCTCTGTGTAAGCGCGCATCGTCATCAGCATGCGCTTAACGTCAGGCTGATGAATAATCGCCACAGGACCAGCTGATCCAGCTAGATCACGACTTTGCACTCGGTCTTTAGCATACTGAACCGCCTTTTGATAGGCACGTTCAGCTACCGCAATACCTTGCATACCAACCGCGAAGCGGGCAGCATTCATCATGACAAACATGTACTCAAGTCCGCGATTCTCTTCGCCAACTAAGTAACCAACGGCGCCGCCGTGATCACCAAATTGCAATACTGCTGTTGGGCTGGCTTTAATACCTAACTTATGCTCAATCGAAACACAGTGCACATCATTACGCTCGCCCAAAGAACCATCAGCTTTAACCAAGAACTTGGGTACAACAAACAGTGAAATTCCCTTTACACCCTCGGGTGCATCCGGCGTTCTTGCCAAGACCAAGTGAATAATATTCTTGGCCATATCGTGCTCACCATAGGTGATAAAGATTTTGGTACCAAATATCTTGTAAGTGCCATCACCCTCTGGAACAGCACGTGCACGCACCATTGATAAGTCTGATCCCGCTTGTGGCTCTGTCAAACACATTGAGCCCGTCCACTCGCCTGAGATCATGTTAGGAACATAACGTTCTTGAAGTTCTGGGCTAGCAGCAGTTAACAAAGCCTCAATCGCGCCATCAGTCAACATAGGGCACAAGGCAAAAGACAAGCTTGCCGAGTGAACCATTTCAAAGCAAGCGGTGGCGATGAGTTTTGGTAAGCCTTGACCACCAAACTCAGCAGGATGAACTACACCCTGCCAGCCCGCTGCAGCGAACTGCTCAAATGCATCCTTAAAGCCAGGCGTGGTAGTGACAACGCCATCCTTCAAAGAACTTGGATTTTGATCACCCGGCCAATTGAGTGGTGCAACAACATCTTGATTGAACTTTGCCGATTCTTCCAAAATCGCTGGTGCTAAATCAACATCAGCACCCGCTTCAGCGTAGGATGGGTAAGCCACAACTTCAGATAGCCCCGCTAACTCGTTCATCACAAACAACATGTCTTTTACAGGGGCTACGTATGGCATTACAACTCCTATTGATTCAAATCAGTTACAAAATTACGAAAGCGCCTTTGTCAGTTCAGGCACAGCAGTAAAGAGATCAGCCACCAAACCATAATCGGCAACACCAAAGATTGGCGCTTCTGGATCTTTGTTAATAGCTACTATCACTTTGGAGTCTTTCATACCCGCCAAGTGCTGAATCGCACCAGAGATACCAACAGCTACATAGAGCTGTGGCGCAACAATCTTGCCAGTTTGACCAACTTGGTAGTCATTCGGTACATAGCCTGCATCAACCGCAGCACGTGAAGCGCCCAATGCAGCACCTAACTTATCTGCCAAAGGTACGATCAACTCTTCATACTTCTCGCCAGAGCCTAAGCCACGACCACCAGACACAATGATCTTGGCAGCAGTCAATTCAGGACGATCAGACTTCGTAAGCTCACGACCTACAAAAGATGAGGAAGATTGACTATCAGCCGCTGTTGCTTTTTCAACAGCGGCAGATCCACCGGTAGCTGCCACTGGATCAAAACCAGTGGTACGCACAGTAATTACTTTGATGGGATCAGTGCTTTGTACGGTCGCAATGGCGTTACCAGCGTAGATTGGACGCTCAAATGTATCAGGTGAGACTACTTTAGTAATGTCGGATAACTGAGCGACATCAAGCTTAGCCGCAACGCGTGGCAAAACATTCTTACCATTGGCGGTTGCAGGTGCTAATACATGGCTATAGTTTTTGGCTACAGAAAGAATTTGCGCAGCTAAAGGCTCGGCCAATTGATCAGCCAAATTAGCTGCATCAATTTGAATTACCTTACGCACACCAGCAATTTGCGCTGCAGCGCTAGCTGCAGCATCAGCACCGCAACCTGCAACCAATAAATCCACTTCTGGGGAGCACTGCAAAGCAGCGGCAACCGCATTTAAAGTGGCAGCTTTTAAAGATTGATTATCGTGTTCAGCAATAACGAGTGCAGCCATTTAAATCACCTTCGCTTCATTTTTGAGTTTTTCAACAAGAGCAGCTACATCCGCAACCATGACACCCGCGCTGCGCTTAGGTGGCTCTTCCACTTTGATCGTTTTCAGACGTGGGGCGATATCGACACCCAAGCTATCTGGGGTAATCGTATCAATGGTTTTTTTCTTGGCCTTCATGATATTTGGCAATGTCACATAACGTGGTTCGTTCAAACGCAAGTCAGTGGTAATGACTGCTGGCAATGAGAGCGCAATCGTTTCTAATCCACCATCAACCTCACGAGTTACCGTCGCCTTACCGTCGGCAACCACTACTTTAGATGCAAATGTTGCTTGTGGAATATCCATCAAGCTAGCCAACATCTGGCCAGTTTGATTGCTATCGTCATCAATCGCTTGTTTGCCCAAGATAATGATTTGAGCTTGCTCTTTTTCTGAGAGTGCTTTGAGAATCTTGGCTACCGCTAAAGGCTGTAACTCTGCATCGGTCTCTACCAAAATAGCACGGTCTGCACCAATAGCTAAAGCAGTACGGAGAGTTTCTTGGCACTGGGTAACACCTGCAGTGACCACTACCACCTCAGTTGCTACACCAGCTTCTTTGAGTCTGACAGCTTCTTCAACCGCGATCTCATCAAAGGGGTTCATGCTCATTTTGACGTTGGCGATGTCGACACCAGAGTTATCGGACTTCACACGTACCTTGACGTTGTAATCCACTACACGCTTAACAGCTACTAAGATTTTCATCTGAATTCACAATCCTTAATGACTACTAACTAAACCAAACAGAATATTTGCTTAAAAATGGGGGTAATCCATATTTTAACGCCCCCATCATCGCAAACTAGACATCAATTGCAGCCGCAGAACCAGCCTGCTTACGCAATTCAAACTTCTGAATTTTTCCTGTCGATGTCTTTGGCAACTCCCCAAACACGATCGCCTTAGGAACCTTAAAGCCCGCCAAATGTTGCTTGCAGTGGGCAATGATGTCAGCAGGCGTTACGTCAACTCCAGGCTTAACTTCCAAGAAAGCGCAAGGAGTCTCGCCCCACTTTGGATCCGGCTTAGCCACTACCGCCGCAGCGATGACTGCTGGGTGACGATAAAGAACATCTTCCACTTCAATTGAGGAAATATTCTCACCACCAGAAATAATAATGTCTTTACTGCGGTCTTTAATCTTGACGTAACCGTCTGGATTCTTTACCGCTAAATCCCCCGAATGGAACCAGCCACCCTCGAATGCTTCTTTGGTGGCTTTTTCATTCTTAAGGTAGCCCTTCATGGCGATATTGCCCTTGAACATAATCTCGCCCATGGTTTCACCATCAGCGGGAACAGGCCTCATTGTTTCTGGATCCAAAACATCAATTGCTTGTTGCATGTGATAACGCACACCTTGACGCGCGTTCAAACGAGCGCGCTCACCAATATCCATGTCGTCCCACTCATCCTGCTTCACACAAACTGCAGCAGGACCATACACTTCGGTTAAGCCATATACGTGAGTTAAATCGAAGCCCAACTTTTCCATGCCTTCAATAATGGATGCGGGAGGTGCGGCCCCTGCAATCAAACCCTTTACGCCCGCAGGCACACCTGCCTTGAGCTCGTCGGGGGCATTCACCAGCAAGTTATGCACAATCGGTGCCGCACAGTAGTGCGTTACACCGTGTTCTTTGATAGCAGCAAAAATATGTTGCGCATCTACACGACGTAAACAGACGTTAATACCCGCGCGTGCAGCAATCGTCCATGGGAAACACCAGCCATTGCAATGGAACATTGGTAGTGTCCACAAATACACGGGATGCTTATTGATATCCCAGTCCAAGACATTCGATACAGCATTAATCGCTGCGCCACGGTGGTGATACACCACACCCTTTGGATTACCGGTAGTGCCAGAGGTGTAATTTAAGCAAATCGCTTGCCATTCATCTTCAGGCACTTGCCATGCAAATTGCGGATCACCTTCAGCCAGCAATTGCTCATAAGTTAATTTACCCAGCTTCTCACCAGGCACATCAAATTCTTTCTCTTCCACATCAATTACCAAGAAGTCGCGACCGCTATCTTTCTTAGCAATCTCAAGCGCTTTTTTCATGACCCCAGAGAATTCTGGGTCGACGATTACTACCTTGGCTTCACCGTGATTAAGCATGAAGGCAACAGACTCTGGGTCTAAGCGGGTATTTAAGGCATTCAATACCGCCCCAGCCATCGGAATACCAAAGTGCGCCTCCACCATAGGAGGGGTATTGGGGAGCATGACGGCAACGGTATCGCCAAGTCCAACGCCATGCTTTTGCAAGGCACTTGCTAAGCGACGGCAACGATCATAGGTCTGCGCCCAAGTCTGGCGTAGCTTGCCATGCACGATAGCTACTTTTTTGGGATAGATCTCCGCCGATCTTTCTAAGAACAACAGTGGAGTAATCGGTGTGTAATTCGCTGAATTACGCTCTAGACCCTGTTCATAAATATTTGCCATCTTTTACTTTCAATAACGGTTGTATTTGTTCTTCTTAACTTTTGCTTTTGCTCTTTTAAATATCAGCCAATGCTTTTACGTGAGCTACAACACTGCGACCTAATGCAGATAAGTTGTAACCGCCCTCCAAGCAACTTACGATGCGATCATTGGCAAACTCATGCGCAACTTCTTTTAAGCGCTTAGTGATCCACACATAATCGTCTTCTACCAATCCCATCTGGCCCAAATCATCTTCGCGATGCGCATCAAAACCAGCGGAAATGACGATTAACTGTGGCTCAAAATTACGTAATGCCGGCAACCACTTTTCCTCTACTACTGAGCGCACCACATCGCCACGAGTGGCAGCAGGCAGGGGCACATTGACCATGTTATTCGCATGATCGAGACCACTGTAGGGATAAAACGGATGCTGAAAAATACTGCACATCAACACACTTGGATCATTGAAGAATGCCGCTTCAGTGCCATTGCCGTGATGCACATCAAAGTCAATAATCGCTACACGCTCAATTCCATAAGTCTCCATCGCATATCGTGAGGCAATGGCAACATTATCAAAGAGACAAAAACCCATTGAACGAGTGGGCTCTGCGTGATGACCTGGGGGTCTTACTGCGCAAAATACATTTTCAACTTCGCCCTTCATTACCGCATCAACCCCTGCAATGGCAGCGCCCGCTGCTCTCAGCGCCGCTTGCCAAGTGTGGGGGTTCATGATGGTGTCGCCATCAAGCATGGCATACCCACTCTGCGGCGCTTGCTCTTTTACAAAGGCAATATGGTCTGGGCTATGCACCAACTCGAGTTGATCCTCACTAGCCAATGGGGCATCCAAGTGATGCAGGAAATGATCGATGCCACTACGGATCATCTGATCATTGATCGCCTGAATACGCTCTGGACATTCAGGGTGATGACTACCCATCTCGTGTTTCAGAAAATCGGGATGTGTTATGTATCCTGTTGTCATTTACCTAAATCCTTAATAGCAAAACTGTAATTTTTATAATCTAATCAATATTGCTTAATTTATTGCTCAACTTGCTCAACCTTATGCCCCTAAATTCCTGCTTGCGCATCCACTTCCCAATGCTCCTATTGGCGCTACTCGCTCTTGGAGCCTGCACAAGCACACCTCCACAACAAAGTAGTACCCAGCAAACCATCGTAAACCAGGCGGATGATGCAGCCACAGAGGCGCGCTATAGCCAAAGCCTGAATGCCCTGCTTAATCAGGTATCCCAAACCCAGGAAATCCCCATTCAGACCCTGGAAATAGGCTTTCTAGATGCTAAAACGATTCCCTCGATCCGCAAATTGGTATTACCCCCATCGGGAACGTTTAAAAAGAACTGGTTGGCCTACCGCAAGCGTTTCATTGAACCTGTCCGACTTAAGGCTGGAAAGACGTTTTTAGAGGAAAACCAAGCCTTTTTAGCTCAAGTTGAGCAAACTTATGGGGTGCCAGCCGAAGTCATTGCTGCCATTATTGGCATTGAAACAATTTACGGTCGTCAGACTGGCAATTTTCGGGTGAAGGATGTTTTATCGACTCTAGCCTTCAGTTATCCGGATACCCCAAACAAAACTGCTCGAGAGCAACTTTTTAAAGATCAGCTTCAAGAACTTATTTTGCTCTGCTGGACAGAATCCGGCGGTCAGTTACCAGCTAAAAATACTGCTCAAGGGGTCAATCAAAGTCGTTTTAATTATTGCCTGAATCAAAACAGCTCTTACGCTGGGGCTATTGGTTTGCCGCAATTTATGCCCAGCAGTATTCGCAGCTTTGCAGTCGATGGGGATGGTGATGGACGTATTGATCTAAAGCAGAGCCCAAAAGATGCCATTGCCAGCGTTGCTAACTTTATGAAGAAACATGGCTGGCAAACAGGTATGCCGATCTCCTTCCCGGTGCAAGAAAGTGGTTTAAGTGCTGCCAAGGAATTAGCGGATGGGGAACCGCAACTGAAACATACTGTTGCAGAGTTAATTCGGAAGGGAATTCTGAGTCCGCAGCAGGGTGATTTGCAACGCGGTGGTGCAGAGCCGCAGAGCAAAGGACTCATTGTTGACCTTCCTTATCCAGGCAAAGATGGGTCAGATCAAGCGCAATACTTTGTTGGCCTAAATAATTTTCTGACAATTGTGCAATACAACCGTAGCTATTTCTATGCGCAAAGCGTAGCAGAGTTTGCGGAAGCCTTGGGATATAAAAACCAAAGCGCTGTACCCGTAGAGTCTTCGCAGAAAACCAGCAGCTCTAAAGATGCTGCTGATAAACCTAAAAACAAGAGCGGCAAAAAATCAAGCGCCAAGAAAAAAGCTAAGGCAAACTAAGAATAGTTATAGCCATCAGCTTAGGCGGGGAAAACGCCAGTAGATAAGTAGCGATCTCCGCGATCGCACACAATAAAGACAATCGTGGCATTTTCAACCTGACGGGCGATGCGTAAGGCAACCACTAAAGCGCCACCCGCTGAAATACCGCAAAAGATACCCTCTTCTACTGCCAAGCGACGTGCCATATCTTCAGCATCGGCTTGCGTTACATATTCAATACGATCAACGCGCTCGCCTTGGTAAATTTTTGGTAGATATTCTGGAGCCCATTTACGGATACCCGGTATTTGCGAGCCTTCCTCGGGTTGTGCCCCAATAATCTGAATATTGGGATTCATGGACTTCAGATAAGTTGATACCCCAGTGATCGTGCCAGTAGTACCCATCGCCGAAACAAAGTGGGTAATCTGGCCATCGGTATCTCGCCAGATCTCAGGTCCTGTAGTCTCAATATGTGCTCGTGGATTATCGGGATTGGCAAACTGATCAAGCAATCTTCCGCGACCTTCGCGCTGCAATTGCAAAGCGTAGTCTCTTGCAAACTCCATGCCACCAGAAGCTGCCGTCAAAATTAATTCAGCGCCATAAGCAGCCATACTTTGACGTCTCTCAATACTTTGGTTTTCTGGCATCACCAAAATCATTTTGTAGCCCAACATTGCGGCAGTCATTGCCAGGGCAATGCCGGTGTTTCCGCTAGTAGCTTCAATTAAGGTATCGCCTGGTTTAATTTCGCCACGCTCTTGCGCGCGCATGATCATCGACAGCGCAGGTCGGTCCTTAACCGACCCGGCTGGATTATTGCCCTCTAACTTACCTAGAATGACATTATTGCGAGTGTCATTTTCCAACCCTGGAATACGCTGCAAGCGCACCAAAGGCGTATTTCCTACTGTTTGCGAGATGGTTAGGTAAGAAGGTCTGCTCATAGCCTGATTTTAGCCGTAAGCAAACCTAAACGCGAAAGGGTCTAATTTCTACGATGTGGCGCTGCACGCTCCGATGAATTTCGTCCATTACCCTGATGACGCGAATGACGACGGCTAGAGGCCCCACCTTCTTTCTGCGTACGCCCATTCGGCTCCCGAAAAGAGCTTGGTGACTCAATAGTTAAGCCGTTATCCACCATTTTTTCAACCGACTTCATACCAATGCCACGTACTCGTTTCTGCAAATCATTGGCATCCTGAAAATGGCCGCCATCTTGACGCTCCGCAATAATCGTTTTTGCCTTAGACGGACCGATACCTTTAATGCTTTCTAGTTCAGATTGAGATGCTGTGTTGACATTAATGGGTGAGGCGTTTGCCATACCCAAGCTGATACCTAAACCGGATACTGAGATTACTGCTGAGACCAAGGCGGATCTCATCATATTTTTAGCACTTCCAAAATTGATGTTTTTCATACGTTCTCCAGAGATAAATAAAAAATCCACGGGCACAATGTGCGCGCGGATCATTTACAACGAAGATGTATGGATCTAGTTGACTGGCTTACAGTGGATTTGCTAAGAAATCAGAATTGGCTTCTAGCCACTCGATATAACGACTGACACCCTGCTCAACATTAAGGAAAGGTTCTGAATATCCAGCTGCACGCAATTTTGTTAAATCAGCTTGTGTGAAGCACTGGTATTTGCCTTTGAGTGCTTCCGGAAACGGAATGTACTCAATTGCTTTTTCTTTAACTAATTCTTGCAAGCTTGCTGGTTGCGCTTTATCTAATTTGCGCATTGCGTTAGCAACAGCGTGTGCCACATCGTTAAATGGTTGCGCACGCCCACTGCCTAAATTGAAGATACCGCTGATCTCTGGATGATCTAAGAAAAAGAGATTTACTTTGACCACATCTTCAATCGATACAAAGTCACGACTTTGTTCGCCAGGACCATAGCCACCATATTCACCAAACAGCTTTACATGGCCATTTGCTTTGTATTGATGATATTGATGAAAGGCTACGGATGCCATACGGCCTTTGTGTGATTCGCGAGGGCCATATACGTTGAAGTAGCGAAAGCCAACTACTTGAGCGGTATTTGCATTTTCAGCAAAACGCTTACGCATCACCTGATCAAATAAAAACTTTGAGTAGCCATAGATATTCAAAGGCCTCTCATGCTCACGACTTTCAATAAACACATCGGAACCGCCATAAGTTGCCGCAGATGAGGCATACAAGAGCTGAACCTTTTGAGCGGTACAGATATCAAGCAAATCCATGGTGTAACGATAGTTATTAGCCATCATGAAAATGCCATCGGCCTCCATGGTATCGGAGCAAGCGCCCTCATGAAACACTGCTTTTACCTTACCAAAACGACCACTTCTAAACGCCTCTAGAAACTCATCCTTATCGAGGTAATCAATAATATCGAGATCAGCTAGATTGCGATATTTATCCGCTGGACGTAAGTCGTCAACAGCAATAATATTTTTTTCACCGCGCGCATTTAAAGCTTGAACGATATTTGCGCCAATAAATCCTGCGGCACCAGTTACGATAATAGTCACTGTAATTCCTCTGAAGTAACGGTAGCAGTACCCAGCTTACCAACCACAATTCCACCAGCACGATTTGCCAAAGCCATCGCCCGCTCTAATGACCATCCAGATGCCAGGGCAACCGCCAAAGTAGCAATCACCGTATCACCAGCACCGGATACATCGAATACCTCTCTAGCTTGTGCTTTGACATGACTTACACCAGCTTCTGTATAAAGACTCATACCCTCTTCAGAGCGGGTAAGTAATAGCGCCTGAAGGTTAAGAGACTTTCTGAGATCTTGCGCTCTCTTGGTGAGGTCTTCTTCACTAGTCCACTGTCCAACCACTTGACGCAGCTCACTGCGATTAGGCGTTAAAACAGTGGCGCCACGATATTTCTCATAATCTTCACCCTTGGGGTCGACCAAGATCATTTTGTTTTGCGCTCTAGCCTGCTCGATCATATGGGATACTTGTCCTAAGGCACCCTTGCCGTAGTCCGACAGAATCACAACATCAGCAGAGCCAACTAATTTTTCAAAACGCTCTAACTTGTGCGCTAGCGCTTTCTCGCTAGGAGCCTCTTCAAAATCTAAACGGATTAATTGTTGCTGGCGTGCAATCACACGCAACTTCACAATCGTAGGTACATCTGCATCAATTTCCAACTGACTATCTACGCCACCGGATTTGAGCAAATTGATAACGCGTTCACCAGGTTCATCCTGACCCACTATTCCGAGAATGGTTGTTTGCGCACCAAGAGCTGCGACATTTCGGGCCACGTTCGCAGCACCGCCTAAGCGCTCATCAATCTTGCCAACTTGAACCACTGGCACTGGTGCCTCGGGAGAAATACGGTTGGTATCGCCAAACCAATAACGATCCAGCATGACATCCCCTACTACTAGCAGGCGTGCCTTAGAAAATTGTTCGCGGTTGGCTTTTTCCATATGAATAGCTTTTGCTAATGACTTGTTTAATTATGTCGTCCAATGCCGTGGTATTCAATACCCAGCTCTTGCATTGCTTGTGGCTCATACAAATTACGTCCATCAAAAATGATGGGGCGAGTCAATTTTTGGAGGACCACATCAAAATCAGGGCTACGGAATGCTTTCCACTCAGTCACAATGATCAATGCATCCGCACCATCAAGGGCATTCATGGGGTTATCCACCATGGAAACGTTTTTCAGCCCTTGAGGATTACCCTGAAAATCTAACTCTAAGGCATGTTTTGCTTCCGGCATTGAGACTGGATCATGAGCCACAATCGTAGCACCACGCTTAACCAACTCAGAAATAATGACGCGACTTGGAGCTTCGCGCATATCGTCTGTATTGGGCTTGAATGCCAAGCCCCACAAAGCGAATTTCATATTAGAGAGATCTTTGCCGAAACGCTTTTCAATCTTCTCTACCAACACATACTTTTGAATCTCGTTTACCGCATCAACAGCACCGAGAATCTTTAGCTCTCTACCATGCTCTTTAGCAGTCTTTGATAAGGCAGATACATCTTTCGGAAAACAAGAGCCACCGTAACCTGTGCCTGGGTACAAGAAACCAAAACCAATACGAGAATCCGATCCAATACCTTGGCGCACTGCCTCAATATCTGCACCCACTAGATCTGCCAAATTAGCCAACTCATTCATAAAGGAGATACGGGTTGCCAACATAGCGTTAGCAGCATACTTGGTTAACTCCGCACTCTTTACATCCATGTAATAGGTACGCTCATGGTGACGATTAAATGGCGCATAGAGTTTGCGCATCTGCTCTTTAGCACGCAAACCAGCTGGTGTGTTTTCAGTACCAATCACAATACGATCTGGGCGCATAAAGTCTTCTACGGCAGCGCCCTCTTTTAAGAACTCTGGATTTGAAACAACTGAGCACAGATCAGCAGGTAAATTACGCTTTTCTAGTTCTTCAGTAATAGCGGCTTGAACTTTATCTGCTGTTCCAACAGGCACAGTCGATTTATCGACAATCACTTTTGGGGTGGTCATATGGCGACCAATATTGCGCGCAGCTGCAACTACATACTGTAGATCCGCAGAGCCATCTTCATCAGGAGGGGTGCCTACTGCAATAAATTGAATATCCCCATGCGCTACTGAAGCGGCGATATCGGTAGAGAACTGCAATCTGCCAGCGGCACGATTGCGATCAATCATTTCTTTTAGCCCTGGCTCATAGATCGGCACGCCACCAGAATTGAGAATCTCAATCTTCTTTGGATCTAAATCCAAACAGAAGACATTATTCCCCTGCTCTGCAAGACAGGCTCCGGTAACTAAACCTACATAACCACTTCCAACAATCGTAACTTTCATACGGTCTCTATTTTCTCGGTATCTTATTTCTCTAGATCAATTACATTGAAGGGCCGCTGGGTGCAACACCTTCTGAGCGTCTTGGTGAGTATGCCTCCCAATTATTACAACCTGGGCACTGCCAATAGAATCTGCGAGCACGGAAGCCACAATTACCACAGGTATAACGAGCCAAACTCGTTGTACGTTGGCGCAAGAGATTCAGAATGGACTGCAACTCCGAAAGTCTCTCTGGGTTGGCATTGCCTTCCTCTAATGCAACGCGCGTTTCAGCAAGCTTTGATAAGGCACTCAAGCTGGGCGAATGTTGCATTACCTCAGACAACATCGTATTGGCGGCTTCTGGGCCACGAATCTTCATAACTTGCTTATGCACAATATCCAACAACTCGCCAGTAGCCTGAGTTTTTAAGAGTGCGCAGAGTCGATCTAAGCCCTCAGACTCTTTGCCTAAGGCGGTATGAGCCAGCATCCAACGATCCGCCAATAGGTGCATATAGGCAGGATGTGAATCAGCAACTACACCCCATACTTCAATAGCTTGTGCAGGGCGCTCCATCGCCATTAAATAGTCACCCTGCAAAATAAGTCCGCGCGCATGATTTGGCACAGCTTGCAAAGCACGCTGAATAGATTGCTCAGCTTCACGCAAATCTTTTCGGCGCAGCGCATCTTGAGCTAGCTCGCAATGAAATTGAGCAATTTCGGTACGGTGAGATTTACCCTGAAGAGTCTCGAGTTCAGTAGCAGCAATGATGGCCTTCTTCCAGTCACGCTCTACTTGATACATCTCCAAAAGACTTTCTTTTGCTGGGACAGCATATTTCCCTTCACCCACACGATTCAGTGAAGCTTCTGCGCGATCCAATAGGCCTGCACGCAAAAAGTCACGACCCAATTCATAGGCGGCATGATCTCGATCACGTGGCTTTAAGTCATCGCGATTAGCTAAGTGCTGATGCACCCGAATCGCACGTTCGGTTTCACCACGGCGACGGAATAAATTTCCCAAAGAAAAATGCAATTCAACCGTTTCAGGGTCTAACTGCGCTATCTTGACCAGCGTCTCAATAGCTTGATCTGGTTGCTCGTTTAACAAAAGGCTCAGACCTTTAAAGGTGGAGCGCTGTTGACGCATGCGCTCGCGCTCATCCATGCGATTTTCAAGTCGCAGATCCCAACGGGAAGCTAGCCAACCAATACCAAACATGACTGGTAGCAACAACAACCAAGATGTCGCGATTTGAATCATGCTTAGCTGAAATCCAATAAAAAAATGGTCCGAATGGACCACTGAGGTTGAGCCTGAATACTAGGCACCAGTACCCTCTTTAGGGCTCGCCTGTTTCAAAGGCTTGTAATCAACTCGCTCACGCAACTCTTTGCCAGGCTTAAAGTGCGGTACACGCTTTTCTGGAATCAATACCTTCTCACCAGACTTCGGATTGCGACCAGTTCGCGCAGGACGATGATGAAGTACAAAACTTCCCACGCCACGCAACTCAATACGCTTACCTTCTGCCAAGGCTTGAGTCATTGTGTCCAACAATGTTTTTACCGCCAACTCCACATCCCTAGGCAATAGCTGCGGAAACTGTTCCGCTAAGCTCTCCACTAGTTCGGAGCGGGTAATTGCTTGTTGCTCTTGATCTGTCATGATCTATCAATAAAAAATCGCCACCCTCCTAATGGAGAGCGGCGATATTGATTTAGCCTTGATTATCCAATTTTGCTTTTAACAAAGCACCCAAATTGGTTGTGCCAGACTGCGCATCACCTTGGAGCTTGCTCATTGCATCTTGTTGATCAGAGCTGTCTTTTGCTTTGATTGAAAGGTTGATTACGCGTGACTTACGATCAATGTTAATGATCATGGCAGTTACGCTATCGCCTTCTTTCAATACATTGCGTGCATCTTCAACGCGATCTGTTGAGATCTCAGAAGCACGCAAGTAAGCTTCAACTTCATCAGCCAAATGAATAGTTGCACCTTTGGCATCAACACTCTTCACAGTGCCGGTTACCATTGCGCCTTTGTCATTGACAGAGGTGTAGTTGTTGAATGGGTCACCAGATAATTGCTTGATACCGAGAGAGATACGCTCTTTCTCAACATCGATTGCCAATACGGTGGCTTCAACTTCATCACCTTTTTTGTATTTCTTAACAGCTTCTTCGCCTGGCTCATTCCATGAGAGGTCAGAGAGGTGAACCAAGCCATCGATACCGCCAGGCAAGCCAATGAACACACCAAAGTCGGTAATCGACTTGATTGCGCCAGAAAGCTTGTCGCCTTTTTGCTGCGAACGCGCAAACTCTTCCCATGGATTTGCTTTGCACTGCTTGATACCCAAGCTAATACGACGCTTGTCTTCATCAATATCGAGAACCATAACTTCAACTTCGGTACCCAATGCAGTAGCCTTGCTTGGAGCAACGTTTTTGTTGGTCCAGTCCATTTCAGAAACGTGTACCAAACCTTCGATGCCGCTTTCGATTTCAACGAATGCGCCGTAGTCGGTCAGGTTGGTTACTTTGCCGAATAAACGGGTATTTGGTGGGTAACGACGAGCGATACCAACCCATGGATCATCACCAAGTTGTTTCACACCGAGTGAAACACGGTTTTTCTCTTGATCAAACTTCAAGATCTTCGCAGTTACTTCTTGACCAACAGTCAACATCTCGCTTGGGTGACGCACACGACGCCATGCCAAATCGGTAATGTGCAAGAGACCATCAATACCACCGAGGTCAACGAATGCGCCGTAATCAGTGATGTTCTTAACGAGGCCAGTAACCACTGCACCTTCTTTCAAGTTAGACATCAACTTAGCACGCTCTTCACCTTGGCTAGCTTCAACAACCGCACGACGTGACAACACTACGTTGTTACGCTTACGGTCAAGCTTGATAACCTTGAACTCCATAGTCTTACCTTCGTAAGGACTAGTGTCTTTGATTGGACGTGTATCAACGAGTGATCCAGGCAAGAATGCGCGGATACCGTTCACCATTACTGTCAAGCCGCCTTTAACCTTACCAGTAACAGTACCAGTAACGATCTCAGCTTGCTCGAGAGCTTTTTCCAAATTCAACCATGATGCTAAGCGCTTCGCTTTGTCACGGGAGAGGATGGTGTCGCCATAGCCGTTCTCAAGAGCGTCAATAGCAACAGAAACGAAATCGCCAGGAGCTACTTCAATCTCGCCAGCGTCGTTATGGAATTCTTCAACAGGAATAAACGCTTCAGACTTTAAGCCAGCGTTAACAACGACGAAGTTATGGTCGATGCGAAGAACTTCAGCCGAAATAACTTGGCCGGTCTTCATATTCGATCGGGTTAATGATTCTTCAAATAGTTCTGCAAATGATTCAGACATGTATATTCACTTTGTGCCGCCAGAAGGCCTGACGGGTTAGGTTAAAAAAGCCTTAAGGAAACACGCTAATGAAATGATCGCGTTGTGGAGTTTCTCAAGACACCAAAACTACTACTTACAACTACAGCTCACTACCTACTACCTACAAAACTGAGCTAAGCAATTGCAGATTGATACCAATCTAAAACTGTCTTAACTGCTTGATCTATCGATAAATCTGATGTTTCGAGCACTTTTGCACCGTCTGCGACTAACAAGGGGGCGGTGCCTCTACTGCTATCTCTGGCATCACGCTCCTGTAAATCCTGCAGCAAGTCTTCTAGTTTAGCAGAAAATCCCTTAGCTATCAATTGCTTATAGCGACGCTCGGCTCTTGCGGCAGCTGTTGCAGTGAGGAAAACCTTCAAAATCGCATCTGGAAATATCACACTGGCCATATCGCGACCATCCGCCACCAAACCTGGAGATTGCCTAAAACTGCGCTGCAAGCTCACCAAAGCGGTGCGCACCTCTGGATGAACTGCTACTGCAGAGGCTCTCAAACCGATATTTTCCGCCCGAATAGCCTCAGTCGCGTCCTCATTATTCAAAAAAACTTGATTATTTTTGAATGAAATCAACAACTTAGGCACCAAAAGGCCTAATTCTGGCCCATTTTTAGCATCGATTCCCTCTTTTTCACTGGCTAGTGCCACCAAACGATACAAGGCACCGCTATCCAAATAATGAAAGCCTAACTTTTGAGCTACTAAAGATGCAACCGTTCCCTTGCCAGAAGCAGTAGGTCCATCAATGGCAATAACTGGAAACTGACTCATGGGATTACGCAACTACCGTTGCAAATTCTGAGAAATACGTTGGGAAGGTTTTTGCCACGCAGTTTGGATCATTAATCTTGAGTGCATTCGGTCCAAACGCAGCTAATGAGAAACACATTGCCATGCGATGGTCATCGTATGTGCCAATACCCTCGCTTGGAGATTTCCAATCACTGAGTGATGCTGGTGCTTGCACCACGATGTAGTCAGCGCCTTCCTCAACAATTGCACCAACTTTTTTTAACTCTTTTGCCATCGCAGCAATTCGATCCGTTTCCTTAACGCGCCAGCTCGCAATACTGTTTAAGCGGGTTGGGCCATCAGCAAATAAAGCGGCAACTGCCAGAGTCATCGCCGCATCTGGAATTTCCGTACAGTCCAAAGTAATGCCATTAAGTTTGCCGCTGGCATTTTTTACACCCGCTACCTCTATCCAATCCTCACCAGCAGTAATCTTGGCGCCCATCAAGGCAAGCGCATCAGCAAATGCCACATCCCCTTGAATGCTATCTTTACCCACACCCAACACGCGCACTGGGCCACCACCAATAGCCCCTAAGGCTAAAAAGTAAGAGGCAGACGAAGCATCGCCCTCAACAGATAAATGACCAGGACTTTTATAAACCGCATCAGATGTTTTAGCTGGGATTACAAACGACTGAGAATCAGGGCAGGAAACAGTCACTCCAAACCTAGCCATCAACTTTAAGGTGATATCGATGTATGGACGTGAAATTAGCTCGCCTAATACTTCAATGCGCACCGGTTCAGTTGCCACTAAAGGTAAAGCCATCAACAATGCGGTCAAGAATTGACTCGATACATCGCCACGTACCTTCACCACATCTTTAATCTGAATAGATGAGGCCAAAATCTTAATCGGCGGATAACCCTCTTGTAATTCGTATTCAATCTTTGCGCCCACTTGACGTAAACCATCAACTAGATCGCGAATCGGTCTCTCGTGCATGCGTGCAACACCTGAGAGACGATAGTTACCGCCCTGCATTGCCAAAGCAGCGGTCAATGGTCGAATAGCAGTACCCGCATTGCCCATAAAGAGGTCTGCATCTTGCACAGGAAATTTTCCACCACAACCCTCAACCACACAAACATGATTCTCTTTGTCGGTGACCATCAGTCCAAGCTGGCGCAAGGCATTACGCATGACTTGGGTGTCATCAGCATCCAATAAGTTTTTAAGAGTCGTAGTTCCAGAGGAAAGTGCTGCAAGTAATAACGCGCGATTAGAAATACTCTTTGAGCCTGGCAAGACAATCGAGCCTTGTGCTCGTTTGAATGGGCCAATACTGATATCAGGCAAGCCACTCATTCAGATGCATCCAAATCTTGGCGCGCCTTACTTGCCTTATTGAATAATTTCTCTAAACCAGCGCCATCATTTTCCGCAATCAATTTACGCATGTGATTGACGATCAATAAATACTGATCAAGCTCTTTCAGAATGGCGGTGCGATTACCAAGACAAATATCACGCCACATCTCTGGGCTGGAAGCAGCGATGCGTGTGAAATCTTTAAATCCTGCGCCAACATGACCCAGTTTTTGTTCCGCATCCTCAGAGTTCACCACGCTAGCCATTAGGGCATAAGACAAAATGTGCGGCAAGTGTGAGACTGCAGCATAAATAGCATCATGCTGCACAACGCCAATTTTCTTCACAACGGATCCTACTGACTCCCAAAATCCGGTGATTAATGCAGTGTCTTCTGGTGAGTTTTCTTGCAAAGGGCAAATAATGGTTTGTTTCCCTTGAAACAAATCTGCCTTAGCTGCGCTAGCGCCATGTTGCGCACCACCGGCAATCGGATGTGCTGGCACGAACTGACAAGCTTTCTTTCCTAAAACTTCTTTAGCCGCCAAAATGACATCACCTTTAGTGCTGCCAGCATCCGTAATCATGGTGCGTGACTCAAGAAGAGGCTCCATAACTTCAAAGGCTGCGCGCATTTGCGCTACAGGCACACAAAGCACAATGACATCAGACTGCTTTGTAGCTTCTACCAAATCCACTACGCCATCAATCGCACCCATCTTTTGCGCTTGATCTAAATTTTCTTTACTGCGACCAACACCCAAAACCTTTGTGACTACTCCTGCTTTTTTAAGAGCTAAGCCCAGAGACGCCCCAATTAAACCAACACCCACAATAGTGACGGTACCGTAATTGCTAGCTGGATTAATTATGGTCATTCGCTCGCCAAGATTGCTTTTAATGCGTCAATAAAAGCTGCATTCTCATCTGGCAAACCAATCGAAATACGCAACCACTGTGGTAGTCCATAGTTACCAACTGGACGAACAATAATGCCGCGCTTGAGCAAAGCTAAATTCATGCGCGCGCCGGCTTGGTCATCATCACCCACCTTCACCAATACAAAATTGCCTGCAGATGGCAAATAGCGAAGTCCTAGTTGATCAAATGCTTTCGTGAGTTGTTGGTAACCAGCGCAATTGAGCTCAAAGCCCTTTTGCAAAAACGCTTTATCCTGAAAAGCGGCAATCGCAGCCGCTTGCGCCAGACTATTGACATTGAATGGCTGACGAATACGATTTAATAAATCCGTTAAATGTGGCTGAGCAACCCCATAACCAATGCGCAGACCTGCAAGACCGTAAGCCTTTGAAAAGCTACGCGACAAAATCATATTCGGAAAACGCTTCACCCAAGCGATCGCATCGTAACGTTGCTCTGGTGTGAGGTATTCGTTGTAGGCCTCATCCAAAACCACCACAACATGTGATGGCAACGACACTAAAAAGTCTTCAATCTCTTTCGCGGTGAGATAGCTTCCCGTCGGATTGTTGGGGTTCGCTACAAAAACCAATTTTGCTTTGTCACCTGCAGCTTTAACGGCGGCCAACATCGCTAGCAAATCATGTCCGTAGCTTGAGGTTGCCGCAACCTCTACCGCTTTTGCCCCAACCGCCTGAGTGGCCAGTGGGTAAACAGCAAATGCATGCTTAGAGAAAATCACCTCATCACCTGATTGCGCAACTGCACGAGCAGCTAACTCCAAAATATCGTTGCTGCCATTACCGAGTGTTATCCAATCAGACGGCACACCTAAAGAGCTAGATAAAACATTCTTTAACTCAAATCCATTGGAGTCAGGGTAACGCCCTAAGTCGCTAGCAGCTTTAAGCATCGCTTCTTGAGCAGACTTTGGCATTCCCAATGGGTTTTCATTAGACGCTAATTTCACGATCTTGTTTTCATCAAGACCGTATTCACGCGCCACTTCACTAATCGGACGGCCGCCAACGTAAGGGGCAATCGCATGAATGTGTTTTAAGCCAATCTTAGAAGTCATTCGAATTTACTAAATGTATTTACTGATTCATCTTTTAAAAATTGCTAGACGCTTACTCACGCAGAATGAGGATAAGAGCCAAGATTCTTATAAAACGCGGCCACTTCCTTTAACTCATTTAAAGCAGCAACCACCTTTGCATCATCAGCATGGCCTGCGATGTCGATATAAAAGTGATACTCCCAAGTGCCTTTGCGAGCTGGGCGAGATTCGAAACGGTTCATAGAGACGCCATGCTTTGCCAATGGCGCCAACAAACGATGTACTGCGCCTGGCTGGTTATCTACAGACAGCACTAATGATGTTTGATCCTTACCAGTAGGTTGGCAAGCATAGTTGCCCACCACAACAAAGCGAGTGCGATTGTGTGGGTCATCCTGAATTTGCGCTGCCACTGCCTGCAAGCCATAGGCTTCTTGGGCGGGATCACCAGCAATAGCAGCCAATGTTGGATCGTTAGCGGCAAGGCGCGCCGCTTCCGCATTACTACTAACTGCTTGACGCTTTAGCTGTGGCGCGTGCACGCTTAACCATTGCTGACATTGAGCTAAAGCTTGCGCATGGGCGCAGACAGTGGTCACACCGTCTAAGATGCCGCTCATTGTTAACAGGTGATGGCGAATAGGTAAAACAACTTCACCGCTAATTCGCATCGAAGAATCTAACAACAAATCTAGAGTGCGAGAAATCGCACCTTCGCTTGAGTTTTCAACAGGCACCACACCAAATTGCGCCGCGCCCTTCTCAACCGACTTAAATACCTCATCCAAGCTAACGCAAGGCAAGCCAGCAATTGAGTGGCCGAAATAGGTTTGCGCTGCCTGCTCAGAAAATGTCCCTACAGGCCCAAGATAGGCAATCGTTTGACGAGCCTCTAAGGCGCGGCAGGCAGACATAACTTCGCGCCAGATAGCAGCAATGCCGTCAGGCAACAAAGGGCCTTGATTAATTTCTTGTAAGCGAGCAACAACTTGACGTTCGCGCTCAGGGCGAAATACCGGCGAAGAAAAACCACCTTTGACGTGACCTACCTCTTGGGCCGCTTTAGCACGCTGAGTTAGCAAATCCAAAATTTGGGCATCTAACGCATCAATTTTTTCACGTAATGGCGCTAGGCGCTGTTCTTCAGTGCTCATTAGGCCCGCCTTTCAAAGTCGCGCATAAATTCAATTAGAGCCTTAACGCCCTCAACTGGCATTGCGTTATAAATGCTGGCACGCATGCCGCCAGCCGCTTTATGGCCACGCAAAGCAACGAGCCCAGCAGCATTTGATTGCGCCAGAAACTCTGCATTCAGATTCTCATCTTTCAAGAAGAAAGTCACGTTCATGCGTGAACGATATTCTCTAGTAACGCGGTTTTCATACAAACTACTTTGATCAATGAACTGATAGAGTAAATCCGCTTTTTCTTGATTGCGTTTTTCAATTACTTTTACGCCACCCTGCTTCAAGAGCCACTTAAATCCAAGGCCTGCCATGTAGATAGCAAACGTAGGGGGCGTATTGATCATCGATTGTGTATTGGCCTGTATAGCCCAATCCCAAATCGTTGGGGTAATGCTCATGCTATGGCCAATCAGATCTTTACGAATAATCACAATCGTGACGCCGGATGGGCCAATATTCTTTTGCGCACCACCAAACCAGACGGCGCACTTATTAACATCCATTTCCTTAGAAAGAATATTGCTCGAGATATCAGCAACCAAAGGTGTGCCCCCAACATCCGGTACGTCAGGAAACTCAACGCCACCAATGGTTTCATTGGCGCAGTAATGCACATAAGCGGCATCACTTGATAAATTCCAACTGGATCTTGGAGGAATCGTATTAAATTTTTCCGCAGCAGATGACGCTGCTAAATTTGCAGTTCCGTACTTCTGCGCTTCTTTATAAGATTTTTCAGACCAAATACCAGTCACCAAAAAATCCGCCTTGGGACCATTCTTCGCCAAAGGCATCAAGTTCATTGGAATCGCCGCATTTTGTCCAAGACCACCACCTTGCAATAGCAAGATTTCATAGGTATCGGGAATGTGCATCAGCGTACGCAGATCTTGCAAAGTCTCTTCATAGACTTCCATGAACTCTTTGCTGCGATGGCTAATCTCCATCACGCTGGTGCCAAGCCCACGCCAATTCAACATCTCATCGGCAGCCTGCTTCAATACCTCTTTAGGCAAGGTAGCAGGGCCCGCAGCGAAATTGAAGATGCGGTGATCGAAAGTCATCGCCTTACTGATCTTGATCGGCTACTGGATCTGCAGATGCTTCACCATCTTCGGCATCGTCAGCACCTTCTTCATCTGAATCGCTCTCAGCAATACGCTGCAAGCCAGACAAACGAGTGCCTTCGTCGACGTTAATCAAAGTAACGCCTTGAGTAGCGCGACCCATCTCACGAATTTCTGATACACGAGTGCGAACTAAAACGCCACCAGTAGTAATCAACATGATTTGATCTTCCGGAGACACAAGCGCTGCTGCAACCACTTTACCGTTACGCTCAGTTGTCTGAATCGCAATCATGCCTTTTGTACCGCGACCATGACGTGTGTATTCAGCGATTGGAGTGCGCTTGCCATAACCATTTTCAGTAGCGGTTAGTACGCTACTTGGAATAGCAACACCATTCTCATCAACTACCGCAGCTTCCGCGCCCTCTGCTGCTTCCGCAGGCGCTACCAGCATAGCAATAACTTGGTGACCTTCACCCAAGTTCATACCGCGCACGCCGCGTGCAGTACGACCCATTGGGCGTACATCGTTTTCGTCAAAACGAACCGCTTTACCAGCATCTGAGAACAACATCACATCGTGCTGACCATCCGTAATTGCAGCACCCACCAAGAAATCATTCTCGTTGAGGTCAACCGCGATGATGCCGGCCTTGCGTGGGTTAGAGAAATCAGACAAACGCGTCTTCTTCACTGTACCTAGACGAGTAGCCATGAATACATAGTGATCATCGTGATAACCCTTGATCGGCAAGATCACGGTAATCTTTTCACCCTCAATCAATGGGAACATATTGACGATTGGTTTACCGCGCGATGTGCGGCTTCCTTGTGGAACTTCCCACACCTTGAGCCAGTACATGCGACCACGATCAGAGAAGCACAAGATCGTGTCATGCGTATTCGCTACAAAGAGAGTGTCAATCCAGTCCTCATCTTTTGTAGCCGCAGCTTGCTTACCGCGACCGCCACGTTTTTGCGCGCGGTATTCGCTGAGTGGCTGGCTCTTCATATAGCCCGTATGAGAAAGTGTCACCACCATATCTTGTGGAGTGATCAAATCTTCAGTGAAGAGTTCAGTTGCGTTCATCTCAATGAATGAACGACGACCGTTATCTGTGCCTGCGGCACCAAATTCAGATTGAACTTCTTTCAGTTCATCTTCAATCACTTGAGTCACGCGTTCTGGCTTCGCTAATAAATCCAACAAGTCAGCAATTTCTGCCATGACTTCTTTGTACTCATTAACAATCTTGTCTTGCTCAAGTCCAGTCAAACGTTGCAAACGCATTTGCAAAATTTCTTGCGCTTGACTATCAGAGAGGCGATAGAGCCCAGTGCTTTGCATGCCGTACTCAGCCAGCAAGCCTTCTGGGCGATAAGCGTTACGGCCACCTGGTGTATCGCTCTCAGCACGCGCCAACATCTCGCGCACCATTGAAGAATCCCAAGCTTTGCCCATCAATTCTTGTTTAGCGATAACAGGATTTGCAGCCGCTTTAATAATCGCAATGAACTCGTCAATGTTGGCTAATGCAACAGCTAAGCCTTCAAGAACGTGACCACGCTCACGCGCTTTACGTAATTCAAAAATCGTACGACGTGTAACTACTTCACGACGATGTTGCAAGAAGTACTCAAGCATTTGCTTCAAGTTCAACAAGCGTGGCTGGTTATCTACCAAGGCCACCATGTTCATACCGAAGTTATCTTGTAATTGAGTGCTCTTATATAAATTATTGAGAACAACTTCAGGCACTTCGCCACGCTTGAGTTCAATGACAACGCGCATGCCGGATTTGTCTGATTCATCACGCAAATCAGAAATGCCTTCAATCTTTTTCTCATTCACCAGCTCGGCGATACGCTCAAGCAAGTTTTTCTTATTTACCTGGTAAGGCAACTCATCGACGATGATGGCCTGACGGGAGCCTTTGTCCAAATCCTCAAAGTGGGTCTTGGCGCGCATAACAACACGGCCACGACCTGTGCGATAGCCCTCACGAACCCCTTGGAGACCGTAAATAATGCCGGCAGTCGGGAAATCCGGGGCTGGAATGATCTCAATGAGCTCGTCAATAGAGCATTCTGGGTTGTGAAGTACGTGTAAACAGGCCGAAATCACCTCATCCAGGTTATGGGGAGGGATATTGGTAGCCATACCCACAGCGATGCCAGAACTGCCATTTATCAGCAAATTCGGCACTTTGGCCGGCAAAATCAGGGGTTCCTTCTCACTACCATCGTAATTTGGCCCAAAATCGACGGTTTCCTTGTCCAAATCGGCCAAAAGCTCATGGGCGATCTTGCGCAGGCGGATCTCGGTATATCGCATCGCAGCAGCGTTATCGCCGTCTACGGAGCCAAAGTTACCCTGGCCGTCAACTAGCATATAGCGCAGAGAGAAATCCTGGGCCATACGGACGATGGTGTCATAAACCGCAGAATCACCGTGCGGGTGGTATTTACCGATTACATCGCCAACTATACGGGCAGATTTTTTGTAAGCTCGGTTCCAATCGTTGTTTAATTCATACATCGCATACAAGACCCGGCGGTGAACCGGTTTGAGGCCATCACGCACGTCTGGCAGGGCTCTGCCGACGATGACGCTCATTGCGTAGTCCAAATAGGACCGCCGCATTTCGTCTTCGAGGGATATTGGTAGTGTTTCTTTAGCGGCTTGTTCCATCTAGAAATAATATCATTTTGATGACAGAGGGGCGCTATGCTAAGATTCTGTCAGTTTGTACGAAATTGAGATGTGTCGCTTTGCAGTTTTGGCTTTAAGGTAGGGCGAATTACATTTAAGTTTGACTTTAATTAAAAAAGAGATTTTTGAGGACTAAAAATGAACAAAACCCTAAAAGTGTTGCTCGCTTCTGTTATTACCGTTTCTGCTTCTGCAGCAATGGCTTCTGACAACTGGCAAAACAACGACGGTGCCCTAAACTGGAAAAACGGCGACGGCCAATTGTGCTGGCGTGATAACAACTGGACACCTGCTACTGCAGCTAAAGGTTGCGATGGCGCGTTGACTGGTGGTGCAGCTGCTGGCGTTAGCCAAAGCAAAATCACTTTGCAAGCTGACACACTTTATGACTTCAACAAATCTGATTTGAAACCAGAAGGTAAAGCTACTTTGGACAAGATCGCTGCTGATTTGAGCAAGATCAAGTTGGAAGTAATCATCGCTGTTGGTAACACTGACAGCATCGGTACAGATGCATACAACATGGCCCTCGGTCAGCGTCGTGCGCAATCTGTTAAGACATACCTCGTAAGCAAGGGTGTTGACGGTAGCCGTATCTACACAGAATCTAAAGGCAAGAGCAATCCAGTTGCATCAAACGCAACTGCTGAAGGCCGTGCTAAGAACCGCCGTACTGACATCGAAGTTGTTGGTACAGCAGCTAAGTAATTCACTTTACTTGTAAAAAAGCCCGCTTCTAGCGGGCTTTTTTATTTCCGCTATATTCATCACATCTACACTTTTTTCAGCATTAACAACAAGTACAACATGAACGTCGATCAATCCGAAATCGCCAAATTTAGCGCCCTAGCTCATCGCTGGTGGGATCCCAATAGCGAATTCAAACCATTGCATGCAATTAATCCATTACGTTTAAATTGGATTAAATCGTTTGTTTCGCTTGAAGGCAAAAAAGTAGTTGATGTAGGTTGCGGTGGTGGCATCTTGGCTGAATCTATTTCTCAATCTGGTGCCGATACAACCGGTATCGATTTATCTGAAAAAGCACTGAAAGTTGCTGAACTGCATGCATTAGAGGTTGGTGCCAAACTCACTTATCGCTCGATCTCTGCAGAAGATTTAGCAGATGAACAGCCTGAACAATATGACGTGGTTACCTGCATGGAAATGCTGGAGCATGTTCCTGATCCAGCATCTGTAGTTCGCGCCTGCGCCAAACTCTGCAAACCAGGTGGCACACTATTTTTTAGCACCCTAAACCGTAGTCCAAAGTCCTACTTATTTGCGATTATTGGCGCCGAGTACATCCTGAAATTACTGCCCAAAGGTACTCACGAATACGCCAAATTCATCAAACCTTCTGAGTTGGTTGCATTTACTCGCCAAGCTGGATTGGAAATGCTTGGCATGAAAGGCTTGAGCTACAACCCATTAACTCAGGTTTATAGCCTGAGCGACGATGTGGACGTGAACTACATGATTGCAGTTCGCAAATGAGTAGTTTCAGCAGCCCTTTTCATGGGGTGTTTTTTGACTTAGATGGAACCTTAGCGGATACCGCCCCAGACTTAGTGGCGGCTACAAACAAGCTTCTAACGGCTCGTAATCTAGATCCCAAGCCTTATGAATTTCTTCGCCCTTACGCCTCTGCTGGCGCACGAGGATTGCTAGAGGGCGCTTTTGGCATCGGCACAGACCACCCTGATTTCGTCACCTTGAGAGATGAATTCTTCTCCAACTATGAGAAAGCACTCCTGGTTGAAAGCAAATTGTTTGAGGATATTGATCAATTACTGGATCACATGGATCAAGCCAAGCTTCCTTGGGGAATAGTCACCAACAAAAGCCAGCGCTTTACCAACCCACTGGTTGAGCTGATGGGGCTTCATAAGAGGTCTGCCTCTACCGTCTCTGGCGACACTACCCCCCACTCCAAGCCACATCCAGAGCCGATTTTGCATGCTGCCAAATTAGCCAATATCGACCCTACAAAATCGCTTTATGTGGGCGACGATATCCGCGATGTGATTGCTGGTAAAGCTGCTGGCATGAAAACAGTGGCTGCAGCATATGGTTATTGCGGGTGTAAAGAGCCTCCAGAAGCCTGGGGGGCGGATTACCTTATCAACACTCCTCTAGAGCTAGTAGAAATCATTTTTCCCAATAGGGATTAAAGCAATATTCCCAAGCAAATTAAGGCTGGCAGCTTTAAAATAAGAGTTCTTATGCGTGAACTCCGGGGTCGACATGGTTTCGACGTGGATTGCAAAGCATCAAGGGCATACCGAGGACCCGTTATCTCGTAAATCAATGGGAATGTAATAACTGCTAACGACGAACGTTACGCACTAGCCGCTTAATTGCGGTTGCCCCTGAACTGATTCTCTCTTGGGTCAGGTAGCGCAAGCTACATCAGGGTCATATACAAGAGATAAGACTATTTTGCGTCATGAAGAATAGTACGAAAACTTAGTGAATCGTCAGCGAGAAACGTGTCAGTCCGTGCCTAGCTGATTAAATTAAATGATATGACTAAGTATGTAGAACTTGTTGTGGAGGATTTGCGGACGCGGGTTCGATTCCCGCCGACTCCACCATATAAGACAAACCCCTCTGACATTTAGAGGGGTTTTGTTTTTTTATTTAGCAGCTAGACGCCACAAAGAAGTTATCTCTTTTGATCTTGCTGCATACAAGGCATCAGATTGATCAAATACCTTTGGATGATGAGGCTTGGTATCAAGGCGCTCAATCACAGTTAGACCCGCATCATCAATCCAGTTGAGCAGCTCTTCTCGAGCGCGTAAACCAAGATGCTCGGCTAAATCTGAAAGAATTAACCAGCCCTCACCTTCGAGCAAAAGATGCTCTCTTAAACCACCCAAAAAGCCTTTGAGCATCTGACTGCCAGGGTCATATACCGCATGCTCCAAAGAGGAACTAGATCTCGCAGGCAACCAAGGTGGATTACAAACAACCAAGGCAGCCTTCCCATCTGGAAATAAATTGGTTTTCTGAATCTTCACTTTATTGCTTAAGCTAAGACGATCAATGTTTTCTTTTGCACAAGCAATTGCTCGATCATCTTGATCTGTCGCGATGATGTTTTGAATTTCTCGTATTGCCAAAACGACGGATAAAACTCCAGTGCCTACCCCGATATCAAAAGCAGTGGAACTTTTGATAAGCACTTTTGGCAAAGGCGCTTTTAAGACCAACTCAATATATTCACCGCGCACAGGAGAAAACACACCATAGTGCGGATGAATACGAATCTCTTCATCATCCCTAACTAGAATAGGAACGCCTTTCTTGCGCCACTCATGAGCGCTAATAACGCCTAATAACTCCCGCAAAGAAATAATGTAAGACTGTGTTTGTGGGCCATATGCTTCTAGGCAAGCTTGAGCGACATCTGGCGCCCTCCTAAGGGGGATAGAGTGATCCGACTCAATCTGAATCAACAACATTCCTAAAATACGCGCCCGCTGCGATTGCGACAAGCGATGCAAGTTAAAAAGATCTAAGGGGCTTTTGTCTTTAACTTTTTCATCTTTAGAGTCTTTATTTGCTCTTTTTGATTTCTTGGAAGGCTTATCCACCCTTCGAACCAGAGCTTGCAGCAACTGTCTAGCATTTTGGAAATCGCCTCGATACAAAATGGCTGTGCCCTCACAAGCCAAGCGGTAAGCTGCATCCGCGGTTAATGTGTCATCGCCAGTCTGAATTTTTTGATGGGGCGCTATCCCGTTTTCAGAATGCCATCTTGCGGAGCATTGTTGCCCGCCCTCATTCCAATAAATCATTAAGAGATTACAAAACGATTGTTTTGATAATCATCAATCGCTTGCTCGATCTCAGCGCGGGTGTTCATGACGAAGGGGCCGTATTGCACAATCGGTTCGCGCAAAGGCAATGCAGCCAAAACAATAAACTGCGCACCTTCAGTGCCCGCCTTTACCTTGAGTTGGTCACCTTCGCCCAAGACAATCGCAGCTTGCTTAGGGGCAGCTTTCAAAGGGCTACCAATTTCTAGGGCGCCCTCATAGGCATACACAAAGGCATTGAGCTCTTTTGCAAGAGGGTATTCAAATTCTGCGTTTGAAGGTAAATGCACATCTAAAAATACAGGTGCAGTACTGATGCCATGTATTGGTCCCGTGATAGTTTGATTGCCATGCTGAAACGAGCCAGCAATTACTTTTATCGAGCCGCCGTCAGCAAGAGATACCTTTGGAATATTTTCTTCCTGGATGTCTTGATAGCCTGCTGGCTTCATCTTCTCTTTGGCCGGTAAGTTAATCCACAGCTGAAAGCCTCGCATTGCGCCACTCACCTGCTGGGGCATCTCGGAGTGAATAATGCCCCGCCCTGCTGTCATCCACTGCACGCCACCCGTCTTGAGATGTCCCTGGTTACCCAAATGATCTTCATGCAGCATGTGACCTTCGAGCATATAGGTCACCGTTTCAAAGCCACGATGGGGATGTGGCGGAAAGCCAGCAACATAATCATTTGGGTCGTTTGATGAAAACTCATCCAACATCAAGAATGGATCCAATCGAACTTGCTGTTGACCACCAAGACTCCGTCGCAACTTCACGCCCGCACCATCCGAGGTGGCGATACCGGGAATTACTGTTTGAATGTTGCGAATCATGATGTGCCGCTCTCCAAATTAAGCAGGTGGATGATCTTCTGGATTGACATCCAATGCAATTAAGAAGCGTGAGACCATGTTGTATGCCGCAATCACCGTCACCAACTCTACGGTATCCGTGCTACCCAACGCTTTTTGTAGACGCCCCATTAACTCAGGATCAACTTTAATGTTACGCGTCATCTGAAATGTCAGATCAGCCGCATCATTTTCAACCTGAGTAAACAGATTTCTAGGGAAGTTAGCTTGCCCGATTAAGCGCAATGCCTGAACCTGCTCTTCTGTGCCGCCAGCTTTCTTGAAAGGAGGTGCATGATGAAAGAACTCATACTCAGCACCATTTAGAACAGCTACACCACACATTGCCAACTCGCGTAGCTTTGGATCTAGTGACAGGTTGTTACGAATTTCACCAATGAAATGATTCCAACCTTCCGCGATTGGCACGCTATGCAACAACATACGGTCCAAATTAATAAATTGACCGCCACGACGTTTACGAATCGCAGCGACCAACTCAGCTGGCTCAGCCAAATCCATTGGCTGATAAGGAATTAAACGTTCTGACATAAATACCTTTAGTTAAATAACTCTTATTGAGCTGTTTCTTTAATATTGTTTTCAATAACAAATTTGCCCCAAATCGCAATTTGCTTGCCGATGAAGTCACGTAAAGTCTCAGGGCTACCGCCGACCACTTCAATGCCTTGGGCTTTAAATTTCGCAGCCACAGCAGGATTCTTGAGGGCTTTATTCAGTGCTTTATTCATTGCATCAATTACTGCTGGAGGCGTTTTGCCTGGAGCTAACACCGCCCACCAAGCAGGAGCACTAAAGCCAGGAAAGCCACTCTCAGAAATTGTTGGTACGTTAGGCAAAGCAGGGGAACGTTTTGCAGTAGTAATCACCAATGGAATGACGCCGCCGCTTTCAATATGAGGTTTCACCAAGAACTCTGACCCAACAGCCAGCTCCACTTGGCCACCCAACACGTCTTGCATCAATGGGCCACCGCCACGATAAGGAATATGGTTCCAATCGAATCCAGCTTGCTTGGCTAAACGTGCCATCGCTAAGTGGCCAAGACTGCCGATACCAATAGAGCCATAGCTAAATTTTTTGCCTGCTTTAGATTGGTCTACTAACTGCTTAAAGCTAGTGATGCCAGAATTTTTGCTAGCTACCAACACCATCGGTGAAGTGCCGACCAAAATGACAGGAGCAATGTCTTTAATCGTGTCGTAGGGAAGCTTATCTTTGAGGCTAGGATTAACACCGTGGGTATCAAAGACTACGGCAAATGTATAGCCATCAGGATCTGAGCGCGTCATAGCAGAAGTACCAATCACACCCGATGCACCGCCCACGTTTTCAACGATCACGTTTTGTTTTAATTCTGCCTGCAAAGCGGGAGCCAAAATACGTGCTACTTGATCAACGGAACCGCCCGGCGGGAATACTGCGATTAGGCGTATGGGTTTTTGTGTAGGCCAGGCTCCAGAACCAGTTGTTTGGGCTGATACCAGGGTGCTTGCACCAAATGCAATTAATGCCAAGGCCAGGATATTCTGAAGGGCTTTAATGCCAAATTGAGCCGTCAGCTTCATGGGTTTGTCTCCTATAGTGAATCAGGAAGATTACCACCCATTGAGGCTATTTGCTCGATAATAGCTAGGTCACCAAAAGAAACATATGAAATCGATCCTTAATATTGCCGCCTATTTATTTGTCAGCCTAGATGCGCTACCTGAACTGCGCGCAAAAATGCTGGAGGAATGCAATACCCGCGAGCTCAAGGGGACGATTCTGCTCACTGGCGAAGGCATTAATATGTTTTTGGCTGGCAAGCCCGATGCACTGCGAGGATTTCTGGATTGGCTCCGAGCTGACCCACGCTTTGCCCCACTTGAGGCAAAAGAAAGCTGGTCAGATGAGCAACCTTTCAAAAAAATGCTCATCAAGCTCAAAAATGAAATCATTCGCATGAATCACCCCACTATTCAGCCAGAAAAAGGTCGCGCGAACTTTATTTCACCGAAAAAACTACAAGAATGGTTAGATCGTGGAACGGATGATCTTGGTAGACCTGTGGTGATGGTTGATACTCGCAATGCATTTGAAGTCGACTACGGCACCTTTGAAAATGCCTTGCATTTCAATATTGAAAAATTTACAGAATTTCCTGCCGCCATCTCTGCGCACAAAGATGAGTTAGCCGATAAAACATTAGTGAGTTTTTGTACTGGGGGTATCCGCTGTGAAAAATCTGGCCTTTACATGCGTGAAATTGGTATGGAACACAGCTACCAGCTGGAGGGTGGCATTCTGAAGTATTTTGAAGAAGTAGGATCAGCACACTATCAAGGTAGTTGCTTTGTTTTTGACACACGCGAGGCCCTAGAACCCACCCTTGAGTCAATCCCCCTGGATCGCTCCACTCGCAAAAACATCAAAACCAGCTAAAACACCAAAATCAGCCATAAATAGTAAAATAATCAGGCTTTACAAAAACTATTAAATAACAAAATCTAGGCCTGAGACATGTCTAATACCCTTTATCGGCAACAGCCGATTTTTTTATCTTTTTTGTTTGTCATTTTAGGTTTACTCCTAAATCAAAATGCCCACGCACAAACGCCGGCTTACCCCACTAAACCAATAAAGCTGATTGCTCCAGTTGCCGCAGGCGGCGGACTCGATAACATCGCTCGCGCGGTTGCAGAAAAACTCTCACGCTCTATTGGCCAGCCAGTTATTGTTGAGAATATGGGTGGCGGTGGTGGTGCAATTGCCTCACAAGCAACAGCCAAAGCTCCAGCAGATGGTTATACCTTGATGGTTGCTTATGTGGGTACTCATGGAACAAATCCAGCGGTTCGTCGCTTACCTTACGACGCGATTAAAGACTTCACACCCATTGGCATGATTGGGGCCACGCCAAATGTGCTCATTATCAATCCTGATCTGCCAATCAAAAACTTTAAAGAGTTTGTCGATTACGCAAAGAAGAATCCCGCCAAACTGAGTTATGGATCTGCAGGCCCAGGCACCTTAACGCATTTAGGTATGGAGCAGCTGAAATTGGCTGCTGGCATTTTTATGGTTCACGTTCCTTATCGAGGCGTAGGTCCTGCCTACACTGATTTATTGGCCGGCCAAACACAGGCAATGCTTCCCACGCTGTTTGCCGCACTACCCTACATCACTACTAATCGCGTTCGCGGACTTGCAGTCACTGGCGCCAAACGCAGTTCTGCCGCACCCAATATTCCTACCTTTAAGGAGTTAGGATTTAATGGCTTTGATGGCCAACAGTGGTACGGCATCGTAGGCCCGGCAAACTTACCACCCACAGTGGTTGCAAAACTCAATACTGAGCTCAATAAGGTGCTTGCAAGTCCAGACTTCTCAGAAAAAATGACCAGTGAAGCCATGACGCTCATGCCGATGACGCCACCTCAGTTTTCCAACTACATCAAAGAGGATATCGCACGCTGGGCAAAAGTTGCCAAAGATCGTCATATCGAAATTGAATAGTTTCTTAAATCCAATTAACCACAAATACTTACTCATTCATTTACAGGAAATCATATGTCTCACGCTATTGCCGCAGCAGCCGATCTCAATGCGCCACCAGTTACCAAAACGCTTGCTCAGTTTGTTCACTCTCACCCAACCCAAGGTTGGACTCCTGAAGTAGACCATGAGGCGCACCGTACATTCTTAAATTGGCTTGGATGCGCAATTGGTGCGGCAAATCATGAAAGCGTGGAATCCTCCTTGGCAGCTGTTCGCGAATTCCAACCGGCACCGCAAGCAAGCATCTTGGGTCGCAAAGACAAAGTTGACATGGGTGGTGCGGCTTTAATTAACGGCATCAGCTCGCATACATTTGACTTTGACGATACCCACCTCAAAACAGTGATCCACCCTGCAGGCCCTGTTGCATCGGCCATCTTGGCACTAGGTGAGCACATTGGTGCAAACGGTCGCCAAATCATCGACTCACTCGTTCTCGGCATTGATGTTGCTTGTCGCGTTGGTAATGCGATGTACCCAGACCATTACCACCGTGGCTGGCATATCACCGGCTCTACTGGGACACTTGGCTCTGCAGCGGCATGTGCGCGCTTAATGGGCTTAGATTTACAAAAAACTACCATGGCATTAGGCATCGCAGCTTCACAACCAGTGGGCATGCGCGAGCAATTTGGCACGATGACTAAACCTTTCCATCCAGGTGGTGCTGCACGCGCAGGACAACTTTCTGCCCTATTAGCGAAACATGGTTTCACAGCAAGTCCAAAAGCCCTTGAAGCAGGTCGTGGCTATATGCAAACCGTTTCAACTAAATGTGACTGGTCAGAGATCGATCGCGAACTGGGTAAGTCATTTGAGATTTCACTCAACACCTACAAACCATTTGCATGTGGCATTGTGATTCACCCTGCGATTGATGCTTGCGCTCAGTTACGCGCTCAAGGCGTGAAGGCTGAAGATGTTGAGCGTATTGAATTGCGTGTTCATCCGCTCGTATTAGAGCTCACTGGCAAAAAGACGCCAAAGGATGGGCTTGAAGGCAAATTTAGCGTCTACCATGGTTGCGCTGTTGGCCTTATCTTTGGTCAAGCAGGCGAAGGTGAGTACGCTGATGACATCGTCAATCGCGCTGATGTGGTAGCTTTGCGCGCTAAAGTTAACGCAACCACAGATACTTCTATCAGCGAAGCATCTGTTGATGTGAAAGCATTCTTAAAGAACGGCAAAGAAGTTCATATCTTTGTAAAGAACGCGATTGGCTCATTGGAAAACCCTATGAGCGATGCTAATCTAGAACAAAAATTTACTAGCCTCGCTGAACCCGTAATCGGCAAAGAAAAAACTCGTCAACTCATCTCTGCTTTGTGGAAATTAGGACAAGCTTCCGATCTCAAACAAATCATCAGCCTTTGCACACCAGATTAATTTAGAAAGCATTTATGAGCTCATTGCCTAATATCGTCATTCTTGGAGATTACGAACGTGCATTGCGTCGTTTTTCGAATTGGGAAAAATTAGAGAAGCAAGCTAATCTGACTTTTCATCATGAGCCTTTGCGTGATGAGGCTCTTTATGAAGTTGCGAAGGATGCCGATATTATTGCAATTGTTCGCGATCGTGCACCATTTAATGAAGCCATGATCGCACGCCTACCAAAGCTGAAATTCCTGATGTTTACCGGCGAGCGCAATGGCACTCTAGATGCATCCGCTTTAGTAGCTCGCAATATTCCAATTGCTTGCTCCCCAGGCGGTCCTTCAAAGGACACAACCGCTGAATTAACTTGGGCCTTGATTTTGGGCGCATCAAAGCGTCTAGTTGAAGAAAATAAACTCATCGCCTCTGGTGGTTGGCGCGATCAACTATCCGTTCTTCCAATGCTGGCAGGTGAACGCCTCGGCATTATGGGATTGGGGGCTATTGGTAGCCGTGTTGCGCGGGTTGGCGCTGCATTTGGTATGGAGGTTGTCGCTTGGAGTCCGCGCATGACGCCAGAACGCGCTGCAGCCGAGAACGCCAAGTCCGTTAGCCTAGATGAACTACTATCCACATCTAAAGTTGTATCTATGCACTTAGTGGCAGGACCCGGTACCAAGGGAATTATTAGCGCAGATCAATTAGCCTTAATGCGTCCCGATTCAATCTTGGTAAATACTTCGCGTGCAGCCCTCATTAATATGGGCGACTTACAAAAAGCATTGATTGCGGGTAGGCCGGGTCAGGCAGCGATTGATGTCTTTGATGTTGAACCTCTTCCAGAAAAAGATCCGCTGCGCAATACGCCCAATCTATTAGTAACGCCGCATCTTGGCTTTATTGCTGAGCCTATTTTTGAGGCTTTTGCTAAAGGCATCACTGAGACACTAGAAGCTTGGTTGGATCAAAAACCCGTTCCACATCCTTACAAACCAAGCTAAAGCTCAAATAAAGTCGAAGTCATTTTGAAGACACTAACCCCTGTTGAGTTATTTATCAGCTTTAGCAAAATCGGCATGTCCGGTTTTGGAGGGGTGTTACCTTGGGCTAGAAGAACGCTGGTTGAGCGGGACAAGATTCTGACTTCTGAAGAATTTAATGCCATGCTGGGTATCTGCCAAATTGTTCCAGGGCCCAATATTGTGAATCTTGGGGTTTGTGTTGGTAGCAAGTTTGCCGGTGTGCCTGGCGCATTTGCAGCAGTGCTTGGGTTGATGCTTGGTCCAGTAGCGATACTGCTTGTGTTAGCAGTCCTATATGAACACTTCAGCTATATGCCTATAGTTCAAGGTATGCTCAGAGGCGTATCAGCAATTGGGGTTGGTTTAATTGCTAGCACTGGCTTTAAGATGCTTCGTAGCGAGCTTAAATACCCGCCCATGCTGGCGGTAGTTATTTTAGTAATTCTGTCTGCAACATTTTTCAAATTAGGTTTAGGTTGGGTTGTATTGCTCAGCTCTCCATTAGCTATTTTGCTAGCATGGAAGAAGGTCAAGCAATGATTAGCACGCTTCTAAGCCTCTTTCTAAAACTTTCCGCATTTTCTGTATTTGCCTTTGGGGGCATTAACGCATTACTACCTGTCTTATACGACTTATCTGTTAATCAAGAGCATTGGATTAATAGCCAAACCTTCTCTGACTATTTTGCAATTGCGCAAGCGGCCCCTGGCCCCAACTTAATGACCGTCACTCTTATTGGCTGGAATGTGGGCGGCGTCCTAGGTGCAACGATTGCCACATTAGCGATCTCTTGGCCTTCATCGATCATGATTTATTTCTTGCAGCGCTCAATCTTGAGTATGCAAGATAAGCAAAAGCAACAAATGATTCAGTTTGCCGCAAGCGCTTTAGCCGTAGGTCTAGTTCTCTCTTCAGCATGGCAGATTGCCTTGCAAATTAATCATAGTCTTGCAGCTTATCTCTTGACGCTCGGCACAATAGCCACTACCTTATTCACAAGATGGCATCCTTTGTATCTCATCGCGATTGGAGCCCTTCTTGGTATTCTGGGATTTATTTAAAGAAAGTAAAAAGATATGAATCTACTAAAACCCATTCAATCTTTGGCATTAGCACTGCTAGGAGTTAGCACGCTCGCAACACCAACCGCTTTTGCTCAGACCAACTATCCCAATAAACCAATTAATTTCATCGTACCTTATGGCGCAGGAGGCGGATCAGATGCGCGCAGTCGTCAGATCGCGCAAAAGATGAGTGTTATTCTCAAACAACCCATCATTGTCGACAACAAACCCGGCGCAGGTGGCAATATCGGTACTGAATTCATTGCTCGATCTGCCCCAGACGGATACACCATTGGCATGGGTAACTTTGCACCAATGGCCGTCAATAAAACTTTATTTGGCAACCTTCGTTACGACCCAGAAACGGATTTGCTTCCAATCGTTTTGATTGAAAAAGGTCCCTTGGTATTGGTTGTTAATCCAAAGTCGCCATACAAGACCGTTAAAGAAATTGTAGATGCAGCAAAAGCTAAACCTGGGGTGCTCACATACTCTTCCGGTGGTATTGGCGGCAGTCACCAACTCTCTGCCGAACTCTTCAAGCAGGCCGCTGGAATCGATATGATTCACGTTCCGTATAAGAGCGGCTCAGCAGGCTTGACCGATCTCATGGCAGACAACGTCACTATGATGTTTGATCAAATGTATTCCGCGATGCCCAGCATCAAGGGCGACAAATTACGTGCGATTGCGATCACCAGCAAGAAACGCTCACCGCTTTTGCCTAATGTGCCTACATTTGCTGAGGCAGGCTATCCAAAAGTAGAGGTATTGAACTGGCAAGGTTTGATTGCGCCAAAGGGAACACCTAAGGCCATCATCGATAAGCTCAATGCCGCTGCTAATGAAGCGCTGAAAGATCCTCAATTGAGAGAACTAATGTTGTCGCAAGGAAATGAGATTGGTGGTGGAACGCCAGCAGATTTTGCGGCACTGATCAAATCAGAATCTGCGAAGTGGAGTACCGTTGTCAAAACAGCGAATATCAAACCAGAATAAATAGTTTGATCTGTTAAATCGGGGGCTAATAGCCCCCTTTTTTATTTCAAAGCTTGATAGGTCAATATACCCAAGAAGGTTAAGACCAAGGAGCCAACAAGGTGCAACATAGCTGTGCCCAAGGCCCAGGTAAATTCGCCACGCTGAATAAAGCCAACCACTTCAGCGGAAAAACTGGAAAAGGTAGTTAAGCCGCCCAAGAAACCAGTCACGACCAACAGCCTCCACTCGGGCGATAGCTGTGGATTATTACCAAAGTAGGCCACAGCCAAACCCACTAAATACCCACCGACCATATTCGAAAGCAAGGTGCCCAAAGGAATAATCGATGCAGCACCAACGGTTAAAAGATTAAATCCTGCTCTTAACAAAGCACCAAAACCAGCGCCAAAAAATATTGCAAGAATAGATAACCACATAATTGATATTCTGGTCTTATATTTTCTTTATTTAACTGAGAAACCCAACATGCTGATGGAACTCATTTCGATTCCATCTACAAAAATAGATGCACGTTCATCTTCATATTGCAAGGCTAAGGTATATAAAGCTGGCCAATAATGCTCTGGTGTAGGAATAGAAAGATGCGCTGCCTCGCCATACTTCTCCCATTCTATTAATGGCTGATGATGCTTGGCATCCATTTGAGCGGCAAAGAATTCATTAAAGTCTTTAGCCCACGGATATGGCTGCGCATTGTCTTGCCAGTGAATTGTTCGCAGGTTATGCACTACATTGCCACTAGAAAGAATCAGAATATTTTCGTCGCGCAAAGGCTTTAATTGTTTAGCTAAATCGTAATGTTCACGAGCCGACATTGAACCATCAAGACTTAGCTGTACAACGGGTACATCCGCATTGGGATATAGATATTTCAGTACCGACCAAGCGCCATGATCAATGCCCCACTCATTCTCTTCAAGAACAACGGGGACACTTAGCAACTCTTTCACACGGTCAGCAAGAGCGGGACTTCCTGGAGCGGGATATTGAATATCAAAAAGCGCTTGGGGAAAGCCACCAAAATCATGAATCGTTTTTGGTTTTGCCATTGCGGTAACCCAAGTTCCTCGAGTTACCCAATGCGCAGAGATGACTAAGATGGCATCAGGCCGCTTGAGCGATTTACCCAATGCAGTCCAAGCCGCTGTATAGCGGTTGGGCTCAATGGCATACATCGGACTGCCATGGCCAGCAAAAATTGCAGGTTGGCGATGGCTAGTCATTCAGGTTAATTAACCGAATACGTAACCAGTATGAGCAGCTACCAATGCAAACAAAATCGCCAAGCTAGTTGCAGCAGCCAACATCACGATCAAAGTAATGATCTTTTTGTTAACTTCTTCTTTAGATTCGTTATGCCATTCGTTCATGCTAAATCCTCTGTAAACACATTAATAATGAATGTAATTATCCACTATCGACCGCGGCCAGCCTTACGCATCATGCCTTTTCCGCCGCCAAAGCCAGCCTGAGGCCTTCCAGCAGGGCCAGATGGGCCTTTGGGGGCTAAGGGGCGGGCTGGCGGCTTGGCAGCAACCGGTTTTGCGGGGGTCTTGGGATCAGATTTCTTATCGTCAGTCACTTTTAGCTCCTATGGATATCATATTGCCATGATTACTGACTATTCTATCCAAGCTGTCGCAATTAATGCGATTCCCTTGATTTTTGCCATCACCATCCATGAAGCAGCCCATGGCTACGCTGCCCGTAGATTTGGAGACAACACAGCCTATATGTTGGGGCGAGTTAGCCTCAATCCCGCCAAGCATATTGATCCCGTTGGTACCATCTTGATTCCCTTGGCATTGATTTTGGCAGGCTCTCCTTTTTTAGTTGGTTATGCCAAGCCAGTCCCAGTCAATTTTGGTCGCCTACGCAATCCTAGAATCGATTCCATTTGGGTTGCTCTAGCGGGGCCAGGCTCCAACTTTATTCAAGCCTTGATTTGGGCAGTCTTATTAATTTTGCTTGTGGGCCTAGGAATCGATGAAAAGTTTTTTATTGCCATGGCGCAAGCGGGCATCCTCTGGAATCTTGGTCTACTTGTTTTCAACCTCTTCCCATTACCGCCGCTTGATGGTGGGCGCATTCTTGCTGGCTTATTACCAACAAGACAGTCGATTGCATTTGGAAAACTAGAACCCTGGGGATTCTTTATTGTCTTAGGTCTTGTGTTCACCGGCATTATTGGTGCCCTTTGGATGGATCCTTTGATGGCGTTTTTTAAGGGCGCAATTTATCTACTTACCTACCCCCTGCAAATGCTGTTTTAAAAGCGTTCAGCAAAATCCAATAATCTGGAGTATGCTGATTTCACGGTAGGCGGTCTCCATTCACACCATAACGTATAAGAGGTTCTCTATGAAACTGCAGAAACTAGCTTTAATTAGCTCAGCTACGATTCTTGCAATCGGCGCTGGCACAGCAATTGCGCAATTTAAAAACTCAGAAGATGCCATCAAGTATCGTCAAAGTGCATTTACCGTAATGGCGAATTCATTTGGAAAAATTGGTGCCGTTGTTAAAGGTGAAGCGCCTTATAACAAAGATGAGGTTGCAAAAAATGCTGCAGTTGTAGCTACACTATCAACTTTGCCATGGCAAGCTTTTGGTCCTGGTACTGAGGGTGGTAAAGCACAAGCAGATATTTGGTCTGATAACGCGAAGTTCAAAGCCGCTTCTGAAAAGATGCAACTTGCTGTTGCCAATCTAAATACCGCTGCACAATCTGGTGATTTAGAAAGCATCAAGAAAGCATTTGGCGCAGCAGGCGCAAGCTGCAAAAACTGCCATGATGATTTCAAGAAAAAATAAGGCGCTTTTTTAACGCGTAATCAAGTAACCCATAGCAACGGCAATCAGGCTTAAGAGCAATAAAGCTAAACCCCGTTGCAACGCTCCATCCTTGGAGCCATGACCCAAGTCAGAAGGCAAATAATTTGCTTCCTCGCTTGGGTCAATTTCTTTATCACCCGTAATCATTGGTTTAATTAAGTTTTCACCTTTGAATCTCTTGTAGTACCAGATGGCAGCAATATGAATGGTAATTAGCGTGTAAATAATGACCTGGTTGCCTTCATGTATCTCAGATAAAAAAGATACGATGGCACTAGGGACATATTTAGCAAGCGGTCCTTGAAACGCGATCTCATCATCAACAAATAAACCAGTTACCACTTGCACACACAAAACAAATAGCAAAGCAAAAACCGATAAGGCGCCAATCGGGTTATGCCCCAAAAAGCGCGGTGACTTACCTTGAAGATAATTGAGGATGGATTGGCGATTAGGAACAAATGAAGCGAAGCGTGCATGCCTTGATCCCACAAAACCCCAAATCACTCTGAATACCAACAAAGTCAAAATGCAATAGCCAAAGTAGGCATGTAACTCAACTGCACTATCAAATAAATGAATACTCACTAGGCTTCCAATAATGCAAGCTACTAGCAACCAGTGAAACAGGCGGATTGGCAAATCCCAAACGCGAATGATTTTCTTCATGCATCAAGGATAAATCAGATAAGGCAGAAATTCCCGTAAACTCATTAAAAATGAGTCCAAGCAAAGCTTTTAAAACCCTGCTGATCTATCGTATTGGCGCCACCCTTAGCTATCAAATTACGATGGTGGCAGTTGGATGGCATCTCTATGAAATTACCCATAGCGTGATTTCATTGGGATTGATTGGCCTTGCAGAACTCGTACCCTACTTTGCTTTGGCACTCTACTCAGGTCATGCAGTAGACCACTACTCTCGTAAAGTCATCTCCGGAATCGCAGCAATTATTCACGTGCTCGTCGCATTATTTTTATGCGCCATTGCATTAGATTGGGTGTCTCCACCCGTGCCACTAATCTATACGGCAGTTGGTTTTATTGGCATTGCTCGAGCATTGTTGCGCCCTTCTTACCAAGCCTTATTTGGTCAAATCATTCCACGCGAACAACTCACCAAATACATGGCATACGGCAATGCCTCTTTCCAAATTTGCGTAGTGGCTGGGCCTGGCTTAGGTGGCCTCATGATTGGCTTTACCAATCTCACCTGGACTTATGCTTTGGCAGCCTTTTGTGGGCTCGTTAGCCTTTATGGCGTTACTTTGATCAAAGCACATAGAGAAAAGTCAGCGCAAACTACGCACTTTCTCAAAAGCTTTATGCAGGGATTTGATTACGTCAGAAAGCATGAGCTCATCTTAAGTACCATGGCACTGGATATGTTCGCAGTGCTATTTGGCGGTGCCGTATCCATTCTTCCAGCTTTTGTGAGCGACGTTCTTCATGCCGGCCCCGAGGTCCTTGGCATTTTGCGTGCCGCGCCCGCTGCAGGATCCGTCCTCATGGGGATCTACCTTGCTACCCGCCCCATCCTCAATGATTCGGGGAAATATCTACTGCTTTCAGTTGCTGGTTTCGGAATTTCTATTATTGGCTTTGGTTTATCTACCCATTTATGGGTATGCGCGTTTTTCCTATTCGCTTCGGGCTGCTGTGATTCTGTTTCCGTAGTGATACGCAGCAGCATCGTGCAACTCACAACCCCCGATAATATGCGCGGTCGTATCAGCGCAATCAATGGAATTTTTATCGGGTCATCCAATGAATTGGGCGCCCTCGAGTCTGGCATTGCAGCCAGCCTCTTGGGTTTAGTACCTTCTATTATTTTTGGTGGCGTCGCTACTCTAGCAGTGGTATTGATCACCTATAAACTCGCGCCAAATTTACACAAGTTTCATATTCGCGACATTACTTAATTTTTGGCAATTCTTTCTGAATAATTTTCAGGCCTTCACGTAAGGCATCTTGATAGCGCTCACGCTCTGCTTTAATAGACTCAGAAGTCCAAGAATAAAAACCCTCGCCGGTCTTCATACCAAACTTACCACTTTCAACACGATCACTTAAGCACTTCGCAATCGTTGCTGAATTATTCAAGGTAGGATAAATTGTTGTGCCGCCAGCCGCATGGATTTCAAGGCCGGCATGATCGCGCTGCATGGCTGGGCCTGCAGCGATATAGCGGAAGCCAAAGCCATAACGCACCGCTTTATCAATATCTTCCGGCGTGCAAATGCCAGCATCTACCATAGCAAATGCTTCACGCGATAAAGCATGTTGCAGACGATTGGCTAAAAAGCCTGGCAAATCTTTTTTGACTGTAACGGGAACCATGCCGCATGCTGTCATCAAACGGGTGAGACTATCAGCAACCATTGGCGATGTTTTTGCGCCATAAATCACTTCAACACAAGGAATTAAATGGGCTGGCATAAAAAAGTGTAGGCCGATCATACGAGCTGGAGTTTTTAAACCTTCAGCAATTTGACTAATTGGAAAGCTCGTACTATTGCTTGCTAATACTGCTTCTGGTTTTGCGTATTTTTCCAATTTCGCAAATAACTCGCGCTTAATATCTAAGCGCTCTGGCACACACTCGATCACCAAGTCAATATCAGACCAATCCACTTCCTCAAGAGTGCCAGCAACTGACAACAAATGAATACGATTCTCGTAACCCAACTCGGTCATGGTGTTGACAAAATAATCGGGCAATAAAGCGCGACGCTCTGTTGTTGGCTCTACTACCTGAACTGCGCAACCGCCGCGAGCACAAACCGCCGCCACATCGGCACCCATTGTCCCGCCTCCCACAACAACTACTTTGGTTTCTGCTGGGGTAAATAACATGAATGTTCTCCTAGAGAGGCTTAAGCCTCTTTTTTAAAATTCCTCATACAATGAGGTCATTATTCCAATAAAAATTTGAGACAACCATGATTCCCGTCAATTCGGTGTTACAGGTCGGCTATTTCCCTGAAATTATGCAAGCGGAAATTGATCGACGCTTTAGCCCCACCCGACATGCAGACCCCTCTGCGCCACCCCCACCAGGCAATTTTGAAGCGATCCTAGTCCGCTCCAATACCAAACTGCCTGAGGCCTTGGTTAAGCAAATCCCAACAATTCGCCTTGTATCTACATGTGGCGTGGGTTACGACAACCTTCCCTCGGAGTACTTGAAGTCAAAAGGCATTAAGGCTACCAATACCCCAGGAGTTCTCAACGATGCCGTCTGCGAACTCGCTATTGGCATGATGCTCAGCCTGATGCGTCGCATTCCAGAGTCTCAAGAGCATGTCAAAAGCGGTGCTTGGGCAAAAGGACTCTTCCAATTAACTACCACGCTGGCCGGCAAAAAGGTTGGGATTGTGGGCATGGGTCGCATTGGTCAAGATCTCGCAAAACGCTTAGAGCCATTTAAGGTTGAGATAGCGTACTCTGGCCCAAACTCTAAACCAGTGCCGTACTCCTACTACCCAAATATAAAAGACCTGGCTAGCGCTTGCGATGTGCTTTTCCTAGCATGTCCCGCAACGCCAGATACGGACAATATAGTTAATGCTGCCGTTCTAGAGGCGCTGGGGCCAAGCGGATTTTTAATCAACATTGCCCGAGGAAGTGTTGTTAATGAGTCTGATCTTTTATATGCACTGCAACATAAAAAGCTCGCTGGCGCAGCACTCGATGTCTTTAACAACGAACCAAATCCAAATCCTGAGTTTCTAAAACTTGATAATGTCCTATTAACACCCCATATCGGTAGTGCTACCTCGGAAACACGGGTGGCAATGACCAAATTAGCAGTAGATAATTTAGAGGCTTTCTTTACACAACAACCACTTCTATCGGAAGTTCATTATTAAAACGGAGTCAGCATGCCCCTTACCTTGCATCCTTCCACATTGCCAGCAGTACTCTCACCAGTACTCACGCCATTCAAGGCCGACGGCAACCCAGATGCCCAAAAATTATTAAAGCAATGCAAATGGCTTGAATCGAATGGTGTTGGCCAAGCAGTATTTGGCACAAACTCCGAAGCGAACTCCATGTCAGCTCCGCAAAAAATGAGTACGCTCACGGCGTTGGTAGAAGGCGGCTTAAATCCAGCACATATGATGCCCGGCACTGGTGCTACCTCGATTGACGCTACAGTCAACATGACACGTCATGCAGTTAATCTGAAATGCGCTGGCGTATTAATGCTGCCTCCTTTCTATTACAAAGATGTAACAGATGATGGTCTGTTTGCTTACTTCTCTGAGGTGATTCAGAAAGTTGGTAGCGATGCGCTTCAGGTTTATATCTACAACATTCCACCCGTTACTAAAATTAACCTCAGCTTATCTTTGCTAGAGCGTTTGACAAAAGAGTATCCAAAGACTGTAGTAGGTATGAAAGATAGCTCTGGAGATTGGGCTTATACCGAATCCGTGATCAAGCTATTGGCGCCGACTGGTTTCCGTGTTTATGCGGGTAGCGAAGTATTCCTAATGCGCACTCTGCGTGCAGGCGGCGTAGGCTGCATCTCTGCAACAGCGAACGTCAATCCGCACGCGATTGCTGATCTGGCAGCACAGTGGAGAGAGTCTAATGCTGATGAGCGTCAAGCAGGCCTTGATAAAGTACGCAGCGTATTTGCTAAGTATCAAATGATTGCTGGCATGAAGACTGCTGTAGCGCATTTCAGCAATGATTCAGAGTGGTTGCGTGTTCGTCCGCCACTCATGCAGCTCAATTCTGAGCAACAAGCGCAGTTGATAAGCGAGTTAAAGCAAATCAACTTCAGTATGCCTGGTCTTTAATTTACTTCATCTCAGTTTTAGGAGACATTAATATGAAATTATTAAAAATCATTGCGCTCTCATTTAGCTTTTTATGGATGAGCGCTCAAGCGCAAAATATCTCCATCGCCACTGGTGGAACTGGCGGCGTTTACTACCCAATGGGCGGTGGTTTAGCCTCTGTGCTATCCAGCAAAGTTCCTGGGATGTCTGCAACAGCCGAAGTCACTGGCGGCTCTGTAGACAATCTCAATCTCATCGGCAGTGGCAAACCATATGTTGGCTTCTCTATGGCTGATGCCGCTAAAGATGCCCAAATTGGTGAGGGCAAGTTCAACGGCAAGAAAGTAGATCTCAGAACTTTAGTGGTTCTGTATCCAAACTTAATGCATGTAGTAACAGTTGACTCAACTGGCATTAAGTCTATGAAAGACCTCAAAGGCAAACGCATCAGCACTGGCGCCCCTGGAAGCGCTACAGAAGTAATGGCGTTCCGTTTGCTTGAAGCGGCTGGACTTGATAAAGATAAAGATGTGAAGCGCGAGCGTCTTAGCGTTGCCGAGTCTGTAAATGCTGTTAAGGATCGCAAAATTGATGCTTTCTTCTGGGTTGGAGGATTACCTACTGCAGCAGTAACTGACCTTGCTAATACCCCCGGAACCAAGATTGTGATGGTAGATACGGATGCCGAAGTTGCCGCCATGAATAAGAAGTACGGCAATATTTACTTTGCCGCCAACATTCCAAAAGCAACTTATAGCGGCATGACAAAGGACAACAAGGTAGCGGCCGTCGCCAACATTTTGGTTGTCAACGCTAGCATGCCAGATGATCAGGCCTACAAAATTACCAAAGCTATTTTTGACAACAAGCTGGATCTAGTTCGCACTCATCAAGAATATATGAATGTGAGCCTTGATAATCAGAAGGCAAAAGCATCGCCCGTTGACTTCCATCCAGGCGCCCTGAAGTACTACAAAGAGAAAAACATCAAAGTTAACTAAACGAGAAACAAGGGGTGAGTTAATCTCGCCCCTTTTGATTTAGAGCAGTTCATAAACACACAAAAACTACAAATAATAGGTTGAGACATGAATCAAAACGTCATCGATAACGAGACCCAAGAAAAGCTAGACGCGTTTATCAAGCAAGAAGAAGGCGACTCTAATGACTACAAAGGTTTATTAGCTAAGTTCATCACCTTGGTTGCAGTCGGCATGTCTCTGTTTCACCTATATGCCGCTTACTCTATCGTACCAACCCAGCAATTACGTGTTATTCACGTTGCGCTGGTTCTATTTTTAGTATTTTTGAGCTTCCCAATCGCAGCTCGCTTCAAGAATCGCCTAATGCCTTGGGACATTGTGTTTGCAATCGGATCTATCGCGATTTCTTATTACATACTCAGTGGTGGCGATGATTTCATGGATCGCAACACCGCACCTAACCCAACAGATGTCATGGTGGGAATCGCCCTGATTTTGCTCATCCTTGAAAGCGTCCGTCGCACAAACGGCATGATCTTGGTTAGCGTCACTATCTTGTTCTTACTATATGCACTATTTGGAAATTACTTACCAGCACCATGGACCCATAAAGGCTACGATCTCGATCGCCTAGTGGGCTATATGTATATGACGCTAGAAGGCATATACGGAACAGCCGTAGACGTCTCTGCAACGCTGATTATTCTCTTCACTATTTTTGGCGCCTTCCTTCAATTTACTGGCGCAGGCAAATTCTTTATCGACTTTTCATTTGCAGCCATGGGTGGCAAGTCCTCAGGCGTTGGCAGAACGATTGTCATGTCCTCCTTCTTATTGGGTGGCCCATCTGGCTCAGGTGTTGCCACTACAGTTACTGTTGGCTCAGTTGCTGCACCGATGTTAGAAAAAGTGGGATACGAGAAAAATGCGGCGGGCGGATTATTGGCCGCAGGTGGATTGGGTGCGATTATTTCTCCGCCAGTATTGGGCGCTGCCGCATTCCTGATTGCGGACTTCCTCAAAATCTCCTACCTCGATGTTCTCTTGATGGCTACCATTCCGACCATCTTGTTCTATCTTGGTTTGTTTGTCATGGTAGAAATTGATGTGCGCAAATATGGAATGAAGAATATTCATTTTGAATCCGTTGAAACTGCTTGGCAGCTCACCAAAAAATATTGGTTCCATTTCTTCTCGCTGATTTCTATCGTGGTATTTATGCTGTTGGGCTTCTCTCCAGTGATGGCCGTGTTCTGGGCAACTGTCGTCTCAGCACTATCGAGCATGTTGCGCGAAGATACCGCCATCATTCCATGGGCATGGTTTAAAGGAAAAGAACCAATTCTTTCTGGTCTTTACAACTCCAACCTAACCAAGGCTCTGGCATCAGGATCCACAGGTGTTTTAGCCATTGCAGCAACTTGTGCTGGCGCAGGTCTCATTGTTGGCACAGTCACCCTCACTGGGCTTGGCCTGAAATTTAGCTCCATCGTAATTCAGTACGCAGGTGGCTCATTACTTCTCACTACTATCTTCACGGCGCTTGTTGTTTGGATTGTCGGCCTTGCGGTTCCTGTAACCGCTTCTTACATCATTTGCGCAGTGATTGCCGCACCTGCCCTCATTAACTTGGGCGTTCCAGCATTCGCCGCCCATATGTTCATCTTTTACTACGCTGTATTGTCTGAGGTGTCCCCTCCTACTGCACTCTCTCCATTTGCAGCTGCCGCAATTTGTAAAGGCAACCCTTATAAAACCACTTTACAGACTTGGAAGTATGTTGCTCCAGCAATCTTGGTTCCCTTTATGTTTGTCTTAGACAAATCTGGGGTAAGCCTGCTATTGATGGGCTCTACTGACGCCCTAGAGAAAGCAGATTGGATGCAAATTGCTTGGGTGTCATTTACAGCTGTGGTTGGCATCATCTGCCTAGCCGGCGGCTTACAAGGCTGGTTTATTGAGAAGACCAAAGTTTTTGAACGCGTCATCATGGTGGCATCTGGCGTAGCGCTAGCTTATCCATCCACCGAAGCGGATCTCGTTGGTTTCATCGGCTTTGGCTTGGTAATCATCACTCAAACTATTCGCCATTTCAAACTACGACCTAAATCCGTATAAATTGATTCATCAATAAAACAAAAGCCCGCGACTAAGTTATCGCGGGCTTTTTAGTTAGGAGGCTTAGGCTTTAAAGAATTGCGAACTACTTCGAAATCTTTTTCCAAGCATCTTTACCGGCGTACCTCTTGATAGCCGCTTCATCAAACTCAAAACCCAAACCAGGCGTTTTGTGCAGGATCAAATCGCCATTCTTAAAAGTCAGCTGTTTGTTGATTAAGCGACGGAAATTTAAAACTTGATCATCCAAGAAAAACTCTACGAACCTTGCATTTGGAGTCGCCGCCACTAATGGGGCATGCAAATCATGCATCCAATGTGGGCACACGGTAATACCCTTTGCATCCGCATAAGCAGAGATACGGCGCCACTCAGTAATGCCACCACATACGGCTGCATCGGATTGCAAAATGGCGGCGCCACCCGCATCAATTAGCTCTCTAAAGCGCCAACGGCCCGCTTCCATTTCGCCAGTAGCAACGTTGATAGTAGTTTGACGAGCTAAAGCAGCATGTAGATCAATTGCATCTGGCGAGAAAGGCTCCTCAATCCAATAAGGGTTGTAAGCCTCAAAGCGTCTGACATACTCCAGCGCTGTTGGTAGATCGCGCCAAGCATTATTCGCATCGAGAGTAAGCAAAATATCTTCGCCAATTGCTTTACGAGCAGCCTTTACACGAGCCTCTTCCTCGACCGGAGAAAGCCTTCCTACCTTCATCTTTACCGCTTTGAAGCCCTGCTTTACATAGGACTCCATTTCTTTTCCAAGTTTTGCGGGAGTTTTACCGTCTAAGTAATAACCGCCACTGGCATACGCAGGCACACGATCATCCACCACGGATCCTAAATAATGGTGAAGAGGCAAACCAGCAGCGCGGGCATTTAAATCCCACAAGGCAGTATCCAAAATAGAGATACCGCGCATTACCGCGCCAGCACGCCCCTGCAAAATGGATTCGTTATACATATCCATCCACAAGCCTTCACTACGATGGCTATTTTGACCAATTAATTTGGGAGCTAAGAGCTGCTCAACCGCGATCTTGGCAATATCCCCACCTGCGCTACCGACATAACAAAAACCAATGCCCTCATTTCCATCTTTGCCACGAATCTTGACGAGACAATAGTGACGCTCAGATACGGTCCGAGTTGAAAATGAGGTGACTTTATCCAGCGGCACCGCTACTGATGCAACCTGGACTGATTCGATGATCGGCATCTAAACTCCTTTTTGAAAAAAACATTGTAGCCAGTATTGGAATAGTCAGTTTGCAGCTAAGCATGTGAATTTATTGCGCCACAACATAATTTTTATGGCCTTTGGCGACAATATTAGATAATGTTGGGGTGAACAAAAATGCTTTAACTCCAACTCGGCTTGTGAAGAGATTTCAGCGCCCCCTAGCCTGTTTAGCAATAAGCCTATCGATGGGCTTCAGCACCTTGGCGCAATCTCAAACAAACCAGCCTCGTAAAAAGGTGACGGTCCAGAGCACTAAGCAAATTGGTTTTAAAGATAAATCTGCTGGGGCTAATACCAAAGGTTCGAGCATGAGCTTAAACCCTGAGCTCTTTCAACGGAAAAATCCGAATGAACTCATTCTTGATAATGATGCCAACTTAGACTATCGGGTAGTTCAAGGCTGCCTGCGCCGCAACTTCAACGAAGATAATCTTCCCGCTTCGATTGGGATCGACAACCGTCAATTCTCAGAGTTTTTCAAAAGCCAAACAAAAGCATTCTTCGATCGTATGCGCGGAGATTGTATTCCTTACGCTGCTGCTTTTACCACTCGCAATCGCTTTGACTCCCTAAGCATCATGAATGGCCCTATTCAGGATAGCAAAACAGAAGTTTGGACTTTCACACCATCCGCATTTGGTGGGTTTTTACTTCAACAAGATTTATTAAAGAATGAATCTAAAAACCTCTCTGAGATTCGGGTGCCCCTCAAAGAAGTTTTATATGATCAGCGCAAGTTGGGCGATAAATTGCCAGTTGAATTGGTGTGGGAGCTCAACTCCATCATCAAGCAGATTTACCCTGAAGATAATAATTCCCTTGAAAACACAAACAGCATCGTTCGCTTAATTGTTGATTTTGGCGATCGCGAAAGATGGGCGCAGATTTGGGCCGTCGAAATCACCGACCCAAGCAATAATGAAATCTTTTCTAGCGCATTTTGGGTCAGCCGCAATGATATTCCGGGTGCATTCTTTACTGGCAACGGCGAAGCGTTAGAGCGCTCATTCTGGACCAACCCGCTAAGTTACCGACGCATCTCACGAGGGGTAGGCATGGTTCGGGCAGGTAGCATAAAGCGATCTAAAGCTAATACTACTGTAACCAAGCCAGCCCAACCAACCCAAGCAAAACAACGCTATCGTGCCCACATGGGTATCGACTATGCCGCCCCTATTGGAACGCCAATTTTTAGCGTTGCTGATGGCAAGGTAGTACACCTTGGTTTTAGCGGAGCTTTTGGCAATCTGATTGTTTTAGAGCATCCTGGCGGTTATCACACTTACTATGCTCACCTAAGCAACTACAACAATGAACTGGAATTAGGAAATGAAGTGAGAAGAGGTTTTGAAATCGGTTATGTTGGTTCAACTGGTAGATCAACAGGGCCCCACCTCCACTTTGAACTCAGGAAAGATGGTATCTACGTTGACCCCTATGCCTCAAAAACTCAACTGGATTTATGGTCTATGCGTGACAATGAAAGTGGTCAGCTAACAAGAGAAATTTTGTTACTAGGAAGTCCGATAAAACGCTAACTATCAGAAGCATGAGAATGTGGAATAAATAAAGGGGTTCAAATGAACCCCTTTATTTTTGCGCTTTAGGGAAGAGTGCCTGGTTAACCCAATACCAATACTGGTAACTTCGAGTGCACGATCACTTCATGTGTTTCACTTCCTAGTAAGATGCCTTTGATGCCAGTTCGCTTATGAGAGGCCATCACAATCACATCAGCCTTCGCCTTCTTCGCCCCATCCAAAATACCTTCAGATAGATTAGTGTTTGCAATATGCAAAGTCTTTGCTTTAATGCTAGCCCCTAAAGCGGTTGCCGCCTTTTTAAAGACATCTTTTGCATAAGCCTCACAAGCGGTTTTATGCTCTTTAGCAGAAATTCCATAACCCATAGTGCTATCGGAATAGACCAAAGGCGGCAGGGGATCGGATACATAAACTAAAGTCACGGCTGCGCCATCTGCCTTAGCAAGTTCAGCCACCTTTTTGAGTGACTTTTTACTGATATCTGAACCGTCTACCGGTACCAATAAATGCTTAAACATACCAATCTCCTTTAAATTAACTACCAATCTACTCTTTCCATCATAATGCTTATTATTCGCCTATAAAAGATCAAAAGGTAAATTAATTGCTCAAATATTTTGGGGTCTACCTATCGTTTCTAGCCTGCCTATTGACGGTCGATTTAGTCTGGTTGTTAGGGATTGCAAAAAACCTCTATCGCGATGAAATGGGTGATTTGATGGCTAGCGAACCAAAACTCTTCGCAGCCTTAGCTTTCTATTTGATATATGCCCTTGGGGTGTGTGTTTTTGTAATTATTCCAGCCATGTCAAAACAGTCCTGCGGTGATGCTCTGATATACGGGGCTTTATTCGGCCTATTCTGCTACATGACCTACGACCTGACAAATCTTGCCGTCATTCGAAACTTTCCAACTAAGCTGGCATTCATTGATATTGCCTGGGGATCTTTTGTGACCGCCCTCTGTTCTGGCATTGCCTATTGGGTAGGCAATCGATTCCACTAAACCCATGATCATTTTTCACCCAAAAATTCTGGGCTCCCTTAAAGGCTATAACCGCAGTCTTTTTACTAAAGATGTATTAGCCGGAATTACGGTTGGCATTGTTGCCCTACCCTTAGCAATGGCATTTGCAATTGCTAGTGGCCTCAAACCAGAAGCCGGCATCTTTACCGCGATTGTTGCTGGCGGACTCATCTCTCTTCTTGGCGGTAGCCGTGTACAGATCGGTGGACCAGCTGGCGCATTTATTGTGATTGTGTATGGCATCGTAGAGCGCTACGGCATTCCAAACCTAATGCTTGCCACTGCAATGTCTGGGGTACTACTATTTCTTATGGGAGTTTTTAGGTTAGGCACTTTGGTGCGCTTCATTCCCATCGCGGTCATCATTGGCTTTACCAACGGAATCGCTTGTTTGATTGGGCTTTCTCAAATCAAAGATTTTTTTGGTCTCACCATTGAGAAAATGCCTGCGCAATTTTTTCCCATGGTGCAGGCACTTTATGCCGCCGCTGATACAGTCAACATCGTAGCTCTAGGTCTTGCTAGCACAAGTCTGATCATTATTGTGATCTGGAAACTCATTCAGAAAAAATTAGGGTGGCTTGGTCATCTTCCTGGCACGGTTGTAGCAATGGCAATTGCTACTGTGGTCACAGGCTTATTCAACCTGCCGGTAGATACGATTGGCAGTCGCTTTGGCGGCATTCCATCAAGCTTGCCGCATTTTGAGTGGATCCCAATTAGCTGGGGTACTGCGCAGTATATGGTCACACCCGCCCTAACTCTTGCCTTGCTAGGTGCAATTGAATCTTTGCTCTGCGCACGCGTTGCTGATGGCTTGATTCATGATCGCCATGACTCGAACCAAGAGCTGATGGCACAAGGCGTAGCGAATTTAGTCAGCCCATTTTTTGGCGGGATGCCAGCAACCGGCACGATTGCCAGGACAGTCACCAATATTGAAAGTGGCGGAACAACACCAATCGCTGGAATTGTGCATGCTTGCACGCTATTAATCGTAGTGCTGTTTGCTGCCCCATTAGCAAAAGATATTCCCTTGGCAAGTCTGGCAGCTATTCTGATGTACGTTGCATGGAATATGGGTGAGTGGCGTAAGTTTGTTGATCTCAAACAGTTTCGCTTACCTTATCGTCTCACGATTCTGAGCGTATTCTTGCTCACAGTCATCCTCGACCTTACTGTCGCAGTTCAAGTGGGGTTGCTCTTTGCTTTTATTACCTTCATCTACCGCATATCCAGCTTGTCACGGTGCGAACTAGCTGATATTCAGCACTATCCAGCACTAGAAAACCATCAAGGCCGAATTGATGCCTACCGTATTTATGGCGCAATCTTTTTTGGCGCAGTAAAACTCCTTGAGAAAATTGAGCAAAAGCTGCCATCACAAATATTGCTTCTAGATTTAAAGAACGTAATTTACATCGATACCTCTGGAATGGAAGCCATTACCGAACTAGCGCATTTATGCAAAATTCGGAATATCAAACTCATCATCTGCGGCCTTGACCATCAACCGCATGAAATGGCACAACGCAGCGGCTATCTACAGACCCTAGAATCAGATTGCTTGTATCCAGATCTGGTTTCCGGAATTTCCGCCGTAACGCATTCCTAATTACCAAGATCCTTCAATCAAGATAACCCTAGAGGTGGTGAAGGCTGACTATTTTTTCCAGCGGGCCATGGCAACGTCATCGGTGACGCGCGCATCTACCCAACGGCCGCCTTCAGGGGTTTCTTCTTTCTTCCAAAATGGGGCCGCAGTCTTTAGAAAATCCATGATGAACTCACAAGCGGAAAATGCTTCACCTCTGTGCGCACTCGTGACGGCAACCAAAACAATTTGATCCTCCGGCAACAATGGTCCCACACGATGAATTACTAGAGCTTGATAGATATCCCAGCGAGATTTAGCCTGAGTAACAATTTCCTCAAGGGCTTTTTCAGTCATGCCAGGGTAATGCTCTAGGGTCATTTCCTTGACTTGACTGCCATCATTTAAATCGCGCACAGTACCTAGAAAAGTAACAACTGCTCCGACTCTAGGATCACCCTTTCGAAGCGCTGCAATTTCTGCACTTACATCAAAATCGTTTTCTTGAACACGGATTAAAGGTTTAGTCACACTAGCCTCCGGTTACTGGCGGAAAAAATGCTACCTCAGCACCGTCTATCAAAGTAGCATTAGCATCGACCATGGTTTGATTAAGAGCGCAGCGCAATGACTTTCCTTCTGCAAGGGCTTCAGCCCAGACTCCACCACGCGCAATTAGATGCGCACGAAGTTGAGAGACTGTTTTTACTTCTTCCGGCAACTCAATAGTCTCTTGCGATGTACCCAAGACTTCTCGCAAAGAAGCAAAAAAACGTAATTCGAGTTTCATGAGTTAATCGTAAACCGATTATTTGAGAAGTGCATCAAAAGGAATGTACTTCACCAGATCACCTTTATGAATTGCCTGCCCTGGAGGGCAGTCTACCAGTCCATCACCCCAAGATGCGCTGGTGAGAACCCCAGAACTTTGATTTGGGAATAAATCAAGTCCGCCTCGCTCATTCATTTTGACGCGCAAGAATTCATTACGACGATCTGCTTTTAACCAATCAAAATCAGCGCGCACAAAGTAGGAATTTGTTGAAGTCGAATCGCGGCCTTGTAATTTCAAAATAAAGGGTCTTACAAACAATAAGAATGTAACGAAACTGGATACTGGATTACCGGGCAAGCCAATAAACCACGCTTCACCCTCAGCTCCATCATTCACTTGCTCTGATTTTCGAACGGCACCAAATGCCAAAGGTTTGCCAGGTTTAATTGCGATCTGCCAAAGATCCAATCTGCCCTCGGCAGTCACCGCAGGCTTAATGTGATCTTCCTCGCCAACCGAGACCCCACCAGAAGTAATAATGAGGTCATGATCTTTGCTTGCGCGACGCAAAGCCTCTCGAGTTGCATCTAAACGATCGGGAACAATACCCAAATCACTAGCATCACAGCCTAAAGCACGAAGGCAAGCCAATAAGGTATCGCGATTGGAGTTATAAATACCGCCAGGTTTTAAAGGCTCGCCTGGAAGGGCTAATTCATCGCCAGTAAAGAACGCAGCAACTCTCACACGCCGCTTTACATTCAAATGGGTTAGACCTGCTGAAGCAGCAACCCCTAATTCTTGTGGTCGCAAGAAAATACCTGCAGTCAGCGCCGTCTTACCAGCACTCAAATCCTCACCTCGACGACGTATCCATTGACCAACCGTGGGCACAGTATTTACCTGTACCTGATCAATAGATCCCTCGGGAATAGCGCAATCTTCTTGCATCACCACCGCATCCGCACCTGGAGGAATAGGTGCACCAGTAAATATACGTGCCGCCGTGCCTGGTTCTAACTGCGTACCAACCGACCCCGCTGGAATTCGCTGTGCCACTCGCAACACCTGTCCAGAAGAAGCGGTATCAGCAGTACGAACCGCATATCCATCCATCGAAGTGTTATCTAAAGGCGGAACGTCTACTAGAGACTGAACATTCTCAGCAAGCACGCGACCTAAAGCAGCCTGTACCGAAACATTTTCATTTTCATGAACAGGCTTTGCATGTGAGAGCAAGTGGTCTAAGGCCTGCTGCGCAGTCAACATGGGTGGCTTAGTCATAACAATACTGATTACTGGCTTATCTCTGAATGTTTAATTGAGATGCGTAGCAATAAAATCTTTCACTTGATTTACATCGGCGTCGATATTGACTACGCGTTGCGGCTTGGACTTGATATCTTGGAATGCAGGAGGGCATTCAGCTGGACGACCCAAAGCCTCCTGAATAGTTTCTTCAAACTTAATTGGCAAGGCTGTTTCCAAAACAATCATAGGTACACCAGCTTGCAAATGTTCGCGCGCTACTTTTACACCATCGGCAGTATGCGTGTCGATCATGATGCCGTATTTCTTCTCAATATCGCGGATCGTATCTAGACGATTAGCATGGATGCTGCGGCCTGACTGAAAACCATATTGACCCAAGTTTTTAAAGACGGCGTCTTTTGATATATCAAAGCCACCCGCCTCATCTACCTGCTTGAACATGTTTGCAGTTGCCTTTCCATCTCGACCCATAAAGTCGAAAACAAAACGCTCAAAGTTGCTGGCTTTAGAGATATCCATCGAAGGGCTTGATGTATGCAATGTTTCTGCGGACTTGCGAGCACGATAAACGCCAGTGCGGAAGAACTCGTCTAATACGTCGTTTTCATTTGTTGCTACAACCAGATGCTCAATTGGCAAGCCCATCATGCGAGCGATATGACCCGCGCAAACATTGCCAAAGTTGCCTGATGGAACCGTAAACGATACTTTTTCAGAGCTGGATTTAGTTGCTAACAAGTAACCTTGAAAGTAGTAGACCACTTGAGCTACTACGCGTCCCCAGTTAATCGAGTTCACTGTACCAATTTGATTCTTCGCTTTAAACGCGTGATCGTTACTTACCGCCTTAACAATATCCTGACAGTCATCAAAGACGCCGGCAACCGCTAAGTTAAAAATATTTGGGTCTTGCAGGGAATACATTTGCGCAGACTGGAAGGCGCTCATCTTTCCCCGCGGTGAAAGCATAAATACCTTAACGCCTTCTTTGCCACGCATAGCGTATTCTGCGGCACTGCCAGTGTCACCTGAAGTGGCACCCAAAATATTGAGCTGTTGACCAGCACGTTTAAGGGCATATTCAAACAGGTTGCCCAATAACTGCATAGCCATATCTTTAAATGCTAATGTTGGGCCATTAGAAAGGCTTAATAAGCCGATGCGAGTACCGTGCTCTTCGCCCAACCAATGTAATGGTGTGATGTCTTTCGCATTATCTTGTGGACGACCATTGCAATAGACTTGCTCTGTATAAGTCTTACGTAATAAAGCACGTAAGTCAGTTTCAGGAATGTCATCGCAATACAAGCTCAGAATTTCATAAGCGAGGTCAGCGTATGACAAACCACGCCAAGAATCTAATTGGGCGGGTGTAATTTGCGGATACTGAGTTGGAAGGTACAAACCGCCATCTGGCGCCAATCCACCCAGCAGAATTTCTAAAAAAGATTGTTGTGGACTATTGCCACGAGTGGATTGGTAACGCATATGTTTGCCGAATCTTACTTAAGACAGATTTTCTAAACGGATCTTGACTACTTCCCCTGCAACTGTTTTGAGATCTTGAATCTCCTTAATTGCCGCAAGCATATTTTTTTCTTTAGTCTCGTGAGTCAATGCAACCAAATCCGTTTGACTCTCGCCCTCATCCGCCTCTTTCTGTAAGAGTGCATCAATAGATACACCATGTGATGCCAAGATTTTGGTGATGTCCGCAAGCACGCCAGCTTGATCAGCTACACGCATACGCAAGTAGTAACTGGTTGTGATTTCGCCAATCGGCAAAACAGGGGTGTTTTGTACAGCATCTGGTTGGAAAGCCAAATATGGCACACGATGCTCTGCATCTGCGCTGAGTAAACGAGTGATGTCTACTAAGTCGGCAATCACTGCGGAGGCGGTTGGTTCTGATCCAGCGCCTTTGCCGTAATACAAAGTAGTGCCCACTGCATCGCCAAATACTTGAACCGCATTCATTGCACCCTCTACGTTTGCGATCAAACGTTTTGTAGGAATTAATGTTGGATGCACGCGCAATTCAACACCACCAGGTGTCTTTTTAGCAATACCGAGCAGCTTGATGCGATAGCCCAACTGCTCTGCATAACGAATATCAATTGCAGCTAACTTAGTGATACCTTCAATGTGCGCTTTTTCAAACTGCATCGGAATACCGAATGCGATCGCGCTCATGATGGTTGCTTTATGAGCTGCGTCTACGCCTTCAATATCGAAAGTAGGATCAGCCTCTGCATAACCTAAACGTTGCGCTTCTTTCAATACGGTTTCAAAGTCGAGGCCTTTATCACGCATTTCAGAAAGAATGAAATTCGTAGTGCCATTGATGATGCCGGCAATCCACTCGATGCGATTTGCAGTTAAACCCTCACGCAAAGCCTTGATGATCGGAATCCCACCAGCGACAGCAGCCTCGAAAGCCACCATTACGCCTTTTGCATGCGCAGCTTTAAAAATCTCATTGCCATGAACAGCGATCAAGGCCTTATTTGCAGTAACCACATGCTTACCAGCAGCGATTGCCTCTAGTACCAGATCTTTAGCAATGCCATAGCCACCAATTAACTCAACAACGATATCAATCTCAGGATTATTGATCACTGCACGAGCGTCATTTACTACCTGCGCGCGATCCTTAACAATCTCTTTGGCGCGGTCTACATTTAGATCGGCAACAGTATTAATACGAATGCCACGACCTGCACGGCGAGTAATTTCATCTTGGTTGCGTTCAAGAACAGTGAACACGCCACCACCAACGGTGCCAATACCTAATAGACCTACTTGAATCGGTTTCATGATGCCTTTGCTGCGGTTGTAGAAGCCTTACGGCCATGCTTGTTGCGATAACGCTCGAGGAAACGCGCAAGACGTCCAATAGCCTCTTTCAATACATCCTCATGAGGCAAGAACACTACGCGGAAATGATCAGGCTTACCCCAGTTGAAACCAGAGCCCTGCACTAACAATACTTTTTCTTCTTTCAAGAGATCGGCAACAAACTGCTGATCATCCTCAATTGAGTAAACCTCAGGATCCAACTTTGGAAATAAATACAAAGCGGATTTTGGTTTTACGCATGACACGCCAGGAATATCAGTGATAAGTTTCCATGCAAGATCACGCTGCTTGGCTAAGCGCCCACCTTCACCAACCAAATCATTAATACTTTGATATCCACCCAAAGCAGTTTGAATGGCGTATTGACCTGGAACGTTTGCGCAGAGACGCATGGAAGCCAACATATTGAGGCCTTCAATGTAGTCACGCACCATCTCTTTATCCCCTGAAACCACCATCCAGCCAGCGCGGTAGCCACATGAACGGTAGTTCTTGGATAGACCATTAAAAGTGATAATGACAACATCGGTGGACAAAGAGGCTAAAGAAATATGTTTCTCACCGTCATACAACATCTTGTCGTAGATCTCATCAGCAAACAAAATCAAACCATGTTCACGGGCAATCTGTGTGAGCTCAAGCAATACTTCTTTTGAATAAATTGCACCCGTTGGATTGTTCGGATTGATCACCACAATCGCTTTTGTCTTAGGTGTAATTTTTTTACGAAGATCATTTAGATCTGGCGCCCAATCTTTTGACTCATCACAAAGATAATGGACAGGGGTGCCACTAGATAAACTTACTGCAGCAGTCCACAAAGGATAGTCTGGCGTTGGCACCAACACTTCATCGCCATCATTTAAGAGCGCATTCATCGAAAGCACGATGAGCTCAGAAACACCATTACCGGTGTAGACATCATCAAGCGCTACGCCTTGAATGCCTTTTTCTTGGCAATACTGCATGATGGCTTTACGGGCAGCAAAAATACCCTTGGAATCAGAGTAAGCAGAGGCATTACTCAAATTACGAATCATGTCCAACTGAATCTCTTCAGGAGGATCAAAACCAAAAACACCCACGTTTCCGATGTTTAATTTGATGATTTTGTGACCCTCTTCCTCCATGCGCTGAGCAAGCTCAAGCACAGGCCCACGAATGTCATAACAGACGTTATCGAGTTTTTGGGACTTTAGGATGGGTTTCACAATAAATTAAAGGGTAAGTTCTTGAAATCTTGGAAAAAACAGCTAGCTATAATCCTCATAATTATGACAGAGAGTGCACTTGAAGCTTCAATCTGACCCCCATTCTGGAGCCAATACGATCACTGGCTATGGCGATGGCTACGTGGAGATCAACCAAACTCCATACAAGCACAGCGTCCTTTTGAGCTCGGATGGCGCCACCCTGGAATGGCCAGCAAAGTCCTTTAGCGACCTAGATGCTGACCATTTCAGCCAAATGGTGGATCTCAAGCCAGAATTGATTCTGATTGGAACCGGCAGTCGCCAGCAATTTCCCAAGCCTGAGCTTCTAAAAGGGCTGATTTCAGCCAAAATTGGCTTTGAAATCATGGACTCACAAGCCGCCTGCCGTACCTACAACATCCTCGTTGGGGAAGGCCGAAAAGTTCTTTTGGCCTTGATTGTGGAACCCAACTAATGCAATTTGGCCAAATTCGGCAGTCATCCGCCCTCCACCCCGGCAAAATTCTGCTGCTAATACTGATCTATGCGGCACTCTGGTTTGGAACCCTAAACTATCGCCACCTCATTCCTTCGGATGAAGGACGTTACGCAGAAATGGCCCGAGAAATGCTTGTCACTGGTGATTGGGTTACTCCTCGCTACAACGGCTACAAGTATTTCGAAAAGCCGCCGCTGCAAATATGGGCGACTGCCACCACATTTCATCTATTTGGCATTGGTGATTGGCAAGCCAGATTCTGGACTGCACTCACAGGCTTTTTAACTATTCTGGCAATTGGATTTACTGGCGCAAAAATTTATAACGCTAGAGCTGGATGGTTGGCGGCTGTTGTTTTAGCCTCGAGTCCAATGTGGGTCACTAGCGGACACTTCAATTCTTTAGATATGGGCTTGTCCGCATTTTTGGTTGCCGCACTATGTAGCCTCTTAATTGCGCAAACTTCGCAAACTCAATCGAGTTGTCGCAATTGGATGTGGGCATGCTGGATCTTTATGGCACTAGCAACTCTTTCAAAAGGCCTAATTGGTGCAGCAATACCGGCAATGGTTTTTGTTATCTATTCGATTAGCGCATGGGATTGGAAGATCTGGACGCGCTTACGCTTATTCAGTGGACTTATTTTATTTTTAGTGATCACTGCCCCGTGGTTTATTTTGGTAGCCCAACGCAATCCAGAGTTCTTGGAATTTTTCTTTATTCATGAGCACCTACAACGCTTCACACAAGATGCTCATAGCAGGACTGGGCCCATCTATTACTTTGTGCCACTGTTGCTGATTGGTCTTCTGCCTTGGATTGCGCAACTCCCTGGCTCTATTGCGCAGGCATGGCAAGAGCGTTCAAGAACTTTCTCTTGTGGGTGGTTACTCAGTTGCTGGTTTATTGTGATCTTTGTTTTTTTCAGCATCTCCCATTCAAAACTGCCTGGATACATCATCCCTATTTTTCCGGCTCTTGCATTGTTAATTGGAAATCGCCTCGATCGCTTACTTGGGCACACTAACTCCATGTCTTTTTCATGGAAGTTACAGACAATTGGTTTTGCATTATTGGCTGCTATCGGATTTTTCTTCTTATCTGAAATTGGCAAGCAAGCTAGGTCCGATGAAATTGAAGCCTATGCACAATATGTTTATTGGATTATTGCCGCACTAATTGCTTTGCTTATATTTAATCTTTATGCAAGCTTTCAATCCAAACGAAACGGCATCAGCAGCATCGTGAGTTTTGCATGGGGCTTTTTCTTATGCGCCATCATCGCAGGCACAGGTCATGAAACTTTAGGTCGCGCAGTATCTGGAATTGATCTTGTGAATCAAGTGAAATCCACCATTCCGGAGAAAGTGAACTTCTACTCTGTACGTTTACTAGACCATACAGTGCCGTTCTATTTAGGCAGAACCATGATCATGGTGCAATCGCCTGATGAGCTCGAGTTTGGAGTCAATCAAGAGCCTGATCTTTGGGTGCCAACCATGGAAACCTTCATGGCTCGCTGGAAAGAAGATCAGAGCGCCTACGCGATCATGGTGCCCGAGGTATTTATTGAGCTTCAAGGATTAAATCTGCCAATGCAAGAAGTAGGACGTGATTCTCGCAGAGTGATTGTGAAGCACCCCGATAGCTCTAGCTCAACACAGTAAGATAGAACATCATGTCAAACGCCAGCCCAGAATTTATTCCTTTTACGCGCCCAAGCTTCAATCAAGAGACGATTGATGCGGTTGCCGAAGTATTGCGCTCTGGCTGGGTAACTTCAGGACCCAAGCTTGCTGAATTTGAAGCTACCCTCAGCGAATACTTTGGTGGGCGTCCTGTGCGTTGCTTTGCCAATGGCACTGCAACAATGAAAATCGCACTGCAAGTTGCTGACATTGGCGATGGCGATGAAGTAATCACCACTCCTATTTCTTGGGTTGCTACTTCCAATGTCATTTTGAGCGTTGGTGCAAAACCCGTTTTTGTAGATATCGATCCCGTAACACGCAATATTGACCTTGATAAGGTAGCCGGCGCCATTACAAGCAAAACCAAAGCCATCATGCCGGTCTATCTTGCAGGTCTACCAGTAGATATGGATAAGCTCTACTCTCTAGCTAAGCAACATCATTTACGCGTTATCGAAGATGCTGCGCAAGCCTTTGGATCTCAATGGCAAGGAAAGAAGATTGGTAGCTTTGGCGACTTAGTGAGCTTTAGCTTTCAGGCCAATAAAAATCTCACCACCATTGAAGGCGGCTGCCTTGTTTTAAACAATAGTGATGAAGCAAAGCTTGCCGAGAAATTTCGTCTACAAGGACTCACTCGCCAAGGCATGGATGGCATGGACGTAGATGTCTTGGGTGGCAAAGATAATCTGACTGACGTCAATGCAGTGATTGGTTTGCAACAGCTCAAACAATTACCCTCTTATCAAACTAGACGTGCTGCATTAGCTCGTCAGTATTTCGATAGCATTCGCGCAGAAATTAAATCTACCGGTCTTGGCCTCCAACTAGAGCTACCAGTTGAAAACTTTACCGAAAGCAATTGGCATATGTTTCAAGTGGTACTTCCACTTGATCGGCTAAATTGTGATCGCGCACAAGTGATGACTGAGTTAAAAGAACTCGGTATCGGCACTGGAGTTCACTACCCCGCCATTACCGGTTTCACTCTTTACAAAAATCTGGGCTACCAAAGCAGTGCTACGCCGGTTGCAGAACGCATCGGTAAATCTATTCTGACATTGCCGCTATTTCCAGGCTTGAAAGATCAAGATATTGCTCGTATTGCGAGCAGTCTTGTTGGAATCCTTCAGAAACACTACAAAAAATAGCTTTATTGGGTGAAATCCCCAGAATCAGGCAAAATTGCGGCATGACTGCAAATTTAGTTGCCAACCCAAAGCTGAGCGTTGTCATTCCCGTATACAACGAGGAAGATGGCCTCCAGGCATTATTTGATCGACTCTATCCTGCATTAGATACGGTTTCTGCCAAGCGCAATATTCCTTACGAGATTGTGTTTGTAAACGATGGCAGCAAAGATCGCTCCGCCGGCATATTGGCCAAACAAGTTGAGTTGCGACCTGATGTCACACGAGCAGTTTTATTCCATAGCAATTTTGGTCAACATATGGCTATCATGGCTGGCTTTGAATATGCCAAAGGTGAATACATCATCACCTTAGATGCAGACCTACAAAACCCCCCTGAAGAAATTGATGCTCTCGCTGAGAAGTTGATTGCTGGACATGATTATGTTGGCACCATTCGCGCAGATCGTCGTGATAGTTTCTTTCGTAAATTTGCTTCACGCGCCATGAACCGTTTGCGTGAAAACATTACCCGTATCACCATGACCGATCAAGGATGCATGTTGCGTGGTTACAGCCGTCGCATTATTGATCTTGTGCGTCAATGCGATGAAAACAATACGTTTATTCCTGCGCTTGCTTATACCTTTGCGGCGAACCCTGTTGAAATCACCGTCAAACATGAAGAGCGTTTTGCAGGTGAATCTAAATACAGCTTGTATCAACTCATTCGTTTGAACTTTGACTTAGTGACTGGGTTCTCGATCATGCCTTTGCAGATCTTCTCGATCCTCGGCATGCTGCTCTCCCTTGCTGCCGGCAGCCTATTTGCCTACCTTCTAGTTCGCCGCTTTGTATTAGGCGCTGAGGTAGAGGGTGTCTTTACCCTCTTTGCGCTCACCTTCTTCTTAATTGGCGTCATGCTTTTTGGCCTTGGCTTACTGGGCGAATATATCGGCCGCATCTACCAGCAAATCCGTAATCGCCCTCGTTATGTTGTGCAAACGGTTTTAGAGAAAAAATAATTGCGCGCAGTTGTCTTTGCATACCACGATGTTGGTGTTAATTGCCTAAAAGAGCTAATTAAAGCTGGCATTCAAATTGATCTTGTTGTCACACATCAAGACGATCCCCATGAAAATGTTTGGTTTGGAAGCGTAGCCAAGCTCTGCCAAGAAAAAAATATTACTTACATCACGCCAAGCGCAAGTGAGCTAGTGAATCTCGTTCCACAGATCCAAGCGCTTTCCCCTGATTACATTTTTTCCTTCTACTATCGCCACATGATTCCTGCGCAGATTTTGGCATGCGCCAAAATTGCCGCACTCAATATGCACGGATCATTGCTACCAAAATATCGCGGACGCGCTCCAGTCAATTGGGCGATTCTGCATGGAGAAATTGAAACAGGCGCCACTTTGCACATCATGGAAGAAAAACCTGATGCAGGAGATATTGTTGGTCAGTCAGCAGTGAGCATCGGCCCCAATGAAACGGCTACCGATGTCTTTGCCAAAGTCAGTAAAGCAGCGGTTGAGGTGATTCATGAGGCGCTCCCCGCTCTTTTACAGGGAAATGTCCCTCGTAAGCCTAATGACTTACAAAAAGGGAGTTATTTTGGCGGTAGAAAACCTGCTGACGGGCAAATTCATTGGAATCAGACTGCCAAACAGGTCCATGATCTTGTCAGGGCGGTTGCACCCCCTTATCCAGGCGCTTTTACTGACCACAAGGGTAAAACCATGATTGTTGCCCGCACTAGCCTTCAGGGCCCCTTCCCAGATAACCTCAATCTAGGGGATTTAGGCATCCAAGTGGTTGATAATCGGGTATTCGGCATTTGTGGTGACCAACAAGCCATAGAGATCTTGGAATGGTTCCCAGCCAGCAAATAAATTAGATGAAAACGAGGCAGTAAACATGAAAAAAGTACTCATTCTTGGTGTTAATGGCTTTATCGGCCACCACCTTTCAAAGCGCATTCTCGAGACAACCGACTGGGATGTCTATGGCATGGACATGCAGAATGATCGCTTAGGGGATTTAATCAATCATCCTCGTATGCACTTTTTTGAAGGCGATATCACCATCAATAAAGAATGGGTTGAGTACCACATTCGTAAATGCGATGTCATCTTGCCCTTAGTGGCGATTGCAACCCCAGCCACTTATGTACAACAACCACTCAAAGTATTTGAACTCGACTTTGAAGCAAACCTACCCATCGTTCGCTCTGCCGTGAAATACAAAAAGCATTTGGTATTTCCATCAACCTCAGAGGTTTATGGCATGTGCGAAGACAGTGAGTTTGATCCATCATCCTCAAGCATGGTTTATGGTCCTATCAACAAACCACGTTGGATCTACGCTTGCTCTAAGCAATTAATGGATCGCGTGATTTGGGGTTACGGTATGGAAGGATTGCGCTTCACCCTATTCCGCCCTTTCAACTGGATTGGGCCTGGTCTAGATAGCATCTACACACCAAAAGAAGGTTCATCCCGTGTAGTAACTCAGTTCCTAGGGCACATTGTTCGCGGTGAACCAATCAACCTAGTAGATGGTGGCGCTCAGAAACGGGCATTTACCTACGTTGATGATGGCATCGACGCTTTAATGCGCATCATCAACAATAAAAATGGTGTTGCTAACGGCAAGATCTACAACATTGGCAATCCGAAAAATAATCATTCCGTGCGCGAACTCGCTAATCAAATGCTCGAGATCGCACGCGGCATTCCTGAGTACGCTAAAACAGCAAACGATGTGAAGATTGTTGAAACCACCTCTGGCGCCTACTATGGTGAAGGCTATCAAGATGTTCAGAACCGCGTACCTGCAATTGACAATACGATGAGCGAACTTGGTTGGAAACCAACTACCACGATGGCTGATGCGCTTAAGAACATTTTTGAAGCCTATCGCCAAGACGTGGAAAAAGCGCGCTCATTAGTCGATAAAGAATAAGCAAATCAACGCAATAAACATCGGGATTCATGGCTAAGATTGCTCTCAAGGTTGATGTCGATACCTTACGCGGCACGAAAGAAGGTGTTCCCAATTTAGCTCGAACCCTAGAGCGTTTTGGTCTAAAAGCCACCTTCTTATTTAGCCTTGGTCCAGACCATACCGGCTGGGCACTCAAGCGCGTCTTTCGTCCGGGCTTCCTAAAGAAAGTAAGCCGCACCTCGGTTGTGGAACACTACGGAATCAAAACGCTTCTCTACGGAGTTTTGCTCCCTGGTCCGGATATTGGAAAAAAAGCTACCGCGCAAATGCGCGCAATTGATCAAGCTGGTCATGAAACTGGTATCCATACTTGGGATCATGTGGCATGGCAAGACGCCGTTCGCTATCAAGATGCAACATGGACTAAAGCGATGATGCAAAAAAGTTGGAATCGCTTTATTGAAATTTTTGGACATCCTCCAGTGACATATGGGGCAGCTGGCTGGCAAATGAATGATGCTGCTTTTGAGCAACTGGATCAATGGGGTATTCAATACTCATCCGACGGCCGTGCCGAACCTAATCTGATGCCGTATCGTTTAGCACTGTCATCTGGCACTGCGAAGCATGTGCAATACCCAACCACACTCCCTACATTCGATGAACTTATTGGCGTTGATGGTGCAGATGAGTTTGGTGCAGTAAACAAAATCTTGGAAATCACCAACAGCAACCCTAATGACCAAGTCTTTACTCTGCATGCCGAGCTTGAGGGGCAAAAGCTCTTACCCGCCTTTGAAAAACTGCTGATGGGGTGGCTAAACCAAGGTCACGATCTAGTAACAATGGGCGAACTCCACCAATCCTGGAAAGCCACCAACCAACTCGATAAAATAGCTGTATTTCCGTTGACTTGGGGTGAAATACCTAATCGAAGCGGTGAGCTGATTGTTCAATAGAACTAACAATCTGTTTAGAGACACACTACAAAGAATCACTATAAAAAGGAATCATCATGACAGTAGCTATCGGCAAACCCATTCCAGCATGCGCGATTCCTGCGACATCCGGCCTTACTTTTACCCCCGATTCCGCTAAAGGAAAAAAGCTGGTTCTCTATTTTTATCCAAAAGATATGACGCCTGGTTGCACTGCTGAATCTGGAGAATTTCGTGACAACATTGCAGCCTTCACTAAAGCCAATACTTTAATTGTTGGGGTATCCCGTGACAGCCTCAAATCCCACGATAACTTTCGTAGCAAGTTAGAGCTTCCTTTTGAGCTTGTTGCTGATACCGAAGAGAAGCTTTGCCAACTGTTTGGTGTCATCAAAATGAAAAATATGTATGGCAAACAAGTGCGCGGTATTGAGCGCAGCACCTTCCTTTTTGACTCCAGCGGCAAGCTAGTCAAAGAGTGGAGAGGCCTGAAAGTTCCAGGGCATGTAACCGAAGTCTTAGAGGCTGCCAAAGCCGCTAAATGATTTTTACAACAATTTGATCTGAGGTGCTTGCAAACCCCAAAATTTGGGGTAAAGTCATCTACATGCACCGTAAACGACGGGAAAGTCTGACAATCCGTTTGAATCAACAGCCTGAGCAAATCACAGCAGGTACGGGGAATCACCCCCTCCATTTTTCTGATGCGCTCATAACCAGTTTCGTCATAAACCGTCAACGCACTCCGCTTGGCGGTTTTTTCTTTTAGGAGAGTCTGCATGCCATTGCCACCCATCCCAACTCAAATTGCTGATCAAGTAAAACTGAGCCGCAAGGACACTCCTGATTTAAAGAAACGTCCCGCACAGGCAAAACCAGTTGCACTTGAAACGGCTGAGTGGGTCAATGATGCGGAAGAGGATTTGTCGGCAGCGGAAGTGGCGCTAGAAAAGATTAAAGCTGATCGTAGCCCCGTACGAGGTGAAGGCAAGGCTAGCGCCCCAGCAAAACCAAAACGCGTTATTCGTACAGGACCCCCTAGTTTGTTTGTGCTCGATACCAACGTATTAATGCATGATCCAAGCTCTCTGTTCCGCTTCTCCGAGCATGATCTCTACCTACCAATGACCACCTTGGAAGAGCTAGATAATCACAAGAAAGGGATGACTGAGGTAGCTCGCAATGCCCGTACCGTTAGCCGCTCCTTAGATCAGTTGATTGCCGGCACTAGTGGCACCTTAGATGATGGCATTCCCCTCAATAAATTAGGTAATCAAGATGTTTCTGGTCGCTTATATTTCCAGACCAAGCTATCTACCCAAGCACTACCCGAAGGACTTCCTGAAGGCAAGGGTGACAACCTCATTTTGGCTGTTGTTAGCGAGCTGCAAAAAACCCGCAAAGGACAAGAAGTGGTGTTGGTATCCAAAGATATCAACATGCGTATTAAAGCGCGTGCATTAGGATTGCCTGCCGAAGATTATTTCAACGATCAAGTATTAGAAGATCGTGACTTGATGTATTCAGGGGTATTGTCATTGCCCGCAGACTTTTGGCCAAAGCACGGCAAAGATATGGAGAGCTGGGCGGATTCCAAATCAGGAACGATGTTCTATCGCGTTACTGGCCCTACCGTGCCAAGCATGCTGGTAAATCAATTTGTTTACCAAGAAAATCCCGATGGTTCGACCCCGTTTTATGCCCACGTTAAAGAAATTAATGGCAAAACTGCCCTATTGCAGACATTGCGGGATTTCTCCCACCAGAAAAACAATGTCTGGAGCGTAACCGCCCGTAATCGCGAGCAAAACTTCGCCATGAATCTCCTCATGAACCCAGATATCGATTTTGTTACCTTATTGGGTCAGGCAGGAACAGGCAAAACCTTGCTAGCATTGGCTGCTGGACTTGAGCAAGTACTGGACAGCAAACGCTATAACGAAATCATTATTACCCGCGCAACCGTTCCTGTTGGCGAAGACATTGGTTTCCTGCCTGGCACCGAAGAAGAAAAAATGCAGCCTTGGATGGGCGCATTCGATGACAACTTAGAAGTACTACAACGCAATGATGATGCTGGCGAGTGGGGTCGCGCAGCGACTCAAGAACTCATCCGCTCGCGCATTAAAGTAAAGAGCATGAACTTCATGCGTGGCAGAACTTTTGTGAGTAAATTTGTCATCATTGACGAAGCGCAAAACTTAACTCCAAAACAAATGAAAACTTTAGTAACTCGTGCTGGTCCTGGAACCAAAATTGTTTGCTTGGGCAATATCGCGCAGATCGATACCCCATACCTAACTGAAGGTTCTTCCGGTCTCACTTATGTAGTGGATCGCTTCAAAGGCTGGCGTCATAGTGGTCATGTCACCTTGGCGCGTGGCGAGCGTTCACGCCTTGCGGATCATGCTGCCGACGCACTTTAAGCAAGCCCTCTCATGCCGCACTCTTCAGGGGTGCGGCATTTTTATTTGCACCCTGCTACTGATGGCAGGATGCAGCACGTTTAGCGGTAAATCAAACCAAGCTAAAGTGGCTCAATTTAAACAAGACACGAGTGTTGGTACCGAAGGCATCTCGATTGCGGCAATCGGATTAGTAGATGTGCCCTATCGTTATGGCGGCAATACTCCCAAAGGCGGCTTTGATTGCAGTGGCCTGATTGTGTATGTCTACAACAAAACTGCTGGAATCAAATTACCTCGCACCATTCAACAAATGAGCACACAAGGTATTGGTATTGAAAGTGGCCCTCCGGCCCCAGGTGATTTAGTGTTCTTTAATACTACTGGTGAAAAGTATTCGCACGCAGGAATTTATGTTGGTCAAGGACGGTTTGTGCATGCGCCAAGCGCAGGTGGAACCGTGCGCCTTGATTACATTACTTCGCCCTATTGGGCCGCTAAATTTACTGAGGCGCGACGGATTGCCTCAAAGTGAGTGGAATTAGAACGGCTCGTAGCCACCTGATGAGTAGCCAATAGAGCCCATTGCCAAATTATCAAACTTCGTAAACGGACCTTGCCAGCTCAAGCGCACTGTACCAATTGGGCCATTACGTTGTTTACCAATGATGATCTCTGCCACGCCTTTATCGGTAGTGGTATCGGGATGATAGACCTCATCACGATAAATAAACATGATTAAGTCAGCATCTTGCTCAATTGCCCCAGATTCACGTAAGTCAGACATGATTGGACGCTTATTAGGGCGCTGCTCCAAGCCACGATTTAACTGTGAGAGTGCGACAACAGGGCATTGCAATTCTTTTGCAAGCGACTTTAATGAACGCGAGATTTCAGAAATCTCCGTAGCGCGGTTCTCAGAACCCGAACCACTCATGAGCTGCAAGTAATCAATCACTACTAAGCCCAATGTGCCACCAAAGTTTCTGGCGATACGACGTGCACGCGCACGCAATTCCAAACTAGAGAGCGAACCAGTTTCATCAATCAAAATCTGAGTGTTGCTTAGGCGAGCAATGGCATCCGTGACACGTGGCCACTCATCATCTTGCAATTTCCCAGTACGCATACGACCTTGATCAACGCGCCCTACAGAACCTAGTAAACGTGCTGCTAATTGCTCGCCTGACATCTCCATAGAGAAGACAACGACGGGCAAACCTTCTGCCAAAGCAACATTCTCGGCGATATTCAGCGCGAAAGCTGTGTTATGCGTGACAACATAATCATTGGTAATGTATGTTCTTTGAGGATGGCTTACAGAAATGCATTGCGCTTGGGTCACTCTTGATGGCTCAATACTCTTGAATGTCAAACGACGTTGACGATCCCAGCTTGCTCTTAATCTTTCTTTCTTTTCAGGCAAGCTAAAAGCTTGGAAACCTGCTTCAAAGCTCATATTCAAAACATAGGTCAGACGACCCTGTTTCTTTTCGCCCTGGTATGTATAACTAGACTGCTTGGTTGCGATTGAGCAGAAACCACCTAAAGATCTCGCTAAGGTAGCAACATCTTCTGATAGTTGTTTACTTGCAGTACAAAAACGAATTGAGCCCCACTTTTCAATCCAGCCATCAGTGTCCATCAGGCCTTGGAATAAAGCGAGACGAGCATTCTTATTGGCCTCTAGATAGGTTGCGGGAATAAATTTATCAAAACTTCTGCATCCCAATACACCCACATCTTCAAGAGCAGCTCTGAAATAATTTTTAGAAACGTGCTGTCTAGTACCGTTTACAGCAATTCTCTCTTTGGAGACGATGCGCCAGTCATAAGCACCAGCATGCACCATCTCCATCTCATAGCCAGCAAGCATATTCATGCGCTCTACAAGCTCAGGAGATTTAGTAGAAAACGTTACTGAGCTATGAGATAAAGCCAAAGTTCCATCGCCCAATAATGCGCCAATTACCCATGGATGAATTGGCAATGCATTGGAGTGCCCAAAGTCTCCAGAGACTGGATCAATCCATAATCTATTTTTGTAGCGCACACACTGCAGCATTTCCATTAAACGCTTAGTGTTGATTACGCGTGGCTCAGACCAATCCCGATACATCACGCGCCATAAATGCTCATCACAACACTCGGCTTGGCGACCATCCGAAAGAGTAACCTTATAGATCTGCTTAATACCCTGAGGATATATACCAGTCACCATGGAGAACTGACCATCAACTGATGCTAAACGATCGCCAAAACGAAGATCGCCCATCAACTTCCAACCATCAATCGTTTTGATCTTCGCATCTAGGGGCTGAGCTTTACCCATTGAAGGTCTTCCAGCAACGATCACCAAGTCACCTTTTTGCAGGCCACTGGTTTGTTTATCTAAGTCAATAAAGCCTGTTGCAATTCCGGTAATGTCGCTACCACCTTGACGGTTATAAAGCTCATCAATTCGGGCAACTACGCTTTTTAAGAGCGGCTCAATCTCAAGGTAATCAGCCTTACGACTACCTTCTTCGCCAATTTGCAAAATACGAGACTCGGCTTCATCCAAAAGCGTTCTAACAGTGCGCCCTTCTGGAACAAACGCAGAGTTCACAATGCTGTCAGAGACTTCGATGAGGCGACGCAAAATACTGCGGTCACGAACAATATCGGCGTAGCCTTTAATGTTCGCAGCACTTGGTGTGTTCTGCGCTAAAGAATTTAAGTAATCAATACTAACTAAATCACCACCCTGCTCGGACTTAACAGCGTCATAAACCGTAATGACGTCAGCGGGATGATTGTCGCTAATGAGGCGCGCAATGACCTTGTAGATCAAAGCATGCTCAGGGCGATAGAAATCTTTGTCGTTTAATACTCCACCCAGGTTATCCCAAGAAGAGTTATCAATAAGTAGACCACCGAGCAGTGATTGCTCGGCCTCTACAGAATGCGGGGGTACTTTTAAGGCCTGCACAACTGAATCCCCAGAACCCATCATGCCAGGATTCAACGTAACGGTACGTGAGCGGGATTCAGCCATGAGGCTAGTGTATTACTTAAGCTTGCTCACCGATGACACGGATGGTGATATCAGCTACAACATCGGTATGTACTGCTACCGCTACTGGGTGATCACCAACCATTTTCAATGGGCCAGTTGGCAAGCGAATTGAAGACTTCTCAATTGTGAAGCCTTTAGCTTTCAAAGCATCAGCGATGTCATGGTTAGTTACTGAACCAAACAAACGGCCATCAACACCTGCTTTTTGAGCAACTTCCAAAACCAAGTCCTTGAGCTTCACACCAACAGCTTGTGCAGCAGCCAACTTCTCAGCAGCCAACTTTTCTAACTCAGCACGACGAGTTGCAAAATCAGCAATTGCTGCTTCAGTCGCACGACGAGCTTTACGTTGTGGGATTAAGAAATTACGAGCGTAACCGTCTTTAACGCGAACGACGTCACCGAGGTTGCCCAAGTTTGTTACTTTTTCTAAAAGAATGATTTGCATTGAGGGCTCCCAATTATTTCTTATGTTGATCAGAGAATGGCAACAAAGCCAAGAAACGGGCACGCTTAATAGCAGTGTCTAACTGACGCTGATACTTGGCTTTTGTACCTGTTAAACGAGCAGGAGTGATTTTGGCGTTTTCGCCAATGAAGTCCTTCAATGTGTCTACATCTTTGTAATCAATCTGTTCTACACCAGCAACAGTAAAACGGCAATAACGCTTACGCTTGAACAATGGGTTCTGAGCAGGTTTCTTTTTGAAATCGGGTTTCTTTCCAAACGCCATGATGATTTCCTTTTAACTTTTTAATTGAATATGGGTAATATGGAAAACAAGTCTTTGATTACGTAGAGTCTTCGGTGCTAAGAATCCTTCGAACACCGCCTCAGTTCCTAAGTCCATTCTTTCAAGATCCTTTTGTATCGGACCGATCGTAATGGCTTCAACGTTCATCTGAATCTTCCTAGCTACTCCTACCTCGTTTGCTTGGCCACTATGTTCTAGGTAGCAATGCATTACAGGTATTCCTGCTGGTGTAAATCGAATCGCGTCTTTAGATACCAAGATTGCAGTGAGGGTGAAATGATTCAACGCCGCTCCGCTTCTCTGATACGTTTTCTAGTCTGTGTATTCCTCTTCAAATTTCTAACTTATTCCGCTGCTACAGGAGCGTCGGCTTGAGCTGATTTGCGCGCTTCTTCACGTTGCACTTCTTTCATCATGATGGAAGGCTCTGTTTCAGCTTTCTTTGTCTTGATGATGAGGTGACGCAAAACAGCATCGTTAAATTTGAACGCATGCTCGAGCTCTTCCAAAGTTTTTTGGTCGCACTCAATGTTCATGCAAACGTAGTGGGCTTTTGCAAGCTTGTCGATCATGTAAGCCATCTGACGACGACCCCAATCTTCAATACGATGAATTTTGCCGCCCGCAGCTGCTAATGTAGCTTTGTAGCGATCGATCATCGCTGGCACTTGCTCGCTTTGGTCCGGATGGACGATAAAGACGATTTCATAATGACGCATCAAACACTCCTTAAGGATAAAGTCACCTGGGCGTCTTGCTAATTTCTGATGGTTACGAAATCAGCGCCAGTGTGACAAGGTAGTAACAAATTGTAGGTACTGCTTACAACCACTTTACAGCCACTTTTCAGTGCTCACCTGATTTCAGGCAAGACTGCTATTCTAGCAAAAAAATCCTGCCAAGTCAGGGATTTACCGGCGGATTTAGCCTGTTTTTCAGCATTTAGGGCTAACTGCAGAGCAATTCTGGCTTTGGGCGGAGAAAACTTACCCGCGGCCAAGCAGCCTTCAAAATCCTTCTCTGGGATATTGGGTAATGCCTGCCCGGCCCCAGAGCGAGAAGCCCTTACTATCGCAATCCCTTGCTTTGAGGCATTAGACAAGGGCTTAAGCCATTGCTCATGGAGATTTCCCATGCCGGTTCCCGCTAGCACCAAGCCCTCTACCTTGCTTTTCAGCCAAAGGTCGATGGTTTCAGGGCGTGCACCAGCATGGCTAGTCAAAATTTCCACCCAGGGCCACTCATTACCACTGGGAATCGGTAAATCTTCGGCCCAGACTGCCTGAGCCGCCTTGACGCCAGATAGCCAGGAAGGGTTAATTAGCCTCACTGGACTGCTGGGGGAAGACTGAATAGGAGCATTTAGGGCAGTGGTATGACGCTTGGCCAAGTCCATTGCCATGCAAACTCGACCCCCCATAACGGCATAAATGCCCCCTGGACAATTGTCTAAAGGACTTGCTGCCCATTGAATTGCGTCCAATAGGTTGCCAGGGCCATCGGCATTTGGCGAATTGGCGGGCAACATAGCCCCTGTCAGCACCACTCTTTTGCCTAAATTTTGTGCAAATTTACCGCAGATCAGTTGCAGAAATAGGCCGGTCTCTTCAATCGTGTCAGTACCGTGAGTGACCACTACCCCTTTAACCATGGTGTTTTCAAGGGCTTCCCTGACTGCATTACCCAAAAGTGCCAAAAGCGGCTCTGTCAGATTGCAGCTATTGATATTGGCAAGCTGCTTTGATACGAGGCAAACGCCCTCTGGAATTGCAGATTCAATGTCACTTACCAAAGAACCGATTTCCACCTGACCAGCCTCATATTCCAGGGGCTGATCGACCGGATTGGAAGCCAAACCCGCAATCGTGCCACCCATTCCCAAAACAAGGATATGGGGAGTATTTTCTGAATGACTCTGAATTTGGCTCATTTCGCCATTATCCCCTTTAAATCGCTTGAATTCAGAAAAAGTGCTGTATACAATCCCAGTATGGACATAAACACAGTCGATTACTCAGAGGAGCTGACTGCCCTCCCTAAGCTAACGCCTCGTCAAAGCGAGATTTTGGATCTCATTACCAAGGCGATTGACGAGAGTGGCCTACCACCAACGCGAGCAGAGATTGCAACGCAATTGGGATTCGCTTCTGCAAACGCGGCTGAAGAACATTTACGAGCGCTTGCAAAAAAGGGATACATCGAACTGACTCCAGGAACATCGCGTGGTATTCGCGTTCCACACCGTTTTAATCAAACGCAAAATGCAAATCAATATCGTCAACTCTCTTTGCCTTCTGGTGCATTACAACAGCTGACATTGCCACTCATTGGTCGCGTTGCTGCAGGATCACCGATCATGGCTGTTGAACATATTGAGAAACAAGTTCCGATTGATCCAAGCTTGTTTAGCAAAGGTGCTGATTACTTATTAAAAGTAAAAGGTATGAGTATGCGAGATGCGGGAATTTTGGATGGCGATTATTTGGCAGTTAGAAAAACAACTGAAGTACGTAATGGCGATATCGTGGTTGCACGTCTTGATGATGAAGTCACCGTGAAACGCTGGCAACAAAAGAAAACTGCCAGCGGCATGGTGATTGAGTTGCAAGCTGAAAACCCAGACTTCAAAAACATTCTGGTAGATGATCGTCAACCCAACTTTGCGATTGAGGGTCAAGCTGTAGGCCTTATTCGAGCAGAAGGCCTATAAGCGCAATTAGCTTAAGTAAGCAATAAAAAAGCCTCCGTACTGGAGGCTTTTTTATTGACTGTCTTTTGTTTCTATTTTTTCGTTTCTACTCTTACTTCTTGCTTGGTGCGATCACATTCGCATTCTTAGGGGATGAAGTAATGGTGATCAATGTCTTTGGACCTGTCATTGATCCTTCGTTTAATTCCACAGTAGCAGTGCGATCACCTTTGGTGAATACCAAGATGCTGGTTTTTGTTTTTACCGCACTCACCGTTGTCCAGCCAGCGCGTGGATACTCGGATTGAAAGAAGGCATAAATATCAGTTGGTGATTGCACACCTGAAAGCACTACGCGACCAACCCAACTATCCCCGCGACCAATAATCAAAGAATCTGCTCCAATAATTTTTGAGGCGGCAGGCAAAGGCATATCACCAAGTAACTGGGCTTGGATTTCTTGAACTTCTTGAGGCGTTCCTGTTGGTGAGTCACCAGAACTTGCGCAAGCGCCCAATAGAGCAGATAGAAATAGTGCAAGCGTGCTGAGTTTCAAGGAATGCATGGTGATCATCTATTTATTTCGCCTTAAAGGGTGCGTAGGACTTTCTTATACATACTGAAAGTATTTTAGGTGCTACACCCTTTTCGTCAAGTGAAATCACTGGAGGCGCGTGAGGGAATCGAACCCCCGTACGAAGCTTTGCAGGCTCCTGCCTAACCACTCGGCCAACGCGCCAGATCCTGAATCAAAAATGGGAAGCTTTGAAGAGCTTCCCATCGAACTTGGAGCGGGAAAGGAGGTTCGAACTCCCGACCTATACCTTGGCAAGGTATCGCTCTACCAGCTGAGCTATTCCCGCATAACAGGGCGATAGTTTAACAAACAATCCAAAAGAAAGCATTTTTCCTGCAGAAAGGGAAATATTCACAGCTTAAATGAGCCCGCCAAGCCTTACTGGGCGGGCAAAAAGAGAATTAATCGATTTTTCCAACTAATTGCGGCAGGGCTTTCTTGAGGTAATAAAACATAGACCAAAGCGTTAAAAAGGCAGCAACCCAAATGAGCCATGTACCTAACTTTGCGCAATCAAGCCAACCAAACAAAGTGTCATTAATTAATAAAAAAGGAATCGCCACTAACTGTGCAGTGGTTTTCAGTTTGCCAACCATGTGAACAGCAACGCTCTTGCCTGCACCCAATAAAGCCATCCACTCTCTTAGAGCGGATATTGTTATTTCCCTACCGATGATGACGAGTGCTACCCAGACCTGTACGCGGTCCATGTTTAGCAATACCAATAAAGCTGCAGCCACAATTAATTTATCAGCAACAGGATCCAAGAACTGACCAAAAGCAGATTCTTGTTTTAGGCGACGCGCCAAATATCCATCCAACCAATCCGTAATCGCCGCAGAAATAAATATGATCGCCGCGATCATATTTTTCTCAAATGGGGTGAACCAAGAATTTGGAAGATAGAAAACCACTACCAATAAAGGAATGGCTGCTACACGCAACCAAGTCAGGGCAATAGGTAGATTGAATGGCATTTCACAAGCATAAACTAAATGCTTAATGATGTGATTAGTGCAACTGGCGATAAATTTGTTCGGCCAGTGTGAGGGATACCCCCTCTACGCTAGCAATCTCTTCAATACTCGCATTAGCCACTCCTTTAAGGCCTCCAAATCGAGCCAAGAGCTTTTGTCGGCGCTTTGCGCCGATCCCCTCGATCTCCTCAAGACGTGAGACCGTTCTGGCTTTAGCGCGCTTGGCACGCATTCCGGTGATTGCAAAACGATGAGCCTCATCCCGAATTTGCGCAACTAACAAAAGCGCTGCACTATCAATTCCCAATTCCAATGGCTTACGACCGTCTGCAAATATTAAGGTTTCTAGACCCACCTTGCGTCCTTCACCTTTTGCTACTCCAACAATCAAGCTTACATCCATGCCAAATTCTGTCAGCACCTGCCTAGCCATCTCCACCTGACCTTTGCCTCCATCAATCAGAATCACTTGAGGCATCTTTTCAGGTGGAAGCTCCTGAAAATTTGCGTACCGTCTTTGAAGAACTTGACGCATCGCTGCATAGTCATCACCAGGAGTAATGTCATTGATATTGAAACGACGATACTCGCCAGATTGCATTGCATTCTTAGCATAGACCACGCAGGATGCTTGCGTTGCTTCACCTGAGGTATGGCTAATATCGAAACACTCAATACGCAGATGTTCCAAGCCCTCTAAATCTAATCCCAATATATCCACCAAAGCCCTTGCTCTAGCTAACTGTCCACCTGTCTCAACCAAGCGCTTAGTTAATGCGATCTTTGCATTGCCCTCAGCCATAGCCAGCCAATGGCGACGTTGGCCTTGAGGCTGATGCAAGAAAGTGATTTTCTTGCCAGCTTGCGCATTTAATAAATCATGCAAATCCTCAGGAAGATCATCGCTAGATTGACGAATATCATCACCCGCAGTTTTTAAGGGATGATTTAAGACAAGAACCGGTGGAATTAAATTGGCACTAGCGCCATCATGAGCAACATCTTCCAAATAATGTTGCGCAATAAATGCTTCCAGTATTTCTGATGGCGGGGGTAGCTCGCCAGATGCCGTACGCAATCCTTTGGGAAAGTATGCTCTATCACCTAAATGACGACCGCCTCGTACCATTGCCAAGTTCACGCAAACCATACCTTCCATTTGCGCGACAGCAATAATGTCAACATCACCCTCGCCTTCAGCAACTGCATCCATCGCTTGTTGCTGCAAGACACTCGAGAGATCAGCAATACGATCGCGCAAAACTGCCGCCATCTCAAATTCCATTGCTTCACTGTGCGCATGCATTTCCTTTTCAAGCTCAGATAGAACGCGCCGATGATCGCCTTCTAAAAATCGTGTAGCCTGGGCTACATCTTGGGCATATTGCTCAATGCTGAGGCGACCTACACAAGGGGCGCTACACCGATGAATTTGATGCAATAGGCAAGGGCGACTCCGGTTCTTAAAAACGGAGTCCTCACAAGTACGCAAACGAAACACCTTTTGCAAAATCTGCACACTATTACGAACTGCCCAACTATTGGGGAATGGTCCAAAATACTGATTCCGTTTATCGACCTTCCCGCGATACGAAGCTAAGCGCGGGTAGTCATGGCCCGTTAACATCACATAAGGGTAAGACTTATCATCCCTAAATAAAATATTAAATGGCGGAGCCAACTCTTTGATGAGATTGTTCTCTAGAATAAGGGCTTCGGTTTCGGTACGCGTTACGGTTGTTTCATAGCGAGCAATTTTGCCCACCATTAATTCAATACGGGGTGATAACTGGGTACGCTGAAAATAACTAGATACGCGTTTTTTAAGGTTACGAGCTTTGCCTACATACAGAATATTTCCCGCCTCATCGAAGAAGCGATATACCCCCGGCAATCCGGGCAGCCGTTTAACATCTTGCTGAAGGGTTTCAAAAAGCGAATTACTCATGCGTTGGGATATTTTCTGCCAAATCGTAGATAACTATGGTGATGCTGGTGTTTGCTGGCGTCTAGCCCGTAGCTTATCAAGTCTTCATCATCAAGAGGTGCGGATTTTCTGTGATGATCTACCAACTTTAAATCTAATCGCCTCAGGCACTGATGCTAGGATTAAAGAACGTATTGATATACAACCCTGGGAAGCCAGCTTTAGCAATGCAAGGCATCCCGTTCAAACCCCAAATGTAGTGATTGAGGCATTTGGGTGCGACCTGCCAGAACGCTATCTCGCGGGACTATTCATCGCGCCAGTTAAACCCATCATCATCAATTTGGAGTATCTGAGTGCGGAACCATGGATTTTGGATTTTCATGGCAAGGCTTCGCCTCAATCTCACGGGATCTCAAAATACTTTTTCTTCCCAGGCTTCCAGGATGAAGCTGGCGGCATCTTAATTGACCCTGTTCCTAGCGATGGCGAAGTAAGCAAACAAAACATTCCCTTAGCACTTCAAGAGACTTGGTCAAAACTTCGCCCAAATGCAAAACGCATCAGCGTGTTTTGCTACCCAGGCGCGCCATTGCGTAAATGGCTTGAAAACCTGGGCTCTCTAAACGAGGATATTGATGTACTGCTTACACCCGGTCATGCCGAGCAACTGAGCTTATACGGTCAACAAGCACCTCAACTGCCAGATAAATTGCAATTACTATCTATTCCTTTTGTTTCTCAAGATGAGTACGACTGGATTCTTTCTCAATGCGATTTCAATATCGTTCGAGGTGAAGATTCTTTTGTTAGAGCGCAGCTAGCAGGTAAACCTTTTATTTGGCACATCTACCCACAAGAAGATCGTGCCCACGAGGTCAAATTAGTGGCATTTTTAGACCTCTATCTAGCAGAAGCAAATCAAGAATTACGCTTGGCCATCATTGCAGCAATGACATGGGCAATGCCCAGCGAATGGTTTGGAATGCTAGATGCATGGAGCACCTACGCCAAGGGCTGGCGTCGCCAGCTACTCAAAAAACAAGGGGATGGTGGCTTGGCAGCCCGTCTATTGCGGTTTACCAGCTAAACCCAAGCAATAAAGCCCTGCGGGCGGTTACAATCTTGTTTTTGATAAAAACCGCAGAAAGCACTCTGCACCCAGGAATAGCAAGATGAAAACAGCACAAGAACTCCGCGTTGGTAACGTAGTGATGATCGGCACTGATGCCATGGTCGTTTTAAAAGCAGAATACAGCCGCTCTGGCCGCAACTCTTCTGTTGTCAAAATGAAATTTAAGAACTTGTTAACAGGTGCGCCGAACGAAGGTGTTTACAAAGCTGATGACAAGTTTGATGTTGTAATTTTGGATAAAAAAGAATGTACCTATTCTTACTTCGCAGATCCAATGTATGTATTTATGGATGGTGACTACAACCAATACGAAGTTGAATCTGAGTTTATGGGTGATGCATTGAACTACCTCGAAGAAGGTATGCCTTGTGAAGTAGTGTTCTACGAAGGGAAAGCCCTTTCTGTAGCAATGCCAAATTCACTCGTTCGTGAAATCACTTACACAGAGCCTGCAGTAAAAGGCGACACCAGCTCAGGCAAAGTATTGAAGACAGCAAAACTGGCTACTGGCTATGAATTGCAAGTGCCTTTGTTCTGCAATACTGGCGACAAGATCGAAATCGATACTCGCACTGGCGAATATCGCAGCCGCGCTAATTAACGCCAGTTTGCTTTAGTTAGCTGTAAAAGATAAAAAGCCCGGCATACCGGGCTTTTTTCTTGCTAGTGATTGACTCAATCAATCAGCTAATTAGCTTTAACTGCTGCAACAAGCCCTTAGCGTGTTGATATTGTGCTTCATTCTGTAAATCAGTCCATGATGGCGCTGGGCTATTGGGCATCAATTTATTTAAACGGATAGCCGATTCAGCTTGCTTCGCTTTAGACACTTTGAGCTTGCTGAGCAGTTGATCTGCTAGGTCGGGGCGATTACAGATCAGCACGGCATCACATCCAGCATCTAAGGCCATCTCAGCGCCCTTCACTACCGACCCTGCAACGCTTGCGCCTTCCATTGAAAGATCATCACTGAAGATCACGCCCTCGAAGCCAAGCTCTTGACGTAGTACTGAGTGCAACCAGATTTTCGAAAAGCCTGCTGGATTTTGATCAACTTTTGGATAAATCACATGTGCTGGCATGACTGCAGCCAAACTCAGATCAAGCCATTCATAAGGCTTTGCATCGTCATTCAAAATTTCTTGGAGTGAACGCTCGTCAACTGGAATGGCCACATGGGAATCAGCCTCTGCCCAACCATGGCCAGGAAAATGTTTGCCGCAGTTAGCCATACCAGCTAATCGCAGACCTTCGTTTAAGCTCTTTGCTAAAGCAAATACGATTTGTGGATCACGACTAAAGGAACGGTCTCCAATTACACCGCTACGACCGAAATCTAAATCTAAAACTGGTGTAAAGCTGAAATCTACGCCACATGCACGCAACTCAGCAGCAAGCACATAACCACAAGCGGTAGCTGCTGCCATCGCCAGTGCAGCGGATTCTGCTGCATGAGAGGACTTATTTTTAGCAAGCCAAAGCTCACCCAATTTGCGCATCGCTGGCAAGTGCGTGAAACCATCGGCTCTACAACGCTGAACACGTCCACCTTCGTGATCAATTGAAATCAATACATCAGGGCGAAGCTTTTTAATTTCTGCGGTTAACTTGGCAAGTTGTTTGCGATCCTTGAAATTTCTACCAAACAGAATCACGCCACCTGTTAGTGGATGCAAAATACGACGACGATCTTCAGCATTTAATACTTGACCCACTACATCCAAAGTAATGGGGCCTGGCTTCATGATCGATTTGCTCATTGATTCCTCTTGTGATTGATCTTGTTATTTTTGAGTCACGATAACATGTGCGATTGCCATGTCCTGCTCATCGCTCACCGTAACGTGAGCCTCCCAGTTTTTATCCTTCATAAAGTGGGCTAATGCACCCAAATAGCTAGTAACCGGCTTACCGCTAGGCTCATTTAAGGTTTGTAAAGAGCGCCAGGCCATAGGCATTCTCATTCCTAGGCCAATCGCTTTAGAGAACGCTTCTTTAGCAGCAAAACGCGTTGCCAAAAAGGCAATGCCCCGCTTGTGATTTCTGGCAAGGCGATGCTTGAACACCAACATCTCATCAGGACCAAGAATCTTTTCAGCTAGGCGACCATTAGTACGATCATAAGCCGCTTGTAAGCGCTCAATCTGCAAAATATCGGTGCCAATACCGATGATCATGGATTTGCTTTTCTGCCTTGAATCATCAAGGCCTTCATATCTTTAATCGCTTGTTGCCAGCCCTTAAATAAGGCTTCCGCTACGATGGCATGCCCGATGTTTAATTCTGATAGCTCAGCAATCGCCGCAATGGGCATCACATTACCCTCGTGTAATCCATGGCCCGCATTGACTCTCAAACCAATACTTTTCCCAAACTGTGCTGCCTTCTTGATGCGTACTAATTCAGCCTCTTGTTGATCGCCAGATAAATCAGCATAACGACCCGTATGCAACTCCACTACAGTAGCACCCACATCCTTAGCGGCCTGAATTTGTTTTTCTTCTGGATCAATAAAAAGTGATACCCGGATGCCAGCCTCTTGCAATTGTTTGGTAGCTGCCTTGACGTGTTCCAATTTCCCCGAGACATCAAGACCACCTTCGGTAGTGACCTCCTCACGCTTTTCAGGGACCAAGCAAACATCGTGAGGCTTGACCTTACAGGCGATGTTTAGCATTTCAGGGGTAATTGCACACTCAAGGTTCATGCGCGTTTTGATCAAGGGTCGCAGAGCGATTAAATCAGCATCCTTGATATGCCGGCGATCCTCACGAAGGTGCAAAGTGATCAGATCGGCGCCCGCCTCTTCCGCCAATTGCGCCGCATTAATAGGGTCTGGGTACACAGTGCCCCGAGCATTACGCAAGGTTGCCACGTGATCGATATTGATTCCCAGTTCCAAAGGATGCGCTGCAGTCATATCAGTAGATTACTAGATTTTCTTGAGATCAATCAGAATTTGACGCGTAGTTAGTACCTGATCTTGCAGATGCAAGCCTAATAGAAAGCGCATCAATTGCTTGCTTTCTGATAGGGTTACTGGATCAGAAAAATCACCAACCGCGATTGCCAATAAAGACCTGCCGGTCAGCACCGGCCAATGGCCAGGATCATCTGCTTGAACGGGCCTCACGCCCTTTTCTGGTTGATATACATATTGGCCATCATGAATCGGTGCTTCATTGGTTTCTACGCAGCGATCAAGTGCTGCCGCATAGCCCGTTTCCTGTAGTAATGACAGTTCAAATGGGCGTAGAATTTCTTCTAAACCTTTTGACTCCTCAAGCGCCGATAAGGCGTCAATAGTCTCAGCATAACGATCGTAGAGCTTTTCATATTCATCTTCACGCGCTAAGAATTTCACAAGCAGTTCATTGAGATAAAAGCCACAAAGAAGCGCATCGCCCACCAATGAAGGCATGCCACCCACCCATTCAGATTTGGTTAAGGTGCGTAACTCCGACTTTCCACTCCATGAAACTAGAAGCGGTTGAAAACGCTGCAATACCGGCCTTAATGTGGAATGAGGACGCTTTGCCCCTTTGGCAATGAGCGCCATGCGACCATGCTGTCGCGTAAAGACATCCAAAATAAGGCTAGTTTCTTTGTAGGGAATGCTGTGCAATACAAAAGCGGGTTCGTCAGCAACACGAATCGAGGCCATAGGAAATTATTCCAGCCCTTGTGCCCGTAACTCAGCGCGATCATCCGCCCAACCACGCTTCACCTTTACCCATGTCTCCAGAAAAACTTTTCCATCAAACAGTTTTTCCATATCAATACGGGCATCGGTAGAAATTTTCTTTAAGCGCTCACCCTTTTGGCCAATGATCATGGCCTTATGACTATCTCGGTCAACCAAAATAGTCGCAGAGATTCTACGCATCTTGCCATCCATCTTGAATTGATCAATGACCACAGTAGAGGTGTATGGCAATTCTTCACCTGTAAAACGAAATACCTTCTCGCGCAAAATTTCAGCAGCAAGGAAGCGCTCACTGCGATCGGTAATCGTATCGCCATCATAAACAGGCTCACCTTCAGGCAAATAACCCTCAAGCACATCCAATAATCTCTGGATATCGCCAGGGCTCTTGGCACTCATGGGCACAATTTCAGCGAACTCTGACTTTTGATCTTCATGGCCGCCCAATTCAGACCATGGCTTGGCCATTTCTTTAATGAAATTGAGTAAGGCTTGATCGCGTTCTGATGGCGCCTGAAAACGGCTATTAAACAGATCCAATTTATTTAATACCAATACCACTGGTATGTCGCTTGGCAGAAGCTTGAGAACCTTCTTGTCGTCTTCACCAAAATAACCAGTCTCAACAACAAAGCAAACTACGTTGACATCTTGCAAGGCAGTAGTAACCGTGCGGTTCAAAGCCTTGTTGAGGGTATTCATTAAACGCGTCTGAAATCCTGGTGTATCAATAAAGATAAATTGCGCCTCTTCGCGATTCTGAACACCCAAAATACGGTGGCGCGTAGTCTGTGCTTTGCGTGAAGTAATGCTGATCTTTTGACCTACCAATGCATTGAGCAAGGTAGATTTACCCATATTGGGACGTCCAACAATCGCAATAGTGCCGCATCTAAACACAGTTATCCCTTTAACTTCAAATTCAATTGCTCTTCGGTCGCCTCTTTCTTAGCGGCCTTTTTCTTAGCAGAGCGCGTTTTCTTGGGCTTGCGAGAATCTTGTGGCAAGGCCTTTAGCACAGCAAGTAAAGCACTTTTTGCGGCAGACTGCTCAGCAGCACGACGAGAAGCGCCCTCACCCTTCACAGAAACTTTTAGACTTGGAATCAAACACTCAACTTCAAACTGCTGATTATGAGCAGCGCCACTAGTGCCGGTGACGTTGTAGGTAGGCAGTGGTAATTGATAGCTTTGCAAGCACTCTTGCAAAAGCGTTTTGTCATCCTTGCCCAATGTTTTTGGGTCAACTTGCGACAGAATGATGGAGTAGAGTTTTCGTAAGCAAGTTTTAGCAGCATCAAAACCGCCATCCAAAAAGATTGCACCTGTTACCGCCTCCAAGGTATCAGCCAAAATGGATGGTCTCCGAAAGCCGCCACTCTTCAATTCACCTTCACCCAAACGCAAATAGTCCGACAGGGATAAGGTTTGTGCAATCTCATATAAGGCTTGCTGCTTTACTAAATTAGCGCGCACACGAGACAAATCACCCTCATCTAAATCGGAGTAGCGCTCATATAGCATTTCGGCGACTACGCAATTTAAGACAGAATCACCTAAGAACTCTAAGCGTTCATTATTTTTCTTGCTATGGCTACGGTGAGTCAGCGCTTGATGAAGCAGCTCTGGCTTCTTAAAGCTATAACCTAGGCGCTCTTGAAGCGGTGCGGTTTCAATGACGGCGCGCGTGTTCATGATGTTTTACTGGAAGCCACCAATACGGCCAAAATTACCGAGATTGAGCCATACAAAGAAAGCTTTACCTACCAAGTTCTTATCTGGAACAAATCCCCAGTAGCGAGAGTCTGCGCTGTTATCACGGTTATCCCCCATAGCAAAGTAATGACCTGCGGGAACTTTGCAAGTTAAGCCCGATGGTTGATATTGACAAAACTCAGCACCAGGAAAACGCTCTACTGGCAATACGGTTGCGGGACGATCTGGGTCGTTGAGGATTTCATGACGATTACCACCTAGATCGGCGGGGAAGCTTTCTGTAAAGCGCTTGGCATAGCGCATATTTTCAGGATCTAAATACGATTCACCGCCACTGTATTGCAATGGCTGTCCATTGATGGTTAAACGCTTATCTTCATAAACAACAACATCACCAGGCAAACCTACTACGCGCTTGATGTAATCAACGGATTCATCGCGTGGATAGCGAAACACAATAACATCTCCGCGCTTCGGTGAACCTAAGTCAATTACTTTTTGATTGATCACTGGCAGACGAATGCCGTAGGTAAATTTATTCACCAGAATGAAGTCGCCAATTTGTAGGGTTGGAATCATAGATCCAGACGGGATCTTGAAAGGCTCGACAATAAAAGAGCGCAATACAAATACAGCGCAAATAACCGGGAAGAATCCAGCCGTGTACTCCAACCACAATGGCATACGATCGATTCCGGCCATTTTTCTTTGGGGCGCAAAATATACTCGGTCAGCAACCCAAGCAATGCCTGAAACAACCACCAATATGAAGAGGATGAGAGCAAAGTTCATTAATCTTCCACCTGCAAAATTGCCAAGAATGCTTCTTGTGGAATCTCCACATTGCCCACTTGCTTCATACGCTTCTTACCTTCTTTTTGCTTCTCTAAGAGCTTGCGCTTGCGAGAGATATCACCACCGTAGCACTTTGCCAAAACGTTCTTGCGTAATGCTTTAACATTTTCACGAGCCACGATGTTGCTACCAATAGCTGCCTGAATAGCCACATCAAACATTTGGCGCGGAATGATGCCGCGCATTTTAGAGACCACTTCTCTGCCACGAGACTGGCTATTACTGCGGTGAACGATCACGGAGAGCGCATCCACGCGATCGCCGTTAATCAAAATATCAACCTTGACTACGTCTGCAGGACGATATTCTTTGAACTCATAATCCATCGAAGCATAGCCGCGAGAAATTGACTTCAAACGATCAAAGAAATCCAACACAATCTCAGCCATGGGTAATTCATAAGTGAGCTGCACTTGGCGCCCAAGATAGTTCATACCCGTCTGAATGCCACGCTTACCAACACATAAGGTGATGACAGAGCCTACATACTCTTGCGGCATGTATAAATTGACGGTCACAATCGGCTCAAGAATCGTATCGATCTTGCTAACCTCGGGCATCTTAGATGGGTTATCCACCATGATGGTGGTGCCATCGGATTGCTGAACTTGATACACCACCGTTGGTGCTGTTGTAATCAAGTTCATGCCGTACTGTCGCTCTAGGCGTTCTTGGACAATCTCCATGTGCAGCAAGCCCAGGAAACCACAACGGAATCCAAATCCTAGCGCCTGAGATACCTCAGGCTCATACAAGAGTGATGCGTCATTGAGCTTGAGTTTTTCAAGTGACTCGCGCAACTGATCATACTCACTCGCTTCCACCGGATATAAACCAGCGAACACTTGTGGTTTCACTTCTTTAAAACCAGGCAAGGGCTCAGCAGCAGGAACTCGACCTTGCTGTCCTGGAGCATGAGTTACGGTATCGCCGACCTTCGCGGCCTTTAATTCTTTAATACCCGCAATTACAAAGCCTACTTGGCCCGCGGATAACTCTGGACGATCGACTGACTTCGGACTAAATACACCGACATGTTCCACCAAATGGGTTGAGCCATTTGCCATCAATGTGATCTTTTCTTTTGGCTTTAAGGTGCCATTGACAACACGTATCAACATGACAACGCCAACGTAGTTATCAAACCAAGAGTCAATAATTAATGCTTGTAATGGTGCCAATGCATCGCCCTTTGGAGGCGGCACTTTAGCAATCATCTCTTCGATTACATCCGTAACACCCATACCAGTCTTAGCTGAGCAGGTTACCGCTTCTGATGCGTCAATACCAATCACATCTTCGATTTCTTTTTTAGCGCGATCAGGGTCAGCCTGTGGCAAATCAATCTTATTGAGAACTGGAACAACCTCAACTCCTAATTCGAGCGCCATGTAGCAGTTCGCAACTGTTTGTGCTTCAACACCTTGGCTGGCGTCGACCACTAACAAAGCACCCTCGCATGCAGACAAAGATCGACTGACTTCGTAAGAGAAGTCTACGTGCCCCGGAGTATCAATCAGATTGATGTTGTAAGTCTTGCCATCTTTGGCTTTGTAATTCAGTGCTGCGGTTTGAGCCTTAATGGTGATGCCACGCTCACGCTCAATGTCCATTGAATCGAGTACCTGGGCTTCCATTTCGCGATCAGAAAGACCGCCACAAAGTTGAATAATGCGATCCGCGAGCGTAGATTTGCCGTGATCAATATGGGCGATGATAGAAAAATTGCGGATTAAATCCATAGCGTCTTATTTAGTAATTCCAAAAACGCCTTGTCAGAACGCACCAGGATGATGCGCTGCAAAAAGTCGTCTTAAAAGGATTGTAATGGGTGGCGCCCAAATGGCGCCTGTGCCCATTTTTTAGGCAAAAATGCCCTATTTTGGCCTTACAGGTATCACCAAAGTGCTGTCAGCTCTACGAATAAAGACTGGGACCGCCTTATTGGCATCAAGGCCTTTTACAAGGGCTTCAAACTGCTTGGCACCCGAGATATCGGTATCGGCAATCCGAATAATGACATCCCCAGGTCGCACTCCTGCTCTAGCCAAAGGACCATCTCCTAAACCAGTGACCTCAACGCCGCCCTTGATATTAAGATCCTTCTTTTTAGCATCCGACACATCGCTAACAGCAACACCTAGGGTGGTTGTACTTCCACCAGATAGTGCTTCAGATTTCTTACTTGCGACCTGAGAGGCCTCGCCATCAGAAACCGTCACTGTTAAGTCGCGAGTAGCACCTTTACGCCAAACTTGAACTGTCACAGAAGTACCCGGTTTGGTGTCACCAACAATTCTTGGCAAGTCCGTGGACTTCGCAATTTCTCGACCATTGAAGCTGAGGATGACATCACCAGCTTCGATGCCACCAGTTGCAGCTGGGCCATTTGGCTCAACGTTACGCACATATGCACCACGTGGCTTACCCAAACCCAAACTCTCAGCAACCTCTTTGGTCATCTCACCAAGCGCAACACCAATTCGACCACGCGTCATTTTTCCATTGGTACGCAATTGATCAGCCACTCGCATTGCTTCATCAATTGGAATTGCAAAGGAGATTCCCATGTAGCCACCGGAGCGACTAAAGATTTGAGAGTTAATGCCAATCACTTGGCCGGCAGTATTTAATAAGGGCCCTCCAGAGTTACCTGGATTAACCGCAACGTCTGTTTGAATAAAGGGTAAATAATCCCCTGTATCGCGGCTCTTGGCCGAGACAATGCCTGCGGTGACCGTGTTCTCTAAACCGAATGGCGAACCAATTGCTAGCACCCACTCGCCTACACGCACCCTGGATGAGTCACCTAAAGGCAATTTAGGTAAGTCACGCGCTTCAATTTTGACAACTGCTACATCAGTACGTTTATCCATGCCCAATAACTTGGCTTTGAATTCACGCTTATCCGTTAAGGTGACATAAATCGTAGTAGCACCCTCAACCACGTGCGCATTCGTCAGAATCAAACCATTAGATTCAATAATGAAACCAGAGCCAACGCCACGATCAGCTTCTTGTGGTTTTCCAGGATTCGGTTGTGATTGCTTAGGGCTATTTGGAATTCCGGGAATAGGCACGCCGAAGAAACGGCGAAAGAATTCTGCTTGATCCTCAGGCATCCCTGGAATGCCGCCTTGTTGCTGAACCATCACTTTTTCGGTGGTTCGGATGTTGACTACTGCTGGACTAGCGCGCTCAACTAGATCCGCAAAATCGGGAATCGTGACGCGAGGATTTTGCGCGATCGCTAGTGGAACAAACGACATTTGCCCCAGACTCAAAATAGCCAAGAGCGCAATAAAGTGCTTTTTCATAATGCTAAGACCTACTTGGTAAAAACCAAAAAAATGGAGATAAAGAGAATATTAGGTCAGCTTACCAAAAATCAAGGTGCCGTTAGTACCACCAAAGCCAAAGTTGTTTTTGACTGCATGGTCAATCTTCACGTCCCTAGCGGTATTGGCGCAGTAGTCCAAGTCACACTCTGGGTCTTGATTGAAGATATTGATAGTGGGGGGTGATTTCTGGTGATGAAGCGCCAGAATCGTAAATACAGACTCCAAGCCCCCAGCACCACCCAAGAGGTGACCTGTCATGGACTTGGTTGAGTTAATCAAAGCTTTCTTAGCGTGGTCGCCCAAGGCTGCTTTGATCGCCTCGGTTTCATTCTTGTCACCCAAAGGTGTTGAAGTACCGTGAGCATTCACGTACTGAATTTGATCTGGATTTAAACCAGCATCGCGCATTGCATTCACCATGCAACGACGTGGTCCATCCATGTTTGGAGCTGTCATATGGTACGCATCACCACTCATACCAAAACCAAGTAGCTCACAATAAATTTTTGCGCCGCGCGCTTTAGCGTGCTCATACTCTTCAAGCACTAGAACACCAGCACCTTCACCCAGAACAAAACCATCGCGGTCTTTATCCCAAGGACGAGATGCAGTCGCAGGATCATCATTACGTGTAGAGAGCGCTCTTGCAGAAGCAAAGCCGCCAACTCCCAATGCGGAAATCGTAGACTCAGCACCCCCAGCAATCATGACATCAGCGTCACCATACTGAATGAGACGCGCAGCCAAACCAATGCTGTGCAATCCAGTAGTACATGCAGTAACCGCAGCAACGTTTGGACCTTTTAGACCAAACAAAATACTGAGGTGTCCAGAAATCATATTAATGATGGAGCCAGGAACAAAAAATGGGGAAATACGACGTGGGCCGCGAGCCAAGAGCTCGGCGCCTGTCTCCTCAATCATTGGCAAACCGCCAATACCTGAGCCCACCATCACGCCGATGCGCTCGGCGTTTTGTTCATTAACTTCGATACCGCTGTCGCGAATCGCTTGCGTGCCAGCAGCGATACCGTAATGAATAAACGTATCCATATGGCGCGCTTCTTTAGCGGAAACATATTCTTCGACATTGAAATCTTTCACCTCTCCAGCGAAATGAACGCTGAGTGGAGCGTGGTCAAATTTCGTGATGGTAGCTATACCCGATTTGCCCGCAAGCAAATTGGACCAAGCTACATCAACTGAATTACCAACAGGTGAGATGAGGCCAAGGCCGGTGACTACAACCCGGCGTCGGCCATTTGATGCTGACACAGTAAACCTAAGTAATACCTAAGCTAGGGAATTAACCCTGAGCTTTTGATTTAGCGAAGTCGATCGCGAGCTGAACTGTGGTGATTTTTTCGGCTTCCTCATCAGGAATTTCGATACCGAATTCATCTTCCAAAGCCATTACCAGCTCAACAGTGTCAAGAGAGTCAGCGCCCAGGTCATTCACAAAAGAAGATTCATTCTTGATGTCTCCTTCAGCGACGCCCAATTGCTCAGCGACGATTTTCTTAACGCGTTGTTCGATGTTGTCCATTAAGTCCCCCAAGGGTTGTAAAAAAACGATGAAAAGGATTTTATCAGTTTGGCGGACTGAATTAGCAAAACCGCCAAAAAATGACTAAATCCGTGTTTTGACCTTAGGCCAAATAGAGTCCGCCATTGACGTGTAGGGTATTACCCGTAATGTAGCCAGCGGCTGGAGAGGCCAAAAAAGCCACTGCCTGAGCTACATCTTCTGGGCTTCCTAAACGAGCCAATGGAATGTTCACTTTTAGTGCATTTTGCTGCTCTTCGCTCAGTGCGCGAGTCATATCGGTATCAATAAATCCAGGAGCAACGCAATTGACAGTGATATTACGGCTACCAATTTCACGGGCTAGCGCACGGGTCATTCCAGAAACACCAGATTTAGCTGCTGCGTAATTTGCTTGGCCTGGATTTCCCATATGACCAACAATCGAAGTGATATTAATAATTCGACCAGCGCGTGCCTTCATCATTGGGCGCAATACTGCTTGAGATAAACGAAACACTGCGCTCAAATTGGTATCGATTACATCAGTCCACTCTTCAGACTTCATACGCATAGCTAAGTTGTCACGAGTGATGCCAGCGTTGTTCACCAGAATATTGATGCCACCAAACTCTTTAACAATGTGATCAATGATCTCTTCGCATGCATTTGGTGCGGTGACATTCAAAGCTAAACCAGCTCCACCAGATGGCTTCAATCTCGCATCAATTGCTTTAGCGCCTTCAGCTGTAGTAGCCGTGCCAATCACTTTTGCACCGGACTTTACCAATTCATCCGCTACCGCCTGACCAATACCGCGTGAGGCTCCAGTTACCAAGGCAATTTGTCCGCTTAAGTCGAGATTCATATTTGTGTTCCGAATGTTGTATTGGATTTTATTTTACGTTGGCAAGAGCTTCGTTTAGACTCGCCTCATCAAATACCGGAATGCCGGTCACTTGATCATTGATGCGTTTTGTAAGGCCAGCCAATACTTTTCCAGGGCCACACTCAACTACTTGAGTAATACCTTGAGAAGCCATCGCTTGAATAGTTTCTTGCCAACGTACTGGCTTAGCTGCCTGACGAACTAATGCATCTTTAATTGCAGCAGGATCGTTCAAGATTTCAACGTCAACGTTATTAATGACTGGGATGCTTGGTGCTTTAAATTCAATATTCGCCAAATAACCTTTGAGCTTTTCAGAAGCAGGTTGCAATAAAGAAGAATGAAATGGCGCTGATACTGGCAACGGTAGTGCACGTTTAGCGCCAGCAGCTTTTAGCAATTCACAAGCATTAGCCACTGCATCACTTGCTCCGGCAATCACCACTTGGCCAGGTGCATTAAAGTTCACAGCCTCAACTACGCCCCCTGAGGCAGCACTAGCTTCGGCGCACACTTTAATAACCACTGCATCATCCAAACCCAATATAGCCGCCATACCGCCCGTACCAACTGGCACTGCAGTTTGCATTGCTTCGGCACGAAAACGCACCAAAGGAACCGCATCTTTAAAAGAAATTACTCCTGCTGCAACCAAAGCAGAGTATTCACCCAAACTATGGCCTGCCATCACTTTAGGGGTAGCGCCACCCGCAGCCAGCCAAGCGCGATAAAACGCTACGGCGGCGGTCAACATGACTGGCTGGGTATTGGTTGTTAGTGCAAGCGCCTCGGCAGGGCCTTCCGCAATCAGTTTTGCGACATCTTCACCCAAGGCATCAGAAGCCTCTTGCAATGTAGCGCGCACTTCAGGGCGCTCAGAAATCGAATTAAGCATGCCTACTGATTGAGATCCTTGACCAGGGAATACGAATGCGAATGTCATAAGTGAAATAGGTGAAATTTACGAATTGAAATTAAGGAAATAAAAGGATTAGATATTGGAGATCTTAATATTTGAGCGCTACCGCACCCCAAGCAAAACCACCACCAACTCCTTCCAACAAAAGATGCTGACCTCGCTTGATTTGACCAGAGCGCACACCAACGTCCAAAGCCAATGGGATTGAGGCTGCTGAAGTATTGCCATGCTCATGAACCGTCACAATGACTTTATCCATGGACATTCCCATTTTTTTAGCAGTACCTTCCATGATGCGAATGTTCGCCTGGTGAGGGACTAACCAATCAATTTGTTCTGGCTTCAGTTTTGCTTTTTCTAAAACTTCATGAGCGACTTGCTCTAATACTTTTACTGCCAACTTGAAAACCGCTTGACCATCCATTGTCATAAATGGTGAGCCATGCACTGCGCCGTTACCAGAACGCCCGGGTACGCACAAAATGTCACGCTGACTTCCATCTGCATGCAGGGCTGTCGACAAAATGCCAGCCTCGTTTGATGCTTCAAGCACCACTGCGCCAGCGCCATCACCGAATAGCACACAAGTTCCGCGATCTTGGAAATCCAAAATCCGCGAGAAGGTTTCAGCGCCAATCACCAATACTTTTTTATAAGAGCCTGCACGAATGAAGGCATCTGCTGTAGCAAGTGCATAAGTGAAACCTGCACATACAGCCTGCACATCAAACGCTGCGCATGCAGTATGAGCGCCTAACTTATCTTGCACCACACAAGCCGTACTCGGAAAACCGCCCAAATGATCAGGGGTGGAGGTAGCAAGAATGATGAGATCCAAATCAGCTGAAGTGATACCAGCACTACTCAAGGCAGCCTGGGCAGCTTTTACAGCTAAATCACTGGTTAATTGATTGTCAGCGGCAAAGTGGCGCGCAGAAATCCCACTACGAGTAGTAATCCACTCATCGCTTGTCTCTAGACCCGACTTGGCAAGACGTTCAACTAAATCATGATTTGTTAAACGCTGCTCCGGAAGATAGCTTCCTGTGCCAGCCACTCTTGCATAAATACTCATACCGTTATCTCCGCCACAAAGGCTGCGGCAATACGTTCAACCATGCGATTTTTAGCCGCCTCATATGCACGATCTAATGCAAATCCAAATGCAAATCGATCGGCAGATCCATGGCTCTTAATCACACAACCACGCAAACCCAACAATACCGCGCCGTTATAGCGACGGTGATCAACACGTTTGCGAACACGTAACAGGGGAACCATTGCGCAGATCGCCATTAATTTGGTCAACAAAGAACGATTAAATTCCTCACGAATCATGCCACTCATCATCTTAGCCAAACCTTCACTAGCTTTGAGCACTACATTACCAACAAAGCCATCGCACACCACAATATCCGTGGTGCCTTTAAAAATATCGTTGCCTTCAACGTTGCCGTAGAAATTCAAATTACTTTGACGAAGTAATTCACTGGTTTGCTTGACTACTTCATTACCTTTAATGACTTCTTCGCCAATATTCAAAAGACCAATAGAAGGATTTGGTTTGCCATCCACCACTTGTACCATCACATTAGCCATCCGAGCAAACTGCACCAAATGCATAGGTTCGCAATCTGCGTTTGCACCCAAATCCAACATAGTGGTACCGCGCCCCAATTCATTTGGGATTGCGGTTGCAATCGCAGGGCGATCAACGCCTTCTAGTGTTTTGAGTATGTAGCGAGAAATCGCCATGAGCGCGCCGGTATTACCAGAAGAAATCACGGCATCAGCAGTTCCTTCTTTTACCTGTTCAATTGCCACACGCATGGAAGAATCTTTTTTGCGACGCAAAGCAACTTCGATGGGATCATCCATCAACACCACTTCACTAGCAGGAATAATTTGAATGCGCTCCATCGGAGCGTTAGAAGATTTACTTAAGACTTGCTTAATTAAATCCGGATCACCAACTAAGGCGATCTTGACATCAGCGTGTTTTTCTAAAAAGTCGCAAGCGGCGGGGACAGTCACAACGACCCCATGATCTCCGCCCATGGCATCAATAGCAAGAGTAACGCTCATAAACTCATTGATTGCTACAAGTGATTTATCTAAGAAAAAAGCGGCTATAAGTGAGCCGCTTCGATCTATTTAGACTAAAAAATTAGTCGTTTTTAGTTTTAACTACTTTACGACCACGATAGTAGCCGTTAGGTGAAATGTGGTGGCGCAAATGTGCCTCACCAGTTGTGGCTTCAACAGCCGTAGCAGGTGCGGTCAAAAAGTCGTGCGCACGGTGCATGCCACGTTTGGATGGTGATTTTTTATTTTGTTGAACGGCCATAATGAACTCCTAAGCAAGGCGACATTCTAGCATGGAAAAGCGTCTAAATGCTTGATTTGCCTGCAAAGAAGGCTTGAAGCAGTACCCTATTTTTAACTGACCTTTTCAGTTTTTCTTCATATTTTTCAATATGTTAAAGGGATTTTCACGCTCAACTGGGACTTCATCCCCATCACCTTCCCCAAAAACTGAGGCATGAGGCTCGCAAAAGCCCTCAGAATGCTTAGGAATCAAGGGGATAGACAGCAAAATCTCATCCTCAATGGTCTCCAAGAGGTTAAATTGCTGGCTGGCTACTAAGGGCTCTCGGTCCTCATCCTCCGGCGGATAGTCATCTGCCTGAGATTCAGTGGCCAAAAAGATAAATTGGCGCTTTTCGGCCAATTCGACCGCACACCCTTGCAAGCACCGCTGGCAAGTCAAATGCAACCTGCCTTTTAGATCTAACTCCATGATTTGATGGGGCTCGCTACCAGGAGAATGCTCAAAGTGAGTCTGGATAACCCAATCAAAGCCATCTCCTGGAAGAACAGCTGCCACCTCTTCAGCCACCCTTGGTAAGTCTGGGATGCTTAAAAAGCCAGAGCCCTTGTAGGACTGCGGGGCACAGAAATCAACCCGTCGCAGAGCATTCAGCTCCGCGGACAATTGAACTTGAGGCAAAACATGATTTCGATCCATGACATCAGTCTAAATCAAGAGTGCAAAAAGGTGGCCTCAGATCCCCTGTCGTCTTCTACCCCCCTTTATCACTTTCCTTTCTAACGCAGTCAGTTGAAAATACGCAGCAATGAGTCAATCTACTAACAACCCCAAAACACCATCACTTATTTTGGCGTCAACGTCGGTTTATCGACGTGAGCTATTAACCCGTCTTCGCATTCCTTTTGAGGTCATTTCCCCCAAGGTAGATGAAACCCCCTTAACTGGTGAAAGCACGCTGGATTTAGCAATGCGTCTTGCACATGCAAAAGCGGAAGTCGTTTCTAAACAATTCCCAGATGCTTGGGTAATCGGCTCCGATCAAGTAGCCGATCTTTGTGGTGCAGCAATTGGCAAACCAGGCAACTTTGAAAGAGCAATGGCGCAATTGCAATTAATGCGTGGACAAACAGTGACGTTTCATACCGCTCTATGCCTGATGAAAGGCGATACACAAACTACGCTTAGCGTTCCTACAGAAGTGTGTTTCCGCAAACTACCGGATACCGTTTTAGAAAACTATCTTCTGGCAGAAGAGCCTTATGACTGCGCAGGTAGCGCCAAGTCTGAAGGCCTGGGGATTAGCTTGCTTGAATCCATCAAAAGTGATGACCCTACCGCCCTCATCGGCCTTCCCTTGATTGCACTGACTGGGCTATTGCGTGATGCAGGTTTTGCAATTCCAGCAAAGAAATAAGCAACCTAGCAACCAACCAAAAAATTATTCATGGCAAAACTTGGCACACTATTCTTAGTTCCCAATACTTTAGGTAGTGACGGTCGTACTGAACAGTTGTCATGGGTTATGCCCGCTGAAACGATTGCATGTGCATCCAAACTCAAACACTGGATTGTTGAAGATGCAAAAACTGCACGAGCACTTTTAAAAGCAATTGATAACGCTTCACCGCTTGCTTGCACTATTCAAGAAATGCAAATGAGTGAGTGGCGTGGTGCTGCGCGCAATGCAAAGTATGGTGATTCAGTAAAGCCAACTGATTTATTAAAACCATTGCTAGCTGGCAACGATATGGGCTTAATGTCGGAAGCCGGTGTTCCTGGTGTAGCTGATCCGGGGGCAGAGCTTGTGCTTGCCGCACATAAACTTGGCGCCCAAGTCAAACCTCTTGTAGGGCCAAGCTCGATCTTGCTGGGTTTAATGGCGAGCGGCTTAAATGGTCAGCGCTTTGCATTTCAAGGATATCTACCTCATGACATACATGAGCGTAGCAGCAAGCTTAAGCAACTAGAAATCGAATCCCGCAAGTTACAACAAACCCAAATTTGGATTGAGACACCCTATCGCAATACCACGATGCTGATGGCTTGCATCAACTCACTTGCACCACAAACACAGCTTTGTCTTGGAGTGGATTTAAGCCTGCCATCAGAAATGATTGCCACACTGCCAATTGCAGAGTGGCGCAAGCGTTATCCAAATGAAGCTGCATGCGCCCCATTACAAAATAGGCCAACAGTATTTTTACTATTGGCCTAGATTTAAGCTAATTGAAATAAGTAAGCTTGCTTACTTAAGATCAGGCGTCTTTACTAGAGCTTTACCCGCAGCAGCACCTGCCTCAGCGCCAAAGCGTTTTGCCACACGTTCGGCGAAATTCTCTTTCATGGTGTAGTCAAGCACATCTGGTGCTTTGAAGATATCGCGCGCAACTGAATCGACTGTGCCGTAGCCATCAACTAAGCCTAATTTGACTGCTTGCTCGCCATTCCAAATGCGGCCTGAGAATAGATCAGCACTCTCTTTTAAACGAGATCCTCTGCCCTCTTTAACCACCTGAATAAATTGTTGATGAATTTCATCAATCATGGTCTTGACCATCTCAACCTGCTTAGGCTCTTCTTTGCTGAATGGATCGAGCATGCCTTTATTTGAACCTGCTGTAATCATGCGACGAGTTACGCCTAACTTATCCATGAGACCTGTGAAACCAAAGCCTTCCATGATCACGCCAATTGAACCTACGAGACTTGCCTTATCTACCAAAATTTGATCGGCCGCTACTGCAACATAGTAGCCACCAGAGGCGCAAATATCTTCAACAACTACGTAGAAGGGTTTGTTTGGGTACAGCTTGCGCAAGCGATGAATCTCATCGTTGATCATTCCAGCCTGAACTGGAGAGCCGCCTGGGCTGTTGATGCGAAGCACTACACCAGCACTGTGCTCATTCTCAAAAGCGGACACCAATGAAGAATTAATATCCATTGCATTAGCTATAGTGCTTGAAGAAATTTCTCCCTCTAAGGTCACCATAGCAGTATGTCTTTCAACACTCATGCCGCGACCAGGTAAATGAAAATCAAATACCGCAAAAAGCACAGCTACGATTACTAAGAGCGTTAGCACACGCAACACTGCTTTCCAACGACGAGCCTTACGAGTCTCTTTTAAATTCTCTAAGAGCAGGTGCTCAAGCGCTTGACGTTCCCAGTTTGGATTTGAATTATTTTCCATCTTGCTTCCCGATTTGTTTCCTTGAGATTTCTATCATTATGCTTTTAACTGTATTGATTTAATTCGTTGATTTAATTCACCGAGTTACACATTCGCTTTTAACCACTGCGATAACTGGGCGACATCATCGACACGCGCCAATGATGGCGATGCTTTTAAGGTGTCTGGCGGATGGGCGCCATAAGTCACCGCAACTGCATCAACCCCAGCATTTGCAGCCATATCCAAGTCATGGGTGGTATCGCCAATCATGAGCATGCGGCGTGTCGGTACTTGGGTCATGTCAGATAACTCCAGCAACATTGCTGGATGGGGTTTAGAAAAAGATTCATCAGCAGTTCTGGTCTCATGAAAGAGATGCCCAATCTGATGATGATTTAAAGAACGATTTAATCCCACTCGTGACTTACCCGTGGCAACACCCAATAAAAACTGATCCGCCCTTAATTCTTCCAAGAGTTCGCGAATACCCACAAACAAATCCAACTCATGATCTTTCGCTAAATAGTGGTAACGAAATCGATCAGTCAATTGCTGAAAATGCCTTGGTTCAATCCATGGCACAGCTCTACGCAAGGAATCTTGTATTCCTAAACCAATGACAGAGCTTGCTAATGTGTCATCAGGCTCTTTAAAGCCCAGGTCACGACACGCTTGCTGAATGCAATGCACGATTGTTGGCGTGGAGTCCATGATGGTTCCATCCCAGTCCCAAACAATCAGGTCGTAGCGTCGATCGGCTTTTTCAGATTTCTCTACTGGATTCATTCTTGGGTGTTATTTGCTTGCTCAAAGGTTTTCATCATGGCGGTAAATTCGGCTGGAATAGGCGATTCAATCCGCATCTTCTCACCGGTACGTGGATGAGTGAAGCCAGCAAGATGGGCATGTAAATACAAGCGCTTAGACTTGATCTGCTTGTCCTGATCTTCAAAGCCGTATTTATCGTCACCCAAAATAGCATGTCCTAATTTTTGAAGATGCACACGTATTTGATGGGTGCGTCCAGTTTTTAATTGAGCCTCTGCTAAGGTAATGGCAGCGTCATCCCGCTTCATCACCTTGCTTACTCGCAATGCGGTATGACTGGGCAAGCCCTCTGGGTCAACGCGCACCCGACGCTCACCATTAGCCAATAAGTATTTATGTAAGGGGTATTTGAGTTGCATGACCTGCGCGCCCTGCTTGATTTCACCATGAGCAAGCAAGTAATAACGCTTATCTGTTTGATTCTCACGTATCTGGCGATGCAATTCCACCAAGGCGCTGCGTTTTTTAGCAAGCAACAGAACCCCAGAGGTATCCCTATCCAAGCGATGCACCAACTCTAAAAACTTCAGCTCTGGACGAGCAATGCGCAAGGTCTCAATGACTCCTAGAGTAATTCCAGACCCACCATGAACTGCAAGTCCCGATGGTTTATCCACTATTAGGAGTGCCTCATCCTCAAACAAAACTGGCATTTTGTCTAAATAGGCATGGGCACGTGACTTGGTTTGTGCAGCATTCACGCTAGCCATTTGGGCCGGCTCGGCAATTCTGACAGGGGGAACTCGAACCACATCACCCTCAACTAAGCGAGTGGTTGGCTCTGCTCGCTTCTTGTTAACACGTACCTCACCGGAGCGAATAATTCGGTAAACGTGGCTTTTGGGGACCCCTTTTGCCCAACGCAGCAAATAGTTGTCCAGGCGCTGACCCGCCTCTTCTGGACCAATGGTCTGCAAATGAACCGCAGCTGGTGGTCGCGCTTGGGCTACTTTGGGCTTGGAAACTGGGTTGGATTTCATGGTTTATTTCTCAGGGCACCCCAAAAAAGGCGCCGAGGGACTCAACAATACCCCATTCTGATCGAACTTGTGCCGTATAATCAATGCTCTAGCCGATTTTTGACTAGATCCCTACCGAAGTTCGGTATGAATATTGGAGCTTGGAGTCGCCCTTAAATAGACTCCCGGGGTTGCCCTCCCCTGTTGAATGAGGCGCAGGGTTGGTGTGCCGTATGCCGCGACCCGCGATTAGAAGACAGTTTTCAGGCGCGCGCCTGCATCGATGACCTAAAGGAGGTCTCTGCGGCGATCGTCAAGTGTGGCACCGATTTAACCAACCGTTAACTGGGTGAACTAGGCAAAAAGTGCCTAGATTTGCATGTTCCACACTCTTACACCGCGATAGGCTTAGCCCAAAGCGGCATTCAATCTGTCCCCTAACGCAGCGCGCTTACCTCCACCTCCCCAACAGGAGAGTGTTATGAAACGCATGTTGTTTAATGCAACTCAACAAGAAGAGTTGCGAGTTGCCATCGTCGATGGCCAAAAACTAATCGATATCGATATCGAAGCTGCCGGTCGCGAACAGCGCAAAGGCAATATTTACAAAGGTGTTATTACCCGTATTGAGCCTTCCCTTGAGGCCTGCTTTGTTAACTATGGTGAAGAGCGTCATGGCTTCTTGCCATTTAAGGAAGTTGCTAGAGCCTATTTCAAGGAAGGTATTGATGTTCGCAACGCATCTATTAAGGATGCCCTGCGCGAAGGTCAAGAAATCATCGTCCAAGTAGAAAAAGAAGAGCGTGGCCAAAAAGGCGCTGCTTTAACCTCTTTCATCTCCCTAGCTGGACGCTACCTAGTATTAATGCCAAACAACCCACGTGGGGGTGGCGTTTCTCGTCGCATTGAAGGTGAAGACCGTCAAGAACTCCGTGAGGCGATGGCTCAGTTAGAAGTACCTGAAGGTATGAGCATCATTGCTCGTACAGCGGGTATTGGACGTGACGCTACTGAACTACAGTGGGACTTAAGCTATCTCCTACAACTATGGAAAGCGATTGACGAGGCCGCTAAAGGCAACTCCGCCCCATTACTCATCTACCTCGAATCTAGCTTAGTTATTCGCGCAATCCGCGATTACTTCCAGCCAGATATTGGCGAGATTCTGATTGATACCGACGATATTTATGAGCAAGCTGCAGCATTTATGTCAGTCGTCATGCCGGATAACTTGCCACGAGTAAAGCGCTATCAAGATGATGTGCCGCTTTTCTCCCGTTTCCAAATTGAACATCAGATCGAGACTGCGTACTCACGTACTGTGCCATTGCCATCTGGCGGCGCAATCGTGATCGACCACACAGAAGCGCTTGTTTCTGTCGACGTTAACTCCGCTCGCGCAACCCGCGGATCTGACATTGAAGAAACTGCTACGCGTACTAACTTAGAAGCTGCTGATGAAATCGCGCGTCAAGCACGTCTGCGTGACTTAGGTGGTTTGATTGTGATTGACTTCATTGATATGGAGTCAAGCAAAGCACAGAAAGATGTAGAGAATCGCTTACGTGATGCTCTACGCCATGACCGTGCACGCGTACAAATGGGCAAGATCTCTAAATTTGGCTTGATGGAAATGTCACGCCAACGTTTGCGTCCTGCACTCTCTGAAGGCAGCCACGTAACCTGCCCACGCTGTAATGGCACTGGTCATATTCGTGATGCTGAATCATCTGCATTGCAAGTACTGCGCATCATTCAAGAAGAGGCTATGAAAGAGAACACTGCGGCGATTCATACGCAGGTTCCGGTTGAAGTGGCTGCATTCTTGTTAAATGAGAAACGTGCTGAAGTGATCAAGATTGAGACTCGCTTCAAAGTCAACGTACTCTTGGTTCCGAACAAGCATTTAGAAACTCCACATTACAAGCTTGAGCGCTTACGCCATGACGATCCTCGTTTAGATGATCAGAAGGCTAGCTACGTGATGGCTGAAGAAGCTGCGCGTGAATTAGAGACTGATACAACCGTAAGCAAAAAAGATGCGGATGTGAAAGCGCGCCCAGAAGCAGCTGTTAAGGGCATCACCCCAACACAACCAGCACCAATTACTCAGCCACGCCCAGCACGCGTGGAGAAAGCCTCAACTGAAAGTTCCGGCGGATTCTTTAGCTTTATCAAAAAGCTCTTCTCTTCATCTCCTGTTGTCGAAGAAAAGGCTGCTCCAAGTGGTAATCGCGGACGCAATCAAGGTCGTAATGGCAACAATCGTGACCGCAATCGCGGCCGCAACCGTCGTGGTGAGCGCCCTGCTGCAAATGCTGCAGAAAGCGGCAATGCTGAAGGTTCAAATAATCGCAACGGCAATAACCGCAATAACAATCGCAGCCAAGGCAATCAAAACGGTCCAAAGACTGAGCAAAATGCAAACCGCAATAACAATCAAGCTAACGCTGCGGCACTAACACCTGCAACAGAGGCTGCACCAGGTAACGAAGTTGCTACTGGTGTGGATGGCGAAGAGCGTCGTGGTCGTGGACGTAATCGTCGTGGTCGCGGACGCAATCGCAATGAGCGTGGTGAGCGCGCAGAAAACGGTAGCACATCACCAGAAGCGGCTACTGCATCAGCAAGTCCATTTAGAGGGCCCCCTGTAGGAATGGCTGGCGCATCTGCAAGCATGCCTATTCAAAACATTGTGAATAGCTTTAGTAATGCAAAGCCCGCAAGTCAGCGTCAGGGACGATCCGAGCGTTCATCACGCCCACCACGTGAGTCTCGCTCTGAGCAGAACACACCTGCAACAGCAACAGTTCCAGCAACATCATCAGCTCCTGCAGTCGCTGCTTCTGTAAGCACCATTGAAGTCATTGCTAAGCCAGCACCAGAGCTTCCAAAAGTGGCTTTCCAAGCGCTTGAAGAGACTCCACTACATGGCGTTGTGCAATCCGCAGGCATGATTTGGGTTGCAACTGATGCGTCCAAGCATGCAGAAGTGCAAACACAAATTAAAGCTGAGACAGTGGTGCATAACTTAGGTCGCACACCAAAACCCGCCGCAACACTTCCTGAAGGCCCAATGGTCCTCGTGGAAACTGGCGGTCAAGAAAAAACCGTTTAAAACGTTAAAGACGGTTAGCGCTCTAACCTCTTTTCTCCGAGCCGCCCGATATCCCAAAAGGATTTTGGGCGGTTTGGCAGAAAGCTGGTTTCAAAGCCATAATTGGGGATATGGTCGAAAAAGCAATTCCCAATCCATCCAAAGTAATTCCTATTCGCATTGATGAAGGCAAAGGCCTTGCGCCGAGTATTGGCACAGAATTGCGCACACCTCACCGTCAGACCAAGGACACTCGCGGCCGTCCTTTGCGTGACCTACGCATCTCAGTAACCGATCGCTGCAACTTCCGCTGCACTTACTGCATGCCCAAGGAAGTATTCGATAACAACTACCCCTATCTTGCTCACAAAGAACTATTAAGTTTTGAAGAAATTACTCGCCTAACGTCTATCTTCTCCAGCTTAGGTGTTGAAAAAATTCGTTTAACTGGTGGTGAGCCTTTACTTCGTAAAAATTTAGAAGTGCTTATTGAAATGCTGGCAGCCATTCGCACTCCAGCAGGCAACCCACTAGATTTAACATTGACTACCAATGGCAGCATCTTGCGCAAGAAGGCGGAGAGCTTGAAAGCTGCGGGCTTACATAGACTCACTGTGAGTCTTGATGGATTAGATGATGCAGTCTTTCGGAAAATGAATGATGTGGATTTTCCTGTTGCTGATGTTTTAGATGGCATTGCGGCCGCACAAGAGGCTGGCTTTCAGAACATCAAAGTGAATATGGTGGTGAAGAAAGGCATAAACGATCACGAGATTGTTGCGATGGCCAAGCACTTCAAAGGCAGTGGCATCATCCTGCGCTTTATTGAATTTATGGATGTTGGCAGTTCGAATGGCTGGAACATGACCGAAGTGCTTCCCTCTAAAGATGTGATTGCCCGAATTAATGAAGTATTCCCACTGGTATCGGCAGAGCCAAACTACTCAGGTGAAGTAGCGCAACGCTGGCGCTATCAGGATGGCACTGGCGAAATTGGTGTGATTTCCAGCGTTACCCAAACTTTTTGCCATGAATGCACTCGCGCCAGAATCTCTACCGACGGCCAAATGTATTTGTGCCTGTTTGCTAATTCAGGATTTGATTTCAAAACCTTGCTGCGCTCCGGCAAAAGTGATTTAGAAATTGCTAATGCCATTATGAATACCTGGTCTACTCGAGATGATCATTACTCAGAAATTCGGGGATCATATACAGCCGATCAGTCAAGCGGTGGTCGCAAGGTTGAAATGTCTTACATAGGTGGTTAATGATTAGCAGTGAACAAATTACGGGTTTGATATTGGCTGGTGGTCGCGCGCAGCGTATGGGCGGTATTGATAAAGGCCTCATTCCGTTTCATCAAAAACCTTTAATTGAAGCAACCATCCAGCGACTCAAAACGCAGACTGGATCGATTCTGATCAATGCCAATCGCAACATTACCAAGTACGCCGCCTATGGTTACCCCGTCATCATGGATGAGACCCCCGACTTTTCAGGACCTCTTGCAGGCTTCTTGATGGGTCTTAAGAACTGTAAGACTCCTTATTTGCTGACAACCCCCTGCGATTCACCCTTATTCCCAGAGAATCTGGGTGCTAAGCTTGCTAGCGAGCTAGAGCGTAATGACTTGGATTTAGTCTATGCGTCTAGCAAAGAAGCTAATGGCAAGGTGTGGGCGCAGCCCGTCTTTTGTTTAATGCGCGCAAACTTACAAGATTCTCTAAATTCTTTTTTAAGCAAAGGTGATCTCAAAATCGACCGCTGGTTCAAAGAACTCAAAAGCGGTACAGTGATTTTTGATGATGTTCAGGCCTTTGCAAATGCCAACACGCCAGAAGAATTGCAATCTCTGGAGGCAGCTTCATGACTCAATCGCCCAGTGATCCAATATTACTCACTTCATCACTGCATGTAGATGAAGCGCGTAAGGCAATTGCTAATTTAGTGAATCAGCTTTTGCAGGAAGCACAGTCAATTAATAGCTCCGATGCTGTTGAAACAGTCTCTCTTGACCAAGCTATCAATCGCATTCTGGCGGAAGACTTGCTATCGCCAATTGATGTACCAGCTGCAGATAACTCTGCTATGGATGGTTTTGCATTTGATGGCAAATGCTTAGAGGATGGTCAAGCAGAAATCAAACTACGCATTGTGGGCACTGCTCTGGCTGGCAAACCCTACACAGGGAAAATTGCTAGCGGTGAATGCTTAAAGATCATGACTGGCGCAGTAATGCCAAGTGATTGTGATACCGTCATTCCACAAGAATTTACTACTAGCGCCGACGCAGAACATATTGTCTTCAAAGCCAATCAACTGAAGGCCGGTGAAAACCGTCGTATGCGTGGCGAAGACTTGCAAAAGGGTAAGGCAGCAATTGCTGCCGGAAGATTCCTGCGTCCATCGGATTTAGGTTTAGCTGCATCACTTGGTGTGAGCGCCCTCAAAGTTAAGCGCAAACTCAAGGTTGCCATCCTGTCCTCAGGAAATGAACTTCGTTCCCTAGATCAAACTTTGGATGCTGGAAGCATTTATGACAGTAATCGTTATAGTTTGACCGGCCTACTCAACCGCCTCAATCTCGACATTATTGATTGTGGCATTGTGCGAGACGATCCGACCTCACTCAAAAATGCATTTATTGATGCAGCCTCTAAAGCAGATGTGCTGATCTCCTCTGGCGGAGTATCCGTTGGGGAGGCGGATTTCACAAAACAAATCATGCAAGAATTGGGCGATATTGGCTTCTGGAAAATCGCCATGCGACCAGGCCGCCCAATGGCATTTGGAACGCTTAGACCAGTTACTGGAAAAACTTCAGAGAGTAAAACCCTATTCTTTGGGCTGCCCGGCAACCCTGTTGCCGTCATGGTGACCTTCTATCAATTTGTTCGGAGTGCTTTATTGCAACTCAATGGCGCCAGCCAAACAGAGGTTCCGGCTGTGCAAGCCATCTCTGAAACGACGATTCGGAAAAAACCAGGTCGCACCGAGTTTCAACGCGCCATTCTTGGGCACAATGCTGAAGGCAAGCCCAGCGTGAAACTCACAGGAAGCCAAGGGGCAGGCATTTTGCGCTCCATGAGCGAGGCAAACTGCTTCGTCATCTTGGGTCATGATCAAGGAAATGTTGCTGCTGGCGAGTGGGTAGATATAGCGCTTTTTGATGGACTGCTTTAAGATTGCACCATCATGAAACTAACCAAAAAAGAACTCGCCTTCCTCGATCCAACGCATACAGCTAAAACACTCGTCCTGGTTTATCTCTGCTTCTCGGTTCCAATCGTTTTGCTGGCTTTGTTTGTTGCCTTTATTCGTGATGGCGCTATTCCTGGTTTTACGGTTCTATCTGCTTTGATCCTAAATGCCTTACTAGGCTTTGGATTGCTGTGGGTTGCCTGCAAGGTCTATAACTGGGTTGCTGGAAAATTCGGTGGCATTGAACTTGCACTACGCGAACTGCCAGAAGAAATTGAAGCCGAGTGATTTATTAGCTTAGCTAGGTTTAATAAAAAACGCCGAGATTCTCGGCGTTTTTTATTTTGTAGGTCTTGATTCGTAATCGTTATTACTTAACCTTTAAAAACTTCCGCATTTATTAAGCTCGGCGGCCTTTTTCCTGATAGCGCAGCTATAACATTTTCAATAGCTAAATCCACCATGGCTCTGCGTGTCTTCTCTGTCGCGCTAGCGATATGAGGGGCAAGGACAACATTACTAAGCTTAAGTAACTCAGGATTGACTTTGGGTTCGCCTTCAAAGACATCCAAACCGGCGGCAAAAATCTTTTTCTCTTTCAATGCTTGGGCCAATGCCAAATCATCCACAATCCCGCCCCGGGCAATATTAATCAGGGTTGCCGTGGGTTTCATGAGAGCAATCTCTTTTGCGCCAATGGTGTGATGACTCTCTGATGTGTAGGGCAATACTAAGACAACGTGATCGGCCGTACGTAATAATTCTTCCTTGGAAACATACTTTGCTCCACACGCTTTCTCATCAGAATCTGATAAGCGACTACGGTTGTGATAGATCACATTCATACCAAATCCCAATGCACGCTTAGCAATTCCTTGTCCGATGCGACCCATGCCAATAATGCCAATAGTGCTGTGATGTAAATCCATGCCAAGCGGATTATTGACAATCGACCATTTATCCCAGTGACCCGCTCGCACCCAATGCTCTGACTCTGTAATTCTTCTAGCAGTTGCCATCAACAATGCAAATCCAAAATCGGCTGTAGTATCGGTTAGCACATCCGGAGTGTTTGTTGCCATTACACCAGCGGAAGTAATTGCTGGAACATCAAAGTTGTTATACCCCACTGAGATATTGGCAACGACTTTTAAATCTTTTGCATTTGCCAAAGCATTTGCATCGATGCGCTCACTTCCGGCTACTAAAGCCCCTACAACTCCTGAGAGCTCCTCTTGCAATTGCTCGGGCGTGAAAATCACATCGTCTTGATTGGATCGAACCTCAAAGGCCTGCTCTAATTTGGCTAAAGCCTCCGGAAATATCGCTCTAGCGACCAGAATTTTGGGTTTTGTACTGGTATTTTGGGTATTAGTCGGTGTATTCATAGGGGGAACTTTACCTCAAATAGATTGGGGCATTTCGGCTAAAATTGATGTTTTACAACTTATTAGCCCCACCTATCGGGCTTGACTCATTAAAACCATGACTTACGTTGTTACCGAATCCTGCATCCGCTGCAAATATACCGACTGCGTTGATGTTTGCCCAGTGGATTGCTTTCGCGAAGGCCCTAATTTTTTAGTGATTGATCCAGATGAGTGCATTGATTGCGCAGTGTGTGTTCCTGAGTGCCCTGTAAATGCTATTTATGCTGAAGATGATGTGCCAGGTGATCAACAAGCTTTCATTAAGCTCAATGCTGAGTTAGCTCCATCCTGGACTTCAATCACTAAATCTAAAGCAGCACTTCCAGATGCTGAAGAGTGGAAAGACGTTAAAAACAAACTTGATCAGCTGCAGAAATAAATCCTTCGCGTATTAGCTAATTGCATTAACTCATTACATTAATTAAGTAAGAGAACTACTTTGCACTCCCCCACAGAAGCTGATGCAGTCATCATTGGCGCCGGTCCTGTGGGGCTCTTTCAAGTTTTTGAACTTGGCCTCCTAGAAATTAAAGCGCACGTCATTGATGCTTTGCCAGAAATTGGCGGTCAATGCATTGAGCTTTATCCTGACAAACCGATCTACGACATTCCTGCAGTGCCTGTTTGTACCGGTCGCGAGCTTGTCAACAATTTACTGAAACAAATCGAACCATTTAAGCCCCAATTTCATTTAGGGCAAGACGTTACGAATCTTGAGCAACAAGAAGATGGTCGATTTCTATTAACGACCTCAGAAAACAAATCTTTTCTAACAAAGACTGTATTTATAGCCGCAGGGGTTGGCGCCTTCCAGCCCAGACTGCTTAATCTCGAGGGCATTGAATCTCTAGTTGGTAAGCAAGTTTTCTACCATGTTAAACAACCGGAAAAATTTACAAGTAAACGTATTGTCATCTGTGGTGGTGGGGATGCTGCGCTAGATTGGGCTTTGTATTTTGCTAACTCCGCAGCAAGCGTCACCCTGATTCATCGTCGCAATGAATTTAAAGCGGCACCACAATCGATTGCAAAAATGCGCGAGCTCTGTGATGAAGGAAAAATTCAATTGCTGATAGGCCAAATTACCGATCTTGAAATTCAGGATGGAATTTTGACCAACATTGCCATAGACAATATTGAAGGAAATGCCCATTCACTGGCGCTAGATGATCTTTTGATCTTCTTTGGCCTTTCTCCAAAATTAGGCCCAATCGCCGAGTGGGGCTTAGATATCGACCGCAAACAAATTGCCGTTGATACCGAGAAATTTCAGACTAGTATTCCAGGCATTTACGCAGTCGGCGATATCAATATCTACCCCGGAAAGAAAAAGCTGATTTTGTCGGGCTTTCATGAGGCTGCCTTAGCTGCCTTTGCCGCAGCCGCCTATTTGAACCCCGAAAAGCTGATTCAGCTGCAATACACCACCACCTCTACCAAGCTGCATAAAGCCCTTGGGGTGCAGTCGCCCACATTCGAGTAAGCTATCCTTATTAGCAATTAATCAACAATACTTAGTACTTAATTTAGTCTCTACCCTATGCGCCAATATCACGATCTCATGAAAGAAGTCCTTGCTAAGGGCGTTAAAAAGTCCGATAGGACTGGCACAGGCACGATCTCTGTATTTGGGCATCAGATGCGCTTTAACCTGGCTGATGGCTTCCCAATGGTGACAACCAAGAAGCTACACCTCAAGTCCATCATTTATGAATTGCTCTGGTTCCTCAAGGGCAGTACAGACAACAATTGGCTCAAAGAGCGTGGCGTGTCGATCTGGAACGAATGGGCCGCACCCGATGGCGATCTTGGCCCAATCTATGGATATCAATGGCGCTCATGGCCAGCACCAAATGGTCAACACATTGATCAGATCTCTGAAGTGGTTGAGACCATCAAGAAGAATCCTGACTCACGCCGTATTATTGTTTCCGCCTGGAACGTAGCTGATATTCCGCGCATGGCATTAGCACCTTGCCATGCATTCTTTCAGTTCTATGTTGCAGATGGCAAACTGTCCTGCCAGCTTTATCAGCGTAGCGCCGATATCTTCTTAGGCGTGCCTTTCAACATTGCAAGCTATGCCCTCTTGACCCATATGATGGCTCAACAATGCAATTTAGAAGTGGGTGACTTTATTTGGACCGGTGGCGATTGCCATTTATATAGCAACCATCTGGAGCAAGTCGACCTACAGCTATCTAGAGACTTTTTCCCTTTACCAAAACTCAATATCCTACGCAAACCAAATTCTATTTTTGAATATGAATTTGAGGATTTTGAAATCGTTGGCTACGAATCCCATCCACATATCAAAGCTCCTGTGGCTGTTTAATTAACTTATGACTCAACCTGCCATCTCCATGATTGTTGCTCGTTCACGTAACCACGTGATTGGTCGCGACAACCAGATGCCCTGGAAAATTTCAGCTGACCTCCAGTTTTTTAAACGCGTCACCATGGGTCATCCTGTCATCATGGGAAGAAAGACCTGGGAATCTATTGGCCGCCCACTACCTGGACGTCGCAATATTGTCGTTAGTCGCAATGCTGACTACTCACCTGCGGGTGCGGAACTTGCAAGCTCATTAGATCAAGCACTGGCTAGCCTTTCTGATTCACCAAGAGTGTTTGTGATTGGCGGAGAACAGTTATTCAAACAAGCATTTGATAGAGCCGACCGTCTATATGTAACGGAAATTGACATCGACATAGAAGGTGGCGATACCTTCTTTGAAATCCCAAACGCATCCGATTGGAAAGAGGTCGAGCGTGTACCGGGATCAGAGAATGGTATTCATTTTGCCTTTGTCACTCTAGAGCGCAAATAAGCGCAAAATCAAAAGGCCCCGAGGGGCCTTTTTTACTGAACTACGATCTTAGAATCTTTAGCAAGCTGAGATAAGAACTCAAATTGCTTTTTCTGCATCAGACCTGCTCGGACAGCTTTTTCTGCCTGCTCAAATGTTGGCGGCTTGCTTGAGCGCTTATCCTCCACCTTAATTAAATACCAGCCCTGTTGCATCTGAATTGGGGCAGATACTTGGCCTTTGTTTAGGTTGGCAATGGCAGCAGACAATGGCTGCGGAAGTTGGCCGGGCTGAACCCAGCCAGCCGCCCCACCCTGAGCCTTATTTGGGGCAAGGGAAACACTACGAGCAACCTTATCAAAGGCTTCACCCTTTTTAATACGACTCATCGCTGCTTGAGCATCTGCTTCACTTGCAACAGCAATATCGCTGATCTTGTATTCCACAATCATGCCTTGCGGGCCTAAAGATCCCACCTGCTTGTTGTACTCAGCACGCACATCAGCATCGGTAATAGGATTTTTTTCCATGAATGTGGCTAACTCTAGATCCGCTAAGTAGTTTTGGCGAATCATGGCTAGTTGCGTATTGGCCTTATCAGAATTTGCCAATCCGTCTTTCTCGGCCTGCTGAGAAAGTAATAACACTTCAATATATTTCTCGATCACTGCTTTACGTAATTCAGGGGAATCTTTCTGGCCTTGAGATAGCGCAACTCGAATTCCTTGCTCAACCATATCATTGGTGATGATGGCGCCATTAACGGAAGCAGCCGCATTAATTGGCAATCCACTTTGCTGGGCATAAATTGAGCTTGTTGCAGCACCAAGCGCAGCAATCAATAGGCTTTTGAATACTAGTTTTCTCATAAGGACTCTCTTATCTATAGAGACTCAATGGTAACAGCTGAAGCCATCATTACCGTCAGTAAAATAGCTTTATGTGTGTTCAATACCTCACCACCGCCAATAATGCTTGGGTCAAAGCCCACTTTGACCTAGAGTTGCCACCGTCAAGCGCCCATGATGTTTTTCCGACCTATCCAGGAATGATTGTTCTTAAGAGCCACAATACCCAACGAACTGCAATTGGCCCTGCTCGCTTTGGGCTCATTCCGGCATGGGCAAAAGACGAAGATTTTGGCAGGAAAACCTATAACGCTCGATCTGAAACGGTTAGCGAAAAGCCTTCTTATAAGCACGCATGGTCAAAGCGACACTATGCATTGGCTCTAGCGGATGCTTTTTACGAACCCTGTTATGAATCCGGAAAAGCAGTCAGAACAAAAATTAGCCAAGCCAACCAAGAGCCTATGGCAATTGCTTCCATTTGGGATACCTGGACTGAACCAGAAACAGGTGAATTGATTGTGTCGTTCTCAATGCTCACGATTGATGCCAGCGAACATCCCATCATGCGACGTTGTCATAAGCCAGAAGATGAAAAGCGCACAGTTGTTCCATTGCGACCAGAATTATTTGATCGCTGGCTCAATGCCACTCCCGATACTGCGCTCGAATTATTGAATTTAGATTCGATTCCGGAACTCGCCTTCTCCGAATAAAGACTTATTGGTTTTTGGGGTTTTAGACTGCAAACCATCTACGAATTACAGGTAAGCGCAGAGAGAGTAAGCCAACAATCGCGCCCGCATATATTGCCACTGTTCCCAAGTCATTTTTTCCGGCTTTATGCCACCAGTAGTGGGCGATGACTGTACAAGCAATGATGTAAACCAGCTTATGCAATACAGTCCATCGCCTTCCTAGTTTACGAATCGCCCATTGATTAGATGTGAATGCTAGAGGCAGTAACAATATGAGGCTTAAGAAGCCCATCGTAATGAATGGGCGCTTGAGCACATCATGAATCATTGCTTGTAAATCTAGCGATTGGTCTAAATAGAGCCAAATTACGAAATGCAGAAAGGCGTAAAAGAAACAAAAGAGCCCCAACATACGACGGAACTTAATCCATACGACAGAGCCCGTGATCATGCGCATTGGAGTCATGGCGAGGGTAATACATAAAAATACCAAAGCCCAGGTACCTGTTGAACGGGTAATAAATTCGATTGGGTTAGCTCCAAAGCCATCGCTATTTGCCAACCACAGTAAGCGCCCTAAGGGTATTAGCGCAACAATAAATAGAATGCTTTTAGAGAGCTTGAGATTCACCTGCATTACGCCATGGTAAGCCAAATATAAAAATGGCTCCACCAATCATTCAACTGATGGAGCCCTATATGACAAGCCAAGAAATTAAGCGAGACTTAATCCTTCTTTATAAAGGGGGAAGTTGCGCACTGGCCTTCCAATCGCAGCCGATATTGCATTTGCGACAGCGGGACCAACGACACAAATGGTTGGCTCGCCTACCCCACCCCAGAAATCATAAGTTGGCACTAGAACTGTTTCAATCCTGGGGGTTGAAGCCAATTTCAAGAGAGGATAAGAATCGAGATTCTGTTGCTTAATGCGGCCGTTCTCAACGGTGATTTCTGGATTGAAAATCGCTCCCAAAGCCATCGCCACAGAACCTTCAATTTGCTCACGCGTTAAGTAAGGGTTGACGACATGGCCTGAATTCAAAGCGAATACTAGTCGCTTCACATGCACCATGTTCCCATCTACCGATACTTCGGCAACGCATGCTGAGTAGCTAGCATATCCCATGAATTGCGCAACGCCACGGTAAGTACCTGCAGGCAAAGGCTTATCCCAATTCGCCTTCTCAGCAGCAGCATTGAGTACACCCAAATGCTTTGGATGATTCTGCATAACCGCCTGCCTAAACTTCACTGGATCTTTACCTGCCGCCTTGGCACACTCATCCATAAAGCATTCCATAAAGATGCCGTTCTGGTTTGTATTAACGCCACGCCACGGCCCGACTGGGACATGGGTATTTTTCATGACGTATTCCGTCAAGAGGGTTGGGAAGGTATAACCAAGTTGAGCATCAGGGCCTTTTTCATAAAAACCTTGCAATTGCCGCTCATCCTTACCATCCTTAATTGCTGAAGGCGCCAATGTCGCGTTAATAGACTGACCCGCCACCTTGATATGCATACCGGTCACATTGCCGCTACCATCAATACCCGCGCTCATCTTCGCCATCGCAATCGGATGGTAGTAGTCATGCGTCATATCTTCTTCACGACTCCATAACACTTTTACAGGAGTGCCTGGAAATTTCATAGCGACTTTTGCAGCAAAAGTTGTGAAGTCTTGAGTGGAACCACGACGGCCAAGACCGCAACCTGAGTCAAGCTTATAGACTTCGCAGTTCGCTAGAGGAATACCGGTAGCTTCTGACAATGCTGCCAATGAGCCTTCGCCATTTTGTGTTGGCACCCAAGCCTCAGCACGGCCACCACTAATCTTCACGGTTGCGTTCATTGGCTCCATCGTGACGTGAGCACGATATGGAGTGTAATAAATTGCTTCGACTTTCTTTGCGGAGCTATTAATTGCTTGAGGAGCATCGCCAACTTTACGTTGCCAGAAGTCGCCTTGCTCATCCAAGCCAGCGCGTAACATCTTATTAATATCGTCTTGCGATACGTTCGCAGCTTTACCCTCATCCCAAACAATCGGCAAAGCATTCAAAGCAGTATTTGCGCGCCACCATGTATCAGCTACGACGGCAACAGTACTATCGTTAATCTGCACAACACCTTTGACACCACGCATTCCCCGAATCTTTGCCTCGTCATAGCTCACAAGCTTGCCGCCAAAAACAGGGCAAGACTTTACTGACGCGCACAACATGCCTGGCATTTGCAAATCAGCGCCATACACCTTAGAGCCGTTGACCTTATTGGCTGTATCAATTCGCGCATACGGCTGTCCTGCTACTTTCCACTTGCGTGGATCTCTGAGAGTAATTGACTGGGGATCAGGCGGCGTTAAGGTGGACGCCAGCTCAGCAACTTTTCCGTAAGTTGTTTTTCGACCGGATGGTACGTGCGTGATCACACCTTTATCAACAGTCAATTCACTAACAGGAACATTCCATTGATTGGCAGCCGCTTGGAGCAACATGATGCGAGCAGCAGCAGCGCCACGCCGCACATAGTCTTCAGAAATTCGGATGCCGCGACTGCCACCAGTTCCGTGCTCACCCCAAACACGCTTGCGTGCCAAGCTTTGTCCTGGTGTGGCTGACTGTGTTTTAACCTTCTTCCAGTTGCATTCCAACTCTTCAGTCACCAATTGCGCCAAGCCAGTTCGAGTTCCCTGCCCCATCTCTGAGCGAGCTATCCGAATATAAACAGTGTCATCAGGCTTGATACTTACCCAGGCATTGACTTCTGCATCACCCGCTTTGGTAGGTGTATTGGGGTCATATGGAGCACCAGTCTGGGCCAAGGCATTTTCTGGCAAGGCGCCAATGCCGAGCATGAGACCGCCGCCAAGCACGGTGCCCTTAATAATGAAATCGCGACGTGAAGTATTTTTGAGTGTCATATTCTTCTCCTTAACCACGTGTTGCTGGAGAAGCTTGGTATTGCGCCAGCACATCTGCTAATTTTTTCTGACCCGACGCCACATGAATGCCATCGCGGATTTTTTGGTAAGTACCGCAACGGCAAATGTTTGACATCGCGTTATCGATATCAGCATCTGTTGGTTTCGGAATACGCTTGAGTAATGCAGCAGCGGCCATCACCTGGCCAGACTGGCAATATCCACACTGAGGCACATCTAATGCAATCCATGCTTTCTGAACTGGATGAGTATTGTCTTTAGAGAGCGACTCGATCGTCGTGATTTTGGCAGCACCAACAGCCGAAACGGGAATGGAGCAAGAACGAACTGGTTCACCATTCATATAGACAGTACAAGCGCCACATTGCGCCACGCCACAACCATACTTGGTACCAGTTAAACCCACTACTTCCCGTATCGCCCACAACAAGGGCATGTTTGGCTCCACGTCGATATTGTGGACTTGACCATTGATATTTAGCTGCATACTGCCTCCTCTGTTTTATTTTTTAAATTACTATAAATCATTATGAGATTTGTGCGCCCGCACAAGAAATACGGCCTTGCCCTCCATTTGCCAGCCCTACCAAGTAGCGACAATTGGTATCCAGTTCCTAGGTAATTTGCTATTCTGAGACCTCTACCAAGGATATTTATGACAAACGATCACCAAGACCAAAACGACGACGATTTCAACTATGGTTGCGAATGTGCCATGACACTACTCAACGAGCCCACTGAGGACTGCCTCAATGATCTTATTGACGAGTTAGATGAAGACGGGATGATCTCGACTGAAGTAGTCTACGGCTTATTAGCGACTATCTTGATGAGTCTCAATGAAGAAGACCAAGAAGGTGATGAGCATTAAACCTAGACTTGTACTTGGGTTTGAGCTTGGATTTGTATAGCAAAGCCATTCATTGCTTTAGCTAATTCCACATCCAATAGGGTTAGCGCGTTTTCTGAATGGGTGCTTAAGCGCACATTGACCCGATTCCAAGAATTTGACCAGTCTGGGTGATGGTTTATTTTCTCAGCGTATTTTGCACACAGGGTCATAAAGTGAAATGCTTGCTGAAAGTCTTTAAAAACAAAGTTGCGCTCGATTGCAACACCCGAATTATCTCGCCCCCATAAAGGTAGATTTTTCTCAAAATCGAAATCCTTGGGCAGTTTAGTAGGCTTCACTTAGTTAGACCCCTCTTTAGAACTCACTTAATATCCACGCTTTGAGACAGAAGGCGTAAATCATCTGGATAAAGCCAGCGCCACTGACCTTCTGGCAAATCCTTTGGCATGAGGTATACACCAATTTGCGCACGGTGTAATTGAGCCACATGATTGCCAACAGCAGCCATCATACGTTTTACTTGATGGTATCTTCCCTCAACGATTGTCATCGCCAACACATTCTCAGAAATCTGATGGCATGCAGTGGCATAACATGGTCTAGGGTCATCATCTAAAACTACACCATTGAGTAAATGATCAATCTGAGATTGAGTAATCGCGCTTGCCGCGGTTATCTCATAGACTTTGCCGATATTCTTTTTGGGCGTTGTCATTTTATGGATGAATTGCCCATCATCTGAAATCAATAGCAATCCAGTGGTGTCGTAGTCTAGCCGTCCAACACACTGTAGACCACGCTCTACAAATGGTGCAGGCAGCAAGCTGTAAACGCTGGCGTGATGCGTTGTTTTATGAGAGCACTCGTAATTCAGGGGCTTATTAAATGCAATGTAAGCCTTCTCGTGATACTCCCAATCCTTGCCATCTACATTGAGTGTGAGACCTTCGGTGGAAATGCGTTCATCCGGATCCTCCGCCAAAACACCATTCACCTTGACTAGATCGGCATAGACTAAATCTGCGCAATAGCGTCGTGTACCAAAGCCTTGGCTAAATAAGATTTTTTCAAGAGAGATCGGTTTTGCCATATTCTGCAGAGCATACTACAGAGCGCATTTGCAGATAGGCTTAGATGGCAAGTTTGCCCTCAATTCATTATCATCAGGGGTAGCTTTTTGTCTTTTCATATTTGATTGCCATGCTCTCTTCACCTAAACCCAGATCTCCACTCCACACCCGAGAAATCACTTTCCAAGGTTATGCGCGAGAAGATGGTTTATGGGATATTGAAGGACATCTCAAAGACTACAAAGCAACACCGTTTACAACGGGTGCAACCACTTGGCAACCTGGCGAGGCTTTTCATGACATGTGGGTTAGAGTCACGCTCAACAGCGAGTTAGTGATTCAAGATATTGAAGTGGTCATGGATGGCCACCCCCACCCTGAATGTCCCCAAGTCATTCCTCCAATGACGGCTCTGATTGGAGAGCGTCTAGGTAAAGGCTGGAGAAAAACGATTCAAACCCACCTTGGCGGCATTGCGGGTTGCACACACTTACGTGAGTTGCTCAACAGTTTGGCTACAGCCGCCTTTCAAGCCATTCCAGGGGCTTTATTTGACCCCGATGAAAATAAGCCACCTCTATACCTTGGCACCTGCAAATCTTGGGATTTCAACGGACCGGTAGTGATGCGCGTCTATCCCAAGTTTTACCGCTGGAAAGAGGAAGACAAAAAGTCTTAAAGTTCTCCGCGATGCACATTGAATGCATTAAATGCTTGTTGCACAGGCATCAGCTCTAACACATTAATATTCATGTGACTTGGCAAAGTGGCTGACCAATAAATTGCTTCGGCAACATCGTCAGCACTTAATGCTTTGACGCCAGTATAGACCTTACCAGCTTTATCATCATCGCCCTTAAAGCGTACATTTGAAAACTCAGTGCCCGAGCACATACCAGGCTCAATACAAGTCACGCGCACTGGAGTGCCAATTAAATCAGCGCGTAAATTTAAACTAAATTGCTTTACAAACGCTTTAGTACCACCGTAGACATTTCCACCTGGATAGGGGTAATTAGCAGCTACAGAACCTAGATTAATAACGTGACCGCGCTTACGCTCAACCATACCCGGTAAAAATGCGCGACTCATATGCACCAAACCCTTAATGTTGGTATCAATCATTCGATCCCAATCACTCAAAAATGCTTGGTGTGCAGGCTCGAGGCCCAATGCTAAGCCAGCGTTATTAACCAACACTGTTACGTTCGCAAATTCTGACGGCAATGTGCTAGCCAACTTATCCACTTTAGCGCTATCGCATACATCCACTGATAAAGTGAGTAAACGTTTTTGCTGATCCGCAGGCAAAGAGGCTTTAATAGCATCCAAGCGCTCTTGCCGTCTTCCAACCGCAATCACTTTATGTCCATGTGCCAAAAAGCGTCTAGCCGTTGCCTCACCAAATCCAGCAGTAGCTCCAGTAACCAAAACAGTATGTTCCATATTTCCTCTTGTCATCCTTTAAGTTTTTATAAGTTCATTTAGTTTTATGACTAATTTTTATCAATTAAGTGATTATCCTCGATAACAGCCGCGCCTGACTTGGCCAACGCTTGCATAAGCCATATACAAAATTCATCCATATTCATATTCAATTGCTTTGCTGCGCTATTGAGTGCGGGCGTATTTGAGATCCATTGATTTACTAAAGACAACTCTTTGCTACGCCATTCTAATAATTTGTATTTCAGTAAGACTTTAGCTCCATGTCGAGCATTTCTATCAGGATCTGATGCTAAATAATCTAAACGAGAACGTGCTGTAGCAAGAGCGGCAGCAACATCCACAAAAGGTTTTCCATGGCCTGGAATTACCACAGAGACCGGTAGGCTCTCTATGAGATCAAGAGTTTGAGCGACTTCTTCGAATCCCGATTCACCCCAAAGCTCAGGGAATATCACGCCAAAGCCTTCTTCCCACAATGCATCCGCAGAAATCAACAGGCCATGCTCCTCTTGGTACAAGATGACTGAGTGAGGATCATGTCCTGGCGCAGCCAGAATATCCCACCCATATCGCCCCAGCGATATACGCTGACCTGGTATTAGCAAATGATCAAAACCAAATCGCGGGCAGTCTTGCCCTAAGTTTTGATAACTTAGAAGATCCATATTCCAATCACGAACTGCTTCAGCTTCAGAAGCAGGGATATAAATCTGGCAACCATATGCCTCCTGCAAGGCTGAATTGCCACCACAGTGATCCGAATGCAGGTGAGTATTGACGACCTTATTGACAGTACTGAGTTGATGTTTATTCAAAGCATTACGTACAAGAGCTAAAGTCATGCTTTGATGAGCAACATAACCGGTATCGACCAAAGAAACATCATGCTCACCAAAGTGAAGAATATTATTGGCTGACAACCACCCTCTTTCGAATATCTCAATACCAGGGGGCAATAGATGTCGCATTGATGCGGACCGTTTCAACGAATTCTTCTTAATTTTTTGGAGAGCTTGTTAACTGCTGAGTTAGCTCGAGTTTGCGGGTATCAAACTGCTGATTCTGCAAACGCAGCAACAAAGCATCATAGGTCCTTTTATCAAGCTGGGGAGTTCTAGATAAAACCCAAAGATATTCTCTTCTAGGATCGCTTACGGCTGCTACTTGATATTGAGAATCGAGATCGATGATCCAGTAATCACCCCAAACCATTGGCAAGAAAGATAGCCAAGCCGGGGCAAAACGCACTTCCAACTTTGGCGAATCACTTGCACCCACTTGCCTTGCCGTTCCTTCTGCTTGAGAGATCTCGCCATCTGCGGTTTTACAGCTATTCAGTACTTTTAAGTTTCCATCTGGCCTAACCGAATAAACCGCCTGAGTATTGCTGGCACATTTTTTCTGAAACCAATTCGGAAATTTGGCAATCTCATACCAGGTCCCCATATAGCGAGGCACATCAAGAGAAGGAATGGTTTTAACAGCAGACTCTTGAGCGTGACCCAAGGAACATAGCAAAAAAAGGTTGGACGCAAAAACTAGATAGCTAAATTTCTTCATGGACTTAATAGTATTTCTTTAAATCCATTCCAGCATACATGCTTGCTACTTGGTCTGCATATCCATTAAACATTTGGGTCTTAATTTTTGGTGCAAACATTCCCTTAGGGTCGCCAATACGACGCTCTGTCACCTGACTCCAGCGTGGATGATCAACCTGTGGATTTACATTGGAGTAAAAACCATATTCCCTTGAATCGAACTGACTCCAACTAGTCTTTGGCATCTCTTCGGTAAAGCGAATTTTGACAATTGATTTCGCACTTTTAAATCCATACTTCCAGGGCACTACTATGCGCACAGGCGCACCATTTTGCTTGGGTAACACCTCTCCATACAAACCGAATGTCAACAAGGTCAGCGGATTCATTGCCTCATCCATGCGCAAGCCTTCGCGATAGGGCCAATCCAGGATATTGCTACTGACTCCGGGCATCTGTTTGCGATCTGCCAGAGAAATAAATTCCACATACTTCGCCGATCCCAATGGCTCAACTTTATTGATTAATTTGGATAAGGAGTACCCATCCCATGGGATTACCATAGACCAACCTTCAACACAGCGTAAACGATAAATACGCTCTTCAATTGGAGCTAGCTTTAATAAAGCATCGATATCAAGCGTAAGTGGTTTTTTTACAAGTCCTTCAATGGAGATAGCCCACGGTCTTGTTTGCAAAGTATTTGCATGGGCGGCGGGATCTGCTTTATCAGTGCCAAACTCATAGAAATTGTTATAGCTGGTAACGTACTTATATGTCGTTGGTTCTTCTTTAAGGCTATAGGTCGTATTTAAGGTAGCCGCCAACTTTTCTGGAGTTGATGCAAGAGCCTGACGAGAAAACCATGGTGCTAAAGCCATACCAAAACTGCCTGCTGCAGCAGTTTTGATTAATGAACGTCGATTCTCAAAAACATCTCTAGGCGTGATGTCACTGGCAAGTATGGTTTTATCTTTAAAGCGCATGGTAGACCCCCACTAAAGCAATAGGTCTATTTTGCTACTGATGGCAATTTATTGCTTAAGCCTGATACAAGCGCAGGAAAATTGAGGATCGTTACTCTTCTAAAGCGGCACGCATCTGATTAAGCAAACGTAAGCTGTGCTTATCCATACCGGCAACCATGCCTGCTAACACTGGATAGTCACGTACGAGAGTTTCTCCACCATAAAAGCGCATTAGCCACTCTGGAAAGCTTCGCTCTGCAATATCACGAATCTCCAGCAGTTCTATACGATGATGGCGATCATCTTCTTGAATGCGCTTCCATACCTTCATGATGTTGGCGCGCTCACCTTCAATGATTTGCCCAAATTGCTGATTGTCGTAAAACAAAATACCGGTCACACCATGTTTTTGATTAAAGACTCGTGCCGACTCTAGGAGTCGCATCAAACCAAGAAAAGACATATCCGAGACTGCTTCGCTCAGATAACTTAACTCGATAAGGTCTTTTGGTTTTGGCATTGAGGATTTTGCAAAGACTAAAAAAGAAAAAGGCAAACCCGAAAGTTTGCCTTTAAATAATAACCCTAATTAATATAAGAAATTACTATCGCTTATACCTAATGCTCATATCTGGTGCATCAGCACTTTTATGTATTACGCTCTTGCTGCTTTCAATGCTGCATTGAAAGTTGGGCTTGGACGCATTACCGCTTTGCATTTCTCAGAATCAGCAACATAGTAACCACCAATGTCTGCTGGCTTACCTTGAACCGCCTTGAACTCGGAAACAATCTTCTGCTCGTTTTCTGCCAAGGATTTTGCTAAAGGTGCAAAATGCGCCGCCAATTCCTTATCTTCGGTCTGATTGGCCAATGCTTCTGCCCAATACATCGCCAAGTAGAACTGACTGCCACGGTTATCTAATTCACCGGTACGTGGCGAAGGCGATTTATTGTTATCCAATAACTTGCCTGTAGCCTCATCCAAAGTGCGAGCGAGGATTTTCACTTTTGGATTACCTGTCTTGTCGCCGATATCCTCAAGCGAAACCGCCAAAGCTAAAAACTCACCAAGTGAATCCCAACGCAAATGGTTTTCTTCTACCAACTGTTGAACGTGTTTTGGAGCAGAACCGCCTGCACCGGTTTCAAACAAACCACCACCCGCCATCAATGGAACAATCGAGAGCATCTTCGCACTGGTACCCAATTCCATAATAGGGAACAAGTCGGTCAAGTAGTCGCGCAAGATATTACCAGTTACGGAAATAGTATCCTTACCGCGAATCACACGCTCAAGGGTGTAACGCATTGCGCGAGTCTGAGACATGATCTGAATATCCACACCTTCAAGGTCATAGTCCTTCAGATATGTTTTTACTTTCTTGATCAATTCAGCTTCGTGCGGACGGTACTCATCTAACCAGAATACTGCTGGAGTATTTGAGAGACGCGCGCGATTAACTGCCAATTTGACCCAGTCACGAATTGGCGCATCTTTCACTTGACACATACGCCAAATATCACCCTCTTCTACGTTCTGCTCAAGTAATACAGTGCCGTCATCAGCAACAATTCGAGCTACGCCAGCCTCGGGGATCTCAAATGTCTTGTCATGTGAACCATACTCTTCAGCCTGCTGAGCCATCAAGCCCACGTTTGGAACAGTACCCATGGTTCTTGGATCAAAGTTGCCATGTGTCTTACAGAAATTGATCATTTCTTGATAAATACGGGCAAAGGTACTTTCTGGGATTACCGCCTTAGTGTCATGCAAACGACCATCCGCGCCCCACATTTTGCCGCCGACACGAATCATGGCTGGCATCGACGCATCCACAATCACATCGCTTGGAGAGTGTAAGTTGGTAATACCTTTTGCTGAATCCACCATCGCTAATGCAGGACGATGCTCATGGCAAGCGTGTAAATCTTGAATAATTTCTTCGCGCTTGGACTCTGGCAAAGTTTTGATCTTGTCGTACAAGCTGCTCATTCCGTTATTAGCGTTAACGCCCAACTCTTCGAACAACTTCGCATGCTTTTCAAAAGCATCTTTATAGAAAATCTTCACAGCGTGACCGAATACGATCGGGTGTGATACTTTCATCATGGTTGCCTTCACATGCAAGGACAACATCATGCCAGTCTTGTATGCGTCTTCGATTTCTTTTTCGTAGAACTCACACAAGGCTTTTTTGCTCATGTACATGCTATCGATGATTTCGCCGGCAAGTAAAGAGACTTTTGGCTTGAGCACAATAGTTTTGCCGCTCTTTGTCACCAAGTCCATCTTCACATCACAAGCTTTAGTCATGGTCATTGACTTCTCGCTGGAGTAGAAGTCGCCACCATGCATATGGGAAACGTGTGTACGGGAAGCCTGGCTCCACTCACCCATGGAGTGAGGATTCTTACGTGCGTAACGCTTCACAGCGGGTGGCGCACGACGGTCAGAGTTACCTTCGCGCAATACTGGGTTTACAGAACTGCCTAAACACTTAGAGTAACGAGCACGAATTGCTTTTTCTTCTTCTGTCTTAGGATCATCCGGGAAATTAGGGATCTTGTAGCCCTTGTTTTGTAACTCTTTAATTGCTGCAACCAATTGCGGCACAGAGGCACTGATATTTGGCAACTTAATAATGTTGGTATCTGGGAGCAAAGTCATCTTGCCCAACTCAGCTAAATTGTCTGGAACTTTTTGAGCATCTGTTAAGCAGTCAGAGAACTCAGCCAAAATACGCGCGGCAACTGAGATATCGCTCTTAACAATCTCCACTCCAGCTGGCGCAGTGAAAGTACGAATAACTGGCAAAAATGCGCAAGTCGCTAAAAGCGGCGCTTCGTCTGTCAGCGTGTAAATAATCTTTGATTTCTCTGAAGCCATTAACGTTTCCTCAATATTGATAAATTTACAGAGTCAGGTTTTTACCCTGCCACTCTCATATTCCGCATTTTGCAAAGCACTTTTAGTTGGCTCGTCTTACAGTTAAAACGTACCTTTTTGCCAATGAGGCGAGAGTTCAATTTTAAATCATCGGGATTGCCATAAATTAAGGTTTTTCGCCCAAAAACCGCATATAACGCCCAATTTAAGGGAATCCACCAAGACGGCAGCGGCATTCATTTCCTCGTAAACTGCATGCCATGCCCAGTAACCAGCATCCCCTGCTAAATAAGAACCTCTTATTGCTCATTATTTGCCAGGGCCTATTCCTGACCAACAATGTCACTTTTATTGCTATTAATGGCCTAGTTGGCTATAGCCTTGCCCCCGTGAGCTGGATGGCCACGTTGCCCGTCATGGGCTATGTTGTCGGCGCAGCTTTTTCAACTTCCTTGGTTGCTAAGTCACAAAATCACTTTGGCCGAAAAATTTCTTTTCAGCTTGGTCTTTTGGTGGCTGCCTTATCAGCACTACTTTGCGCCTATGCGGCATTTAGTAAAAACTTCTGGCTATTAGTGATCGGCACTTTCATTGCTGGTTACTACAGCGCCAACGGGCAGCTCTATCGTTTTGCGGCGGCAGAGCTCACTGAAGTAAGTCAGCGAGATAAGGCTGTCTCATGGGTTTTAGCTGGGGGCATTCTGGGCGCAGTGATCGGCCCTAACCTAGCTTCTTGGACTCGCAATCTATTTGAGACCGCCTTCTTGGGTGCTTACTTATCCCTTTCCATTGCAGCCTTCATCGGAATTGTTGTGATGCAGTTCATTCACTTTCCGGAGGAATTCAAAACCCATCACACCCTCTCCGACGGCAGACCTCTCAATATCATTCTGCGTCAGCCCGTCTTCTTGGTAGCAGTCATTGGCGCAGCACTTGGTTATGGCGTTATGAATCTCCTCATGGCAGCCACACCACTGGCGATGCAAATTTGCGGCCTGCCATTCTCGGACACCGCCCTAGTACTGGAGTGGCATGTCATTGGCATGTTTGCGCCTGGATTTTTTACTGGAGCACTTATTCAACGCTTTGGCGCCCTCAAAATCATGGGGCTTGGAGTCGGTCTTAATTTCATTTGTATATTGATTGCCTTGAGCGGGACAGACCTTCATCAATTCTTCATTGCTCTCTTTTTGCTTGGCGTGGGCTGGAATTTCCTATTCACTGGATCTACTTCTCTAGCCATGACAGCCTACAAACCAAGTGAGCGAGACAAAGCGCAAGCTGCAATTAATTTCTTTGTGTTCGGCACTATGGCGTTTACCTCTTTTGGATCAGGCGCCCTTATTACCTCTCAAGGCTGGGAAATCCTGAATTTAGGCTCACTCATTCCCGCTACGATTACCGCAGTTGCACTAGTTTGGTTGGGCCTTCAGCAACGCAAGACCATCAAAGCCTGATGCGCCTATACTAGCCAGTCATTTAAACCTATAGAAATACCTAAGGGAAACATTAAGGAATACATCATGTCAGAACTCAAGAAAATCGATACTGTCGTTGGCGATGGCAAAGAAGCAACTGCAGGTAATCACGTTGACGTGCATTACACCGGCTGGCTCTACGATGAAAATGCGCCAGACCAAAAGGGCCAAAAATTTGATAGCTCGCTTGATCGTGGACAACTATTTAGCTTCCCATTAGGTGCTGGTCACGTTATCAAAGGCTGGGATCAAGGCGTTGCAGGCATGAAAATTGGTGGCAAGCGTACCCTGATCATTCCCGCCGATATGGGCTATGGTGCTCGTGGCGCAGGCGGCGTTATTCCTCCTAACGCTACGCTCGTGTTTGATGTGGAATTGCATGGTGTGAACTAAAACTTCACTGCGTAATACAAAAACACAAAAGCCACCCTTGGGTGGCTTTTTATTTATCAGGTGACTATCAATTAGTCATCTCATTAATTAAGAACGCAGAGACTTTCCATTCAAAGTCAGACGGTTCATAGATTTGGTTTGGCATAGGCCAATTAATCGATTGCGTTCTGCCAATACTTTATCGGCATAACCACCATCGTCTTCGGCGTTAGCAGCGCCTACGTAGTACTTCAAGCCATTGCGCAATGAACCTGCTGTGGCAATTAAGTACTTTAGGATATATGCGCCTACACGAATGTTGACTTCAGGTTTCACTGCTTGTTGCGTTCCACCATACAAAGCATATTTCTCACGGTGAACAGATGTCATCACTTGCATGAGGCCTTCTGCACCAGCTTGGCTCTTTGTATTTGGGTTGAAATTGGATTCCACTGAAATCACTGCGAGCAATAAAACTGGATCGATATTGACCTCTTTGGCGATCAAGATCGTGTTCGACACATATTCTTCAATCTTGTTGCGATCGAGGTTGTATTTTTTCTCAAAGAAATCCGCCACAGCGCGTTGATTCTGAATAGAGCCCATCAAATTGCTATCCAGTGCCTGAGGATCTAACTTAGATGCCGGGATACGATCGGCTAAATGGGAGATCGATTTCACCTGCATTTGCGCCACCGAAGGCATTAACAAAGCAACAGTTTGTTGCTTCACACTCGTCAGTCCAGATGCGTGTTGAGCTGACTTTTGATAAATCACCGAGGCAATGTCTGTATCGGAAGCGGTTGCGACATTCTCATTCGCCTTGTATTGCTCGAGCATGCCAAAACCATTACTCCATACGATGTGACGTGCCTCATCTGGAACCAAAATACGAGCTAAGTCGAATGCGCCAGCATTGGTGCCATTGCCCGAAAGCCAGAGACCGACCACCATAAATACCGTAACAACGAGCAAGCCATTAACGACTCGGTATACCGGAGCCATAGCATGGGCTAGCAGGTCTTTTGCAGCCAGCATAGCTGGTTGCGACTCCCGCATCTCACTCAAATTGTTTGTTACACATTTACTCATTCACTGGTTTGCGACACCCCAAAACAATCAAAACATTTGCCTAACTGTTTTATGCTGCATCGCAATATATTAAAAACATGGGTCATCCTAAAAAGGTTCTTATATCAAGTCAAGAATAAAGAAGTAAATTTCAATAACTTTTAGTTGTTGAAATACGGGAGTTCCCGAATATCCCACCTAAATTCAGGAATAAGTACATATAAATCAATTACTTATAGGTGTTAGGGGGCACTAATTTCATTCTATAAAAAATTGGCTAATTTCCAAGTTTTTTACTATTTGGAATCAAAAATCGCCCACAAAAACCATACATCTAGTGTTTAAGCTCATATTATTTTCTACCGGTAGTTATCAACCGTGATTGCTGCAAGGCACTATTTATAAGGCCTTGACGCTGCACTACTCTATGAAAGTAAGCTGACTTTGCACTAGCTCTATGGCGAACACCAAGCATGGAGGAAAAGGCTAGCCCTACACTTATGGGTAATGAATATAGAACTCAGATCACCTAACTTACTTTGCTCGCTTCGGCTAGCTCGCTTGGTTCACTTGCGTCGGTTAATGAGCCTCTTCGCTCTAGTTGGATGCCTATTAACGCCTCTGAGCGTGCTGGCCGTTTTCGATGACTGCAAGGAACTTTTTCCCAATCAGCGCATTCCTACTGCCACTCAAGTGGGTCGAGATCTCTGTTTTGATAGCTTTGCGGTTTACTACTCACCCCAAGATAAGAAACCAATTTATGTTGTCGAGAAACTCAATCGAGAACAGTTGTCAGCGCCACATCCACGAAGAAGCAACCAGTTTTATGAAGAGGCTAGACTCCCATTTTCAGAAAGAGCTCTTCTCTCTGACTATCGAGCCAGCGGCTATGACCGCGGCCACAACGCACCCGCAGGCGATATGAGCAATGAGAGGGCGATGGCCCAATCATTTTCCTTGGCCAATATGATGCCGCAGGCTAGACAAAATAATCAGGGCATCTGGGCTAAGAATGTTGAGGAGCCGACCAGACATTACGCCAAAAGAGCCCTGGGAGATATTTATGTCTTTACCGGCTCGACCGGAAATCAAGGAAGCATAGGAAGAAGCCATGTCACGATACCGAGTCATTTATATAAATTGGTATATGACCCTAGTAAAAATTCTGCGTGGGCTTATTGGATTGAAAATTCCAATGACGCATTAATGACGCCACCGATTTCATATGCGGAATTGGTAACTAAAACGGGTATCGACTTTCATTTGCCGATTCAAAGCGAACCTACTTCACTCAACTCAATGCCAACCAAGCCTAACTCCATCAAGACCGGCCAGCATGTGGGCTCAGTAGGGGGCTGGTATCCCGTATTTTTTGATACCTATTTGACTGAGAAGGTAAACGCGATTCTTAATGAAATCAAAGCGGGCAAAGTTGCTAGCGTTCAGATTCAATACGATCAGAATACTGAGCTAGCGAAACAGATTTCCAATCAACTCCAGTCGCAAACCCAGGTGGCAATCGAGCTGAGTCAAAGTAGTCCGCCAGAAACTCCTGGCGTCTCTTACGAGCAAAAACGCGTAACTGTCATCGTTCGATCAAAGTAAATTAATCACGTACGTTGTATGCTCTTTGAGCACTTTGCGCTTTTTGTGCTTTTTGCGCCTTTTGTATAGGCGCTAAGAGACCACGTAAGCCATTGTGATCAAGCGTGTGCATTAATTCAAGCAATTCACCGAGCTCACTCTTCGGAAATCCCTCGCGCGCGAACCACGCCAAGTAATTTCCTGGTAGATCTGCAATGGCGCGACCTGCATGCTTACCAAATGGCATTTTCATTAAAACTAATTTTTCTAATGCTTGTGAATTCATATATGCATCTTACAAGCTATAAAGAAATAAAAGCCGAGTAAACAGCGCAGCTGCGCGTTGATTTCAAATCTAATCCCGTATTCATCTAGCCATTTATTCGAGAATGGTCTTATACCTATTTGAGAATCATTCTTATTTGATTTGCTATATTGGATTCCGATTCGAATTACCCATTCGATCACTTTCAATCAACTCTCAAAAAGATGAAGATCCTCTATGAAACTCACTATCAAAAGACTTTTGGCATTCAGCCTATTTCTTGCCGCCACCTTGCACATCTCTTTTGCAAATGCTGGTGAAGGCGTATTTGGCTGGATTTATACCCTCGATTTACAACCCAAAGGAACCTTAGAGTTTGAGCAACGACTACAACTCAATCAACAGCAAGCAGCGGGATCATATGACGCCTGGACTGCTAGAACAGAATTGGAGTACGGCCTCACGAATGATTTACAAATCGCCGGCTACATTAATTCTTATTACACCAGCGCCAACCAAAACTACACTAATTCAGAGGCATGTGAAGACGCGCCAAGTTGCACTGGTGGATATGGCGTCCCCTCCTCCCACGATCCATCAAAAGCCTACAGAAAAGGTGGAATTGAAGGTGGCTCTCTCGAGGCAATTTATCGCATTACCAATCCTGTTACCTCACCCATTGGTGTAGGTCTCTATCTCGAGCCAAGTTGGGGAAGAAATAAAGATGAGATCGAAGCACGCCTCTTGCTGCAATCAAACTTTATTGATGACCGCTTAGTGGTCGCCAGCAATATCGTGGTTGCGAATGAGCGTCTGAAATTTATAGAAAACGGTAACGTCCCAGAATCCATGCTGGATATTCTGGTTGGGGCCAGCTATCGATTTGCCCCGAAGTGGTCAGCGGGTGTCGAGGCACGCTTTCATAATGACTACTCTGAGCTCAATTTGCGCAATCAAGTACAACGCGCCACATTTGTTGGACCCAATTTGCACTACGCCGCCAAAGACTGGTGGGTCACAGGAGCATGGCGTTATCAGCTAGCTGGTGGTACCTGCATGGGTGGTGGCGAAGCAGAATGCTCCAACGCAAGAGTATGGGATAGCCACACCGTCAATGAATATATTCTGAAGGTAGGTTTTCCAATCAATTAAAAAATAGGCATTAAAAAAGCCCTTGAAAAAGGGCTTTTTTATTACTGATGACTATCTACCAATAGATGCAACTTAGTGACCACCTGCTCCGCCCAAGTAGGCCGCTTTCACAGCGGGATCATCTTTGAGTTTGGCTGCTGGGCCATGGGTTGCAATCTTACCGTTCTCTAATACATAACCATAATCAGCAACATTCAATGCCGCTGCAGCAAATTGCTCAACCAACAACATGGTTACACCTTGAGACTTCAGATTAGAAATAATCTTGAAAACCTCTTCCACCAAAATTGGTGCAAGACCCATCGAAGGCTCATCCAAAAGAATGATTTCTGGGTTCAACATGACTGCACGAGCCATTGCTAACATCTGCTGCTCACCGCCAGATAAAGTGCCCGCCAATTGATTACGACGCTCTTTCAAACGCGGAAACATTTCTAGGGCTTTTTCTAGATCGTTCTTGATGTCACCCTTTGGGCGACTTCCAGTAAAACGCGGAAACGCGCCAAGCAACAAATTGTCCGTAACAGACATCGTTGTAAACACACGGCGACCCTCTGGGCTATGTGCCAAACCTAAACGAGCGATTTTGTGCGAGTCGTAACCATCAATTTTTTCGCCGCCCAAGCTCACTTCACCAGCAGTGGGTTTGATCATACCGGTGATAGCACGCATGGTTGTGGTTTTGCCAGCACCGTTTGAGCCAATCAAGGTAATCACTTGTCCCTTAGGCACATCAATATTGATGCCGTGGAGAACTTTGACTTTTCCGTAGCCTGCTTCAAGATTCTTAATAGATAACATGGTATTTACCGTTCAATATTGTTCTAGTGATTAAGTACCCAAGTAGGCATGAATCACCTTTTCGTTTGCCTGAACTTCAGCTGGCTTACCTTCTGCAATCTTCTGACCGAAGTCCAATACAGAAACGGTATCGCACACTGACATCACCACATCCATGTGATGCTCAATCAAGATGAAGGTAATGCCGTTATCGCGAATCTTGCGAATAATGCGCAAGAGCTCTTTGATATCAGGAGCTGTTAAACCTGCAGCTGGCTCATCCAAGAGGAGTAGCTCTGGGTCGAGTGCCAATGCACGAGCAATTTCTAATAAACGCTGCTTACCGTATGGCAAGTTACGCGCTTCTTCATTAGCCAAATCATCCAAGCCAACAAACTTCAACAAGGCCATCGCACGAGCATGCGCTTCAGCAGACTCGCGCTTGTAACGTGGCAGATTTAAAGCTACTTCAAGCATGTTGGACTTGAAGGTGTGATGCAAACCAACCAAAATATTTTGGATAGCAGTCATCTCACCGAACAACTGTACGTTTTGGAAAGTACGCGCAATACCAGACAAAGCGATATCGGAAGAGGTCTTACCAACAACACTCTCACCGGCATACAACACGTTACCTGCAGTAGGCACGTAGATACCAGTCAATACGTTCATCATGGTGCTCTTGCCAGAGCCGTTAGGGCCAATCAAACCATGAATAGTGCCGCGCTTAATACTGAGATCAACATTGTTCAGCGCTTTCAAGCCACCGAACTGCATCAATACAGAATCTACCTTTAAGAGTTCTGAACCGGTATTTTGAGTGCCCACAGCACTAATAAAGCTAATGGAGTCATCAACCGCTTCAACTTCGCTGCCACGAGTAGTTTTTGCTTTGCCAGTAATGGACTGATAGAAGCTCTTCGCAAAACCCACAATTCCGTTTTGCAAGTAATACACCACCAACAAAATCATGAAACCAAAAATACTCAAACGCCAGTCTGAAATGGTATTGAGCCAGAATGAGAATGCAGCCAAGCCGACTACGCCAGCGATTGGAACTGCAACCCTTCTTGGAGTAGTTACTTTCTTGGAGAGAGCCAAGCCAGCACCTACCACTACAGCGATCGCAATGATCGACGCAACGATACGGAACAAGTTGATGTCGTCCAATAACTTAGGCAACAACACGATAATCGCTGCACCAATGAGAGCACCGAGGCGTGACTTACGGCCACCCATGATGATGCCCAACAAGAATAGAACCGCTAATTCATTGTTATAAGTATTTGGAGAGATGTATTGCTCTGAATAAGCATATAAGCAACCAGCCAAGCCAGCAAAAGCCGCGCTAATCACAAATGCGATCACCTTAAAGCGGTATACGGATACACCCATACAGTCACATGCAATCGGGCTATCACGTAAAGCTTCAAACGCACGACCAATTTGAGATTTAACGAAACGATCCACAACAATTAAAGACGCTACCAAAACCGCCAAAACCAACCAGAAATACTCTGCTTTGGTCATAGGCACACCCATGAGGTCTGGCTTTGGAATCTTGATTCCCAATGGGCCTTCAGTCATCCAGGTCATTTCATTGATCAGGATCTGAGTAATGGTTCCGAAGGCCAAAGTCACCATCGCCAAGTAAGGGCCGATTACCTTCAGCGCTGGCAATGCCAAGATGCCACCAAAAATGGAGGTGACGACGACGGATGCCGGGAGGGTTGCCCAAATAGTCCAACCAAAATGGAAATATAGAACGCCAGCAGTGTACGAACCAATGCCGAACAAAGCTGCATGGCCCAATGACACCTGACCTACATAACCTACAACGATGTCTAGACCAAACAAAAGAATGGTGTAGATCAGAATCGTTTCTACTAAGTGAATGTAGTACGGGTTATGAATAAATAGAGGCAAACAAAAGAGTGCCGCAATCGCAATTAATAGAGGTAGTAGAGACTTCTTCATTATTAAACTTTCTTAATTGCAGATTTACCAAAGAGACCAGATGGTTTGTATGCCAATACAAGCAATAACAAAATCAAACCCGGTACATCTTTATAGCCAGTCGATACATAGAAACCGGTTGCAGTTTCCACAATTCCTAAAATGAGGCCGCCAACAATAATGCCAAGGCCACTTGATAGACCGCCAATAATTGCCACAGCGAACGCTTTCAAACCAAGCGCACCACCCATGGTTGCGCCAGTCAAGGTTAAAGGGGCAATCAATACACCAGCAAACGCCGCTGTTAAAGAAGATAAAGCATAAGAGAAAGTAATTACCATGCTGGTGTTGATGCCCATGAGGCCCGCTGCATCGCGGTCATTTGCAGTTGCTACAACTGCCTTACCGTAAATGGTTTTGCGATTAAAGAACTCGACCAATAACATCATTACTAAAGCACCAACAACCACCAAAATTTCCATTGGGAGAATGTTCGCACCGAGGAAATTCATTGGCTCCATTGGCAATGGAGCTGGAAATGGCAATGCATCACGACCCCAAATATTTTCTGCGACGTTTTTGAAAATAATGCCAAGCGCAATCGTCGACATAATCCAACCAAACTCGGATTTAATTTTGATTGCAGGACGTACGCCAATTAATTCAACGAAGCTACCTTGCAACATACCGAATAAGCACACTACCGGAATCATTACCCAGTAGTTCATACCAAAGGTATCCACACAAGTTAAGCCGACAAGCGCACCCAACATCAAGGCCTCACCCTGTCCGAAGTTCAATGTGCCTGATGTAGCAAATGTGAGCTGAAAGCCGAAAGCGATGACCGCATAGATCATTCCCACTGCTATTCCGCTTGAAAGGATTTGTGCAAGCATTTCCATAAAGTTGGCCTAATTATTTTTAATACTTTTTATTAAAGAATCCGACATTGTAAGCAAAACGCCGCTTTTTGGGCGGCGCTTTGTGAGTACAAATGTTGCAGTGCGGAAGATTTTAAAAATTCCGCCGCTGACTAGAAAGAATTACTTCTTCTTCGCTTTTGCGTCCTCAGAATTCAAGAACTCAACGCGACCATTTTCAACTACACCCATAACGACGTCTTTAGCTTTGATAGCCTCATGGTCAGTTGCAGAGAATGGCTTGTTGTAGCTAATGACAACGCCATCAACCGGGGTCTTAAGATCTTGCAATGCTGCCAAAATCTTTGGTCCTTCAGTGCTGTTAGCTTGTTTAATAGCTGCGGCCAAGAGGTATACAGAGTCGTAACCTTGAGCAGCAGAAACTGGAGAAGCAATGTTGTTGTTCTTTGGCTTGAACTCTTTCAAGTACGCTTCTTGGAAAGCCTTACGCTTAGCAGTTGTTGATGGAGTCTGAATGTAAGTCTGTGGCATTGTTGCGCCATCACCATTCTTGCCTGCAGTATCAATGAAGCTAGCCATAGACAAAGTCCAGCTACCGATCATTGGTTTTTTCCAACCCAACTTAGCCATACCGTTAGCAATTTGCGCCAACTCTGGTCCAATTGCATAAGTCAAAATAACTTCAGCGCCAGCATTTTTTGCTTTGAGCAACTGAGAAGTCATATCAACGTCACCGATGTTGAATTTTTCTGTAGCCACAGGAGTTACGCCATAAGTCTTCAAGGCTTTTTCTAAGTCTTCACGGCCCAACTGACCATAGTTTGTAGAGTCAGCCAAAATCGCAACCTTCTTCAAGCCGCGCTTCTCAACCGCTTCTTTAGCGATCATTGGTGCTTGAATATTGTCAGCAGCAGCATTACGGAACACATAGTTCTCGGGCGCATTTGGGAATTGATGGGTAATCAATGAACCTGTTGCAACGTTATTCAATACTGGAATCTTTGCTTCTTGATAGAAACGTTGTGAAGCTAATGCAACACCAGTGTTGATATAACCAAGAGTTGCAACCACTTTTTCGTTATTAATGAACTCTTGAGTAATCTGAACGCCACGCTCATTTTTAGCTTCATCATCGCGCTCTACCAATACGATCTTGTTGCCATTAATACCGCCAGCGGCATTAATTTCTTTAGTTGCCAAACGCACACCGTCGCGCATACTCACACCCATTGAGGATGAGCCGCCAGTGAATGGGCCGATAACGCCCACTTTGATATCGGCAGCGTAAGCGCCTGTTGCAAGCATTGCAGTAGCTGCTACTGCAAAAATGTGATGACGAATCTTCATAAAGTCTCCATGACTAAAAAATGCTATTGAAATAAAACTTTTTTATAGGTACTACGCATAACGAAGAGTTATCTTACTGTTATTGCAATAGCAAAAAAAGGGCTTTGTATTAGGGTTTTACATTAGCCATTTTTCAGTCTTGTAGATGGCTTTATTTGGCGAATCGATTACGAATGTTTGGCCAAAACAAATTCACCATCAAGCCAGTGATTACTAACCCAGCAGCCTCCATCTTCCATGGGGGTAGTGGCTCGCCTAAGAAATAGGCAGATGCCCCCATTCCAAATATGGGTACCAATAATGGGGCTGGGGCAACTACAGCTGCCGGGTGTTTTGATAAGAGCCATGCCCAAGCGCCATAACCAAATAAAGTATTTCCCCAGGATTGCCATAAGACCCCTAGCCATGCACCTACAGGTGCATTGAATAAAGATTGACTTACAGTAGACCAGCCACCCTCAAACACTAAAGCCATTAACACTAGAGGCGGGATTGCATACAGACTAGCCCAGACCACATAGGCAAGCATATTGATAGCTCCAGCGCGACGACTCGCTGTATTGGCAACCCCCCAAGAAAAGCCAGAAAACACAACTAGCGCCAAACCCAAGGCAGTTGTTGTTGAATCTGTGTGCGCTGCAATAATTCCAAGTCCAGTTATCGCCACTGCCACTGCCACCGTCTGATACAACTTCAGACGTTCTTTGGCAAAGAGCATGGCAAAACCAATCGTAAAAAAGACTTGGGTCTGAATCACCAAAGAAGCCAAACCTGGAGAAATATTGCCGTCAATTGCAAAATACAAAATACCGAATTGACCTACCCCAACTGCGACACCATAAACACAGAGATTGATCCAAGAGATTTTTGGTCTTGGTAAAAAAAAGGCTGCCGGCAAAAATGCAAAGATATAACGTAACGCGGCAAATACAAATGGCGGAAAACTCGCCAAAGAAATTTTGATTACGACAAAGTTGGTACCCCATACCGCAACGATCGCCAAAGCAAGCAATAAGTGACTGATCGGCAACTGGTAATGGCTTTGACCTACATGTCTTAGTTGGGAATTATTCACGTATCAACAATTCTGCGGCGCGTTGCGCAATCATCATGGTTGGAGCTGCCGTATTACCAGAGGTAATAGTTGGCATAGCGGACGCATCTACTACACGCAATCTTCCTATGCCCCTCACTTTCAATTCTGAATCCAGGACCGCCATCGGATCATCAGCGCGACCCATTTTGCAAGTGCCCACGGGATGGAAAATCGTTGTGCCGATATCGCCAGCTGCTTTCACCAACTCATCATCCGATTGATATTGCATACCTGGCTTGTACTCTTCAGGACTGTATGGAGCTAGTGCAGCTTGCTGAGCAATCTTCCGAGTTAAGCGCAATGACTCTGCAGCTACCTTACGATCTTCATCGGTTGATAAGTAATTTGGATTGATGATAGGTGGAGCCTCGGGATCAGTCGAGGCAATGTGCACACTGCCACGTGATGTGGGTCTTAAGTTACAAACACTCGCTGTAAATGCATTAAATGAATGTAGATCTTCTCCAAAACGCTCTAGCGAAAGGGGCTGAACATGGTATTCCACATTGGCGCTCTTTTGCTCTGGCGAACTATAAGCAAATGCTCCGAGCTGTGAGGGTGCCATTGACATAGGGCCTGAGCGCTTAAAAACATATTCCAGAGCAATCATCAGCTTTCCAAACAGAGAATTGGCTTTGGTGTTCAGGGTTTTGATACCGTTGACTTTGTATACCATGCGCAATTGCAAATGGTCTTGAAGGTTCTCACCGACACCGGGCAAATCTGCAATTAACGGGATTCCTAATTTGTTCAAATGCGCGGCGGCGCCAATACCAGACCGCTCCAAAATCTGCACGCTACCAATGGCGCCAGCACTCAAAATGACTTCGCCACTTTGATTAATCAAAGATTGATGAATTACGCCGTCCTTGCGATATTCCACCCCATAGCAATTTTTGGTGTCAGGGTCGATCATCAGTTTTGTGACCACCGCATCTGTGATCACCGTTAAATTAGCCCGCTTCATGGCATCTTTTAAAAATGCCTTTGATGTATTGAGTCGCCAACCCTTGCGCTGACTCACATCAAAGTAGCCCACGCCAAAGTTATCGCCACAGTTAAAGTCATCTGACGCAGGGATACCAGCCTCTACGGCCGCATCCTTAAAGCGATCCATGATGGGCCAACGTAAACGTTGCTTAGAAACCGTCCACTCACCGCCTTTGCTATGCCACTGATTAGCAGTGCCGTGGTAGTCCTCAAACGATTTGTAACGCTTAAGGGCATTCTCCCAAGACCATGCATTATCACCCGTAGCTTGCACCCAAGACTCATAGTCACCGACTTGGCCACGCATATAGATCATGCCGTTAATTGAAGAGCAGCCACCAAGAACTCGACCACGAGGGTAAAGCAGTGATCGACCATTAAGGCCTTTTTCTGCAACTGTCTTAAAACGCCAATCGGCACGAGGGTTATCAATGCAATAGAGATACCCAACCGGAATATGAATCCAAATGTAGTTGTCGCTCTTGCCCGCTTCAATAAGCAACACCTTCTTATTTGGGTTCTCAGTTAGGCGCTTTGCTAACATGCAGCCAGCACTACCAGCCCCAATAATGATGTAGTCGTAATTGCCTGTTTGGGTCATAGTCTCTTGTATTTATTTTTATTGCATTTTGAATCACTCTATTATTTACCAAACTTCAGAGTTAGGTAAATAAGGGGCTCGATTCAATCAATTCCGCTATTTACAGTAATAGCCGTCTAAAATAAGAGCATGCATCTAAACGAAAAAAACCGTACCCCTAAAGCTCTGGAGGATGAAGGGCCAAGCAAGTCTGAGCTAAAACGTCAAATGACGGAGCGTCAAAAGTTAGCTGAGGTTTTGGCAGCTTTAAGTAGTGATGCGCTAAAAACTATCCCGCTTGATGAGACCATCAAGAACGCTGTAGCAGAAACCAACAAAATTAAAAGTTTTGAAGCAATACGCCGCCATAAGCAATACCTGGGCAAGTTAATGCGAGCATTGGATGATGAAGAACTTGAGGCAATCCAAAAACGACTTGATGCGATTCAAGGGGTGAGCAAAGCAGAAACAGCAAAGTTACATTTTCTCGAGAGCTACCGTGATCGTCTCATTGCAAATGATGAGACATTTACCAAAATGATTGAGCAATATCCAGATATGGATATTCAGAATATGCGCACACTCATTCGGAATGCTCGTAAAGAGAAAGAGCAGAATAAGCCGCCAAAAGCCTATCGAGAAATCTTTCGAGTATTAAAGGAAATGGGCATTTAAAGCTGCCTTAAAGCTTTAAGTTGCGGGACGGAACTTCAACCCATCGATAAAGAAAGTTTGCTGCAATCCAACTTGCCGCTATTGCCACGAGCATTAAAGCAATAGCCAATACACCTTCATGACGTTGGTTCATACCCCAAGCAATATATAAGGTGTTAGCAAGCAAGACAAAAGAGAAGTGAATCAAGAAGGCGCAATACGAACGCCTGCTTCCCCAAAGAATCGCATTCACTATTTTGTGAGCTCTGCTTTCGTGGCCTCGTCTTTGTTCTTTACCATGATCTTTGTATGCCCAGTCACCCCAGATAACTAGAGCGATAGCAACTACATAAGCCAAGATATTACGAATCCAGAGTTGATGAAAACTGGATATCAAAATAATGATTCCTATTGCGATGAAAAAAAGTCTGGCAACGCGATTCACTATGAGGTCAGGATAGTTTTTACAAAGCTGCGCTAGTACACCTAGTCCATACGCTCCAATGAAGTAAATAAAGTAGTTCTCATATTCCCCAGAGCGATTAAAAAATAACAAAGATGAAACGCAAAGCATCGCCAAGACCCACATGAGAGAGCGGTAGCCTGGAAACATAGACAACATGATGGCTAAGATGGCATATAACTGCCAATCAATTGCTACGTACCAAACCCCAGCAGAAATCGAGTCTAATCCTAATATCCCCTGCAAGAAAAATAGATGGGCTAAGAACTGCCCCATCGTTTCAGATTCACCAACAAACTCATCCTGAACCCAGAAGCGCGCAACCCAAGCGCAAATAATCGTCAATATCAGCGCAACTACATACGGCGCGAATAAACGAAGGTAACGATTGAAGATCGTCTTTAATACCGTTTGTGGGTTTTTTAGATTACTAGTTCGAGTCAATGATTGGGCAGCTAAGTAGCCACCCATCACCAAGAAGATTTGTACGGCATAACGACCATACTCAAATAACCAAGTCATCAATCCTGGCAAGAGCAGTTTCGCATCTTCTGCGATCTGCCCATAACTCGAGAAGTGATGAAGAATGATTGTTAATGCAGCAAAGGTCTTTAAGAAATCGACAAGAAGAAAATGGTTTTTAGACTGCAAAGTTTAGGCGGCTTATCTGAAAACTCTATTTTAGCGAAGCAGCATAAGCCGCTATGGCTTCAATATCATCGTCACTTAAACCTCTTGCCGCGCTTCCCATGGTGCCATCCATATCCACCCGACTGCCAGAACGAATATTCTTCAACTGAGTTACTAGATATTCAGGGGATTGTCCTGCAAGACGCGCGATATGTTTTTGCCCCTGCAACTGGGCTCCATGGCATGAATTGCAATACTGGGTGTTCGATATTTGCTGACCCCTAGCAATCTTTTCTGCATTACCCGATTGAGGTGGTGGCGAAGGCAAAGATGAGTAATACGCCGCAATGTCGCGCATATCTTGATCGCTCAATCCTGCAGCGAGGGCCTCCATTGCACCGCCTTTTCGCTGTTGACCACGAAACTGAATCAACTGGTAGGTAATTGAAAGCGCAGGCTGCGCAGCCAGATTGGGAATTTCTGGGGAGATGCCAATACCGTTTTCACCATGACAAGCAAAGCAGGTTTGTGCTTTTGCCTTACCGGCAACCGCATCCGGTGGAGCCGCATCAGAATTAGCAGAGCCTAACAGAACAAAGGAAGTAAAAAAGGCCACCCCAAGGATGGCCTTAGTTTTTAACGCTGCCTTCATTTGCCGTATGACACGCGGAAGATAGCGCCAGTCTCATCATCAGATACCAACATTGATCCGTCTTTGAGTACTTGCACATCTACTGGACGACCCCAGAAGTTTTCGCCCTCTAACCATCCCGTTACAAATGGCTCAGACTTCACAACCTTGTTGTTTGAATCGAGCACTACGCGAACCACTTGGTAGCCAACACGTTTAGTTTTATTCCATGAACCGTGTTCAGCAATAAAGATATTGCCTTTGTATTCGGCTGGGAATTGCTTACCGTTATAAAAACGCATACCCAATGCTGCTACGTGTGCTCCCAAGTTATAGACAGGCTTATCAAACTCATCGCATGAACGACCTTTACCAAACTCTGGATCCAAGAAGTCTCCTTGATGGCAATGAGGGTAACCAAAGTTCATTCCTTTAGGACGCACTAAACGATTTAGGGTATCGCCTGGTTTGTCTTCCGCAACCCAATCGCGACCATTGTTGGTAAACCAAAGTTCTTTTGATCCTGGTTGGAAGTCCATACCAACGCTATTACGAACTCCAGTTGCAACAGTTTCTAGAATGTTGGTCTTCAAGTTCAAACGCACAATCGTTGCATGAGTTGAAGGTGGCACCACGATATTCGCTGGTGTGCCAATCTGGAAATACAAATACTGGCCATCTGGGCTCAGCTTCATAAACTTCCAACCGTGTGGCTCATCTTTAGGCAATGCATCAAACACGACTACTGGAGCAGGTGGATTATCCAAATTCTGCTCAATGTTGTCATAACGAATAATGCGAGACAACTCAGCCACGTAGAGCGAGCCATTAGCAAATGCTACGCCGTTAGGACGGTGTAATCCTTTAGCGATGGTCTTCACTTCACGTTTGCCATCTTTGGTGACCACTGCATATACATTACCAGTAAAGCGAGTGCCTACATAAACAGTGCCGCTTGGTGATTCAGTCATTGAACGACCATTGGGCATGCCAGATGCCCAGAGCTCAATCTTGAAGCCGGCTGGAACTTTTAGTTTGCTTACTGGAATTTCATCTGCTGGCATTGCGGTAATGCCAGGAGGGTTTGGCGCCAATGATGGGTTCATGCCATCAGGAGTTCTGCCTTGAGCCCAGGTTGGAGGAATGCCTGATGCCGGAGCTGGAGCTGGCGCCTGCGCACTTGCCAGCGTTGCTGCCGCCATACCAGCAGCAAACATCAAGGAATGAATGGCTTTTAACTTCATTAGTAAATCTCCTATTTTGTTTTATTTGTTATCTATTGCTTTTCTTAAAACCAAATCTCAACCACTGAAACTATATTTTGAATAATCCTAAAGCATTTTTACTATTTATATCTAATTCCTCAGAAACCCAAAGCTACTGCACTGCACCAAAAACCTAAAAGGTCACCCTAGCCCCAACCGTTATCGCTTGTGGCATACCTGCTTGATACGCGGTTGCTTGAGAGGCGATATTGAACGTGACATATTGGCGGTTAAATAAGTTCACTACCGAAGCAAATAGAGAGGCGGCAGGCGTTACTTGGTAATTGGCTCTAAGGCCTACCACCGCATATGCAGGGACAGGCAGAGAGCCGGTCGCCATCCAAGAATTGCCTACGTAACGAACGGTGGTTGTCACGCTAGCCTCAGGCACCGGGTAATACGTAATGCCTGCATTGGCCATATTTTTAGGCACACCGCCTACTTGAGTATTGATTGGATCAGTTGTTGCACTCCAAGTCAAAATGGTATTGGTATAGGTATATCCACCGTCTATGGCCCAGTTGGCATTGAGATCATGGTGGTATTGAAGTTCAATGCCTCGGCTTAATAAATTTTGTTGATTGGTGTAATAGTTGACATTGGTATAAGCGCCCGAAGTATTGCACCCCTGAGACGAAACTGGAATACCACTGGCATTACAAAGACTATAAGCAAAAGCAGAATTAGCACTGGTAATTTTGTAGTTGGTAATTGCATTCTGAATATAGTTATTGAAGGCAGTAATTTGTGCAAAACCACTCTTCCATCGATAGTCAGCACCAAACTCATAGCCCGTCATTGTTTCGGGGGTTAAGTTTGGATTGGCAATGAAATACCCTGTCGTATTGTTTCCATAACTGCGCAAAGTGTTATTCATACTCGGCGCATGGAAAGCCTGATAGGCAGCACTCCGCAAATCCCAACCCTCGCTTAATTTATATAGCAAACCTAATGTAGGGCTGAGCTGCGTCTTGCTTTTATTTGGAATAGATTGATACAAAGGATTAGATCCATTTGCCCCTGCGTTATAGAGAGTTGGTGTTTGACTACTCCACGCATCCACTCGCGCACCTAAAGTGGTCTCTAGCGGAATAGCGCTGGCTTTTGATTTAATTTGTCCTAGCAAACCGTAAAAATTTTGCTGCCCCTGGGCATAGTTCACGGAATTTACTGCGCCACCAACTGCTAAGTTATTTGTTAGATTAGATGCAGAGATGTTTCTGGCATCAACCCCCAGGATATATTGATCAATGCCAGCAGCTTTTAGATCATGTGTGTATTGTGCTGATGCCCCTAATGTGGAATAAGGATCTGTGTAGTTAGCATTGATATAAGTACCAGCACTATTAGCCGTTTGCTTGTAAAAATTAGTCGCTTGATAGTAGGCATTGACCTGCACTTTTTTATCAGTATCGAGTTGCGTTGTTGTGCCTCCAGCTACATCGGCAGTTTGAATCAAATTAGGGGCAATGGCAAAGTTATTACTCAGGTCTGCCATAGTGCTATAGCCTAGCCGTAGAAAGCCATTGGTATCTTGGGTCGGGCGGAAATAATTCTGCAAACGGATATTAGAATTTTTGGTCGAATCCGTTGTCATGCCCTTAATGTTGTTTGGGGATCCTGGATAAATCGTCGCGTAGTTCTGGAAACCTTCGCTCGAAAAGTAGTCCGCAGAGAAACGCATCTGCATTGCATCTGAAACCACCAAATCTTTGGATGCGGAGATATTGCCAGTCGCAAATGAGCCATAGCTTGCTGATACATCTTGAGAACTATTCTTGGGCGTCTTGGTATTGATGTTAATGACACCGCCCATGCCATAGTTGCCGTACAAGCTAGAAACACCGCCACGCACAAACTCAACCGACTCAATCGAGGACATGGGTACAAGATTCCACTGCACTGTTCCATAAAACGCATCGTTTGCTGGCAAACCATCAATTAAAACTAAGGTGCGCCCATAACCCAAACCACGGACATTAATGCTTTGGCCTGTGGGATCTTTTTGATAGTACGGAACATCGTTTAAAAATACGCCCGGTACATTTTTTAATACCTGGTCAATTGTTTGATCAGGCGATGATTCCAAAACCTCTTTAGTCAGAATCGTCGTATTCAGCGACATCTCATCCAAAGGCGTGCCAGATCGGGTGGCGTTGACCACCATGTCATTGAGCTTTTGATCATAATTAGGGGGAGGAGCAAGCTGCGCAAATGAATTTGCGCACTCAAAGAAGATAAAGAATCCTAGCGCACTCGCGCAGATTTGAAATTGCTTACCCATACTTGCAATGAGATCTAAAGCACTCGCACTATTTTTTATTCTTGGTGATTTTATTATTCTTGCTGATCTTATTACCACCCATTAAAGAGGTCAATAATGGATTTGCCTGTGCCAGCTCTTTTTTAGATTTTGCGTTTGCCTCAGCAGCACCAGGCTTAGGTGTTTTGGCAGCATTCTTCATGCGCTGAGCAGTTGTCAAGGCTAAGTTCTTATAAAGATCGGTTTTCTTCATTGCCATGACATCTGCTCTTTGTAATGAATTCAGCTAACTTATTTCGTTAATGACTTGGCGGCAAAGCCCAAGAACAATAATGACCAGCCCTGCAAGAGCAACTCAATCGCAATCAATAGACCAGGCAACCAGAGGCTTGATGATGGGAAGCTATTCATAATCAGCACACCCATCAAGATCGAGATCACTGCCGATAGGGCAAGCCAAAACCACTGGGCAAAATGGCGATGCTGAAATGCAGAAATCAAACGCAAGAAACCGGTGACAAAAAAGATGGCTGCAAGCCATAAAGTAATCGCCTCAAGCGCAGGAATCGGAAATGCCCAAACATAAATTGCGCCAGCCATATACAAAACAGCAAACAACAATTGAACTCTAACGCTTTTCCAGCCCGCAGATTGAAATGCATGGATACCTTGAAGCACACCGCCAGCAAATAAAAAGATGCCCAAAACATTGACAGATACCAATGAGAATAGTGTCTGCCCAGCAATGCCGATCATTCCTAAAATAATGAGCAGGATGCCAATGCCAATCAATGTGCCAGGCACTTTTGCAGCAGCGCCCATGACCTTGCTACGAATTTCATTAATCTGCTCAACAGTTAAATTGGCCATACAAACCCTTTCTTCATAAGAATGTGATGCGCATTACCTGCAATACTTGATTTAGACAACAGAATCTAAAAACTCACGCACCGCTTTATTAAACGCTGCTGGTTGCTCAATATTAGATAAATGCGCTGCGTCTTCAATAATAACCATACGCGAGCCATCAATCAGACGATTGAGCACAATCCCTTGATCCACGGTGCAAGCGGGGTCATGACGTCCTGACAGCACCAAGGTGGGTGCTTTAATCTTGAGGAGCATCGTGCTTTGCGCCATATCTCTTACTGCACTACCGCAGCCAATATAGCCATCCACATTTGTCGCCAAAATCATTTGGCGCACTTTCTCAATATCTCCAGGCGCACGAGCAATAAATGGCGCAGTGAACCAACGGGTAATCGTCCCGTCTACTAAGCCAGTAAGCCCTTGGGTACGCGCAGTCTGAAATCGATCCTCCCACAAACTGCGTGGTGGCATTTCACTAGCGGTATTGCAAAGTGATAGTGACAAGATACGCTCTGGGTATCGAGCGCCTAATTGCTGACCAATCATGCCGCCGATTGATAGACCCATGAAATGAACTTTTTCTATCTTGAGTGCATCTAGTAAACCAATAGCATCATCGGCTAGTTGCGCGATCGAATATGGGCCAGGAACCACAGACGATTTTCCATGCCCTCTTTTATCGTAGCGCAGCACACGAAAATGGTCAGTAAAGGCAGAAAGATTCCAATCCCACATACTGCCATTGGCCATCAAGCTGTTAGCCATCATTAATACAGGGCCATTTTCTGGGCCATCAAATCGGTAAGCTATATCTACACCATTCACTTTGACAGTTTTTGCATCTTGCAACTGCGTCATTTGTCTCCACCTTTTACTTTCAAACACATGCGGCTATATGCCACCTATGCGCATGAGTTTTGTTTTTCTATGTTTTATTTGTCCACTTACAGGACCATGTTAGATTATCTAATGAAATAGTGCAGAACTTATAAAAACAACCATATCTAAGTGATATGAGAAAAATAGGAGACCTTATGAATAATGCATTAAAGGCAGGTAAAGCTCTAGCGCTACTGAGCGCCATTCTCAGTCTGTGCCTTGGAGCTTCACTTGTAAACGCCCAAAACTACCCCAATCGCACAGTCAAAATGATTGTTCCACTAACTACAGGCTCGGGAGCTGACATTGCAGGCCGCGTAGTTGCAAAAAGTCTGACTGAAACTTGGAAGCAACCAGTCATTATTGAAAATCGCCCTGGCGCTGGAGGATTGATCGGAACTGGTGTTGTGGTGAACTCTGAAGCTGATGGCTACACATTACTAGTGCAGTCGGCTTCTTATGCAGCCAATCCTGCTATCTACAAAAAACTACCCTACGATCCACTGAAGAGTTTGATCGATGTTGCTATTCTTGGGCAAACGCCTTATGTCATGGTGACTGCTGCTGATGGCCCATATCAATCGATACGTGATTTGGTGATCGCCGCTAAATCTAAACCTGGTGAAATTACATTTGCTTCAGCTGGTGTCGGCAGCTCCACTCACCTTGCCGCTGAATACTTTAATCAAATGATGGGCATTAAGTTAGTTCACGTGCCTTACAAAGGTTCACCAGAGGCTATTCAGGATACGATGTCTGGACGCACTGCTTTTTATATGGCGCCACTCGATACGGCGATTGGGCAACTCAAGGGTGGCAAAGTTCGCGCATTAGGCGTGACCAGCAAAACCCGTAATGCCGCTGTACCCGATATTCCAAGCATTGTCGAACAAGGCTACCCTAATTTTGAAATCGGGCTTTGGTTTGGCGTTTGGGCGCCTGCGGGCACACCTGCTGCTATCGTGAAAAAGATCAATACCGATATCAACCAAGCGATGCAAGATCCTGAAGTCAAAAACGCTTACGACTCTAAAGGTATTAAAGCAACACCGATGAACCCTGCGGAATTTAGTAAATTTGTACGCGATGAAATGGCGAAGTATCAAAAGATTGCTAAAGACGCCAATATTGAGCCGCAATAATACTCACCCGTACTGATCCTCGCTAAGCCGCACTTATCTAGATTAATCAATAGATGACCCATTACAGCATTGGAATAGTGATTGACTGATTTAAACTCAGCACCGTTGTGTCAAGCCCCTGATCCGGAAATACGATCGCCCAAGATGGTTTTTCCAAAAGGGGCTGTTGATTGTCATGCGCACGTCTGTGGCCCGGCCACAGAGTTTCCTTACGCACAAGAACGTATCTATACACCGCCAGATGCAACTGTAGATGCCTACCGATCCCTATTAGAGATGCTCGATATCGATCGTGCAGTACTCGTGCAACCGAGTGTCTATGGAACTGATAATCGCGCGATACTGGCAGCGTTGAATCAATACCCAAATCAATTTCGGGGTGTTGCCGTTATTGCCAATAATCCTAATCACACCACCGATCAACAATTAGAAAGTCTGCATCAAGCAGGTGTCCGCGGCATCCGTTGCAATATTGTCGATGTTGCCGATCCATCAGCGGGTTTACCCATCGAAAACTTGAGAGCGCTAGCGCAGAAAATTCAACCCTTTGGTTGGCACCTAGAGCTACTCATGCATGTCAATGAGCATCCCGATCTAGCAAAAGTGTTTGAAGATTTTCCGGTTGATCTTGTCTTTGGTCATTTTGGTTATAGCCATGCAAAACATGGTGTGAATGACAAAGGTTTTCAGGGACTACTGACACTTCTCAAAAATGAGCGCGCTTGGGTAAAGATGACTGGGCCCTATCGCATTTGCGATGGCAATTTGCCTTATGCTGATATGCGTCCATTAAACGACGCCGTGATTGCAGCCAATCCTAAGCAGCTGATTTGGGGTAGTGACTGGCCTCACGTGATGGTAAAGAAGCAAATGCCTCACGATGCCGATCTTTGCGACCTCTTTGGCGACTGGGTTACCGATCCCGCTCTAAGAAAAGCTATCCTAGTAGATAACCCCTGTATTCTGTATGACTTTCCAGCACTGAATACCTAGAATTAATATCGATCAGCAATAGAAAGCTTTTTATGAATACCACTATCACTGTCATCCTTGGCATTGTTGCCATGTTGCTTCCATTGTTTATTGGTCGTTTAGTATGGAAACGTTTTGATACCTGGTTTGGCCGCAATGATGAGGTCTATATGAATAGCCTTGACTATTTTCTGAAAAAGATTGGCCTGACTATATTGGTTGCCTTTGTCTTACTGTGGCTCGGCATGAGTCTAGTCTTTAGCGGCAATAGTGCTTAATCAGACTGGGTGCCATCTACCTATATGAACGATCAACTCAAAGCCATCTTCGTAAAAGCGAAACTCAATTTCGCAATTTTGGCGATCATATTATTGATTGCCATCTTAGGTAAATTGACAAATCCGGAACTTAGCAATGCTATTTTCCTGAGTGCAGATCAATTGGTATCCGAGCTCTATCTCGTATTTATTGCCATCACCTTAGGCGCCTTTGTACCCAATTTCAAGTTAGTCGCTTTCGGTTCTGTTGGGGTATTTGTAGCGGCGGTAGCTCTCGTTGAGCTCAATGTTTTCCACTATTTCACTATTGAATACTTGTTCGCAGTACTCATCGTAGTTCTTGGGTTTGCCTCGATCGCTAATCTCTATAGGCACTATCGAGAATATGGGCTGTAAAACTCAATAAACAGTCAAAGATTTTTTGAGAATTCACAAAGATTACGCATATGTAGCGTTTTATTTATCCTTGAGATATTCCAGAATGTGGTCAATACTTTTTAGCTTTTGATCAATAAATTTCTTAAGATCATCGTTACTTGCTGTTTTTAATTTTGCAGCAAGGTTATTTTCTAGAATTTTCATATGATCACGCATCAAATCGTTTAGTTTTTGCCACAACAGAGCCTTTGGGAGGTCTATTTTTAGCATGCGCATACACGTATCAAGCGATTCGTCTTCATTGAGTAGCTTATTAGCAGCCCTATTCAAATCTCGGTGAATGGCATCTCCATAAGCTTGATAGGCTTTTTTTAGCGCAGCATCAAATTCCTGCTTAGTGGGAGATAGCATCACCAAATCAAGAATATCCCTACTGTATACAACTGAGTCATTCCATCGATCTGAATTAGCCAGCAACTTACTTGTCAGTAAATCTAACTTGGTTAATGTTGAAATATTTTCAACATTATTTCTAGGGCTCTGCTCATCGAATACGATGCGACCCTCTAAGACAATTTCAAATTTGACACTCGTATCCCCTGATTGAATCGCCGTGCGAATACCATACTGATCAGCTTTGATCTCGCGCGCTAAAACCAACTTAGCACCCTCTTTGGCAATTGAATAAATACCCGTTGAATCAGTCAATAAATTTCGTAGTTCCCGATAATGCTCTTTATCAGATATCAGAAAATCAATATCAACAGATTCTCTGTATTCATCCTGCAAGAGTGCTATGGCAGTCCCGCCTCCAAAATAGCAATGATGTTCTCTCAATAGATCTCCATTCAATTGCTGGAGGATCCTTCCGATAGCTTGGTGATGTCTACGTCTAAACAAGGATTCGCTCCATTCCTCTTGTATCAATCAATCTTTGCATTAAGATCCTCTCGTGCTCCTCAAGATGTTTCAAATCTAAAAAGCGTTTATTTCGCTCATATATTGACTTCGCTTCAGCGTCAGTTAAATATTCATCATCCTTTAACTGCCAGGACAATGCCTTTAATTGAGGGTAGTCTTTAATGCGTATATGTGGCATTTCAGGATCAGGGAAATCAGTATCTGCAGCTTGTTCAACCCCAGGCAATAAAGTCAAATACAAACCCAATGCTTCGCATACTTGCAAATAAGCGCCAATACTTACTGTTGGCTCGCCCTTTTCAATACGATGCAGTGTCACCCTTGAAATACCAGCAACCTCTGCACAAACTTGAGCACGAACCTTCAAAATCTTTCTTCTAGCGGTAATTTGAGAGCCCAGGCGAGCCAATAATGGCTCGTCTTTGCTTAAAGGTAAGTTCTTTTTTACTGTCATAATGTTTCTTATTATATACAATTTAAATTATTTGTAAATTATAAGAAACATTATTACAAAAAGCTAGTAAAAAGCTCCTTACCACCAAGCCCAATTAGCATCATGCCTGTGTCTGCACTCAAAAACAGGGTCAAAACTTGGGTTATTAAGCCACTTTCTCATTTCCCGGTTATTTCTCGTACGCCTTTGCCGCTCAAATATCTTGCGATACCAGTGTGGTGCGCTACTTCCCATGGTGACTTCTTTATCCGAGTGAAAAATGGCAATTGCTTTTCTTCCGGCTGGCGAATGTTGATCATGACGAACGTTTGGCCTTCCGCTGAAAAATAACTCCCAGTCTTTTAAAACCCATACATATTCATATCTTTGATGTTTACGTCTAATAGTTCGTGACATCACAAATCCTTCTCATTTGTTAATTAGTTACATCACGGTAAGCTCCAGAAATAAATAAGTAAGGTAAAAAATTAGCGCAAGCATTGTTAGTGCTTGCGCTAATTTTAAAGAGGGAGGAAAACCACTCTTTTAAAGTGGCTTGATTTGATTTTTCTTTCTACGCACCACTCACTTGAGAGATGTTTATTTTCAGCGTTTACTTTTCCAATGCGCCATAAATCAAAGCATTCACTTGTTCACGATGCACCTTACGAATCTCTCCGGGTGCAGCCGCCATCATCACAACGACCATTTGCTCCTTAGGATCCACCCAGAAGATAGTGCCATTGGCTCCATTCCATGTGAAATCACCTACATTGCCATTGATTGCTGACAAGCCACGCTCTGTTCTCACGGCAACCCCAAGACCAAAGCCATAACCCACACGTCCAGGTTCGGTGCCGCCCACATTATTTTTAATGTCTTTGTTTAGATGATTGGATGTCATGAAAGCAACAGTCTGTGGGCCGAGCACTCTCTTGCCCTCAATGCTTCCGCCATTGAGAAGCATTTGTCCAAAACGAATGTAGTCGCCTGCAGTTGAGTATGCACATGAACCACCACAATCAAATTTCACCTTTTGTTCGTATATTTCTACTTTTTGTGGCTTGCCAGCCAAAGGATCCATCGGGAGAGGTTGCGCCAATCGCGCACGATCTTTTTCACTAACTTGAAAGCCTGTGTTGGGCATGCCAACTTTGCTCCAAACACGGTCTTGCAACACGCCACCCAGAGGTTTGCCAGCGATCTTTTCTTCAATAATGCCCAGCACATCGATACCGAAACCGTAGTCCCAAACCGTGCCGGGCTCATAGAGCAATGGTGTGCTCGCTAATTTATCGATAAATTCTGCAGAGTTGTATTGAGCGGCTGCGCCAACAGAGCTGGGTGGGAACATTTTATGTACTGGAGTAGCACCGCGCCCGCCATAAGTTAAGCCGTTGGTGTGACGCATTAGATCTTGAATGGTAATTGGGTTTTTAGCCGGCACAGTGGTGAGATTGCCATCAGCATCCACCTTGCCTACCTTCATCTCTTTAAATTGAGGCAACCAATTTGCAATCGGCGCATTAAGTGACAACTTGCCTTCTTCATAAAAGGTGAGCGCCCCAACCGATGCCATTACTTTTGTCATGGACGCTAAATTAAATATCGCATCCGTCGTCATAGGCTTGTTATTGACCTTATCGAGATATCCGTATGGCTTAAAAATGACTAATTTGCCATTTTTGGCTACTGCAAGCACAGCACCAGGCAATTGGTTATTGGCAATTTGATCTGCGAAAAATGCATCGATCTTTTTTAAGCCTTCTTGGCTAAAGCCCTGCCCTGGATTGCTACTTACAGGCAGAGGTGATTTTGAGTTGTCCGCAGCAAGTGAATCGGTAGCACCCACCAATCCCACTGCAAAAGCCAAAGCTAAGCAAATTGCCTTCAATCTGATCATGTTGTCTCCGTTTTTAATATTTACAGTCAGATCACTTTGTCTAAGTTATCTAAGCTATCTAACTTATCCTCATCTTACAGAGAGTTGACCAATGATTGAGGGATGACTAAATAGACTAAGCAATAACCTACTCTTTATTGAAACAGGCTATTAGGAACCTAGCGGGTCAAACTCTATATATCTATAAGTTATATAAAAGAGATTTTTGAGTATTTGAAGGAATATTGAAAATCCTCGACAATCATGCACTATGTATAAATATGACCATATTGATCAAACCCTTGTAAATCAGAGGGTTGCACAATTTCGAGACCAAGTTGCAAGACGCCTAAATGGCACTCTCGCTGAAGAAGAGTTTCGCCCATTACGTTTACAAAACGGCCTGTACCATCAGCGGCACGCTTACATGTTGCGCGTTGCCATCCCCTATGGCTTGTTTAATTCCAAGCAATTGCGCACGATGGCGCTTATCGCTGAGAAATACGATCGCGGCTACGGCCACTTCACTTCCCGTCAAAACATTCAGTACAACTGGGTCACACTAGAAGACACACCAGATATTTTGGCTGAGTTAGCCAAAGTAGAAATGCATGCCATTCAAACTTCAGGTAACTGCATACGCAACATTACAAGCGATGCATTTGCTGGTGTTGCTGCGGATGAATATGTAGACCCTCGTCCCGTTTGCGAATTACTCCGACAATGGTCAACATTACATCCTGAGTTTGCGCATTTGCCACGTAAGTTTAAGTTTGCGATCAACGGTGCTAAAGAAGATCGCACCATCTTGCTTTGCCATGATGTCGGCATTGAACTCAAGAAGAACAAAGATATCAACAATGGCGAACTAACAGCGGATATCTATGCCGGCGGCGGGATGGGTCGTACCCCCATTTTAGGCTCGCTCATCAAACAGAATCTGCCATGGCATCTCTTGCCAAGCTATCTGACTGCGCTACTGCGTGTCTACAACCGCTTTGGTAGACGAGACAACCTCTACAAGGCCCGTATCAAGATTTTGGTAAAGGCTCTAAGCCCCGAAGAGTTTGCTCGCCAAGTTGAAGGTGAGTGGCTACACATTAAAGATGGTGATGACAATTTCACGCAAGCGGAGTGGGATCGTGTAGCGAAGCACTTCACTAAACCTGCTTACAAGAGTCTTCCAGCCCTGACAAATGAGCAAGTACTAAACTTAGCAAACGAGTCCGACAAAGCAACTCAACAATCTTTTGCAAGATGGCTAGAGCGCAATGTAAAACCACATCAAGTTCCTGGCTATGCTAGCGTTATCCTGTCACTCAAGCCTCATGGCACAGTCGCCCCAGGTGATGCCACTACTGCACAAATGTTAGCGATAGCAGATTTAGCAGATCAATATAGCTTTGGTGAATTGCGTGCTACCCATGAGCAAAACTTAGTATTGGCCGATGTGGAGCAATCAAAGTTATTTGAACTCTGGCAAGAAGCTAAAAAACAAAAAGTAGCATTGCCTAATGTGGGCCTACTGACCGACATCATTGCCTGCCCAGGCGGCGACTTCTGCTCACTAGCCAATGCCAAATCATTACCAATCGCCAAAGCCATTCAGGAACGCTTTGACGATTTAGATTACTTATTTGATCTAGGCGATATTAGCCTCAATATTTCAGGTTGCATTAACTCGTGTGGTCACCACCATGTTGGCAATATCGGTGTTTTGGGAGTCGATAAGGATGGTGAAGAATGGTATCAAGTTACTCTGGGTGGTGAGCAAGGCAATGATGCTGCCATTGGCAAAGTCATTGGTCCTTCTTTCTATGCCGATGAAATCCCTGATGTGATGAGCAACATCATCAATACTTATGTTGCACAACGCACCGAGGGTGAATCTTTTATTCAGGCTTACCAACGATTAGGCGTAACACCTTTTAAAGAAGCGGCCTATAAGGATAAAAACGAGAAGGCGAAGAAAAAAGAATTGCCTGAAAATCAAGCGGCGGTAGGAGATGCATCATGAGCAACAATACAAGCTCTATCGATACACATGATCAAATTTTGCATTTTCCGAAAGATGAAAAGCCTTACTTGGCAGCTAATGAGTGGATCATTTGGGGTGGCAGTCAAGATGAAGGTGGTCTACCGGATATTGAACCAGGCCACTCCAGCCTTCGCAAAATACTAGTGCCATTTAGCTGGTGGATTGAACACCATCATGAAGCTGACATTCAAGCAAAGGCAGAAAATGGTCAGATTGCTGTCTGGTTTGCAGCTGATGATGACATTCTGAAACATGCTGACATCATTGAAGAAGGTAAAAAAGTTTGGCCTCTAGTGGCAGCTCACTTTCCTATTTTTAGAGATGGCAGAAGCTTTAGCACGGCAGCCCTTTTACGAGATCGCTTGCAGTGGGCAGGTGAAATCCGCGCAATTGGTGATGTGTTGATTGATCAGCTCTTACAAGGTGCTCGCGTTGGTTTTGATAGCTTTGCATTGCGTCCAGATCAAAACTTAGATGTCGCTCTCAAGCAGTTTGATTTGTTTTCAGTAACAACCCAAAATAGTTGGCGAGGTAAGAGAGCCTCACTGCAAGCTCATTGATATCGATATTGATAAAACAAAGACATAGTCATCAATATCAATACGAACACAAATAAAGCAATATGAATCAGCCACCAAGCAATCTCGGAAAAGTATATTTAGTGGGCGCCGGCCCCGGCGCTGCTGATCTCATTACCGTCCGCGGCGCTAACCTTTTAGCCAAAGCTAACATTGTGTTGCATGATGCTTTAGTCGACCCTGAGATGCTCAATCTTTGCCCACAAGCAGAAAAGGTAGCAGTAGGTAAGCGCTGTGAAAGGCTATCTTCAGCTCAAGCATTTATTAATAAGCGCCTAATTGATGCGGCTCAGAAACACCAAGTGGTTATTCGCCTTAAAGGTGGCGATCCTATGCTATTCGGTAGAGCCGATGAAGAGATCCAAGCATTAAGAGACGCTGGTATCGAAGTTGAAGTAGTGCCTGGCATTACCGCCGCTCTCGCAGGTGCAGCGAGCTTACAGCAGTCACTGACCCTGAGAGGCTTATCGAGAAGTGTTGCCTTCGTAACATTGGCACAAGCAGCTTCAGAAAGCTCAACGAACACTAGCAATAGTAGCCATCAAGAACCCCTGAAACCGATCAGCAATCCTAGCGCTGATACTATGGTGTATTACATGGGCCGCAAAGATGCCGCCCGAATCGCAAACCAACTGATAGCGCAAAATCCTCACTTCAACAAGACTACACCAGTGCATATACTTGAAGCAGTCAGCACTAAACGAGAGCGTTTGTGGAGTAGTACCTTAGGTGAGTTAGCGAATGGCAAAGCAGATCAATGGTTTGATAGCAGCTCACCAGCGCTGATTATGATTGGTGAAGCCTTAAGAGATAAAGACGATCAATCAGAGAGCTCGAGTCCCGAAATCAATGATGGCTTGAAGAACACCCAAGTCCTCACCAACAGCAGGCGTAGCGCTTAAAGCAATCGCTGGAAATTTTTTCTGGCAATCTTCGAGCAGCAGGGGGAAATCATTGCGCAAATGACCACCCTGTCCAAAAAAGACGGGGATAACCGTAATTTTGCTAGCGCCTTTACTTGCTAAGTTAGTTACAGCATCCTCAAGAGAGGGTTGCATCATTTCTAAAAAGGCTAACTCAGCCATCACATCTGGATAATCAGACTTCCATAAACCAAGCAAACGATCAAAAGGCTCGCGCCAACGAATATCACGCGCACCGTGGCCAAAGAGGATAATTGCTTTCATGAGATAAATTGTAGTTCGGTCATGCAATCATTGCATAATCTAGATGAAATCTTGATAAACATTGATTTAATAGCAATTAAAGTGTCTCAATAATATTTAGCTAATAGCCAGCGCACATAAATATGATCGATACCCTCCACCATTTAGCCAGCCAGACTTGGTTTATTGTCATTATGGCAATTGCATTAATCGGAGGCGTGCTCTCTGCCGTTCACCATGCAGAGGTGATTGCCCATAAAACGGGTGAGCCCTATGGCGCTCTAGTGCTAGCGATTAGCGTCACGATTATTGAAGTATCGTTGATCATTTCGATGATGCTCTCGGGTCATGATGGCTCGCAATTTATTGCACGTGATGCAGTCTTCGCCACTGTCATGATTGTGCTCAATGGGGTCATTGGTCTCTGCATATTCGTGGGTGGTCTACATCACCATGAAATGAATTTTCGTAATGAAGGCATGAACTCTGCTTTAGCGGTACTTACAGCATTAGCCACCTTTATTTTGGTCATGCCGATTGTGACTACGAGCACGCCGGGTCCAGACTTTACTAAGAGCCAGTTAGCCTTTGCGGGCATTGCCTCGTTTGTTTTGTATGCTGCCTTTCTGTTTTTTCAGACAGTTACCCATCGTGATTACTACTTACCTAAAGCCGCCAATCAAAAGAAAGATAACAATATTCACGCCGAGAAACCCAGCAACATCAAAACAGGCATCAGCGTAGTCTTACTTATTATTTCTTTGGTGGTAGTAGTTGGCCTTGCTGAATTACTCAGCCCAGCAATTGAAGCTGGAGTCAAGGCGGCTGGTGCGCCCAAGACGATTGTGGGCATAGCAATTGCGATGCTGGTGTTATTACCCGAAGGGTATGCGGCAGTCAGAGCAGCCAAAGCCAATCGCCTGCAAAGTAGCTTGAACTTAGCCCTAGGATCAGCGTTAGCGAGTATCGGACTTTCTATTCCAACGATTGCGGCGATAGCAATTTATTTCCAGCTTCCTCTAAGTCTAGGTATTAGTAGCCTGAATATGACCCTAATGTACCTAACCTTCTTTATTGGAGGTTTGACACTGGCAATTGGTAGAACCACCCTACTGCAAGGAGTAGTGCACCTCATTATCTTCTTTGAGTACTTGTTCTTAAGTTTGGTGCCCTAGTAAACTTCAATGGGGCTGGCAAATCTCGATAAGACTGAAAGAGGTATTGAGATTCTCAGTCTGTGAACTGTAAGTGCCAATTAACTCCCACAATAGCTCATCAAGGCTTAGAGACCCCAAGACTTTGAGGGCTTGATTGAGAATTAATTCATCAAAAAAAGTGATTTTTATACAATTTTTGATCTTAATAAATTCTATAATTGTTAAATGTCAAGCCTGATTCTCGCCTTCTTTACATCATTTATTGTGACTGTGCTGATTATTCGCACTCAAAAGCTTCATGAAAGCTTAAGTGGCGACTCAGATTTAAGTGGTCCACAAAAATTCCACTCACAGATTGTTCCTAGAGTGGGTGGTGTCGGCATTGCCCTAGCACTTGTAGTGGGCACTCTGTTTCATTCATCTGGAATATTCGAGACAAAGCAAGAATGGCTACTATTGGTATCGGCTATTCCGGTTTTTTTCATTGGTATCGTGGAAGATATCAGCAAAAAAGTCAGTGTGCGAATGCGCCTAATTTTTACTGCAATTGGCGCCCTCATTTTTATCCTACTACTGGATGCCAATATTAACCGCTTAGATATTATGGGCATTGACCATCTCATGGCAATGTCAGTCATTTCAATTCTCTTTACGGTCTTTGCCATTACTGGACTTGCTAATGCGTACAACATCATTGATGGCTTTAATGGTTTATCCAGTATGGTTGGCATGATTACCTTAGTGGGTCTTGGTTATATGGGCATGCAGATGAATGATCCCTTAATCACCTTCTTAAGCTTTACGATGATCAGTGCAATCTTGGGATTTTTTATCTGGAACTACCCTAGAGGCTTAATCTTCTTGGGCGATGGGGGCGCCTATCTCATTGGTTTTTGGGTGGCCTCAATCACCGTCCTCATAGTGAGCCGGCACCCTGAGATCTCGCCTTGGTTTGCCGTCATGATCAATGCTTATCCCATTTTAGAAACGCTCTTTACGATCTATCGCAGAAAGTTTCACCAAGGCAAGAGCCCAGGACACCCTGACGGCATTCATTTTCACTCTCTGATTTTTAGAAGAATTCTCAACTCAACGCAGATCCATAATGAGGCGGAATGGTTTAGCGCCAATGCTAAGACATCGCCCTATCTCTGGGTGCTGAGTACTCTGGCAGTGATTCCGGCAATTTTGTTTTGGAAATCGACCGCAATTTTGCTCGGATTTTTATTGATTTTTACTATAAGTTATATTTGGCTTTACAAGAGCATTGTCAACTTTAAAACACCCAAGTGGTTACACCTTTAGAAAGGGTCAAGCCAGGAAAATGTTCAAATTGAAGTGCTTGAATCTTATTTGAAGACCATCAGCACACGCAATATCTGCCATATAAAAAAGATCACTACTAAACAAGCGACAACTGCTAAGCTTAGTTCAATTCGAAATACTTTAGAGCGTTTGTGAACGTATTCAATTGATAACATGAACATCTCCCAGAGTTAGTTGAGAATGAAATGGCGATAGATCAAGCCTAATTGAAAAACATCAAGATAGCGGTAAGCATTTTCTGATCCAGCAGTAAGAATATCTGCAAATTGATATCCAATTAAAGAGCGATAGATGGCATTAGCGGGCGCTTCTGTGTCACTCATCCCAATAAAGTAACGAGATTTAGGGGATAGCCTCCCCTATAACAAATGAGAATGAGTCCGTTTTGTAAATTTCCCTCCAAGGAATAGCTTTCTTTATAAATCTAAATACGTCTTATTTAGATTTCGTGGTAAAAAATAAATCCTCTATCAACCTGCGGATTTTTTGCCTTCATCAGAATCAATTACATTATTCGTAGGCACATCGACCACCTGTATTTTGCGTTTCCATTCTTGATGTTTGCGTAACTCACTTAAGGCGCGATAAAAGTTCCGACGCAAATCATCAAATGCCCTACTAGGTTTTTCACTTTGCATCATCTCCATCAAGCGCTTATCTTTAACGGCTTGCAACTCTTGCTGAATTTGAATTTGGTTTTTACAAAGCAAAATTACCTCTTCAAGCTCCTTAGTGGCAACTTGCATAAAATAATTCCAAAAGAGCTCTGTTCTTCCTGCATCAGTTTTGTACTCATAATGAAGAACATTTTCTGAAGTTGGATTAATAAATCCAAAACTCTCAATCTGCTTAATCAATATTTTACTTAACAGTGGGTGCTCATTTTCTAGACTCTCTAAATCGTAAACCGTTGCACCTTTGCCGCGAAGATAATTAATATGGTCTTTAGCCAACCCTGCGGACTTTCTAAGATCATCTGTATAAATATGTATCTGATGCAAATTTGATTCAACTAGTGGGGATGATAAAAATTTAGTTTCATTCTTATCAAAATATCCCAATGGAGCATTAAGACGTGAAAGTGTAAATCGTAGCTCTAAGTTTTCAAGGCGAATCTTCTTCCAAGCCAAAACAGCAAGATCATGCACCATCGCAATCTCTGCCATATCTTCTGGACAAAAGTCTCTGACAAATTGATCCTCGATTTGACGAAACTGAGATTCATCTTCGCCCGGCAAAATTAGTGTGTTGGAATATGCCCCAGTCTTTAAAGCATTTTGTGATGCAATCTTTTTACCCTCATCACTTCTTGGCCCACCTGAGCGATTTGATTTGGTTGCAGATGAGGGCTTAGCCATGATTTAGCCCTTATCAAATAGTCGAACACCAGGACCCTCATCGGGGGTACCAATGAACTCGATGCCAGCGCTCTCAAGGGTACGCTTAACAGAATCAAGCGTCTTGATGTTGGCAGACGGCACACCTTCAAAGGACTCTAGACGCACAAGGGTTGTAAATCCAATTCCAGATAATTCAGCCAATTTCGCAGTTGTAAGCCCAAGCAAAGCACGCGCCGCCTTAATTTGACCACTTGTAATCAAGATTAAAATAACCTATAATGATATTAATTATTGTATTTAAGTAATATTTGATATCTTATTGGAGATAAAAAAATGCTTATTAATCAAGATTTTGCACAATCCGAGCCTAAAAGTCCAGCTAAAAGAAAGCTGGAGTTAGTGGGCAACGCCGATCAAAGAACAGATAAGATAAGTAACCCCTCAGACTTCAATAAATCTGTCAAACTTCTACAAGCAACTATCGTAAAAATTGAAGGTGCTTATGCACCGGCTACGATCAGAGCCTATCGCACTGACTTTAATGATTTCATTCATTTTTGCCATGACAGAAATGCAAATGGCTTACCTGCAGAGCCAAACTTGGTTGTTCAATATATTTGTGAGCTAACAAATAGCGGTAGATCTTCGGCGAGCATTAGACGAGCTCTTTGTGGGCTGTCTGCTATACATAAACTAAATCGCTTTGATGATCCGACCAAAGATCCTGATGTTGCTTTAGAGATGCGTAGAATGCATCGCAAGTTAGGTCGCTCTTCTAGTCAGGCCGGAAGCATCAATGCAGACACCCTAGAAAAAATGCTATTAGCTACAGATGACTCTATCAGAGGCATACGTGATAGAGCAATCTTATTAGTAGCCTATGACACCCTATGCAGGCGCAGCGAATTAGTATCGTTACAAATTAAGGACGTCAAATTCTCAATCAAAAATGGCGTTGAGAGCTCCTCCATTCTTTTGAGAAAAAGTAAAACTGATCAAGACTCTACAGGGAAATGGCTACACCTAGGTCAAAGAGCTCATTTAGCCATAGTGTCGTGGATGAACTATCTTTCTGAGAAGCAGGAATACCTTATCGTTGGAATTGATCGCGTAGGTCGAATTTCAGACAGAAACCTTGGTTCTGGTCAGGTCAATCGAATCTATAAAAGAATTGCCAGAAATGCTGGGCTTGATGAATTAGTTATTCAAGGAATCAGCGGCCACTCTATGAGAGTAGGTGCCGCACAAGATTTACTCAAGTCGGGAGCAAGCATGCCAATAATCATGCAGCGCGGAAGATGGTCAAAGACGGATACAGTTATGAGATATCTAGAGCACAGTTACTGCACGGTGTAAAAACTAAAACATCAAATTTATTTTGTAGTTACCAACTTCTTCAAGTTATTAAAATAATGCGCCGCCTCAGATGAATCCTCGGGCGGAGCCCATGGAGCCATTTCCTTTGCAGCACTTGCAATAAATGGGCCGGATTTAACCTCTAAAAGGATTGAATCCTCTACTAGAGCCAATACGGTATGCCAAACCACGGGCGTTAATTCGACTCCAACATTAGCTATACCTTGAGTAAGAAATTTTTCAGTACCAAATTTGGAGATTCGTTTAATTTCTCCGGCCTCATCGAAAACTATCAGGGCAAATAACCCCTTAACTGCTATCAAAGTTTCATCTTTTTGATCCTGCAAATGCCTATGGGGAGGAATGTAACTATCAACACCTATAGCATTAAATAATCTTTGGCAGGGCTCAGTGTAATCAAGGTGTAAATTAAAGTTTTTCCTGCCTCTAGGCGAATTGAAAGCGAATAAGGATAAATTATCCAAGAATTCCATAGAGAATTCTCTAGCACTCATGGCGCAAGAGCCTTCATTATTTGCTTAACCGCAACCTCAGTTGAAAAAAGTTCTTTTGCCAAATTTTTACAACGCAAACTCATTTCATCGTCAGTCATTATCTTATCAACCAAGGCCTCCGCAATATCTCTTAATTCGCCCACAGAGGATCCTGTATAGGTAGAGCCCACTTGCGTTTCATTGATTAACTCCACTAAATCATTTCCTCGATTAATTTTTGCAAGCACCGGCAATCCGGACTGCATATAAGACAGAAATTTTCCAGGTATATTATGTGTCTTGTGGCGCGGGTCTAGAATCACCAATCCAATACTGCATTGTCTATATAAAGCAGGAATCTCCGCAGAATCAATCTCATCAAAAAATAAAATGTTATTGAGACTGCGATTTAAAGCCTCCCGCTTTAAATTTCCATATTCACTACCTCTACCAACCATCAGAAAACCAATATCCCCTCTGTTGACTAGGGACTCAGCTAAATCAAGTACGACCCCCATGCCTTGGGCAACCCCCATATTTCCAGCATAAACAAATATTTTTCTGCCAGCCAAAAAAGTATTGCCAACAGATATGCTGCAAAGACTGGGTGTGGTCTCTGATAACCAGTTTTGCAACACCTCAATATTCTTTGAATTAAATTTAGGCCAGCTTTTAAAGTACTCAATATTTTTACTAGCCTGGACTCCAATAGTGTCTGCAATCTTGTATTGACTAGCCTCAATCCACTTGAAAAATCTATATGCAATGCCCTTTCCTATAAGGCCAAGGTCGAGAGCCCACTCTGGAAAAATATCACGAAGAATCAGGTAGCTTCCACATGAGGATTTCTTTTTAAGCCTTTTAACAAATGGCGCCCAAAAAATTGTAGGGGAGTACCAAATTACGCCATCTAATTTTTCACTAGAAAGTGGCGACATTAAATAACGCATCCACATGAAATATGGCATAAAAAATTCGGCCAACGTTCTTCTTATGTAAACCACATCCTTAGTTTTTGGTGATTTCAGTCTGAGCACCCGAACCCCATTCAACAGCTCCAACTTCCAAGCTTGATCTAAATCGGAATCCGGAACAATAACCAGAGAAGAAATTCCATATTTATTAAACTCAATGACCAGGTCCTTAAGCTGCGCTGCAGCGGATGTTCGTGCAGGGTAATAAGAATCGGTAATAACCGCAATACTTCTCATATACAAACTATTTTGACCAAACTGTTCTATTCACGTAATCAACATAACTCATCACTACACGAAGTAACTGCTTAGAAACAGGGCCGCCCTCATAGTCTGCAACTGTCGCCATTACTCTCCTAGCCTTGTCGTGCTGGGCAATAATTACTCTTATCGCATCCAATACCCTATCTTTTTTTAGACCACTCATAATCAATGTGCCTTCATCCATGCCCTCGGGACGCTCATGAGCATTCCGAATGGTAATGGCAGGAAGATTTAATAGGGATCCTTCTTCAGAAATTGTTCCACTATCAGACACTACGCAAAGAGCTTCCATTTGGAGTTTGATGTAGTCACAAAAACCAAATGGCTTCATAAACTGAATATGTTTATTTAGCCCACCTAACTCCATTGTGTCCAATCGCTTTTTTGTTCGAGGATGTGTGGAAAAAATAACCGGCATATTGTAAGTGTCGGCAATAGCATTGAGCGCCTCAACCATATCGCGCATATTTTCCTTGCTATCTATGTTCTCCTCCCTATGAGCACTAACAATGAAAAATTTATTCGACTCTAGTCCCATTTGCTTAATCACGTTAGAACTAGTGATTTTTGGCATATAAAAATCAAGAACCTCTTGCATGTGTGAACCAGTTTTAATAATTGTCTCGGCAGGAATTCCCTCGGCAATTAGATATCGACGCGCATGCTCCGTTAAGACTAAATTAATGTCACTTAAATGATCCAAAACTTTACGATTTAACTCCTCCGGAACACGCTGATCAAAACATCGATTCCCAGCCTCCATATGGAAAACAGGTATTTTTCTACGCTTAGCAGCAATGACGGCTAAGCATGAATTTGTATCCCCGTATAGCAAGACGGCGTCAGGTTTTACCACCTCCATTACCTCATCTGACTTCTCAATCACCCTAGCTATAGTTTGGGCCGCATTACTTCCAACTGCCTCTAGGAAATAATCTGGCTTACGTATACCCAAATCCTCAAAGAAAAGCTGATTTAACTCGTAGTCATAATTCTGGCCCGTGTGAACAAGCACATGATTAGTGTGCAAATCAAACTCAGCAATCGCTCGACTCATCTTAATTAACTCAGGCCGAGTACCAACGATAGTCATAACTTTAAGCATTTAATGCATCCTTAATATAATCCAACTTTAAAAGCGTATTTTTTATCTGGTCAATATTTAAGCGATCAGTATTATGGGACGTGTAATCTTCCTGGTGAGAAATTTCTTCCTCGCCCTCCGTAAAGTATTGGGCGTAATTCAAGTCCCTATTATCTGCCGGTATACGGTAATACCTCCCCATATCAAATGCCTTTGCCATTTCTTCACGCGAGATCAAAGATTCATACAACTTCTCGCCATGGCGAGTACCAATTATGCGAATATCTCCATTCTTTTTAAAAAGCTCCTGAATCGCTTGTGCTAAGTCAGCGACTGTAGAAGCCGGAGCCTTTTGCACAAAAATATCGCCCTGCTGACCATGCTCAAATGCATATAAAACTAAGTCTACAGAGTCCTCAAGCGACATTAAAAATCGTGTCATTTTTGGGTCGGTCACAGTAATAGGTTTGCCTTCCTTAATCTGGGTTACAAAAAGCGGAATGACCGACCCACGGGATGCCATCACATTTCCGTAGCGGGTGGCGCAAAAAATCGTTTCGCTTTTTGTCTGTAAGCGCGCCTTAGCGATCATAAGTTTTTCTGCCATCGCCTTTGAAATGCCCATCGAGTTTATTGGATAAACAGCCTTATCAGTACTCAAAACAACTAAACGGCTTACATTATTTGCCGTTGCAGCATTTAAAACATTTTCAGTGCCAATTACATTGGTTCGAACAGCCTCCATAGGATAAAACTCGCAAGATGGGACCTGCTTGAGTGCTGCAGCATGAAAAACAAAATCAACCCCTTTAAGGGCCTCATAAATACTTCCATAATCACGGATATCCCCAATGCAAAACTTAAGTTTTGGGTTATTAAAAGCAATACGCATGTCCTCTTGCTTCTTTTCATCGCGACTAAAAATACGAATCTCTCGTACTTCGGTGGACAAAAATCTTTTAAGTACAGTATTTCCAAAGGAGCCAGTACCGCCAGTAATTAAAAGCACTTTATTTTTAAACATACTTAGTCCTAAATTATTGATATGCGTGCATTAACTTAATTAATTCTGGCCATTCAGGGGGTTCATATCCAGTTGCCAATCTAAATCGGTCAGAATTTAAAGAACGGTCAATCCTAAATGAATCATCCCGAATAATTTCAATATCTTTTTGATAACATCTGGCAATCATGCCTAGCAACTCAAATTTGTTGATTGGCTTTGCCGCGACATGGTATAAACCAGTTAATTCATCATGCGGAATTACTACATCACGTATTATTTGTGCAAATACTACAGTGGGTAGCCCCGAGAAAATTGCCTTTGCAAAACCTTTGCAACTCTCGCCCTGAGATAGAAACCAGTCAAGCAATCCATACCTAGTCTGTATCTCATGTCCTATAGTAGAGGTACGGAGAGTGATTGTATTGGGATAATCCACTTCTCCCAAAGCTTTAGATCTTCCATATATATCCGAAGCATCAGCATGGTCGCCTTCACTGTAATCACCTCTTTCTCCAGAAAATACGCAATCGGTACTAATATGGATTAGACGTGCGCCAACCAGCTTACATAGGTGCGCTAAACGATGAGGAAATAAGGAATTAATAGGTAGCGAGACTAACGGATTCTCACTCCCATGCTTGTGCTTAGTGAGACCAATGCAATTGATAATTACATTGGGTTTAGTCTGCTCAAATAAGCCAATAAGATCATCCGAGCTCATAACATCGACATCATTTATTATTCGCCCTTGAATAGATTGACTAAAATAAGACTTCCAACCAATGTCGCGTATACTTCCAAAAACTTGGTTTTTAGCATCCTCTGAAAGAATCTTAAATACGGCGCTACCAATCATGCCGCTGGTGCCTAGTACCAATATTCTCATAAAGAATCTCCTGAGCGCATTAAAGCGAGAAACTGTGCTGCATCCAGCATTGTTAGCGAAGCGCGCTCTAACCCGATAAATCTCTTAACCGCCCTAGCAATTGAGACTGAAGAATTTGGATCAAAAACCTCTACGGGATCAAGAATATCGCGAACATAGTCTAATTCAGGCGCCAAAACTGGCAGACCAGCTTGCTTAGCCTCGATTAATGGAATCCCAAACGATTCAAATTTGGAGGGATAAATTAGAGCTTTAGATTTTTTATATAACGCAAGTACCTCCTTATGATCAAGGCTGCCAGCATTATTAATAATCAAATTCTCTTTATCACACAAACTAGCTATATGACTACACAGAGGGGTAAAGTTGCCCACATCTATGGTCAGGCATAAGGATGGAAATATTCCTTCTTTACCCAGCAAACTCCAGGCTTCAAGAAGATTTTGATGGTTTTTATGAGGCTCTCCAGAAGCAACATAGATGAAATCATATAGGCAATCCAAGCCTGCACAGCAATCGTGGGGATCAGGGGGAAACCCAAAAGCATTATCAACAAAAGGTAGTACGCGTATAGGAATCTTGCCAAATGTTTTTAACTCTAGATATTTTTTCATTGTTGGCGTTTGAACCAAGAACTCATCTACATTCTTTAGCCTGCAGGACAACCATAGCCGCTCAATTAAAAGTCGCACCCTACTTTTAAATGGGAGCTTATGTAGCGATACAGGATCTATTAAATATCTATTTTGCAAAAATACAACCACGCGCCCCTTTAACTTAAAAAGTGGAGGCAAATTTCCAAAACGCAAAACAAAATCACCTGGCAACACTTTCCTGGCCTGAAGAATCTCAAAAAATAACCGATGAAAAATAGTTGGATTGACTGTATTGATTTGAATATCCTTTCTAATACCCTCCGATAAAGTCATGCGCTGATCTATTGACAAATAAACTGGGATTTCCATGGATCTTAAGAGCGCATTAAGCAAGACTGATCCGCCGCCCTGGTGCACGTTAGCTGCATGGATATGAAATCTACCTTCCATAGCCTTAGGTTGCCGCCATGAAATCATAATTATGCGAAATAAAATACATTAAATTTTTCTATTTAAAGAATTGTATTAATTCTATTACTAAAGCTCATGAGTATTTAAGACTTGCAATAAATTACCAATAATATTATTCAGATTTTCTTGACCAAAATTATCATGGGCAATTTCTGCAACTCTATTTATTGTATTTTTTTTATTTTTATAGATATCAGCTGCACTATTGATCATAAAAACTAAATTACTATAACTGCCATCGTAAAATTGAATGGCTTCAACATAACTTTCATAACCGTGCATGGGCAATTTGGTGGATATGAGCAATCTTCCACTCCCCAATGCCTCAATTATCTTGAATGGGAATATGCCGTCATTCGCAACGTGTGGATTAATTATTACATCTACCTGTGCAATTGCGGCAATAAGATCCCACTCTGAAACTGCGCCCAGATATTTAAGTCGGTCAGGCATCTTTTTTGCCAATAACTTAAATACACCTTGTAACTCTCCAGTTCCAGTAACGATAAAGTTTGCATTAACATCCAAATCCTCTACTAACCTCAATATCTTATCTGCCCCTTTTTCAGAACTCAAACCTCCGAAATAACCAACAATAGTATTTTTGTTTTTAAAGGGTGGAAATTTATTGGGGAGAACAGAAACATGTGGCGAAACAATACCGGGAAGCATAACTGATTTAATATTATGGTTAGCTAGCTTGTCGGCTAATTTTCCATTAACAACAATACCATAATCTAGTTGTCTTATAGCAAGACGCCAGAAAATCCAATCTAAATATGGCTTAGGGTTAAATAATCTTCTGCGAGCAAAATGCCAGTCTTCAAATTCTAATATCGTTTTTACGCGATATTTTTTTCGTAAATAAGCAGCTACCCGCATTTCAAATGCATATCCGTTGTAACACCATACTACATTTGGAATCCCATGTATTGAAACAACATCGTCTATTATTTTTTTGCTATTAATTAAATTTACAAGTAACTTAAGGCGAGAATTATTTCTAGCGGAAGGGGTTATAATTTTTACAGCACCTACTCCATCAAAATCCACTATTTCTTGCATTAATTGATTATTATCATGACTATAGCCACTATTTAGAAGTACGACATTATCATCAAATGATTTTAGAATTTTTATAATCGTCCTTATTTTTTTTGCGCCAGCAAGAAAAGGACTATTTTCAGGCAAAGTCCCAGAATAAGGGGCCACTATTAAAATCATAATTATTAATTAAAACCTTGTCCAGTATTAATGACATCTTCAATAAAAAATAAGCCCTTTACTGAAAAATAGAGCATCAGAAAATATACTAGCAGGTTATTCATTTTTCTTTCTTTTACAAGGAAATAAATTGCTATTGTAAATGCAATCATATTAATCCTCGTGCCACCAATTATTATTACGATGGGTAAAAGCGGTAAAATTGCAATAGCCATCTGATAAGGCCTAGAGCTTATATAAAGTGGTATACCTATTAGAAGAATAAGTTTCAAAACTTCCAATGGATCACCAGAGCCTAGATATGCATTAATTTTTATTATTAAATAATCATATATATAAAATACAAGTCCTATAACTGTAATGACAATCAATAAATTCAATCTTGGACTTTTTAGCTCGAGGGATATTAATGATTTTCTTATATTTTTGCAAAAGTATAAGAAACTAAAACAGAATAGAATAATTATTGACTGGAAATGCGAGAGAGACGAAAAAAATAGAAGCAAGATTCGCAACTTACCCCCAGTTAATTCTGATAAAACTAAAAATAAATATGCAATTTTTAATCTTTCAGCAAAACTTATTAATACAACAATATAAAAGTTAGAAAGCAATAAAAAAATCATTGGCACAGCAACTCTATTCTTGCGCAAAAAAATGTAAAGGCCAATAATTAAAAGGGTATTTATTATTGACAAATACACATCTTTGGGAATACCGAGATACGCCCCCACCCATAAGATAATAGCACTTAGCGGTTCCGCACCCCCGGTGTGTGCAATTGAAATATCGATTGCACTAAACAAATTAGCATCGCTCAGAGCTTCATATAGTTTTCTATACCATATTTGATCGCCTTCAATGCAATACCCTAAAAAAATGTATGAAAGAAGAAACGCAACGGGCGCCAAAAATACTGGAATGAAGTAATTGATATATGCTGGTCGATACTTCAATTGATTTGCGCCTGAATCATTTTTTTCAATTTCAAGTCACAACAACCCATTAAAGCTAATCATGACGCTGAAGAAATGGAAGCTCATAACTTAGATACGATGTTTGCGTGCAGTATGCAGAGTCGTTGCAGGGCTTAACAAAGTATTTATGAGTACAAGGGCTGCACTGTAATCCGGCAGTTAATGGATATGTAGTATCTCTTAAGTCAACTCCAATAGGTGAGGTTGGCCCATAAAATGCAATCGCAGGAACCTTAAATAACTGCGCAACATGAAGAGCTTGGGAATCAAGTGTAACAACTAGGCCAGCGTTTTTTATCATATAAATAAATTCCTCATACCCAGTGAGTGCTATTTTAATTCCGCCAATCGATGCTGCTAAATTGTGAAAAAAACTATACTGAGGATCATTCTTGCTTGGAAAGATAATTGTTATTTTTTCATAGAATGAATTATGAATCCTACCAAAGAATAACTTCCAAAAGCTATTAGGCATGCGCCTTAACTCATCTACTTCACTACATGTTGGCGCGATAATGATGTCATTGGGGATATAGTTTTCAAACTTAGATTTGAATACTTCTTGGTGGCTATTAACAATAGTCAAAAAGTTTGTATTTCTTTTTGGATGGAAATGTACAATTTGAGATATTGAATCTTTGCGAGACAATACATAGGGAGATACCATGTATTCGTCATAGACTATTCTATCGATAACAGATCTATAAATATTTGTTATACCAACAACTCTTTTGGAGGGTACTGTTATTGATATTAATTTAGCAAAAGCAGATTCTGACTCCATATTGATAATGCAATCATATTGTCCCCGCCAATATAGCCTCAATAAATATAGCGTGGAAAATGCCAACCCTAAAAATCTATTTGTGTCAATGAAAACATTTCCAGCTGATGCAGAAAATATCTTTAATATCTCAGAATTACTTTTGGCCGTTAAAATATCGCATGACTCCCATGGAAGGACATCAATCCATGAAATAAGATTCCCACCACCCATGATCTTAATGAGAAGATATCTACCATTCGAGCTCGATATCCTTCTACCTTTAAACAGTAATTTAAATAGAAATACCAAGAAAATAACAGGGTAAATAATGCCCTTACTAAAACCATCTAACAATAACAAGATATTTTTATTCATAGCTCACATACCTTACGATGAGCTTTTACCAAATTAACTGCCTGCAAAACTATGTCATTTGAGATTGGTCCAGGCTTCGTTTGCACTACGGAAGCCATGCCAAGAATAAAAGTATTTGGTAAATGCTTTGCGATGTACTCATTTAGAGGTGTGCCATTAATTCTTAAATTAAAGTAATGTATGGATTTTCCAAACCCCCCCCCTCCAAGCTCCTTTAGCAAGACTCCATTAGTAATAGTAAATCTGGAAGTAACAATTTCGGACAAGTACACTTGGTCCAAAAAAAATCCAAACACATTTAGAAATCTTAACTTACGTGGTGCTTTTTGCAAGCCGATCGCATGAGATAGGGCTGCCGAAGGAAAATATCTAATTATTGTATTTTTATCGTCAACTTTCATGGGGCTCTTGTTACTGTATGCCCATCCTAAAACCCATTTCATTTTATACTCATCAAATTCAAGCCGATCGCCCTCAGACAAGATCTCAGAATTGTAGAGAATATCAATCAGCTGACACACTCCAGGCGCCAAGTATAAGATTGAGTCAGAATTTAAAACTATCTCCGAGTCTGAACTTATCGACCCCTCACAATCTATCAACTTTAGATGCCGATGGCCCTTTTCGACTTTGATACTCCTGAGATATGAATTTCGAACTGGCTCAAGAAATAAACTTGTATCAAGTATTCTCCCAAAACTGTCATGCAATTGTCTATATGATGACCTGTTGGAGCTTACTCCAATTTCCTTAGGAGTAAGTCGAGAAAAAAATAACCCAACCTGCGATAATTCTTCAACTATCGCCGGATCAAGCCGTGAAATATCTATAAACCCGCCCCATATAGAGGAATTACCCCCAATTATCAGACGATCATGAAGCCCAGTATTTTTAGCAAATTTTAAGAATCCAAATGATTTTGATTTCTTGGCGCATATTTTATTGATATCAAGGGCGTGACGCTGCTGCATGCCCGATGATAAAGTCGGGGTAGGAAAATGTATCGGCGTAATTATTGTTGCATTTGGAATTAGGGTCTTTAGAATAAACCCTGAAAATCCCCCACCAACAATAAATGCATCATCCATATATTAATCTTAGCAATCTATCAGCAAACCTTGGTCGCGGAAAATGAAGCATGTATGGACTTGGGCATAGTGGGAACCCTTCCAGTCCATGCATGCTGGACTTCTTTGCCATATCAATAATTTGCTCGGAGGAATGAAGTTTAATTCTTCCGAGCGTAGCTAGCCATCGAAAGATCATGCACTCAATAACCCCACCATTAATTGAGATGGCTCCATCATGAATTATTGTGTCTAAACTTATAATTCTCAGTTTTCCTGTCTCAGAAATTCTATAGAGCTCTTGGGCTAACTTTTTCTTCGCAAAAACATATCTTGACATTGTATTTTTTGCAATACTTTGTGCAGTATCAATGTAAATCAATTGAGATTTTTTTGAAAATTGAGAAGCAATTTTCACAGGATCTTCGACATTAACTCTAAAATAGGTCTTGTAATTATAAATGTATGATTTGTAGTCGTATCCACAAAACACAATAATATCGAAGGTTTTATGCGAATTTATAACATGGGCATATTCAGAAATACAATTTCGCCAAGATATGACTTGAATATTTGCATTCGGATATGCTCTCAAAAATATTTGATGAAATTTTACGCTGTTACCAACAAGTAAAATCGATAATACCTTGATTTCTTCGGTTATTTTCAAAGTTGTTTTAAGGTTTATTTTTGGGAGCTTAATTTATTAATAGAAATTCTATCACCTTATCCATACATTTCTATGGTGAGTAAATTAAAATTTCTCCTAATATTAGGGTGGCCTATTTAGATGCAACTGAAAAATAATTATAGAGGTGCTCAACATGGCTAGAGTTTTACAAACCAACAAATGGCTCGCATTTGCTCTTCTTGTTTTGGGATTTGGTTTTTTATTCACTGCTTTCTATCCAGGATTTATGTCTTCAGACTCGTTGCAGCAATACGACCAGTCGCATACTTTAGAATTTTCGGATGCGCTCCCACCCATCATGTCTTGGGCTTGGTCAAAACTTAATAGATTACGAGATGGCCCTGAAGTTCTCTTGTTTGCGCATCTGTCATTATTGTGGAGTGCACTATGGATTTATATGAAAAATTCTCGTGGCTACCGCTGGTCTAGCCTGTATCTAGCAGTAGGATTTCTTCCTTGGATTGCCTGTATTGCTGGCGTCTTATGGAAGGATGTGGGAATGGCATTTTGCCTGTTAATAGTAATGGCAACCCTTAGTGGACGCCACTTAACTGGAAAGAGTCTAATACTCACAATCCTCCTGCTGCTGTATGCATTTATGGTTAGGCACAATTCAATATTTGCGATTGCCCCGATAGTCTTCTTATTGGCATACAGACTTCATCCACTAGCATCAAAAATAAATCTGATTGCACTTAGCGCGGCTGCGATCATCCTATTATTTTTTTCTTCCAACTTGATCAATACTCATATTCTGCACGCAAAACCCATGCATCTTCAAAGGTATGTAATGACAGATGATCTATTTGCCATTTCATTAAATTCCAATAAAAGTTTAATCCCTTACCTAGATGATATAAATGAAATTAAGCGATGTTCAAGCGTAAATCTCATGGAAACCACATTAGTGGGAAGAGGGTTTTGCCTAAAATACTCATATCCCAATGACTACGATCTTCTATATCAGAAATCTAAGGAAGCGTGGATTCCCGCTGTCAGGGAAAACTTTTATGAATATTTAAAATTTCGAATATCAGTGTTTTTATATCTCCTGAGATCGCCCAACTTGCGCCCTTATTTTTTTTGGCAAAATGGGATTGAAAGCAATTCAATGGGCTTAATACAGAAAGACAATTTAGCTACTCAGATGCTAAAACGATATGTCTTTAGCGTTGCCGATATATTACCCTTTCTATTCAAGCCTTACTGGTGGCTTGCATCATCAATACTACTCCTTGTCGCCACATTTTTTCTTCAAGGAGACAGGATGGCATTAATACAAATACGCACCCTACTTCTTTCGTCAACACTTTACATCTTAGGCTATTTACCCATAACCACAGCAGCTGATTTCAGGTATGTTTATTGGAGTGCTCTTGCGACAAGTATTGCCGTAATTAATTACCTCTGCTCGGATCTCAAATTACGCAATCTCAATCAAATGAAGAAGTGATTCTTCTTGCCAGCCATCAAGGCATTAATGGCCGAGGTACGAGAGAAATTACTCGGCCCAAGAATAGCATGCACCATTACAACCATCTGATTTGATGTCAATACATGCCAACAATATTTTTTAATCCAAAGCCGTAACTCATAAATAATTTTGGATGTAAAAAATAAAATGCTACCCTTCCGAATCTCCACCCGTACTTACTCCTCAGATCTCTGATTTCCTCAGCGAAAGGGAGAACGGCAGCGAAGATTCCAAGTTTATCTGTGGGTCCATATTTTTTTACTATTGCATGAATTTCTTCCGCCCGCCTAACTCCGCCATTGCCCGTCTTATGATCCTTGTGAATTCGATATTTAGAAAAATTGATGGGCAAATAATGCAAAGGATAAAATGATGCCACACGCACGAACCAATCCCAGTCCATTGTAAAAAAGAGGTCTTCATCTAGGTAACCTAATTTACTATGAATTTCTCTTCTCCAAAAAGTTGATGGCTGTTGAATGGGGTCGCAATAACCTAACATCTTTCGATCTACTCTTCCTGGTTGACAATTAACTTCTTTTTTCGAACAGTCATCATGGAATACAACACCATTCCCATAAATAAATTGAGCATCTGAATTTTCTTGAAAGTAATGAGCAATTGTTTTGAGGGTATTTGGCATAAGAAGATCATCAGAATTTAACCAGCATACAATATCCCCCGTAGCCAGTCTGAGACCTTTATTAATCGCCTCAGACTGACCACCATCTCTTTCGGATACCCAGTGGTAAATATTATTTTGATATTTTTTGATGATATCTACTGAACCATCATCACTTCCACCATCTATGATGATGTACTCTAAATATGGATAATTTTGACTGAGTACCGATTGAATGGTTTCCTCAAGAAAGTCAGCCTGGTTATAGGATGGGGTAATAACACTAATAGTGAGATTTGCTTTCACACTACCGCCCTCTTCTTAAGAACCACCCTCAAATGATCGGATGAATTTATATACATCGGGTTCTTAACATTCGAGATCCCATTCTTAACAAAGCTCTTGCACATAGATTTGACCCTACTAAAACTGCTGGTCAGAGAATGTCCAAGGTTCTTTACCAGAATAGGATCATACCCATACCTATCGCAAATAAATTTAATTGAATCGCGTGTCAAGAACGAAAAATGCTCAATCCAGAAAAGATTCATATTGTTGTAATCAATCTTTTTATTAAAAGAGTACGCTCCATCCGGCGTCTCTATAAAAACATAACCGCCTTCTTTTTTTAGAAAAAAATTGATGGCACTAAATGCCTTATCTAAGTGAGGTAGGTGCTCAAAAACGTCAACAGCACTAAATAAATCAACCGAATTGGCCTCAAGGGGTAACTCAAAGTCAAATAAGGCTTTAATTATCTTGATGTCGTCTTTTTGAAAATTCATTTCAAATGATGGTTCTATTCCAATCAGCAATACAGACTGATTGAGAGCGCGAACAGCCTTTAATAACTCACCCTTGCAGGCGCCTATATCCACAAGCGTTCCATCTGTCGGCAATAGACGATTTAAAGTTTCCGCTTTTTTTTGCAACGCCCTAGACTCATTAAAACCATAATCAAGTATTTCATGCTGATATGAAGGCAATGCCTCAAGTTTTGGAATCAGCCCCCAATAAACCAATCCACAGTCAAGACAGCTGAATAACTCCCTGCTTGCAAAGGAGGGTGGAACCTCAAGACTATATTTGGGGTAGATTTTGGTATAGATATCAATACTATTTTGCAATCTTAATACCTTTCGGGCACCCCCTCCACACAATGGGCAAACTTTAATCCCCCTAAAGTCTGCCTCAGTTAGCTTAAATATTTTTTTCATGTGTCTCCGAATCCATCAATACAGTCTTTACATCCAATGATTCATTGGGTATACCGACAATTAATCCAGAAATCTTAAGTAGTCTTTTAAAACCCTTATCACGTTCAGTCAGCATGCTCTCATCATAATCATTGTAGATAAACACCTTAATTTCAGGCATCCAAGATCTTAAATAGAATAATGTGGAAGATACTGATCCTATAACACTATTTAACCCAAGAATAATGGGCAAGAACTCGGCTGGAGTATAGCAATTAAGCTCTTCTTTAATAAGGATACAGTTATAAGTAGAATTTAATATCTCCCAATCCCTTCGACCAATATTGCTAGGATGATTCTTAATTATTAATGTTGATCCAGGCTTAATCCCGAGAAATTTCATTTGTGCATTAATGAAATCACCCTGCCTTTCACTCCTAATTTCATCACTTGGCAAGTACAAATACGTATTCTCAGGGAATTCCCTAACAATAGAAGCAATTTTATTTAGCTCAGATGCAGAATCTGGATAAAGCGCTTGATAATCGGCCCAAAATTTATTTGCATAAACGCTAAACTGCCTGGAGAAATTATGCACAATAATTTTATCGGTTTGCGTAATGCTAGGCAGAGCATGACTGCATAGCCAAGTTGAATCACTAATAGATAAATTGGGATACCAAAAAATTCGATCCAAAAAACTAGAAAGCCTAATTTTCCAACTAACGCTTTGAGCTAGCAATACTGAGATATACTCTCCTAGTCCGTGCTCAATTACATTTATGCGAATATTTCTTTTTTTAAAAAATTGCCACAATCTAGAAGTGGTTGGCGCCCATAATACATAATCATATTCAATGCTTTCGAGCTCAAGTTGTGACTTGATCCGTCTTGAAATGCTTCTATAGTAAAGAATATTTTTAAAAAACTGATAGAGATTTCTTTTGGTTACAACCCTAAACTCAACATTCGCGCGAATTATTTTTTTAAATCTGGTATTTTGCGAAACAATTAGATCAACTATTTCATAGTACGCTGAAGAAACATGACTACCCTGCTCGATACAGAGGATAAATTGATTGTCTAACTTCTCTCGATATAAATAGTCGGAAATTAAACAACTAGAAAAAGCGGACATTGGCCCGTTGCAAAAAAAAATGTTTACTGTCATTGCCTACATTGCGGTTGATAAAAAATGTAGAAGTTATGGTTAGCTGCGAGAAAATAATTCCCCTATCTTCAACCAATGAATAAAATTTATACTAATCATTTCAATTCCTGGATAATTTTTTTAAAATAATTTTGATTGGACTTCTGGCCAAAAAATACGATAAAGAATGTAATCCCGCCAAGAATTATTAAAAATAAATTGGTAAATTTATTTTCAAATTTTGTAAAAAATAAAAAACAATATATTGTTATCAACATAATGGTAGAAGATAATATTATATTAAATAGTAAATTTTTACTTATAACAAAATCAATTTGATCTAGATTAATTTTTCTACATAGTAAATAATAACTTAGAACATATGTTATGAGGGTTGCCACCGCTGCGTAAACAACATTGTTAAGAATCCATAGCAAGATAACATTAAGAAAAATATTTAATATTGAACAAACCAAATTAACCTTAAATAATGTTCCCGTTCTTAGTCGTACTAGTAGGATGTTATTTTTAATGACTACAAGTCCATAGAAAATTGATGCTAGGGCTACTATCGGAATAACTTGCCACGTAGCCTCAGAAATATCTGAACTTGTATATATCTCCAATAAAGTCCTTCCCAAAACTATTGCACCAAATGTATATGGAATTGCTATTAATAGAAATAGTGATGCAGCACTTTCTGATAAGGTCTTAGCCTGAATTAAATCGCCTGAGTCCATATGTTTAGATATAAGAGGCGGTATAACAACACCAAAAACTTTTGGCACTATCATTATGAAAGATCCAAGCATGTATGCAGGTACGTAATACCCTACATCCTTTACAGACATCATAGCGGCTATGACATACCTATCCCCAACAGATAAAGTAAAGTCAACCAAAAAAACCATCACCAGCGGGAATCCTATAACCATCTCATTTTTTAAGTTTCTTGTTTTGGGGATATCAACCCTAAAGCCTATTTCTGACTTCATTTTGAAAAACATCCCTAAACCTACAAATAAACAAGCAATTGTTAGCGAAACTATGAGCGTATTTGGGCTTATCACACCAATCTGCCAATAAATACCAAGCGCTATAACCACGAAAATATAGGGCTGAGCAACTATAGCGGCATTAAAAAAACCGACTCGGTGCGTATAGCGAAAATAATCACTAGTTTGACCATATAGAGTGTAGGCAACTAAATAAACTGGAATGAGCCAACCGCAGAAACCAGCAAACTGTAATTGCATTGCCTCAATATTTATTTGAAAAAATAGTGCCGATCCCAAGCCTAGGAGTGCAACAGCTAGCATTTGAAAATTAAATTGCGGGTAAAAAAGCTTTGATCGCTCAATCAAGTCATTAGTGCTTGGTAAAAACCGTTTGGCTGTGACTCCAACACCCAGACTGGATATTCCAAATATAAGACCCATATATGACAGCAATAAGATATAAGCGCCATACACCGTTGGTCCTGAGGTCTTTATAAAAATTGGAGTTAAAGCAATACTCTGAACAAAAATAAATATTTGTCCAATTAAAGTCTGAATTGATTTTCGAGATGCGCTCAAAAATTATCCATATCTTTAAACATAGAATTTACCAAACACTTCTTCCACCATCCATAACGATATTCTGTCCGTTCATGTATTTTGAAGCATCAGAACATAAAAATTGAATTGCAGAACAATATTCATCCTTCTGAGCCATACGGCCTAAGGGGATCAAGGATGATAGTCGCCGTACGAAGACTTCGGATTGCCCATTAAATACCCCGCCAGGAGAAAGCGCATTGCAGCGTACATTTTGTTCGGCCCAGTATGTAGCCAAATAACGGGTCAAACCAATTAAGCCGGTCTTTATAACAGAATATGTAACTGGCTTTACAGGTTGCATATTCTCAGGAAGATCATCCTTGCGATAAAGGCGCTGATCCGGAGAGAACACCGACAGGTCTGAGGCAATATTTAATATCACACCACCCCGCCCATCTTCAGCCATGGCGCTACCAAAAATCTTGCTACATAAAAAAGCGCCATTTAACCCAACTGCTATCTCCAAATTCCACTGCTCAAGAGAAAAATTTTCTAGTCGCGAGGTTTCTAAAAGGGCAATACTCTCTTTTACCTTGGGATCAATTGCAGCATTATTGATTAATATATCAATACGCAAACCATCGCCCCACAAATTTTTTGCCACTGAAATTATCGCTTCAGGGCTAGTCACATCCATAACCTTTGTAATAATTTGCTTTCGTGAAAACTTTTTAAAAAGCAGTTGGGTTGTTTCTTCAAGATTTTCCCTGTTTACATCCGTGAGTATTACCCGTGCACCAACCTCAAGCAAAGCAGCTGCGTGTTCCGCCCCCAACAAACCAGCCGAACCAGTTATAAGCGCGGTTTTACCATTTAAGTTAAATTTTTTATAGTAAGGGTCATTCATATTTTATTTTTGCTCACATAGAACATAAATTCAAAGTTAGCTATTCATGTATTCACAAGGTTCAGGTTTGCCACTTTTCATTGATCGTTTGGCTGCATCAACAATTGCAAGCGAACCAAAAGCGTTACTAAGGGACTCTTTTGTGTCGCCAATTGTCCAAGAATTTAGAAAATATTTCGCCTGCTCCTCAAACATCTCCTCATTAGAAACTAATTGAATAGAATTAATTTCAGATTGGGCGCTAAAGGAAGATATATCAAGTCTATTATTGCCCTCGCTCCAATAAATTTCACCCTCAGTACCAACTATATGAAAACTTCTAGAGGGCTTCCTGTGCATAAAATATAGAGTAATTTGTACTGAATAATTGGTATAGAGCAAAAGTAATTGCACCGCGTCCTCCACCTCCAACTTGTGCGGGCCACGATTTCCACCAGTACAAAACACCGCACCTGGTAACCCAAAAAACCAGTTTGCAAGATCAATTTCGTGAATTTCAGTTAATAAAACTCCTCCGCCAAGATCAGATCGAACAGCATAGAGACCCCGCCAATCTTCATAGTCATGCCAAGAGGGGACATTGGAATATACGGAAAAAGTTGCTGCCACTGGCATACCTATCACACCTGAAATAAGCGCCTGTTTAACTTTTTTAATTTGGGGATGAAATCGTCGTTGAAATGAAATGTGGAATGGCAGTTTTTTTGACAGCACTTGACTTTCAAAGTCTGAAAAGCCTCGAAGATTTTCTGCCCAAGGCTTTTCAACCAAAATTCCACTGGCTGATTCTATTGCCATCATCATAACCTCGCGATGATATGATGTAGGCGTTGAAATGACAGTCAAGTCCGGTTTGCTTTTAAAGGCTGCCGTCAATTCATCGAATAAATGGAGGTTATATACAGATTCAATTGTATTGTCGGCATCCACTGTAAAATCAGGCCTCAATAGCGGGGTGCTAGCGACCCTTCTAAAAGCACTAAATTTAGTTTTTTTAGGCATCAATTTATTCAAGATTCTCAAATGCCTTTGTCCCGCACCGCCCAAACCAACAAATAAAACATTTGAGAAGTTCACTTTGAATAGCCCTCAGAGTAGAAAAATTTTACGAGCTCCATATTAAATAATGCAGTTGTTATGGGATTTTTTCCCCTCTGAGTTTCAAGGGTGTAGGGGCCCTTATACTGAATATCCCCAAGCGCCTCGAAAACCTCAAGAAAATTTACAAGCCCAGTTCCAAGAAGAACATTTTGATTTTTATTGTTTTTATCTTTGATGTGAACATGTTTAATTTGATCACCTAGAAGCCTTATATCGCTGGCTAGATTGTGTCCAAAAGCCACACGATTTCCGGTATCAAACACAACACCAACCGATGAATTGTTAATTTTAGATAATAAATTTACCAATTCCGAACCATTTAAGATGGTCTCTAAACATAAAATCATTCCATTCTCAGCACATTTCTCGGCTATGACTTGCAACGCATAAATATATTTTGTTGAATTATTTGCCGATATCTCAGATGCCTCAAAAAGTGGCAGAATGTACTTTTCACATCCAAGCAAAGCTCCCCTTTCAATTAAAAGAAGGCATTGTGCTAAGACTTCCGGATCCTCAATGAGGTCATGTTCAACTACGTAGTCATTGCAAAACGCATGCAATGAGAGCCTATTTCTCTGAGCTAATTCTTTAATTTTAAAAATTCCGTCATCGGTCCATAGTGGATTCCCAGGGTTGAATTGTCGTTCGGCAATCAACTCAATGTAATCAATTCCCAGAGAGCTTGCGAGAAAGAATTCTGATTCCCAGTATTGCTGCGGAAACCACTGAAGTTCTCCTGGTGGCGCTTGTATTAATCTTCCCTGAACAATCCCATAACGAAGCTTCAATAGTTTAGGCATCATCAAAAACTCTATCTGCCAATTTTATCAATTAATGAAGACAGAATATTGGCCTGCTGTCTTGCCTCACCCAGATTTCGGTAATTGGTTTTAAATGCCATTATCTTTGATTGATAATCTTCGGCAACTGGGCAAAGTCCAGCGTCAAACTTTTGCCCACCCATTTCAAGCCCTCTTAGTGATGGCTCAAGATACGGATTTTTCCAACATGCATAAAATCCATGTCCCCCAGCTTTCCTGTAGCTATCATAAAAATTCTTCCAAGTAATCCCTCTTTTATCGTGGCCAAGATAAAGAATGCCGAAGGTAAAGTATCCATGATCCGAATGGTCTGGGACTTCTTGAGTCTCTATCCACTCGCACCCCGATACCGCATCTAAAAACATTGCACCTATTGCTTTACGGCGCTCTACCAGGTGATCTACTCGCTCAAACTGTCCCAATCCAACTGCGGCAGTTATTGCATTCATACGGTAATTCAGACCAATGAGATCAAACCGCTCATACCCAGGATCTTGATAAACTGATGATGCTAGACTTGTTCTTCCAGCCTTGGCAGTCAGTCCTTTGTACCCTATACCCGCAAATTTTCTAGCCAAAACTGCCAACTTTTCATCAGAGGTGATAATCATGCCACCTTCGCTGCCAGAAGTTATATGTTTAGACTTCTCAAAACTGTATACTCCAAAATGTGCATGTGTTCCAGCCACGCCACCTTTGTAACGACTCATTAAGGTTTCCGCAGAGTCATCAATGACTACCAAATTATATTTTTTTGCAATCTCCATAATTGGATCAATGTCGACGGGAAGGCCATAAAGAGAGACCACTATTATCGCTTTAGTTTTTTTTGTAATTTTTTCTTCAATTTTTTTTGAATCAATGTTCCAAGTTTTTGGATCAATATCAACAAATACAGGCACTGCACCCAAGTGTAAAGTTACGTAAGCATCCATCACCACAGTAGTGGCAGGCTGAATAACCTCATCACCAATACTAACGCCGGCTGCAAATAATGCAGCGTGCAAGCCAGAAGTGCCGGAATTCACGGCAATAGCATATTTCGATCCAACCTTTTCTGAGAACGCTTCCTCAAAACGCTGTACCCAAGGAAATGATTTATTTTCTATGTTTTCAGTGTCAAGAGCACGCAAAACATATTCAGCCTCGTTACCATTAAATTTTCCAAAGGGGTGTTTTGTATTATTCATATTTTATTCATTCTATGTATAACTTAAGTATTAAAATTTTTTTGCCACTTGCCCTAACTTCCAATCTTCATTGCGAAACCAATTAACTTTGTATAAGTCTGGATTATCAATAAATAACCTATCTATGCAATCTCGTGTTGCATAATTTCCAACGATTCTTCGCACCGATTCAAGCAACCAATAATCCTCTTGATAGTCAAGGGTTAGTCTTAAATTTTTAGGAGTTAAGGGATTATCCAAAAGTGTTATGGATCTAATGTTGCTTATTTTCTCCAAATAAAACCACATCATTTCAGTGTCTTCATCCTGCGCAAGATCGCTAACTGCTCGACTTATAAGTTCTGTAGCTAATGAGAACCCAACGCTGCCACCACCCGAGGAGGAAACCTTTGATGGAGAAACCATTTCATATGATCCATTGCGCAACAATGCCATACTGCTTTTAATTTCCACTCCATCAAAGAAAGGATCATCTGCATCAATAGTATGGAATGATGTGAGATCAAAAAATGTAGCGCAGTCGGCCCAGCGCTTTAATTTATTTCTCAATTCTCCACGAAAAAATTTTACACCCTCATTTTTTGCAATCTCCACAATAATGTCATCACTTTTATCTGTACTAGTGCAAACTATCGGCTCAATTTCATAATGCTTTGCCCTTCTAATGACATGCTCGAGGACATTTCCATCCCCGAAAGGTAATAGGCATTTATTTGGTAGTCGCGAAGAGGAAGTTCTTACAGTTATAAAACCAGATACATTGGTCGGCATCTTCAAATATTCCACATTAAGATTACTTATTTTTAAAATACTCTGACTCTATTAATCCACACAATATATGTCCAATCAGAATATGACATTCTTGAACACGAGCAGTATTATCAGATGGAATACAAATACACTCGCACAACTCTTTTAAATTTCCGCCGGCTTTTCCAGTCAATGCTACCGTTGATATGTCGCGCTCAATTGCTGCTCTTACGGCCGCTAAAATATTTAAGCTATTGCCGCTAGTAGAAATTGGTATAAAAACATCACCTTTTTTTGCAATTCCAACCAACTCGCGTGCAAATACTTGCTCATAGCCATAATCATTTCCTATTGCACTAAACGCTGAATTATTTGTACCCAATGTAATAGAAGCAAGTGGAGCGCGATCAAACATAAATCTAGATATAAATTCTGCAGATAAATGCTGGGCATCAGCAAAGCTACCTCCATTACCTGCAAAAATCACCTTACCCCCTGCGCGTAACGATGCAAGACAGGTCTCTGCCAATAATTGAATTTTCTTGACTATCTTTTGGTCCGCCAAAACATCTTTTTTAATAGCTACAGATTGCTCAATTTCCTTAATAATCTGGATCTGCATACGATCAATCATAATAATTTTTCTAATCGCTCCAAGGCAATCCAAAAACCTTCACCCCCATTTTTATGGCCTTGCCAAATCTCAGGGATAAATGATGCGACTGGACATCCAGTCTTCAGAATTTTTCCAAGCCGCTCAAAATCAATGTTGCCATCACCAATCTGAAGGCCCTCACCATTTAATCCTTTGGCATCCCCAAGATGCAAATGGGCAGTAAATGGCGCAATTTTTTTGGCAAAGTCATAAAAATCTAAACTAAAGTGATTGCAAGTTAACTTCGTATGAGAAATATCAAAACACATACGCAAATTTAACTTGTTACACCACTCAACAATCTCGTCAATCTTGACAAAGATATTTTGATAGCGTTGACCTCCAAAATGCCAGGGAAAGGGTGCCATTGTTTGTGGAATTAATTCCACCCCCTCTATATCAAGCTCACCTAAACTTATTGCAAAACGCTCATAATAAGAATTCAAAACCTCCAAAGGCAACGGCTCGTCCATAGTAAAGCCGCCAACATTAGCAACAATCATTGGACGAATAGTCTTAGGAAAAAATTGCTTTAAGGAACGAGTAATATTAATAACGCGCTGCGTTTCTAGAACTGAAAACTTTCTATAACCCTCATCTGGAGAGGCTAAATCCATTAACTTGCTATTTGCAAACAATTCAGGTGCATGAACAACAAATCCGCAATCATATGTTCCTTTTAGAAACTCACCTGGATTTAACTCCATGTCAGAGTATGAGAGATGAAATTCAAAAATGTCAGGCTGAATGCGGGAATAGTATTCACCAAAGTCATGATAGCGAACTGGCACCCCCCATGGACGCGAAAATGTATAGGGACGAGGCTCAATTCTGAGATCTGCAAGATCAGACGGATAGAAAAAATCCTCCTCCATCATGTCATGACTTAGCACTCGGCCTAATAAGGCTTCATAGTTTTGTGGGGATAATCCTTGCCCCGGACTTCTGACCTTGATATGTTCGGCAGAAAGAATGGTTCCCTTGCTAAGTTTTTTTGTAGCAACTAAACTTTTTGCTAAATTTTCACGATTGATCATTTCCCCCTGCGACAGTTGGCGCTCTCCACCAAAACCCAAGGCTACCTCTATCTCACGAACCCCCTCAATCATCTTTTTAAATTCAGAGTAAGTTAGGCTAGCAGCATGATCAGGGCCTTCCATATCTCGATCTAACGTGAAATGACGCTCAATAATACAAGCATCGAGTGCGGTAGCTGCAAGCGAGACATTAATCCCGCGCTCATGACCAGAGTAGCCCACCAATGGATGAATTTTTCGCAACTGATGCATCCACCTCAGATTAATATCATGCAAAGGTGCGGGATAAGTGCTATTGCAATGGAGCAGAATAAATGCGGCATTCCTGCGATTTAGAAAATCGACGGTGCGCTGCACTTCGTCTGGCTTACTCATCCCAGTGGAAAGAATTAAGGGCTTTCCGGTGCCAACTAATCTGTCCAATAAAGGTAAGTTGGTCAAATCTGCCGAGGCGACCTTATAAGCTGGAACATCAAATTTCTCAAGAACATCAACACTGAGGGCATCCCAAGGAGTGCAAAGGTACAAAATACCTTTACGGGAGCAATACTCAGAAAGTCTTTTGTGTTCATCTACACCCAACTCAAAGCGATGCAAGAGATCTAAAATATATTCTGTGCCTAAATCCTCGCCATCCCTCCTTAGAGAGCGCTTACGATACACCCCCTCCAAATGGCGCATCTGAAACTTAACACAATCAACCCCCATTTCAGCGGCGCGATCAATCATCTCGATCGCACGATCAAAGCTTCCGTTGTGATTGTTTCCAATTTCAGCAATGATGAAAGTGCGACCAGCGCCTATCTCAAAGTTTCCAATTTGGATCTTCATAAATTAATTACTTCCCGATGATGTTTGCTCTCTCGCGCAGACCAAGCCCTTAGACCTTCCGGATCGAAGCGAAATGGATGGATTTTTAAACCTTTAGATTCTAGCCATTTAACTAACTGATGCCTTTGAAAAGGGGGCGCATAGAAAAGAAAAAAGCCACCGCCGCCAGCACCCAATAACTTGCCTCCAATGGCGCCTTGCTGCAAAGCTCCATCATAAATCTGATCAATAAAAGGACTAGAAATTTTTTCGCTAAATTGGCGCTTTAGTTGCCAGGCTTCGTTTAACGATTGCCCAAACTGAAATAATCTGCCACGCAATAAATGATTTCGAATTGCATACGTTAAATCCACATTTGACTGAACTTTTTTCTGCACGTCATCTTGTTGCATATGTCGCTGCTGATCTTCATGGATATTCCCAGAATTATGAGCGTTTCCAGTATCACAAAGGACTAAGCTTTCTTCTAACTCCAGCAAAATATCTGCTGGAATACGCAAAGGATGAACAATATTTTGCTCCATCCTAAATTCCATAAAGTTTATCCCGCCAAATACGGTGGCATATTGATCTTGCCATCCACCCGCCACCCCAAAATATAGCCGTTCGGCCTGATAAGCAAGCTCTGCCAGCTCATGAAGATCCCACTTATCCTGCCTGAATTGATTAAAGCAACCCAATATAGCCGCTGATACTACTGCAGAACCACCAAGCCCAGAACTCATTGGAAAATCAGAATGCAAATACAATTCAAATCCAAATTCAGGCTGCACAACTTTTAAGATTGCCTGGATAAGGCCAAAATTACACTTGCGCACCAACGCATCTTGTAAATTCTCAGCAATTAATGACTCATTCAAATCTCGAGAATAGACCTCAATATGCTCATCATCACGAACCCTAAGCGTGGCATGACTGTAGAGAGAAATAGTTGCGTTGATGACTGCACCAGATTCCGTTGCAAAGTAGTGCGTTAAGTCTGACCCACCCCCACCGAAACTAATTCTCACTGGAGAACGTGCACGTGCATAAGTGCGCTCTTCATCCAAAACTGGTAAGTGATTTCGACTAACAATACTGATGAGTTGCTTTTTGGCGTTTAAAATTGGAATTGCTTTAATCCGATGGTCAAGCTGCTTGAGGAGAGCTTCACGAGGGGTACTTAAATCAGCCCAAACAAAATTTGCGTTAGCGCAAGAGCCAACTGAATCCTCTAATGATCCGTTTTGAAGCAATTTACGGCGTATGTCACCATCAGTAGCAACACCAAAAACTACCCCGACTTCATCTACCACAAAAATCACCCCATGATGATTGCTCTCTATGCGCGCTAGAGCCTCTTTTAGGGTCGCTTTTCCAAGTATCTGAAATTTATCCATAACTTACAATTTAATCATTTTTTCAGATTCAATCCAGCAACAAAATCTCAAATAATCTTCTGGAATACCAATATCTATAAAATCCGCATCCAGAGTAATTGCAGCCAACACTTTTTTTTCAACTAACTGTGGATAAGTGCTTTTTTCCAATGAAAATGGTTGACCGTCCCAACCCTTAAATAAATCTGCATTCAGACGAGAAATTCCAGCATTAATCCAACCGACATTAGGGTTCTCTCTTTTCTCGACAAATGCAGTAACTAGTCGATAATTATCGAAAACAACCTCCCCATAGCGCCCGACATCCTCAACTTTGACAACCAAAATTGATGGCGAAGAGGCCTTCATCATTTCATCAACTCCTATACCAAGCCAGGTATCGGCATTAGTTAGTAAAAAATCGCCCTCATAGGCTAGCTGCTCAATCGCATAAGCTATTGCACCACCCGTTCCCATAGGCTTTGACTCTACGACATACTGAACATTACAATCTTTTAGCAGCTTACTTTCTTCACTTTTTAAAAACTCAATGATCAGATCCGCACGGTGGTGCAATAAAAAAACAAATGAATCCACTCCCTGACTAAGCCAGTGCTCGATTTGCAACGATAAAAATGGTTTGTTATTTACTGGAGCAAGTGCTTTTGGAGATCCATCAAGAACAGATTGAAGTCTTGTTCCAAATCCACCAGCCAATACAAATAAAGGTATCGTAGCGGAATTAGTATTTATCATTCAACTGAGAACAAAGTAAGACTTCAATGACTCAAGCCCGCTAATGCCCGATCTCGCACTACTCCTTTGCCTTGAGAAAGCATCAGAGCGCCCCTCTATCTTGCGTTGTTAGCGCCGATTTGAATGTTGCCCACATTTTACGGCCTAAGGCGACTAGCACTCCCAAGAACAAACCCGCAAATAATCCCGCTGCAAGAGCCACCCCTTTTTTAGGGCTAACGGGTTTGTCATTAGCATAAATTGGGGCGATCAAATGGGTAGCTCTATTTTGATTGGCCGTGGCAATATTTTTTAAAGAAGTAATATCGTCCAGCAGGTAGCGAATCTCATCTCGCGTTGAGAGGTAGGCAGCGCTCATTGCCTGGCCTGATTTATCGGATTTAGCAACCAAATCTTTAGCCTTTTGCAAACGCTCTTGATCATCGGCTAATTTGATTTTTGCTTCTTCGATATACGGCGAAAGAATTTGCGCCTGAGTGCTTTGAATTAGCTCAAAAATGGCATTGGCACACGATAGAGCGCTCTCTGAACTCGTGCCGGTGGTTTTTAAATCCACCACATTCCCTACCCCTTTGGGGATGGTAAGCTTGATTGTTTTGCTTAGCAGCAGACTGGCATCTGCCTCGTTTTGCAAGCCACACGCCCCAATCACGACAGGTGTAAAGCTCGTTGGACTTGATAGGCGAGAAATTAATAGGGCTGGCTCTTCAATATTGACTCCCAACGGATTTAAGTTTTTCTCGCCACCAGTCCCTATTTGTGCCATGGCAATTTGCGCGCTGGCCTCATACTTATTTGGCGCTATCCATAGATAGGTAAGGGCCACTATCAATCCGAGCGCGCCAAAAAATAAGGCTGGCTTATAAGCACTCTTTAAGAAGAGAATGATATCGATGAGGGAGATTTCTTCCTCATGGTTACATTCTTGGGGATTATCTTGCCGTGACTGATTAGGATGCATATTGATGGCTAATGACTCATATCGACATACATTATTATCTCATGATAAAAATTAGAAATATCAGAAGTAAAAGTCAAAATTGCTTAATTTGTGGGTATCTCTCTAGCCTGCATTTCTTGGTAGGCTAGTCCTAGGCCCTGCATTAAATCAACTTTAGGCTGCCATCCCAGCCGATTTAATTTGCTTGAGTCCATCCACTTTCTGGGCGCTCCATCAGGCTTACTGGGGTCAAAGGTGATTTTTCCCTGGTAATCGGTTGTTTTGGCAATAGCCTGCGCCAATTGGGCAATTGTGATGTCAGAACCAGACCCAACATTGATGTGACTATTCATGGGATCGGTATTGTGATCGTAAATGGATTTATCTAAATTCATAACAAAAACAGACGCTGAGGCCATATCGTCGACAAAGAGGAATTCTCGCCTTGGAGTGCCGCTGCCCCAAATCACCACCTCTGGAGCATTAGTCAGTTTTGCCTCATGAAATCTTCTTACCAGTGCCGGGATGACGTGACTATTTTCTGGGTGGTAGTTATCACCGGGTCCATACAGATTGGTCGGCATCACTGAACGATAGTCAATCCCATGCGATTGCCCATACTGACGGTTATAGCTCTCGCATAATTTAATCCCGGCAATCTTGGCAATCGCATAAGGCTCATTCGTTGGCTCGAGTGTGCCCGTAAGTAAAGCATCTTCCGCCATGGGCTGCTGTGCATGCTTGGGATAAATACAGCTTGAACCTAAAAAGAGAAGTTTTTTAACACCACTCTCAAAAGCCTGATGAATGATATTGGCTTCGATCATCAGGTTTTGATAGATAAACTCTGCAGGATAGGTGTTATTAGCATGAATACCACCCACCTTGGCTGCTGCCAGATAGACTTGATCGGGCTTTTTTTTGGCAAAGAATGCTTGTACTGCCGCTTGATTGGTTAAATCAAGTTCAGCGTGTGTTCTGGTGATGATGTTGGTAAAGCCTTGGCTTTGCAGAATGCGCACAATAGCAGAGCCGACCATGCCGCGATGCCCAGCGACATAAATTTTTTGATTTAAGTGCGCATTTGAATTCACAAGGATGCTCGTTGGTTGATTAATTCTCTTTACCGACTGCTACTGTATATCCATGCCTGAGAAGTAGCGCATGCTGCTTGGCCCCCTCTAAATCATGAGACACCATCTCCGCAATCATTTGATCAAGAGTAATCTCGGGAACCCAACCCAATTTCTCTTTTGCTTTACTTGGGTCGCCCAAGAGAGTCTCCACTTCAGTAGGACGATAGTAACGAGGATCAATCTGCACAATCACATCGCCAACTTTAAGCGCTGGCGCTTTATCTCCGTCAATGGCAGAGACAATCGCTTTTTCATTTTCAGCAGATCCCTCAAACTTCAGAGTGATACCAAGCTGCTTCGCACTGCGAATAATAAAGTCCCGAACAGAATATTGGATACCCGTAGCAATCACAAAATCTTCAGGCTTATCTTGCTGCAGCATCAACCATTGCATTCTCACATAGTCTTTTGCATGACCCCAATCTCGTAAGGCGTCAATATTGCCCATAAACAAGCATTTTTCTAGACCTTGCGCAATATTGGCCAAGCCACGCGTCACTTTACGCGTCACAAAGGTTTCACCGCGGCGCTCAGATTCGTGATTAAACAAAATTCCATTGCAAGCGTAGATCCCGTAAGCCTCTCGATAATTGACTGTGATCCAGTAGGCATAAAGCTTTGCAACCGCATAGGGACTTCTGGGGTAAAACGGCGTGGTTTCTTTTTGCGGAATCTCTTGCACTAAACCATAGAGCTCTGAGGTGGAAGCTTGATAAAAGCGTGTTTTCTTTTCTAAACCGAGAATACGAATGGCCTCTAACATGCGAAGCGGCCCGATTGCATCCACATCCGCCGTGTACTCAGGGGACTCAAAAGAAACAGCAACGTGAGACTGTGCACCTAAGTTATAGATTTCATCAGGCTGCGTTTGCTGAATAACACGCACGAGATTACTGGTATCAGTTAAATCTCCATAATGCAAAATTAAGTTGGGATGATTAACATGGGGATCTTGATATAAGTGGTCTATACGCTCTGTATTAAAAGAGGAGGCACGTCTTTTAATACCATGAACAATGTAGCCTTTTTCTAACAAGAACTCAGCTAGGTACGAGCCATCTTGGCCAGTAATACCTGTTATTAATGCTACTTTTTGTTTACTTTGCATAGCTCATGATGATTCGTTAATGAAACCCATATTCAGTTCATTATTATCAATATTTACCAAGAAAATCTATATTGTGTTTACTGATAAAGAATTGGATGATTATCTCACGCCAATATTGATACTTTTTGACTCTATTTAAGCGTTTTTGGTTGCTCTTGATTTATTTAGGCCAATTCCGGCTACCCACAAAAGCATAAATACAAAAGTTTCAAAGTAGGGTGAGTGAGAAACCTCAGTTGTCACCATCAATGCGGCGATACTTAATAACAACCAGATAGACACCTGACTCCAAGGCGAAGAATCTGCTGATAGGGCATTCTTTATGGCCAGTAATCCTGCCAAGATCAATAAAAATACCCCTGGAATACCAATTCCAAGCGTTAGATCAAGCCAAGCGCTATGACTTTGCACTACGGTAGAAATAGGCCACTTCTCTTTGGCCAGCTGACCAAACGATGTATATACTAATCCATAGCCTTGTGGCAGTTCGGCAATCATTCCTAGTGCAACACGAGCCCAGGCCGCCCGGGTGTAATTTGTCTCTGAAACCACAGTACCCAACTCATTTTTTGGGTAGCCACGAGCTCCATAATCTTTCCATGCGTCACTTTGATCTAGATTGGCAACTTTAATATCGGCAATCAATGTTGTCCACTCACGACTACGCTCGATATGCCGTTGAAGAATAAATGCAATTGCCAAAAGGGATATAACAATCACAAAGCCCTCACGCCAACTCCACGCAGTCTTTTTCTTCTTGGCAATACAAATCAACATTATCCCAAGCAGCAAGATCGAGTAAGCCATGCCATTTTTAGCGTTCTCTAAATAAAAAACGGCCAATATCGCTGCAATACTTCCAGCGTATATCAAGCCAAGAATCCAATTTTTACTCGACTTATACCCTACCAGTTGAACACATTGACTGCAGGCAACTGCAAGCGCGGGAATACAATAAAAGACCGCTGCCATTTTTGGAATATGCCATGTTGAATCCATTGGCATGTGTTTAGCAACATCGGGCAAGTGCCAACCCCACTGCTGAGCCAGCAGCATCAATAGTGATCTCCCCAAGTAGCTTATGGCTGGAGTCATCATGCCAATATAAAAAATCCACCAGGCCAATGAATAGCCTAAAAAAACGCGTGATTTATTACCATTACTTTCAGGGTTTGCAGATTGTCCCAACAAATATCCCAAACCCATTGCAAATGGGGCAGCCCAGACAATACGTTTCCAGATTGTGAGGAGCTCTTGTAACTGCAGTTGATATTGGTGACTTAAAAAGAAAAGGTGAAATGTAATCCAGGCTAGCAAAATACCAACTAAGTAGATTGGCCAAGCAGATCGAGAACGCAAGACATCTCCACTCTGAAAAAACACATAAAGACCCATGAGAGATCCGACTGTTATTAAGCCATTGCGCAAGGCTATCGTATGTGGCTGACTCCATACAGCCCACAAAACCGCAAAGAGGGTCGTCATGAATAACCCTAGCATATGAGATTTTGGAGTTGAATATGGTGAAAATTGTTTGATCATATCTTCAGTCTAAAAGTAAGAGACCACTCGTTCTTTTGTCCCTCTAAATCCCTGCTACTCTTTATCCCTCTTGGTCATTATTGTTGCATCATTTATAAAGCACTGTTTTTAATGTAAATTACCCACTCAATCCCTAATAAGTCGCAATATGTCTCTGATGCCATGAGTAATTGCTAATCCAGGATAAAAGAGAAAATATTTGGAGTAACGAACCTTATCTTTAAGCGGGACATCTGAGGATTTCCAAAAAGTGATGAGTGATTTTATCGAGCGTGGATTTTGAAATAACTCCAAAATTGAAGCGCAATATTTTTTTCTCTGCAAAATAATTAAATCTAACGCTGATGACATATTTAAAAGAGCAGCATCTTTTGAAAACTGCTTTAACTCTTCGACCTCTCTCGTAAAGTCTCGAATAATCTCTTTTTTTCTATACGCAAATTTGAAGTTATCAGGTTGTTGAGTCATACCGCCTCTCCGGTGATATACAAGAGGAATTGGAAGGCGGACAATACCCCCCATCAGCATGGCCCTGAATACCAGGCACTGATCTTCATACGGCAGTTGGTTACTCAAGGGTGCTAGATCAAGTAAACGTCTGGTAACCATGTGACTAGCGCCAAAAAAATAGGGTCTTTCATCAAACCACTTATCGATGTCCCAATCCTCAATTTGGTCATTCTCTTTAATACCTAAAACAGTACCGTCATAGGCCATATCGATGGCATCTGCAGCCACTAAATCATATTTCTCTTTGCTATCAAGCCAAAATTGAATGCACTTAGAACATCGGTCTGGCGCTGAAATATCATCGCCGGCTGCCATAAAAATTAAATTAGCCGACGATCTTTGATAAGCAACATGATAGTTATCTACTATTCCCAAATTTGTCTTATTTTGAGATAGGATCACTCTTTTAGAACCACCATACTGACTCACTACTGTATTAATACGGTCCCAAGTTTTATCGTGAGAGCAATCATCACTGACGATGATCTCAATATCATCCCGGTCCTGATTTAAGAGACTTAAGAGTGCCTCTTCAACAAACTGCTCTTGGTTATAAGTCAGCAATACAATTGCGGCCACTGGAGCACCTATCATTACTTGCTCCTGCCGTATTGATCCTCAAAGCGCACAATATCGTCCTCACCTAAATAGCTGCCAGACTGGACCTCAATAATCTCTAATGGCTCTTTCCCAGGATTTGCCAGTCGGTGCGTTTGTCCTTTAGGTATATACGTACTTTGGTTTTCTATAAGAGTAATGACTTGATCACCATTGGTAATTTCTGCAGTGCCTTTAACCACAATCCAATGTTCTGCTCGGTGATGGTGCATTTGTAGTGAAAGACTAGCGCCAGGCTTTACCTGAATACGCTTAACCTTAAAACGATCACCCTCATCAACACTGTCATACCAACCCCATGGTCTGGCAACCTTACGATGCAAATTCTTTTCTTCGCGTTTTTGCGACTCTAAGTGCGTCACAATATTTTTAACATCTTGACTATTTTTTCTGTCAGCGACTAAAACCGCATCAGCCGTTTCTACGATGATGAGATTTTCAACACCAACTGCACTTACTAGTCTACTACTGGAGTGAACAAGTGAATTTTTTGAATTGCTGAGCACTGCATCACCAGTTTTCACATTTCCATGTTTATCTCGCTGACCCACCTGCCAAACAGCATCCCAAGCACCCAAGTCATTCCAACCTGCATCAAGCTCAACCATCTTCACTTGATATTTACTTCCAGGGCACTTTTCAATCACCGCATAGTCAATCGATTCACTTGGAATAGCTTTAAAGGCTTCCTTATCGGGACGAACAAAGCTTGCTTCAATATCTTTACCTCCCGCCTGATCTGTTGTTCTCGAGATCCATGCAGCCTCTGAGGCTGCAAAAATATCAGGGCGAAATTCTTGTAAAGCGGATAACCAAGTGCTAGCTCGCAACACAAACATGCCGCTATTCCACAGATAATTTCCATTCATTAAATATGCTTTGGCTGTTGTTAAGTCAGGCTTCTCAACGAACTTCTCTACAACAAAATCATTGTGAGCACCCTGTGCAGTGCTGCGTTTGATATAGCCATAACCCGTCTCGGGTGATGTCGGAGTAATACCCAAAATGGCAATCGTCTGATTGCTTTTATCACTCTCAACAACTGCAACGCAGTCTTGCAAAGCTTTTACAAAGGTTTCGTTATTTTGGATAGTCTGATCTGCTGGAGTAATTACTAAGATTGGGTCTTCTGTGACTTTTTCATCATTACCTGCCGCCTGTAAAGCAGCTAAGCTGAGCGCAGGGGCTGTATTGCGACCAATAGGTTCTAGCAAAAGCACAGTGGATATATCTTTTAGCTCACGCAATTGATCCAAAGCTAAAAAACGATGTTCTTCATTGGTCACAATCAAGGTGTCGCCCAAGGTGATTGTTTGGCTTGCAATTTGGTGAATACGTCCGATAGCCTGCTGAAAGAGACTTTGATTTGTGCCGTCACCTGCAAGCACTAAAAACTGCTTCGGAAAGCCTGAGCGCGAGAGGGGCCAAAGACGGGTACCAGAACCCCCACAAAGAATTACGGGCAATACATGCGTCATATATGAATGGCTTACTCTCTCAAGACCACAGAATTTAAAAGGTCACTAATTGAGCTCTATTTTATCGCCCTGTAAGAGTTAAAAAGAGCTAAAAATCTCTTAAAATGCCGCTTGCAGTAAGCAAAAAAGCGCAAGATAGCGCTGATTTCAGAAATAAACCACCTTTAGGAGTCAAACATGACAACAGGCAATACCCCAAAAATTAATGTCCGGAACTCTGTCAGCGAGTGCGCACAATCACTCAAAAAAGAAAACGCCGGCAAGTATCACAACTACGGCATTAAAGACTGCATCGCTTCAATAGCAGCTACCAAAATCAAATAATTACTAAAAATAGACCTCGGTAGAGCTTGTTGAATCAGGTCTATTGAGGTCTATTAGGGTAGCGCTTACCTGTCATATTGCTATATATTGCACCAGCCAAGACAAGCAAGATAGAGTCAATCATTACAGGGAAAAACGCATAACGAAAATGCGTCACATGGCCCAGCACCACGATCAAGGCCACCGCAGCGGCAGGTGGATGCAAGCAGCGCATTACGAACATTCCCAAAATTGCGAAACTAGCTGCGATGGGCATCGCTAATAGCGGTTCTTTTACAAGACCAATCACCGCAATACCAATTACTGCTGAAATAGTATTGCCTGCAATGACCGCCCATGGCTGAGCCATGGGACTGCCTGGCAGCACAAACACCAGCAGAGCGCTAGCGCCTAAGGATGCCATCAACCATTCCTCTACCCCAACCAATTCCCCTACTACTTTTGCCAAAGTGATGACGAGCATCAAGCCCACAAGGGTGCCAATACACGACCGAAAACGTTCTGCCCAGCTTACCGGGGGCTGATCGCCACCCAGGTAAAACGAATAATGTTTGATAAGGTATCTAGCGGTGTGTCTCATTTGGCTTTTATGTTGTCTCAGTTATTTTTTGTGATTTCTTATTGAGAGTCTACTAACGAAAAAGCCACCCGAGGGTGGCTTTGACTTTTTTCTACATTAAAAAGCGCATTACGCTTTCTTAGCATAAGCAGAGCACCAGCCTTTAGCTGCAACTTGTTTGCCTGCAAACAAAGAGCAGCCACCAGCAGCAGAACCTGCTTTGCCTTGATAGAGAGCACAGTTATCACACTCTTGACCAGCAGCGTATTTTGCGTACTTTGCTTTATCAACTTTAGTTGCATCAGATTTGTAACCCAAAGCAGCTGCTTGTGGATCAGTCTCGGCAACCATTGCTTGAGCTTGAACTTTACCGTTCAATGCCAAAGTGCAAGCACCAGCAGCTGACAAAATCATAAATTGGCGACGACTATTTTTCATGGATTCTCCAAAATTTATTTATAAGGGTTTAAACAAATACGCAGACTATTCACTGCAGCTTCTAACAATCTTGGGGTGATCATAGTGGAGTTGTTTTATCACTGCTAGGATCTGACTAACTTATTGTTTTATATAGTCTTTTAGTTGAGAATTGTTCTCATAACAATTTAACCAACCAATTGCTACCCATTCAAGAGAGCAATCTATTGCCAGCCCTTGAGATTCATGCATCCGATCCATTGACGAATATGCGTGCCCGAGTTTTGGGGTGGATAGTCATCCTGGCACTCTTTCAAATCTTTGCGATAAGTTGCTGGGTTATTTTTGACTGGATCTTGATTTTGATTAGGAATATCAGTAGCACTACATGCGCTTAGGGCCAAAATGAATGGGAATAAATAAATTACTAATTTCTTCAAAGCATCACTTTCGATCAATCAGCGCCAAGAACTCTCGCCTCAAATTAGAGTCCTTGAGGAATGCACCGCGCATCACACTGTTGATCATTTTGGAATCACGGTCTTTCACACCGCGCCATTGCATACAAAAGTGATCTGCATCCATCACTACCGCAACGCCAATTGGTTTGATTTTTTTCTCGAGCATATCGGCTAATTCAACCACCGCCTCTTCCTGAATTTGTGGTCTACACATAACCCATTCAGTCAATCGGGAGTATTTAGATAAACCGATAAGTGCCGAGCCCTTATTTGGTAATACACCAATCCAGATTCGGCCCATGATGGGGCAAAGATGGTGTGAGCAGGCGCTTCGTACAGTAATGGGGCCAATGATCATGAGCTCATTTAGCTTGCTCACATTAGGAAACTTTGTCAGGGTTGGCTGGTCCACATACCGACCACTGAAGACCTCTTGGACATACATCTTCGCCACGCGACGACTAGTATTCTGGGTGTTGTGATCATTTTTTGTATCAATGACCAAACTCTCCAAGACTGCCTGCATCTTTTCAGCTACTTCATCAACCAAGCCTTCCAACTCACCTGGTTGTATGAATTGTGAAATGTTGTCATTCGCATGAAAGCGAGCCTTCTGCGCCTCGATACGGCGTCTGATAACTACAGATAGTGGAGTGCCAGCATCATCTTTCTTCGACGTTACTCTCTTCGCTGTTACTTTTTTTGCAGTCGCTTTATTTTGCGAATCTGCTGATATTTTTTTCGTAGTCATTGTGATGAATATTTTTCCTAGATCTGAAAGAAGATGGCGATTACACAGATGAGGCCTAGCAACCACACTATGGATCGCGCTGTTGCCCAGTTTGCTACGTAGCAAATCAGATAGGCGATTCTGGCAACCACAAAACCAAGCGCCAATAGATCAAGTCTCGCTTGAGGTGCTTGATTTATAGATGCAATGATGACTGCGGCAAAAAAGAGAGGGAGCGATTCAAATAAATTGGCTTGTGCAGCATTGGCTCTCGCTCTAAAGCCTGTTTGCTTCGCTAGCCATTGTCTTGGCATGCTGTTGTCGTATTGCTCAAAACCTTTTTTAGCAATACCAGCGGCAACATAAGGAAATAAACCCATAAACAGGATACAGGCATAAGCAATTGTCATTTTTGTCTCTCTGATTTTTGTATTTTGATGTTTTGTCTTGTTAGTTTTTTAGGCTTTACTCTTTTTGGAGCCGATGCGACTCTCAGTGCCATTGAGTAAATTGTGAATATTGCTCTTGTGACGCCAAATCAAAAGCAAGCACACCACAACCAGAGCGACTGCCATTGGCTGCAAGCCAAATAAAAATACAAAATAGATGGGGCCAAATACTGCGGCAGCCAAAGCAGCTAGGGATGAGTATCTTAGAAACACTGCCACGATAATCCAGGTACTCAGTGTGGCGATACCTAGAATGGGATTTATGCCAAACAAAATACCGCAGGCAGTAGCCACGCCTTTGCCACCTTTAAAACCATGAAATACTGGAAATAGATGTCCTAAAAATACGGCGATCACTACACCACAAAGGGCCCAAGAATTTAAATAGGTTTCTAGAGGAGGGTCTCCCAAAATAGCTCTAGCCAGAACAACAGCTAGAAAACCTTTTAAGGCATCGCCCAAAAAAGTGAGGCCTGCAGCCACTTTATTACCAGTACGTAAAACATTCGTTGCACCAGGATTACCTGAACCATAGGAATGAGGGTCAGGCAGTCTCATGCACTTACTTACCACCACCGCGAATGAAATCGAGCCGATGAGATAGGCGATAGGCATTAATAACAGATCTATTGTGGCAGTCATAACGCCATCTTAAACACTTTTAGACATAAAGATGGCCAATGGGGATGCTTTTCTCGTTTTGAGCTAAGTGCCACGAGGGTGGTGTTGCTGGTGAATCGATTTGAGGCGCTCTCTAGCAACATGGGTGTATATCTGCGTAGTGGATATGTCCGCGTGACCCAGCAATAGCTGTACCACCCTTAAATCTGCACCATGATTGAGTAAATGGGTTGCAAAGGCATGCCTCAGCGTATGCGGGGAAAGAGAAACCGGAATATTGGCAAGCGTCGCATAACGCTTAATCAGAGCCCAGAAAGCTTGTCTTGTCAGTGCGGTGCCGGTGTGGCGCCCTACAAATACTGCATCACTCGTTTTACCCTCTAATAATGGAGTACGAGCCTCGGCAAAATAACGTCTTAACCATTGCCCTGCTTCTGCACCAAAGGGAACGAGCCGCTCTTTACCCCCCTTGCCATTGACCACTCGTACCACGCCTTCATTTAAACCCAAAGCTACCGTCTTGAGAGAAACGATTTCTGAAACTCGTAAGCCACTTGCATACATTAGCTCTAACATCGTGCGGTCTCGCAAACCTAAAGGGGTTTGAATATCGGGCGCATTCAGCAAGGCAGTGACCTGATCTTCACTGAGCGTTTTAGGAAAACGTAAAGCTTGCTTTGCCGCTCGCAACCCAATGCAAGGGTCGTTCTTTACCAAATTCATGCGTAATGCATGACGATAAAAACGCTTAAAAACGGTAAGGCGTCGATTGGCAGTAGTTGCCTTATCAGCGCGACGGTGGGCTATATATGCCGTGAGATCTTTTTCTTGAACCGAATATAAATCCGCGCCTGACTGCTGGTATAGCCATTGGGCTAAGAGCAATAGATCCCTTCGGTAAGCTGACAAACTATTTTTTGATAGTCCATCTTCTAACCAGCAAGCATCACAAAAGCGTTCTATCGCCTCTTGGCTTGCTGGCGCTACCTTGGAGGAATCCCCAACTACATCATTAGTCACGGAAATTATTAAAGCCCAATGGTGCTTCGGTAACTTCTTTTTTTAATAAAGCCATAGTTGCTTGCAAGTCATCTCGCTTAGCTCCGGTGACACGCACAGCATCACCCTGAATACTTGCCTGCACTTTCAGTTTGCTATCTTTAATGATGCGCACCACTTTCTTAGAAAGGTCGGATGTAATCCCTTTCTGAATCTTCATGGTTTGCTTGCGCTTGTCTCCACCAATGGTTTCGGTCTTGTCGTCTTTTAAATAACGGACATCTACGTTACGTTTAGCCATCTTATTGATCAAGACATCACGCACTTGACCTAGCTTAAATTCATCATCAGCAAAGATGATCAATGCCTCATCTTTTTGCTCCACACGGCTATCTGAGCCCTTAAAGTCAAATCGATTGGTAATTTCTTTATTGGACTGCTCAATGGCATTTTTGAGCTCAACCATATCTGGTTCACAAACAACGTCAAATGAAGGCATCTTTTACTCCCTATCTAGTCAATTTCTTAATATCTTGCATTATCTGCGCTCTTGGCAAACATTCGAATAAGATTGTGGCATGAACTCCGCCCAAATTGCGACCCCCAAGCCATCACCAATACCCAATCTGAGTCTCAAAGGGCGCAATACCTTTGGTTTCGAAGTGTGTGCCGAGTTGGCCTATGAAATTACTTCTGCAGAGCAAATTCCAGTAGTGATGCAGGAGGTTTTGCGTCATCAATTACCTTGGCGCGCCCTAGGTGGCGGCAGTAATGTCATTTTGCCCAAGCTTTTACCCGGGGCAACTCTACTCATGAACATCGCTGGCCAGGAAATCATCTCCTCGGATGACAGTTCGGTTTTGATTGCTGTTGGAGGTGGTGTCAATTGGCATGAGTTTGTTGCTTGGACCCTAGAGCAAAATTTACCCGGCCTAGAAAATCTTGCGCTGATTCCAGGAACTGTAGGGGCTGCACCCATTCAAAACATAGGCGCGTATGGGGTTGAGATAGGCGATTACATTGAATCTGTGCAAGCTTTTGATGCTCACACCCAAACTTTTACCACCCTCACAAAAGAACAATGTCAGTTTGCTTATCGCGATAGCTACTTTAAGAGAAATCCGCATCGCTTTATTGTCACAAAGGTTACTTTTAGAATTCCCAAGCAATGGAAGGCGCGTATTCACTACGCTGATTTGCTAAAAGAGTTTTCGGGTAATTCTTCTCCGAGTCCAGAAGAAATTTTTCTAGCAGTTTGTAAGATTCGCACTCATAAACTACCTGACCCTAAGGTGATTGGTAATGCAGGTAGCTTCTTTCAGAACCCAATTATTCCCAATGAGCAATTTGAGACCCTTTTGCATAAATACCCAGAATTAGTTTCATACCCCGATGCTGCAGGTAAACGTAAGCTTGCTGCGGGTTGGTTAATTGATCAATGTGGCTTCAAAGGCCAGCGGATGGGCAATGTGGGTGTTTATGAAAATCAAGCCTTGGTGTTAGTCAACCATGGCAATGGAACAGCTCAAGATATCCTCGGTCTTGCGAGATGTATTCAAGAGAAAGTACATGATGAGTTCGGCGTCAAGTTAGAGATTGAGCCTAACGTCTTTTAGTCATCACAAAACTTCAATGAACTATGCCCTCGCGATATCCATTAACTCTGGATACCGCTTTAAAAGCGCAGTTTTGCCTTGATTTAATCGCTTTACCCAGCCTGGACCACGCGAAGCTGCATCTGCCCATGCATTTCTGATCAGATCGACATTGCCATTATCGAAAAGCACTTTAAGTATTGCTGCAGCCTGCCCTAAATCCTTATTAGCTTTGACTCTTTCGCTTACCGGTCGCTCAGCATAAACAATTAATTTATGAACGGCATAACGCTCTGGGGCAGGAATATTTACAATGCATGCCCCCTCTTTTGAGAGCAATACAGCCTGAGTTGTGTCTACCAGAGAAAACTCCATAAACTTTAGACACTCCAGAGCTAAACCCAATTCTGGCAAAACGACAGGGCCACCACCACGCGTTTGAGATGTTACAAAATCCAAACGTAATTCGGGGTCTTTGGGGTTGCGATACTGCGCCCCTGTTTTTCCAGAAAACTGCGCAATTGGTAATAAACCCATCTCCAAAGAGTTCAGCGCATCATGAACTGAAATTTTGACATTTGCACCAAGCGCAATAGAGACATTTTTACCCGCATGGGCAAAATCGACATCCATCGTGAGGTTAGAAGATCGCCACTGAACACCCAGCATATTTCCCATGGCAAGAAATGCATGCGTACCAATCAAAATTCCACCGGCCCGAAAAAACCCGTATTGCTCTAGACGGTTTACCACTCGAAAATGTTTTGTTAAGGTAGCTGTGCAACCAAGCGCTTCGGCAGATTTAGCCTGTCTTTTAATTTTTTCTAATAAGTCACTTGACTTAAATTCCTGATGTTTTTTGATTAATTCAAGGACGCGTTGATCTTCTGGACCCACATAAGCCATACGGCCAATACCATCGAGATCACGATAACCATAATAAATGTAAGACTTACCTTTTTGCATTTGCTTATGAAAAGCGCCCGGGAGCACCCTTAGCGAATCAATATTCTGAATGCGCAATTGGTCTTGCAGCTCTGCATAAGCCGTTTGCGCACCTAATGAAAGAGGGGTATAGAGAATCTCGCTCATGGCGTTATTATACATAAAATTATTTGTATAATAACCTTTGATAGACCCTTAGTAACTGTAAGCTAGATGCAGCCAGCGATCTAACAGACAAAATTCAGCCTTTCAGATATCCAATTCGATTTTTGACAACTCAATTTGCGCAGACCCCTCAGCTAACTGCACTTGATACGCATGGTTAACATGTAGCTCTTTGGGATTGCGCACAGCATGCATTTGGTCCTTTTTCTTACTCAAAATGACTGCATAACCTCTCTCAAGCGTTCTCTGAGGATTGAGCATCTCTAGCTGCGATTGGTAGTGTGATTGATTACGTTTCCAGTTCTCCATACGGACTGACCAAGCCTGATTAATACGCTGCTGTAGATTCATCATTTGTTCGCGCATACGATCAGGATTAGGTAATGCATGACTTAATCTCAATGCCAATTGATCTAGAGATTGTGCTTCACGCTCAACCCGTTGATTGATACGCTGCAAAAGTGCTTGCATGATAGCGTCGAGCTCTTGCAGCATTTGATCTCTGCGAGGCGCAGCCAACTCTGCAGCCCCTGTGGGCGTTGGGGCTCGCAGATCAGCCACAAAGTCTGCAATTGTGAAATCCGTCTCATGGCCAACGCCACTTACTACAGGAATACTGGAGCTTGCGATTGCATATGCTAGTTGTTCGTCATTAAAAGCCCACAAGTCTTCGATACTGCCGCCACCACGCACCAGCAAAATGACATCAACAGCATTCTCTTTTTCAGCAGCTTTGAGCGCAGCAATGATTCCCGCTGGTGCATCCGGTCCTTGTACTAATGTTGGATAAATCACAATGGGTATGTGAGGTGCACGTCTTGCCAATGTGCTGAGCACATCTTTTAATGCTGCAGCTTGTGGTGAAGTCAGAATGCCAATAGATCTGGGGTGTGATGGGATCTCTCGTTTGCGATCTTCATCGAATAAACCCTCTTTTGCTAGCTTAGCTTTGAGCTTCAGAAATGCTTCATACAAACCGCCCATACCTGCGCGGCGCAGAGTTTGAATGGTCAGCTGTATGTCGCCTCTAGGAACGTACATACTGAGATTGGCGCTGACTTCAACCAAATCGCCAGACTGGGGCATAAAGCCTACCTGGCCATTGCGACCTCGGAACATCACGCATCGAATTTGACCTTCTTCATCTTTAAGAGAGAAGTACCAATGTCCGCTGTCATAAGCCTTGAAGTTGGAAATCTCCCCACTTACCCAAACCGTATCAAAGCGATCCTCCAAAGAGGCCGCAATGGCACGGTTGAGATCGCCAACAGAAAGGATTTCCCTAGATATATCCGACATTTTTTCTTTTAACTCCCTAAATCATCAGGCTTTGAGGGTAATAAATATCCACAGAAGCTGATTGGCTCTAGGTTGAATAATCATAAGTAAGCAGTTACTGACCCGAAACGTCTCATAAATACTACAGTTAATTTACAAGCCTTTGATTTATATAATAAAAATACTCAGCCATCATAAGGTGTTTTGATGAGGTTTACACCGCTTCCACCATCAATCAATGACTTAGCTTGCCCCCACGAAAAAGTTTTGCACAGAGTTATCCACAGGCAAGCTTTATAAGAAGGGTCCAATAATTCAGCTAAAGTACTGAGCTTATGTACTCCATCTTACTATCTGCTGGCTGGCCTATTTGGCCCCTTTTAATCCTCTCAATCATCGGTTTAGCCATTGTGATTGAGCGAACTTGGTATCTGAGACAAGTTCATATTTTTCCAACTGGCACACTAGAAACAGCGTTTTCCCTTTGCAATCAATTGCTTGGCCAAAAATCCATTGCCAATGAGCAAATTACGCAATTAACCCAACTCTCTCCTGCAAGCCCATTACTTGCTTGTGCTCTGCGGGAAAAATCCGCTGATAACAACGCACAGTCAGCTTTGGAAGAGCTGCAAGCGGTGGCACAAAGTACTTGGCTCAAATTTGATCGCTACCTCGGTGTGCTAGCGACAATCGCAACCATCGCGCCCTTGTTAGGCTTATTTGGCACCGTTGTCGGCATGATTGAGATCTTTGGCAGCCAAGGTGCTGTCAATGGAGCAGGCAGCCCTCAACAACTTGCTCATGGCATTTCTGTTGCGCTATACAACACTGCATTTGGTTTGCTGATTGCTATTCCAGCATTAGCGAGCTGGCGCGCATTGCGTGCCATTGCCAACCAACGTCAACGTGAGTGTGAAGAATTCACACGCCAACTATTTAAAAAACTTTATCCCACTGAATCTAACTCATGAGTTGGTTGCAAACACACTCGAAATCTGGAAATTCATTTTCCTTAGGAACAAATTCTGTTTCTACTGAACCAGAAATTAATCTCATTCCATTTATCGATGTGTTGTTAGTGGTATTGATCTTTTTAATGATCTCCACAACCTTTACACGCTACCAAGAACTGGCTATTACCTTGCCAACAGCTAGTGGCAGCGAGTCACAAGCAGAAAGTAAACAAGTGCACATTGCTGTCAGCCGTGATGGGCGTTTTGCGATCAATGGCAAGGTAACAGACCCATCTCAGTTAAGTAACGCTCTAGCCCAACTGAGCAACAAAGACAGCAACCTTCAGGTCAATATCGATGCAGATGCAAAAGCACCTCATCAATCTGTGATGACAGCCCTAGAAGCAGCGCGCGATGCAAACCTTTCAAATGTCGTCTTTAGTAGTCAGACAAAAAAGTAGCTATGGCTTTCTCTTTTTTTCGTAAAGCCCCCAGTTTTTGGGAGAGGCGCGGCCCCACCGGCCTAATACTATGGCCCCTGTCCTGGCTCTTTGGCATGATTTTGCGTATTCGCAAAATCATTCACGATTTAGATATCGGCAACGCTAAACCTGCGCCAGTTCCCATCATTATCGTGGGCAATATTCGAGTTGGCGGAACTGGCAAAACTCCAATCGTGATTGCGCTGGCGCAACAGCTATCTGAGCTAGGCTGGAAACCCGGAATCATTAGTAGAGGCTATGGGTCATCTCTACAAACTTCGCCGCTTCAAGTAAACACTGATTCAGACCCGTTAGTTGTTGGTGATGAACCCGTTTTAATTGCAAAACGCACTCACAATCAATTTCCAATTTGGGTTTTTCCCAAGCGTAATGACAGCATTCAGGCTTTACTGAAACATTCTCCTGAGGTGAATGTGATTATTAGCGATGATGGCTTGCAACACCGCGGACTAGTTCGCTGGCCAGCCCGGGAAGGTGGGCGCGACGTAGAGTTAGTCGTTCGAGATAGTCGTGGTGAAGGCAATCGCTTTCTATTGCCTGCAGGCCCCCTGCGCGAACCCGCTACTCGTGAGCGTGATGCCACACTCTTTACCAGCCTAGCCAGAGACCTAAAAGCAGCACCTAGCGATGAATACTTCTTAGGTCGTCGAGCTTTTTATTTATCCAGTCAATTGGGTACACCATACCAATTGATCAACCCTGCAAATACTCAATCATTCGAACAGATTGCCGAGCAATTTTTACCAAAGAACATCACTGCAGTTGCGGGACTTGGAAATCCAAATCGCTTTTTTGATGACATAGCAAAACATGGCATCTCCAGCAAAAATATTCCGTTACCAGATCATGCTACTTTCACGCCCGAGTTTTTCAACGCCATCAAGGCACAATGCATTTTGATCACCGAAAAAGATGCGGTGAAGTGCTCTGGCATCTCTGATGAGCGGATTTGGGTTGCCCCAATGTCATTACGATTATCTGAAAATCTGATGGATTGGCTGCAATCCATTTTGCAAAGGCCCGACCCACGTCGCTATACTCTCTAATAGATCCCTACCTATTGACCCATTATTGAAATCATTATGGACAAGCGACTACTCGATATCCTGGTTTGCCCCCTGTGTAAAAGCCAATTGCATTTAGATCCTGAAAAACAGGAGCTGATTTGCAAAGCGGATCGCCTTGCCTACCCTATTCGTGATGACGTTCCGGTGATGCTAGTAGAAGAGGCGCGAAGTTTGAGCGCCGATGAAATTCTTTAAGTACTTACATATGAGCGCATCTGCAGCCCCAGATTTTTTGGTTGTCATACCAGCTAGACTCGCCTCTACACGACTACCTCGCAAGCCTCTTGCAAATATTGGTGGCAAACCCATGGTTGTGCGAGTTGCAGAGCAAGCCAAAAAATCCTTAGCGCAAAGCGTGGTGGTTGCAACAGATTCTCCTGAGATTCAAGCGGTATGCGATGAGTATCGTATTGAATGTTTACTCACTAGCGAAAATCACCCAACTGGTACAGACCGTCTTGCTGAAGTAGCCCATTTACTCAAATTACCGAATAATGCTTTAGTAGTAAATGTGCAAGGTGATGAACCACTCATTCCACCAGAACTTATTAATCAAGTTGCTCAAACTTTATCGGATCATGCAGAGTGCGCTATTTCAACGGTTGCCGTACGAATCGATGATGAAGCAGAAATCCAAAATCCGAATGTTGTTAAGGTAGTTTTGAATCGGTCTGGTGAAGCATTGTATTTTTCAAGAGCAGCCATTCCATTTGTTCGGGATGCTGATAAAGAGCATAAAAATAGCCCTGTCACACACTTACGCCATTTGGGTATCTATGCCTATCGTGCTGAATTTTTGCAGGCTTATACCCGTCTAGATCCAGCGCCGCCAGAACAAGCAGAAGCGCTAGAGCAACTCAGAGCGCTTTGGAATGGGTACCGTATTGCAGTTCACATATCAGATCAAGCCCCACCAGTTGGCGTTGATACACCAGAGGACCTAGAACGCGTTCGAATCGCATTTAATGCCTCCTAGACCCCGATTACCCCTCAGAATTTGGGGTTCTAGAGAGTTTCTCGGGGATAATCCTAAGAACCATATATCAATGATCCCGACAAAATACGGGACAATGTCAGCTCTTCTAAGGGGAAAACAATGCGGTTGATTCTGCTCGGTGCACCGGGTGCTGGTAAAGGCACACAAGCTCAATTTATTTGTGAAAAATTTGGTATTCCACAAATTTCTACTGGCGACATGTTGCGCGCTGCAGTGAAAGCGGGAACTGAGCTCGGCGTTGCCGCTAAAAAAATTATGGATGCTGGCGGCTTGGTTTCCGATGACATCATCATTGGCTTGGTGAAAGACCGTCTGACTCAACCTGATTGCGGCAAAGGTTATTTGTTTGATGGTTTTCCAAGAACCATTCCTCAGGCACAAGCTATGAAAGATGCTGGTGTACCGATTGATTACGTTTTAGAAATCGATGTGCCATTCGATGCCATCATTGATCGCATGAGTGGCCGTCGCGTTCACCCTGCCTCAGGTCGCACCTATCACGTCAAATTCAATCCACCAAAAGTGGAAGGTAAAGATGATGTTACTGGTGAGCCCCTCATTCAGCGTGATGATGACAAAGAAGAAACCGTTCGCAAGCGTTTGCAGGTTTACGATAGCCAAACGCGCCCACTGGTTGAGTACTATTCATCATGGGCTGCCCAAGCGAGTCCCACTGACAAAGTGAAAGCGCCAGCTTATAGAAAAGTGAATGGTACCGGTAGCGTTGAAGACATTACAACTTCTATCTTTGCGGTATTGAAATAATTTTTAGTTCAAACGCCTTGCAAATAAAAAAGACTGCAATTGCAGTCTTTTTTACTGTCGATATAAACAAGCACTTCAAACAAGAGGGCTTACTTCAGTTCTTTAAGGGCGCTCTCAAAAGACTCAATATCGGCAAAGCTTCGATATACAGAAGCAAATCGAATATAAGCAACCTTATCAAGTCGCTTGAGCTCGCGCATCACCAACTCACCGACACGCTCACTCGGAATTTCTTTTTCACCCAAGCTAAGCAGTTTTTCCTCAATGCGAGCAATAGACTCATCAACAGAATCTGACGAAACAGGGCGCTTTCTAAGAGCAAGCTTTAGTGAGCTTGCCAACTTATCGTGGCTGTATTCAACGCGACTGCCATTCTTTTTAACGATTGCAGGTAGGGCCAGTTCAACCCGCTCATAAGTCGTAAAACGCTTATCGCACTTGGCACAACGGCGACGGCGGCGAATGGTATCCCCCTCGTCAGATACCCGGGTATCTAGAACCTGGGTATCGTCATTATGGCAAAAAGGGCAGCGCATTCGTTATTGATTATTGTTACTTGCTGTTACTTATTAAGTTAACCGTAAACAGGGAAGCGCTTAGTTAACTCTGCAACTTGCGCACGCACTTTGGCAATATTGCCAGGATCATTTGGATTATCCAAAACGTCCGCAATGAAATTACCCACCTGTCTTGCTTCAGCTTCTTTAAATCCACGCGTTGTCATCGCTGGTGATCCCAAACGAATACCACTAGTGACCATTGGCTTCTCTGGATCATTCGGAATACCGTTTTTGTTACAAGTGATATGAGCCTCGCCTAGAACACGTTCAGCTTCTTTACCGGTCATGTTCTTTGCACGCAAATCTACCAACATCACATGAGAATCTGTGCCGCCAGAAACAATACGTAAGCCGCGAGAGATTAAGGTCTCTGCCAATGCTTTTGCATTTGCAACAACTTGCTTTTGATAATCCTTAAAGCCTGGCTCTGCTGCTTCTTTGAAAGCCACCGCTTTAGCAGCAATCACGTGCATCAATGGGCCGCCTTGCAAGCCTGGGAAGACTGCAGAGTTAATTGCCTTCTCATGCTCAGCCTTCATCAAGATGATGCCACCACGTGGGCCGCGCAAGCTCTTGTGAGTAGTGGAAGTCACGATATCCGCATGTGGCACTGGATTTGGATACACGCCTGCAGCAACCAAACCTGCATAGTGCGCCATATCCACCATAAAGATCGCGCCCACTTCTTTGGCTAATTTACCAATGCGCTCAAAGTCAATTTTTTTGGAGTAAGCAGATGCGCCTGCAATGATCAATTTGGGTTTGTGCTCACGAGCCAAACGCTCCATTTGCTCATAATCAATTTCTTCATTTTTATCCAAGCCGTATGCGATTGGGTTAAACCACTTGCCACTCATGTTCAATGCCATACCGTGAGTCAAGTGACCACCTTCAGCCAAACTCATTCCCATAAAGGTATCGCCTGGTTTTAGGAACGCCAAGAAAACTGCTTGGTTTGCGGAAGCGCCGCAATGGGGTTGCACGTTTGCCGCTTCAGCACCAAACAAAGCTTTCACGCGATCAATCGCTAACTGCTCCGCAACGTCCACGAATTCACAGCCACCGTAGTAACGCTTGCCTGGATAGCCTTCAGCATATTTATTGGTTAATTGAGAGCCTTGAGCTGCCATAACCGCTGGAGAGGTGTAGTTCTCAGAAGCAATCAGCTCAATATGGTCTTCTTGACGCTTGTTTTCATTCTGGATGGCTTCCCATAACTGGGGGTCTATTTTGGCTAAGGTGTTTTGGCGGTCAAACATGATAGAAATCCTAGGGTGTTGAGTAATGAACTAACTAAGAATTGGGTTATTCCATTAAGTAAGTAAAATCAACCTACATCATACAAAATCCGCCATGACTACTACACAAGACCTTTCTTTTCTATCCCTAGTCCTCAACGCCAGCCTATTAGTACAGTTGGTAATGGTGTTATTAATGGGGATGTCTATAGCCTCTTGGACCATTATTTTTAAGAAAACCGCGATTTTGCGGGGGGTTCGCCAAGATACGGACCGTTTTGAGCGAGATTTCTGGTCTGGTGGCGACCTCAATACCCTTCTGGAGGCAGCCCAACGCAATACTCGTAGCGATGCCGTGCTGGAGCACATCTTCGAAGCCGGCATGCAAGAGTTCATGAAAGTTCATGAAATCGATGCTGCTCGCAGGGCAATGAAAGCCACCTACCAAAGAGAGATGGATGCATTGGAAGCGAATTTGCCATTTTTGGCTTCAGTTGGCTCTGTCTCTCCTTACATCGGCCTCTTTGGCACAGTATGGGGAATCATGCACTCTTTCCGCGGTTTAGCAAACGTACAAAATGCAACGCTCTCTGCAGTTGCCCCTGGTATTGCTGAAGCCTTGATTGCAACTGCGATTGGTTTATTTGCAGCGATTCCGGCGGTGGTTGCTTACAACCGTGCAGCAACCGATGTAGATCGTCTAGCGATTCGTTTTGAAACTTTCATTGAAGAGTTCACTAACATCTTGCAACGTCAAACGGCGGGTCGCTAAGGAGTATCAGCATGGCTAGCTCTTCCCTGCGCAACTCCAAACGTCGCGCCAAAGCTGAGATCAATGTAGTTCCCTACATTGATGTGATGCTAGTGTTGCTTGTGATCTTTATGGTCACTGCTCCCATGGTGAATCCAGGTGTAGTTAATCTTCCCACTGTTGGTGGCGCTAAAGTGCAAGCATTACCACCCATCTTTTTAACTATCGATGCCAATGAAAACGTCATCGTGCGTAAAGATGGTGAACCCGTTCAAACGCTCACTCCATTTGAACTAGGGGCCTTTGCTAGAACACAAGCCGAGAAATCAGCCGATCAACCCGTTGTGCTTGCTGCAGATAAATCCATTAAGTACGAGACTGTAATGAATGTCATGTCTAAGCTCAAAGAAAATGGCGTCAAACGCGTTGGCCTTGCGGTCAAGAGCCAGTAGGACTTTGGCCTATTTCAGCCATTTCATTTGCCCATGAATAGCGCAGCCACTTTTCAATCATCTCCCTCGCCATTCAAGCGGGGACGGTTGACCAAGCAAGAGAGCACGAAACGCGCCTTTACATTTTCGCTAATAGCACATTTGGGATTACTCGCTTTTTTAGTCATTGGCATCAGTTGGAATAACTCCACGCCATCTGGTGTTGAGGTAGAACTTTGGGACTCCACTCCTCAAGTTGAAACACCGCCAGAACCTGAAGTAAAAACAGTGGTTAAGGAAGAAGCTGCTGAGATTGCCATCAAGAAAAAGAAGGTAGAAAAAGAGCCGCCAAAGAAAGAGGTAGTCAAAGAAAAACCAAAAGCGGTAAAGCCTCCTCCACCTAAAGAAAAAGAGCAGCCAAAGAAAGTAGAGCCAGCCAAAAAGGTTGAAGCAAAATCACCGACGGAAACAAAAGCTAATGCTGCTGCAGAAAAAGTTCGTGCTGATCAATTGGCTAGACTCAGAGCTGCCGCCGGAGCTGAAGGGGGTAGTGGAGGCACATCAGGTAGCGGTGTTGGTGGCGGCGGAAACGCACCCCCTGGCTGGACAGACAAAGTGATTAAGAAGGTAAAGCCGCTGATTGTTTTCAATCCAGAATCCGTTTCCGGAAATCCAGCAGCCGTGATACAAGTGAATCTCGCACCTGATGGCGCAATTCTGAGCACCAGCGTTCTCACCTCCAGCGGTATTCCCGCCTGGGATCGCGCTGTTCTTCTAGCCCTGTCTCGTGCGGAGAGTCTGCCAAAAGACGACAATGGCAAAATTCCACAACGCGAAGTAAAACTGACCTTTAAACCCAAGGACTAAGAAGGCTATAGCATGCTGCAGTTATTCAAAAAAATGATTCGTAAATCTAATTTGCTTGGTATCGCAATTGCTATTTCGACTTTTAGCTTGATCAGTCCAGCCCTTGCGCAAATGAATATTGAAATTACCGGCGTGGGCCAGTCTCTCTACCCTATCGCAGTCATGCGCTTTAAAGATGAAACAAAACTGCCAACCAGCGTTACAGAAATTATTCGTCAAGACTTAGCTCGTAGCGGTTACTTCAAGAACACTGAAAACGGTAATGCTGTTGAAGGTGATGACGGCACACCCAATTACAAATCATGGGCTGCTCGTGGTGCTGATGCACTAGTAGTTGGTTCAGTCGTGCAAACAGGTAATGGCCAGTTTGAAATTCATTACAAATTATTTGATATTCGTAAATCGCAGAGTCTAGGTGGACTCAATATCAACTCTAGCGCGGATAACTTACGCGCAGCCGCACACAAAATTGCCGATGACATTATTTATAAATTACTAGGCGAGCGGGGCGTCTTCTCCACTCGCTTGTCCTACGTCATTAAAGAGGGTAAGCGCTATCGCCTGGTGATCTCTGATGCAGATGGTCAAAATATTCGTAACGCGATGAATAGTGGCGAGCCAATTATTTCTCCATCGTGGTCACCTGATGGTAAGAAAGTAGCTTATGTTTCTTTTGAAGATCGCAAACCAGTCATCTACGTTCATGAACTAGCTACTGGTCGCCGTATTTCCCTCTCTAACCAAAAAGGCAATAACAGTGCTCCCGCTTGGTCACCCGATGGTAAGAAATTAGCGATCTCATTATCGAAAGATGGCAATACCCAAATCTATGGCATCAATGCTGATGGCACTGGATTACATCGCTTAACTCGCGGCAATACCATTGATACCGAACCACAATATTCTGCAGACGGTCGCTATATTTATTTCACGAGTGATCGCGGTGGTAATCCGCAGATCTATCGTATGAGCGCTGATGGAGAGCAAGTAGAGGGCGCTAAACGCGTCACCTTTAAACAAGGCTTCGTGACCTCTCCTCGAATCTCACCAGATGGAAAATACTTAGCCTATATCGCCAATGTTGGTGGCGCATATCGTTTGTATATTCTGAACCTTGCTACCGGTGATGCTCAAGCATTAACCGACGGCACCACCGATGAATCTCCATCCTTTGCGGCCAACGGCCGTTATGTGCTGTATTCAACCAAGGTCAACGGTAAGCGCGTCTTAGCCGCGGTATCGGTTGATGGCAATTCCAAGCAAGTACTGAGTATTCCGGGATCTGATGTCCGTCAGCCATCCTGGGGCCCTTTCATGGACTAAAACACCTTTTTTGAAGGTGAAATACGCATTTTGGATGCTCTTGGGGGCATAATATTAACCATTGGCATATGCCCCCCCCTGAATTACATATCAACTTCATCACAGAGTTTGTAGGAAAAGGAAAATCATGACAGTTTCTACCACACGCCGTGCAGCAACCCTAGCCATCATTAGTATTACTGCGTTCTTAATGGCGGCTTGTTCAAGCGTGAAGTTAGACGACACCGATGGCGCTAACGGAGCTGGTGGTAGCGGAAGCTTTGGCTCGCAGCCATGGAACGATCCTAAGAGCCCACTCTTTGAAAAGAGTGTTTACTTTGGATTTGATGAGTACACAGTACAAACCAAATATCAAAAGATGCTTTCTGCTCATGCTAGCTACTTAAAAGCCAACCCAAATCAAAAGATCATTATTCAAGGTAATACCGATGATCGCGGTACCGCTGAGTACAACCTGGCACTAGGCCAACGTCGTTCCGATGCCGTTCGTAAATCATTGAACTTGATGGGTGTATCAGACAATCAAATGGAAGCCGTCAGCTTTGGTAAAGAAAAACCTAGAGCGGAAGGTGATAACGAAGCAGCCTGGGCAGAAAATCGCCGCGCTGATATTGTGTACATTGCAAACTAAATGAATAGCTCTTCACTCATCATCAAACAAACGCTCTCACGAGCGTTTTGTTTAAGTGCCGCCCTATTTTGCTTATGCGCTTCTAATAGTGCTTGGGCGCTATTCTCAGACGATGAGGCTCGCAAAGCCATTTTGGATTTGCGTAAGTCACTAGCTACCACTCAACTTGAGCTCCAAAGCCAGATCGACAAACTCAAAACTGAGAATGCAGAGCTACGAGGAAAAGTGGAAGAGCTTGAGAAGCAGAGTGAAGACATTTCGACCAGTCAGAAAACTTACTACCAAGATCTCGATACACGCTTAGGTAATTTTGAGCCACGTACAGTTACGATCGAAGGCGTGAGTGGCACCGTCCAGCCTGGTGAAAAGAAAGCTTACGATGATGCATTGAAAGCATTCCAGGCAGGCAATCTAAAAAAGGCTGAAGATGGTTTTGCTGCTTTCACTGCCAAATACCCTAAGAGCCCATATTTGCCTCTCGCACTTTACTGGAGTGGTAATAGCAAGTATGCCAATAAGGATTACGCTGGGGCCATCAGCCAATTACAAAGTTTGATTAAGAAATACCCAAACCATCCGCGCATTCCTGCAGCGATGGTTACTTTGGGAAATTCTCAACTAGAAAGTGGCAACAAAGCAGCCGCCAAAAAAACCTTTAGTGACATTATTGCTAAATATCCAGATACTGAAGCAGCGAAAGATGCTCAACAGCTTCTAGCTGCTACAAAGTAGACACTTACGCCTTCATGTCTAAGCTGTCTGCCGCTTTTGAGAATCTTGCACCACGTAAACTAGGCGCACCTGCAGTCATTCTCTTTTCAGGTGGTCTAGACTCCACAACCGTCCTAGCGCTTGCTAAAGATTTAGGCTACACACCCTATGCGCTTTCAGTAGGTTATGGACAGCGTCACTCCTCTGAACTGGCTGCAGCAAAACACATTGCGAAACAAGTGGGTGTGGCTCGTCATGAAGTAGTGAATTTAGATTTGACCCGTTTCGGTGGGTCAGCCTTAACAGATGCCTCTATTGCAGTGCCGATCACCCCCGGAAAAGATCAAGAGATCCCTGTGACTTATGTGCCTGCACGCAACACGATTTTGCTGTCACTTGCCTTGGGCTGGGCAGAAGCACTTGGCGGACTAGATATTTTCTATGGCGCAAACTCGGTAGATTACTCAGGCTACCCAGATTGTCGCCCCGAATATGTACGCTCTTTTGAGGCAATGGCCAACTTAGCCACTAAGGCTGGGGTAGAAGCTTCCAATAATGAAAACCGTTTCCGTGTACATGCACCCATCATTAACCTCACCAAAGCAGAAATTATTCAGCTAGGCAACTCGCTTGGGGTTGATTACTCACAAACTGTATCTTGCTATCAAGCAAACGATTTAGGTGAGGCTTGTGGCGAATGTGAATCTTGCCGCTTAAGGCAGGCTGGATTTAAGCAGGCTAATGTGAGCGATCCAACTCGTTATCGCAAATAAATCTAGGCGGGATGTAATTCATCGTCCTGCTTGATAAGACTATCTGCAGGTATTCCTAACATGGAATGCAACTTCCAAATCATTTTCAGAGTTAACGGCCGCTTACGATTTAATATTTCATAAACACGGTTTAATCCGCCAATCATGGGCTGTAAATCCTTAGGTTTTAGACCAGCCTGCTCCATTCTAAATTTGATTGCCTCAACTGGATCTGGTGGATCTATTGAATAATGCTTCGCCTCATAAGCTTCAATGAGCATCAAAAGTAATTCAAGCCGATCCGCCTCTTTGCTTCCTTTTTTGGGCTCTTTATCTACAAACAGAGATACCTCTGCCAAGGCAGACATGTAATCTTTTTCATTCCTTATGGGTTTTAATTCTTTCATAGTTACTCTATCTCCACTGATTCTGCGTTAATTCGATCATAAGCGGCGTGCGTTCCAACAAACTTTATATAAACCACTCCAAAACGATAAGCAACAGCAACGATTAACCGATAGTCATTCCCCTTGATGTTAAAAATCACTCTGTTTTTACCAACAAAACTGGCATTTCGATATTGATTTTTAATATCTTGGGGTGATTGCCACACTGAACTGATTGCCTCGTCATACCAAGCCTTGAGAGGCTGCTCAGAATCTTTGTGTTTGGCCCAAAACTTTATTAAGCATTTTTTAGCAATGACCCTCATTGTTGTATTATAGTCCCAAAATGGGACTATAATCAATGGGGTTATTTAACCTCGCCTTCAGAATGGCTTAAGCATACCCTCAATTAGGCCTAAATTATTAGTGTTCTTGGGATTACTTAACCTGAGCTTCAAGCATCCGCGCTACATAACGCGCTATCAGATCTACCTCGAGATTCACTGCATCACCTTGTTTCAGATTTCCAAGTGTGGTGCTTTGCAAGGTATGCGGAATTAAATTGATATCGACAATGCAAGCTTGAGTAGTGTCTTCTGTTTTGTTGACGGTGAGCGATACACCATTCACAACGATAGAGCCCTTGTAGGCCAAAAATGGCGCTAACACTTTTGGCGCTTCAATTCTCAATAACCAAGAGCCATGAGCATCTTGAGAAACTTGGGCAAAGTGGGCTACCTTACCAATACCATCTACGTGGCCGCTAACTAGATGGCCTCCAAGTCGATCATTTAAACGCAGTGCCTTTTCTAGATTAACTGGGCCAACTTGATCAAGTCCAACCGTTTTATTAAGAGACTCGCGAGAAATATCCAAAGCAAAAGTATTGCCATTGAATTGCGTCGCTGTCATGCAAGCGCCTTGAATGGCAATACTATCGCCAAGGGCCACATCATCCAAATAACCTGAGGGCACCTCAACGATTAAGTGCAAGCCATCGCCCTTTGCTTGAGTGCTTTTGATTTGACCTACGGCAGTGATAATTCCAGTAAACATGTAGTGATTTTAGTGTGTATCTTCAGTGTCATTAACGCTTCATCAGCCTAAGCCTAAAGTCGTCACCAATCAAGCTCTGATCAATGACTTGCCAGTCTTGGCGCGAACTTAATGAAGCCAAGGCAGAGACATTAGCCATACCAATGCCCTCGCCCATCAGGAATGGTGCGTAGTAAAGTAACAATTCATCTACGCAACCCTCTCGCAACATCGAACCATTTAGCTTAAAGCCGGCCTCGATGTGAATTTCATTCATCTCGCGCTCTTGAGCAAGATATGCAAAAAGCTTAGGTAAATCCACCTTTCCAAAAGCATTAGCCATCGCAACGACCTCAATGCCTCTTGCTTTAAAAGATTTTGCTTTTTCTTGGCCCTCTGGACTATCCAAGTTTGCGCAAACGATGATTACACCGGATTGGTCAATATTTTCCAGAATCTTCGCATTCGGTGGTGTCTCTAGCTTGGAGTCCACAATAATTCGCCAAGGCTGGCGTTGTGTTCCAACATCGCGCACATTGAGAGTGGGATCATCCTCCTTGACAGTCCCAACGCCAGTCACAATTGCACAGGCTTGGGCTCGCCAGTGATGGCCATCGGCTCTCGCCAACGGTCCAGTAATCCATTGACTCTCGCCACTGGGTAGGGCAGTTTTTCCATCAAGACTTGCCGCAATTTTTAAACGCACCCAAGGCAGACCTCGAGTCATTCGAGAAATAAATCCGCGATTCAACTGCTTTGCTTCAGACTCCATCAAGCCACATTGCACTTCAATACCAGCAGCCTTTAATTTCTCAAGACCATTTCCAGAAACTAATGGGTTTGGGTCACTCATTGCTGCAATTACTTTGGCTGGCTTTGCAGCGATCAATGCATCAACACAAGGTGGCGTACGTCCAGTATGACTACATGGCTCTAGAGTCACGTAGATAGTTGAGCCTGCAGAATCATTTCCATTCGCTTTGACATCTGCCAGCGCCTGGACTTCTGCATGAGGGCCACCAACAAGTTGCGTAAATCCTCGACCAATCACACGCCCATCTTTCACGATGACACAACCCACCCGAGGATTGGGGTTGGACAAATAGAGTGCTTTCTGAGCCTCGGCTAATGCCTCGCCCATCCATTGGTGATCAACAGCGGTATACATGCATCTATTAAACCATTCAATGGCAACGCTTTGTATCTCTGGCAGGGTCACAGATTCGCCAACGCCCACCACTGCCCAATATCAGCTGGCGCTCTAAGCCCGGATACCTTTGGTGGCCCAATACCAGACGATTGGCAACAAAACCGCCCTGAGCTGTTTTAGCAGCCCCTGCAGCATTAAACAGAATTCCAGTTTTGCCTGTATGGGGATCCATAAAGTATCTGCCCCCACCCCGAAAAAAGATGGGGTCAATTCTCCCTTGAGAAAGCCATACTTTGCTCACGCAATCAGGCTTGCTAAATTTACTTAAACAACCACTACTAATGACCCAGCCACCGTCCCACTTGCCGTCCAAGAGAGGTTCAATCCTCATAGACTCACCCAAGTGCAATGCATGCTGACGCGCAAATTGAGCGTGAGCAATCCATCTTCTGGCGACTGATTCGATTTCGCGAGAGGCAGTTTGCTTTTGCAGTAGTGGCATCGTGACAGTTGTGGCAATAGCAATAATCAACATCACCGCCATTAATTCCAGCAAGCTTGCCCCTGACTCCGGTTGGTGCATTTTATTCAAATGCTTGACGCCAATTTAGGCGGGTAATCACACCTAATTTTTCATCTACCAAAACATGTAGGTGAATACTCGGTTTTTCTTTACTAGAAATCAGCCATAAGCCCTTGCCTACAGACTGAATGAAGCAGTGATTTTCCATTAATGCAGATACCTTAGTAATATTTTCTTCGCATTCAAGAACTGATCTCTCTGCAGACATAAATCGCTCTTGTGCATACTCAATTGTTTTTGTCTCAAGCGCACGCAGACTGGTTAATCTCTCAAGATAAATAATGAGAGACGAACACAAAAGTAATAATGACATCACCCAAGCCAAAATCATGGGAGATTTCTGGTGATGAAGGTGCGCATGAATGTCTTCTGCAAAGAAGCTCCATCGGTCATTTCTAGTTTGATCCTAAAGGCCCTTTGGCCCTGGTTTATAGAGGGGTTTAGTTCATCAATCTTTAAGTGATTAATACCGTTCATCAGGGTAGTGTTTTGTATTCGGCCCTGACGATCTAGTGACTGACACATTAGTGAGCCACCATTAATTTTCGCCCCCTTTGGTAAGCCAGCTTGCCTTTCCACTAAAAAACCTTGCAAGGCTAAGTTGTGTTTTGTGCGATCGTTCGTTAATACATTTCCGATGCAATCAAAATCGATTTCATTTGATAACTCGTGTCTCGCAAGTAAAGAATCAGATCCCTGATAACCGGCACCCTTCTGAATCTCAATTGAATTTTTGATATTTTTCTTGCTTGCAATCTCTTGAGCTGATTTCATATTTCGATAGCCCGCCATCCGAATAGCGCGCCCAATCAACTCCAATGCGCGCTCCGCTTCTGAAGTGAGAGCTTGAGATTTTTCATACTCCATTTGCTTAACCCACAAATCAGCGCTGATTTTTAGCAGTGGATTTATTAGCAGGGTGCAAAGCGCGATTCCGACCAGACACTCGAGAAGATTCATGCTTCACATCCTTAATGGAAATATTGGGACTACTGGGTGGGCTGATTTGCTTGTTATTGGCGTTATTAACCCTAACTTGTTCTGCAAGCTCGTAGCTATCAAAAGTCTGCCTAAGATGGGAGCGTTTGCTCTCCTGCTGCTTAAACCGAAGAGCCAATCCTTGATAAGCGCCAATGGAAATCATCCAAACACCCAAAATGAGACTCATCGCCACTAATACCTCGAGCAAGATAAATCCATTCGCTGGGTTTTGGGTGTTGAGGCTCATATGGCATTTTCTAGAGCCCCAAAGGCTAATAAAACAGGACTCAGAGGGTCTTACCGTCAGATAAGCAGAAGAATGCCGTCGGAGACTAACGATAATCGCCTGCTCAGCTTAAAATACATGGCTATGCCAAATACCCTTTCCCCCACAGAAGAAATCATTGCCGAGCTTCGTGCTGGCCACATGGTCATTCTCGTGGACGAAGAAGATCGCGAAAACGAGGGTGATCTAGTTTTGGCTGCTGATCATGTCAGCGCAGAAACAGTCAATTTTATGGCCAAACACGGTCGTGGGCTCATTTGCCTGACATTGACCCGCGAGCGCTGCCAGCAGCTCAATTTACCGTTGATGGTGCGCGATAACGGCACCTCCATGGGAACCAACTTCACCGTCTCGATTGAGGCAGCTACTGGTGTGACTACTGGTATTTCTGCTGCAGATCGCGCCTTGACCATTAAGACTGCTGTGGCACCGAATGCCAAACCAAGCGACTTAGTACAGCCTGGTCATATTTTTCCGCTGATGGCGCAACCTGGTGGTGTATTGATTCGCTCTGGCCATACAGAGGCCGGCTGTGATCTTGCGGCAATGGCAGGTTGCTCTCCAACAGCGGTGATTTGCGAGATCATGAAAGATGATGGCAGCATGGCACGCTTGCCAGACCTACTAGAGTTCGCCAAAGAACATCAACTCAAAATTGGTAGCATTGCCGATCTCATCAAATACCGTAGCCAAAACGAAAGTATTGTGGTGCGTGAGGGTGTTCGTGAATTCATCACCCCATGGGGTAAGTTTGAGGGCATTATCTATCGTGACACCCCAAGCTCATGCATTCATATTGCACTAGTACATGGCAAACCATCCGAAGCGCAAGAAACCCTAGTACGAGTACATGAGCCTGTAACCGTTTTGGACTTTTTAGATTCTCAGGTTAGCACCCATTCTTGGCCATTAGCACAAGCACTCCAAGAGATTGCTAGCGCCCCTGCAGGAGTTGCCGTTTTACTCAATGCAGCAGGCATTGCTGCCCCCAATGATCAAGACTGGTTAGCGCAATTTAAAAAACTGAACCAATCCTCTGATGAAGTAAAACAAACGCTTACTCGTAAAACCGATTTCCGTAGCTATGGAATCGGTGCGCAAATCCTTAAAGATATTGGGGTTGGTAAGATGCGTTTATTAGCCAACCCAAGTCCAGTACCAAGTCTTTCTGGTTACAAATTAGAAGTAACGGGATACATTCCCTATCAACCAAAATAAGCATCATCTCTTTAAAAGATCATCATGACTCAATCGAACAGCGACGCAGTAGGAGTATTAGAAGCAGATCTCAATGGTCAAGATTTACGAATCGGTATCGTGCAAGCTCGCTTCAATGAAGATCATTGCGTTGCCCTTACTAATGCCTGCATTCAGGAATTGATTGCTTTAGGCGTTGCGCAATCCGACATTAAATTAGTCACCGTTCCTGGTGCACTCGAGATTCCTTTCGCCCTTCAAAAGCTTGCGGAGACAGGTGAATTCGATGGATTAGTTGCCTTGGGTGCAGTGATTCGTGGTGAAACCTATCACTTTGAGTTGGTCTCAAATGAATCTGCTTCAGGTATTACTCGTATTTCTATCGACTCTGGTTTGCCGATTGCCAACGGCGTCCTCACTTGCGATACCGATGAGCAAGCGGCTGTCCGCGTCAATGTGAAAGGCGCTGACTGCGCCAAAGCCGTAGTGGAAATGGCTAATCTTGCATTGGCATTGACCCCTGACATTGATTTTGAAATGAACGATGGTGAAGAGTAATAATCAATATGACTAAATCATCTCTGAATCCATCACAATCTAGCAAAGATGGGGATAACGCTAAATCTGCGGCACCTAAGCGTTCTCTCACCCCGCGTCGACGTGCCCGTGAATATGCTCTTCAAGGTGTGTATCAAAGCTTAGTGGTACGTCGTGCAGGAAGCTTACCTAACAGTGCTGCAATCGCCAAACAATTAGCTGAAGATCCAGCTTTTAAACGTTGCCAACTCGATTTGTTTAATGGCATTTTTCAAGGCGTACTAGAACGCACTGATGAGCTCGAAGCAATTATTACCCCAGCACTAGATCGACCGATTAATGAACTCTCCCCAGTTGAGCATGCTGCCCTACTGATTGGTGCCTATGAATTAGCCGCCGATTTATCTGTGCCTTATAAAGTCGCGATTAATGAAGCTGTAGAGCTTGCCAAAACCTTTGGTGGCACGGATGGCCATAAATATGTCAATGGCGTCCTCGATCTCTTGGCACAAAAACTCCGGGTCGCCGAAACTAAAGCTGATTAGACTGTTTTAGCAGGAGATTGCATTTGATAAAACTCACAAGGCAGCACTTGTGAGGTTTTTTATTTCTGGGGATAAAATCAATCTGAATAATGCATATACCCCGATCGGAAAAGTTCATCATGCAAAAAACAGATATTCGTAAGCTCCTCAAAGATCCTAGCTTATTTAAAGAGCAAGGCTTTATTAATAACGAATGGGTCAAATCTAGCTCTGATGCGATCTTCCCCGTCAATAATCCAGCCACCGGAGAAATCATTGCTCAGGTTGCCAACTTGAGTGCCCCGGATGCAGAGAAAGCAATCATTGCGGCTGATCAAGCCCTGCCGAAATGGAAGAGCATGACTGGCAAAGAGCGTGCCATCCTCATGCGTAAATGGTTTGATCTTATTTTGCAAAACAAAGAAGATCTTGCTGTACTAATGACCTTAGAACAAGGCAAACCTCTAGCCGAATCTACTGGCGAAGTTGTCTACGGCGCTTCTTTTATTGAGTGGTTTGCAGAAGAAGCAAAGCGTGTTTCAGGAACGATACCAACAACTATTTGGGGTGATAAGCGCTTTATGGTTCTCAAGCAGCCCATAGGGGTTTGCGTAGCCATCACACCCTGGAACTTTCCTAATGCGATGATTACCCGCAAAATTGCGCCAGCTATGGCAGCAGGTTGCACTATTGTGATTAAGCCAGCTGAACAAACGCCCTTATCAGCTCTAGCGCTCGCTGAGCTTGCAGTCAGAGCGGGCATCCCAAGCGGCGTTATCAATATTGTGACTGCCGATATGGATCAATCGATTGCGATTGGTAAAGCACTTTGCGCCTCGCCAACAGTCCGCCACCTTTCCTTTACAGGATCGACCGAAGTGGGTCGCATTTTGATGGCGCAGTGCGCGCCTACTGTGAAAAAGCTTGGCCTGGAATTAGGCGGTCATGCGCCATTCATTGTGTTTGATGACGCTGATATTGATGCGGCCGTAGCTGGAGCCATCGCTTCAAAGTACCGCAATTCTGGTCAAACCTGTGTATGCGCTAATCGCATTTATGTTCACAAAAAAGTTCATGACGTCTTTGTTGAAAAATTTGCCAAAGCCATTCAAGCTATCAAAGTTGGCAATGGCTTAGAAGCTGGCATCTCTCAGGGCCCCCTGATCGATCAAGCAGCATTTGAAAAAGTAGAGCGTCATATTGCTGATGCCTTAAGTAAGGGCGCTAAGCTCGTTACCGGTGGCAAGCCCTCACTTTTAGGGGGGACTTACTACGAACCCACAATTTTGGATAAGGTCACCAATGACATGCTCATTACTTATGAAGAGACCTTTGGACCAGTAGCGCCCATTATTAGCTTTGAAAGTGATGAAGAGGTAATCAAGTTGGCCAATAACAGTCAGTACGGCTTAGCATCCTACTTCTACAGCCGTGATATTGGTCGTATTTGGAAGGTAGCAGAAGCCCTAGAGTACGGCATGGTAGGCGTTAATAGCGGTATTATCGCCAACGAAGTTGTGCCGTTTGGTGGCGTCAAACAATCCGGCTTGGGCAGAGAGGGTAGCGTCTTTGGTATGGATGAATATCTAGAGCTAAAGTACGTCTGCGTTGGCTTGTAAACAAGCAGCTTGCAAACCCGTGTTTAATTTATGCACAGGCTTTTTAGGTCTTACTTCTTTTTATAGACTAGGTCCCAGACGCCGTGGCCTAGTTTGATGCCACGGTTTTCAAACTTCGTTACTGGGCGATAGCCTGGTCGCTCTACATAGCCTGGATGACTCATGGCCAACTGCTCAGCCGTGGGTTTAAATTCGTTCAAGCCTTTTGCAAGCTCTTCTGTTGTAGCAATATCTTCAGCAGCAAAGGTTTCAATCTTGATCAAATGACTAGAGGTATTTTGCAGGGCTGATTCAGCGTTGATGACTAAGAGCATTTGCTCAGCATAGTTATGCCAGTCTGTTGCTAAGTGCAGATAGCCATTTAGCTTTAAACGCGTTGCCAGTAATTTGACAAATTTCTCTTGAATGAGGCGACGCTTATGATGACGCCTCTTATGCCAAGGATCAGCAAAGTAAATATGGATGCCGTCCAAAGATTCTGGGGCAATCATATTTTCTAGAACTTCAACTGCATCATGACGAATGAGGCGTAGATTGCTGAGATTTTGCTCTCCAATCAGCTTTAATAGCGCGCCCACTCCAGGCAAGTGAACCTCAATTGCTAAAAAATCCTCTTCACTTCGCAAGGCAGCAATCTTAGCTGTGGTCTCGCCCATACCAAAACCGATTTCTAGAATCTTAGGCTTGGTTGAGCCATCAAAAAATCTCACTAAATCTAACGGCTGATCTTGATAAGGGATGAGAAAGCGAGGGCCCAAATCATCGATAGCGCGCTGTTGACCGGCAGTTGTTCTTCCTGCTCGCAGAACGAAAGAACGAATGCGTTCGAATTTACGACCAGCTTCACTAGTTATTAGATCACTCTTCAATGTGCTTTAGTGCCTTATTTATTTTTAGAATTGTATTTTTGAGCTCTGATTCATAAGAAAGGCTAAGAGCAAGTTCTTTGCCTGCTAGCCCAATTTTTTGAGCCTCATCATCATGCGCAATCAGCCAATGAACCTTGTCAACCAGATCTGATAAGTCTGATTTTACGGGAACAAAGTTTACCCATGGCACTAACTTATCGTAATACCACTGTCGAAATTGATTTGGAGAATCTACTTTTAATACCGTTGAGCCAGATAACAATTTTTGAAATAATCCAGACCAAGCATTCGAATTACCGTCAATATCGATCTGATATTTAGAACGCACACAATCCGTAATGGGCACAAAATCCCTTACCAATCCTGCCGCCTTAATCTCTTTAGCCTCTTTTTTTGAAACCTGCGCAAAAGCGCTAATACCCACATCAAAGAGAGATTGGGACTCAGATTGTCTGGCAATTTGACACAACTGAATTCTGGGCAAGTCTCTCCATGATTCACCTTGCCTAACACCAGTAGTGTTGCCACGCCAAAATGCGACTGGTTTACGCATGGCCCAGGGAGGAGAGTTCACCATAAAATCCAACATAGTCTGACGATATCCATAACTATGTAGAAAATCTCCATCAGGAATTAAGACTGAGTCTTGTCTATTAGAGCAAAATGTCAAACCAGAAGCCTGAGCCCAATCATCAAGGCTAATAAATATTTCTCCCGAAAGATAATGACTCGATAAATGGAATGCTTTAATTAGGGGTAATATTAGAGCAAGTCTAGCGACACAAATAAGGTATTTATCATGGTGTATCGAAGAATTAAAAATAAATTGACAAGAATCTTTGCTTAATAAGCGCCACTGAATCCCAACGGCAATGGTGGCTAACCTCTCCTCAGAAATTTGAATCTTCAGAGGTTGAGCAAATTCAGTAAATGCGCCACCAAGACGGTCCCATTCTTTGTACCTAACAAACTCAAAGAGTAACTTATTATTCACAGAGAGATATTGCCAATAACTTATCTATAAAAGCTATTTCACAATCTTCCTAAAATACGCAATCGTCTCTTTAAGACCATCCTCTAGATTGACTTTGGGCTGCCAACCAAGCTTTTGTTTAGCAAGCTCGATATTGGGTTGACGTTGCTTTGGGTCATCCGATGGTAGGGGTTGATGAATGATCTTCGATTTACTGCCCGAGAGTTTTAGAACTGTTTCAGCCAACTGCAGCATGGTGAACTCACCTGGGTTGCCAATATTGACTGGGCCTGTAAAACCTTTCTCCGAGTTCATCATTTTGACCATGGCATCAATCAAATCATCGACATAGCAAAAGCTTCTGGTTTGGTGGCCATCGCCATAAATCGTGATGTCTTTGCCTTGCAGTGCTTGCACAATAAAGTTACTGACCACTCGGCCATCATTGGGGTGCATACGTGGGCCATAGGTATTAAAGATGCGGACGACCTTGATGTCGAGATTGTGCTGGCGGTGATAGTCAAAAAAGAGGGTTTCTGCACAGCGCTTGCCTTCATCGTAGCAAGAACGAATACCGATTGGGTTCACCCTTCCCCAATACTCCTCAAGTTGCGGGTGTACCTCTGGATCGCCATAAACCTCGCTAGTAGAAGCCTGCAAGATCCGCGCCCTAGTTCTCTTAGCAAGACCGAGCATATTGATCGCGCCATGCACACTGGTCTTCGTTGTTTGTACGGGGTCGTACTGATAGTGCACTGGGGATGCAGGGCAAGCGAGGTTGTAGATCTGATTCGTTTCTACATAGAGCGGGAAGGTCACATCGTGACGCATGAGCTCGAGATTGGGATTAGGCAGTAAATGAGCCAGATTTGCTTTTGAGCCCGTGAAGTAGTTATCCACCACCAGCACATCATTACCCTCTTTTAAAAGTCTTTCGGCCAAGTGTGACCCGAGAAAACCTGCGCCGCCGGTGATGAGGATTTTGTTCATAGTTTTTGTCTAATTAAAGTTACTTTTGAAAACTTAATATTGTTTAGGAAAGTTCCAACCCGCAGAGCGGTAGGCATACACCACCTCAGCCAATACAACAGATAAAGAAGTCATAAAGGATATCAAACCCAATACAAAGGTCCAAATGACATAAGTGGTTTGCAGTGAGCGTACGGCGCCAGCTTGAAAGAAAAAGAGCTCTAGAACTGTCAGTGAAATCAATATACCACTCAACACATCAAAGAATATCGCTAGAGTACAAAGGCGGCCACGAATCTTGAACTCATTCGCTTCTTGATGCATATGCTCTAAAACTCTACCCTCCTTCGGCTCGCCGGAGTAGAGCGTATTTTGAATCGCTCGCATTCTGTCGACGTTTCTGGCCAGTCGGGCAGAAATAGCATTCAAAAGTGTAGCCACAGCAGTTAATAAAAATACAGGCGCCAATGCGAGCTGAATATTATTAGTGATCGCGTCTATTGATACATCCATATTAAAAGTCCAGTTTCTGTTAATTAATGAGACCAGGCAATTAAGCCACTATAGGATGTGAAAAGCACTAGCAAGCCAAATGCAATGCGATACCAAGCAAATGGAATGAAATTATGGTGTGCTACATAATGAATCAACCAGCGAACACAAATAAACGCTGAAATAAAAGCTGCTACAAAACCAACCACAATAGCAAGGCTAAAGTCTCCTGAGATAGCAACCGGGTTTTTCCAGAGCTTGAGCAGCTCGTAGGCTGTTGCTCCACCTATTACCGGAATGGCCAGGAAAAAAGAAAACTCCGTTGCTACAGTTCGTGGCAGACCGAATAACATTCCGCCAATGATGGTTGCGCCAGAGCGAGAGGTTCCTGGAATTAAAGCAGCACATTGCGCAATTCCCACCTTCAATGCATCTAAATAGGAAAGATCATCCACTGAATGTATGCGAGCATTCGTGTTGGTATTTTTTTCTTGACGGCGCTCAGCCCAAAAAATAATTAAAGCACCCACAATAAATGCACTAGCAACTGGAATTGGGGAAAAAAGCACGGCCTTAATATGTTTACTAAAAAGAAAGCCGAGCCCCATCGCTGGGATAGAGGCAATAATGAGGTTAAGTATGAAACGTCGTGAACTTGGGCTGCTTCCCAAGGATAGAATAACTTTCAGGAGTTTTTCTCGGAACTCCCAGCAAACTGCCAAAATCGCACCAAACTGAATAATGACTTCAAAGGCCTTGCCTCGGTCGTCATTGAAATCCAGCAAATCCCCCACCAAAATGAGATGGCCAGTACTAGAGATCGGCAAAAACTCTGTTAATCCCTCTACAACACCTAGAATGACTGCTTTTAGCAACAATATAAGATCCATAGGCAAATTTTATAGGGTTGTGAAGACGAAACATATATTTGGCAAAATAAGACCCAAATAAGCTACAGCAGCCATTTAGCCTTAAACTTCATGCACTTTAAGAATTAATGAATTTAATGACTCCAAACCGCTTCCGCCCCTCCAGATTGACAATCATGGGTCTAATTTTGGGGCAAGCGCTCGGTCTCAGCACTTGGCAACCTATGGCATTTGGGCAAAGCCCTAATGCGGCAGCAAAGCCAGCCCTTCCCATACCAGTTAGCGCTTCGTCCTTGATTGGCTTGGAGCAACCGCCACAAATTGCACCTGCACCAAGCAAACCAGCGTTGCCAACAAACGGTGCCCCATCCAGCGTGAATGAGAACACCCTCAATGCGCAAAAAGGGCAACTCAGTGATTTGATTCAGCTTTACCAAGATGCTGCCTTTAGCGACCCTATACTAAATGCGGCACGCTTTAATTACCAAGCGAGTAAAGAGCTCTACTGGCAAGGTCTATCCCTACTCTTGCCGCAAGCCAATGCCACACCTGGTGGCACGCGCTATTACCAGCATGGCGTTGGACAAACCGTTGTAGCAGCAGGTCCAGGTAACTCACGCGTCTTTGATCAGAAGAACTACACGGTCACCCTCACCCAACCCGTCTTCAATTTAGGCGCACTAGAAGCATTTAAGCAGGGAGATCTCAATACCAAGATCGCTGATATGCGTTTTTATTTAGCGCAGCAAGATCTGATTATTCGAGTTTCACAGGCTTATTTTGATGCTCTCACGAGTCAAGATAACGTTGAGCTTTATCGCAATAAAAAAGGGCTTATCAAGCAACAATTAGATGCTGCACAAGCTAAATTTGATGCTGGTCTCGCGACTATTGTGGATGTGAATACGGCCCAAGCTGCACTTGATCTTGCTAACTCTCAAGAGATCGCCGCTCAAGCAGATCTCGTGGTCAAAAAAGGTGCCTTAGAACAACTGGTTGGACATCCCGTTGGGCCACTGCGTCCACTCGTTAAAGAAGCAAAGATTGATGGCGTATTAAAGGATCCACGCTCCAAGAGTAAAGATCCCAAGAGTACCCCGGTTGCTGAGAGTGTTAATCCACAACTTCCTCCTGGACAAACTCTAGAGGATTGGATTAATCAAGCAGAAAGCGCTAACTTCAACGTATTAGCCAATCAACTTTCTGTAAGCCTTGCTGAGAGCACCTATCGTGCATCGCAAGCACTGAACTATCCCTCACTAAACTTAGTGGGAACATCTGGCTACAACACCTCTAATGGAACGCCAAATAGCTATACGCCAGCCAACACCAATGTATATAACAATACGATTGCTCTGCAAATGAATATTCCTCTTGTATCAGGAGGTTTCAATAGCGCTGTGATTCGTCAAAATGCTGCTCTAGTGGATGCAGCCAAAGCAAACTATGACAATGCCCGTCGTACTGCGGCACAAAACACTCGTACTGCATTTACTGGCTTCTATGGTGGCTTGGCAAGCGTGAAAGCTTACGAAGCGGCTGAACGCTCATCTAGCTCTGCTCTTGAGTCTAGTAAATTAGGTTTTCAGGTAGGTACCCTGATTAATATCGACGTCTTAATTGCTTTAGACACTCTGATCACTACGAGATCACAACTACAGCAAGCACGCTACAACACTATCCTAAACGCCATCAGACTAAAGGCGCATGCTGCCGCCCTAACAGACGAAGATTTAATCGCAATTAATTCTTTGCTACGTTAAGTAAATGTAGAGAAGCTTCAAGAGCTTCTGTCACTGTTGGTGGTTTTTGTATATCACCGATATTACGGATCTTGTCAGACCAATATCCCTCTGTCTTCCAGCGAGGTGAATCGCAGTAGATCTCAACCGTAGGTTTATTTAACACTGCAGCTAGATGTGTTAAGCCAGTATCAACACCAACTACAAGACTTGAGTTCGCAATCACTGGGAAAGCCTGTTCAATAGAAAATGCATTGGGAACAATCGATCCTGGAATTTGCGCGGCTAACTCACGACTAATCTGCTTTTCTGCAAGATTGCCCCAAGGAAGTACTGCCTGATAACCAAGCTCTGTCAGGCTTTTGCCCAACTGAATCCAATTTGCATTACACCAACGCTTAGCCTCTCGGGCGGTTGAATGGAAAAAAAGCACATAGGGTTTCTGAAAATCACCTGTCTGCTTAGTGTCAATTGAATCAAGATAGTCAGCCGGATAAAACTGGACTTTTTCAGATCGATCGATCAATAGCCAATCTAAAGCAGAGCTCGTTACATACCGAGATCGGTCAATCGCATGGCATCGAAATGGTACTTGAACACATTGACTATAAAACGCGCGGGCTATGGGTTCATAACCAGAGAACTCGCTGGCATTGGCAAGGCCAGCTACAACTGCGTTGGGTGTCTTATTCGCAAGAGCGCATACAAGCGCTGACTTTAATAAGCCCTGCGTCTCAATAATGACGTCATAACGAACTTGCTGTAACTGCTTCCTGAAAGCAAAAAACTCTTTCCAGGCTTGAATACTAAAGAGTGATTTTTTCCAGCGACGCAACCCAAAAGGGATGATTCGATTAATTCCCTGGAAACCATCTCGAGTAAGCAATGGGGTCAAAAGATTGACATAAGCTTCTTCAGCTACCCAATCAATTTGCGCATTTGGTAAACGCGCCCGAATATCCCAAACAATTGGCAAGTTATGTAACACATCCCCTAAAGAGGATAACTTTACTAATAATATTTTTGGGGCAGCGCTAGATTGATTCATTAAAACTTTGGGGCTTGTTCCCAAGATAATCCTGCAGCATCTTTAGCATTGAGATTGGGTGACACTCCTGATGCCAATGGCCACTGAATAGCAATGGTTGGATCATTCCATGCCAGGCAAACCTCACTTTGCGGGTGATAGTAATCCGTCGTTTTGTATAAAAACTCGGCGGTTGGCGAGAGTACTAAAAACCCATGAGCAAAACCCGCTGGCACCCAGAGTTGTTTATGATTTTCAGCGCTAAGCTCTACCCCAACCCACTTACCAAAAGTAGCAGAATCCTTACGCAGATCTACTGCCACATCAAATACTGAGCCCAATACAACTCTCACTAACTTGCCTTGGGTATGCTCCAACTGATAATGCATTCCCCGCAGAGTCGATTGCCGGGAAAAAGAGTGATTATCTTGAACAAAGTTCACGCTTAGGCCAGTTGCATCAGGAAAGTCTTGCGCATTAAAAGACTCAGTGAACCAACCACGCTCGTCACCAAAAACTTTTGGCTCAATAATTAACACTTCGGGTATTGCAGTTGCAGTGACTGCGACCTTAGGATGTGGTACTAATTGAGGCATCAAACCAGACATCAGCCAGCTTTCTTTTGCGATAAAGCAATAGGGGCTGAGCCGCTCTTCATTTCAGCCAAAATCTTGGTTAGATATTGTCCATAGCTATTTTTACTCAGCTGGGTAGCCACTTTTTGCACAGCCTCTGCATTGATCCAACCTTGACGGAATGCAATCTCTTCGGGACAAGCCACCATCAGGCCCTGTCTTTTTTGTAGAGTAGCAATAAAACCAGCGGCATCATGTAAAGAATCATGTGTTCCGGTATCTAACCAAGCAAAACCACGTCCCATAATCTCAACACTGAGTTGATTTTTCTCAAGGTAAATGCGATTAACATCCGTGATCTCTAGCTCACCACGTGCACTTGGCTTAATTGAGCTAGCGATATCACATACTTGATTGTCATAGAAATAGAGACCAGTGACTGCGTAATTACTCTTGGGATTCACAGGTTTCTCTTCAATAGAAACCGCTTTGTAGGATTTATCAAATTCCACTACACCGTAACGCTCTGGGTCGGTAACATGATAGGCAAAGACAGTTGCCCCATGCTGCCGTTGGTCAGCACTCTCTAAATTGCCTACGAGCTCATGCCCATAAAAGATGTTATCTCCCAGAACCAGAGCGCTAGGGTCATTTCCGACAAAGTTCTTACCCAAGATGAAAGCCTGCGCCAAACCATCCGGAGAGGGTTGAACACAATATTGAATATTGAGACCCCATTGAGAACCATCACCGAGCAACTCTGTGAATCGTGGCGTGTCATGCGGCGTAGAGATCAATAAGATGTCACGAATACCCGCAAGCATAAGCGTGGTTAACGGGTAGTAGACCATTGGCTTGTCGTAGACAGGCATGAGCTGCTTAGAAACTGCTTGGGTAACGGGATAAAGACGGGTTCCTGAGCCACCCGCCAAAATAATTCCCTTACGATTTACTGTCATTTCCATCGATACCCTATTTTGTTAAATCAAGCCACTGCGAGCTAAGCTAACAACATATTGCTTCACACTCTCATCCCATGGCATATTCCAATGCTGCAATTTTGTCACATCACCCTGGCGATCTAGAAAATCAGGGAGCTTTGCATTATTTAAACGGGAATTTTGAGGTCTTGGCGCAGGCAAAGGATATTCTGAAGCCAAAATAGGCTCTATTGACTGAGGACCGATCTTTAGCTGAATACCCTGCTCGGACGCCGTCTGAATAACCAAGCGCGCCAGTCCATGCCATGTTGTTTCACCATTAGGGACTGCATGGTAAATACCGGATGGGAATGAACGTAATTGAAAATGTTGATCTAAGACTAAATCTAAGCCAACCTGGGCAAGCCATGCAGCACTGGTGGGGACGCCATATTGATCATGAATCACCCTGAGTTGGTCGCGCTCTTTGGCCAAACGCAATATCGTGCGAATGAAATTTTGACCTTCACCGTATACCCAGCTTGTTCGTAATATTGCGAAGCGACCGCTCGCACTGTCAGAGAAAACATTCTCGATTAACTCTTCTCCTGCAGCCTTACTTTTTCCATAAATACCAAGAGGACTTCGCACATCAGACTCTAGATAAGGACGGTCTTGGGTGCCATCAAAAACATAGTCCGTAGAAAAGTGTAGCAAAGTAGCATCATGCTTACTTGCATAAGTAGCCATTAGTTCTGGAGCATTTGCATTGATTGCAAATGCTATCTCTACTTCTGTCTCGGCCTTATCAACTGCTGTATAGGCTGCGGCATTAATGATTAAATCAGGAGCAATCTTAGCCAAAACGTTTTTGACAGCTTCTTCATTTGAGAGATCACATTCATTACGACCAACATAATGAATATCTATAGACTGGCTAGCATTCGAGGATTTAAAAAGATCCCCGAATGCCTTGCCTAACTGACCATCTTTGCCGAAGACAATTATTCTCACGTTCAATTAGTGCGAATTAGTTATATTGCTTTTGCAACCAGTCGCGGTAAGAACCGCTAACAACGCCCTCAATCCACTTTGGATTATCCAAATACCACTGCACTGTCTTACGGATACCACTATCAAATGTTTCGGCAGGACGCCAACCTAATTCACGCTCAATTTTGCTAGCATCAATCGCGTAACGACGATCATGTCCCGGGCGATCTTTAACAAAAGTAATTTGCTCAGCGTAAGACTTCCCATCATTACGAGGCTTGAGCTCATCTAATATCTTGCAAATGGTTTTGACTACCTCAAGATTGGCTTTTTCATTCCAACCACCGATGTTGTAAGTTTCACCTAATACCCCCTTGGCCAGAACTTCACGAATTGCAGTGCAGTGATCACCTACGTATAACCAATCTCGAATCTGCTGACCATCACCATAGATTGGCAACGGTTTGCCATTGATGGCATTTAATATCACCAACGGAATTAACTTCTCGGGGAAGTGGTAAGGACCGTAGTTATTAGAGCAATTCGTTGTGACCACAGGTAGCCCATAGGTATGGAACCAAGCGCGCACTAAGTGATCAGAGGCCGCCTTAGATGCGGAGTATGGGCTATTTGGCTCATATGGATTGGTTTCGGAAAACGCAGGGTCGGTTGCCGAGAGCGATCCATAGACTTCATCGGTAGATACATGATGAAATCGAAATTGACTTTTTTCAGACCCTTTTAAACCATCCCAATACTCACGAGCGCATTCTAAGAGATTGAAAGTGCCCACAATGTTGGTTTGAATAAATTCTCCAGGACCATGAATGGAACGATCAACATGGCTTTCAGCAGCAAAGTTAATAATGGCGCGCGGCTGATATTGTTTTAGCAAATTGCTTACCAGCTCTTTGTCACCAATATCACCATGGACAAAGATATGACGTGGATCGTCTCGGAGTGATCCCAAGGTAGCCAAGTTCCCAGCATAGGTCAACTTGTCTAGATTGATGATTCCCTCATTGCCAGGAACCTTTAACCAATCCAGAACAAAGTTACCGCCGATAAAGCCCGCACCACCAGTTATTAGAATCATATGAACAAAAAATTGTTTTGGTTGTTGATTTTATTATGTTTTATTCAGCAAACAAATTTTCATAATTTGTAGCCTTAAAGCTAAAAACCGTCTACGCATCTTCCATCTAAATCGAATTCTGTGAGCAAGCTCGAGAGCTAATTTCAGCCTCTTTTGATTAATAAGAGCCCCAAATAGATCATAGGCATCCACCCCGCTCAGCGCGCTATCAGATAATAAATTTAAAAAATCGCTCAGCTGAGAATCACTTAAAACGTAAGCGAAATTAAAGAACCCATGGAATCCAAATGCTTCGTGCCAGGGGGCACGCTCTACTGCAAACTGATCTGCTAATTCTGGGGATGCAAATCGTATGTTGTATTGCTCTTCTAGAAATAGCTTGTTATCTACGCAGATGCAATAGTCTTCTGGATGCCTCTTGATAAATCCAGGTTGCTTGATGGCTTGCAACAGTTTTCTTGATCTAAGCGAGAACCCACCATTACCAACAGGATTCTCTGGATGATGAGGCCAAATGGGGCCAATGTAGTCATAGTCCAGAAAATGATCTGTCCATAGATGGGGATTTGTAATGAAACTATCCCATTGAATGACCAAAACGTGACTTCCCTCTACATACTGGTCAATGCCCGTGAGTAGTAAGTCGGAATAATCTTGGGTTGTCTTTATCTTCGGAGCCTGAACATAATCGATTCCGGCTCGCCTCTCTAAAACTCTATCTAAGTCTGTTAGAAGTACCACCTTTGCAAAGCGTACACCCCGCAAGCAACGCTCAATTGCCCAGTGGGCTAGCGCTGGATCACGAGTTTCAACACACAGCAAAGTGACTGAAGTGAGATCTAACATGCGTTGAGCGAGTTGCAGAACTCAATTGGCATGGATTAAATTAATCCTAGCAATAAAGAGAGCTTAAATTGGAGCTTTTTTAATGATCTCTTGATTGTGCGCCATACACGGGATGCAATACCTTTATTAGAGGGACCAAAATCGCCCCAGCTCTCCCAATTAGATTGATAGACCACGCCAAGATAGTCATGAGCTAGTAATTGCTCTGTATAGCCCAGGACCTGATGCGCCCAGAGTTGATGCTCATAGTGATAGTGCATAAACAACTGCTCTCGGGGATAAATTGGTATCGCCCTAAAGTTAATGAGTGATTCGCCATACCAAGTAAATTCAGATCCACACAGCAATACAGCATCTAAGAAATTTATACCATTTGGAGTCAAGTAGTTTTTATCTAAAGACTCCCATACTTTACGGCTCCACAAAAATGGGGCATAACCAAAATCATATGTCACACCTTTACGCCCTAAAGCAGCCTTGATGGGCTCTCGATCGGCTAAGAAATGCTGACGAATTTTCTTAGGGCCAAATCGCTCTGTCGCCTGCAGAACATCACGTCCTTCATGAATAACTGAGTACGGGATATCACCAGAAACAATAAAGTCACTTTCATCAAAATCTCGAATGAAGATGCAGTCAGAATCGAGCACCAGGTAATTTTCAGAAATCCCTAGTCTCCAAAACTCCGATTTAATGACTTGCTGTCTCAAGCCACCACGAATTTCATATAGCTTTTGAATATCTAATTTTGGATTCGCCTGAAATATGTCTTTCTCGTCGAAAACAATAACCTCATAGTCTTTTAGATATTGCTTAAATAATTCAACATCATCGGCTGGCACGGAGATATAAAAGGGAATATGGCTCTTATTGTGCTTTTGTATGCTCTGCGCAAGCTTGACAGTCCTCAATAAATCTTTGCGAAAAGTACAGCAATAGAGTACAAAATTAAGCATAGATATTTTTAGAAGTAATGTTGGAAATATTGCTGTTAAATAGTATTTAAGATTGTAGCGACTGCTTGTTTTACGGCGATCGGATCTCCTTTGGGGGCAGATAAGGCGTTTTGCTGCCAATCCAGCCAAATTCGCTCTAGTGCCATATCAATTCCTATCTTGTCTGATTGATGGCTTAAATAAGAACCCCGATCTAAGAGCATTTGATCAAGCTGAGGATTGCGGTGTGTTATTCCCCATATTGGACGACCCGCCCAAAGGTATTCATAAAATTTTGAGGGGATGTATTCAGCGCACCATTCATCATTTCCATGGAGCAAAATTAGTACATCAGACTTTTGGAGCTCCTGCACAACTCTTTCGCGACCAGAAATTCCGGTCACGGGATCTTTTTCAAGCCTCCCATGATCAATTAGGACATCGTGATACTGATACTGCTCAAGCGCTTGTTTTGTCAACGAATCAAGTGGAGCACCATATACATTGATGCGAATTTGCTGACGAGCTTCTGGGTACTTTTGAAACAAGGAGTGCAGTGCATGCAAAATGGTTGAGATCGAACGGTCTTTTGCCAATGATCCAGAATGAGATAAGTGCAGCTTATCCCCATAGCGATGTTCTTTATTGATCTTGAGGCCCCCTGGTGGTTCGGCACCTGGCAAGACGATAAACCCACGCGCGTTACCTGGGGTATTGAGATTGGGATTTCTGACTTTCGCATAATGTAATGCGCCATTCGTAAACCACCAGACATCATCCGCAAACTGACAAATACTTTTTTCTAGCGAATGACGAAATCGCGCATCCCGATTTCGCAGTATGCCAAAGCCATCATCAGCTGGGTTGCTACGAATAACTAAAGGATCATGGATTTCAGCGATCCATTTCACGCCAGTGATTTTTTTTAACCATAACCCTGCCAAATGCGCAGACCATGCCCCGCCAGTTGAATAAACTAAATCAATCTTTCCGGCGCTTATAAGCCTCCATCCATGAATAAATGCAGGCATCGCCCATGACCACTGACTTGAATAGCCCAAAATTAATTTTTCTAGGCCAATCAATGGAGCTAATAGAATAGAAACTGTTCTCGTCAGCAACTTATAGATAAATCCACGCCCATACTGGTTGGCAATCCAATGACGAAAATCAAAGCGAAAAGCGGCAGGGCCCCAGGCTAAATACTGCTTATGTGGAAAGCGCTCATCTTTGATACCAGTAATGGCACTAAATACGGTTGGCTGAATACCTGCTTCAAGCAGGTAAGGCATCTTATCTGTAATTGTCTGGCTTGATGCACGGCCATCCATATTAAAACCATGGGACAGAATCAACCATCTCTGATTTGAGAAATCCTTCAATTGAATATCTTGAACAGAATGATTCACGCTAAATAGTTATTAGACTAATTTCCCGCCACAATCGACATCACAGCCATACGAACTGCAATACCAAACGTCACTTGGTTCAAAATCACTGACTGTGGCCCGTCAGCAACTGCCGAATCAATCTCCACACCGCGATTCATGGGGCCAGGGTGCATCACAATTGCATCAGATTTAGCAAGCGCTAAACGTGATGGTGTGAGGCCATATTGCTTAAAGAATGCAGCGCCTTCAGGGACTTGACCTGCTTCCATGCGCTCTTTCTGAATGCGTAAGGTCATCACCACATCAACATCCTTAAGACCCTCTTCCATGCTATGAAATACTTTGACGCCGAGCATGTCAAGGTCACTCGGCAACAAACTCTCAGGACCAATTGCCCGAATGTCTTCACAACCCAAAGTCGTCAACGCATGAATATTCGATTTAGCTACGCGGCTGTGCACGATATCGCCAACAATGGCTACTTTTAAGCCTTTGAAATTCTGCTTGAAGTGACGCATCGTATACATGTCAAGCAAGCCCTGCGTGGGGTGCTGATGACTACCATCACCCGCATTCACAACATGGACATGAGCAGGAACATGATTGGCAATTTCAATTGGCGCTCTTGAAACACTATGGCGCACAACAAAGATATCCGCTTGCATTGCCACAAGATTGTCAATGGTATCTAAAAGACTTTCACCCTTTGCAGTAGATGAAGTAGAAATGTCTAAATTAATAACATCGGCAGAAAGACGTTTGGCGGCGATTTCAAAGGTGGTTCTTGTGCGAGTCGAGTTCTCAAAAAACAAATTGAAAACACTTTTTCCTCTTAGCAAGGGAACCTTTTTTACTTCGCGAGAAGGATCTGTAACGCTCACAAACTGCTGAGCTGTATCCAAAATATGCAAGATCTGCTCTTTTGGCAAACCCTCCAAAGTTAAAAGGTGCGTCAACTCTCCCGCAGAATTAAATTGATTTACAAGATTATCGACACCCATTATTCACGCCCCTCAAGCTGAAAACTCAATTTTCCAGCGGAATCTTTCTCTAAAACCAATATATGGTTATCGGCTACTTGCACTTGCTCACCCACAAAATTCGCTGCAACTGGAAGCTCACGATGACCGCGATCAGCCAGCACCATTAGTTCAACTTGCGCTGGTCTACCAAAATCAAATAATTCATTTAAGGCGGCGCGCACTGTTCTACCGGTAAACAAGACGTCATCAATCAAGACGATGTTGGCGCCATTCACTTCAAACGGTAAATGAGTCGTCATAGTGCTGGCAGTGCGCAATGCAGTCATTCCTTTTTCTGCATAGTCATCTCGATGAAAAGCCACGTTGATGACCCCATAATGAGGCATACCTAAGTCCTTGGCTAAACGCTCCGCAATCCAAGCGCCGCCCATTGCCAGTCCAGCCAGCTCAAATGAGCCCTGTTGAGCTCTTTTTTTGACAGCTCCTAGCAACTTTTCGTACATCAATTCAGCGTTCATTTATTTATTCCAACACTTCTCAATTTCAAACGATATCAAGCAATTATTGTTCCGCAAAATACTGCTCCAAAATGAGGGCAGCAGAGTGCGCATCTAGATTGTCCCGCATCTTCGCGTCCGCCTCTAAAACCGCCGAAGAATAACGTTCATCCACCCAAACCACTGGCAAATTAAGGCGTCCATGCAACTGATTGCCAAATCGGATGGCTTTAGCAGTCATCTCATGCTCTGCACCATCAGGATGTAAGGGGCGTCCAACCACTAGTCGATCGGGCTGCCATTCTTTTATTAGCGCCTGAATCTCTATAAACAAAGCGTCCAAATTTGGTGCAGCAATCGTTTTTAAGGCCTGTCCTGATTGCGTTACCGAGTTTCCGACTGCAACACCTACACGACGGGTTCCATAATCAAAAGCCATTACCGTAATTGACTTATCAATCGATGAATCAGACATCTCAGGCATGCCCTGCTTCACCAGATAGAGAAGATAAGTCAAAGCCAAGATGACTCATCGTCTTCTCATATCGCCTGCTAGATGGCGTATTAAAAATGATTTCCATCATTTGTTCTCGCGATAAAGGCACATTCATCCAGCCATTTAAGGTAATTTCTTCTTCAAGCTGGCCGGCACCCCAACCTGCATAACCTAATGTCATGAGGAAATTTTTGGGGCCATTACCTATAGCGACCGCCTCAAGTACATCTTTAGAGGTCGTCATTGTCAAACCTCCAGGAATGATCAAGGAAGAGCTATAGGAAAGTTGGGGGTTTGATTCATGAAGGACAAAACCACGCTCAATTTGCACGGGGCCACCAAAATATACGGGCTGCTCAAGCAATGGTGCAATTTCGAGTTTCAGCTCTATCTTGTCAAATAAAGTAGCTAAATCAACTTCAGTGGGTTTGTTCACCACCAAACCCATTGCACCTCGCTCATTGTGCTCAAATAAGTAAACAACAGAATTAGCAAAATTGGGATCTACCATGCCTGGCATGGCGATTAAAAATTGATTTGCTAAATGATCGGCCGAATGAGATACCCAAGACCCAGAATCGGAATCATGCGGGGCGTTTTTGGCCGTAGTCATATGTGGCTATTTTACCGAATATCTAGATTTTTCCAGTAATCCAATAGGCAAAAAGTCCGACAAACTCATGAATTAACTTATTCCAATTTTGGGCACCATCGACTAAATCAAACTCAGTCCAGCGAAGACTGGCTGCCGTCTGGTAATCGACTGGCACGGGAATCACGGCAATACTTTGCTTTTCAAAAATCTTTGCAGAGCGATACATGTGACTAGCGGAAGTAACTAGTAGCCATGGCCTCAAAGCACCAGACTCATTCTTTTTACCGAACTCTTCAATTATTGGCTTCACATAAAGAGCATTCTCATAGGTGTTTCGCGACTGATTCTCATAATGCGCAGTTTTGTCTGTTAGCTCAGTAAACCCCTGCTCTTGAATCAACTGTTTGAATGCTTCTGATTCTGAAATACCTTTGTGGCTAATTCGCCCTGAGTAGCCGCTAAATATGAATGGCAAGTTTGGATATTTTCGAACGAGTTCAAAAGCCTTGGTTACACGCTCAGCTGAAGAATATATGGATACCTCTCCTCGATCGATAGCAATTTGACCACCCTCTATCGCACCACCTAGGATGATGATTCCACCTAAATCGTTTTCTGAAAGTCCCGCAAGCGAGGTTTTTGGAATAATCCCCTCGAGATACCTCAAACCCATTTCAGAAGTCGGCAACCAACCGACCACCAACAGATCAAAAAGTGCCAGCAGGAGAAAACGCTTGCAAAGCGCTAGCTTCCGCAGGATCAGGAAAATCAGACTGAGAATAATAAAAAGAATTACCCAATTCAGTGGCTCTATGCAGAACTGCACTACCTTCGAGAGAATAAAAAAGATCGTATCCATCATTGTTTGAAATCTTAACCTTTTAAATGAGGCCCTCTCAACAATTTTTATCAATTAGCCCTAATATAGGGTCTATGAATAAAGGACTTGTTTGGCTTAGACGTGATCTCCGCTTATATGACAATGCGGCACTTCACCATGCTCTCGTGAACTGCAAGCAAGTCTGGCTTACCTTCATTTTTGACACTGAAATTCTGAAACCCTTGTTACAAGGCGAGCTTGACTCAAAAGGGCTCAAACACGACCGTCGGGTTGACTTTATTTGGCAGGGTATCAAGCAGATAGACGAGGAACTGCGGAAGCTTGATTGCGGACTTATCGTCCGTTTTGGCAATCCAACCGAATGCATCCCTCAGATCGCAAAAGAGCTCGGTGTTAATACTGTATTCACTAATCGAGACTATGAACCTTCCGCAATTCATAGAGATGAATTAGTCCAAAGCTCACTTGAAAAATTAGGCATTCAATTCGAGACCTTTAAAGATCAGGTGATCTTTGAGAAAAAAGAAATTCTCACAAATTCCAATACCGTCTTTTCAGTTTTTACTCCATATAAAAATAATTGGCTGAAAACACTTCAGGAAAAAGATCTTGCAGCTTATGATTGCAATCCAAAGCCAGGGCAATTCGCTCCTGTTCCTAAAAAACTGGATCTAGCGCTACCCTCTTTAGAGTCGATGGGCTTTTGCTCTACGGGCATCGAAAGCTATCTACCACCTGGATCTCAAGGTGGTCAACTATTTTTAGAAGACTTTCTCTCGCGCATTGATCAGTACCAGATTGGCAGAGATTTTCCTGCAATTAAGGGGGTAAGTTATTTATCAACTCATTTGCGCTTTGGAATGCTCTCTATTCGAGGTCTCGTGCGTGAAGCACATCGTCGAATGCTTGCGGGTAGCATGGGCGCTACGATTTGGCTTAGCGAACTGATATGGCGAGATTTTTATTTCATGATTCTTGCCAACCATCCACGCTTGGCAGAAGGGCTCTCATTCAAACCCGACTATGACAATATTGTTTGGGAAAGTGGTGCTCACGCTAAAAAATTATTTCAAGCTTGGTGTGAAGGGAAAACGGGTTACCCACTAGTGGATGCAGCAATGCATCAACTCAATCAAACTGGTTACATGCATAATCGCCTGCGCATGGTGGCGGCTAGTTTTTTGACAAAGGATCTCGGTATTGATTGGCGCTGGGGCGAGGCATACTTTGCTGAACATCTCAATGATTTTGAGTTCTCTTCCAATAACGGTGGTTGGCAATGGGCATCCTCTTCAGGTTGTGATGCTCAGCCCTATTTCAGAATCTTCAACCCCATTACCCAGTCCGAGAAATTTGACTCGGAAGGGAAATTTATCAAACGATACCTACCGCAGCTAGAGAAACTCTCTAAAAAATCCATTCATGCGCCTTGGCAAGCCGGACATATCGAGCTTGAAAGCGCAGGCCTTGTTTTAGGAAGAGACTACCCATACCCCATCGTAGATCATGATGAGGCTCGCAAAAAAACATTGCTACGGTATAACGTAGTTAAAAAAGTTACCCAGTCTTAAGCCGACCCTAGCATTCCGCTTTAAGATAAGGCATGAGCAAGATTTATGTTGTAGGGGACGTACAAGGATGCGCGCCCTCTCTAAATAACCTCGTTAAAAAACTTCCAAAACAATCAAAAATGATTTTTTTGGGAGACTTGGTCAATCGTGGTCCAGACTCCTTGGGTGCACTACGAAAACTAAAGTCTCTCCAAGAATCTGGTCGAGCTGAATGCATTCTCGGAAACCATGATCTTCACTTATTGGCGATAGACGCTGGTATTCGCAAAACTCGTGGGCTAGATACTGTGGAACCCATTCTAGATGCCCCCGATAGAAAAGAGCTTATTAACTGGGTTCGCAAGCGTCCTCTCGCCCTGAGTAATGGCAAGGTTCTCACTGTTCATGCTGGCGTTCTACCTCAGTGGGATTTACAGCAAACCATCGAATGCGCACAAGAAGTTGAAAAGGTATTGCGCAGTAAATCTTATAAAGACTTCTTAGGGAATATGTATGGCAACACCCCTAATGAATGGAGCAATTCCCTAAAGGGCTATGATCGTTTGCGAGTTATCACAAATGCATTAACCAGAATGCGCTTCTGCACACCTAGCGGAAGAATGGAATTTGAAAGCAAAGAGGGCCTGGAGGATGGTCCCAAGGGTTATATTCCCTGGTTCAAGACCCCAAAGAGAAAAACCCAGGACACAGTCATCTACTTTGGCCACTGGTCCACCCTAGGGTTGATGCGTCAACATAATGTTGTTGGCTTAGATACTGGTTGCGTATGGGGTGGAAAACTTACTGCCATGCAAATCTCTGACTCCAATAAAGATATGAAACGCTCTGAGATTATTCAGGTGGATGGCTATGATCATCCACTGCGCATGTGAGCTCTGATTAACTCAATTTAGAGGAAATTGCTTTTTAATTGCCAAGCCTTGAATATTTGATCCCGATTCAGATAGGTGATTAGTGTCAGTAAACATTACCTTTCCATCAATCACCGCCCCACACAATCCATTAGGGCACATAAAGGTACTGGGATCAAAGAATTTAATATCCGGATTCTCACTCTGAATATTTTTGATACTAGAACGATAAATTCTTTGGCGCTCACTCTCGTCGACAAGCGAGACTGAGCAGGTATTTGAAGGTTTATTTCTACCTAAAGGCAGCTCTCCAACACATAGCCTTGGATCATGGCCTAACTCCGGTACAGAATAAGCGTAAATAACCTGCTTCTTTGCACTTAAAAATCTATTAAAAGTTTTTTGAATCGACAGTTCAAAATCCTTGGTATTCGAAGTGTTCAGACCTTGAGGATATCGATGAAAAATAAAGACTGTCTTGATAGTGGGATTATCGGCAATCCATTGGATCTGCTGGTTAATATTTTCTTGGCAATTAGGATATATTCCAAACTGACCAGCATCAAGGAATGGAAGGCATGCACCCTGGCCAATCAATCGAGTCACATGCTGATTCTCGTAAGCCTTTGCGATACCCCAATATGAGCTAAAGGCATGACTGTCACCAAACACAGCAATATCAGCGCCCAATGATGCATTACTGGTTGCGCAAACATGAGCCTCGGGATAGATAAATCCTGGCTGGCAATTACCAACTGGGAGCATGCCCTTCTTCTCCCACTTTTCAAAATCTCGTCGCTGGTCGTCTGAGACGGTGATGTATTTTCTCAAGCGATACTCTAGACCTTCTCTATGCAAAGTATTCCATCCCTGAAATCCAATCACCGCCATCAACAGACAAAGAACAACAACGGTCTTTTGTTGTAGCTTGCGAACTCTCTTTTCAATCAATGCATAGCTGATGAAAGCTAAAAATAAACTAATGAGCAATAGCCAAACAGTCTCATATTGGGATAAAGACGAGCCTTTCATAAGACGACCAAGGCTCAAAACCGGCCAATGCCACAAATACAAAGGGTAGCTAATCAGTCCTATCGCTACCATCCACCTATTGGAAAAAATTTTTATAGGCCACGCATCAGATTTAACTGTGGCCAAAAACAACACCGCCCCCAAAACAGGTGGCAAAGCCGACCATCCTGGAAAAACAGATTTTGGAGATAGATAAAATATGGGGCTCAATATTCCCACTAAGCCCAAAATTGCAATAAGGCTATTAATCTTTATGTCTTTTAAGCGAGCAGGATAAATTGCAAGCAAGCCCCCCAATCCCAACTCCCAAGTACGTGCGAATGGCAAATAGAAAGTTGCAGATGGATTGGTTTTTACAAATAAGACATTAATTAAGAACGATGCGGCAATTATTCCAATCAAAACCTTGCGCAGATTTAATCTCAATCTCAACGCAAGTAAGATAATGCAGGGCCAAAAAATATAGAACTGCTCCTCTACACCCAAAGACCAGAGATTTAGTAAAGGCTTTAATTCTGCCAACTCATCAAAATATCCGGCCTCCAACCAATACACCCAATTAGATATGAACGCAGCTCCAGCTGCAATATGCTTACCGAGTTGCATGAACTCGTTTGGCAACATGACAAACCAACCGAGTCCATATACGGCCATGAAAACAAGAATTAAAGCTGGAAATATTCTCCTAATGCGACGCGAATAAAAGTCGACAAAGGAGAATTGATTGGATGTTGCCTTATCGACAATGATCTGAGTAATGAGGTAGCCTGAGATAACAAAGAAAACATCTACACCTATAAACCCACCTGGAAATACTTTTGGAAACCCATGAAAAAGAATTACTGACAATACTGCGAGGGCACGCAAACCATCGATAGATGGAATGTATTTATGCATTGTCATATGTAGAGCCGAGTATTAATGGCTCAACTTTGCGAAGGACTTCTCAGCCGCAGCAATAATTGCAGCAACAACATCATTGTCATGCGCAATCGATGTGAATCCAGCCTCATAGGCTGAAGGCGCTAAATACACACCCTCATCAAGCATGAGATGGAAGAATTTCTTGAAGGCTTCAATATTGGTTTTTGTAACCGCCTCATATGAAGTTGGTACATCTTTAGCAAAATAGAAACCAAACATTCCGCCAACACTATCAACCGCAAATGGAATATTTGATTTATCTGCAGCTTGCTTCAATCCCTTCATCAATTTTTCTGTTTGGCCAGTGAGGCACTCAAAGAAACCCTCTCTAGAAATAATCTCTAGCGTTTTGAGACCAGCAGCTACGGCTACGGGATTGCCGGATAAAGTGCCAGCCTGATAAACATTGCCTAAGGGGGCTAATTTCGACATGATCTCTTTTTTGCCGCCAAAAGCGGCTATTGGCATACCGCCACCCATGACTTTTCCTAGGCAAGTCAAATCAGGTGTAATTCCATGCAATGATTGGGCACCACCAAGCGCAACTCTAAAACCAGTCATTACCTCATCGTAAATTAATACGCTACCAAACTTGCTCGTCAAATTACGAATAGCGCCTAAGAATTCTTTTGAAGGTTGAATTAAATTCATATTGCCAGCGATGGGCTCCAGAATTACCGCTGCAATTTGATTTCCTTGCTTGGTAAACACCTCTTCAATTGCTGCAACATCGTTGTAAGGCAACACTAAAGTGTGCTTCACTAAATCTTGTGGAACGCCGCCAGAAGATGGCGCATTCTGGGTAGAGTCTGCAAAAGTCAACAGACCTGAACCTGCCTTTACTAATAAGCTATCAGCATGACCGTGATAACAGCCCTCGAATTTAATGATTAAGTCTCGCCCAGTAAAACCTCGAGCCAAACGTAAAGCACTCATCGTCGCCTCAGTTCCACTCGAAACCATTCGTACCTGCTCAACACTAGGCATCAATGCGCAGATGCGCTCTGCAAGCTCTATCTCGCCTTGAGTAGGAGCGCCGTAGCTAAAACTGGTTGAAGCTGCTTTTTGAACTGCCTCAACTACTTCCGGGTTCGCATGACCAACAATCATGGGACCCCAGGACATAATTAAATCGATGTAACGCTTGTTATCAGCATCCCAAAAATAGGGGCCTTGAGCTTTGGTTACAAAACGAGGTGTGCCGCCTACTTGACGAAAGGCACGCACTGGAGAATTGACTCCGCCCGGAATAGTCTTTTGTGCTCGCTCGAATAAAGCCTCGTTTTGACTCACGCTTATCTCAATCCTGATCTATTTTTGTTGCTAATAATTTATTAGATTGCCATCATTTCAAAATCTTCTTTGCGGGCACCACACTCTGGACAAGTCCAATTCATTGGCACATCTTTCCAGAGAGTGCCTGGAGCAATACCTTCATCCGGCAAACCCGCAGCCTCGTCATATACCCACCCACAAATCAGACACATATAGGTTTTGAATTCCATGAATACTATCTCCGCTTATATCAATAGAGTTAACGCATTGTGACGATACACCGATTGCTCGCTTTCATTTTAAAACGCATTGCCACTTCATTCAGCCTCGGAATGCGAACTTACAGCACGTTTTTGATGCATCTCAAATTTAAATAGTCGGCACTCCAGAGGGCCGTTAAATAAAGGGGTGCGTTTTGACTCTTTAATCCGTAGTTGGCCCGGCAAAGCCATATCGGCAGTCAATACAAAGACATTCCAGCCACCAAAAGCATTTTTAAGGTGTTGTCCAAATTGACGCAAGAACTCCACAAATTTAGGGTCTTGCTCTTCCTGAGCTTGGAGTTTTTTAAGAGATTCCCGACTGGATCGTTTGGCGCTTTGTCGACCTGTTTCCAGGTTCAGCTCGAAACGGTTTTCTGGTTCACTAGTGTCATCACTTACATCGCGCAAATTAGTACCTTGGCCACGACCCCCCTTAATTACCAAACGCTCTCCATAAGGAGGATTCAACAACATGATTCCATCTTGCGTATTACTCGGCGGCTTACTTGCCATTGCGTCGACCTGTCTAACTGGTGGCTGATCCGGTAATTGCGCTCTTTGCCAATTGCCTTTGAACATCGAAACCAACTTCTCGTTAATATCGCTACCGCTAATTCCCAGGGACTGAGCATCTGGATATTGTTTACGTTTTCCCAGAATCTCATTTAAGGATGACTCTTTTAAACTTGCCCAGCGCTTTTGTTCGGCAGCTTCGTTAAATGGCTTCAGTCTCTGGAAACCAAACCCATCAGCAGAGGTCACTAGTGGGCGATAAGCCAATTTGCTGGGCTTAGCGCCATCACCATACATCCCAGCCCGAATGCCTCCAGGAGGAATAGCCAGCGCCTTATGCGCTGCTTCAATTAAAAAGGTTCCACTGCCACACATGGGATCGAACAGAGTCTGCCCAGGCCTCCAGCCTGTGATTGTCAAAATGCCTGCCGCTAAATTTTCTTTTAAGGGAGCATCCCCTTTTTCATCACGCCAACCGCGCTTGAAAAGAGCCTCACCAGAAGTATCTAAATAAATCGTGACATGGGTTGCGGTTAAATGCGCTTGTACACGAACGTCCGGAAAGGTCGTATCGATATTGGGGCGATCACCAGTGACGTCTCGCAAGCGATCCACAATCGCATCCTTAATCTTCAGGGTTGCGAAATTTAAACTCTTCAAAGGTGAGCGATGGGCTGTTACATCCACTCTTAATGTCTGCTTTGAGCTAAACCAATCTTCCCAAGCTAGACCGGAGGCTAATTTATAAAGATCATCTTCTTGTCGATAAGGCGCCTGGGCCATTTGCAACAAGACACGACTAGCAATTCTGGAGTGCAGATTCAGGGCCATTGCCGCTGAGAGCGGTCCAGCAAGCCCAATACCACCAGTAGGACTGGTTGGAGTTGGGTCGATAACCCATGCTCCCAAGGCTTGAGCATCTGGACGCTGAGCAATTTCCGCTAGCTCCTGCGCTAGCGGAACTTCTAAACCGCCTGGGCAAACAACAAAAAATCGCATAGGGCTAACAGTCTTAAATGAAAAATGGGAATAAAAAATTCAGGGCTTTAATTGCTTAACAGAAATACTTGGTTGACTGCTTAGGGCTTGAAAATCACCAAGGCCACAATCACCAATAACAAAATCACAGGAACTTCGTTGAACCAGCGATACCAAACGCCAGATCTGGTGTTGAGATCAGCCCGAAACTTCTTGAGCAAACTAAAACAAGCATGGTGATAACCCATCACCAAAAAGACAAAGAATAGTTTGGCATGCATCCATACATCACCAGCACCAATACCAAACCCAAGCCAAAGGGTTAGTCCAAGCAAAATAGCTGGCACAGCTAGGATAGTCATAAAGCGATAAAGTCTGTCCGCCATTCCTAAAAGACGGGCATAGGCATCGGGATTTTTCTCATCCGCCAGGTTTACGTAAATTCTGGGGAGATAAAACAATCCAGCAAACCAAGAGGTAATGAACACAATATGAAGCGTTTTTACCCAAAGGTATGCGTTTGTCATGATGGATTCGATCTTTTAATCTGTCAGTTAAGTCCGGATTTCACCATGGCCTAAGACAACATACTTCAGCGAAGTAAGTCCATCCAAGCCAACCGGTCCGCGGGCATGTAACTTGTCATTAGAGATACCAATTTCAGCGCCTAGGCCATATTCAAAACCATCAGCAAAGCGCGTACTCGCATTGACCATCACGCTAGCGCTATCCACCTCGCGCAAAAATCGATCTGCATTCGATTTGTTATTCGTAATAATCGCATCCGTATGCTTGCTGCCATAACGCTCAATATGATTCATGGCTTCATCGATATCAGCGACTGTCTTGATTGACAAAATTGGGGCAAGGTATTCTGTTTGCCAGTCTTCTTCGGTAGCATCGACTAAATTTTTGAAACCACTCGCTTCCAAAGTAGTGCGGGTGGCGGCATCAACACGTAATTCAACACCCTTATCCTGATAGATCTTACATAACTCTGGCAAAACCTTTGCCGCAATATCTTTATTGACCAATAGTGTTTCCATGGCATTACAGGGCGCATAACGCTGTGTCTTTGCGTTATCGCAAACTTTAACCGCCATCGCCAGATCAGCATCTGCGTCAATGTAAGTATGGCAAATACCATCTAAGTGCTTAATCATCGGCACACGGGCTTCCGCCATGAGACGTGCAATCAGACTTTTTCCTCCGCGAGGAACAATCACATCAATGTATTGCGTCATGGTGATCATTTCACCTACCGCACTGCGATCGGTGGTGGTCACTACCTGCACCGCATCTTTAGGAAGATTTGCCGCAGCAAGCCCTTCTTGAATGATTTGTGCCAACAATGTGTTGGAATCAATCGCCTCCGAACCACCACGCAATATCACCGCATTACCTGATTTGAGACACAATGCGGCAGCATCTATCGTGACGTTTGGGCGTGATTCATAAATAATCCCGATTACACCCAAAGGCACTCTCATCTGACCAAGTTCGATTCCAGAAGCCTGTTTTTTCAGGGCTGAGATTTTTCCAATCGGATCTTCCAGAGAAACAATCTGTTCAAGACCCAAAGCCATCGTTTCAATCGTCTTTGGCGTCATAGTAAGACGATCCACAAATGCAGCATCCTGACCATTCGCTTTGGCACGCTCAACATCTACAGCATTTACTTTTTGAATCTCATCTGCTTTTTGGCGAACTAACTTAGCAATGTGCAATAAAGCTTGGTTCTTTTGCTCGCTAGATGCGCGAGCCATAGCACGCGAAGCACTGCGTGCTCGTTGCCCAATATCCTGCATTATTTTCTGAATTTCTGTGCTCATCATCGCTATTTTCTACTAATTCTTATCGCAGTAGATTTCCTACCAAACGTAGCCCATCCCAAGGGTCTGCAGGCAACTCTGCCGCAGATAAACCCTTAACTTGACGATCCAGGCCTGCTGCCACTTGCATAGCCCTACGCAACTTCAGCGGCTGAATTCTTCTCAAAGCATTGGGATACAGGCGCTCCTTGTTACCCCAAATGCGATTGGCACGCATGAGTTGCTGTACCGACTCTCCAGCATCACTAGCCGCCTTTAGCGTAGATAGCAGTCTTAACTCTTCGGTCACGCTCCACAGAATTAATACTAAGGGCTCGCCTTCGCCCTTTAAGCCATCCAACATACGATTCAGCCTAGGTAAATCTCCAGCTAACATCGCCTCAGTCAACTCAAATACGTTATAGCGCGCTACCTTGAGAATAGAAGAACGAATTTGCTCCTCTGTAAGTACTCCAGCTGGGTAAAGCAATCCCAACTTTAATATCTCTTGATGAGCTGCGATTAAGTTACCCTCAACCTGATCCGCAATAAATTCCAGGGCGCGTTGACCCTCTGGGCCACTCTCTACTTCTTGATTTTGTTTTTTCAGACGCGCACCAATCCATCTTGGTAAGTTGGCGCGATCGATTGAATCAATTTGAATTGCCATACCCACTTCATCCAAGGCGCTAAACCAAGCTGAGGTTTTGGTTTTGCCATCTAACCTAGGTAGAACAATACATACCACCGTATCAGGACCCTCTGAACCATTGGGCTGAGAGGCTATTTGCGCAGCAAATTGCTTTAAGGCATCCGCTCCATCACGCCCAGGCTTACCAGTCGGGATACGCAACTCTACCCATCTTTTATCACCAAACAAAGACATTGTTTGGCCAGCACTCAGTAAGGTACTCCAATCGAAGCCGCGCTCTTGCAGTAAGACCTCTCGCTCAGTAAAGCCTAATTTCTTGGCGGCAATGCGTAATTGATCCATGGCCTCCATCATTAATAGCGGCTCATCGCCACTAAAAACATAGAGGGGTAGCATAGCCCCTTCAGAACTCAAAGATTTGAGATGGGCTTGCAAGGCGTCAACTTTAACCATGCGAGTCTAGATTCTCTGAATTTTCTTATTAGAAAGATTTAGTTCTTGGTGCTCTTGCAGCGGCAGAGACACGTCGCAGAATTTGCACGGCTAGATCTTTGCGCATCAAGGACAAAAATTGTTGTTGCTGAGCATCTGTCGCCAACACAGTGGTATTCGAGAAGTCCATATCGCGAGTCATATAAATCTCGCTATCTGGAATTATTTCAGCACCAGAATTGTCATAAGCCCGGAACCCAACGCGGATGTTCAAACGGTAAGCAGAAACCTGACCTGCCGAGTTATAAGCCAAAATTTCACGGCCATTAATATCATTCGTGATCTCAAGAATAAGGTCTGCGTCCTTTGAACTAATAGCAACCTTAGCATCCGTTCCTTGCAAAATAGATGTCTGAATATCAGCACGTAATGGTGGCGAAGGATTTCCAGTGATCGCAATTGCCTTAAATGGCAAATCCACCATGCCACGCAAGCGATAACCACAGGCTACTAAGCCACTGACTGGAGCGCTAGCAATCAGACCAAGCAATACGCGACGAAGTGGGCTGGCGACCATAGTTATGCTTTCTATAGACCTATACAACGATATTGACCAAACGGCCCGGAACCACAATCACTTTCTTTGGGGTTCCACCATTAAGCGCTTTTTGTGCAGGCTCACTATCTAAGGCGATAGATTCAATTTGCTCTTTGCTAGCCTCAGCTGGAACCTTAATATCACCACGCAGCTTGCCATTAATTTGCAACATCAAAGTAATTTCTGTTTGCACAAGTGCAGACTCATCGACTGATGGCCATGGGGCATCCAATAATGATCCAAACGTATTGGCATAACCCAGATCTTTCCAAAGAACATGAGTCAGATGCGGCACTACTGGATAAAGTACACGCAACAGAATACTGAGACACTCGCGCAGTACTGGCGCACCAATTGCGCAATCCTGACCTAACTTAATTGGCTCCAGAACATTGAGCATCTTCATTGCAGCAGATACCACAGTGTTGTACTGACGACGCTGATAATCAAAATTTGCCTGCTTCAGCACCGAATACACTTCTCTACGCAATTCTTTTTCTGCGTCGTTTAAGTTGCCTGGTACTGCATCCTGTGCTTCACGAACAAAACTAGCTTGACTGCTTGAGTAAGTCCAAACACGCCGCAAGAAACGGGAGGCGCCATCTACACCAGCTCCTGACCACTCAAGCTGCTGCTCGGGTGGGGCTGCGAACATCACGAATAAACGAGCAGTATCAGCGCCATATTGATCAATCAGAGCTTGAGGATCAACGCCATTGTTCTTGCTCTTGGACATCTTCTCAACGCCACCGATCATGACTGGTGATGAAGCCTCACCTTTGATCTTAGCTCCCTGTGGACGCCCTTTTTCATCTAAATCTAATTCAACATCCAAAGGGTTGAGCCAAGTTTTTTTACCGGAAGCTTCTTCGGTGTAATAGGTTTCGTTCAGAACCATTCCTTGGGTCAACAAATTCTGGAAGGGCTCGTCAAAGGTAATTAAATTGAGATCGCGCATGACCTTAGTCCAAAAGCGCGCATAGAGCAAATGCAAAATCGCATGCTCAATGCCACCAATGTACTGGTCCATTGGCATCCAATACTCATTGCGCTCATCAACCATACTCTTGGCATCTTGACTGGTATAGCGCATGAAATACCATGAAGAATCCACGAAGGTATCCATCGTGTCGGTTTCTCGACGGGCAGGCTTGCCACACTTCGGGCACTTTACATTCAAGAAATCCGCGCGTTTATTCAGCGGATTACCACTGCCATCCGGCACACAATCTTCTGGCAACACTACGGGCAAGTCAGCCTCTGGAACGGGAACAGCACCACAACCAGAATTTTGCTCGTCGCCACAATGAATGATCGGAATCGGTGTACCCCAATAGCGCTGACGTGAGATGCCCCAGTCACGCAAACGATAGGTGGTCTTGATTTCACCAATGCCCATTTCACTCAAATCTTTGGCGACTGCATTTACTGCCTCATCATGAGAAAGGCCATCATATTTGCCGCTATTGAAGCAAACTACACCTTCTTTTTGAGCATACCAATCTTCCCAGCGAGTGGCATTAAACATCGGTGATTCGCCTTTTAATGCGATTACTTGCTTAATGGGCAAGTCGTATTTAAGCGCAAAGGCAAAGTCGCGTTCATCATGCGCGGGCACACCCATCACCGCACCATCGCCATATGACATCAAAACATAGTTACCAACCCAAACCGGCACTGGCTCATTCGTTAATGGATGTGTCACATACAGGCCTGTGAACATACCTTCTTTTTCTTGAGTGGCAAGATCTGCTTCAATCACACTGCCCGTTTTACATTTCTCAATAAATGCTGCTAAGGCAGGATTATTTTCAGCCGCCTTAGCAGCCAATGGATGTTCTGCAGCAACTGCACAGAAAGTAACGCCCATAATGGTGTCGGCACGTGTCGTGAACACATACAGCAAACCATCTTGAATGAATTTGCCATTTGCATCCGCAATCTCATGCTTAAAAGCAAAACGTACGCCACGGCTCTTACCAATCCAGTTTTGCTGCATGGTTTTGACACGCTCAGGCCAACCCAAACCTTCTAAACCAGAAAGCAACTGCTCTGCATAAGCAGTAATGTTGAGGTAATAACCTGGAATCTCACGCTTTTCAACCAAAGCCCCTGAACGCCAACCGCGACCATCAATAACCTGTTCGTTTGCTAAAACAGTTTGATCGATGGGATCCCAATTCACGACCTGGGTCTTGCGATAAGCAATACCCTTTTCCAACATTTTCAAGAAGAGCCATTGATTCCAGCGATAGTAATCTGGACTGCAAGTAGCGACTTCTCTTGACCAATCAATTGCTAGACCCATCGCCGCCATCTGCTTTTTCATATAAGCGATGTTGTCGTAAGTCCACTTTGCAGGCGGAACCTTGTTCTGAATAGCCGCATTTTCTGCGGGCATACCAAAGGCATCCCAACCCATTGGCATCAAGACGTTATAGCCCTGCATGCGCAATTGACGAGCCATCACGTCATTGATTGTGTAATTGCGGACGTGACCCATATGCAATTTACCTGACGGGTAGGGCAACATTGAGCACGCGTAATACTTCGGTTTTTTCTTGCCGTCTGCACCGACAGCATTTTCTGCAATTTTATAAGCTTGGGCAGCATCCCAGTCTGCCTGTGCTGCTGCTTCAATCACCCGGTAATCGTAATCCTTGCTCATTCAATACAACTCTTTTCTTCTTTTACTTTATTTATTGACTGTATTTTTGATTCAGTTGCGCAATCCCAAAACATCTTGCATGTCATATAGACCTGAATTTTGACCTTGCAAGAAACGCGCGGCGCGCAATGAACCCTGCGCATATGACTGACGACTTGATGATTTATGGCTAATCTCGATACGCTCGCCATCACCAGCAAATAACACCGTGTGGTCACCCACAATATCTCCACCACGAATAGTGGCAAAACCAATGGAACCTTCTTTACGCTCCCCGGTATGGCCCTCACGCGCATACACAGCAACATCATCCAATTGCTCACCAAGAGCTTGTGCAATCACTTCGCCCATTTTTAGCGCTGTACCTGATGGCGCATCTACTTTATGGCGGTGATGGGCTTCGATAACCTCGATGTCATATCCTTGATTCAACATCTTGGCAGCGATTTCTAAAAGCTTAAAGGTGGCATTCACACCAACACTCATATTGGGAGCAAATACGATTGCCAATTTAGAAGATGCTTTTTTTAGATTAGCGATTTGATCTGCACTAAGACCTGTTGTACCAATAATCATCTTGGTGCCTGTTTTTTCGGCTACAGCCAAATGTGCCATCGTGCCTTCAGGTCTTGTGAAGTCAATCAAAAACTCTGCGTTAGCTAGAACAGCAGCAACATCAGACGAGATAACAACACCAGTTTTTTTACCTAGGAAAGATCCAGCATCTTCACCCAACTGAGGGCAGGAAGAGTGCTCAAGCGCACCAACGAGTTGCGCGTCTGGCGCATTGAGTACGGCCTCAATCAACATCCTTCCCATGCGACCAGTAGCTCCGGCTATTGCAATTTTCATCATGTGTTTCTTCGCTTCTAATTAAAGGAATTTCAATTGGCTATTGAATGCCTGTTTTTGAAATTCCCATGGTGTTGATACAAAAATTCTATAAATCTTTTATTGCTTTGCTTCATTCGCAGGTGGAGTATTTAAAGCCCCTGGGCCAAGCGTTTCAGGTTGAGCATCAGATTTGCTTGAAGAACCAAAGAAGTCCCAGAAAGAACTTTTACTTTCTGCAGGCACCGCAGGAATAGCTGCTCCTGCTGGCAAGTTATCCGTCTTGCTGGTAACCATCACTTCCGGTTGCTGCAAAGGTGGGGTCACTGGAGGCTTGTTTGATCCAGTCATAACATCCCAAAATGAACGCTTTGTTTTAGAGTAGTTATCGATCTCCGCCACTAACTCAACTTCTGTTGGCAATGCATCGCCTTCAAATTTCACTAATTTGTCGCCATCGAAATACACGGTGACATGACGCTCAGCACCCACACGCTGACCGGCACGCTTAAATTCAAATACGTAATCCCAACGATTTGCATGGAAGTAGCTTGCTAATAAAGGTGTACCCAGTATTTGACGTACTTGCTCGCGTGACATGCCAAGCTTCAATTTGGCATATTGCTCGCTAGAAATAAAGTTACCCTGAACCACATCCGGAACATATGGACGAAATACTTTATTCATCCAAGCACGTTGGGTCTCATCCACCGCTGTTGAGCAGCCACTAACCCCAAGGGTTATAAATGCGGCAATCGCCACAACGCCTCCCCTCGAAGGAGTAAAAACCCCTACTAGGAGTGCACTCAAAAAGCGACTAAAAAGTTCAAGGCAATTTTGCATAGCTGGTCGTATCATTAAGACATTGATTTTAGCCTCCAAAGCCATGAATACGAACCAAAACCCTACTCCTGAAAATCTACGCGATATTGGCCTCAAGGCCACAGGACCGCGCATGAAAATTCTGGACTTTTTTCATCAGAATAGCGGCACACACTTCAGCGCCGAAGATGTATTTATGGCCTTAGCCAAAGAAGACCAAGAAATTGGTCTAGCCACGGTTTACAGGGTATTAACGCAGTTTGAACAGGCTGGCTTATTGCTACGCAGCCATTTTGAGTCCAGTAAAGGTGATAGCAGGGCGATCTATGAACTCAATGAGGGTCAGCACCATGACCATTTAATCTGCCTAGATTGCGGGCATGTTGAGGAGTTTGTGGATGAGGCTATTGAGAAAAGGCAGCGAGATATTGCCAAAAACCTTGGATTTAAGCTCCAAGAGCATGCTTTAGCCATGTATGGCCATTGCCAAAAGAAAAACTGCCGAAATAAGCAAAAATAGGTCTTTTTACAGGCTTTTGGCTTATTTTTAGCCTCTCAGACAACAAAAAAGACCTCAAATTGAGGTCTTTTTTGCTTTTTAACGACTTTTAAATACAGTAAGCGTTAATTAAATGCTTTTAATTACTTTACAGCCATTAATGCCTCTGCTGCATTGAGCATTTGGACTGAGTAACCCCATTCGTTGTCATACCAAGCCAATACCTTAACCAATTTGCCGTCAGCAGAAACACGAGTTTGGGAAGCATCATAAATACTTGGACGTGGATCGTGGTTAAAGTCGATTGAGACCAAAGGCAAAGTATTGAAGCCCAAAATTCCTTTGTGCTCACCCTCGCTAGCCGCCTTCAAAATCGTATTCACTTCATCTACGCTGGTTGCGCGGCTTGCGGCAAAGGTAAGATCCACCACCGAAACGTTAATCACTGGAACACGCATGGCGAATCCATCAAAACGTCCTGCTAATGCTGGCAATACCAAACCAACGGCTTTAGCGGCGCCTGTTTTAGTTGGAATCATGCTGCTTACTGCAGAGCGCGCACGACGCATATCCTTGTGATACACATCCGTTAATACTTGATCGTTTGTAAAGGCATGAATGGTTGTCATCAAACCAGATTCAATGCCAATATTTTCTAGCAATGGCTTTACCAATGGAGCCAAACAGTTTGTAGTGCAGCTTGCGTTCGACACAACAACATCACTTGGCTTTAATACATTTTGATTGACGCCATAAACTATGGTCGCATCCACATCTTTTTCACCAGGAGCAGAAATGAGTACTTTCTTGGCGCCTTGCTGAATATGAATCATGGCTTTTTCTTTTGAAGTGAACTTGCCAGTGCACTCCAAAACTAAATCGACGCCCAACTCGCCCCATGGGGTTTCCGCAGGATTGCGAGTGCAAAACATTTTGATGCGATCGCCATTTACTACCATGCAATCGCCATCCACTGAAACCTCAGCTGGGAAGCGGCCGTGCGCTGAATCATATTGGGTCAGGTGAGCATTGATGGCGATATCGCCCATCGCATTAATTGCAACAACTTTGATGTCACGACGTGGTTTGCCATTGACTTGATCCTCATATAAAGCACGCAATACCATGCGACCGATACGTCCATAACCATTAATTGCGACACGAATTGTCATCGATTTCCCCTAGCTAATATTGAATTCATTTGCACTGTGCATTTTGTACTTTGGTTTCGTATTTCAAATTACTTTTTCGAGATGCACTGTTTCACAGTCTTCGCAATTTGATCTACTGTTAAACCAAAATATTCATACAACTGACCTGCAGGTGCAGACTCACCAAAGGTGTCCACCCCATGAACTGCTGCACAGCCATACTTCCACCAAAAATCACTCACGCCCGCCTCAATGGCAATGCGTGGAATATTGGACGGCAAGACTGATGCTTTGTATGTTGCACTCTGTTGATCAAAAACAGTGGTTGAAGGCATTGAAACAACACGAATGCCAATCTTTCCATTACTTTCTTTTTCTAAATGTTCCGCAGTCTGTAGTGCCAAAGCAATTTCAGAACCGGTAGCCATAATTACTGCATCAATTTTTCCAGACTGAGGATCACGCAATACGTAACCGCCATGCGCAATATCTTTGATTTGCGCTGCAGAGCGTGAAACAAACGGGCAATTTTGACGACTAAAGATCAGCGCGCTTGGGCCGTTCTTGCGTTCGATGGCAGCACCCCAAGCTACGGCACTCTCAGTGGTATCGCAAGGACGCCAAACCATCAAATTAGGAATCAAGCGAAGGCTGGCTACATGCTCTACAGACTGATGGGTCGGCCCATCTTCCCCCAAGCCAATAGAGTCATGGGTAAAGACAAAAATACTGCGCAGCTTCATCAGTGCAGCCATACGGATGGCATTGCGACTGTAATCTGAGAACGTTAAGAAGGTGCCACCAAAAGGAATGTACCCGCCATGTAGTGCAATACCATTCATGATGGCGCTCATACCAAACTCACGCACACCGTAATTAATATGGTTACCCCATTGATCACCACGCACAGCTTTGCATGCCGACCAATTGGTTAGATTTGAACCTGTCAAATCTGCAGAGCCGCCCATGAATTCAGGCAAAGCTGGAGCTAATGCTTCAATCGCATTTTGACTTGCCTTACGAGTTGCAACGGTTTCTGCTTTAGCTTGGCATGCCTTCAAATACTTATTGAGAGTTGGCGCAAAATCTTTAGATAAATCCCCTTGCATGCGACGCTGTAATTCTGCGGCAAGTTCAGGAAATTTATTCTTGTATTTTTGGAACTCTTTATTCCATTCATGCTCAAGTGCTTGACCACGTTTTTTGAAATCCGACGCAGCATAAATATCTTTGGGCACTTCAAACGGAGCATACGGCCAATTCAAGGCAACACGTGTTGCTGCAATTTCAGCAGCACCTAATGGTGAGCCATGGACCTTATCGGTGCCAGCCATATTGGGTGAGCCTTGGCCGATCGCGGTCTTACAGCAAATCAAGGTTGGTTTCTCACTCTTCTTGGCTTTTGTAATCGCCTTGGAAACAGCTTCTGCATTGTGGCCGTCGACATCGCGAATCACATTCCAACCGTAAGCCTCAAAACGTTTTGGCGTGTCTTCATTGAACCAAGAAACTACCTTGCCATCAATAGAAATGCCGTTGTCATCCCAAAGCGCAATCAACTTGTTTAACTTCAAGGTACCCGCTAATGAGCAAACCTCATGACTAATACCTTCCATCAAACAACCATCACCTAAGAAGACATAGGTGTAGTGATCAATGATGTTGTGACCAGGACGATTAAATTCTTCAGCAAGCAATTTCTCTGCCAACGCCATGCCAACCGCATTAGAAATACCCTGACCTAATGGTCCGGTTGTTGTTTCCACTCCAGGAGTAATTCCATACTCAGGGTGACCCGGAGTTTTGCTGTGTAGTTGACGGAAATTTTTTAATTCTTCAATTGGTAAGTCGTAGCCAGAAAGATGCAATAAGGAATACAACAACATCGAGCCATGACCGTTTGACAATACAAAGCGATCGCGGTCAATCCAATGAGGGTCTGTTGGGTTGTGCTTTAAATGCTCATTCCATAGCCCAACAGCAATATCTGCCATACCCATTGGCATACCAGGGTGACCTGAATTTGCCTGCTGAACTGCATCCATGGATAAGGCGCGAATGGCATTGGCCATGCGAATTTGAAGATTTGACATTGTAAAAATGGTCTCTGGGAAAATAAATTGGCTATATTTCAGTAATGCCTCAATTTTATCTTCCCGGACCATGGGATTCCGAAAAGCCAACTGCCCTTACCCCTGAGGTAGCCCACCATTTACGTGTCAGGCGAATTGAGCCTGGAGAAACCTTCCCGATTTTTGATGGAAAAGGCCAGGTTGCCAAAGCCAAACTCCTCTCCCTTAGTGGAAAGAGTGGCTCCGCCCAATTAAGCGAAATTCGCATGGATATCCACCGAGAGACACCTTATGCCATTACCTTGGCGCAAGGTCTTGCGGGTGGTGACAAAATGGATTGGATTGTGGAAAAGGCTATTGAAACAGGTGCCCAAGTCATCGCCCCAATACAGTGCGAGCGATCAATCCTCAAGTTAACCCGATCAAGCGATCAAGAGCGAGCCCAAAAACGGCTTACTCACTGGAAAGGGATTATTCAGGCAGCATGCGAGCAATGCGATAGAACTGTTCTTGCAGCACTAGAGCCCATTCAAACTTTTGATGAGTATTTGAAGGAATCCAAACCTAAGTTAAAGCTTCTTCTTAGTCCCGATGCAACTCAAAGTTTGTACTCAGTTCTCATGGAAACAGAACCCCAAGATCTCGTTCTCATGATCGGCCCAGAGGGAGGTCATTCGCCTGAGGAGGAGGCGCGCGCTCAAGCTGCCGGCTATCAAATCGTTTCTTTGGGCGAACGAGTGCTACGCACGGAAACAGCGGGCGTTGTAGCGATAACCGCCGTGCACAGTGTGTGGAACCCAGAAATGCAAAAACGCCTCAAGTGAGGCGTTTCAAGGGTTTGAAGGCAATACTCTTTTAAGCGAAAGAGTAAAACACGCGATAAGGCGTGCGACGCTCAGCCCAATAATCAACAGCATCACGGAATACATCTAACAAAGTTTCACGAGCTTCTTTGTCAAATTTCTGCGTGCAAGGTAAGCCTTCAAGCACCACTACGAATCCAGGTTGTTGACCAGCTTTGTCAGTGGTTGTAGTTAATGCATCTAACAAGGGATCAAAATTCTTGGCCTGCTGTTTTGTAAAGGTGTAAGCAATTGCGATTGCTTCAAGAACTTCGCCCTTAGTCATCGCATTTGCGCAATTTGCGTAAATAAAATGTTGGCCGAGCTCAGTAGCAGCTTCTTGCAAATCAGGTGTGCGAAATGCGCGAATCGATTGCACGATGTTAGTGCGCACGCTGCGCAACATAGCCGGTGGTCCGGCATCACGAACGGCCAAAGCGGCACGCCAAGAAGCTGTCACTTTTTTCCCCGAAACTTGATTTGCTGCAAAGGTTTGTAAACGAGATAAACCGCCCTGTGCATAAACATTGGCAGCAGACGATTCCATTTCAAGTCGATCGTTGCTATCCCAACTTTCAGCGCGGCTATGTTCTTCGAAGCTGGCTGTATTGGTGTTTTCAGAGCGATTATTCATGATGGGTGCTAGGTTACCCTTAACACGCCATCAAATCAAGCCCAAATACGATGACTTATTTATAAGTCGTTGATTTATATGTAATTAATTTATGTAAGTTATCACTAACTTACATAAATTATAAAGACTTACGAGATGCCCCTAGCGTTGCTTGCGGCTTCAACAACTGCCAAAGTTGTCACATTCACGATACGACGAACGGTGGCAGCCGGAGTCAGAATGTGGATTGGCTTAGCAACGCCTAATAGCAACGGTCCAATTGCAATGCCATTACCAGCTGCAGTTTTTAACAAGTTGTAAGAAATGTTCGCCGCATCAATATTTGGCAATACCAGCAGATTCGCGTCGCCTTTCAATGGCGATGAAGTGACTGTGCCAGCGCGAATGGTTTCATCAAGAGCACTATCCCCATGCATTTCACCATCAACCTCTAGGGTTGGGTCTGCTTTTTGGAGTAAAGCCAAGACTTCACGCATCTTCACTGCGGAAGGAGCATTGCTTGAGCCGAAGTTTGAATGGGACAAGAGTGCAACCTTTGGCACCAATCCCAACTTACGCATTTCGCTAGCCGCCATCAGAGTCAACTCTGTCAATTGCTCTGCTGTCGGATCAATGTTGATATGGGTATCAACCAAAAATACTTGGCGTCCAGGAAGTATCAATCCTGACATTGCACCATATACAGTAGCACCAGGCTCAGGCCCAATCACTTCATGAACATATTTCAAATGCGTAGCGATATTGCCAACAGTGCCGGAAATCATGCCGTCAGCCATACCCTTCTTAATCAAGAGGCTGCCGATCAAGCTATTGCGGCGGCGAACTTCTAACTTAGCAAACGATTGGGTTACACCCTTGCGCTCTGTGAGTCCAAGATAGGTTTGCCAGAAATCACGGAAACGATCATCCTTCTCAGGGTTCACGATTTCAAAATCTTCGCCAGACTTCATTCGCAGACCAAACTTCTCAATACGATGATCAATGACCGCTGGGCGACCAATCAAAATTGGTTTAGCCAGGTTTTCATCGATGATGATCTGGACAGCACGCAATACGCGCTCATCTTCACCCTCGGCAAAGACAATACGCTTCTGATTCGCCGGTACACGCTTAGCGATGCTAAAGAGCGGCTTCATTAAAGTACCAGAGTGGTACACAAATTGCTGCAACTGATTGCGGTATGCATCAAAGTCTTTAATAGGGCGAGAAGCAACACCATCATCCATTGCTGCTTTAGCAACTGCAGGTGCAATGACTGTAATCAAACGTGGATCAAATGGTTTTGGGATTAGATACTCAGGACCAAACGACAAATTCTCAATACCGTATACAGATGCCACTACTTCGCTCTGCTCTGCTTGAGCCAACTCAGCCACAGCTTTTACTGCGGCAACTTCCATGCCACGGGTAATAGTAGTTGCACCCACGTCCAATGCGCCGCGGAAAATAAATGGGAAGCACAAAACGTTATTCACCTGATTCGGATAATCGGTGCGTCCTGTCGCCATCACTGCATCTGGACGAACTGCTCTTACCTCTTCCGGCAGAATTTCTGGGGTTGGGTTTGCAAGAGCGTAGATGAGCGGCTTGTCTGCCATCTTCTTCACCATCTCTTGTTTCAAGACACCACCAGCAGAAAGACCTAAGAAAATATCTGCCCCTGCGATCACATCATCCAAAGTACGCAAATCGGTCTCTTGGCAGAACGGCTCCTTCTCTGGATCCATTAATTCTTTGCGGCCCTTATAAGCAACACCTGCTAAATCGGTTACCCAAATATTTTTACGTGGGATACCCAAGTCAACCAATAAATCCAAGCAAGCTAAGGCTGCAGCGCCGGCACCAGAAGTAACTAACTTCACATTGCCAACATCTTTACCAACTACCTTCAAACCATTGAGGATCGCAGCAGCTACAACGATTGCGGTTCCATGCTGATCATCATGAAAGACGGGAATCTTCATGCGCGCTTGTAACTTACGCTCAACCACAAAACAATCTGGTGCTTTGATATCTTCCAAATTGATGCCGCCGAATGTTGGCTCGAGTGCGGCAATAATTTCCACCAATTTGTCAGGGTCGTTTTCATTAACCTCGATATCGAAAACATCGATGCCTGCAAATTTCTTAAACAGGACTGCTTTACCTTCCATCACCGGCTTACTAGCGAGCGGTCCAATGTTTCCCAAGCCGAGCACAGCAGTACCGTTTGTAATCACGCCAACAAGATTGCCTTTGGCGGTGTACTTAAATGCGTTTGCAGGATCCTTGACGATCTCTTCACAAGGAGCGGCAACCCCAGGCGTATAAGCCAAGGCCAGATCGCGTTGATTTGTGAGTTGCTTAGTAGGTGCAATCTCAATCTTTCCAGGAACTGGAGACTCGTGATACTGAAGGGCAGCCTGTCTCAAAGCTGCAATTTGTTGTTCTTTACTGTTATCTTTGCTCATCAACGAACTCACTAGTTTGTTTTACTTTTATCTTTAAATGCTAAATAGATCATTAATTCTATTCCTCTCGAGCACTCCAGTCCCAAGAGCCATAAAATAGGACATGCACTCTTCCTCCAAGCCTTTGGGTGAATTTGACCTGATTGAGCGTTTTTTTAAAACGCCATCCATCGCACAACCTCCCAATTCTGCAATTCATTTAGGTATCGGGGATGATTGCGCACTCATCAAACCACCATCAGATGAAGAAATTGCCATCACCAGCGACATGCTCGTTGAAGGTCGACACTTCTTAAAGGGGGCTGACGCTGAACAGCTGGGCCGCAAAGCCCTAGCCGTCAACCTTTCAGACCTAGCGGCAATGGGCGCTAAACCCCTTGGGCTTACCCTCTCGATTGCCTTACCGAATATGGATGAGCAATGGTTAAAGGCTTTTTCTAAAGGTTTATTTTCAATTGCTAATCAGTTTGATTGCTCACTCATAGGTGGGGACACTACTGCAGGCCCACTCACCATTTCTATCACCGCTATCGGTAGCGTGCCCAATGGAAAAGCCATTCGGAGATCAGGGGCAAAGATTGATGATGAAGTCTGGGTCTCTGGAGCAGTAGGAGACGCAAGACTCGTTCTTGCTGCGCTGCGTCATGAAATCTCATTAAGCAAAGATGAGTTGGGCACCATTGAACATCGCATGCATCAGCCCACCCCCAGAATTGAATTGGGACTGAGATTAAGAGGTATCGCCAACGCAGCCTTGGATGTATCTGATGGGCTACTTGGAGACCTGCAACATATCTTGCGCCAATCACAAGTAGATGCAGAAATATTCCTAGATCGTCTACCAAAGTCAGATGCCCTAAAAAAACAAAGCATTCAAACCCAAAATCAATTCGCTGCTTGCGGGGGAGATGACTATGAGCTTTGTTTTACAGCACCCAAGAGCCAACACGAATTCATTTTAGAAATAAGTCGCGCACTCGATTTACCGCTGACTTGTATTGGTCGCATCATTCACAAAAAAAATCATTCATCACAAGTTCATATTTTGAATACTGATGGAAAAATTCTTTCTGATACTGAAGCAGCGCAACTCCTCAAATCCTTTGATCACTTTGCAGTGTGAACAACGTCATGAATAAGGCCACTCAACAAGCGTTTAGTCTAAAGCCCGACTTCAAGTGGATGTTAGGAAGTGTGAATAGAATCTTCGCGTTTGGATTTGGTAGCGGTCTTAGCACTGTTGCCCCAGGCACGGCTGGCACGCTATGGGCTTGGGCCATCTACTTAATTGCCGACTATATTTTTTCTTTGTCTGGTTCCCCCGCACTCTTATGGGCTCTAGGAGTTGGATTCATCTGGGGTTGCTGGATCTGCGGCTTCGTCAGCGAAGAATTAGGTAAGCGCGATTTTGGCGGCATTGTTTGGGATGAGATGATTGCGTTCTGGCTCATTCTGGCATTCATCATGCCAAGTAATCTTTGGATTCAAATTTTGGCTTTTGCATTGTTCAGATTTTTTGATGCAGTCAAACCAGGTCCAATAGGCTGGATTGATCGGCATTTTAAAAAGACAGGGAATTTGGACATAGCATCAACAAATACACAAATATGGTGGCGAGGTTTTGGCATCATGATTGATGATCTTGCGGCAGCCTTTTCCACACTCATGGTAATTGCACTAATTCAGATAATCGCAATGTACTTGACCTGAATCTCATCATGAAAACCGCAGACATTGTTAGCACTCTCGCTGAAATTCTGAAATCAAAGAATTGGAAAATGGCTGCGGCCGAGTCTTGTACTGGTGGATTGGTTTGCGCGAGCTTGACCGAAATTGCCGGCTCTAGCAATTGGTTTGAGCGTGGCTACATTACCTACAGTAACGAAGCAAAAATCGAGTGCCTAGGTGTTCCAATTAGGCTGCTTGAGGTTTATGGGGCAGTAAGCGAAGAGGTTGCCAAGGCCATGGCTGAAGGCGCTCAAGTGAATTCTGGGGCCAATGCCGCCCTCTCTATTACCGGCATTGCCGGCCCTAGCGGCGGGTCCACAGAAAAACCCGTCGGCATGGTTTGCTTTGGATGGGCCATTCGGAGCGATGCTGGCGATAACCGAATCATCACCAAAACGATGCGCTTTGATGGAGATCGGCAACACGTACGGCAACAAGCGTGCGATTTCGCACTCAGTGAATTAGCAAAACTTCTCGAGAATTAGTACTACAAAAAGCTTAGTGGAGTTACTTCATCCACCCTTTGTGATAGAAGTACCACAACGGAATAATCGCAGAAACGATCATCGCAATAATGGCCATTGGGTAACCCCAAGTTGCATCAAGTTCTGGCATGTATTTGTAGTTCATACCCCAAACGCTCGCCAATAAGGTTGGCGGCATTAAAGCAACGGATACAACCGAGAAGATCTTAATGATCTTTGATTGGTTCAAGTTAATGAAACCTACGGTCGCATCCATCAAGAAGTTAATCTTGTCGAACAGGAAAGCGGTATGGTTTTCTAGTGAATCGATATCACGCAAAATCTGACGTGCTTCTTCTTGCTGCTCATCAGAGAGCAACTTACTGCGCATTAGGAAAGATAAGGCTCTGCGGGTATCCATGACGTTGCGACGGATACGACCGTTGGTATCTTCTTCCTTGGCAATCGTCTCGAGAACCTGTTCAGCATCTGCATCATTAATGTCATCTTGCAAAACACGTTTTCCTGCTTGTTCAAGGTTTTCATAAACCTCTTCCAAGGCATCTGCAGAATACTCGGCGTCTGTTGAATACAAATCCAACAACACGTCTTTAGCATTGCTAACAGATCCAGGGCGCAAACGAGCGCGCAAACGTACCAAGCGGAACACGGGCAAATCTTCATCATGAATGGAGAACAAGACTTGCTTGGTCAACACAAACGCAACGCGCACGTTGCGAGAAGTCTCTTCTTCATCTAATAAGAAATCTGTACGAATATGAAGGTGACCATCATCTGCCTCAAAGTAACGAGCAGAAGCCTCTAGGTCTCCTAAATCATCTAGCTCTGGCAAAAGTACGCCAAAAGCCTCTTTAATCCAAATGAGTTCTTCCTCTTCAGGGTCGACCACGTCAATCCAGATAGGATTGGCATACTGCAATAATTCATTGCGATCTTCTACTTGCTCTTGAGAGAGGCGGCCATTTTGCAGGACGAACAAGTTGATCATGGTGAACTCCTAAGGAATGTGCGCTAGTTTATCCTATAGAACATGACCGTTTCATTAAAATAAGCTAAATTCGAATGAACTCTCGCTCAAATACCTTTACCCAGCAACTCCAGTCCGCATGGGCTTCCCAAGGCAGCATGCTGTGCATTGGTTTCGACCCAGACCCCAAGCGTCTTCCAGACTCCTTGCAAGGTAAGCCGGAGGGTATTTTTGAGTTCTGTCGCGAAATTGCGGATGCTACAGCAGACCTGGTTTGCTCCTTTAAGCCCCAATTCGCTTACTTTGCGTCTCAAAGGGCTGAGGCTCAGCTCGAAAAGCTGATTCGTCACATCAAAGATAAATATCCCCACATCCCGGTGATTTTGGATTCTAAGCGTGGTGATATTGGCAGTACAGCTGACCATTACGCCCTTGAGGCATTTGAACGTTATGGCGCCGATGCCATTACGGTTAATCCTTATATGGGGTTCGATACGATCGAGCCCTACCTCAAACATACTGGCAAGGGCGTCATCGTGCTGTGCCGCACATCCAACCCTGGTGGATCCGATCTACAGTTTTTAAATGTTGCTCCAAGTGGCGAACCCCTGTATTTGCATGTTGCCAAACTAGCCGCCACCAAATGGAATAGCAGCGGACAAATTGGATTGGTTGTTGGGGCGACCTTTCCTGAAGAGATTGCAAAAGTACGCGCCATCGTAGGTGATATGCCTCTGCTGATTCCAGGCATTGGTGCTCAAGGCGGCGATACTGAGGCAACTGTCAAGGCGGGTGCTATTGCAGGCAAACCTGGAACTGGCATGATCATCAATTCTTCTAGAGCCATTTTGTATGCCAGCTCCGGAAACGATTTTGCACAAGCAGCAAGAGCTGTTGCGATCAGCACTCGTGATGCATTAAAAGCAGCAAGCTAAGTACTGTAAATATTACTTAGTGAATATTGCTTAACGCTTAGAATTTTTGGGTGCAGGGATTGGAGCTAGCGCAACGCGCCCCATATTTTCTAGAATAAATTCTTGGCGGGCTGAATAGTTAATACTTCCCCTGTAGCAATACTGTTGCTTATCAAAACATTTGGGGGCAGGCAAAGCAGAAGCCAAAGCGGCAGCTTGATCCACATCTAATCTAGCAGGAGTGCTTGCATAGTAATGCTTGGCGGCAGCGCCAATGCCAAAAATGCCTTCACCCCACTCTACTGAATTTAAATAAATCTCGAAGAGCCTTTGCTTTGAAAGTATCAACTCCAAGAGGCCAGTGATGATCAGCTCTTGGGTCTTGCGGAAATAATTTTGCTCAGATGATAAAAATAAGTTTTTTGCTAACTGCTGCGTGATCGTTGAGCCACCTCGCAAGATAGGCTTTGTCTTTGTGCCAGAGCGTGATTTTTCCTGGGTCTGCTGTTGATTTTTCTCCCAAGCCTTTTGCATATCCTCAACACGCACCCCTTTGTGCTGAAAGAAGATGTCATCCTCACTCACCAAGACCGCCCGCTTGAGATTATTGGAAATCTTGTCATAGGGCACCCATTGAGATTGAATATCACATGTGAAATGCCATGAACATAAACGCCAACGTTCAGCCCTCTGAAAGGCTGTGCTGCTGGGGTCTAGACTAGCCCACAAGCTAACTTGAATTACGAAATAAAGCTGCATGGCAACAAAGCCTGCCAGCAGACATTTGAATGGATACAAAATCCAACGCATTGAAAAAATAAGTGTTTGCTTGTTTTTGGGCTGTTATTTGTTGCTTGCTTATGAGCTACGTAATTTAGCTAAAACAGCGCGCGGATTGATCTCTGTAGCAAGCTCAGCGCCGCGCCATATTAAGAACGCATCTGCTGCTTGCTCTACTAGCATTCCCAAACCATCGCTAATACGAGCGCCATGCTGCAAAGCCTGATTCATAAAGGCAGTGTTTTTGCCGTACACCATGTCATAAGCAAACGACCCGGGTTTAAAAACCTGCATTACTGCCGCCTCACTCAAAGGTGAGTCGTCTGTTAATCCCGCAGCCGTTGCATTAATCACCAGATCAAAAGAATGAGAAGTTTTCTGGCTATTTTCCAAATCAGCCAAGGTGCGTGACTCTAAGGCGACTTGTTTGCGAGCAGCTAAATCAGCAAACAACTTCACCAATTCATCTGCCTTGGCAGTAGATCGATTAGCAATCACTAGACATTTAGGCGAGAGCTCTAATAACGGTCCAATCACGCCGCGAGCCGCACCACCCGCACCTAACAACAAAATACGTGCCGCATGAATATCAATCCCCTGTGCCAATAAATCTCTTACCAGGCCTGCGCCATCAGTATTGTCACCATAAATTTTTCCATCTTGAATCCACAGCGTATTTACTGCACCCGCCAAGCGAGCACGGTCTGTTAATTGATCTGAAAATGTCTTTGCATCCAATTTAAAAGGAACGGTGACATTCATACCTTTGCCACCAGCAGCAAAGAAGGACTTTGCTGCTTTTGTAAAACCATCTAATTGAGGTTGCATTCGGCCATAGTGCATAGCCTGCTGAGCCTGCTCTGCAAACGCTTGATGAATTGTGGGTGACTTGCTATGCGATATGGGGTTTCCTGCAACCGCATAAACATCCTTCCCCTGGAAAAAACTGGGGTCTGTATGCAGATCAAGAGTGGCGTTTAGCGTCATAAGGCTTAAAGAATAAGCGAATTAGTTTCGTAATTCCAAATGATCGTTTCCGTCTCGCGTAAAGTCAAAAGTCGAAATCCAATCCAGCACATCGATTTGATTTCGCATTTCTGCTGGGAAGGGCCCAAATGGCGCAGAAGCCCTCACAATCGCAAGCGCCTGACGATCTAGCTCTGGGTTGCCGGAGCTTCGCCCAATGGAAAGGCCCTCTTTTCCCTGGGCATTATTGGTAATACGGCCTTGAGCATCCACGCTCACCACAATGATCAAGCTCCCATACAAGGGTCGCCCATTGGCTCTTGGGAAAAACGTACTGCCATAAGCCTCGATTTTCTGGCGCATAGCATCAAAGTAATGAGCAAAAGTTACTGCTTTTGTATTGGCGCCAGTTAACACTTTTCGACGGGGTTGACGACCATCTTGCTGAAGTCGTTTAGCCAGTTCAGCCTCTAACGAATTAAGCTGTTGAACTGCCTTTTGATCATCACCACTCTTTCTACCACCAGAGCGAGCACGCTGCTCATCGAGCTTAGCCAACATTTGCTTTTGTTGTTTTTCCAAAACTTCAAGGCGAGCCTCAGCCCCCAATCTTGCGCGATGCAAGGCTGTGGCATCTTGCGTATCTGACTTTCCGCCGCCTTGTAAATCAGCCTGGGCTAATTTATTTGCCTGCTTGGGGGGCGCCTTATTACTGGCATTCACAAGAACTACGCTGAGCGGTGTATTCAATCGGCGATTCTGAATCTCGCCCATACCCCAACGAAACGATAGAAAGATGATGTGGATGCCTAATGAAACCAGTAGAGCCAAACGAAACGGATGCTTTCTCCAGGCTTCTTGAAAATAAGAAATCAGTCTTTCTATTTTTTCAAAATGCGGAAAATGCATTGGTCTAATCCAGGCTCGCATCTTCTTCCGCCTCTCCGGATGGCAATACTTCTTGGCCCTCAGTGGCTTGATCATCCGACTGTGTCGACTCAATCTTCAATACTCTGACCGCAGCACTTAATTGCAATAGATCTACATCAGACACCATCACGTGGGCCCGAGTCATGCGCGGATGACTTGCCAGCTCTGGAACAGGTAAGTGCAAAGGTACTGGCTCAACCCTCGACATACCCTCTTTCAGATGACGTACATAAACTGCCTTTAACTGATCGTCTTGCGTCATCCAACGTAAGCACCAGTATTTCTCTAAACGATCTTGGTACTCACCGTAGGCTTGATAAGAAGATTCGAAATCTGCGGCAATTCCCATTAACACCGCATCTCGCGGAGGAAAAGGAGCAACCATCTTGGCAGTAACGCCATGCTTTGCCAGCGCAAGTAATTGCCATTGATTGACCAAGTCGGAGTAACGACGCAAGGGGGAAGTAGACCAGGCGTAGTAGTCCAAGCCCAAGCCTTCATGAGGACCAGGGGTAGTTTGCATACGAGTGCGCATTGGACCCCAGCCCTTTTGCGTCCTAAATAAACCTGGCAATCCATGGTCAGCCAGAAGTTGGCCTGATGCACTATTACAGAAGATCATCCACTCGGCAACAATCGTATCCAGAATAGAGCCACGCTGACGTGGGGTAATTTCTACCCGCTCCACTCCATCATTATTTTTGATCTGAAAATGGAAATCTCTTGCTAAAGCGTTTGGATCTACTAAACCTAATTGTTCTGCACGTAAGCCATTGGCGACTCTTTTTTCTTGGCGCCCAGCATGCAAATGTTTTGCGGCTTGCCACAAAATACCTAATTCTTTTTTGAAAGGGTATTCAGTATCGGTATCAGACAAAGTCTCATCGCTTATCAAGTCTTCGATATTTTCAAGGCGCAAATTAGCGGCAATCGGAACCATTTCCGCGCGCATCTGCACAGTCTCTCGGTTAACCAAGCCGTCTGCATCAATATCTACATAGACTGATAAAGCGGGTCTTGCAGCCCCTTCATCTAAGGAGAATTGCTGAATCACCGCATCCGGCAACATCGTGATTTTGTCACCAGGAAAATAAACCGTAGACATCCGGCTACGAGCCACTTGATCTAACGCATCATCTCTAGTTAAGGCTAACCCTGGTGCTGCGATATGAATACCAATACGATGGCCGCCACCCACTAAATCAGTTACAGAAAGCGCATCATCGATTTCTGTAGTGCCAGAATCATCAATTGAGAACGCCTGGACTTCTGCAAGAGGTAACTCAGCAATCGCAGCATCATAAGTATCTTGATCAACCTCCAGATTGGGATTATGAGCAGAACCATGGGGGAAATGAGCCTTTAAAAACATTCCTTGGTGATACGCCAATGGAGAGTCGATCGCCCCAGATCGAATCATCAACTGAGCAGGCGACTCACCAGTCTCGGTGCATGCAGAATTTAAGGCCTTATATGCAGAACTGTTTTTATCGGGAGAGAATAATAACTGCTTGGCAGAGGCTTTCAGAGCTTCTGGAAATGACCCTGCCACCAATTCTTGTTGCCACAGGGACTGTTGCTCTAACTCTTTTTGTTTGCGTCCTAACGCCGCTAAGCCTGCCTGCAACTGCTCTAAAGGCGCCCTCTGAAAACGGCCTCGCCCTTTGCGCCGAAAAAAGACTGGCGCACCTTGCAAGGCAATTGCCAACGAAACTTGTTGCGGAATGGAGGCTTGATCCCCAAAGTACTCATGAGCAACATCCACCAATCCAAACTCTTCATCTGGCGCGCAGTCCCATAGCAATTGCAAATCAATTTCTTTAGATAGCGTTAGTGCTTCGTCCATCACAGCCTGAGCATCAGGCTTTTCAAAGCGCAACCAAACCTCTTTAGCCTTGAGCTTGATTTTTTTACCAGACAAGCTGGTTGCCTGCCAAGACTCTGCATCACCCATTCCGGTTGCAGACTGCACTGTGGCGATTTTGATATCGCCACCCTCTTCATATAAGAGATTCATGCTTAAAGTGAAATTCCGCCGCTAGCTTCTAATGCCACGCCATTGACATAGCTAGCCTCATCGCTAGCCAAGAACAAATACACATTAGCCATTTCTTCAGGGGTACCCAGACGCCCAAGCCAACTGCGCTTCTCAATATCTTTCAGAATATTTTCTGGCATTGCTTTCACCATTTCGGTAGCGATGAATCCTGGACATACCGCATTTACACGAATACCTTTAGGGCCAAGCTCGCGCGCCCAGGTCTTAGTGAATCCAATCACGCCAAATTTTGTAGCGGAGTAATTGGTTTGACCAAAGTTGCCATACAAACCAACAACACTCGAGGCATTCACAATCGCGCCTGAGCCGGCCTCCAGCATATGTGGAGCAATCAATTGGGTGCAATTGAAGACCCCTTTGAGGTTCACATCAATCACTGCATCAAATTGAGCCTCAGTCATTTTGATTAGACGCGCATCTTGAGTAATACCTGCGTTATTAATCAAGATATCGATACGACCATGTTTCTGTATCACTTGATCTACAACCCCCTGAATACTGGCGCGATCAGTCACATTCATGACATGTGCTTCGCTATTGGGAATTTGCGCAGCAGCATTTTTGACTGCTTCTGGATTGACATCGGCAACGATCACAATGGCGCCCTCTTGCGCAAAACGCTGGGCAGTTGCAAAACCAATCCCTTTAGCTGCTCCAGTAACAATTGCCACCTTACCTTTTAATCGATCGCCCACAAATTTACTTTCAGTATGTGTTTTATAAGTGAAGTTGCTGCAAGCAAATTTAACTTGCGATCTTCTTTAATAATTTTTGGTGTACGCCGCCAAAGCCGCCGTTGCTCATGACCAAAATGTGATCCCCTGGCTTAGCCTCGTTTGCAACTGCAAGCACGAGAGCGTCTAGATCATCAAAAGCCTGGGCTTTTACTTCACCTTTAGCATTAAGCGGTGCTAAAACCTCCGCCAAGTCCCAACCCAAAGACTCTTTGCCGCTACTGGCGCCATATGCAAATACTTTGTCAGCCTGTTGTAGGCTATCGGGCAATTGAGCCTTCATAGTGCCAAGCTTCATGGTGTTAGAGCGAGGCTCGAGAACAGCCAAGATACGAGACTTGCCTACGCGTCGACGTAAACCATCAACTGTCGTTGTAATGGCGGTGGGATGATGCGCAAAATCGTCATAGACCGTAATATCGTTAGCAACACCGATGGTTTCGAGACGACGCTTGACGTTTTTAAATTCCGCCAATGCGCGTGCAGAATCTTCCGGTGAAATGCCAATATGATTCGCAGCAGCAATTGCAGCTAATGCGTTTAATTGATTATGTCTCCCCATCACGCCAGAGTCTGGCGCCCACGTCACAGTTGCAACATTCTTGCCTGCTTTACGAACAACAAAACCATCTGCTTCTTGCGAAACCAAAGACCATTCATTAGCGGCATCTTGGCCGAAACGCTCTACTGGCGCCCATGCACCCCTGGTTACAACCCTCTCCAATGCGGGCTCTTCGCCATTGACCACCAACAATCCATCGCCCGGAACGGTACGCACTAAATGATGAAATTGGGTTTCAATTGCAGCAAGATCCGCAAAAATATCAGCGTGATCGAATTCCAAATTGTTTAATAAGGCGGTACGTGGTCTGTAATGCACAAACTTACTACGCTTATCAAAAAACGCCGTATCGTACTCATCTGCCTCGATGACAAAATACTTACCCTCGCCTAAACGAGCAGAGACTGTGAAATTCAAAGGCACGCCACCAATCAAATAGCCTGGCTTATATCCATTGAATTCCAATATCCATGTCAGCATTGCAGAAGTAGTTGTTTTGCCATGCGTGCCTGCTACGGCTAAAACATGTCTGCCATACAGAACTTGCTCGCCCAACCATTGAGGGCCAGAGATATAAGGAAGCCCTTGATTCAAAATCGCTTCCATGAGCGGGTTGCCACGGGAAACGACATTACCGATCACAAATAAATCCGGCATCGTCTCAAACTGCAATAATTGTTCTGGTGAGAAACCCTCAATCAGTTCAATACCTTGAGATTCAAGTTGCGAACTCATTGGGGGGTACACGTTGGCGTCGCAACCTGTTACGCGATGTCCAGCTTGTCTGGCAATTGCGGCAATGCCGCCCATGAAAGTACCGCAAATGCCCAAAATATGTATATGCATTAATGAATTTTAGCGAAGGACTTGAGATGAACCGAAGACAATGGATTGTGATTGCTGGCGTCAGCGTAATGGCACTTCTAACTGGCATCTTTACCTCGCAATGGATTTCTCAATCTGGTCTAGCCAGTGAGCCATCGATTAAGGCATTTTTTGCTAATCCTTGGCAAAGTCCAGATGGAAAACCAGTCAATAGTGAAAATTGGCAAGGAAAGGTCTTAGTGATTAACTTTTGGGCCTCTTGGTGCCCTCCTTGCGTAGAAGAAATGCCAACTTTGGATCAAGTTTCGAAAGAATATGCTTCAAAAAATGTTCTATTTGTCGGTATCGGCATCGATTCACCATCTAACGTACGCGAATTTCTACAAAAAACCCCTGTTTCTTACCCGATCGTCATTGGCGGATTAGAGGGTAGCAATTTAGCAAAGCAAATGGGCAACTCCCAAGGGGCCCTACCTTATACCGTCATCATTAGCCCAAGCGGAAAGTCGACTTTTACAAAATTAGGAAAAATAAGTGAAGATGAGCTCAAAAAAGCTATTAATGGCGCATTATGAGATCATTTAACCCATTTTCTTTTGATTCTACCGATTATCAATTGCTGAATTAATAAGCAATTTTTAGGCTAATTTTCATTATTTGCTCTTAAAAGTAGTGAAAATTTCATTTTCACTACCCAGTTTTAGACTTTTCAGATATTTCTGAGGGTATACTTTCACCCATGGCAGCTGAAGCAAAAAAGAAGCAATTGCAGTGTGGGTGGCTCAATACCTAAATTTAGCCAAATTAAATAATTGACACTTAAATGCCTCTAAAAACAGGGATCTATGTCTAAAAAAGCTTCAATTCTTGTAATTCAAGGCCCAAATCTCAATCTATTGGGCACTCGTGAACCAGAGGTTTACGGCAAAACCACCCTTGAAGATATCCACCAAAGACTGGGAGAGCTTGCAAAAGCCCAGTCTGTCGAATTAAGCACATATCAAAGCAATCATGAAGGCGAACTCATCGATCGCATCCAAAAAGCGAAGCAAGATGGGGTTGATTTCATCATCATTAATCCAGGCGCCTTTACCCACACCAGCGTGGCTTTGCGCGATGTATTAGCAGGCGTTGCTATTCCATTTACCGAAGTCCATTTATCCAATATTCACCAACGTGAAGAGTTTCGGAAACATTCCTATTTATCCGACATTGCGACGGGAGTGATTTGCGGACTTGGCGCGATTGGTTATGAACTTGCATTACAGACTGCAATTGCCCGTTTACAAAAATAAGCTTAATTACAGAATTTCAAGAGAGGACACACTCATATGGATCTTAGAAAACTCAAAACCTTGATCGACCTAGTTTCTGAATCAGGGATTTCTGAATTAGAAGTAAACGAAGGTGAAGATCGTGTTCGCATCGTAAATTCCGGCTCTCCAGTTGCTGCGGGTCAAGTTGTCTATGCCAACCCCGCTCCGGTACAAGCTATTGCCGCAGCTCCCGTTGCTACAGCCGCTGCACCACAAGCGCCAGCTACAGAAGCACCCGCTGTTGAAGAAGGCTTTGTTGCCCGCTCTCCGATGGTAGGCACCTTCTATCGCGCACCAAATCCAGAGTCTCCAAACTTTGTAAATGTGGGTGACACCGTCAAAGTAGGTCAAACACTTTGCATCATTGAAGCAATGAAACTGCTTAATGAAATTGAATCTGAGAAGGCTGGCGTTATCAAAGAAATTCTGTGTGAAAACGGCCAAGGTGTTGAGTTTGATCAGCCCCTATTTGTCATCGCTTAAGCACTTAAGCGCCCTGACTTTTTCCAAACCCCTTACTTAACTCAGAGCCGACATGTTCGATAAGATTCTGATTGCCAATCGCGGAGAAATCGCTCTTCGCATCCAACGCGCATGCCGCGAGTTGGGAATCAAAACTGTTGTGGTGTATTCCACAGCCGATAAGGAAGCGAAATACGTAAAGCTTGCCGATGAAGCCGTTTGCATCGGTCCAGCACCATCACCACAAAGCTATCTCAATATGCCGGCCATTATTTCCGCAGCGGAAGTAACGGATGCTGAAGCAATCCATCCAGGATACGGCTTCCTCTCTGAGAATGCTGACTTTGCTGAGCGTGTTGAGAAATCTGGCTTTGCTTTTATTGGTCCTACAGCGGCTTCCATTCGCTTGATGGGTGATAAGGTTTCCGCTAAGCGCGCCATGATTAAAGCTGGCGTTCCTTGCGTTCCAGGATCTGAAGGCGCATTACCAGACAATCCAAAAGAAATTATTGCCGCTGCGAAAAAAGTGGGTTACCCCGTGATCATTAAAGCTGCTGGTGGCGGTGGCGGTCGCGGCATGCGCGTAGTTCATACTGAAGCGCACTTGATTAATGCCGTCAACATGACTCGCGAAGAAGCAGGTCGTGCATTTGGCAACCCAGAAGTCTATATGGAGAAGTTTTTAGAAAAACCTCGCCACGTAGAAATTCAGGTTCTGGCAGATACCCATGGCAATGCGATTTGGCTGGGTGAACGTGATTGCTCTATGCAACGTCGCCACCAAAAAGTAATTGAAGAGGCGCCAGCTCCAGGCATTGATCGTCGCTTAATCGCCAAAATTGGTGAGCGCTGTGCGGATGCCTGCCGAAAAATTGGCTACCGTGGTGCTGGTACCTTTGAATTCCTGTACGAAAACGGCGAGTTCTTCTTCATTGAGATGAATACCCGTGTTCAGGTTGAACACCCGGTAACCGAGATGATTACGGGCGTCGATATCGTGCAAGAACAAATTCGTATTGCAGCCGGCCTAAAGCTCAGCTATCGCCAGAAAGACATTGTCTTCCGTGGGCACGCCATTGAGTGCCGTCTGAATGCAGAAGATCCATTCAAATTCACTCCAAGCCCCGGTCGAATTGGCTCATTCCATATGCCAGGCGGTCCTGGCATTCGTGTGGACTCACATGCCTACAGTGGCTACATGGTTCCGTCTAACTACGATTCCATGATCGGCAAACTCATTTCTTACGGCAACACTCGTGAACAAGCGATCCGCCGTATGCAAATTGCCCTTTCTGAAATGGTGATTGATGGCATTACGACCAATGTTCCCCTTCACCGTGAACTCATGCTCGATCCTAACTTCATGGAAGGCGGTACTAGCATTCACTACCTGGAGCATCGCTTAGAAGAACAAGCCGCTAGTCGTGGCAAGTCTTAATGCGCCCTAATTCATGCGAGTTATAAGAGCCTTAAATGTCTTATCGTGAGCTGGTATTCACGGTAGCAGCAGAAACTGCTGAGCCTTTAGGAGATGCTTTACTCGAGCTGGGTGCACTATCGGTCACCGTTGAGGATGATGCTGCGGGTGGATACGATGAAAACCCGCTCTATGGTGAGCCAGGTTTATCGCCTGAAGTGCAAGCGTGGGATCGATCATCCGTTACCGCCCTCTTTAATCCAGAACTTGATGAATCAGGTTCTGCGGAATTTATCCCGGAACTGCTTGCCGCTCTCAAAGAAGCCGGTTTCAAACTATCGCCGCCTCAAGAAAAAACAGTAGAAGAGCAAGACTGGGTACGATTAACTCAAAGTCAGTTTGCCCCCATTCAGATTGGCAAACGAATTTGGGTAGTCCCTTCTTGGCATGAAGCACCTAGCGATCCAAACGCGATTTGTCTTGCGGTTGATCCAGGACTTGCTTTTGGTACTGGCAGTCATCCAACCACCCATTTATGCCTACTTTGGTTGGAAGAACATCAAAATCTCTCAAACCAAAGTCTGTTGGATTACGGTTGTGGATCTGGCATTTTGGCAATTGCCGCTGCAAAACTGGGTTGCAATCCCGTAGTTGGCACCGATATTGATCCACAAGCGATGGTTGCCGCGCGCAGCAATGCGGAGATTAACAATACAGAGATCCGTTTTGTATTACCGACTGAAGGCGCCCCAGAACTTGCCGCAGAAAGAAAATACGATATTGTGATGGCCAATATTTTGGCTAACCCACTACAAGTCTTAGCGCCTGCATTGGTCAATAAAATGCGTCCAGGCGGTCAAATTGTTTTATCTGGCGTTCTTGCTCGCCAAGCAGATGAAGTGATTGCAACCTACAGTCAGTGGCTCAAACTCTCTGTCTGGCGAGAGAGTGATGGCTGGGTATGTTTGCATGGCACCCTGAACTCCGAATCCGCTCAAAAAAAAAGTATTAAGCAGTCGAAATACTTAAAACCGACTCTACTAAGTCTTTTTTTCATCCTGTTGCTCATTTTTGGCGAGCATCTTTCCAGAAATACACTCATCCCAGCATTAGCACCACGCATCGATGGCTCATCAAATGTCGTTGCCGTGCGCGCATTTTCGGTTTTGCAATTGATTGATCAAAAATTATGTAGTGCACTAGGGTGCTTTAATCGCCCCGTAAGCGATTTTTCTGCATGGAAAATAACTTCAGCAACACTTTCGCCTGAAAACCCGCGTGATGGCCTTAAAAGCCCTGCAAATCAATCTATCTTGCAAATTGAAATACAAAATCGTCTTGCAGTTCCTGTTTTATTCCCAAATTTAGAAATTTCTCTGACCGACGCAGAAGAATCTGAACTCAAATCGATTCAATTGAGTCCGAAAGAATGGCTCCCATTCTCTTGGCAAGAATCACATCCTGATTTTTTAAAAAATGGTGCGCCCGCTGGTGAAATCATTCAATCCGAGCTGCCTATCGCGCTGCCAGCGAATGCTGCGGGCTATCGAGTGCATGCGATTTATCCGCACTAATTCGATTATCGAAACCTATTTACTCATCATTTCCCATCTAATCACACTCACCACCCAAACAGAAAGCAATTTATGGCTAGCCTGATCTGCGGTTCTATCGCATACGACACCATCATGAACTTTGAAGGCAAATTTGCCGATCAAATTCTCCCAGAGCAAATTCATATCCTGAATGTGGCGTTTTTGGTTCCAACCATGCGCCGTGAATTTGGTGGTTGCGCAGGAAATATTGCCTATAACCTCCACCTTTTGGGTGGCGATCCCATCATCATGGCAACCGTTGGTGGCGATGCGAACCCTTACCTGGATCATTTAAAGCAACTGAAGATCGACGCAAGCCATATTCGCCAAATTGAGAATGCTTTTACAGCGCAGGCCATGATCACGACCGATCAAACCAATAATCAGATTACCGCATTTCACCCAGGGGCGATGAGCGAATCACACCTCAATGAAGTTGCAGCAGTGGTTGCTGAGCGTAGCAAAAACGCCAAAGGCGCAGCAAAATTCGGAATTGTTGCCCCAGATGGCAGACAAGGAATGTGGGAGCACTGCCACCAGCTCTCAGACGCGAACATCCCATTTATCTTTGATCCAGGCCAAGGTTTACCGATGTTTGATGGGCCAGAACTCCTGGAGCTAGTTGAGATTGCGAGCTATTTAGCGGTAAACGACTATGAAGGTGAAATGCTCTCCAAAAAAACCGGTTTGGAGCTGGCAAAAATTGCTGAGCGTGTAAAAGCACTGATCGTCACCAAAGGTGCTCAAGGTGCGGAGATTTATACGCAAGGCAAATGTATTTCGATTCCACCCGTTCCCGCGGCAAAAGTCATTGATCCCACTGGATGTGGTGATGCCTTCCGTGGCGGACTACTTTTTGGCCTTGAAAATGACATGGACTGGGAAACGACTGGGCGTTTAGCCAGCCTCATGGGCTCAATCAAAATCACCCATCAAGGACCTCAAAACCACCAACCAAGCAAAGCTCAGATTGCCGAGCAGTTCAAATCGGCTTTTGGATTTAGCTTCTAAAGATTTCGGCTGTTTCGGAAATAAAAAAGGGGTCTCGTGAGAGACCCCTTCTAATAACACCCGTCTAAAGTCGAAACTTAAGGACGTGTGCCAGTTGGGAAGGGCCAAGCAGCGGCAGGATTCAACGCACTAGTCGCTGGTGCAGCTTTCTTAGCCGCGGGCTTTTTTACAGCAGAGCCCGCTTTCTTCGCAGCAGGCTTACTTACTTTTTTTTTGCTACGCGCTTTTTTGCTACTTTACGTGTTGCTTTTTTAGCAGCTGGCTTTTTAGCAGCAGCTTTTTTAGCAGCTGGGCGCTTCTTAGCTACTTTTTTAGCAGCTGGCTTTTTAGCAGCAGCTTTTTTAGCAGCTGGGCGCTTCTTAGCTACTTTTTTAGCAGCTGGCTTTTTAGCAGCTACTTTTTTCTTAGCAGCTGGTTTCTTTGCAGCAGGTTTTTTCTTTGTTGCCATGTGTGTTACTCCTTCACGTGAGGATTAGTACAAACTACATTAAGAAGACCCGACCATTCAGAATGAACGAGCGAGCCATTCATCGGCGCGCGGCTTGAAGCTAAGTGCTGCACGCTAATGAATCCTGGAAAAAAAGCCGTGGCCCCGAAGGACAACGGCTTCTTAAATGTGCTGGAAAAAACGGGGAGAATAGCCCTAGCACCCTTGAGCAAGGGTTTTCGGATTTGAGTCTGTTTTTGCTGACTTCCTAAACTAACCAACCGTCTAATCTCCTATTTAGCCAGTTGTGCGCTTTAAAACTAGCTGATTACTCCCAACTTAGCGCACCACCGGTTTGATACTCAATAACGCGTGTCTCAAAAAAGTTTCTTTCTTTCTTAAGATCAATCATTTCTGACATCCATGGAAATGGATTCTCTTCATTTGGGAACATCGCGTCAAGTCCTATTTGCAAACATCTGCGATTACAAATGTATCTTAGGTAACCTTTGAACATCGGAGCGTTCAATCCGAGCACTCCGCGAGGCATCGTATCTTCAGCATAACGGTACTCCAACTCAACCGCTTTTTCGAAGATCGATTTAATCTCGTCTTTGAACGCGGAAGTCCATAACTGCGGGTTCTCCAGCTTGATTTGGTTAATTAAATCGATACCAAAATTGCAGTGCATTGACTCATCACGAAGGATGTATTGATACTGCTCAGCGGCACCCGTCATTTTGTTTTGACGACCCATCGCAAGTATTTGCGTAAAACCAACATAAAAGAACAAACCTTCCATTACGCAGGCAAAAACAATCAAAGATCGAAGTAATTTTTGATCGTTTTCGAGTGTGCCAGTCTTAAATGTTGGGTCGGTGAGCACATCAATAAACGGAATAAGGAACTCATCCTTAGCGCGAATCGACTCAATTTCGTGATACGCATTGAAGATTTCGCCTTGGTCCAAGCCCAAAGATTCCACAATATATTGATAGGCGTGAGTATGAATTGCCTCCTCGAAAGCTTGGCGCAACAGGTATTGGCGGCACTCTGGAGCGGTAATTTGGCGATATGTACCCAAAACAATATTGTTTGCCGCCAAAGAATCCGCTGTAGTGAAGAAGCCAAGATTGCGCTTAATGATGCGGCGCTCGTCTTCTGTAAGGCCATTTGGATCTTTCCAAAGCGCGATGTCGCGGTTCATATTGATCTCTTGTGGCATCCAGTGGTTAGCGCAACCCGCTAAATATTTCTCCCAGGCCCACTTGTATTTAAATGGAACGAGCTGATTAACGTCGGTTTTCGCATTGATAACACGCTTGTCAGCCACATTAACGCGACGAGTTTCCATACCGGCTGCTGGCGCGTTTTGTGTTTGCGCTGCCGCAGGTGCGGCAGCTTGAGGTGCTGCCATAGCTACTTGGTCTGGCTGCGGGCGTTGCGGTTCAGCCACAACCGGTTGTGGCGCAAGACCAGCTTTCGCTAGTGCTGGAGCTACTTCCTCTTCCCAATTCAACATAACTTTCTCCTAAATTCTTTTATTTCTGACCAATAAACCAATGTTTATTGGCATGCTTCACATTCTTCAAACCCAGCATCACCTGGACGCATTGTGCAGACTGGACCATCCGCCTCAACAGGAGCCGCAGCTACACCACCACCTTCGGCACCGCTAGAAACAGAGTTCAATTGACCGCTAGCCACAGTGGATTTCTCCACGTGGGTTGCCGCCATTGTGCGGAGGTAGTAAGTCGTTTTCAGACCACGCAACCAAGCCAACTTGTAGGTGTCGTCCAATTTCTTGCCGGATGCGCCAGCCATGTAGATATTCAAAGACTGGGCCTGATCAATCCATTTTTGACGGCGGGAAGCAGCTTCAACCAACCAACTTGGCTCAACCTCAAATGCTGTTGCATACAAATCACGCAGATCTTGAGGGATACGGTCGATCTTAGACAAGGTGCCGTCAAAGTACTTCAAGTCAGCAATCATGACCTCATCCCATAGTCCACGGTCTTTCAAATCACGTACCAAGTACTCGTTTACCACTGTGAACTCACCAGAAAGGTTAGATTTCACAAACAAGTTTTGGAATGTTGGCTCGATACAAGCAGAAACACCAATGATGTTAGAAATTGTTGCGGTCGGAGCAATTGCCACGCAATTGGAGTTGCGCATGCCGTGTTGCTTGATACGAGCACGTAAACCAGCCCAATCCATTGTTGAAGAAGTATCCACCTCAACATAGCCACCACGCTCTGCGGCCAACATTGCTACGGTATCTTGCGGCAGGATGCCACGATCCCACAATGATCCCTTATATGTGCTGTACACACCACGCTCTTCAGCCAATTCGCTAGAAGCTTGGTATGCGTAGTAGCAAATTGCTTCCATTGAAGTATCTGCAAACTTCACTGCCTCTTCGCTAGCGTAAGGAATGCGTTGCATATGCAAGCAATCTTGGAAGCCCATGATGCCCATGCCTACCGGACGATGCTTCAAGTTGGAATTACGAGCTTTAGCGACTGCGTAGTAGTTGATATCGATTACGTTATCAAGCATACGCATTGCAGTGCGTACGGTTTTTTGAAGTTTCTCGTGATCCAGAACCAATTTACCGTTTGCATCGGTAGTCATATGCGCAGTTAAGTTCACAGAACCGAGGTTACAAACTGCAATCTCGTCCTCATTTGTATTGAGAGTGATCTCAGTGCAAAGGTTGGAAGAGTGAACTACGCCAATATGCTGTTGTGGGCTACGAATATTGCAAGGATCTTTGAAAGTGATCCATGGGTGACCAGTTTCGAACAACATACCGAGCATCTTGCGCCACAATTGTTGGGCTGGAATTCTGCGGAATGGCTTGAGTTCACCACGATCGGCTTTTTGCTCATAAGCAACATAAGCCTCTTCAAACGCCTTGCCAAACTTGTCATGTAAGTCAGGCGTATTGGATGGAGAGAACAATGTCCACTCACCGTTTTCCATTACACGCTTCATAAACAAGTCAGGAATCCAGTTAGAAGTATTCATATCATGCGTACGGCGACGATCATCACCAGTGTTCTTACGCAATTCCAAGAACTCTTCAATATCCAAGTGCCATGTTTCCAAATAGGCGCAAACCGCACCCTTACGTTTACCACCTTGGTTTACGGCAACTGCAGTGTCATTCACTACCTTCAAGAATGGCACAACACCTTGTGATTTACCGTTAGTGCCTTTGATATGACTACCTAATGCACGAACATTGGTCCAGTCGTTGCCCAAGCCACCTGCAAACTTAGATAGCAATGCATTCTCTTTCAATGCCTCATAGATGCCATCAAGATCATCTTCAACAGTCGTCAAGTAGCAGCTTGAAAGCTGTGGACGTGTTGTTGCTGAATTAAACAAGGTTGGTGTGCTGGACATGAAATCAAATGTAGACAGGATTTCATAGAACTCAATCGCACGACGCTCGCGATCCAACTCATTCAAAGCCAAGCCCATTGCAACGCGCATAAAGAATGCCTGAGGCATTTCAATACGGCGATCTTCAATGTGCAAGAAATAACGGTCATACAAAGTTTGTAAGCCAAGGTAGTTGAATTGCAAATCTCGGCTAGCATTCAAAGCAGCAGCAAGACGTGGCAGATCAAACTCACGCATACGTGGATCTAATAATTCAGCTGAAATACCTTCATGAATGTACTTAGCAAAATAAGTGCTGTACTCAGCTTGCATATCGCCTTGCAATACTTCTTTACCCAAGATCTCTTTACGAATCACGTGCATCAAGATACGCGCTGTCACTTGGCTATATGCTGGATCTTTTTCAATCAAAGTGCGTGAAGCCAAAATAGCAGAGTCATACACCTGCGCCATTGGTACGCCATCGTACAAATTCTTGATAGTCTCAGTGATGATTGGGCTTGCATCAATGTGATTACCCAAACCTTCACAAGCAGCTTCAATCACTGTGCGTAACGCGGCCATATCGAGCCACTTTTCTACACCGTTGTCGGTTACCTTGATGCCAGACTCCGCAGCCTGATTTGCAGTCTGAGCTTCTTGAGCAACCTCTTGTTGCGCAGCACGCTCTTGATTGCGCTTTTCACGGTACAAAACATAAGCACGAGCAACGTTGTGCTCGCCACTGCGCATCAAAGCCAATTCAACTTGGTCTTGAATATCTTCGATATGGAAAGTGCCGCCGTTAGGACGGCTGCGCAATAAAGCGCGCACAACGGAATGAGTTAATTGCTCAACTTGCTCACGTACGCGAGCAGATGCAGCACCTTGACCACCATTAACCGCCAAGAATGCTTTGGTTACTGCAATCGCAATTTTGGATGGCTCGAATGCAACAACTGAGCCGTTACGGCGAATAATTTTGTAATCAGACAATTGGGTTGCCTGAGTACCACCAACTCCGCCGGCTACAAAGCTGGCAGAAGGGGTCTGATTGATTGCCCCTGCAGGGTTAATTCCTGGGTTACTTGCACCAGGTGTTTGGCCTGCCGTCTGTGGATTTGCGTATGTCATGTTACTCCTGCGTCTATATATAGTTATTTGGACAAAATATCGTTAAAAAACAATGGGGTATTGCTAGATTCAAACACTACATCTAGTGTCTTGAAGCGCATTAGGCACTAAGTATAGGGAAATATTGAGTCCTTGATAAGTCTTTTCTTACAAAAATTTATCAGTACTTTTACTAGGTAATTGACCATTTTTGGGGGTCATTTTGGTGCGGATTTTTTTGCCCGTTTTGCCTAAAGGCTAAACAAGTAAGCGTACGCTCACATACAAAAAAGGGGCTATCGAGAAGTCAGGCCGTATGGAAGATTTTTTAATGAAATGTTTGTCTCTTTTTGGAACTTTTTCCAATCAAAATACATTCCAGGATCAGTCTTTCGATCGGGCGCAATATCACTATGCCCTGCAAATTGCAGATTGGGGTAACGGGATTCCAATGTTCGGATCAGTTTTTTTAAGGTTTGATATTGCGCCTCCTCAAATGGAGAATCCCCATCGCCTTCTAGCTCAACCCCAATTGAAAAGTCATTGCATTTTTCTCTACCCATAAATGAAGAAACGCCGGCATGCCATGCTTTATTTTGAGTTGAAACAAACTGAATCAATTCGCCAGTTCGAGTAATCAAAAAATGACTGGAGACTTTTTGCCCTGCAATCTCTTCAAAATAAGGGTGCGCTTTTGCATCTAATTGGTTTTGAAAAAAATCAATGATGTATTGGCTGGCCTCTTTTTCTTTAAATTCACCGGGCGGCAAACTAATGTGATGAATCACCACTAAATCAGGTGAAATATTTTCTGGACGCACATCTTGATTTGGTGAAAGACGCCACTTTGCATAACCCATCCAACCTTGTTGATCGAGTGTATTGAGATGATCCTGAGAGCAATAAAAACGCTCATCAAAGATCTTGGCTTCTGATTTTGGAAGATGTACTTTGCAATACTGGCATTGCACCATCTCCTCGGGCTCTGTGAGCCTTTGGGCCTTATTTGACTTGGGGTTATGGGTTTCTCTTCCCCTAGTCTGAATATGCTTTTTACCCCTTAACCAACGATAAAAAAGGTAAGCACCCGCAAGTAATAAAAGCCACTTGAACAAGAATTACGCTCTCTGCAAAATAACTTCTAAAACGAATCGACTTCCCACATAAGCGAGCAGTAAAGCAATGTAAGCACTCAACACCCAACGAATCGCAGCTCGACCACGCAAACCTACGCGCCAACGCGCCAACAATAAGCCGGCGAATAAAAACCAAGATACCAAAGCAAAAATAGTTTTATGGTCAAACACCAGAGGTCTACCAAACAGCGTCTGTGAAAATAGCAAACCAGAAAAAACCGTCAAACTCAATAATGCAAAGCCAACGTATAGTAAGTTAAATAAAAGACTCTCCATCGTCATCAATGGAGGCAAGTCTTCGAGCCAATGGGCGACTCTACTATTGGGAACAATCGCTAGCTGACGATGCAATGCTCGGTCTTGAATACTCATCAACATCGCATGCATTGCAGCCAAACTAAGCAAACCTACTGAAATCGTGGCAACAATGAAGTGCCCCTTAAACCAAGGATCAGAAACTGCTCTTGGAGAAATTAATGTTCCTGGGAAAAGGCTTGGCAAAAGTGAACAGGTCAAGGCAAACAGTACAGCTAGCCAACGCAAGCTGGAAATCGGCAGAAACCAAGATTGAAACCAGTAGAAAGCCAGGCCAACCCAAGCAATCAGGGATAAATCTTGGGCAAAACCGAAAACGAAACCTTGGGGTGTAAATACCGAGTCATGCAGCTGCATTCCATGGGCCAGCAAGGCCAAAAGAATAAAGGCTTGGATCAGTGGTGAAGATTCTGAGGGCTTGTCTTTGCCCTTTGGGCTAAAGCTCAAAAAAAGCAAAAGAAGTAGATAGAGTGCGGATGGAAGCAACTCGTACGCTGGGTGACCTAAAATATCCATCTACAAAGTCTAATCGATAAATGCTAGAAAACCTTACAGATCGCCTATCCCGTGTTGTGAAAACAATGCGAGGCCAAGCCCGCCTTACTGAAGCCAATACCGCAGAAATGCTACGGGAAATCCGTCTTGCCTTATTAGAGGCAGACGTAGCCCTACCTGTAGTGAAGTCTTTGCTAGAGCAAATTAAATTTAAGGCGCTCGGTGAAGAAGTGGTTGGCAGCCTTAGTCCTGGTCAAGCTCTGGTTGGAGTCGTGCAACGCGAGCTGGCTCAAGTCATGGCAGGCGATAGTAATCAAAGTGGTGAACTCAATCTTGCCACCCAACCGCCTGCAGTCATTTTGATGGCTGGTTTACAAGGTGCGGGTAAAACTACATCGGTTGGCAAACTCGCTAAGTGGCTGCAAGAGAAAAAGAAAAAGAAAGTACTTACGGTTTCTTGTGACGTATATCGACCTGCTGCTATTGAACAGCTAGAGACAGTCACAAAACAAGTTGGCGCAGAATTTTTCCCTAGCAACGTTAATCAAAAACCAAGTGATATTGCAGCTGCCGCTTTAGATTGGGCACGTCGCCACTACTTTGATGTAGTGATTGTCGATACTGCGGGCCGTCTAGGCATTGATGAAGCACTCATGCAAGAGATCAAAACTTTGCATGCCAATCTCAATCCGATCGAGACCTTATTTGTGGTGGACGCAATGCTAGGTCAGGATGCCGTCAATACTGCCAAGGCTTTCCATGAGGCACTCCCCCTCACGGGAGTCATTCTGACGAAGCTAGATGGTGACTCTCGTGGTGGCGCAGCACTCTCTGTTCGCCAAGTCACCGGTGTACCGCTCAAATTTATTGGCGTAGCGGAGAAGATGGATGGCTTAGAAGCCTTTGATGCGGAGCGCATGGCAAACCGCATTTTGGGTATGGGCGATATTCTTGCCTTAGTTGAACAAGCCCAGCAACACGTTGACGTTGCAAAAGCAGAAAAGCTAGCGAGCAAAATTTCTAAGGGTGGTTTTGATCTTGAAGATTTTCGAGATCAATTGATGCAAATGCAAAAGATGGGTGGCATGGCTAGCCTAATGGATAAGCTTCCCAGCCAAGTAGCGCAGGCTGCCTCGAAGGCAAACCTTAGCAATGCGGATAAACAAACCAAACGCATGCGTGGAATTATTGACAGCATGACTCCTCAAGAGCGCAGAAAACCAGAGCTATTGAAAGCCAGCCGTAAGCGTCGCATTGCTGCAGGATCAGGAGTAGAGGTACAAGAAGTCAATCGCCTGCTGGCTCAGTTCGAGCAAATGCAAACGATGATGAAGCAGTTTAAGGGCGGCAAGATGGCGCGCACTATGGCCGCAATGGCCGCTAAAGGAGCCGCCAAAGGTATTGGCGGTCTCTTTAAAAAATAAAATTAAGAACTATATTAATTAAGCGACTGTATTTTTAGCAGTTTGAACTGCTGCAATGACGGTATCTTTAATTTTCGCCAAAGGTATGTTCTGGGACTCAGAATCGGTACGGCCTTTAAATTCCACCTGAGAATCTGCCAAACCACGATCACCAATCACTACTCGGAAAGGCGCGCCAATGAGCTCCCAGTCAGCAAACATTGCGCCTGGACGCTCATTGCGATCATCCAAGATCACATCAATACCGGCAGCAAGCAATTCGTCATGAAGTTGGTCACATGCAGCTTTAACTTGTTCTGACTTTTCGTAACCCATTGGACAAATAACCACCTCAAATGGCGCCATCGAGATAGGCCAAATAATTCCCTTATCGTCATGACCTTGTTCAATAGCCGCACCCAGTAAACGAGTTACACCTATGCCATAACAACCCATCACCATTGGCTGAGCTTTACCTTGTTGATCCAAGTAAGTACAACCCATTGCTTCGGAGTAACGGGTACCTAATTGGAAAACGTGACCGACTTCAATGCCGCGACAGATATCTACAACACCTTTTCCATCGGGCGAAGGATCGCCAACTACCGCATTACGAATATCTAATACCAAAGGCTCTGGTAAATCACGGCCCCAGTTGACACCTGTCAAATGGTGACCAGCGTCATTGGCGCCACATACAAAATCCGACATATTGGCTACAGTGCGATCAGCAACAACAGTGACGTCTGCACTCACACCGACAGGACCTAAATAGCCTGCAGGGGCATTACATGCCTGTTTGATTTCTGCTTCGGTAGCAAAACGTGACTCAGCCATACCCGGTACTTTGCTTGCTTTGACTTCATTGAGCTCATGATCACCGCGCACTAGCAACATAAAGAGTTTTGCTGGACCATTTTCTTGATCAGCTGCGAACAATAAAGACTTTACGGTTTTCTCAAGCGGAATATTGAGGAGCTTCGCCACGTCTGCGCAATTGGTTTTATCAGGCGTTGCCACCTTTGCCATTACTTGAGTTGCTGCGGCCCGTGCGGCAATCAATGCCAATGATTCTGCAGCTTCTAAATTGGCTGCGTAATCCGAATTCGGGCAATACACAATCGCATCTTCTCCAGTATCCGCAATCACATGGAACTCTTGACTACCAGAGCCGCCAATAGCGCCGTTATCAGCGGTCACTGCACGAAACTTCAAGCCCATTCGCTTGAAGATACGGGTGTATGCGTCAAACATGATCTGATATGACTTCTTCAACCCGTCGGTATCGCGATCAAACGAATACGCATCTTTCATACTGAACTCACGGCCGCGCATGATGCCAAAACGAGGACGACGCTCATCGCGGAATTTCGTCTGGATTTGATAAAAATTCACCGGCAATTGTTTGTAGCTCTTAATCTCATTGCGAGCTAAATCGGTAATTACTTCTTCGGAAGTTGGCTGTATCAAAAAGTCGCGGTCATGGCGGTCTTTGATGCGCAATAACTCAGGCCCCATTTTTTCCCAACGACCTGTCTCTTGCCATAACTCTGCCGGCTGAATCATTGGCATCAATAATTCAATTGCACCCGCGCGATTCATTTCCTCGCGAATGATGTTTTCTACCTTGCGAATCACTTTCAAACCCAAAGGGAGGTAGTTATAAACACCAGCGCTCAGTTTGCGGATTAAACCGGCACGCACCATGAGCTTATGCGAAACCACCTCAGCGTCAGAGGGGGCTTCTTTTAGCGTCGCGAGAAATGATTGTGATGCTTTCATGTATGGATATAATCAAATCATTGATTTTAAAGGATTTGGGGCACGATCATGCTTGACCGTGAAGGGTATAGACCCAATGTCGGCATTGTCCTCCTTAACAGCCGTAACGAGGTTTTCTGGGGAAAACGCGTTGGGCAGCATTCGTGGCAGTTCCCACAGGGTGGGATAGCTCATGGCGAAAGCCCTGAGCAAGCGATGTACCGCGAATTGCATGAAGAGGTTGGCTTGCTACCGGAACATGTCCAAATTATTGGGCGCACTAGGGACTGGCTTCGCTACGATGTCCCTGAGGAATACCTACGCCGCCAACATGCCACACGTGTTCACCGCGCCGCATATCGAGGTCAAAAACAAATCTGGTTTCTGTTGCGCTTTGTTGGTTTAGACAGTGACATTCAATTACGTGCCACTGAACATCCTGAATTCGATGCTTGGCGATGGGTACCGTTTTGGATTCAATTAGATGCTGTGATTGGCTTTAAGCGAGAGGTTTATCAACTAGCCTTATCTGAACTAGCGCGCTATCTTGCCAAGGGAGTGCGTATGCAACAACTCGCCTGGGGAACGCCGCTCGATATCTTTCAGTCCTTTTATTCTAGGGGTGAAGAAAACCCAAAAGAATCCATTAAATCAGACAAGCAAAAATAATGAGCACACTCTTTCAAAGATTTAGCCAAATACTAGTTTGCATTTGTTTTGCATTAACTCTCTTCGCTTGTGCTGGTGATCCAATGGAGAGTAGCTTAGATCCATTTGCGCCCATGGTATTTAAGGAAGGTGTCACCAAGATGCCCACAAACCCGCCCAATCCGTCAACACTGGTACCTTTTTACGTCTCTCAACAAACAATTTTTAAATTCGCCATCGACACCGACTCTATTTCTATTGGAGCAGACGGGGTTACGCGCTATGTCGTCGTGATGACCAATCCCAGTGGTGGACAACAAGCCCAGTATGAAGGTATCCGCTGCGATTCTTTTCAGTGGCGCCTCTATGGAACCCTAGAAAATGGATCCTGGAGAGAGAACCCTCTTTCTAGCTGGAGATCAATACAAAGCAATGTGCCCAATCGTTACCAAGCGTCCTTAGCGCAAGGCGCTTTCTGCAACTTCAACTCGCAAGAAAAAAATATCAAGACTGTGGTTCAGTCATTGAACCCCAGTGGGTTTACTGGCGGCACAAAACCCACTAACTCTCTTGGAATTCAATAAACCAAGAATTTATTTGGCCCGCAAACGTGTGCCAATCTTCTCTCCAGCCATTAAGCGCGTTAGAACATTCGGCTCACGCCCTGAGGCGATAACAGTTGTCGCGCCTGTCTGAGCTGCAATTTTTGCAGCCAGCACTTTTGTAAGCATACCGCCCTTACTGAGCTCGCTACCCGCACCACCAGCCATCTTTTCTAGAGCTGGATCGCCAGCAGTGGCATCACTTAATAATTTGGCATCGGGATTCTGACGTGGATCTGCAGTAAATAAACCGCCTTGATCAGTCAAAATCACCAATAGATCCGCATGAACTAAATTACTCACTAAAGCAGCCAAACTATCGTTATCACCAAACTTAATTTCGTCGGTCACAACGGTATCGTTTTCATTAATGATAGGAACAACGCCTAACTTCAACAATGTATCTAGAGTACCTTTAGCATTGGCATTACGTTCAGCATGCGCTAAGTCTGCATTGGTTAATAAGATCTGCGCACTGCGCAACTGAAACTGTGCAAAACTGCTTTCATACACTTGTATTAGGCCCATTTGACCAACGGCTGCTGCTGCCTGTAATTGATGAATCTCTTGTGGGCGCTTAGCCCAACCTAAGCGTTGCATACCCTCAGCAATCGCACCCGAGCTCACCATCAATACTTCGTGACCAGCCTTTAATAGTTCAGCAATCTGCCCAGCCCAATTAGCAATAGCGGCATGATCTAAGCCCTCACCATTATTCGTAACGAGGCTAGATCCTACTTTGACAACAATGCGTTTTGTTTCTTTGTGACTCATAAAAAGTACTGGTTAACTTATTAATCTGGTGCTTGATCTTGATATCGTGGATCTGCAGCACGCTCTTCAGCATCGTCACGATCGCGACGGACTGAATCCAAATAATCCTGTAGCGCATAACAGAGCTTCTCGCAGCCCATGCCTGTCAATGCTGAAATCTCAAAAACAGGGCCGTTCCACTTAAACTTTTTCACAAAGTCAGCAACTACTTTTTTGCGATCCTCTTCGGGGATCATGTCGACCTTGTTTAATATAAGCCAGCGTGGTTTCTCAACAAGAGACTCATCATATTTACGTAACTCATTGACGATGGCGTTTGCATCAGCCACTGGGTCGACATTTTCATCAAATGGAGCAAGGTCAACTAAATGCAAAAGCACGCCAGTACGCTGTAAGTGGCGCAAGAATCGATGGCCCAAGCCAGCGCCTTCGGCAGCACCTTCGATCAAACCTGGAATATCGGCAATCACAAAGCTACGCTCACTACCCACACGCACCACACCTAAATTAGGATGCAAAGTAGTAAATGGATAATCAGCAATTTTTGGACGCGCATTCGATACGGCGGTAATCAATGTCGACTTACCTGCATTGGGCATTCCCAGGAGGCCAACGTCAGCCAACACTTTTAACTCCAGCTTGAGCTTGCGACGCTCGCCAGGTTTGCCATTGGTCTTTTGGCGTGGTGCACGATTAGTACTGCTCTTAAAGTGAATATTGCCCCAACCACCAACACCACCTTGCGCCAAACATAGGCGCTCGCCATGTGTTGTCAAATCTGCGATTGGTTCACCGGTTTCGTAATCGGTAATGATGGTTCCAACTGGCATACGCAATTCAATATCATCGCCTGCACGACCATAGCAATCTGCACCACGGCCTGGCTCACCATTTTTTGCAGTGTGCGTTTTAGCATAGCGGTAATCAATTAAGGTGTTGATATTACGATCAGCAACCGCCCATACACTTCCACCCCGACCGCCATCCCCGCCATCAGGACCACCAAACTCGATAAACTTTTCTCGGCGCATAGAAGCACTTCCGGCGCCACCTTGGCCGGCTATTACTTCAATACGCGCTTCGTCTATAAATTTCATGAATAAAAAAGGCCTCGCTTAGCGAGGCCTGTTCCTAAGAGTTAAATTCGGAGTAAATCTGAATCAAACGTGTCTCAGTCAGGCGCCTTATGAACGAGGCAATACTGAAACTTGGGCCTTCTTCAAAGCGCCCTTAACGCCAAATTCCACTTGACCGTCAATTAAGGCGAACAAAGTGTGATCTTTACCAATACCAACGTTAGCACCTGGATGAACACGTGTGCCGCGTTGACGAACAATGATGCTGCCAGCATTGATCTGCTCGCCGCCGTAAACCTTAACGCCTAGGCGTTTCGATTCTGAGTCGCGGCCATTTCGTGTTGAGCCGCCGCCTTTTTTCTGTGCCATATCTTTCTCCTACCCTGAATTAGGCTTTAATCGTGTTGATCAAAATTTCAGTGAAATTCTGACGATGGCCTTGGTGCTTTTGATAATGCTTGCGACGGCGCATCTTAAAGATTGTCACTTTATCGTGACGTCCTTGGGAGACGACAGTGGCCATCACAGCTGCACCATTAACCAATGGATCACCTAATTTCAGTGAAGCGCCTTCGCCAACAGCGAGGACTTGGTCAAGAGTGATTTCGCTGCCGATTTCCGCTGGTATCTGTTCTATTTTCAATTTTTCGCCAGCAGCAACTTTATACTGTTTGCCACCGGTTTTTATGACCGCGTACATGGTTTGAAACCTCAATTAATATCTACATTTAAGCTAATCCACCCTGGATAAGCTAAGCCGATTATTATATCTTGCATGACGAGCACTGTCAAAAACAACGACCTAAGCCAAATCCTGGCACCAATTTCCTTAGAATTCAAGGACTTAGACCAGGTAATTCGGGATCGTTTAGCCTCGAAAGTAGCGCTAATTGACCAGATTTCGACCTACATCATCCAAGCTGGTGGTAAGCGCGTAAGACCCGCTTTATTGATGTTAATTGCCAAGGCCTTGGCCAATGGCAAACCAACCCCGCACACCCTAGAAATGGCTGCTGTGGTTGAATTTATTCATACTGCCACCTTACTACACGATGACGTAGTCGATGAATCAACCCTCAGAAGAGGCCGCGAAACCGCGAATGCCGCCTTCGGGAATGCAGCCAGCGTTTTAGTAGGTGATTTTTTGTATTCCAGAGCCTTCCAGATGATGGTTGGCCCGAACGATCTTCGAGTGATGCAAATTCTGTCAGACGCAACTAATACGATCGCCGAAGGCGAAGTATTGCAATTGCTCAACATGAATGATCCCGAAGTAGATGAAGCAAGTTATCTACAAGTCATTCGCTATAAAACCGCTAAATTGTTTGAAGCATCCACTGAGCTCGGCGCCATTTTGGCTAAAGCAAGTGATGCACATCGAGAGCAAGCCGCAGCATTTGGCAGACATATTGGCACAGCCTTCCAGCTCATGGATGACTTATTGGACTACACCGCCAATGCGGCCCAAATGGGCAAAAATGCTGGGGATGATTTGCGCGAAGGGAAGCCTACGCTCCCATTAATCTACCTACTTGAAAATGGCACAAACGCAGAGCAACTCTTAGTACGTGCAGCAATTGAACAAAACCAAGATTTACCGGAAGATGTCTTTGCACAAATCTTAAGTGCGGTACAAAATTCTGGCGCACTTGATTACACACAAGCTGCAGCTAAGCGCGAAGCAGACTTAGCCTTGGAATGCATTCAAGACTTTCCAAACAATGAAGCAACCACTGCCTTACGCGACCTCTGCGTCTACTCGCTCGCTAGACAAACTTAAGACCCAACGCTATTCATGCGTAGTTCACGCGCAGTAATACGAGCCTGCTCGGCCTCCTCACGCAGTCGTGCAACCTCGTCTTTCGAGAGCCTCTCAAGATTTGAATAGTCTAATTTCCAGCTCGGATCAGACGACCAAACCAGAGGAGATTGCACAGTTGTTCTAGGCACTGGTGCTGACTCCAGAAGACGTAAAGCTAACTCGAAATTGAATCGCCCAGATGAAGGGTCATGGGGTCTTGCAGCAGCATTACCCAATGGGAAATCACTAAATAAAAATCTTGGTACACCACAATACTCCACGATATCTTTTGCTGCACCCATTACGACTGTAGAAATTCCTTCAGCCTCTAAATAGCGCGCCAACAAACTTTGACTCTGATGGCAAATAGGGCAATTTGGAATTAATACCGCAACATCCACATGATCAGCGCGCAACATCTCTAAAATTATTGGAGCATCTATCTCTAAGGTATGCCTCTGACTACGATTGGTTGGTAAGCCATAAAAATGGTGTGATAGCGCTTTGATCCTGCCTTCCTTTTGTGCCTGCTTAGCAGCCCCCAAAGGAAACCAGCAGTTGCTATCTGCCATATTGGCATTTTTGCGATCAATACCAACATGCGCAATACGAAGATCGGCATCAGCATCGATTGAGTGTTTGTATGGTTTATAAAATTTTGCGGCAGCGTTATAAACCGCGCCAGGTCCTTGGTCACCCTTTTGCGAGTCATACGGAACTGCAGTGGTAATTAACCCCAATACAGATTGGTTAAGAGGCTTTCTAAGGGGGCTAAATGGAACCTCGGTGTAGTGTGCCCATACATAAGGATTGTCATAGCCTAAGCCTAAGTAATAACTCCGAGTGCGATCAATATAAGGAACGGGGCGATCCCATTCTGGTGCAAAAACTAGCTCAGAGACTTTAGACATTTACTCGCCCTGTAAGATATCGCATATTAAATATTTAACTTTTAGGAACTCATTATGGCTCAATGGCTCAGATTTCAGTATCAAGGCAAAAGTGGATTAGGACAAGTTCAGGGTGATCAAATTTCCGTCTACTCCGGAGATCTATTTAACAATCCACAAGCTACTGGCGAAACACTCAAATTAGCTGACGTCGCCATTGATATTCCTTGCACTCCTTCCAAAATGGTTGCGATGGTCGACAACTTTCATGCACTTGTTACCAAACTAGAGCATGCAGTACCTGCTGAGCCGCTGTATTTCTTAAAAGGAAATAATTCATTCCTGGCGGCAAATCAAGTCATTCGTACGCCAAAGTCTTACTCGGGAAAAGTAGTTTACGAAGGTGAATTGGGCATTGTGATCGGCAAACGCATTCATGAAGTAGATGAATCTGAGGCAGCAAAAGCCATTTTTGGTTACACCTGCATTAACGACGTCACTGCAATTGAAATTCTGAATCGTGATCCCGGCTATGCTCAATGGACACGCTCCAAGAGCTTTAATACCTTTGGTGTATTTGGCCCATACATCACCACGGATGTTGATCCGAGCAAGCTCACCATCAAAACGATTTTGAACGATCAAGAACGTCAAAACTATCCAGTGGCGGACATGATCTTCCCGCCAGCGAAATTGGTCAGCCTGATTTCCCAAGATGTTCCTCTTGAGGCTGGCGACATCATTGCTTGTGGCACCTCAGTAGGGGTTGGATCCATGAAGCCTGGCAGCAACGTCAGCATCATTATTGATGGCGTTGGTAGACTTGATAATCGCTTCGAATAAACGCTTATTCAGGAACCATAAAGCAAAAGCCCTTGCTGTTTAGCAAGGGCTTTTTGTTTGCCGTAAGAATAAATTACGTAGGTTGCTTCAAATTGGTTTTAGTAACCAGATACTGAAGGCAACGCCAAACTTCCTTTAGATGCCTGCACGTTTTCGTCTAAATATTTAGTTAGAGCAAAGACTGTATTCAAGCAAGGGGTTGGGGTCTGAGTAATGCGGCCTAACTCAATTACAGACCCCAAAAGCGCATCAATCTCTAAGCTACGACCAGCTTCTAGATCTTGCAACATTGACGTTTTATGCTTACCCACTTTCTCAGCACCAGCGATACGGCGCTCGATATCCACACGGAAAGTAACCCCCAATTTTTCAGCGATGGTTTGCGCTTCAGCCATCATGTTACGCGCCAACTCTTTAGTTAACGGATACTGACAAATGCCCTCAAGCGTTCCATGCGTCAACGAACTGATTGGGTTGAAAGTCATATTGCCCCAGAGCTTTAACCAAATCTCTGAGCGGATATCGTCCAGAATCGGGGACTTAAAACCTGCAGCACTCATCATCTCTGACATTTTTTGGATACGATCAGTTGTCTTGCCATCCAACTCGCCCAATGGGAAACGATTACCTTCAACGTGACGAATCACACCAGGAGCTTGTGTAAAGGTGGCTGGATAAACAACGCAACCAATGATGTTATTTGGATTAATTGCTTTCTTAGCAAGTCCACCAGCATCTACTGTCTCAACAGAATGATCTTGATACTCGCCACCTAACTTCTGGAAATACCACCAAGGAATTCCGTTTTGCATTGGGATCAAAATGGTTTCGGGCCCCATGATGGCCGCTAAGTCATCAATAATGGGTTCGACTTGGTGGGCTTTAACCGCCAAAATGACCACATCTGGAGTTTCTGCATCACGAATTTTTTCTACTGCTTTTACTTGAGCAACTAAAGGCTCAGGTTGATCATCCATGATCAGCGCCAAACCACGCTCTTTAATTGCCGCAAGAGTCGCGCCGCGCGCAACTACCGTGACATCATTGCCCGCTCGAGCCAACATGACAGCTAGGTAGCCGCCAATAGCGCCACCTCCACCAATCACACAAATTTTCATAGGAACTCCACAAGAATAAAAATTTTGAATTAGATCTATTTTAATGTGGATGTTTTGCGGTGCAACAAATTTTATTGCCTATTTTTTAGGCATATATTGCTTTAAACCGCTTTGAGCTCGTCCTTAGGGACTAGGCTGCCCAAAATCATCCCGGCGATACTTGCCAGCAGGCCAGCTAATTGAGGCGGCATGAGGGCGTTAGGAGCCAGAATTTCTGAACTAATCCATACAGTCAAACCACCAACCACTGCCAGCAACCCGCCCAAAGAATTTGCTCTGGGCCAATACACCCCAAATGCGAGCGGGACAAATGCGGCAACCAAGGTCACCTTATAAGCACTCTCCACCATTTTGAAAATAGACAGCTCGGAGTTGACAGCAAAAAATGTCACCACTACAGCAAAACACAAGACCGTGATTCGCATAATTTTCAGCAGTGCATGATCAGACAAATGCTTGAAAAAGCCTCGGACAATATTTTCAGCAAAAGTAACAGATGGCGCTAAAAGAGTTGCACTTGCACAACTTTTAATCGCAGAAAGTAAAGCGCCAAAGAACATCACCTGCGCAATGATTGGGACATGATTCAAAATCAACTTAGGCAGAATCATCTGAGGATCAGTAGTTAAATATTGCTTCACTAAATCCGGGCTAATCAAAGTTGCTGAATATGCCAAGTACATCGGCACAAACGCGAAAATGAAATAGAGCACGCCACCCAATATTGCAGCATTCACTGCAATATTGACGTTCTTGCTTGAAGTGATTCGCTGGAACACATCTTGCTGAGGAATGGAGCCGAGCATCATGGTGCAAAGCGCAGCAACAAATCCCAAGATGGACGCCAAATTCATATCAGGCCAAAAATTGCTGAATTGCCCAGCTGCGGCGGCATGCCCAATTACCACACTAATGCCACCTGTCTGCGCCGTCATCTCTCCGCCGATATACAGCATGCCAATCACAATAATGATCATTTGAATAAAGTCGGTAATTGCCACAGACCACATGCCACCGAACAAGGTATAGATCAAAACGCTAGCAGCGCCAATCATCATGCCGCCTGTTTGAGAAATGCTGCCCTCAGATACAACACTAAAGACCAAACCCAAGGCCTTAATCTGGGCGGCTACCCAACCCAAATAAGAAACGACGATGCAAAGCGTTACTAGAACTTCAACTGTGCGGCCATACTTTTCACGAAAAAAATCGCCGATCGTCAACATGCGTCTGTTGTACAAATGACGAGCAAAAAAGAGACCGACCAAAATTAAACATAAAGAGGATCCAAATGGATCGGAGACCACCCCACCCAGACCCTCTTTTAGGAAAGTAGCGGGAATACCTAAAACTGTCTCGGAACCAAACCAAGTAGCAAAAACAGTAGCCGTAACAATTGGCATGGGGAGACTATGTCCTGCCGCAGCAAAGTCAGCAGTATTTTTAACGCGTAGCGCAGCCCACAAGCCAATGCCGACTGATACTACCCAGTAAATGATGACGAACCAAATCAGCACGCCAGATTTCCCCTAAAAGAATTTGATCAAATTATATGGCTATGTCACTTTTGTCAGTAAGGAAATGAAAGTGCAATTTACTGCCGCTTTACGACCACTACGTCTGACATAATGAGCGGGTGCAATCGCCTACATCAAGCCTAACCGCAAGCCCTAACTTCAGCCAAGCCCAGGATCTGGCTTACCAAAAGACCATTTTGCGGTCGGTATCTAGAACCTTTGCACTAACCATCCCCCTTCTGCCCCCTGCAATCGAAAAGGTCGTAGGGAATACCTATTTGCTTTGTCGCATCATCGACACTATCGAAGACGCGGCCAATTTAAGCGTCAGCACGAAACAAGAGTTATCAAAGTTATTTTTAGATTGTGTTTTAGAGCGATTGCCAGCACAGGATTTTGTTGACTCCTGCCTCGTGGCACTGAGGGATTACAGCAATCTCGATGAGCTAGATCTCATTGCACATACGCCAACGGTCTTAAGAATTTTGCATACTTGCTCCAGAGAAGATCAAGCAGCAGTAAGTAGATGCGTATCGATCATGTCAGATGGCATGTCTTATTTTCATGGCAAGCAAACCCAAGCGGGGCTTCAAGATCTAAAAGAATTTGAAAAATATTGCTATGTTGTTGCCGGCGTTGTCGGGGAGCTCTTAACAACGGTATTCAGCAATCACTCAACTACATTCTCCAAAAGCTTTCAGGGCAAAGAGAATCTGGCAATCGCTTTTGGCCAAGCACTACAAATGACCAATATCCTAAAGGACTCTCCTGAAGACAAAGCGCGTGGAGTTTCTTGGAAGCCTATGGATATGAGCCAATCCGATCTTCTGCAGATTGCCTATGAAAAACTACAGGACTCTTTGCGGTACATTTTGCTAGTTCCAAAACAAGATAGTGGAATAAGACGTTTCTGCTTTCTGGCTTTTGGCTTAGCTGTGATGACACTCAGCAAAATTGCTCAGCGTACCGAATTTAACAATAAGAATGAAGTGAAACTATCTAGAAGAACAGTGATGACTTTTTATAGCTTCACTAGCATAGCCGTTCACAGCGATCTATTGATGAAAATCTTTTTTCACTGCTCCTCTAAAACTCTTAGAAAAATGACTAAGGCCTAGAGTACGCCCTCGTGCCTTAGTAGCCAAGTTTTAATTTGGCGATACAGCCCTGGTGAGTTTTCTTTCATGAAACCACCAATACCCTGAGCAGACACTACTCGATGGCAGGGAGTAATTAGAGGGAAAGGATTTGCGCCACAGGCTGTGCCAACTGCACGTGGCCCACTCTTAATTGCACCCGCAATCTCACCATACGTTTTTGCCTCCCCCATCGGAATCTTCCGAATACTTTGCCAGACTTTTTGTTGGTGAACGGTCCCTGATGGCTTCATGGGGAGATCGAATTGATAGTTCGGATCTTTAAAATACGCTTTACATTGCTTGGCCACTTCTTTAGCTAAGGCATTTTGGGGTGATGACAAAGCCTTGGTTGCAGGGAGATAGTCAATTTTTGACAACATCAGACTGCCATCTACTAATTCAGTCGCGATACCTAATCGACCAAACGGGGCTTCAATCACGCAATAGCTCGCGCTTTTGATAGTTGCAGAGTCTTTTGTACGAGGCATAAGAAAGATTCTCACACAATTTCAGCAAAAAGGATGATGACTTGCCATATTTGATCTATAGCTTGTGCAACCCCACTTTGCTATATTGAATCATCCTGCATTTATATAGGCACACAGATGGATAACTTTTTTGACGATTGGCCCCTCTATAGTCAGGCAGCCTTAGTCCTATTTTTACTTGCGCTTTCTGGCTTCTTCTCTATGGCCGAAACCAGCATGATTTCTTCGAATCGTCATCGCCTGCGGGCGATGGCTAATAGCGGAAATACAGGGGCAGCTTTAGCGGAGAAATTACTCAAACGCATTGACTCATTGCTATCAGTTTTGTTGATCTCCAACAATTTGATCAACACGATTCTTCCAATTCTGGTTACTGGGATTGCCTTACATTTATTTGGCGAGAGCGGGCTTGTTCTATCTATTGCTACCCTAGTAGTCGCTCTGCTCATTATTGTGTTCAGCGAAATCACCCCGAAAGTCATTGGCGCAGCCTTTCCAGAAAAGATCGCATCCAATGTTGGCTGGTTAATTCTGCCACTGACATTTCTTTTTGCACCACTACTCTGGCTAATTAATAACTTTGTATCTGGATTAATGAAGATCTCAGGTCTGCAATCATCCTCCGACAGCAGAGCCATGAGTAAAGAGGAATTGCGCAGTCTTGTTCTGGAATCCAACCGCTTTGTGTCAAATCATCATCGCAATATTTTGCTCAATTTATTTAATCTAGAGAACATTACTGTTGATGATGTCATGACACCTAGGTCAAAAATAGAAGTGCTAGACCTATCTAGACCCATTGACGAGGTAGTTCAGCAACTAGAGACTTGCTATCACAATAAATTACCAGTTTGCGACGGTGATTCAGAGCGCATCGTCGGAATTCTGTCGGTCAAAAAGGCTCTATCACTATTAGGCGATTCCGATTTAAAGCATGAAGATTTCCGCGCCTTGCTCAATGAGCCTTACTTTATTCCTACTGGTACGCCAGTATTGCAGCAGATGCAATTTTTCCAAGACAACCAACAACGCTTGAGTTTAGTAGTCAATGAATATGGTGAAGTTTTGGGTTTGGTGACATTCGAAGATATCGTTGAAGAATTAATTGGCGAATTCACAACCTCCTTTTCAGATCTCTCTACTGATCCGCGCTGGTTGCCAGATGGAACCTATCTTGCCAGTGGTGGCGCCTCATTACGCGATCTCAATCGCCTCTTGAACTTAGATCTCCCGCTAGATGGCCCACGCACCTTGAATGGCCTTATCCTCGAAAATCTAGAAGCCATCCCAGATCATGATGTCAGCATCAAAATTGGAGGCTTAGTAATGGAAATTGTTCAGTTTGACGATCAAGGCGTAAAAACGGTCAAACTTTACCGCCCTAAGATTGATCAAGATTTAGCTTGATCAGCAATCATGATGAATCCTTCATTATTCGTACTTGGCAAGAGATAGCAGAAAATGCACTTCACGCCAGGGCGAGTGATATTCACATTGAGGCTCGCCCTTTAAGCAGCCTTGTACGTATTCGTGTTGATGGATTGCTACAGACTCAATACGAGTATCCGATTGAATTTCATGAACGACTCATCACTCGGATCAAAATACTAGCGCGTTTAGATATTGCGGAGAAACGCGTTCCACAAGATGGGCGTCTGTGTATCGGCTTCAATTTTTCAAAGCCCGAAATTGATTGCCGCGTCTCTTTACTGCCAACACTTTATGGCGAGAAGGCAGTTATTCGCATACTACAAAGTCAAATTGAGGAGCTCGACCTTAAAAAGATCGGCTTACTGCCTGAGCAGCTGGATCTCTTGCAAACTTCAATTGCCCAGCCAAACGGTCTCATTCTGGTGACTGGCCCAACTGGTAGCGGCAAAACGCGCACTCTCTATAGCTGCCTTAACAAACTTAATCAAACTCACCGCAATCTATGTAGCATTGAAGATCCCATTGAAATTCGTCTGCCTGGAGTCAATCAAGTGGCCTACCATCCACGTGCTGGCCTAGAGTTTTCAACCATCATCAAAGCCCTATTGCGTCAAGATCCTGATGTCATCATGATTGGTGAAATCCGTGATGCTGCTACTGCAAACCTAGCCATTCAAGCGGCACAAACTGGTCATCTTGTTCTCAGCACCCTTCACACGCGTGATGCAAGAAGCGCCCTGCCTCGACTTCAAAGCCTAGGCATAGAAAGAGACCTGCTCGAATCTTGCTTGCTGTGCGTCAGCTCACAACGTCTTGTCAGAAGCTGTTGCATTTATTGCAGAAAACCAAAACCTCATAAAGAATCTAATCAAACTATTGAACTTTGTAACGCCTGTAATGGAATTGGATACCTAGGTCGCGTTGGCGTTCATGAGGTTTTAAATGTCAAGCAGGTCTTAAATCCTTCATTGGCATATATCAGCATGAGCGAAGCCGGGGTACGGCATATTCATACGGGATTCATTGACGAAGCATCTTTGAGTGCGGAAGTTTGCCCATGGCACTGAGTGCGCAATGTCAATTGGCATTCTCAGAGCAGTTATTGACACTTCTTAACGCCGGGCTACCCCTTCTCAATTCTGTACAACTTATCCAGTCTAGCGCGCCCAGAGGCTGGCAGCCATGGCTTGAGGACATTCAGAGTCAACTTAATAAGGGCAATAGCTTTTCTCAAAGCTTAGATACCCAAGGTGATTTATTTGCTATTGAGTTAATTAATCTCATTCGAGTCAGTGAGCGCACAGGCAATATACAACTCGCACTTGAAATCATCACCCAGCAACTAGACGCTCAAATTCAACTCAAGCAGAAGATTAGACAAGCGCTAACTTACCCAATCACAACATTGGGAACTTCTTTTTTATTATTGATTGTGATGATGGTATGGGTGATACCCGTATTCAAAGAAGTTTTTGACAATTTTCAAGCAGATCTGCCCCCTGCCACTAAAACACTTATTCTGATTTCTACTACCACTCAAAATTACTTTATTGAAATATTGATTGTTCTCATCGCCTGCATCATCGCGCTTCTCTTCAGCTGGAACAAGTACACCTATCTACAAAAGAAAGTTGACCAATGGGCGCTTCGTATCCCCTTGCTGGGAAAGTTACTGCGGGTTGCAGCCCTTCAATACTGGTGTCGTACATTGGGTCACTTGCTAGAATCAGGCCTACCCCTTCCAGATGCACTACGAGTTACAGCCCACTCCTCCAATCACTGGATTAGTCACGATCTTAGTGCCGAGGTATTCAAACACATTACGCGTGGTTGGCCGCTAGGGAAGGCCCTCCAGAAAGCTGACCCCAAATATCGGTTCTTTGATTTTGAAACCCTTCAACTTCTGCATATTTCTAGTGAGAGTGGCTTTCTGGCAAAGATGCTTAATAAACGCGCCAATACCCTCAGCGACCAACTCAGTAAGCAACTCAATAATCTCGGGCAAACCTTAGAGCCCTTGCTAATCATTTTGATTGGAATCATTATTGGCGGTCTTGTGATAATTTTGTATCTACCAATATTTCAGTTGGGGCAAATTGTTTGATGGATGCATTTACTTTCTTAGTAATACTAAAAATTGCGCTCATCACCGCACTTATTTTTCTGGCATACATTGATTTAAATTCTTTTCAATTGCCTAATGCCATCACCATTCCGCTGATTGCAATTGGATTAATCTTCAATGCGGTTGGCGCACTGCTATACACGGGGTTTGCAAGCCCCCTAAATAGCCTTCTCGGTGCAATTACTGGCTACACTCTGTTGTGGACCCTTGACCAAACGTACTTTCTGATCAAGAAACAGCATGGGATTGGCTTGGGGGATGCCAAGCTCTTGTCAGCCCTCGGGGCATGGCTTGGGGTAGGCGCCATACCAAACATTCTTCTAATTGCTTCTATCAGCGGCGCTCTTGGAGGAGTCCTGTGGCTGCGTTATCAAAAGCAAACTATTCATTCTGCGTTTCCATTTGGACCTTTTCTTGCGTTTGCTGGCATTATTGAGTTGTTATGGCCACAGCATCTTCAAGCCCTCGTTCTGAACAGTCTGACTTAAAAGGACTTAAGGGAGTCATTCCCCTTATTGGCCTCACAGGAGGAATTGGCTCCGGAAAAACTGCTGTCAGCGATCAATTAGGGAAATTAGGCGCTGGGATTATTGACACCGATGTCATTGCCCATCAAATTACCGCAGCAAATGGCTCAGCAATTAATCCTATCCGCGAGCATTTTGGCCCAGACTACATTGATGCCAATGGCGCCTTAGACCGGAGTAAGATGCGCACCCTGGTTTTTAATAAGCCAGAAGCCAAGAAGGTATTGGAAGCAATCACTCACCCGCTCATACGCCAAGAAACTATTCAACAAGCCTTCCAGCAAGCAAAAAACGGGGTGCCTTACCTCGTTTTTGTCGTTCCACTCCTTCTGGAGTCTGGCACTTGGCTGGATTTGATTGACCGATTGGTAGTGGTTGATTGCCCTGTAGAGACCCAAATTAGCAGGGTAATGCAGCGCAACAATTTACCCAGAGCCGAGGTTGAAAAAATTCTCCGATCCCAAGCCTCTCGAGAGGACCGCCTGGCTCACGCCGATTTTGTTATTGAAAATCAAGGTGGCCTCGATCAGCTGATTGAGGAAGTGAATCAGCTAAACCAAAAAATCCTCCAAATTCAGAAGGGGTAACGCAGTTCGTCATAGAATATGGGCTTGTGATCGTCTACGAATACCCTTTCAATGAATTAGTTCGAAGCATGCTTCGACTGGAGTATTTGTTCGCCCGCTTTAATCATTTCATTCGGTCGGATGACCCTGAATTGCATCACAATGCTATTGCCATTTTGTTTGATCTTGGCGATATCGGTGCACGCGGCGATATTAAATCTTTGCTCTTAAAAGAATTTGAGCGTCAGAAATATGCTCTAAATGGTTTGAAGTCATCACAAAAGGTTGATCAAGAAGCGCTGACACAAACCTTAAATGAAATTGATACTGTCGCATCCAAAATTAATCAATCAGCCGGCAGACCTAATTTAATGATTTCTGAGAGTGAATGGCTTAATGGCATACGCACTCGTCTAAATATTCCTGGCGGAACAAGTCCGATTGATTTGCCAAGTTATCACGCTTGGAAAAATAGTCCATCGACCGAGCGACGCAAATTATTAGAGAGTTACATTGCGCCCCTGTTGCCATGGCAAGATGCTTGTCAGTTATTTTTGCGTTTACTGCGTCAATCAGGTGAAGCAAAAGATGTTGTTGCTCACAGCGGATCTTTTCAGCAAGCACCTTCTGGAAAAGTCTACCAACTCATGCGAATTGCTGTTGAAGATGACACACTCTTCTCAGAAATTAGCGCCAATAAATATCTGCTTTCGATCCGCTTTATGCAGTCCGATCGAGACAAAAAAGCGCAACCCGCGAATAAAGACGTTCCTTTTAAACTGACACTCTGTCAGTTCTAGGTCAATAAGGCCTTTAGCCTTTCTAGCATTGGCCAAGCGGCCGGCAACAAGGGCTCGACACTTGGCTTTTCAGCACCCAAAATCTCCCAAGATAAAGCCTGCCCCTCGCAGCCCTTCGGGGCACCACTCCAACTTCGAATAATGCTGACGTGCAAACGGACATACGCATGCGGGTAATCATGCTCAAGAACAGTTAATTCTTCACTAGATTGGATATCAATTCCCAACTCTTCATGAAGTTCTCGCTTTAAGGCCTGAAAAACGGATTCCCCTTTTTCAATTTTTCCTCCTGGAACTTCCCAGTAGCCGGCATATGGCTTACCTTCTGGTCGTTGACCTAAAAGATAGCAACCAGATTCATCAATTAAGATGCCAGCCGCTACTTCAGTGATAGGTCGATCAGTGATTGTCACAAGAATCGCTTTTATGCGTGAGAGCCGGCCCAATGTTTTGCAAACTGCCAAGCTACACGGCCCGAACGTGAACCGCGCTCTAAAGCCCACACAAGCGCTTCAGATCTAGCTGCTTCTATTTGCGAAGTACTTAGGCCAAAATGTGCCAACCAATGTGCAACGATTGCAAGATATTCGTCTTGCTTTGGTGGATAGAAAGAAAGCCACAAACCAAATCGCTCTGAAAGAGAAATTTTTTCTTCTACGACTTCACCTGGATGAATTTCACCATCATCACTATGCACATAGCCTTCGTTATCTTTCATATACTCAGGCAATAAATGACGGCGATTTGAAGTGGCATAGATCAGAATATTGTCGACTTGGGCTGAAACTGAGCCATCCAAGGCTGATTTCATGGCTTTGTAGCCCGACTCGCCATCTTCAAACGACAAATCATCACAGAAAATAATGAAACGTTCAGGGCGGTCTGCCAGAAGCTCGGTTATATCAGCGAGATCAGCTAAATGTTCTTTCTCTACCTCCACTAAACGCAATCCCTGGCTCGCAAATTCATGCAGACTAGCCTTGATAAGGGAAGACTTTCCTGTGCCCCTTGCACCAGTTAGCAAAATATTATTTGCTGGCTTTTTTTGTATGAAATTTTTGGTGTTATCTCGAATCGCATCACGTTGACGATCGATATTTTGAAGATCTTCAAATGTAATATCCGCAACATGTTTTACAGGCTGCAAAAATCCAATGCTGCCAAAAATACTATCTCGACGACGCCATCTAAAGGCGGTAGACGATTTCCACTGCTCTTCGGTTAATGGCTTAGGTAAAAAAGTCTCTAGATGGTCTAAAAGACGGTCTAATTTTTCATTCATGGGATTGATCTTGCTTATGAGCGATAGTCTGCGTTAATTGACACATAGTCATGCGATAAATCACATGTCCATATCGTTTGAGATGCAGTTCCCCGACCCAAATCGATCTTGACCGTGATTTCAGAGGCTTGCATTACTCGCTGGCCATCTGTCTCTTGATAGTCCGGATTACGTCCGCCATTTTTAGCCACCCAAACGTCACCAAGCCACATTTGGACACGGTTTACATCTAAGTCCTGAACACCGGCATATCCGATCGCAGCTAATATCCGCCCTAAATTTGGATCACTAGCAAAGAAAGCTATTTTGACCAAAGGTGAATGAGCTACTGCTTTAGCAACCAATCTACATTCTTCTGGGGTTTTGCCGCCCAGCACTTCAATCGTCATAAATTTTGTTGCGCCTTCACCATCGCGCACAATCATTTGAGCTAATTTTCTAGCGAGAGCAACCAGAGCTTCGCGCACTACTGCATAACTGGGATCGCTTGTCGACTGAATACTTACCGTCGATTGACCCGTTGCCATGATGATGAAAGAATCATTGGTGGATGTGTCGCCGTCAATAGTGATGGCATTAAATGAAAGATCTGCAACCTCGCGTGTAAGCTCAGCTAGTAATCCTGGAGCAAAACCTGCGTCAGTTGCAATAAAACCCAACATCGTAGCCATATTTGGATGGATCATGCCGGCACCTTTACAAATACCTGTCAGCACTACTGGACCGGCTGGTGTTTGCACTGTGACAGAGCTCGCTTTTGGCTGAGTGTCGGTAGTCATAATGGCTTCAGCAGCATCAAACCAGTGATCCTCACCAAGATTTGCAACCGCCTTAGGAAGCGCGCTAATAATTTTCTGAATTGGCAATGGCTCTAAGATCACGCCCGTTGAAAATGGCAAGATCTGTTCGGGGTTGAGCTTTAATTCTTTAGCTAGGGCCTGACAAGTTTCTAGGGCATGCTTCATACCCTGCTCACCAGTGCCAGCATTAGCATTGCCAGTATTTACAACCAAAGCCCTTATTTCACCTTTGGCACCATCCTGCGCCAAATGCTCACGACAAACCTGAACCGGAGCAGCGCAGAAACGATTTAGGGTAAATACGCCAGCCACCTGCGATCCAGGTGTAAGTGTCATCACTAGCAAATCTTTGCGATTAGTCTTTTTAATGCCGGCTTCTGCAATGCCCATAGCAAAGCCTTTAACGGGCTTCAGATCAGCTTTTTGAGGGAGGGGTAAATTAACGGTCATAGTCCGATAATTGTAGATGAGGCTTAAAAACAAAGCGCGCCGTATTTGGCGCGCTTTATCTAAATCAACCTCAGAATACTGGGATCAAGCCTTGACTGGCAATCCCCGAATACGCTTACCTGTGGCTGCCGCAATCGCATTCACCAGGGCAGGAGCAACTAATGGAACCCCGACTTCACCCAATCCCCCTGGTTTTTCTTGACTAGGGATTAAATGCACTTCAATTGTCGGCACCTGATTTTGGCGAAGACTTGGATAGTTGTTGAAATTTGTCTGCTGAACTCGACCATTTTCAATCGTAATCGCATTACCCAAAGCTGCACCTAAGCCATAAATTACACCGCCCATCAGCTGAGCTCTTGCTTGATCTGGGTGAACTACAATTCCGCAATCAGACACAAAAGTAATCTTCTTCACTTTGGTATCGCTAGACGCAGTATCTAATTCAACAACACATGCTGAATAAGTGTCGTAACACTCCATCTGGGCCACACCAAATCGTTTACTACCGGCGGTATAGCCAGACTTCTTCACAGCAGTCTCAAGAACCGCTTTTGCGCGCGGATGCTTATTTAAAGAGGCCATACGAAATGCAACAGGGTCTTTACCTGCGGCATTTGCAGCCTCATCAACAAAACTCTCGATAGCAAAAGCATTCAATGCGTTACTCACTGAGCGCCAGTAGCCAACTCGCACACCAGTATCGGTAATGACGTTGGTGATTTCCATATTCGGAATGTCATAGGTCACATTATTTGAACCCTCAACCATGAAGGGATCAAAGCCATCCTTCACAAATCCTGGAAATGCCCGTGCAGTCACGGACTGCGAAACCATCTTCGCCTTCATCTGCTCTAGCTGTCCATTAGCACCAATCACTCCATCTACTCGATGAATGCTCATTGGGCGATAGAAGTCATGCGTAATATCGTCTTCTTTTGTCCAAAGCATCTTGACTGGCATACCTGCTGCCTTTGAAATCTCGGCGGCCTGACGAATAAAGTCGAGTTCTAGCTTGCGACCGAATCCACCGCCCAAGAAAGTGGTTTCAATGGTCACATCTTCTGGTTTAACACCCGCGGCTGCCGCAGCAACTGCTTGCCCACCTTGTTGAAACTGAATAGGGCCAATAATTCTGCACTTTCCATTAGAAACATCTGCAGAACAGTTAACCGGCTCCATAGTGGAGTGAGCCAAATACGGCAAGAAATACTGTGCACTAACTGCTTTACCGCCTGAGGTGGACTTATTGACATCACCAACCGTCTTAATCACCGCACCCTTTTGGGATAGTCCAGCCTCAAGAGACTTGCGAACAGTTGCATTGCTTAAGCTTGCATTTGGACCTTCATCCCAATTAATCTTCAGGGCATCCCTACCCTTGCGGGCGGCATAAAAGTCTTTTGCTAAAACAGCCACACCATCAGAGATTTGAACAACCTTAATAACACCAGTCACCTTGAGTGCGCCAGATGCATCATAAGATTTTGGAGTACCTCCAATCACAGGGCATTGCGCCAAAGAAGCGATCGCCATACCTGGAATCTTGACGTCGATACCGTAAACCGCTTTGCCAGCAACTTTTGCTGGCGTATCCAAGCGACGCATGGTCTCTTTTCCAATCACCATGAAATTGGCTGGGGATTTCAGGGCAGGCTTTTCTGGGAGGGGCAATTTAGCAGCATCAGCAGCCAATTCACCATAGGTGGCTGACTTACCGCTTGCGTGCATCACCTTGCCGTTCAAAGCTTTACAGTCAGCTGCAGCAACATTCCAGCGTTGCGCTGCTGCTTGAACCAAAACAGATCGCGTTGCCGCACCAGCTGTCCTCAATTTATCAAATGCTTCACGAACTGAAGTAGAGCCACCAGTAATTTGGCCGCCTAACATGGCATTGATATAGACCGGAGCTACACCCGCAATTTCTACCTTGACCATCGAGAGCTGAAGATTTAATTCTTCCGCAAGTAAAGCGGGCAATGATGTGTAGACATCCTGCCCCATTTCTGATCGAGCACAAATCAGAGTAATTTGATTGCTTGGTGTTATTTGAATCCAGGCATTTGCCAAAGCAGGCGTAGCGCTGGTAGTTGCAGCCTCACTGGCAACAGGTAGATGCATTCCAATTACGAATGCTCCAGTAACCGCAGCACTTTGCTGAAGAAATTGACGACGGCTTACATTTTTTAATGAATGATTTTTCATATATTTATCCCTTAAGCCAATTTATCAGCAGCGCGTTTGACTGCCTTCTCAATACGGGAATAAGTTCCGCAGCGACAAATATTACCGGCCATAGCATTTTTAATATCATCACTATTGGGCTTTTTATTCTTGGCTAATAAATCTGCCGCAGACATCATCTGGCCGGTTTGGCAATAACCACATTGCGGCACATCAAATTCTGTCCAAGCATCCGCAAGTGCTTTACCTACTTTTGGAGATAGCCCCTCTAAAGTGGTTACCTTTTTTCCAGAAGCTACTGAAACTGGTGTAGAACATGAACGAATTGCTGCACCATCTAAATGAACGGTACAAGCACCACAAAGCCCAGCACCACAACCATACTTAGGACTGTTGACCTCCAAGTGATCGCGCAAGACCCAAAGAATGGGAGTTTCTGGATCTCCATCAAAATTTACTGCTTTGCCATTGAGAGTAAAGGTTACAGCCATAGCGCCCCCTAGTAATGAATATGTAATAAGCTAAAAATTAATTTAGAACTTATAAATCATGACAGATATCACTGATGATCGTCGCATGAAATGACTAGGGATTTCACCAAGAAAAAAGGCTCAGAAATCTGAGCCTTTGAGTAGATAAGCAACATATCCTATTAAGTCAATGCGCCGCAACAATTCTTATATTTTTTACCGCTGCCACAAGTGCATGGATCATTGCGTCCAATCTTTGGACCATTGCGAACTGGTGCCGGCTGGATATCAATCAAAGCACCACGATCACCAGTTGAGCCCGCCACTTCCATATCAGCATCGGCATGCTGATATTGCAGATCTTTTAACTTAGCCAAATCCTCATTCATGGACTCAGATGCTTGATCCAATTCGCTTGCACTGCGAATTTGCACAGTCATGATGCTTTTTACGACGTCGTTCTTGATGACATTTAAGAGTTCGCCATATAGTTCGAATGCCTCACGACGATATTCCTGTTTCGGATCCTTCTGGGCATAGCCTCGCAAATGAATACCTTGGCGCAAATGATCTAAAGCAGCTAAATGCTCGCGCCAATGGGTATCAAGACTATAGAGAAGAACAGAACGCTCAAAACCAGCAAAGGACTCGCGACCAGCTAGATCCACTTTTGCGTCATAAGCATCCTTGGCTACTTGCAATACTCGCTCGACGATTTCAGAATCATCAACGCTTTCCGCACCGTCAACCCAGTTCTGTAGATCGACTGTTAAACCCCATTCGCTTGCTAGAACATTTTCAAGGCCTGGTAAATCCCACTGCTCTTCCATTGACTCCGCAGGGACATAGTAAGAACAAACGGAACGGAGAACGTCTTCACGCAAATTAGCAATGAGCTCACCAACATCGGCACTCTCGAGCACTTCATTTCTAAGGCGATAAGTTTCTTTACGCTGGTCATTGGCTACGTCGTCATACTCCAACAACTGCTTACGTATATCAAAGTTACGGCCTTCAACCTTGCGTTGAGCAGACTCAATGGAGCGAGTCACCATGCCCGCTTCAATTGGTTCACCATCAGGCATCTTTAAGCGCTCCATCACAGCGCGTAAACGATCCCCTGCAAAGATACGAAGCAATGGATCGTCTAGTGAGAGATAGAAACGCGATGAGCCTGGATCGCCTTGACGTCCTGAACGACCTCTAAGCTGATTATCAATACGGCGACTCTCATGGCGCTCAGTACCAATAATATGCAAGCCGCCAGCAGCTAAAACTTGATCATGAATGCTTTGCCACTCATCTTGCAATTGCTTGATCTTGGCGGCTTTTTCAGCGTCAGATAAGGAAGCATCGGCCTCAATCAGGGCGGATTGCTTGGCAACATTACCACCCAATACGATATCGGTACCACGACCAGCCATATTGGTTGCAATCGTGATCATCTTTGGACGACCTGCTTGCGCAATGATCTCTGCCTCACGAGCATGCTGCTTCGCATTTAATACCTGGTGCGGCAGCTTACGCTTATCTAATAAGCCAGCAATTAGTTCTGAGTTCTCGATTGAGGTAGTACCAACCAATACTGGCTGACCACGCTGATAACAATCTTCAATGTCCTTAATAACAGCGTCATAGCGCTCGCGCGAAGATTTGTAAATTTGGTCTTGGCGATCTTTGCGCTGACTAATACGATTCGGAGGAATAACGACTGTCTCAAGGTTATAAATTTCTTTGAATTCATAAGCTTCAGTATCGGCTGTACCAGTCATACCAGCCAACTTGCCATACATCCGGAAATAATTTTGGAAAGTAATTGTCGCTAGAGTCTGATTCTCATTCTGAATCGGTACGCCTTCTTTAGCCTCTACCGCCTGATGCAAACCATCTGACCAACGACGACCTTGCATGAGTCGACCAGTAAACTCGTCAACAATAATGACTTCGTTATTTTGTACAACATAGTGTTGATCGCGGTTATACAAAGTATGTGCGCGCAAAGCTGCATAAACGTGATGCATCAAAGTAATATTTTGAGGTGCATACAAAGAATCGCCATCATTTAAGGCGCCGATCTGCACCAACACCTGCTCAGCTTTATCGTGACCCTGCTCAGTCAAATAAACCTGCTGAGACTTCTCATCTACCCAATAATCACCTGGCTTCTCAACGCCAGTGCCATCAGCTTTTTCTTCGCCAATCTGACGCTCTAAATATGCAGGCAGTTTATTAATCTTGATATAGAGATCGGTGTGATCATCCGCCTGACCAGAAATAATCAATGGTGTGCGCGCCTCATCAATCAAGATCGAGTCAACTTCATCCACAATTGCGTATGCCAAGCCACGCTGAACGCGCTGGTCTAGATCCTGCACCATGTTATCGCGCAAATAATCAAAACCAAATTCATTATTGGTGCCATATGTGATATCGGCCGCATATGCTTCTTGCTTGGTTTTGTGATCCATCTGCGATAGATTCACGCCAACTTTCATACCCAAGAAGTTATACAAAGTCGACATCCACTCAGCATCACGTTGCGCTAAGTAATCATTCACAGTAACAACGTGCACACCCTTACCGGTAAGTGCATTTAAGTAAACGGGAAGAGTCGCAGTTAATGTTTTTCCTTCGCCTGTTCCCATCTCGGCAATCTTGCCTTGGTGAAGCGCAAGACCACCCATGAGCTGAGCATCAAAGTGACGCATCTTCATCACACGTACACTAGCCTCACGCACAACAGCGAAAGCTTCTGGCGCAATGTCATCCAAAGATTCGCCAGCAGCCAAACGAGATTTGAATTCATCTGTTTTGGCCGCGAGTGCGATATCGTCCAAAGCCTTAAGGCTAGGCTCAAAAGCGGCTACTTTGGCAACGACTTTGCGATACTGTTTTAATAGGCGGTCGTTACGACTGCCGACCAGGGTTTTAAGAAGACCGATTACCATGGGATATTGAAGAAAATGAAGACCTTGAGTTTATCATCCGAACCCCATTTTTTATGAACTTTGCTCGCAAACCTTCCCGTAAGCAGACGGCCCACGAATGGGTGGATTATCTCCGCGAATCCAATGGTTTAGGCGGGATTTTGGCTAAAACTGAAGGTCTTGTGAAGCTCAAACTCACCCTTGAGCAAGCATTGGCAAAGTTGGATCTCGAGCACCTCAGGTCAAAAATTGAGTCCGGGTGGAGCTCAAGCAAAGAGAATACGCTATTTTTACTGGTAAATAACGCTAGCATTGCGAATCGCTTGCAGCAGAATTTACCTAGCCTAATCAATGAGTTACAGAAATTAGGCGTTCAATGTACAGTCATTCAAGTCAAAATAAAACCTGCGCCCGCAAGATGGGAGATGAAGCCGCAAGAAAGCGCCCAAGATCGCAGTCCAGCACGGGGCTTTAACGAGATAGCTAAAAAATCCTGGGAAGATCTATTGCAAAAACTTGCCCCCGATTCAGAACTACGAAAAACGGTAGAAAGACTACTTCGGCACAAACCGAAGTAGAGAAAGCCCTTCAGAAAAAGAGGGGCTGATTTTCTTGAGAATAGGCGGCAGGCGCCTTATTTTCTGCAAAAGTACTAATTTCGTAAGAACTTGGATCTTCCAAGAGCTTGCGTAACAGTGCGTTATTTAATGCATGCCCTGACTTTTCGGCAACGTAAGCGCCCACAATCGGGTGCCCAACCAAGTACAAATCACCAATAGCATCCAGAATTTTATGGCGCACGAACTCATCTTCGTAACGAAGCTCTTCATTATTCAAAATACGATGCTCATCAAGCACGATCGCATTATCTAAACTCCCGCCGCGAGCCAAACCCATTTCCCTGAGCGCTTCCACTTCGTGCGCAAATCCAAACGTACGAGCGCGACCAATCTCACTACGATAGGCATGCTCTGCGAAGTCCACTACAAATCGCTGACCAGTTTTATCTACTGCAGGATGTTTGAAATCGATCGTGAAATCTAACTTAAAACCAAAGAAAGGCTCAAGGCGCGCAAGCTTATCGCCCTCACGAACTTCAACTGGTTTCTTAATCACAACAAACTGACGTGGAGCGTCCTGCTCAACAATTCCAGCTGATTCAATCAAGAACAAGAAAGAGGCAGCACTGCCATCCATGATGGGAACCTCTTCGCCATCAAGCTCAATAAACAAATTATCCAAACCCAAACCTGCGCAAGCCGAAAGCAAGTGCTCAACTGTAGATACGCGAACACCATCTTTTTGAATAACGGATGCTAAACGCGTATCGCAGACAGCCAAAGCTGTCGCAGGTACAAGAGATTGTTGTTCAGTATCAACCCGAACAAATTGAACCCCTGAATTCACTGGTGCAGGCTTAATGACAATTGTCACCTTACGACCAGAGTGCAAACCAATTCCCACGGTTTTCACCGGAGAGGCTATGGTTCTTTGCTTCATCATGATCGTTTTTCTAAATTCAGGGGGTATTGATAAAAAATTACAGCTTCTTCAAGATAGAAGCAGCATCACTTACTTCAAATTTTCCAGGGGCTTCGCGATCTAAAGATTTCACTACGCCATCTTCAACAATCATGGCATAACGATCTGATCGAACACCCAAACCACGAGCTGTTAAATCCAACTCTAAGCCTAATTTTTTGGTGAACTCGGCACTACCATCACCTAGCATGCGCACTTTCTTGCCTACCTTTTGGTCACGTCCCCATGCGCCCATTACAAATGGATCATTGACGGAAACACACCAAATTTCATCTACACCTTTAGCCTTGATAGCATCATAGTTCTCAACATATCCAGGAACATGTTTAGCGGAGCATGTTGGCGTAAAAGCACCAGGCAATCCAAAAATCACAATCTTTTTGCCAGCGGCAATTTTTTCAACTTCAAATGCATTTGGTCCTAATGCGCAGCCCTCAGTCTCTTCATCAAAAAACTCATAAAGGGTGGCATTTGGTAATTTTTGTCCAATAGCAATCATGTTGTCTCCAATAAGTAATTGTTAGTCAGCGTGCCAACGCAAGCGCAGGATTCGTCGTCCGGAGGGGCGCTGTGCTGGCATCTTGCAATTACCTATTGTATTGAGCAGTCAATTAATCTGCTTGCTTACGCAAAAACGCAGGGATTTCATAGTAATCAGCCCCTTTGTCCAATAAGGTCTTCGCTTGCGGAGAACTATCCGCACCTAATGTAGGCGCAGGAGTCGCTTCACGAGAGCTACGAAAAACCCGTGGCAAATCGTATTGACTGTAATCAACCGCACTACTCGCCGTTGGCTGTGCCGCCATTGTTGGCGCACCAGCAGAACCAGTCATCGCCATTCCTGCGCTAGTGCTTAATGCAGAATCAAGACCAACCTTACTAATTGCTGCAGAAGCGCTTGCAGGCGCAAAGCTATTTAGGTCGGCCATTGTTGGAATCGCATCGTGCGTACCGGTAGCCTGTCTCCATACAACTTCTGGTTGATTGCTTTGACGAGCCTGTGGATTATTTAAGCCAGTTGCAACTACAGTTACGCGCAAAGCATCGCCAAGGCTATCGTCATACACAGTTCCGAAGATCACAGTTGCATCATCGGCGGCGTAACCACGAATAGCAGCCATGACTTCACGAGTTTCAGACAACTTCAATGAACGGCTAGCAGTAATGTTTACTAATACGCCACGCGCGCCAGACAAATCTACGCCCTCTAACAGTGGCGAAGCAACTGCAGCCTCAGCAGCCAAGCGTGCACGATCCATACCAGAAACAGTTGCTGTTCCCATCATGGCTTTGCCTTGTTCACCCATAACAGTCTTAACGTCTTCAAAGTCCACGTTAATCAAACCTTGAACGTTGATGATTTCAGCAATGCCAGAAACTGCATTATGCAAAACATCGTCAGCGCAAGCGAATGCCTTGTCAAACTCAGCATCTTCACCCATTACTTCAAATAGTTTTTCATTGAGCACAACAATTAATGAATCCACATAAGACTCGAGTTCGGTAGCGCCGTTCTCAGCAACCTTCAAACGCTTCACGCCCTCAAAATCAAACGGCTTGCTAATGACACCAACTGTCAAAATTCCCATCTCTTTTGCCACTTGAGCAACAATTGGAGCAGCGCCAGTACCTGTACCGCCACCCATACCGGCAGTAATAAATACCATGTGTGCGCCTTGCAATACATCTGCAATACGAGCGCGAGCCTCTTCAGCGGATGCAGCACCAATTTCTGGTTTTGCGCCAGCACCTAATCCGCTAGAGCCCAGTTGCAAATTCACAGATGCTTCAGAACGCTGTAACGCGCCAGCATCGGTGTTCATGCAAATGAACTCTACGCCGTTAACTCCGCGACGGATCATGTGTTGGACTGCATTACCACCAGCCCCGCCAACGCCAACCACTTTAATAATGGTTTTGCCAGCAACTTCTTGATCTAACATTTCAAATTCCATATACCCTCCTAGGTAAAAAACGTACTACATTCACGACGACGAAAAACAACTTAAAAATTTCCTGCAAACCATTCCTTCATGCGCGCGATCACTCCTTGCAATGCACCTGATTGAGATACGCGACGACCACGCAATACTTGAGCTTGGCCTTCCATCAGTAAACCAATACTGGTAGCAAAACGTGGGCTACGTAAGACTTCATGTAAATGACCGCGGTATTCAGGCGTGCCGATGCGTGCAGGTCTTAAGAACACCTGCTCAGCCAACTCAACCATGCCCGGCATTAACGCTGTGCCACCGGTGAGCACGATTCCTGAAGAAACCATATCTTCATAACCAGAGTCACGTACAACACCTCTTACCAAAGTAAATAACTCTTCCACGCGAGGCTCAATGACTGCCGCCAAAGCTTGTTTGGACATTGGACGAGGCTCACGATCACCTACGCCCGGTACATCGATCATCGCCGCTGGATCAGCCATCTCTTGACGAGCAATACCATGCGCGATTTTTAAATCTTCAGCATCAATGGTTGGAGTACGCAATGCCATTGCAATGTCATTAGTGATCTGATCGCCCGCGATGGGGATTACTGCTGTGTGACGAATCGATCCTTGGCAATAAATCGCAATATCAGTTGTACCACCACCGATATCAACCAATACAACACCGAGCTCTTTTTCATCTTCGGTTAACACCGCCAAGCTTGACGCTAATGGCTGCAGAATTAAATCATTTACTTCTAGTCCACAACGGCGTACACACTTCACAATATTTTGAGCGGCACTTACTGCACCAGTAACAATATGTACCTTCACTTCGAGTCGCAAACCACTCATACCAATTGGCTCACGAACATCCTCTTGCCCATCAATGATGAATTCTTGAACCAGAATGTGCAGAATCTGTTGATCCGTTGGAATATTGATTGCTTTAGCAGTTTCAAGCACGCGCTCGACATCGCCTGCACTCACCTCTTTATCGCGAATGGCCACCATGCCGCTGGAGTTGAAGCTCACGATATGATTACCAGCAATTCCAGTGAATACTTGCACGATCTGGCGATCAGCCATGATCTCTGCCTCTTCTAAAGCTTTCTGAATAGACTGAACAGTTGCCTCAATATTGACAACAACACCCTTCTTCAAACCTTTTGAAGCTGTTTGACCAACGCCTACAACATTGAATTGTCCATCCGGCGCTAATTCAGCAACCAAGGCAACCACCTTAGAGGTTCCAATATCTAAACCAACCAATAAATCGCGATTGTCTTTACTCATACCAATTCCTTCATTACCTTCATTGCTTCAGCTCACTCTTCTTGCCATCAACATCGTTCTTTTTCAAGCTTGCAGAGGCAAGATGAACTGCAAAACCATTTGCATAACGTAAATCCACTGCATCAATTCGATTTGCCCACTTCTCTTGCACCTGTGGCCAATACTTAAATAGACGAGCAACTCGCTCTTCCGTCAAATTTTTATCGGAGCTTTCTTCGTCGCGACCAAACTCCACTTTCATGCCGTTCGAAAGTTTGATGTGCCAGGCATAGCGTTCGGTCAATGCCAAGCTCGTTACTTCAGCGCCCCAAGGCTTAAACCAGTTATTCGCTTTTTCGTAAAGACTCATGACCTCTTTACCGGCATCATCCGGCCCATGAAAATCAATGAGCCGAGCACCATCACCTATCTCAGAAACACGGCCTGCAAAAAGCTCACCATATTTATTAATCAAGGTATTACTGTCTGAACCATCCCATGTACCAAAGGCTTGCTGCTCTTCAATGCTCACAATCAATCCATTTGGCCACACTCGACGAACATTGGCATGACGTACCCAAGGCATACTCTCAAACCCACGCTTTACATCCTCTAAGCGAACACTAAAAAAATTGCCTTGTACAGTCTCAGCAATTTGGCGCTTTACCATCGCCTTATTAATATGTTTTAAGGTTTGGCCAGCAACCGGCTCAATCTGAATCTGCTTTAGCGTAAATACAGGGCGCTGACCTAACCAAACTAATAAACCAATCACCACCATCAATACAAAGCAACGCATCAAGAAACGGCTGAGTTTCTGCATCCGATCGGAATGATTCCAGAGCGGAGACATCAACATAGCGAAAATTTCGCCGAACCGGTCCATGAAATTACTCATGCGCTGGCGCCCTCTTTTTGCTGCATTGTCTGAAGTAATAACCAAAGCACTAAATCGGCATACTCAACGCCCGTTGCCTTTGCGGCCATTGGCACCAATGAATGCGAAGTCATACCTGGTGAAGTATTCATCTCTAGTAAATAAGGCTTGCCAGTTTTTTGATCTAACATCACGTCAGCTCGACCCCAGGTGCGACATCCCAAAGCTTTGTATGCAGCCAAGGCAAGCTCTTGAACTCTTTCATTGACCTCAGTCGGAAGGCCTGTTGGGCACAAGTATTGGGTTTCATCTGAAAAATACTTGTTATGAAAATCGTAGTTAGCTTGCGGTGGAATAATCTTGATGACTGGCAATGCTTCCGCACTATCCCCTTGCCCAACTAGTGGACAGGTGAGCTCGTCACCAACAATGCAAGTCTCGGCAACTACTTTGGTATCTAAACTCGCAGCCAATGCATAAGCGGCAGGAAGCTCTTCCACTGATTTCACTTTAGTTAGACCTAAGGAAGAGCCCTCGTGAGCAGGCTTCACAATCAAAGGCAAGCCGAGATGCTTTGCAACCGCACTCCAGTCACTATTGGCTGTTAATTCTTCGAACTCTGGTGTAGATAAGCCATTACTAATCCAGATTTGCTTAGTGGCTATTTTGTCGATTGCTAAGGCAGAGGCTAACACTCCACTACCGGTATACGGCAGTTCAAGCAATTCCAATAAACCTTGGATCGTGCCATCTTCACCATAACGACCATGTAGAGAAATAAAGACACGATCAAATTTCTCGCCGGCCAATTCAGTGGGATTACGCAATCCAGTATCAAATGCATGCGCATCAACACCTTTAGAAATAAGGGCTTGCAACACTCCATTACCCGACATCAGAGAAATTTCGCGCTCACCCGAACGGCCACCAAGCAAGACCCCTACTCGCCCAAGCGACTCGACCTTCAAACTAGTCAATTGGGATTTCACGCGATCGCCCCACAAACCGAGACTGCTCTTAGACATGCTTTGCCTCCACTAAGGTGTGTGGCAAGGCTGATATTGAACCAGCGCCCATCGTAATCAATACATCTCCATCTTTTAATATCTGACTCAGTTTTTCTGGCATCTCAGCAACATTAGATGCAAATACCACTGCACTTGAGTTGAGAAGAGATTGGGTGGATTTGTCTTCAAGCATTGCTGCTTTCATCAAACTCTTCCCATCCGCACCTGGAATTTTTGCTTCACCAGCTGGATATACTTCGGTCAATACCAAGGCATCAAAATTTTTCAGCACCTGAACGAACTCGCCAAAACAATCACGCGTTCTAGTAAATCGATGAGGCTGAAACGCCAACACTAAGCGGCGATTTGGATATGCACCACGCGCTGCCGCTAATGTTGCAGCCATTTCTACCGGATGATGACCGTAATCATCAATTAATGTGAAGCTACCACCAGACGCTAATGAAATCTCGCCATATCTTTGGAATCGACGGCCAACACCACCAAACTCAGATAGCGCTTTTGTAATTGCCTCATCGCCAACGCCTAGTTCAGTTGCAATACCAATTGCAGCCAAAGCATTGCGAACGTTATGCAATCCTGGGAGATTCAAGGTTACATTGAGTGGGCCTGGCTTGTTACCATGACGGCGGACAGTACGGCGGTCTACTGTGAAGTGCATTCGAGTGCCATCAGCACGAATATTGCTTGCACGAATATCTGCATCTTCAGATAGACCATAACGTAGTACCGGTTGAGAAACAAATGGAATAATGTCGCGCACATTTGCATCATCAATACACAAAACAGCTACACCATAGAATGGCATTCGTTGGATAAATTGCACAAAGGCTTGCTTCAATCTAGCCATATCATGCTGATAGGTATCCATGTGATCAGCATCTATATTGGTTACAACTTCCATTGCAGGGAATAATTGCAGGAAAGATGCATCAGACTCATCTGCCTCAACCACAATGAAGTCACCTTGACCCAAACGCGCATTGGCCCCAGCAGAATTGAGTTTTCCACCGATCACAAATGTGGGATCTAGGCCACCCTCTGCCAATACAGAAGCAACCAAGCTTGTAGTTGTGGTTTTTCCGTGAGTACCAGCGATCGCGATGCCTTGCTTTAAGCGCATTAGCTCGCCCAACATCACAGCGCGTTGAATCACTGGAATTTTCGCAGCACGTGCGGCTAAGACTTCTGGGTTATTACCAGCTACTGCAGTTGAAATGACAACCGCCTCCGCAGTACCAACATTTTTTGGATCATGACCTATCTGAATAACCGCGCCCAAGTCTCTCAAACGCTTTGTTGTCGGGCTTTCCGCCAAGTCAGATCCTGAGACCTGGTAGCCAAGATTAAGCAATACCTCAGCGATACCACTCATGCCGGCGCCACCAATTCCGATAAAATGAATTTGCTGAACGATGTGTTTCATATACCTACTCCCGCGCAATCAGCACACACTTCAGCAACGCGCTGAGTTGCATGCGGCTTAGCCAACGCATGAGCACGCACTGCCATCTCTTTAAGCTTCTCCCGTTGCAAGCTTTGAATCATTGAAGCTAAATCCTGAGGGTTTAATTGCTTCTGCGGCAAGAGAACGGCAGCTTTTGCATCTGACAAGAAGCGAGCATTTGCCGTTTGATGATCATCAATCGCGTGTGGAAATGGAATTAGACAAGAGGCAACACCACAAGCCGCTAGTTCGGAGACTGTCATTGCACCAGATCGACAAATGACTAAATCAGCCTGAGCATAGGCACTTGGCATATCATCAATAAAAGGACGAACATCAGCCTCTACACCATACTCAGCATATCGAGCCTGCAAATCGACCAGATGTCTATCGCCCGCCTGATGAATCACTTTAGGGCGAACCTCTGCTGGGATCAAAGCCAAGGCAGCGGGAATATTTTCGTTTAATGCAGCCGCACCCAGACTTCCGCCAACAACCAAGATTGAGAGTGGGCCTTGGCGCTGTTCATAGCGCAAAGCAGGTGCCGGCATATTGTCAAACTCTTGACGGATTGGATTGCCAACCCACTCTGCCTTATCCATCGTATTAGGAAAGCCAGTCAAACTACGCATCGCAATTTTGGCCAGGGCAAGATTTGCACTACCCGCCACAGAATTGGATTCATGCAATACCAATGGGCGCCTCAATAACTTACTTACTAGACCGCCCGGGAAGGTAATGTATCCACCCATACCCAATACAACACTGGGCTTGAGGCGACGCATGATGTTCCAACTTTGATAACAGGCGCGAGCTAAATTAATTGGGAGCATTAGTTTGGCCTTTAATCCTTTGCCACGGAGACCGCCAAACTCAACCGCTTCGAAGGGAAAATCACAAGACTGCACCAAGCGGCATTCCATACCATTCCGATTGCCTAACCATGAGACACTCCAACCACAGATCCGCAAATATTCAGCGACAGCCAGCCCTGGGAAGATATGCCCACCAGTACCACCAGCCATAACCAGTATTGAGGGTCTTGTCACAGTTTCCCTCCGCGCATCAAAATTCGATTCTCATAATCAATGCGCAATAGCATGGCTATTGCAACTGCATTCATCAAAATGCCCGAGCCACCATAGCTTACCAATGGCAAAGTTAAACCCTTTGTTGGGAGTAAACCCAAATTCACGCCCATATTGATAAATGCTTGCCAACCGATCCAAATAGCCACACCCTTAGCAGCTAAGCCTGCAAAGCTTCGATCCAATTGCAAAGCAGTACGACCAATCATGAATGCGCGACGCACAATCCAATAAAACAAGAAGATCATGACAACAACGCCAACAAAGCCAAGCTCTTCACCAATTACAGCCATGATGAAGTCGGTATGCGCCTCAGGTAAGTAATGCAGTTTTTCTACACTACCGCCAAGTCCAGTACCAAACCACTCACCCCGTCCAAATGCCATTAAGGAGTGTGTTAACTGGTAACCCTTGTTTGCAGCGTTATCTACTTGCCAAGGATCCATAAAAGCCAACATACGGCCGCGCCTAAATGGTGATAGAGCAATCATGGCGGCTCCACTAAGCAAGCCAACCACAATCAAGCCGCCGAATAACTTTGCGTTGATTCCGCCCAAGAACAAAATGCCAAACGCAATCAATGCCACCACCACGAAAGCACCCATGTCTGGCTCTTTCATTAAGAGGCCACCAACAAGGGCAACAGCGATACCCATTGGCAACATTCCTTTTGAGAAGGAATGTAAATATTCTTGGCGTTGCACTGTGTAGCTTGCGGCAAAAATGACGGCAGCAAATTTCATCAACTCAGAAGGCTGGAAATTCATTACACCCAATGGAATCCAGCGCTTAGCCCCATTAACCCCCTTGCCCACGCCAGGAATCAACACAGCAATCAGCAGAATCACCGTGAAACCAAAAATAACTGGGGAGTAACGATCCCAAACTTTGCTAGGAATCTTAAATGCCCAAATGCCAACACCAATAGCAATTGCCAGCGAAATTAAATGACGAATCAAAAAGAAATTGCTACTGTAGTTCGCATACTTAGGTCCATCAGCTAAAGTAATTGAGGCTGAATAAACCATTACCAAACCAATCAGCATGAGAGATAAAACTGCCCAGACTAGCAACTGGTCATACTCCATCATGCGCGAACGTGTTTGCTCGACTCCAGAAACTGCATCACGCAAACCAGTACGGAAATTATCAATGCCGCCTCTAGAAAAATTCCAAAAGCGATCCAAACCAAGGCGATTTTGAGGGAACAATTTTTCTTTTAAGCTCATGCTTGAGCTCCCTCGAAACGCATTCCCAACTCTTCAACCTCAGATACAAAAACCTGGGCACGCTCTACATAATCACGGAACTGATCTAGACTTGCGCACGCAGGAGAAAGAAGAACCAAATCGCCTGATACCGCTTGCGCAGCGGCAGCGCTTACAGCCGCAGACAAATCACCGCTGATGACGCAAGGAATATCATCACCAATCGCTTGTGCAATTCTTTCACCATCTTTGCCAATCAGGAATACACCCTTTACAAACCGAAGCGCCGGTTCGCGCAGAGGACTAAAGTCTTGCCCCTTGCCTTCGCCGCCAGCGATCAACCAAATTCGTTTGCCTGCTTCATTGCTACCCAAACCATTCAAGGCAGCTACGGTTGCACCTACATTTGTTCCCTTGCTGTCATCAACATACTCAACATCATTTACAACTGCAATGCTTTGAACACGATGAGGTTCGCCATGGTAGTCGCGCAGACCATGCAACAAAATATTCATTGGTAAATTCGCTGCACGTGCTAAAGCGAGTGCAGCCAGGGCATTTAATGCATTGTGGCGACCGCGTATACGTAATGCATCCGCTGGAATTAAGCGCTTCAAACGCAAAGGTTCGTCTTCTACAGCGGCAGACTTACGGCGACGTTTTGGCTGCGGCTCAACCTCCTCGTCCACTTCAGCCCAAACCAGCCAATCAATTCCACCGGCACGTAGGTCATGTTCAATACCAAAGGCGCCTTGCTCGTCTGGGCTATTTGATCCAAAGGTAACAACTACTCTTTCAGATTTTTGCTCATCGGAGAGCAAACTCATAACGAGAGAATCGTCTCGATTCAGAACACAAATAGTGTTTTTACCAAATATCTTGGCTTTAGCTTGTGCATATGAAGACATGTTTCCATGCCAATCTAAATGGTCTTGGGTAATATTCAGCACCGTTGCTGCGGTTGCGTTTAGCGAATCCGTGAAAACCAACTGGAAGCTAGAAAGCTCTAGTACCCATACATCCGGCATATCTTCAATTTGATCAGCGGCATCCAAACAAGCCATCAACTTATCAAGAGCTGCTGGACTAATATTGCCGGCAACAGCTACTTTCTTGCCAGCGCGCTCGCATAACTGGCCAGTCAAAGCAGTTGTCGTGGTTTTACCATTTGTGCCAGTAATAGCAAGCACTGACGTTGCATAACTAGACTGTTTTTCAACCGCAATACGCTCCATTGCGGCAACAGCTCGAGCAAAGAATTCGATTTCACCCCAGACATCCACCCTAGCTTTACGGGCTTTTACTAAGAATGATTCTGTTGGCTCTTGAAGTGGAGAGAGTCCTGGACTAATGCCGATAACGTCAATGTCATTAAGTAAGTCATCACTCAATGGTCCAAAGCAAGCTTCTTTCAAACCGGCAAACTCAAGCTCTGCAAGCCATGCCAATTGGCGCTCAGATAATGTAGAGCGATCACGCGTATCCGCGACCCGTACAAATGCGCCGTTTCGTAAACACCATTTCGCCATTGCTACGCCAGACTCGCCCAACCCTAAAATTAGAAAGCGATGTGGGGCCTCGTAGCCTGAATCTGCCACTGCAGCGGGATTTGCGAAGACGTTAACTAAATTCAACATATATTAATTTGGCTCACCGTAATTTCAAACTGGATAAACCAACTAACACCAACAGAATGGTGATGATCCAAAAACGGACAACTACTTGGGTTTCTTTCCATCCACCTAATTCAAAGTGGTGATGCAAAGGAGCCATACGGAAAATACGACGCCCTTCACCAAAATGCTTTTTAGTAAGCTTGAACCAAAATACTTGCAGCATCACTGAAAGCGTCTCGGCAACAAAAATTCCGCCCATGACGAACAAAACAATCTCTTGACGAACAATTACTGCGATTGTTCCGAGCGCGCCACCCAAAGCTAGAGCACCCACATCGCCCATAAATACTTGAGCCGGGTGCGTGTTGTACCAAAGAAAAGCAAGACCAGCGCCGCCCATAGCCCCACAGAAAATCATGAGCTCACCGGCACCAGGGATATATGGGAATAAAAGATATTTTGCGTAAATGGCATTACCCATTACATAGGCAAAGGCACCAAGTGCCGCGCCCACCAATATCACCGGCATGATCACCAACCCATCAAGACCATCCGTTAAATTGACTGCATTACTACTACCAACAATCACTAAATAGCTCAGAATGATGAAGCCCATCATTCCCAATGGATAGCTCACTTCTTTCATGAAGGGAATCAGCAAATTAGTCTTTGCTGGTAAATCTAATGCAAAACCACTCTTTAGCCATTCATAAAATAATTGCAATACTTTTAGGTTGTTTACTTCGGATACCGAGAATGCCAAGTAGATAGCAGCAAATAGTCCAATTAAAGTTTGCCAAAAGAACTTTTCTCGAGAAGCCATGCCTTTAGGATCTTTGCGAGCCACCTTCCGGTAGTCATCTACCCAACCTACTGCGCCAAAACCAAAAGTCACAATCATGACGATCCAGATAAAGCGATTACTTAAATCTGCCCAAAGCATGCAGGAAACAAAGATGCCAATCAGAATTAAGACGCCGCCCATAGTAGGCGTACCGGATTTAATCAAATGGGTTTGTGGTCCATCGGTACGCACTGCCTGACCCATTTTTAGCTCGGCTAATTTACGAATCACCCAAGGTCCGGCCGCTAACCCAATTAACAATGCTGTCACAGTAGCCATGACTGCTCTAAAGGTAATGTAGTTGAAAACACGGAAAAAACCGAAGTCTTCTTGTAACCATTGCGCCAACATTAAGAGCATGTTTTAGCCTCCTCTAACAAGGCTTGCACTACACGCTCCATGCGCATAAATCGTGAACCTTTAACTAAAATATTTAAATGTTGATTACCGTCAGCCAAATGCGAGCGCAACTCTTCATTTAACTTTGAAATTAAATTCTCAACGCTAGTGAAATGACTAGCACTTGAGGCAGCGCCAGTTTTTGCAGAGTCAAAACCATTTACAGCAGAGACGCACTGCTCACCTAAGGCAAACAACTTGGTAATTCCTTGCTCCGCAGCATAAGCTCCAACCTCCCGATGAAATTCAGGCCCTTGATTACCTACTTCACCCATATCACCCAAAACAAGCCATGAAATACCAACCGACTGCTTTAGAGCGTCAATTGCAGCCCTGACTGAATCGGGGTTGGCGTTGTAACTGTCATCAATTAACGTGTACTTCGAGTCAGAAAATTTGATCTGCATGCGGCCATTGACTGGGGCAAACGCTTCAAGTCCTTGCTTGATTTTTTCAAGAGGGATTTCTGCGGCTAATGCCACAGCGCTTGCTGCCAATGCATTACGCACGTTGTGAGCACCTAGCGTATTTAATTGAACTTCGATTGAATGCGTACCAAGATTAATCTGCACACAACCATTATTGAGTTGGTGACCGCTTACTGCTGCGCCCGAGCTTGACGAGGTAGATGACAATTCAAAATCTATTACCTTGCGACCCTCCGCCGCTGTTTTCCAAACTCCTGAAAATTCTGAGTCAGCCGGAAATACCGCAATTCCATTTTTTGGCAACGCTCGAATAACATCGGCATGTTCTTCTGCAACTGCGGCAACAGTCTCCATAAACTCCTGGTGCTCGCGTTGCGCATTATTAATTAAGGCGATATTGGCCTGAGCTATCGAAGCCAGCTGAGCAGTTTCACCAGGGTGATTCATACCAAGCTCAACTACTGCAAGGGCATCCGTGGAGCGCAGCTTTAACAGTGTTAGCGGCAAGCCAATCTCGTTATTAAGATTACCTTTAGTCACTAAGGTATGGGCTTCGCCCGTCGCTGCTTTAAATATCGCAGCGATCATTTCTTTAACGGTAGTCTTCCCATTGCTACCAGTTACGAGAGCCAAAGGAATAGCATGGCTTGTCCGCCACGCTTTTGCTAGCTCACCAAGACCTAAACGAGTATCGGACACGCATACGGCCGGGAGATTATCTGGACATTTCTTGACATCGCTAACGAGTGCGGCACCCGCTCCAGAATTTGCAACATCAATCAAGAAATCATGGGCATCAAAGCGTTCGCCTGTTAAAGCAATAAACAATTCGCCAGAGTCAATCTGACGACTATCAGTTCCCACCCTGGTCAACATTAATTTCTCTGCGTCTTTTGCAGAAATATTTAATAAATGACTGCCAGGCAGCATTGCGTGCACCTGAGCAAGAGTAGTCATTGCAGCCATTAGACTAGACCCCCTGCTGCAAGGCGAATATGCTCTTGATCTGAAAAATCAAAACGCTTACCACTAATTTCCTGAGTAGTTTCATGACCTTTGCCAGCCACTAATACAATGTCACGCGCGTCAGCATGACGAATGGCTGCCATAATGGCAGCTGCGCGATCAGGAATCTCTTGCACATTAGCGTTAGGAAATTTAATTCCTTGGCGAATCATTTGAATAATTTGCAAAGGATCTTCTGACCTTGGGTTATCGCTGGTGATCACAATTTGATCAGCGAATTGCTCGGCAACAGCACCCATTTGAGAACGCTTGCCAGAATCTCGGTCTCCACCACATCCAAACACACACCAAATTTTTCCACCACGTTGTTCAGCAATAGGACGCAACGCTTTTAGTACTTTCTGCAAGGCATCAGGGGTGTGCGCATAATCCACCACCGCCAATAGCCCCTCAGATTTTGTGTGCTTACCTAATGAAATCAACTCCATGCGGCCAACAACAGACTCCAACTGGCCTACGCGATTACTTGATTCAGCAATACTTAAGCCTTGAGTTAGTAATGTTGTCCAAACTGCAAGCGCATTACTTAAATTGAACTCTCCAAGCAGTGGAATATGAAGATTTGCTTGACCTACTCCATCCAAGACAAAGATAGAGTCATAGCCTGAACGACTAAATGAACTATCAAGCGCATAAATTCTTTGTAAGCGATCACCAAACTTTTCAAATCCTTGGAAAGCAGATTTATTAAGCGCAAAAGCCCAGACTTTCAGCGTGTCTTTAGCCAACAGATTCATAGCCAATTCACGACCAAAGGCATCATCCAAATTAATAACCGCATGCTGCAATCCTGTCTGAGCAAATAACTTTGCTTTTGCTTGCGCGTAATCAGCCATATTGCCGTGATAATCCAAATGATCTTGCGTCAAATTGGTAAATACCGCGCAATTAAATATAGTTCCTGCAATACGATCTTGATCTAAAGCATGAGACGATACTTCCATTGCGACTTGCTTTGCGCCTGCGTCTAATAATTCTTTTAATTGCGTCTGCAATTTTGGAGCGTCTGGAGTTGTATATCCTGTTTTCTCTAAGGAGCCAGGAAAGCCTGTCCCCAATGTTCCTAGCACCGCTGTGCGGTGACTCGGTGTGTCCAAAGCTTTTGCAAGCCATTGCGTTACGCTGGTTTTACCATTCGTTCCGGTGACCCCAATCATGCGCATTTGTTTGCTTGGGTTGCCATACCACTCTGAGCAAAGCTTCCCAGCAAGTGAAGCCAAGTTTTCAACTGCAACACATTGCGGATGCCCCATATAACGAGTGTAACGATTGGAAGAATCTGTGGGATCAAATACAACGCATGCCGCACCAGCTTCCAGCGCAGCATCAATAAATTGACGGCCATCACGCAATGCATTCCCATGTCCAACTGGATATGCAAAAAAGATATCGCCAGGATGAATCTGACGACTGTCAGCACTTACCTTTGCAGAAGAATTTGCTAAGGAATGTAAGTGCTCAACCAAGTGATCGGGATTTATATTCAACATCGTCCTCATCGTTTCAAGACCGCATGTTGAGTCTGCACATTTGCAGTACGAACTTCTGTGGAACCCTTATCATCTAGCGCCATTTGCTTGACTTTGTTATCTGGAAGAACATTCAATGTTCTTAAGGTCTCACCAACAATGGTTGAGAACACTGGCGCGGCTACATCGCCACCATAGTGGCTTCCACCAGTTGGCTCATCAATCATGACGGCAACCACAATACGCGGGGCGCTAATAGGAGCAAGTCCAGCAAAGTAAGCTCTATATGAGTTTCCATATCCCTTGCCCACAAGCTTGTGTGCTGTACCAGTCTTGCCGCCAACTCGATAGCCTTCTGCCTGAGCCTTAACAGCCGTCCCCCCCGGTTCAGTCACGGTTTCTAACATTTCGCGCATTTCAATTGCTGTTTTGGCCGAAAGAACTCGAGTACCTGGTTTAGGGTCTGGGCTACGCTCAATGGTTAATGGAACTAGCTCCCCATCGCGCGCAAAAATGGTGTAAGCACGCGCCACCTGAAATAGAGAAGCGGAAATGCCGTAACCGAATGCAATACGCGCTTGATCCGTTGGCATCCATTTTTTATATGGGTGCACTGTGCCAGCAACAGCGCCAGGGAATCCAATTTTGGGTGACTGACCTAAACCAACGGCAGTATAGAAATCCCACATTTCTTCGGGCGACAGATTATTCATCGCAATTTTTGCTGTGCCGATATTGCTTGATTTTTGAATCACCTGAGCAACGGTTAAATTGCCGTAAGGATGCGTATCTGTAATCGGCTTTGGACCCACTAGATATTTAGCTCCAATAACCATATTGGTATTTGGAGCTACAGATCCCTTCTCAAGCGCAATAGAAATCGTTAGCGGCTTCATAGTGGAGCCAGGCTCAAACGTGTCAGTCAATACGCGATTACGTAATTGCTCGCCACTTAAGTTTCGGCGATCGTTGGGGTTATAACTTGGGTAATTTGCTAGCGCTAATATTTCACCTGTTTGCGTATCCAGAACTACAGCTCCACCAGCTTTTGCATGATGTTGCTCAACAGCACTCTTTACTGCGTTGTATGCCAAGAACTGAATTTTGCTATCAATTGAAAGTTGCAAATCTTTCCCGTTCTGAGGTAACTGTTCAATCGCAATATCTTCAACTACGCGCCCAAGCCGATCCACTACCACGCGTCTTTGACCAGGATGGGCAGCTAAATCTTTTTCCCTGGAAAGCTCCATGCCTTCCTGCCCCTTATCGTTGACGTTTGTGAAGCCAACTACGTGGGCCATTGCCTCGCCCTCGGGATAGAAACGCTTGTACTCGTTATTTAACCCAATACCTGGAATTTCTAACTGCATAATTTGTTGCGCGACCGCCGGCTCTACTTGGCGCTTTAAGAAAACCTGTTTGCGCTCTTCTTTTAATTTCTTGCGCAACTCGGCCTCACTGATTTGCAATAGGCTTGCTAACTTATGCACTTTGTCAGCAGCTAAATCATCAGGAACAGTATCGTTATAGGCAATGATGGACTTAGCCTCAAGACTTGTGGCGATGACCTGACCATTACGATCCAAAATTTTTCCACGGCTGGCGGGCAACTCTAATTCACGCTGTGTTCCACGCACTCCTTTAGCTTCGTAGAAAGCATTTCCTGGACCCTGAATCCAAAATGCTCTCAATAAGAGCATCATGAAAACAAAGAACAAGAGGAATAGCATTAATCTTGAGCGCCACATTGGCAGGCGCAAGACTAGATTTGGAGTTGTCGAGAACCCAACTGGCCTCATTGAGCCTCCCTCAAGTACAAAGTACGCTCAGGAGAAATAGGGACCATGTGCAATTGATTACGTGCGACATCACGAATACGGGCAGACTTTGAAAGATTGCGCTGCTCGTACTCCAAACGTAACCATTCTTGATTTAACTTACGCTCTTCAATTTGTGCTCGCTCCAAGGCGACAAAAAGTTTACGTGCGCGTTGTTGCGCGGCCACTAGCGATAAGGCGCAAATCAATAACAACGCGAGCAATGTCAAGGTAGCGCGATTCATGCAGCCGCTCCCATCCGTTTCTCAGCAACACGCATGATCGCTGAACGCGCACGAGGATTCTCAGCAATCTCCACATCGGTTGGCTTGACGCGCCCAATAATTTCTAATGCGCTTTGTGGCAAATCTTTTTCTCGCACCGGTAAACCACGCGGCACTTCAACTGTCGAATGGGACTGAAAAAACTGTTTAACGATGCGATCTTCCAAAGAATGAAAGCTAATCACCGCAAGTCGAGCGCCTGGTTTCAATAGCTTCAATGCGGCTTTAAGCCCCAACTCCAAATCTTCTAACTCGCGGTTAATAAAAATACGCAGTGCTTGAAAAGTTCTTGTTGCAGGATCTTGACCAGCTTCACGAGTGCGAACCACGCTTGCAACCAAGTTTGCTAACTGTGTAGTGGTTTTTGGAGACAATCCCTGCTCTCGCTTAGCTACGATAGCTTTGGCGATTTGAAATGCGAAGCGCTCTTCCCCGTAAGTTTTAATCACGTGCGTGATTTCCTCTTGAGAAGCCTGCTCCAACCACTCTGCCGCTGTGAAACCTTGATTGGTATTCATGCGCATATCGAGCGGGCCTTCTCGACGAAACGAGAAGCCGCGATGTGCTTCGTCTACTTGTGGAGAGCTGATACCGAGATCCAACAAAATACCATCGACTGACTCTGCTTGCGCATACTGATCCATCTGCGCAAAGCTGTCGTGAATGATTGTCAAACGAGGATCGTTGATCTTCTTTGCTACTGCTATTGCATCCAGATCTTTGTCGAAGGAAATCATCCGGGCTGAATTTGGCAACTCCTTCAGTAATGCTTGCGTGTGACCACCACGACCAAAGGTTCCGTCGATAACTAAGATATTTTTTGTTGAGTTTTGATTCTGAATGAGCGGGCCATTGATCAGCGCCGTCACCGCCTCGGCCAGCAACACTGGGCGATGAGTTATGTTCATAGCACTCCGTCATCAAAAATTAAATTGCTTGAGTGCTTCAGGCATACCTTGTGCAATCGCAGCCTGTTCTTTTGCAGCATAGGTTGCCGCATCCCATAACTCTAAGTGACTACCCATACCAAGCAAGATCACTTCTTTTTCAATTCCTGCGGCAGCACGCAATTCCGGGCTCACCAAAACTCGACCAGCACTGTCTAAGTCAATCTCTGCAGCATTGCCCAAGAAAATTCTGCGCCACCAATGCGCATCCATTGGGAGTTGAGCAACTCTAGATCGAAAGCTTTCCCACTCTGGCCTTGGAAAAAGTAGCAAGCAGCCATCAGGGTGCTTAGTGAGCGTAACTCGGCCTTCGCCCTGTACCAAAAGGGCGTCACGATGCTTTGCCGGAATCGACATCCGGCCTTTTGCATCTAAATTGAGAGCTGACGCACCTTGAAACACCATTTACCCCACTTTTTCACACTTCCTCCCACTTTAGAGGATCGGCATATTAGGGTCAAGTGTTTTTGGGTATTTTTTTAGGAATTTCTCTAATGTTTACAAACACTTAGCGTCGTATGTTGATAAAATGATGACAATAAAATTGCTTCTATAAACAATGGCTTGGAAAATATACTTAAGACATTATCTTAGATATAGAGCCTAATAATCTAAAAAATACTGTGTTTATGTCCAGTATTAAATAAATTATTTGATTTTTTAAATACTAAATTTTGTAAGCAGTCGTTGTCATTACCTTTGAGACTGTTTGCATGATTTTCTGAATTGGCTCAGGAAGGGTGACACCGCCAGCATGCAAAGCGGCTTGTCCATGCTCAATCTCATCGATACGCATTTGATCAACGATTGCACGAGAACGTTGATCATCAATTGGCAATTTCTCAAGATGATTTTCAAGATGTGCTTCGACTTGTTTTTCTGTTTCAGCCACAAATCCTAAACTCCATTTGTCGCCAGCTAAACCAGCTAACAAACCTATTGCAAAAGATCCTGCATACCAAAATGGATTTAAATAACTTGTGTGTGAATCTAATTCTTTAAGACGAGTTTCACACCACGCCAAGTGATCCATCTCTTCTTGCGCAGAATGCTCTAGCATTTCTCTGATTTGAGGATCGCGCGCAACTAATTTTTGCGATTGATAAAGTGCTTGTGCACAAACTTCACCAACGTGATTTACGCGCATCAATCCAGCCGCATGCTTACGCTCAGCAGCATCAAGAGAATGTTTTGTAGTTGACTGAGAGTCTGGTGTTGGTCGGCCTGCATTCGCACCGCCAACTACTGACCGCAGCGCAGTATCAAACTCAATAATCAGACGATCAATAGGCGACATTGACTAAAAATTACTTAAACCAAAACCTCTGCTTTGCAGCTTTGCTTTGTCTTCAAACCCAGCTCAGCTAAGAGCGCGCGGTCTTGCTCTGCCTCAGGATTACCGGTAGTGAGTAGTTGCTCACCATAGAAAATAGAATTCGCGCCAGCCAAGAAACACATTGCCTGAACAGCCCTGCCGAGCTCTTGGCGACCTGCTGATAAACGCACTCTCGCTTTGGGCATTGTGATGCGTGCAACCGCAATTGTTCTTACAAATTCCAATGGATCTAATGGCTTTTGATCAGCTAATGGCGTGCCTGCAACTGGAACTAAATGATTAATCGGAACGGATTCTGGATATGGGCTTAAGTTCGCTAAGCGTGTCAAAAATGCAGCACGTTGCTCACGTGATTCACCCATACCAACGATGCCGCCACAACACACTGACATACCCGCAGATCGCACATTTGAAATCGTATCTAAGCGATCTTGATAGCCGCGAGTAGAAATAACAGAGCGATAAAAATCTTCGCTTGTGTCAAGGTTGTGATTATAAAAATCGAGACCTGCTTCAGATAGTGCTTTAGCTTGATCGGCTTCTAACATTCCTAAAGTTGCACAAGTTTCAAGACCTAAGGCTTTGACGCCTTTAATCATCGCAGTCACTTTTTCAATATCGCGATCTTTGGGTTCACGCCATGCCGCACCCATACAAAAGCGATTTGAACCTGCTGCTTTGGCTGCTTTAGCGGCTTCCAAAACTTCCTCTAAGCCCATTAACTTTTCCGCCTTCACATCAGTGTCATAGCGAGCTGCTTGAGGGCAATAACCGCAGTCTTCAGGGCAACCGCCGGTCTTAATTGACAAGAGAGTCGCCAATTCCACATCACCCTCAGGAAAATAGGTCTTATGGGTCTCCTGGGCTTTAAGCATTAACTCGTTGAAAGGCAGGGCAAACAAGGCCTCCACCTGAGTTAGTGTCCACTCACCTGCCGCATCAAGCTCTTTTCGCAAATCCGCTTTGGATTTGATCTGAGTGAGGGGTTTTTCAACGGTTTGCGCGTCCAGCATGGGTAAATTCCAGAAAGTAGGTGAATCTCAGGCATAAACATAACAGATGGAAGCCTTGATTAGGAAAAACTAGTGGTCAAATATCGAACATGAAGGTTATTCCTGATCCAAATCAACCCACCCTTATTGATCGCAGCCTGGCAGCCGTTTGGCACCCCTGCACCCAAATGAAGCACCACGAATCCTTTCCCTTGATTCCCATCGCCAAAGGAAAGGGGGCTTGGCTTTATGACGAGCAAGGAAATGCCCTTCTGGATTGCATCAGTTCTTGGTGGACCAACCTATTTGGACACTCTAACCCTCGCATCAACCAAGCCATTCATGCGCAACTAGAAAAAATTGAGCATGTAATGCTTGCTGGCTTCACGCACCAACCTGTCGTTGAGCTTTCTGAGAAATTATCCGCCCTCACCAATCATCACTTAGGTCATGTCTTTTATGCATCGGATGGCGCCTCAGCTGTCGAGATTGCGCTCAAGATGAGTCACCACTATTGGCAACACAACAATAAACCAAACAAGAAAAAATTTGTTTGTCTTGAAAATGGTTATCACGGGGAAACATTGGGCGCATTAGCAGTAACTGATGTGGCTATTTTTCGTGAAGCATACGGATCGCTTCTACAAAATGTTTTTACTGCACCATCTCCTGATGCACGCAAAGCAACAAATGGAATGAGCGCTGAAGAGGTTGCAAATGATGCGGCTCAAAAACTGAAAGAGTTATTCGCCAAAGAACATGAAAATATTGCTGCCATCATCGTTGAGCCACTAGTTCAGTGTGCCGGTCAAATGGCGATGCATTCACCTCAATATTTACGTCTAGTGAGAGATTTATGCGATCAATATGAAGTACATATGATTGCCGACGAAATAGCCGTAGGATGCGGGCGTAGCGGTAGATTCTTTGCTTGTGAACATGCTGGGATTTGGCCTGATTTTCTGACGCTTTCCAAAGGGATTAGCGGCGGATATCTCCCACTATCACTTTGCATGACAACGGACGAAATTTACCAAGCGTTTTATCAAGATCAAACGCGACATGGTTTCCTGCACTCGCATTCGTACACCGGAAATCCTCTTGCTTGCGCAGCTGCTCTAGCCTGCTTAGAAATTTTCGAATCAGAAAACGTACTTGAGAAAAATAAAATTCGCTCACAGGAACTGGCAGCAGCTTTTGAGTGGGCTAAGACTGATTCGCGAGTTGAGCATTGGCGTCAGCAAGGGATGATATTGGCATTTGATATCAAATCATCTTGTTTAAAAAATCCAAACACCTTCCCCCGAGAAATGTTTTCGCAGAGCTTGTCTGAAGGCATCCTCATTCGACCCATTGCCAATACGATTTATGTCATGCCACCCTACATTCTTTCCACAGAAGAGACTCAAGCCATGGGGCAATCAGTGAAGAAGGCTTTAGATAAGGTGCTTGCATGAGTCAATCACCAAGCTCATCATTTAAGGCATTAGCGCTAGCCGAAGAACAAATTTCAGACTTGGACTTGCAGTTGCTAAAGCGCAAATTACGCGTTACTGAAACCCCTTGCGATACCAAAGCATTCGTTGGCAATCGTGAACTAAAAGCTTTTTGTAGCAATGATTACCTGGGCCTAGCCAATCACCCGGCAATCACCGAAGCTCTTGCAGAAGGTGCTCGCAAATATGGGGTTGGTAGCGGTGCATCCCATTTAATTAGCGGCCATAGCCTTGCACATGAATTACTAGAAAAACAGTTGGCGGCATTTCAGGCTGCGTACATTCCCAATGCCCGCGCATTATTTTTCAGCACGGGATACCTTGCTAATCTGACTGCTATTACTGGTCTAGCAAGGCTTGCTCTGCAAGGCGATGTCAGTATTTATTCTGCCAAGCTTAATCATGCTTCACTCATTGATGGCGTTCGTCTAGCAAGTGCTCAAACCAATGCCAGTGTCACACTCTTTGATCACACCCAGCCCGAGATCTTACTTAAGGATCTACAAAAGGACACTAAAGCGCTGAAACTCATCGTGACGGATGCTGTTTTTAGCATGGACGGTGATCTGGCGCCTGTAAAAAAATTACTGGCTATTGCTGAGCAATGTGATGCACTTCTGCTAGTAGATGATGCTCATGGCTTTGGAGTGTTGGGCAAGCAAGGTCATGGGGTTTTAGAGCAAGAGCAAATTTGCTCCGACCGGATTATCTACATTGGAACTTTAGGTAAAGCGGCTGGGGTCAGTGGCGCATTTATCTGTGCAGAAAATACTTTTATCGAATGGTTAATCCAGAAGGGTCGTCCATATATTTACAGCACGGCTACCCCGCCAGCAATTGCCCATGCTTTACTGCAAAGCTTGAAAATCATTGATTCTGCAGAAGGCGCCAAACGTCGCGCCCATCTGAACCAATTGATTAGCATTTGGCAATCAGAAATGAAGTTCTCTAACTGGGAGAAAGTACTTTCTTGCACACCAATTCAGCCAATCATTTTGGGCAGCAATGCCAACGCTTTAACGGCTGCAAAGTTATTAGATGAAGCAGGCTATTGGATTCCAGCCATCAGGCCACCTACCGTTCCGATTGGTAGCTCACGCTTGCGCATTACTTTCTCAGCAAACCATAGCGAAGAAGACCTGCGTGCACTCATGGGCACACTGCAATCCATTGAGCAACGAGTCATTGAAAAGGCTCATTGATGAACACATCTTCTGGTTTTTTTATTACTGGCACCGATACTGAAGTTGGAAAAACTTTAGTCAGCGGCGCTTTGATTCTCAAGCTTCGTGAATTGGGTAAACAAACCGTTGGATTCAAGCCTGTAGTCGCTGGAACCTATCCAGTATCCACGGGTCAGCATTTAAATGAAGATCTCGAAACATTGCGAATTGCCTCAAACCTAGAGCCCGGTGAGCTCAGCCTTTGTCCTTATGTTCTAGATGCTCCAGCAGCGCCGCATTTGGTCGCAAAGGCGCAAGGTATTCGCCTTGAGATCCAGGATATGCTGAAGGCATATAAAGATCTGCAAAAGGAAAATGGCTGTGTTGTTGTCGAGGGGGCAGGCGGTTTTCTTGTTCCAATAAATGATCAAAAGGACTTGGGCGATTTTGCTCAGCAAATTCAGTTGCCAGTCATCTTGGTAATTGGCATGAAACTGGGGTGTATTAATCATGCGCTACTTACCATTGAGGCAATCCGCGCACGTAAGCTTGTTATTGCGGGATGGATTGCAAATACCTTAGATAAGGAAATGGCTTTATTGAGTGAAAACATCGAAACGCTTCGAGAGCGAATCGATGCGCCCTTTTTGGGATTGATACCCAGACTGTCTACGAACTTACAGAAATTGAGCAATCAACCCTATTCACTTGAAGCGCTAGAGTTTGCTGCGCAGCATATTCAATTACCCACTCAAAAACTCTAAATACACAAGAATTCACCCGTACCTGGGTTTGAGGTGCACTCCATTTCAGTTTCGGATAAGATGAAGCAATGCATTTAATTCCAGAAATCATTGAGTCCGCGCAAGAGATAAAAGAAATTCGGCGCAACATTCATGCGCATCCCGAGTTGCGTTTTGAAGAAAACCGCACCGCCGATCTTGTTGCGGAAGCGCTCTCCAGCTGGGGCATCAGCGTATTTCGAGGAATGGGTAAAACGGGCGTCGTTGGGCGACTCGATGGAGACTTAGGTCCCGGCAAGATGATTGGCTTGCGTGCTGATATGGATGCTCTACCCTTACAAGAGCACAATAATTTTGCGCATACCTCGCGTAATCCCGGGAAGATGCACGCCTGCGGTCATGATGGGCACACTGCCATGCTCTTAGGAGCTGCGCAATATTTATCAAATCATCGAGATTTCAAAGGTAGCGTGATTTTTATTTTTCAGCCGGCTGAAGAAGGTGGTGCTGGCGCTCGCGAAATGATCAAAGATGGTTTATTTGAACAATTTCCTTGTGATGCCGTATTTGGATTGCATAACTGGCCTGGTTTGGCTGAGGGAGATTTTGGTGTGACGCCAGGGCCAATGATGGCCTCCAGCAATGCGTTTGAGATTACCGTCACCGGCAGAGGCGGTCATGCCGCTCTTCCACACAACAGTGCTGATCCAGTGCTAGCTGGTGCGCAAGTGGTCTTAGCTTTGCAAAGCATTATTACTCGCAATAAACGTCCTGTAGATGCTGCGGTACTATCAGTAACGCAATTCCATGCGGGTGAAACTAGTAACGTCATTCCGGATAGCGCTTTTATTGGTGGCACTGTGCGTACCTTCACCTTAGAGGTGCTAGATCTGATCGAACAACGTTTACGAGAAATTGCTCATAACGTGGCCAGCGCATTTGACTGCCAAGCTGAAATTACCTTTTCTAGAAACTATCCACCCTTGATCAATCATGCAAGTGAGGTTGAATTTGCAAGCCAGGTTATGAGCGAGTTGGTAGGAAAGCAACGTGTCAATACATCCATTGACCCCACGATGGGCGCAGAAGACTTCGCCTTTATGTTGCTAGAGAAACCCGGTTGCTATGTCTTTTTAGGTAACGGTGATGGCGATCATCGATCCACAGGTCATGGCATGGGCCCATGTCATCTGCACAACCCTTCCTATGACTTTAATGATGCATTGATCCCAGTAGGTGTGAACTACTGGGTCAAATTAGCTCAACGCTTTTTAGAGAAGCATTAGTCAGCAAAAACTAAGAATTCGTAAATTTGGCGGGGCGCTTTTCCATAAAGGCAGCCATACCTTCTTTTTGATCGTTAGTTCCAAAGCATGCATGAAACAAGCGGCGCTCAAAATGAATGCCTTGTGACAACGTTGTCTCGTAAGCTGTATTTACCGCCTCTTTCACCATCATCGTTGTTAGCAAAGGCATATCAGCAATATCTTTAGCGATTGCTTTAACTTCTTTTAACAAATCCGCTTTTGGGAATATGCGCGATACCAGACCAGCGCGCTCCGCTTCAGCAGCATCCATCATGCGGCCAGTTAAAGCCAAATCCATTGCTTTTGATTTTGATATAGCACGGGGAAGACGTTGCGTTCCGCCAGCTCCAGGAATGATGCCTAGTTTAATTTCAGGTTGAGCAAATTTTGCATTATCAGCAGCCATGATCATGTCGCACATCATTGCTAATTCGCAACCGCCACCCAATGCATAACCTGATACTGCTGCGATCACAGGCTTACGCACTTTCTGCATGTGCTCCCAATTGCGAGAAATGAAGTTATGTCGATAGACGTCTTGCAAGCTACGTTTTGCCATAGCGGCGATATCCGCACCCGCAGCAAATGCCTTTTCGCTACCTGTGACAACGATGCAGCCAATGTTGTCGTCCGCATCAAACTTCAGCAAAGCTTCGCCAAGCTCATCCATTAATTGATCATTCAGCGCATTTAGTACTTCAGGTCGGTTTAATGTAATAGTGGCAACTTTATCTTCCACTTCGGTCAAAATTGTTTGATAGCTCATCGACTTCCTTTTGCTTTCTAGTTTGTACTTTTTATTTATCTGCTTTGAATCGCTGCATTACCGTGGTAACAACAACCACATCCTGCCATTCTGCTTCATGCGTCCAGCCGCCTCACCAGCGGCATCACCCGACCCCCAATAGTAATCGGCTCGAACCCCACCGACAATGGCTTTGCCTGTATCTTGCGCAAAAACCAGCTTTTGCAGTGGTTGATTACTTAAAGGTCTAGTCGTGGCTAAAAATACAGGTGCACCCAGCGGCATCGCTTGCAAATCAATAGCGATACTTCGCTCACCCGTTAATGGAACGCCCAATGCACCAGTGGGGCCCAAATCGACATCTACATTGCCAGGTAATTCTTTAAAGAAAATAAAGCGAGGATTGGCATTGAGCATCTCATTCACACGATCTGGATTACGTTTAGCCCACTGCGAAATTCCTTGCATTGTCGCTTCACTTCTTGTGATTTCCTTACGATCTAGTAACCACTGCGCAAAAGATTTGAATGGTTGATCATTCGTTCCCGCAAAACCTAAACGCATTACCCGACCGTCTTCAAGACGAATTTTTCCAGATCCCTGAATTTGCATAAATGCTGCAGCAACCGGATCTTGAACCCAAGCAATCTCAGAACCCTTTAACATCCCAGAGCTGATTAATTCAGCACGAGTGGGTGCTGGATTTGGTTTCGATTTTTTCCAAGCATTAGGATACGCGTAGAGCGGCACGCTATATGCGCTGGTTCTGGTTTGAGAACCATTCATTACTGGTTCGTAATAACCAGTAATTAAGCCTGTATCAGACCCAGAATTGTTTCGAACTTCATATGCTTGAAAGTTGTTTTCAAAATATCGACGAATGGCTTGAGAATCGCGGCTCGAGACACCTGCAGCTTGCGCACACACTTGTCGCCAATTGACTTCGCCGTTGCGTGTATTGCGTTTAAGCAAGCCCTCACAACTCTTTTGCCAAGCTGGCCATGCCTGTGCCAACTCATCCTCCTGCCACCCTGGAATTACCTGCCATGACACAGCGCTAAAGTTTGCGATAGATGAACTGTATGTTGAAGGTGCAGCTCCTGAGCCACTAGCTCGATATCCTGTTCCGCGTGTCGGTGGAGTTGAACATGCAGTTAATAAAGCAATTATGGAAATTGCGACTACACTTGCTTGAAGCCATTTATATTTAAAAATCATGATTGCCAATTTACTTGATGAATACCCGATGCTACTGTTTGTCATTGAAGGCGCTATTGCGCTAGGACTTTTGTTGTTTATTGTCCTATGGACAGGCAAAGGCAAAAAATAATCGACTGGGTGCCATTGCCTTAATGCCCCCTTTGGTTACTGGATCAACTTAATGCAGTGTCCGCGGCATTACTAAGGCAAATTCTGGAATGGGTGCCTGAAAAAACTGAGCATCCTCTGTAACGCAAAAATACTCACCGCGCATAGTTCCCGCAGGGGTTGGGAGGGTAGCCCAGCTGGTGTACTCAAAATGCTCCCCTGATCGCAATAAAGGCTGCTGTCCCACCACCCCTAGGCCCTTGACTTCCTGAACATCGTTATCCCCGTCTGTAATGAACCAATGGCGGGCTATGAGCTGAATACTGGCTGACCCCGTATTACGGATGGTGATCGTATAGGCAAAGGCAAATTGGCGATTATCTGGGTCAGATTGGTCTGCAAGGTACTGAGTCTTGACCGTAATGCTGATTTCATGAGGATTCATGCTGGAATTCTGCTCCATCCTAAGGCCAACTGCAAGCTAGAATCTAGGGATGGAAAGCGAAAAAACATCACCAAATCCTCAATTTGTCATTGCCCCGTCCATTTTGTCGGCTGACTTTGCCTGCCTTGGCAAAGAGGTCCAAGACGTCTTGGTAGCTGGTGCCGACTGGATTCACTTTGATGTGATGGATAACCATTACGTTCCCAACCTCACCATTGGCCCCTTGGTTTGTGAGGCTATTCGCCCTTATGCCAAGAAGAACGGCGCGCCCGCAATGATTGACGTTCATTTAATGGTTGAGCCAGTAGATCGCATCGTTCCCGACTTTGCCAAAGCCGGCGCAAATTTAATTAGCTTTCACCCAGAAGCAAGCCCCCATGTGAATCGCACATTAAATTTAATTCGTGATCAAGGCTGCCAAGCCGGTCTTGTTTTAAATCCAGCGACACCACTTGATCATCTTGATCACACGCTGGAATTATTAGACTTAGTGTTACTGATGTCAGTTAACCCTGGATTTGGCGGTCAATCTTTTATTCCAAGCACTCTGCAAAAAATTACTCAAGTACGTGCTCGACTTGATCGTCATGAAGCTGAAACTGGTCGCAAAATTCGTCTTGAGGTAGATGGCGGTATCAAAGTCGACAACATTGCACAAGTTGCTCAAGCAGGCGCTGACACATTTGTAGCGGGCTCGGCAATATTTGGCAAAGATAACTACGAGCAAGTCATCAAAGAAATGCGTGCTGAATTAGGAAAGTCAGGAAAAGCCTAATGCAGCGCGAAGAATTTAATATCCTAGCAAAGCAGGGTTTCAATCGAATTCCTCTGGTCAAAGAGGTACTAGCCGATTTAGAAACACCACTATCGCTTTACGTCAAACTTAGCCAAGCTTTTGGCAGTAAAAATACTTACCTTCTTGAGTCCGTTTTAGGAGGCGAGCGTTTTGGTCGCTTCTCCTTTATTGGTCTACCTGCGAAGACGATTGTTCGCACTGTTGGCACGCCATTAAAACCAGTAAACGAGGTAGTAACAGACGGTAAAGTAGTTGAAACGAATACTGATAACCCACTAGATTTTGTAGATGCCTACTTCAAGAGATTCAAGGTAGCAGTGCAAGAGGGACTTCCACGCTTTTGCGGAGGATTAGCAGGATATTTTGGCTACGATACTGTTCGCTACATCGAATCACGCTTGGCTAAACACGATTTACCTGATGAGCTAGGCGTCCCAGATATTCAACTTATGCTGACTGAAGAGTTAGCCGTTATCGATAACGTTGCAGGCAAGATTTATTTTATTGTTTATGCTGACCCTAGCATTTCTGATGGCTATGAGAAGGCGCAAACGCGCCTAAAAGAATTGCTTGCATGCCTTAGCAAGCAAGTCAGCATGCCGCCCTCATTGGCAAGCACAAAAACTGAGCTAATTCGAAAATTTAAAGCGGATGATTTCGAAGATGCAGTTCGTAAAACCAAAGAATACATTTTGGCCGGCGACTGTATGCAAGTTGTCATTGGTCAACGTATTAGCAAACCATTTACAGACTCACCGCTATCCCTATACAGAGCCTTACGCTCACTCAATCCTTCGCCTTATATGTATTTTTATGACTTTGGCGATCTGCAGATTGTGGGATCTTCTCCTGAAATTCTGGTTCGCCAAGAAAAACGTGCGGCAGAAAAGATTGTGACCATTCGTCCGCTTGCTGGCACCCGCCCTCGTGGCGCAAATCCAGAAGAAGATGAGCGACTTGCCAAAGAACTTTTAGCTGATCCCAAAGAAATTGCGGAACACGTCATGTTGATCGATCTTGCACGTAATGATGTAGGACGCATTGCGAAAACTGGCTCTGTCAAAGTAACGGATTCAATGTCAATTGAAAAATACTCACATGTTCAACACATTGTGAGCTCTGTTGAAGGTGATCTTCTAGACGATATGAGCAATATGGATGTATTAAGGGCGACTTTCCCTGCAGGCACCTTATCTGGCGCCCCAAAGATTCGCGCAATGGAAATCATTGATGAAATGGAAATTGTGAAACGCGGTGTTTATGGTGGCGCAGTAGGCTATCTTTCCTTTTCTGGTGATATGGATGTTGCGATTGCAATTCGCACTGGCGTGATCCGGGATGGCATGCTGCACTCCCAAGCTGGCGCTGGCGTTGTTGCAGATTCAGACCCGACAGCTGAATGGAAAGAAACCGAAGCAAAGGCTCGCGCTGTACTGACTGCAGCTGATTTAGTTCAAGGAGGACTTGATGCTCCTAATGATTGATAACTACGACTCATTCACCTACAACCTCGTGCAGTACTTTGCAGAGTTAGGTGAAGAGGTCAAAGTCTTTCGTAATGATGAGATTGCGGTTGCGGATATTGCCAAGCTAAATCCAGCACGCATTTGTATTTCTCCAGGACCCTGCAGCCCTACTGAGGCGGGGATCTCCGTTGAAACCATTAAGCAATTTGCTGGAAAACTTCCGATTCTCGGCGTATGCCTCGGACACCAAGCTATTGGTGAAGCATTTGGAGGCAAAATCATTCGTGCCCAGAAAGTAATGCACGGCAAAACGGATGACATTCATCACACCGGTGTGGGTGTTTTTAAAAACCTACCCAATCCGTTTAAAGTAACTCGCTATCACTCTCTAGCCATTGAAAAAAGTTCATTGCCAACTTGTCTAGAGGTAACCGCCACTTCCTCAGATGGTGAGATTATGGGTGTAAGACATCGCGAGATGGCTGTTGAAGGCGTTCAGTTTCATCCGGAGTCCATTCTTTCCGAGCACGGACATGCATTACTCAAGAATTTTTTACAAATGTAACTACAGAATTTAAATAAGCTAAACAAGTCTTATGCCAATTACTCCACAAGAAGCCCTGCAACGCTGCATTGAACATCGCGAACTGTTTCATGATGAGATGACCGACATGATGCGCCTCATCATGAGCGGTGAAATGGCGCCAGAGTTAGTTGCCGGCTTATTGGTTGCTCTGCGCACCAAAAAAGAAACTGTTGGTGAAATTGCGGCAGCTGCACAAGTCATGCGTGAATTTGCAACCGCGGTAAATGTCGAGGATCGCTCTCACCTTGTCGATGTTGTAGGCACCGGTGGTGACGGCGCACATACTTTCAATATCTCTACCGCAGCTATGTTTGTTGCGGCAGCTGCTGGTGCAAAGATTGCTAAACACGGTAATCGCAGCGTTAGCAGCAAATCCGGTAGTGCTGATGTTTTAGAGGCCCTGGGCGTCAATTTGGCGCTATCCGCCGATCAAGTTGCTAAATGCATCTCTACAGTTGGGGCTGGCTTTATGTTCGCCCCCAACCATCATCCTGCGATGAAAAATGTTGTACCCATTCGCAAACAATTAGGCGTGCGCACCATTTTCAATATTTTAGGGCCATTAACCAATCCAGCTGATGCGAAGCGCATTTTGATGGGCGTATTTCATCCCGATCTTGTTGGTATTCAGGCAAGGGTTTTACAAGCCCTGGGCATGGAACATGCATTGGTAGTTTATGGCCGTGATGGTCTAGATGAAATCTCACTCGAAGGCCCCACCTTGGTTGGCGAACTTAAAGATGGTGTCGTGCGCGAATACGAAATCCATCCAAAAGATTTTGACTTAAACACTGCACCAACCAACAGCTTTAAGGTGGCTAATGCTGAAGAGTCCAAAAAAATTGTGCTTGATGTGATTGATAACAAACCAGGACCAGCAAGTGACATTGTTTGTTTAAATGCAGGCGCTACACTGTATGTAGCTGGTATTGCATCAGATATTGCCAGTGGTATCGCCAAAGCCAAGGCAGCCATCAGCTCTGGCGCTGCACGTCAAAAATTAGACGCATTTGTGGCAGCTACTCAATCCAATTAATTCCCTAATGAATTCTTTAATGACTCTTGTTTCATGAGCGATATCCTACAAAAAATTGTTGCGACTAAGAAAATTGAAGTTGCAAACAACTTAAAGAAAATTTCACTCGCGAGCCTATGCGAAAAGGCTCAAGCTAATAATCAAGACTCACAACAAAAGCCACGGGGTTTTATTCGTGCTATCGAGCAAAAAATTACCGCAGGTAATGCAGGCGTCATCACTGAGATTAAAAAAGCAAGCCCAAGCAAGGGTATTCTGCGTGAACAATTCATTCCCGCCGAAATTGCTAAATCCTATGAAAAACATGGTTCAGCCTGTTTATCTGTATTAACCGATGTAGACTATTTCCAAGGAAGCAACGCCTACCTTCAAGAAGCTCGTAATGCTTGCAGCATTCCGGTTCTACGCAAAGACTTCACCATAGACCCCTATCAAATTTATGAAGCGCGCGCGATTGGTGCGGACGCGATTCTGCTCATCGTCGCTTGTCTTGGACTCAATCAAATGAAAGAGCTTGAAGCCTGCGCCCACGAACTCGGTTTAGATGTCTTGGTAGAGGTGCATGATGGGACTGAGCTTGAACAGGCACTTGAATTAAAGACCCCACTACTTGGAATCAATAACCGCAATCTCAAAACTTTTGAGGTGACATTGCAAACCACTCTGTCACTTTTGCCCTTAGTGCCCAACAATAAAATTTTGGTTACTGAATCTGGAATATTGAATCGCGACGATGTACAACTGATGCGTAGCAATCAAGTAAATGCCTTTTTGGTTGGAGAAGCTTTCATGCGCAGCGCTGATCCAGGTAAAGCTCTTAGCGATCTATTCTTTTAAACCGCTTGATTAGATCTAAGCCAAATTTAATCAATGCTATTAGCAAGATAGAGCCCATCACATCACCAATCGCCATAACTGCGAAGTGATTCATGCTTCCAGTATTTTCAAGCCCTACAGTGGCATACCAATATTGATGCAAGCCAGCACTCATCAAGGCATAAATCAAAATACAAAGTAATAACTTTTGTAGGTTCATATTGCTCAAGTCTGGCTCTAGCCTGATGTTACTAAAGACAAATATCCTGGCAAGGTATGGGGCAAATCCAGAAATAAGGCCGGTACCAATGCAAATCACCAAATCGGATGAGAGCTCGCCGCTGTAACTAATTAAGGCTGAAGCTAATGCAATACCTAACGCTCCTGGCAAACCAAATATCAGAGTGAGAAATAATCTCAGCCCTGCTGGCAAATAAATCCAATTCACGCCAAGACCAAACACCAATTCACTAGTAATCCAACTATTGATATAAAAAAGAAGTGCATATACAGATGCACTAATAATTACATTGATTAATCCTATACGCATAAGCGTTGTTAATTGCGCAAGAGTTGAGAGAAATTTCGACATTAGGGCAGTGTTGAGGATTGTTATGACCAAAGTCAATGGCAACTTTTTCAAATCGCGAATAGAATGATATTAGCCTTATAGCTATAAATTTTTATCAGTTCACCTATGTCAACAGAAAAGCCATCCGCCTATCTTCGTTTTTTAAATTTGATCGACACACTTGATCGAATTAACCCAGGTAAGAAGTTAGATGCGATTGAAAAAAGTTTACTAGACAGAATTGTTACTGCAGCACATACAAAACAAACTATCTTGGTGGGAGACCTTATTTCACTCTCCGATCTAGGATCTCAGGCCACACTTCATGGACGTCTCAAGAATCTTGTCGCTATGGGTTATATCAAAATGGCCTCAAATGACGATGGTCGCAAGAAAGAAGTACTCCCCACCAAAGCGGCTATCAAACGATATGAAGACATTTCAAAATGTCTAGAAAAAGCACTTAAATCGGCTTAAGAGACCCCGACTTAGACATCCTGAAAACATTAAAAAAGCCCTGTTAGTTTTAACAGGGCTTTTTCTTTATATCTTCTGCGTCTTATTCACTTAATCCTTAAACGTTGAATAAGAAGTTGAGCACATCTCCGTCCTTCACAACGTACTCTTTACCCTCGGCGCGCATTTTTCCAGCTTCTTTGGCACCTGACTCACCCTTAAATTGAATAAAGTCATCGTAGGAAATCGTTTGCGCACGAATGAAGCCACGCTCAAAATCAGTATGAATGACACCTGCCGCTTTTGGGGCAGTATCGCCCTGATGAATGGTCCATGCGCGCACTTCTTTAACGCCAGCAGTGAAGTAGGTATGCAATCCCAACAGCGCGTAACCAGCACGAATAACCCGATCTAGGCCTGGCTCATCCATGCCTAGATCTGCCAAGAATGCTGATTTATCAGCGTCGTCCAAATCCGCGATCTCAGCTTCAATGGCCGCGCATACAGCCACTACTGGTGCCTTTTCTTTGGCAGCATGTTGCTTCACCGCTTCAAGATGTGGATTATTTTCGAAGCCATCTTCTTTAACGTTTGCTACATACATAGCAGGCTTTGCAGTAATTAAACACAAAGGCTTAATCAATAATTTTTCCTCATCGGTCAGGCTCAAACTACGTACTGGTTGCGCAGAATCCAAATGTGCCTGCACTTTGGTGAGCACTGCAACTAAAGCGGCAGCTTCTTTATCGTTTCCCGACTTAGCGGCCTTACTTGAGCGAGCAAGTGTTTTTTCAACTGTGGCCAAATCCGAGAGCGCCAACTCAGTATCGATAACACCAATGTCAGCAATAGGGTCAATCTTGCCCGCAACGTGAATCACATTAGGATCTTCGAAACAGCGCACCACATGAGTAATCGCGTCAGTTTCCCGAATATTAGCCAAGAATTGATTCCCAAGACCTTCACCCTTAGAAGCACCTGCGACTAAGCCTGCGATATCCACAAACTCCACCGCTGCAGGCAGAATGCGCTCAGGCTTTACGATCTCAGCCAAGGCAGCTAAGCGAGGGTCTGGAACCTCTACGACGCCAACATTGGGCTCAATCGTGCAAAAAGGGTAGTTTTCTGCAGCGATTCCAGCTTTGGTAAGCGCATTAAAGAGGGTAGATTTGCCGACGTTAGGCAGGCCGACGATGCCACATTTCAAAGACATAGCCATATTGTAATGGGGCTGGTTTCGATATCATCGAGCTATGTCGGAAACGCACAATCATCACCCATCTAAAAAACCGGTAAATCCTTCACAAAAACGGTCCGTCGATGTCGCCGTAGTAGGCGGAGGCATTGCTGGTAAGGCCTGCGCCTTGGGCTTAGCCCAGCTTGGGCTGACTACAGCAGAAATTGCCCCTGATTTGGGAAGTCCTGCGCCAGCGCCTCAAGGCGCTCAGTGGGGCCAAAGAATCTACGCCTTTTCGCCAAGCACCCAAAAATTGCTGGCTCACCTACAGATATGGGATGCCCTAGACCACAGTCGCCTGCAAGTTGTGCGAGACATGCGCATTTATGGCGATCGCGGAGAAAAAAATGATCAACTCCATCTCTCTGCTTTTGAGGCTGGCACCTCACAACTTGCCTGGATTGGTGAGTCTAATTTAATTGAACACACACTTGATCAAGCCTCACGCTTTCAGAATAAACTCGAGCGTATTGCTGATGCCGTAGAGACAATCGAAGTGGATGCGCAAGGCAGCACTTTATATCTTCAGAATGGTGAGTCTATTCATGCGCAATTAGTAATAGCAGCCGATGGTGCAAACTCACCGATTCGCTCTGCAATCGGAATTACCGCTAGCGAGGAAAGTTACTCACAAAGTGCTGTAGTTGCAAATTGGGTTTGTACTTACCCTCATCTTGAAACTGCTTTCCAATGGTTTTTACCTGGCGGAGATATTGTGGCAATGCTACCTTTGCCAGGCAAACAGGTATCAATGGTGTGGTCAACCACACCAGAACATGCTGCAGAACTCTTAAAACTTGACCAATCCCAATGGCAAGAACGTTTTTCATTGATTGCCAATGGCGCCGTTGAAAAACAATTGGGCGAACTCACCCTCAACTCCACACCAGCAGCTTTTCCATTGCGCAGAATTAGAGCTGCACGCTTTATCGGTCCAGAGGCCAATCCTCAAGCAGCTCTCATTGGGGATGCAGCGCATGTGATGCATCCATTAGCGGGTCAGGGCCTCAACCTAGGCTTGAGAGATGTTGCCGTGTTGCTCAATGTCATTAGTAAATGCGAGCCCTTCCGTAAATTAAATGACTTGACCCTGCTCCGTCGTTACGAACGACAGCGACAAGGCGATACCGATGCGCTTTTATGGGTGACAGATAAATTAAAAAAACTATTTTCTGGCACGAGCACTACAGAAAAACAATTACGTAACTGGGGTCTTGGCTTAGTAAATAAAAGCCACTTCATTAAACAACGCCTCATAGAGCGCGCACTAGGAGAAATTGATTTTGATTAAATCACCTTCATCATTACTCTCTACTACCGCACTGATCGCTGGAATATTTTTTATCAGCCTTGTGCCTTCAAAATTCGCATTTGCGCAAACAGAGCAGCAAATTAAAACTGAGATTCAGAAAAAGCTGGGTAGTAATGCGAAAGTACGCAGCGTTACAGCTGCTCCAGTAACCGGCCTGTATGAGGTTTTGGTTGGTAATGAGATTTTCTACACTGATACTTCTGGTAAATATTTAATTCAGGGCGAAATCATTGAGCTCGCCTCAGGCAAAAACCTTACAGAACAAAGGCAAGCTGACCTCAATCGCATTAAATGGGCTGACTTAAATCAAGCGAATGCATTTAAAACAGTTCGTGGCAATGGTCAACGCCAATTAGCTATTTTTTCAGACCCCAACTGTGGTTACTGCAAGCGATTAGAAAAATCTTTACAGCAATTAGATAATGTCACCATCTATACCTATCTCATTCCAATTCTGTCACCAGACTCCGCACAAAAATCAAAACAAATTTGGTGCAGTGCTGACCCCTATAAGAGCTACATTGATTGGATGGTAAATGGGGTCACACCATCAGGGAAAACTGACTGCAGCAATCCTTTAGATAAAAATTTGGCATTTGCCAAAGCGTATGGCATCACAGGCACCCCCACGCTTTTCTTTATAGATGGCAGTCGCTTTCCTGGCGCAGTTCAAGTAAGCGATATTGAAAAGAAATTTAATGCGCTTAAGTAACCAATAAGAATCTCATGAACAAATCTGATTTGCCAGCAATTCAATACACTATATGGCCTGCAGACTTGCACGGTCATCGATTTAAAGTAAAGCTACACATTGCTAATCCCAACCCCACGGGGCAGGTGTTACAAATGGCGGCATGGATTCCTGGTAGTTATTTAATTCGAGATTTTTCTAAGCACATTGAAAGTATTGAAGCCTGTGGCGCCTCAAGCAAAAAGAAATTCACTCTTGTGCGCATCGACAATAATCAATGGGGATTGCCTGCAAACATCAATGAACCAGTTGATATTGTCACAACGGTATACGCATTTGATAACTCAGTTCGTGCAGCCCACTTAGATACTGAACGTGGATTTTTCAACCCCACCAGTCTGTGTCTAGCAGTCAGCGGTCAAGAAAATATTCCCTGCTCACTGGCCATTGTCAATCCCGAAAGCGCATCTACTGAAAATTGGACCGTACAAACGAGCCTAAGAAAAGCCAAAACAGATGATCGTGGCTTTGGCTATTACTTAGCCAAAAATTATGATGACCTTATTGATCACCCCGTAGCGATGGGTGAGTTCCAGATAGTAAATTGGAATTCAAACAATGTACCTCACAGTATGGCTATACAAGGGCTCTTGCACCCTGTTGATGCCGCCCGTCTCGCAAACGACTTACAAGTTATCTGTTCATGCACTATCAATCTGTTTGAACCCAAAACAAAAGAAGCGCCATTTGCCAACTATCTCTTTCTGGTAAATGCAGTACTCAATGGTTATGGTGGTCTTGAGCATCAAAATAGCACGGCCTTGCTCTGCCGCAGAGACCAAATTCCCCAAAAGCAGATTCCACTTGATGAATCGACTTATCGCGAATTTCTGGGTCTATGTAGCCATGAATATTTCCATGCCTGGTTGGTAAAACGTATTAAGCCCAGGGTATTCCAACCCTACGACTTACAAAACAGAAACCATACGCAATTGCTTTGGCTTTTTGAAGGCTTCACTAGTTACTACGATGATCTTCAGCTCTTCAGAAGTAAGCGAATTACCTTAGATCAATATCTCAAATTAGTTACTGATAATTGGAATGGGGTTTTACGCGGCCCTGGAAGACTCAAGCAAAGCCTAGCGGACAGCTCTTTTGACGCCTGGACAAAATACTATCAAGCGGATGAAAACACCCCGAACGCTGTTGTGAGCTATTACGGCAAAGGGGCATTACTTGCGCTGGGGCTAGATTTACAAATCCGCGCATTCTCTAAGAACAAAAAATCGCTGGATGATTTAATGCACTTAATTTGGCAAAAGCATGGCGTAACGCTAGATGGGATTGCGGAGCAAGGTTTAGATGACTTAATTGAAGCGCTACTTGGTAGTGAATTTCAAAAAATATGGGGCGACTTTAAGTCACGCTATATATACGGCACTGAAGATATTCCACTACAGAAGTGGATTTCATCAAGAGTAGTATCTGTAAATTCAAAAGTGCAGACCAAGCTAGAGAAGATCAAATTACAACTGGGATTACGTCATACTGATACTAATGGCTGGCTCAAAATTACCCACGTCCTCGATGGTAGCGCCGCTCAAGAAGCAGGCTTAGCGCCTGGTGATTTATTGGCGAGTATCAACGGTCAGCGCATCACGACTAACCGCTGGGATAAAGTACTCAATAGCCTGTCGGAACATCAACATATCTCCGCTTGTTTTTATCGAGATGATCTTGAGCATGAACGTATCTTAGTATTGCAGCCATCGCAGTTACCAATGCAATACGACTTAATCCCTGCCGCTAAATAATCAAAAGATGTTTGCTTTCTCTAGGGAGCTTATTCCTCAAGACTGGCGCCACTTATTGGGTGACTATTTCGACACCTCTGACTGGAAGGTACTTAAGGAAAATATTCAAAATGAATTAAATGCCAACCCAGAAATTATTCGACCTGAACCACAAAATTTCTTCAAAGCACTTGAATTAACTCCGCTTGATGCAGTGAAGGTGGTCATTCTTGGTCAAGATCCTTATCACTCGCCCGGTCTTGCACAAGGCCTGGCATTTTCTATACCGAGCAAGATCTCGCCAAACTCACGAGAGTTCCCTAGCTCACTACGCAATATCAGCAAAGCTCTCAGCATCGAGGGTTTTGGCACCTTATCCAATGGCGATTTACATCACTGGGCAGAGCAAGGAGTGTTGTTGCTGAATACCGCCCTTAGCGTCAAATTAGGCGAAGCTGGAAGTCATGCCAGCTTAGGCTGGAAAAGCCTAATTGATCGATTGATATCTGCGCTATCGATCCAAAAACCACACTTGGTCTGGATGCTGTGGGGTGGACATGCCCAGTCTAAGTTACCTTTGATTTCGCAAAACAATGATCAAATGATTCTGCAATCCTCACATCCCTCAGGTTTAGGTGTCTATAAAACAAATACGCCTTTTTTGGTTACCGGCGATAAAGATAGTTGTCGACACTTTACAAAAACGAACGACTGGTTAGTTGCCCATCGACAAAAGCCAATTCAATGGGTGAATTCTGCAAGCGCCAAAGATAAACAAATTCAGGGCAATTTATTTAGCCAGGGCTGAGTAGATACATCCGATAACGCTTGAGGCCAAAATAGCGCAAGCCCACTCCAGCATTTGGCCAGATTGAAAAAAATGGGCATATTGGCCCAAATAAGAGCTCGCTAGAGCCCCCATAAAGCCAAGAAGACTAGCAACCAGTAGATTCTGCAAATTGGCGGTTTTAGACCGATTTTTTGAGCTTCTTGGGTACATAATCCAGGCAGCGCCTCCTGTGGCACCCCCGATTAGCAGAAAAGCCAAAAAACCCATTTTTATCCCCTTTTGCACCCATTATTGAGGGCATCAAATCTATAATTGCCATTATGAAGTTGTTGACTCTCGGCATCAATCATCACACAGCGCCGGTCGCCATTCGGGAAAAGGTCGCCTTTGATCCTGAATTTCTTCAAGAAGCGTTGCACGATCTTCGCCAGCATTTGCTGGGGGCGAATCAATCTGGCTTGCCTGAAGCAACCATTTTGTCCACCTGCAATCGCACAGAAGTCTATTGCGCAGCAAATGATGCAAACGCCGCTGATGTTTTACATGAGGCCACTTTTGATTGGCTTGCAAAAACTCAGCAACTTGCCCCAAGCAGTCTTCAGCCTCACATTTACTCTTTGCCACAATCCGACGCCGTTCGTCACGCCTTCAGAGTGGCCTGCGGTTTAGACTCTATGGTGATTGGTGAAACCCAAATTCTTGGGCAGATGAAGGATGCTGTTCGCACCGCAAATGATGCTGGCGTATTAGGCACTTACTTGAATCAGCTGTTTCAGAAGACCTTTGCTGTTGCCAAAGAAGTTCGTGGATCTACAGAAATTGGCGCTCATTCTATCTCCATGGCTGCGGCTGCAGTTCGCTTATCCGAAAGAATTTTTGAAAAGATTGCTGATCAAAAAATTCTATTTATTGGTGCGGGCGAAATGATTTCTTTGTGCGCAACCCATTTTGTAGCGCGCAAACCTAAAAATGTCGCAATTGCTAATCGCACCATTGAGCGTGGACAAGAATTAGCAGACTCCATCGCCGCACAAGATGTGCAGGCAGAATCATTCAAGCTATCCGAGCTACCTGGTCGACTACACGAGTTCGACATTATTGTTTCTAGTACCGCATCCTCGCTACCCATCATTGGCCTTGGCATGGTGGAAAGCGCCCTAAAACAACGTCGCCATAAACCCATGGTGATGATCGATTTAGCCGTCCCTCGCGACTTTGAACCTGAAATCTCAAGACTCGATGATGTGTATCTCTATACCGTTGATGACCTTGGCGTCATGATTCAAACGGGCGCCAATTTACGTCAAGCAGCAGTCAGCCAAGCAGAAGCAATTATTGAAGATCGTGTTGGCAATTTTATGCATTGGATGCAAGGACGCAATGCGGTTCCGCTAATCCAAGATATTCAACAACAAGGTGAGCGCTTAAGACAGCTTGAGCTAGAGCGCGCTATGAAACGCCTCATGCGTGGCGATGATCCACAAGAAGTTTTAAGTGCTATGGCACAAGGTCTTACCAATAAATTCTTGCATGGCTCACTGCATGCATTACAACACTCCAATGGCGCAGAGCGCGACGCCTTGATTAAGCTATTACCAAAACTATTCGCCTCTCACACCAAACCAGAAGACCATTAGATGAAGCCCAGCATGCGGGCTAAGCTGGAACATCTAGACACGCGCTTAGCCGAACTCAACTCCCTTTTAACCTCAGAAGAGGCAACCAAAGATATGGATGCCTATCGCAAACTCACGCGTGAACATGCGGATATAGCGACGGTGGTTGAGCAGTTTGGCCTGTACAAGCAGGCCGAAGCCGATGCACAAGCGGCTGAAGAAATGCGCAAAGATCCAGAAATGAAGGATTTTGCCGATGAGGAACAGAAACAAGCGCAATCCACAATGGAAGAGCTGGAGGCTAGCCTACAGAAGCTACTATTACCCAAAGATGAGAATGACGAGCGCAATGTTTTCTTAGAAATTCGGGCAGGCACTGGCGGTGATGAAAGCGCCCTTTTTGCTGCAGATTTGTTACGCATGTATACCCGCTTTGCAGAGCGGCAAGGGTGGAAAGTAGAAATAGTCAGTGCTACCGAATCAGACCTTGGCGGCTATAAGGAGGTTGTGCTCCGCTTAGTCGGTCAATCTGTTTACTCACGCCTCAAATTCGAGTCAGGCGGTCATCGAGTGCAGCGCGTACCTCAAACCGAAACTCAAGGACGCATTCACACTTCAGCTTGCACGGTTGCTGTTATGTCCGAAGCGGACGAACTAGAAGCAGTCAAAATCAATCCCGCTGAATTACGTATCGACACCTTCCGAGCCTCTGGTGCTGGTGGGCAGCATATTAATAAAACAGATTCAGCGGTTCGTATTACCCACTTACCAACAGGCACTGTGGTGGAATGCCAAGATGATCGCAGTCAACATCGCAATCGTGAACAAGCGATGAAAGTACTCGTTTCAAGAATCATGGATGCCCGCGAGCGCGAGAAACATCAACTCGAAGCGCAAACTAGAAAATCACTAATTGGGTCTGGAGATCGTAGCGATCGTATTCGCACCTACAACTTCCCACAAGGCCGTATCACCGATCACCGAATCAATCTCACGCTCTATAAGATCGATGCCATGATGGATGGTGACCTAGATGATTTATGCAATGCACTTGCATCTGAACATCAGGCTGAGTTGCTTGCAGCGCTTGGCGATAACTAAGTTTTCATCACTTCGCTTATGAGCAAGGACTTGAGTCTGCGATCCCTATTGGGCAGCACCTTACTGCTTCGCAATGAGGCTCATATCTTGATGGCATACGTGTTGGATAAGCACTACCAGCTACCTCGCTCAACGCTTATTTCTCACGATGAAATGAAGCTTAATGGACAAGCTTTAGAGGAATGGCAATCGCTTGAATCTCGAAGGCTTAACGGCGAGCCAGTTGCATACCTAATTGGTAAGCGAGGATTTCACAATATTGAGCTTCAGGTAGCACCCGGCGTCTTGATACCGCGCCCAGAGACAGAAATGCTCGTTGAAATAGCTCTTAATGAAATCAAGCGACTTGAGGGTCAGGTAAAGTACCCGAAGCTTTTGGATCTAGGAACAGGATCGGGTGCTATTGCACTAGCAATTGCTCACGAAGCGCCGCATGCTCTAGTCATTGCCACAGATCAATCTAGTGAAGCACTTTCAATCGCGAAAGCTAATGCTAAATTCTTAGGGCTTGAAGCAGGTGTTGAATTTGCTCAGGGTAGCTGGTACGAAGCACTCAAAGATGGGTTGATGTTTGATGTCATATTAAGTAACCCACCATATATTGCCAATCAAGATCCACATCTCAGTCAAGGAGATTTGAGGTTTGAACCCATTGATGCTTTAACAGATCATTCCACCGGCCTAGGCTGTCTTGAGTCAATCATCATGGGATGTCCTATGCACCTCAAACCAGGGGGTCTCATCGCTGTAGAGCATGGATTCGATCAGTCTGATGCAGTGGCTGGCTTAATGAAGGAAGTTGGATTAGTTGATATTCAAGCCCATCTAGATTTAGCTGGTCACCCGAGGGTTGTTTCAGGCAGGAAGCAAATCAGCAACTGTCTTTTTTTGGATTAGGTCTTAAAATTGGCAGCATCAGACTGATAAATCGTTTTTTACTGCATTAACGCATTTTAGGAAAAATTATGGATACCCAAGCTCAAATTAAAGAAATCATTACCAGCCATCCTGTTGTGCTGTTCATGAAAGGCACTGCGCAATTTCCACAATGCGGCTTCTCTGGAAATGCCGTCAATATTCTTCGCGCTAGCGGCGTTGAGAAGTTACATACCGTGAATGTTTTGGAAGATCCTGCGATTCGTCAAGGCATTAAAGAATTTGCGAACTGGCCAACGATTCCTCAGCTCTATATCAATGGTGAATTTATCGGCGGCTCAGACATCATGACCGAGATGTATCAGTCAGGCGAATTACAAAAACTTGTTAAGGCCTAATCAGCTTTAGCTATTAGTACGTGACTTTTGATTTAGCCTCTCTTTTACTATTTGGCCTGCCACTAGGATTGTGCGCAGGCCTTTTGGTTTATGTCTTTAACCTTCGCTCGAATCTAAAACGTCTAGAACTTCAGAGTCAAGAAGGGGTAGAGTTAGCCAACACCTTGAGAGTTGAGCGGGATAAAGCATCACAAAATGCAATTCGTCTCGAGGCTGAACTCGAATCAGAGCGTAAACAAGGGCTTGGTCGTATTGAAGCATTGAACGAAGCCAAAGAGGCCCTCACCAATCAATTTAAAAACCTAGCTAACGAAATTCTAGAAGATAAATCCAAGCGCTTTACCGAACAAAACGCCGCCAGTCTTGATGCGTTACTAAAACCCCTACAAACCAAACTTACAGAATTTAAAGAGCAGGTCAGCAACACCTATGGCAATGAAGCGCGAGAGCGACATGCTCTTAAGAGCGAAATTGAGCGATTAGCCAATCTCAACCTAAAAATGTCTGATGAAACTCGTTCCTTAACCCAAGCCCTTAAAGGCGACTCCAAAGTACAGGGTAATTGGGGCGAGCTAGTACTGGAATCAATCCTAGAATCGTCAGGTCTACGCAAGGGTGAAGAATACGTCGTTCAAGATAGTCATACACAAAGTGATGGCTCACGCCTTCAACCGGACGTAGTGATTAAGCTCCCAGAGGGAAGAAGTCTCGTTGTGGATAGCAAGGTCTCTATTACAGCCTACGCAAAACATGCTGAAACCACAGATTTCAATATTGCAGAACGTGAGCTAGCTGCCCATATTCAATCCTTACGTCAGCATATTCAAGGTTTGTCGAGCAAGAACTATAGCTCTCTATATGGGGTGAGCTCTGTAGACTTTGTATTGATGTTTGTCCCAATTGAGCCCGCCTTCTTGCTGGCCCTGAAGACCGCTCCAAACCTCTATCAAGAGGCTCTTGCAAAGAATATTGTGCTGGTCTGCCCAAGCACCTTAATGGCTACCTTGCGCACTGTTGCTCACCTTTGGAGACAAGACCATCAGAACCGCAATGCACTAGAGATTGCTAAACAATGTGGCAATCTCTATGACAAATTTGTGGGCTTTGTGGATGATCTTGAAAAATTAGGTCAACGACTCGATCAAGCTCAGACCAGCTACCACGATGCTTTCAATAAGCTCAAGACCGGCAAAGGCAATTTAATACGCTCCGCTGAGAAAGTTCGCGAATTAGGCGTTAAACCTGCCAAGAACTTATCTACCCAATTAATTGAATCTTCGTCAGATTCTGAATAAATTGGCAATACATCGAAAGTTGGAAGATAAACAAAACCTCAAGGGGGAATCTTCATACAGAAAGGTAGCGATTGCAACTTGCTTTGGCACTTTTTTAGAATGGTATGACTTTCTAACTTTTGCGAGTTTAGCCGTCATTTTTGGTCCGCTATTTTTTCCATCCAGTGACCCCAATTCAGGCCTTTTGGCTAGCCTAGCAACTTTTGGTGTGGGCATGGTGGTTAGACCCATAGGTTCGGCTCTGTTTGGCTCCTTAGGGGACCGCATTGGGCGTAAACCCGTTTTCATGATTACGATTACCTTAATGGGCATAGCAACAGTTGGCGTAGGTTTCTTGCCAACCTACGCCCAAATTGGCATCTGGGCGCCAGTTATGTTGGTCACCCTTAGATTGCTGCAAGGGTTGTCGGCCGGCGGAGAAATTGGTGGCGGAGCAGTTTATCTTGCCGAGCATGCAGGCAACAAACAAAGAGGTTTTAAAACAAGTTTCTTGCAACTCATGGGGCCTTTAGGCATTCTGGCATCAACTATTCAGATTTCTTTACTCCAAAGCCTTCTCACTATTGAGGAATTTCAATCTTGGGGCTGGCGAGTGCCGTTCTGGATCTCCCTATTACTCCTACTAATTGCGTTTTACATTCGCAGATCCTTGGAGGAGACGCCCGTGTTTTTGGAACTAAGCAAACTAGATCAAACCAAATCGCAACTGGTAAATAATTTTAAAGATAGTGAAATTCGCAAGAGAATGTTTCTGTTATTTTTTTGCGTCTCTTCAAGTGGGGCGATCTTATTTTTCTGCGTACAAGTCTACACAGCAATTTTTCTAAAAACATCCGTCAAGCTCGACTCATCATTTGTAGATAAGCTCAGCATTATTTCTACCCTCGCTTTATTTCCTCTAACTATATTTACTGGGTGGCTATCAGACAAGATCGGAAGAAAGCCAGTAATTCTTACGGGGATTTTCTTGGGCACAACCTTGATACTTCCAATCTTTCAATTGCTGATGTTTTTAGGTGGCAACTACTTAAATTATGAGAGCCCGCTCATATTGGTCTGCTTGGCATTAATTCTCATACTTTTATCTTCCATACTTGCACTAGTAGTGGGCCCTCAAACCGCTATATTGGCTGAATTATTTCCTGCAAAAAATAGAAATAGTGCTGCAACTCTTCCCCACAATTTAGCGGCCGGATGGATCGGGGGCTTACTTCCTTTAATCATTACTTCGCTAAACCAATTTTGGGAAGACAGTCTTATTGGACTCTGGTATCCAATAGTACTTCTTGGGCTAGCCGGTATTTTGGCGTTTCTATTTTTGCCAGAGACAAACAGGGTTAAATTAAATCCCTGAGAAATAAATGAAAAAGCCTCTAATGAATTAGAGGCTTTTGAATTTGGTGCCCCTTGTCCGACTCGAACAGACCACCTACTGATTACAAAGCAGTTTAACAGCTTTGCCAGTTGGGCCTCCCCTATACAGCCATTGGGCTTCGTTAGTATTAAATCACATTGGATCACATTTTTTATTGCTTGGGTTGACACTTTGTTGACAGCTTCTGGTTATGAGTTCTTAACACATCAACCAACCATAGCCCCCTAGAAAGAAAACTTACACCACTGCTAGTAAGTTTAAGCTAGATGGGATCATTGCCTTTTACTGATACATTATTAGAAAGTGGCTAGAAAAACCTCTCCCACCAATTTAAAGACAACTTTTGTAGATTCTATTGGAAATAAATTTGCAGTTTTTTATCCCCTAAAAATAAGATTCGCACTACCATCCATTTCATTGAATTTCGCTAGCTTTGAATAACAATTCTTGTGACGGTGGCGATTCAAAATTTTTAAGTAGCTGATTTTATTGATTATTCAAGTTGAATATAACCCCAAGACCTCCAATATCAGCATATGTCACCGAGAATATTTACAAACCAAGATGGATTGTTTCCAAAAGACTTAGTTAGATATGGGTTAGACCACATTGCCGCAGGTTTTAAACTTTTTCGGCATCCATTTCATTTTGACTCAGCGGGCTATCTTATTCATATTGGATATGAATGCTTGTTGAAAGGCTGGATATTAGAGCTAACAGGTCAGTTTGATGCTGTTCATAGCATCAAAGTTTTAACCCAACAAATTCCTGTATTACAACTGGAAACTCTTTCTCCAGAATTCATCAGCGCTCTTACATTAATTGACGATTATCAGCATCTTAGATATCCAAATCGAAAAGAGCCTAGAGAGGTCGGCACAGAAGAAATGCTGAAAATTAAAGGACTTGTAGACTTTACCGTTTCCATGCTTCCGGATGAGTTATGTACTACCGAGGAGGAAGCGCACATCCACAAAGGCGGTCGACTTTTAATGAAGAAAAAGATCTCACCTTGAATTAAATTAGATTCCAAATTTGTAAGTCATTGTTTTTATTGAATGTTCTACTAGAACATTACATTTTAATGCGATTTCGAGCAACTTTTAAATCTTCTCAAGTAGCCCAGCAACCTAGCATTCAGCTTTCAAAGTAGTCCTTTGACGACACACTCTTTAAGCCATCAATTCAAAGACCAGATTAAGCAAATATCTGGGTATTAGACTTCCCTGGGGAGCAAAAAAGCATGTCGATCCAGATATTCTGAGCATTACCAAATCTCTTTGTCAGCAATATTGGGCTAGTTAGTTCAGAGAAAATAGTCTCGTCTCCATCCTGCATAATTTTCAAGTCATATTTCTCAAAAAGAATCCTAAATTCCTTTCTAAACAAGGTTATTAGCAACACGCTACGCTGAATAATCACCAAAATAGGGCTCTTGAAACACAAATCATTGCAAAGGTTGATTGATATAGCCCGCTACCAATGCCTCAAAAAGCTACATTTTTACTGTAAAAGTATCTTATTATTATGGTTATACAGTGGTTTAATCATGGTTTATAAGTGGTTTACAATGACTTCCTTACCCGAAAAAATATGACTACCAAGCTCACATCCCCAATTCAGATTACCAAACCACCTCTAGGTCTTTTTGATACCGTACCCGAGGACGCATTCAACTTCGGCATGGGCAAACGATTTGATGCGAAAAGAATTGCTGAACTTCTAAATTTGAAGAAGCAGGATGTTTCTCGCCTAGCCTCAGTTTCAGCACAATCTGTTCGCTATGATGAAGCCATCCCTGAACAAGTTCGTGATCGACTTGAGGAAATTGGCATCACAATTAACATGGTAGCCAAAGTCTTTGATGGAGACGTTGAAAAGACTGCAGTCTGGTTCCGTGCACGCAATCCACTGTTGGGAGATGTATCGCCTCGCGACATGATTCGATTAGGACGCTTTGAACGCTTACGTAAATTCATTATTACTGCCATGAGCGCCAATGAAGCACAGGTTCGTAGAGCCTTAAAAACTAGCTAATTAGCCTACCTATGGCTCGACCCAAAAAACCTACAATTCCAAGCAGGCCTCATCTCGCTAAACCTCCACGCAATATTCTAGAATTAGATCGTTTCTCCGAAGCCAACCTACGTCAATGGCAATCGGCATCAGAAAATCTAGACGAATTAGAGGATGTGCTCTATTTCAATCTAGAGCCCGAGAGACGGAAACATAGACCCCAGTTATTGTCAGCTCTACAAGCAATAGCGCCGCTAGAGCGCGAAATAACTAACTGGGGCAGACTAATAGACTACCAATATAGTGATGAGCCCCTTAGTTGCGCAGGCAGCCTATGCAGCCCCGAGGGTGGAGGAAGGTTTAATGTTGGCATCGAACTTGATGCAGGAACTATTTCACCCTGGTCAGCACTGTATATTGCCCAGGATCATGAAACAGCATTTCGTGAAAAATTTCAGATGGAAAGTAATGGCAACGTAGACGGCCTTACAGGCCCTGAATTAGCACTAAAGCCCGGCATTAATTTCACCTATATATCGCTTACTGGAAAATTATTTAATGTCTTTGACTTGCGCACTGATACTGCCGTCAAAAATTTAGCCCAAATTCTCGGAAAAATTGCCATGCCAGCGAGAGCGCGAGTGCTAGCAAAAGAATTAAAAATACCAGCCGCCGAATTATTTATGGTCAGAAGCGCTCAACAAGTGCGTGATATGGCCCTTAAAAATAACTGGAGAACCCTTCCAGTTCAGTTTGGACTGCCATCCCAAAGCCATATTCTTGCAGAGCTAATTAGGGCCGCTGGTTTTGAGGCGATCCTATACAAATCCACAAAAGGTCCGGGTGATTGCTTAGCAATTTTTCCAGATCGTATGGCTGATCTCTCATTTATTGAGATAGCGGGGAATATACCCTCGACCGTAAAACATAAAAGACTTGATTCAAACTCAGCTAGAGATTTAGAGGGTTGGGAATGGACTCCACGCAAATTTCACCCATAAACAAGGATTAAATGCGGTGGTTAATAACAAAGTGGGCTTAGGACACTTTGTTATTACTTGCAACTATGGGTAACCCACGCAATATTTTTATGTCTACTTTAGACCAGGCTGATATTGATGTAATGAAGGCAACCTAGACGTGCGTTGCTGCGGAGAAGCAATTGCGTGAACATGGCATAACTGGAGGTCTTGCCAGTGTCTTTTGCTTCGAACCAAATTTCCTTGGTTTGAATATCGATTAGGCCTTTTGTGTAGCCCTTTAAGCCTAGCGCCTTGATATAGGTATCTTTGACATCCTCTTCACTTTTGGCGTGCTTTGGCTGCTCAAAAAGGCCCATTTGATTCCCCTTATATTTAGAATAATCAATGGTAACTTTTATAGTTCTCTGCGAACCGTTTGGCGAGCGGTGCGGTAAATTCTCTCACCTTTGATATCTTAACTTATTGATTTTATTGATTTATTTAATTTAAAATACCAAAATACGAAGACCGACCAGCGGCTATCTTGGTGTAAATCTCCTTACTTTTAGTTCTGTGCGAACCGCCTGGCTACCCCTTTACTAAATATCACCTATTTGCCCTTGGGAATAAATATGAGCCGCATTATCCGCACAATAGATCGCCTTAAAGGCCTGCTGCGTAAGCCTTCCCAGCCAGTTAGCCTTGAGCAAATGAATAAAGCGATTGAAGAAGGCTGGGCAAAATACAAGAAGGAAAATCCCTCTAAGGTAGTTAAAAAAGCTCACCTAAAGCCATAAATTCGCGGTTCGTATAAAACTACTATTTAGCCACCCAACCGCCTTTAAAGACCAGATTGTGAATATCTTTAGATGCCCTACCTCTGATTTTTCTCACCTAAAACCATAGATTCGCGCATCTTGGCGTAAAACTCCTAACTTGTTGGTGTAAATCTCCATACTTTCTTAGTTCTCTGCGAACCGTTTGGTCACCCCTTTAATAAATGGCACCGAAACCAAAATGTGAAGACTTGTGGAGGCCATACCTCTAATTGGGTGTAAGTGAGAGAATTTATAAGTTGCGGTGTAGGAAATCTAGAAGTTAAGCACAGCAAACCTATAGACCCAGGAATTTGAACCAGGAAGTTTGGAGCCGCTGCACAGAATCCCAAAAACCAAAGGCCAGATCAATCCATGATCTAGGGCTTTAGGTTTCTCAGGGGAGCCAAAAAGATTGCCGACCTAGGCAATCTGAGCATCACCCGATTCCCCAGAATCGGAGGCTGCCTACAGCCGAGGTGATGATTTGGGGGCGGAGCCCGCCGCGAACGAAGTGAAGCTAAATACGAAATCAAGCAAAGTACAGATCGCTTAAAGGCGAGATGTTTTGCGTCCCGGCCAATACAGGCTCAATTAATTGAGAATGAATTAGGCTGGGTGTTATTTCGTATTTAGCTTCACTTTTGAAGCGGCCTGCAAGCCTCTGGAAGAGGTGCGCAACGTAGTGGAGAAATGGCGTGAGGCCCGTCCAGGGCCCAATCAACCAAGAACCCTTATGCAATAAGGGCGTGTACAACGTCGCCAACGGCGATTTGGGTGATGGCAGTCATTTTATTTTGGTCAATATCTGCAATTTATATCTAAGTGAAATTGACCACATATCACAGTTGATATCTAAGTATGGCTACTCAGTCGCCCACTTAGATAGTAACTTTGCAGTTGATTCTAAGGAAATCTAGAGTCTTGAGACTCAAGATTTGATCGATTTAACGAGCTCCAACGCATCCAATAAATCTTTAATGGATCGTTTTGCTTCTGTCGAATCAAAATTGCCAACTAATTGACCTACTTTAATCAGCTTAATATTAGCGTCTGCAATTTCCGCATTTCTCGATAAGGCAGCGTCAAGATGTTCGACGGCCTCAGCATGGCACTTTTCAGCTTTAGATGTGTTGGCAAGAATCACTGCAATCTCCCCCTCTTGCTTACTCATGCGCTCGTTATGACGCTGATCATCTTGGTCTAGTTTCTTTTTCCTGGCCTCTAATTTTTGCTCCTCAACTCTGATTGGCTCCATCCCAGCTTGGATTTTTTGATTCAACTCCTCATTCAATTTCATCAATGCCCCATACTTTTTCTGGGCCTTGCTTGTACTCCATAGCGTAAATATGACCAATGTCAAAGTCATTGCACCCAGCAGCAGAGAGTATCTCGTTATAACCTCAAGGCTTGAAACAAAATAGCTATCCCACTCGCCTCGATTGTGGGCATCAATTTGAGCCTGTAAATTAGCCTCCAATAGCTTAAGCTTTTGGTCATTTTTTATTTTTTCAGCTTCCGTTAGTACAAAATTCTGCCTTTCTTTTGCCACCACTCCAGACGTATAGTCTTGGCATACGACATTACATCCGCTCATAACAATTGCCACAAAAAGGGCTATCAATATCTTCATCTAATCCCCCTTATCCGACTTGGGGCGTAACAATGGAAAGAAGTCTGATTTACAGATAGTCATAAATCTTCCCTCAATAGACTCCGGCACCCTTCGATTACCCTCAATTTCCACCCAACGATTTCGACTATCTTTGCGGTATTCAACAATGGGTGATCCAACTGCCATAGCTGCCTTATAGGCTTTTTCTATTCCAGGTTTGTCGGTCACCAGTAAAAATGTATCGATACGATCATCTAAATTATTGGTTGTAAGTGAGTCCACTACTCGACTTACAAAAGTATGGGCATCGCGTCCAGTTTTCTTCGTTAACTCAACTTCTAATCCCCAACGCTTTTTTGCATCCATATGCCATATAACATCAGGTTTTTTCTTGCCAATTAGGTTTTTTTCGTTAGACCGTGACTCTGGCTCAAATCCCTTAATACGACCTTGCTGTAGGTTTGTAACCGTTAGAATCTGTGCAATTAGGTCATGCAAGAGGTGGTTTTGGTTTAGTCCAGAGGGATCTTTTGCCCATCTGTAGCGATACATCTCATCGGTATGGCGTTCTACATAATCTAACCCCGCTACTGTTAACGTCACAATTTTCTTAGACACACCATCAAAGCCCCCAGCTTTTGAATTTTGAACCCTCAAAAATCCACGCTCAATAAGTTTTTGCACTTTTCCATATTGATTCGAGCCGCCTACTTTCTCTAGGATGGGAATGGTTGATTTTTCAAAGGCATACACCCAGTGCAATATCTTCTGGACTCTTAGCTCGCCAGCTGCCCTAGGAGAAAGTCCATCCAAGGCAAGATCTCTTGCCTTACTCATTCGCTCTTGAAATGCGGCCTTCTCCTCGGGGGAATTTCGATTCAATCTAAGACTGGGCGCTTGACTTAAAAATTCATCCATTATTTACACCAATTGGTTTTTGTTTTAATTCACCTTTTTCACGGTAGTTCAACACGAATGCCTTCATTTCCGCATAACTCCCAAATCTTGATTGGGTTGGGTCTCCGCCACATTCAACCTTGTATGCATGGGTTATTTCAGCATCGGTTCGCAGGGGTAAGGCAACTTTCCAGTCGACCAAATATTTATCCTCGGGACCCAAGAATGTAGCTGGTGAATATATGTACTTTGAGGGCATTTGCGATTGAATGACATATACGGAATAACGCTTGGCACCAGCTACCATCTCTTGCGCATGCTTACCATCTGCAAGCGCTTGTTTCCATGCCATGTCGAAGTCACTCTCTGTAACCCCGGGTCGGATTGGATAAATTTTGAAGAATTCCAAAAAATAAACATCGTTAGTGTTTTTAGTTTTTTGGTTATTGGTTTCTAGTTCCTGGTTATTGGTTAGGGTTATTTGTGGGTTGCCGGTGGGTTTTATTTCAAAACCATCTGGGTTATTTGTGGGTTTTATTTCAAAACCGCTTGGGTTACTGATGCTGTTGTTTTGCTGTTTTTTGCTTGGTCTACCCCCCGTTTTGCCATTTTTACGATTTATTTCACCTTTTAGGTGATATTCGTCCATCAGCTTTTCTGAGGGCTTATGCACCCAATTTCCATCCAAATCTGGCATGAAATGCTCCTCAAGCAACTGGTCAGCAAGAACCGCGTGCTCCGTAATGCGTAATTTTCGGTAGGTTTGTGCCGTATTCTTTGGAATGGGCTTTTCAGTTGCCATGAAATGATTGATGAGCCTAAGGCAAATACCCTCTTCCTGAGGTGAAAGATGCCCCATTTCAAGCCCCCAATCCCCAATGTTGAATTTCCAGTAATGCATATACCTCCCTTTATTTGAGCCCGCCTGCCAGATCAATTCGCAACTGAACTAAATTGATAAATCTCCGTTTGCCAACCTTGTAGACTGGAAGCTGGCGGCGATCTAGCTGCCCACGAACCACTCCTATTGGCAAACCGACCAATTCGGCATATTTCTCGGCAGACACTAAAAATAAGTTCTCTTGTTGAATTGAGTTCATATATAGAACTATAATTAGAATTTGAAACATGTCAAGAATTATTTTCTACTATTGAATAATGTTCAAATATAGAAAAATATGAGAGAATAAAGTTATCAAATAACTAAAAAGACATCATGGCCATTGAAGAACGCTTATTCCAAGCCTTAAAGGAAGAAATGACATCAAAATCGAGTCAGTTTTTTGCTGAGCTCGAAAAAGCTAGCGGAATCAAGGCTAGCTCGTGGAAGCATGTTTATTACGGCCATCAACGAGCAACGTCAGAAATGATTGAGTTCTGCTGTCGTTTTTTACCCAACTATGCGTATTGGATTGGTACGGGCGCAACCCCTGAAAGCTCTATGGATCACATGGCTCCAAGGGGGGAGTTTCTCAAACCAGATATCTTGGAGGAGATTGTTCTTAAAGAGCCCGTTGACTGGACCACAGAAGAGGTCGAAATTGTTGCGCGCAATTTATTTGGCGGGACAGGCATTAACCCGGCATTAATGCGTTTGATGTCCGATGGAATGTTGGCTAGAGAAAATAAGAAGCTTTTAAATATAAAGGGGCTTACCCTTCCGAATATTCTCAAGAAAGAACCTGAGCTCTGGTCAGAGACTGAGATGAATTACGTTTTATTTAAAAGATTTCTTAATCCTTTAGATCAGACCCCTTTTGCGGACTTCGTAAGAGCGAACCTAAACCCCAAGGATTCTCTGGACTTGGATTTAATTGCTAGGCAAGAGGAGAAAATTGTCTATGTAATTGAGCGTGCAGAGTCAATGCGTGATTAAAAAGACTACCAGCGGATGGCAAGTAGATATTCAGCCTCAGGGTCGAGGCGGTAAACGGTTTAGGAAAATTTTTGCAAACCTTGCTGAAGCGAAAAATTGGGAAGCATTCATCCGCAGCTCTACAAACAAAGATCAAGATTGGATACCAGAAAAAAAGGATCTTAGAAAGTTATCAGAAATCATCAAGATTTGGTACGAAGCTCATGGCAAGAACTTAAGCAATGAAAGAGATACTTATTCCAGATTAAAGAACATGGTCACGGCGCTAAAAGATCCCATTGCGGATCAACTAACGCCTCAGATGTTTACAAAATACCGAAGCGAGCGAATTGAGGGTGGGCTTAGCCTTAATTCATTTAACCGGGAACATTCCTACCTACGAGCAGTATTTAACGAGCTCATTCGCCTTAACCTCTGGAAGAAAGCCAACCCAGTAAGCGCGATCAGACAATTTAAGATTGCCGATAAAGAGCTTGGATATCTTGATGCAGATGAAATTAAAAGATTGCTTACTGAGCTTTTAGATGCCGAGAAAAATAGTGACGTGTATTTGATTGCAAAAGTTTGCCTGTCTACTGGGTCAAGGTGGTCAGAAGCAGAAAATCTTCGCCCTTCAAATATAAAAAAGGGTGTGATTGAATTTATTAATACCAAAAATAAAAAAATGCGGGCCATTCCCATCTCAAAAGAATTGCAAGACGAGATTCAAGCCCATGATGTCAAAGAAAACGGGCGATATTTCGGCTCTTCAATGGGGGCATTCAAGTCTGGGGTTGCTAGAGCTGGAATTGCATTGCCCGATGGTCAATTAACTCATGTCTTGCGCCACACCTTTGCTAGTAGCTTCATGCAGGGAGGTGGAAATATATTAACTCTACAAAAAATACTTGGCCATCAAAGCCTGCATATGACAATGCGTTACGCTCATCTTGCTCCCACACATCTCGAGGCAGTGAAATTACTGAACCCATTAGTTAACTTATAAAGTTACGTTGACACTTTGTTGACAATCAATGAAAAAGGCCCACTAGCAATTAAGCAGTGGGCCTTGTATTTATTGGTGCCCCTTGTCCGACTCGAACAGACCACCTACTGATTACAAATCAGTTGCTCTACCAGATGAGCTAAAGGGGCAATGGGGATATTTTAGCCTATTTCACAATTCTTAAGGATGGTTTTCCTAATTTAGGCTTTTCTGGCGACTCATCAGAGCTATCCGCAAGGTGCAAATCGCGTGCCTGAGTAGGATCAAATGGGAATGACATTCCCTGCCCATTTTCTCTAGCGTAGACTGCAAGCACGTGGCTAACTGGCACCATGATCCTTCTAGGAATCCCCCCAAATCTGGCTTGGAAACTAATCCAGTCATTTTCAAGTTGAAGTTGATGGCAAGCCTCTACCGATAAATTAAGAACAATCTCATTGTTCTTAACGTACTCCATAGGCACCTCTACCCTACTATCAACAAACACCGCTATAAATGGCGTAAAGCCAAAATCCGTGCACCACTGATGTAGCGCACGGATTAGATAGGGTTTATTGCTTGGAACATCAGACATTCTGTCTGCTAGTAATGGGTCTTTAGCGACGCATTACCTTCTCGGAGGGGGTTAATGCCTCGATGTAAGCAGGTCTACTAAAAATACGTTCTGCGTATTTCAGGAGTGGCGCAGCATTGCGAGATAAATCAATGCCATAGTGCTCAAGACGCCATAGCAATGGAGCTATTGCAACATCAAGCATAGAGAACTCATCACCCAGCATGTATTTGTTCTTAACAAAAATGGGGGCAAGTTGAGTTAAGCGATCACGAATTGCCAAGCGCGCTTTCTCATGAGTTTTCTCAGCTGCTTTACCTTTTTCATTTTCCAAGGCGGCAACGTGTACAAATAACTCTTTTTCAAAGTTAAAGAGGAACAAGCGTGCGCGTGCGCGCGCCACAGGATCTGGCGGCATTAATTGTGGATGAGGAAAGCGCTCATCAATGTATTCATTAATGATGTTGGACTCATACAAAATTAAGTCGCGCTCAACCAAGATAGGAACTTGGCCATAAGGGTTCATTACTGAAATGTCTTCTGGCTTATTGAATAAATCAACATCGCGGATTTCAAAATCCATGCCTTTTTCAAAAAGCACCAAACGGCAGCGTTGCGAGAATGGGCAATTCGTACCCGAGTACAACACCATCATAAATTTATTTCCTTAAATATCTACTTCAATACAACAAAACAACTTGGGACACTATTCAATTGAGGTCCACAAGGACCTCAATTATCAATGAACGTCTTTCCAATAGGCCTTGTTAAGACGCCAAGCCAACAATGTGAAGATGGCTAAGAATATCAGCACCACAACGCCGAGACGCTTGCGCTCTAATTGAACTGGCTCTGCCATCCAAGACATAAACGCTACTAAATCAGCGATATTGTCATCATATTCTTGTGGCTTCATCGTGCCAGGGGTTAATTGCTCAAACCCGACGAAGACCTCTTCAGACTTACTTTCGTCATGAGGATCTTTACGCTCCTCAAACTTGGCGGCACGCTCACCTTGGAGCTGCCACAAGACATGCGGCATACCTACTTTCGGATAGACCAAGTTATTCCAACCTGTCTGAGTTGTGTCATCTTTGTAGAAAGTACGCAGATAGGTATACAACCAATCTGTACCGCGAGCACGCGCCTCTACAGATAAATCAGGAGGATTTTTTCCAAAAAATGCCTTACCTTCTTTTGGCGTCATTGAGATAGTCATCAAATCACCAACCTTGGCATCATTCAAGATGAGGTTATCTTTGATCTGCTGATCTGTTAAACCTATGTCGCGCAAACGGTTGTAACGCATGCTAGAAGCTGCATGGCAGTTCAAGCAATAGTTCACAAATAACTTTGCACCATTTTGCAATGATGCATTACTACTTACGCGGTTAGGTGCCGTATCTAGTGGAAAACCACCTTCATTCGCGCTCACATTCACACTTAAACCAATAGCACTAGCCAATACAGCAACTTGGCAAATACGCATCATAGTTTGCAGAATTCGTTTCATACTAGTTCCTAGTTCTCTCTAGATTCTCGATTAATGGGACTTAAAAGTAACGCGTGTTGGAACTGACTTGAAAGTGCCAAGCTTGCTCCAGAATGGCATTGCCAAGAAAAAGCCCAAATAGTAAATCGTACAAACCTGAGAAATCTTTTCAAAGACTGGTGACGGCGGCTGAATGCCCAAGTAACCCAAGATCACAAAGCTCACAACAAACACACCATAAATATATTTATGGAATTGTGGGCGATAGCGAATCGACTTCACCGGTGATTTATCAAGCCAAGGCAAGAAGAACATGATCACAACAGAACCGCCCATGATCACAACACCCCAGAACTTCGCATCAAATAGATAGAAGCCACCCGCTAGAACGAGTGCAATTGCTACAAATACACCTTTCAATTTCAAACTTTTAGCTTTTAATGCAAACATTCCCAATATCACTGCCAAGAAAATCCATAGCGGCATCAAGAAGCTGGAGGTAGTTGCTCGCAACATTGAGTAGAACGGTGTGAAATACCAAACTGGTGCAATGTGCGGAGGCGTTTGCAATGGGTTTGCAGGAATGAAGTTGTTTGCTTCAAGGAAATAGCCACCCATTTCTGGTGCAAAAAACACAATGCCAGCAAATATCATTAAGAACACGCCCAATCCAAACACATCGTGAACTGTGTAATAAGGATGGAACGGAATGCCATCGACCGGATGGCCATTCGCATCCAAATTCTCTTTAATCTCTACCCCATCAGGATTATTTGAGCCGACTTCATGCAAAGCAATGATGTGAGCAGCAACTAAGCCAATCAGCACCAATGGAATTGCAATGACGTGGAAAGCAAAGAAACGGTTTAGCGTTGCATCACCAACAACATAGTCGCCACGCAACCACAAAGAAAGGTCTGGGCCAATAAATGGAATGGCGGAGAACAAGTTCACAATCACTTGAGCGCCCCAGTAAGACATCTGACCCCATGGGAGCAAGTAGCCGAAGAAGGCCTCACCCATCAAGCACAAGAAAATTGCGCAACCAAAAATCCAGATGAGCTCACGTGGTTTGCGATATGAACCATAAATCAGTCCACGGAACATATGCATGTAAACCACTACGAAGAACATAGAGGCACCGGTAGAGTGGAGATAACGAATCAACCAGCCCCATGGCACTTCGCGCATGATGTACTCAACAGACTCGAATGCCTTTGCAGCATCTGGTTTGTAGTTCATTACCAAGAAGATGCCGGTAATAATCTGGAGCGCTAAAACTACGATGGCTAAGGAGCCAAAGAAGTACCAAAAATTCAGGTTTTTAGGTGCGTAATACTCAGTTAAGTGCGCCTTAATTGAGGATGTCAATGGGAAACGGGAATCAACCCAAGCCAATACCTTCTGGGCTACTGGAGCATTGGCTGGAACTTGTTTTTCTTGAAATGCCATTTATCTCTCCTTAGGCCTTCTTATCTTCGCCAATCAGAATCTTGGTATCGCTCAAGTACATATGAGGAGGCACTTCAAGATTATCTGGAGCTGGTTTGTTCTTATAGACACGTCCTGCCATATCAAAAGTAGAGCCATGGCATGGGCAAAGGAAGCCGCCTGGCCAAGTGTTTGGCAAAGAAGGTTGTGGGCCTGCTTCGAATTTAGCAGTTGGTGAACAACCTAAATGGGTGCAAATACCCACAACTACAAGGTACTCAGGCTTGATAGAACGCCATTGGTTTTGGGCATAAGGAGGCGTAAATTGAGCTGGATCACGCAGAGAATTTGGATCCGCGAGTTCGCCATCAAGCTTAGACAGTTCAGCTACTTGCTCGGGCGTACGACGAATTACCCATACAGGCTTCCCACGCCATTCAACCGTTCTCATCTCATCAGGCTTCATGCCTGTAATATCGATCTCGACAGCAGCACCAGCCGCTTTTGCGCGCTCTGATGGCTCAAAACTGTCTACAAACGGGTATAGGGCTGCTGCCGCACCTACACCACCTACTGCGGAGGTGGCGATCAACCAATTACGGCGATCCTTATCCATACAGGGCTTGTCACTCATTTACAAAATTCCTAGAAAGGGTATTTATGGGTGGAAATTGCTTAAAGGTAGGATTTTAAAGTAAAAAGTGGGGTAAGCAAGAAAGTTATAGGGTTAATCTTAAGTTAGGCAAGATTTAGACAAAAAAGGGAGTAAATATGGGCGTTTTGAAGGAATTTCGGGACTTTGCGGTCAAGGGAAACGTGATTGATTTGGCGGTAGGTGTGATCATCGGCGGCGCCTTTGGAAAAATCGTTGATTCCCTAGTAAATGACATTGTCATGCCGGTAATTTCTACCCTTTTAGGGGGTCATATTGACTTTACCAACCTGTTTATTGTCCTTGGACATGTCCCAGAAGGGGTTCCGAGAACCTTTGATGCCCTCAAGAAGGCCGGTGTGCCCATTTTTGCTTATGGCAACTTCATCACCATTTCGATCAACTTTATTCTCTTGGCATTTGTCATCTTTCAAATGGTAAAAGTTGTGAATAAGATTCGAATTATTGACACCCCGCCTGCGCCACCTGTTCCAGAAGATATTCTTTTGCTTCGTGAAATCCGCGATAAGATTAAAAATTAATATCTATCTTTACCAATATCCACCAAGCGCTTTTATTAACAAAACTCTATCGATTAGCAGCTGAGTTTGATAGTCAAGTTGGACAGATTTAGCTTTGGATTGATCAATCGCAGCATCCACAATCTCCAAATAACCAGAAATTCCCTCTCGATATCTTGCTGTGGCAATTTTGTAGGTTTTTTCAGAGTACATTAGGCTATTGTTGACATTACTTAAAGAATCTTCACGATTCTTTAATTGAACCAAAACATCCTCAACTTCTTTAATGGCTGTCAGCACCGTGTTTTTATAAATTGCGGTGTTTTCAGCATTTCTTGCAATCGCTTGATCGACAATCGCAGACCTCCTACCACCATCGAAAATTGTTAAAAATGCCAAAGGTCCAATTGTCCAAAATGCATTTGGAGCCGCAAGAATATTTGCCTGATTTGCTGTTTGATAACCACCAAAAGCAGACAAAGACAGTACAGGGAAAAAGGCGCTCCTCGCAACACCAATCTCTGCATTGCTAGCCGCAACCCTCCTTTCTGCAGATGCAACATCAGGACGACGCTCAAGCAAAGTTGAGGGCAACGAAACAGCTATAGATGGCAGTGTCAAATCGGAGATGCTTCCTTTCGGTAGCGAGAATGATGACGGTGACTCCCCAACTAATACAGCAATGACATGCTCAAGCTGCGCACGCCGAGTTTGTAGAGTCTTTTCCCGAATGCGCCCACTTTCAACCAAACCTTGCACTCTATAAAAATCAACCCCTGAATTAATGCCTTCTTTGTAACGCTTTTGCATAAGGTCTGCTTGCTTTTGATATAGCTCTAAGTCATGCTTTAAGATGACCTGCTGGGACTCAATACCCCGCATTGCTATGTAGCTATTGACTAGGTCAGCTTGAATGAGTAGGCGCACAGACTCTAAATCCTCTTGACTTGCTTCTGCCAGTGCTGATGCTGAATCAATACTAGAGCGGACGCGGCCCCATAAATCGACCTCATAAGTTGCTAAACCGCCAAAAAAATTATTGTCATAAATATTTGGCTGGTTTGCCCCACGAAGTGGTCGTCCAGCAGACTGCCGGTTTTCTGTTGCGGCACCAGTCACTGCTACTTGCGGGTATAAACCTGCATTGTTCACGGCCAAAAATGCACTTGCATTTTCATAACGAGCTACTGCGGCCGCAATTTGAAAGTTATTAGTCTCAGTTTTTGCAACTAATTCATCCAAAATTGGGTCGCCGAAATTTTTCCACCAAGACCCTCTTTTCATCTGATCGGCAGGTTTCGCAACCACCCAATTCTCTGATATCTCCTTAAAGTTGGCTGGCATTTGCATTTGGGGGCGCTTGTAATCGGGAGCAAGGGAGCAGCCATAACAAAGACTGAGCAGTCCAACTCCTAGTAAACGTCGAAATTGATTTGACATACTATTTCGCCTTATTTCCACTCGTCTCTTTGGCAAGAGTCACTAATTCGCCAGCAACCAATGAATCAGGTGGATTGTTAATGATCTTCGATTCACTCGTAATCGGCCCAATCACCTCAACCTCTTGGCCAAAATCCCTGCCAATCACAACTTTGGTAAATACCGCCTTTTGATCTTTACCAACCTCAGCTAAAAATGCCCCGTTCTTACGAATGATTAAGGCTGAAGATGGTACGCGAGGGATATTTCGATCGGAGGGCAGGTCAATATTAACTTGTGCAAACTCGCCCGCAGTTAAAACATGATCCTGATTATCCATTTCAATTTCTATCAGAACTGTTCCAGAGCTTTCGTTTACCGCGCCAGCTGAACGCACCACTTTTGCTTCAAATACTTTCTCAGGAAACTCAGGAACACGAATTCTTGCTGGAATGCCAGGCTGAATATCGTTCATGAATACCTGTGGAATATTTACAAATAGTCTTAACTTGTCTATGTTGGCCACGTTAAAGAGGGGCTTACCAGAGCCAGCCGTTACTAAAGCACCTACGTCGATATTACGCTCAGTAACTTGCCCCGCAAATGGTGCCGGAATATTTTTGTACTCTGAAAAAATCTCAGCCTTTTGTAAATTTGCCTCAGCAATTTGGCGCAAAGACTTTCTTGTTTCATATTCCGTAGTCTTTTGATCCAATTCCTGCTTTGAAACAGCATCTTCAGCAAAAAGATTTTTCCATCTTGTCAAAGAAATCTTCGCGAGAGCCTCATTACTCTTTGCAGCAATCAAGTCAGATTTTGCTTGCTGTAGCTGCTGGTCTACCTCTGGGGCCTCAATTCGTCCTAAAATTTCACCTTTTTTCACTTCAGCGCCAATGTCCTTATCCCATTTCTTCATATAACCATTAACGCGGGAGTAGATTGGGGCATTTAAGTAGGCCTCAAGGCGACCTGGGAAAGAAATCGAATTTTCAGCGCCGCCAACAACTGGCATCACAACAGTAACCACCCTTTGTGCACTTGCTTCTGAGCGTAATTTAGCGGAAATAAAACCATAAATACGAAATCCAAAATTTAGGATGACGATTACAAGTACCGCGTGAACTAAACGCTTCTGATTTTTCTCAAGCCCCTGATATTTTTGAAATAATGCAATTAAAAATTCCTTTGATATTGCGAAATACTTCCGCATTAAAGGAATGACATTTTTCAGAGAGTCTTTATTAAATTTAATTGTTTTCATGCTTTTTCTGATCCATAGTTTCTATGTACAAGGCTAAACACAACCGGTACAAAAATAAGGGTTGCAAAAGTTGCAAAAATAAGCCCCCCGACAACAGCTCTTCCTAGGGGGGCATTCTGTTCACCACCCTCTCCAAGACCCAACGCCATGGGAGCCATACCAATAACCATTGCCAATGCAGTCATCATCACGGGCCTGAATCTAGAAAATCCAGCCTCTAAGGCTGCCTTGATTGGATCTCTATCGATTGGCAATCGCTCACGAGCAAAGCTAACGACCAAAATACTATTTGCTGTTGCAACACCCATACACATAATTACCCCGGTGAGAGCGGGCACCGATAAGTTTGTAAAAGTCAAAAATAATATCCAAATAATTCCGGCTATTGCGGCTGGTAATGCAGTAATAATGACAAATGGATCTAGCCAGGATTGGAAGTTAACAACCAGTATTAAATAAATTAATACGATAGATCCTATTAAGCCCAAACCGAGTCCAGTAAAGGCGGAATTCATGGTAGAAACTTGCCCCCTTAATTCTACGGTTGTGCCCTTAGGGATATTCTTCGTTTCCTCCTCGATGATGCGATTGATATCAGATGCAACCGCCCCTAGGTCGCGCCCTTGAGTATCAGCATAAATATCAAATGAGGGCTTTATGCTGTCATGCGTCACAACCGCATCGGCAAAATTTCTTCTAAGGGATGAAATTCCACCAAGAATTGTGCCTGTTGATGCATTAGCTCCAGCCACTGGAATATTCAATAAATCCGATATGCTCGAAACTTGAATTTGCGGTGTTTGAACAACCACTGGATAAGAAATACCATTGGATGGATTTAACCAGAATGCTGGCGCAACTTGTCCACTTCCAGCCAGCGTTGTTACCATGTTATTCGTAATATCTCTTTGTGTTATTCCAATCTTTGCAGCCTGGACACGATCAACATCGACGTTAATCTGAGGATAATTTGTTGCTTGTTGAATACGTACGTCCACTATTCCTGGAATGTTTTTAACGCGCTCTAGTAATTTAGCTGTGAATACAAAGTTTTCATCTCTTTTGGTCCCCTTGACAATGATGTCGATCGGAGCAGGGGCTCCAAAATTCAGAATCTGACTGACGATATCTGCGGGCAAAAATGAAAAACTTGTTGATGGAAACTTCTTGGGTAGCTCTTCCCTTAACTGCTTTACAAATTCATCCGTTGGTGAATGCCCCTTAACGAGGGATACCAAAATGTCCCCGTCTTGTGGTCCAATTGTGCCGGTATTGCTATACGCCATATTGATTCCACTGACAGATAACCCAATATTGTCAACAATGCTTTCAATTTGATCATTTGGTAGCAAACGTCGAATTTCAGCCTCAATCTCGTTGAATTGACGTGCAGTCTCCTCAAGACGAGTTCCGACAGGTACTCGGACATGCATTTTAATTTGTCCACCATCAACAGCCGGAAAAAATTCTCGCCCGAAAGAAAAGATCAAAAGATACGAGCCCAATACACCCACCATAAATATAACAATGAACTTTTTTTGGTTGGTGATAACTGATTTCAAAAATTCAAAATAACTTTTCCTGATGGAGTTAAATACATTCTCAAATTGATATTGGAACTTAGCCAATCTTCCTTTGATTCTGACTGCTGGATTGGTATGATTAATATCCATCGCCCAGCGTAAATGTCCAGATGCATGCTCATCATGGCCATGAATTTCTTTTAGGATAAAGTTTGCAAAAGTAGGCACAAATGTGCGTGACAGGATGAAAGATCCAATCATTGCAAACATAACAGCCTTAGCCATTGGCACAAATAAAAACTTAGATACGCCCTCTAAAAAGAACATAGGCACAAACACGATACAAATACACAATAGAGCCACAAATGCTGGCCCTACAATCTGCGCCGCACCATCCAAAATTGCCTCTTGAATAGGCTTTCCCTGCTCTAGGTGCCAGTTAATATTTTCAATCGTTACGGTAGCATCATCAACCAAAATACCCACCGCCAATGCAAGACCCCCCAAAGTCATAATGTTCAGAGTTTCACCGGTAATATTCAGCATAATTACCGCAAACAAGATTGCAAGCGGGATTGAAGAAGCAATGATTACTGTTGAGCGCCAACTACCTAAAAATAGTAGGATCATTAAACTAGTCAATGCCGCAGCGATAAGCCCCTCATGAATTACGCCACTAATGGAAGCCTTTACAAATACTGATTGATCGCCATTAATATTAATATTCAATTCTGGTGGCAAGGACTCTTTTAATTTTGGTACGAGCGCTTTAACGCCATCAATAATATCTAGAGTAGAAACTGCGCCAGATTTCAAGATAGTCATCAGGACTGCCTTGCCGCCATCCAATCGCACAAGATTGGTTTGTGGTGGCGAGCCATCTCGGACTTGAGCTACATCTCTTAGCTGAATTACTGCACCGCTTGCTAATTTAATTGGGAAGTCAGCAATTTCCTTGAATTCATTTACTCCATTATTCAACTTAATGCTGTACTCATACTCTCCAATTTTTTGTGTGCCGGTTGGGATAATCAGGTTTTGTGCTGCCAGTGCACTAATGACATCATTTGGTGTTAGCTTTCTTGCCTGTAATGCAGCTAAACGTAAGTCGATCTGAATTTGCCTAGTCTTTCCTCCATATGGCGACGGTACGGCACTACCAGGAACACTTGCTAAGGCCGGCCTAATAAAGTTTTGGCCAAAGTCAAAAATTCTTTGCTCAGATAATGACAGACTGGACAATGCCAACTGCACGATTGGAACTGTTGCTGCGTTGTAATTCAAAATTAGAGGTGGCGTGATTCCAGGCGGCATCTGCTTGAGGACCGTCTGCGATATAGATGTTACTTGCGCTGTTGCAAGACGAATATCAACGCTAGGTTGAAAAAATATTTTAACGATGCCATAACCGGGCAGCGATTGCGATTCAATATGCTCAATATCATTTACAGTTGAACTTAATGCGCGCTCGTAGGAATAAATCACACGGCCTGCCATATCCTCAGGCTGCATGCCGGTATAGGACCAAACCACACTAATGACTGGTATGCGAATCTCTGGAAAAATATCAATCGGGGAGCGCAGTGCACTAAAGATCCCCATCAGAGCTATCAAGATTGCCATCACCACAAATGTGTAAGGCTTTTCTAAAGCTAATTTAACTAACCTAATCATTTTTAATCTTTATTAAAACTAAAATTCAATAATTGAGTTTGCTGATTGCATACGGTCTGTGGGTTGGCAATGGCAAGATTAGCCCATCAACTCTAAAACATTCAACCAAATAGGTATGTATACAGCTATGGCGAGATCGATTCCAATAAATAGAAGATCTACCAACTTTGGGAACGCTATGCGGTTCTCGGAGGCCTGAAGATTGAGGAGCTTGTTAAGCTATTTACACCATCAGTGACACGAATATAAAAACTTAATCTTTCATCGGCAGAAAAGAATACTAAGGAAGCCTCATGAATGTCCCCCAGTACATGAGCGCTTAGATTAATCTTAAGGTTTGGCTCTTTTTGCTCCGAAGCCTTTGAAGATTCATCTAAGAGATTAACGTCTTTTTGGACACCAATATATGTTTGGGATCTTTGAACTGCATTTTGGACAAAAATTTGCGCTCCGGCAGTCTTCACGAGAGCCAAGAAAATGCAGCTTATTAAAATAAACACTTTTACAAATTTTTGCATTCAACGATTACATTCTTGTTCATGTTTCTTGTCAAGATTTTATTTTTTCAGGATTAATTTGCTGCACTGCAATAAATTAATCCTGTCAGAGTCACACTCGATCAATTGAACAAGTAAACATTCAGTTTATTGGCGCCTCATCTACAAAGGTGATGTTGGCCAGTGGGAACACCCCAGAGGATTGATTAGCCTTTACCCCCGTTTTTGATCCGATGGATTCTCTTGCACCCTCTTTTCCCATTTGAGGTATCGCACCTGAGGATGGGTCTGGCTCAAATTACAGATATACAAACGTGATGCGAGCGCCAAGGAGCTTTTGAGCCTTCAATTCCACCAAGATAAATCTCTTCCATTGATAGTTTGAAGATAGGAAATTACAGCTTACTTTTTGTAGAAGTTCATGGAAACTGAAAATCAGTTTAGATGACTTTCTAAGACGTAGGAGGGGTCAGTCACTGGGTTCTCCATGAGTAATGTAACTGGCCAACCTATGACATTCTCTCGCCTACTTCAGGCTACCAAATAAGATTAATTGGTATAAGATGGAACTACTTAAGGTGTCACTTGAAGAGATCTGTCCATGAAAATGAATACGCTAATTAAATATTTTTTATTGTTGCCAACAACAGTTGTCCTTGGCCTTTTTCTATCTGCGTGCGCAGGAAATGCAGGTTTTACCATCTCTGAATCTAAAACAGATTCTGGACCAAACTATGAAGCCGTCAGAAAGATGGCCATTGGTCAACAATGGATATATAACGTACGAAATCTTTATAACAATCAGATAATCGATACGATTACCGAAAGCGTAATATCTGTAGCACCATTGATTGAAATTAAACGAGAAAGTAAAAATTCTGGCCCACTCCCGTCTGAGATTCAATCTGCAACAGGTCTTGTTTTACAAGACCCCTACTGGAATCCAGTTGTTAGCTTTACAAGCCCTATGCCTATTTGGCCTCAATCAAGCAGTAAATCAGAGAGATTTACTACCCAATATAAAGTTCTAGATGGCACAAGCACATTTCCTTGGTCATCCACAATTACCTATGCCGGATCTAAGGTTGTTAATATTCAGGGCAATCAATTTAATACACTAAAAATCAACAACTCTATCTACTTTCAGAGCGATGATTTTTCTCGCCATACTTCCTTGCGATACTCTACCATTTGGATCGCACCAAATATTGGTCGCTGGGTTATCAAGAGAACAAATGGGTCTTATTTGGATGTGAACACTGGTATAGGCAATGACCGCCACGAGAGTATGTTGCAGTATGAGTTAGTCTCATATAAATAAAGCCTGAATCTACTAAGTTCAGAGATGGATCTGAAATCCCAATCCCTCTGAACTTAGTAAAAATCACATTTGCCTTTGCAGCCAAGATGCTTAGTGTAGATACATCACAAAGGCGGGATTAAGCATCTCCCCTCTTTTTCATAGATCCCTAAAAGAGGATCCATGAAAAAGCTTTTAAATTAAAAGGTATGGCGCATTCCCATGCCAAAGGTCTGCTGTGTACTTACAGTCTTGCCGCTTAACATGCTCCCCGCTGGTAATGGCTGAACGTTTGAACCTGAAGTATTGATGTTGCCAATACCCAAATACAAATTAGTACGCTTACTCATATAGTAATCAAGCATGGCAGACTGAAATTGCTGTACTCCACTAAGCTGAGTACCCGATTGCAGCGTTCCCGCATAGTAATAACCTATAGAGCCAATCAAAGATTGAGTAAAGTTGTAGTTGGCACCCACCCAATATACATTAATGTTGTAGTTATTTCGATTAGGGGTCCAGCTCGCGATTGAAAATCCACTGGGTAATACAGGCAATCCAGAATACATCTGAAAATTACTTGGCGTACCAATAAACATACGCTCATATCCAGCCTTCAAATTCAATTTATCAGTTGCTTGGAATTTGCTAGTTAATTGCAATGCAGAGGTATTTGCTAGAGTAACCAAAACCTCATTTGTTCCAGCCTTTGTAGCGCCTACCGGGGAAACAGCACCATTTGCTGTAGAAATTGTTGTGCCATAGGTAATACCTGTCAGTTTAGTTGCATCAGTAGTATGGGTTGCAATGGCTTGCACGCCCCACTTAGCCTCTTCATAGCCTAGCTGAAAACCGCTAGTAGTACCCGCTGAGTTATTACCCGCTACACCACCAGGCGCATACATCGCCTTGAGATTAAAGCCATTGTATTTTTTAGCGTATTGAATAGCGCCGCTCACATAAGCATTATCAGTATAGCCACCACCACCATAGGTACCCGAGAAAGCAATCGGTGAAAACATCTGCGCATTGACTGGGTTATAACTACCAATGTTTTGCAACATGAGTCCTTGCTGACGACCTAGCGTCAAGGTGCCGTACTGCTCATTACCTATACCGGCATAGGCACCGCGACCAAATAGCAATCCTTGCAGCGCGTTATCTCCACCTTGGCTTGCGCTAGTGGACGATCCGTTACCAGCCATACCATTGCTTGCGGTTACCCCTGTTGCTGCATTAAAGCCTTGTTCTAATAAAAAGAAAGTTTTAGTGCCACCCCCCAAATCTTCTGAACCCTTAAAACCCAGGCGGCTTTGGCTCTCGCCACCTGTCATAAATCCAAACACGTTACCGTTTTTCACCCCAGGATAATTTAATGGCGCACCCGAGTTACCCCAGGTGGAGGTATTGAGATTACCCGCATTGGTTTGTGCCATAACGCCCACATCGAGTAAGCCATAGACTGTCACACTTGACTGGGCTTGTAGGGCTCCAGCTGTGCAAAGCAAGCTAGCAGCCAAAGCGAATTTATTGAATGTTTTCATAATGTACTTAGATTAGATTGCTTGACCAAAATCAAGAAATTGTTATTGCTTAAAAACACAAAACCCCCACACTTTCGTGCGAGGGTTTTATGAACTACTGTATTACTAAATACTTACTGCATTTCTAAATCAAAGTAGGTACAAGACCTACGTTAAATTAGAAAGTATGGCGCATACCTAAACCGTATGTGAACTGTTGGTTGATGGTTGCCGAAGTAGGACCACCACTAAAGCCTTGTGATGGAGACTGTGCAGCACCAGTAAAGTTCACTTGTGAAGCAGCTGCGTACAGGTTTGTACGCTTGCTCATGTAGTACTCAGCCATTGCCGAAATATAAGTTGTTCTGCCAGAAAGAGCACCAGTAGTTGCTGCGTTTGCTTGGTTAGTTGCAGTACCGTTTTGAAGAGCGTTCTGCTGGTAGTAACCCAAAGAACCTTTGATTGCTGGTGTAAAGTCGTAGTTAGCACCTAACCAGAAAGTGTTCTTGATTTGAGGATTTGTAGCTGCTGTGTATGAGAATACGCTAAAGCCGCTTCCGTTAGGCAATACTGGTTGACCAGAAACATATTGGAAGTTAGATGGAACACCCAAGTTGATGTACTGGAAACCAGCTTTTAACCACAACTTGTCCATTGGAGACCATTTACCAGTCAAGGTCGCTGAACGAGCGTTGTACACAGTTGCGTTAACTTGGTTTGTGCCAGCAGTTGTTGGGATTGAGCTGGCACCAGCACCGCCAGCTGCAGCAGTATTATTACCAGGAACTACTGCGCCAGCTGGAAGACCTGAACCATAGGTTGTACCAGCCAATGCAGTTGCATCTTCTTGATAAGAAGTCAAAGCTTGAACACCCCACTTAGCAGCTTCGTAACCAATTTGACCTTCTAAACGTGTACCAACACCGTTGTTACCAGCGTAGCCGCCAGGTGCGTATAAGGCATTGACATCAAAGCCCATGATTTTTTCTTTGAGCTTGATTGCGCCGTTAGCACGTGCATTGTCAGTTGTACCACCACCACCAAATTGACCAGAGAAGGCTAAAGGTGAGAACTGTTGTGCGTTTACTGGGTCATAGCCACCGATGTTATCTAACATCAAAGTTTGTTGGCGACCGAGTGTCAATGTACCCCATTTGTCATTGCTCAAACCAGCGTATGCGCCACGGTTAAACAATTGACCTTGGTTAGAAGAGTCACCAGTGTTTGACATATTACCCATGCCAACAGTGGTTTTGCCGTTACCTGGCAAACCAGTAGCGAATTGTGAACCGTTATCCATGTTCACGCCCTGCTCTAATGTGAAGATAGCTTTAGTACCGCCACCTAAGTCTTCTTGACCCTTGAAACCCAAACGGCTAGCAGACTGACCGCCTTGCATAAAGCCAAAGGAGTTGCCATTACGTGGGTAGCTAGCAGAGCCTGAACCACCATAACCAGCAGAAGTACCGCCAGTAGAGCCGTTTAACATGTTGGAATTGCTTTGACCCATCACACCAACGTCCACCAAACCGTACACGGTTACGCTGGACTGAGCTTGAGCAGCGCCAGCAAATGCTGTCAGTGCTGCGATTGCTAATAGCGATTTTTTCATTCTGTAAATCTCCATAAATTGAAAGTAATGCCCAAATAAAGCTGGGACTTATGAATTTTCAGGCTTTTGTTCTACCAGACTGGGGGTTGGGGCATTTAGAGACTGTTTTTGCTTGTCAAAAGGCAGTTTTTTGGTTTTCTTCGTTGTATCACGGCAACAAGAGGGGTGTTTCTTGCCTTTTTTGGCCGTTGAATGACAAAATTGTCATATGGCAAGTCGCGAATTCTTAAAAATCCTCAGTTCAGCACGTACGGGTGATGTATCCGCGCAACAAAATCTAGCTGAGGCCTACCTAACTGGCTTGTTCAAAACCCCTATTCAGCCTGCTAATGCATTGATTTGGCTGGAAAAATCCTATCTATCTATCCAAAACCAATGGTTTGACTCTGAAAGCACCAAAAATTCGCAGGTTTTGAGAATCTTGAACCAAATTGCCAGCATTCCCCTTGCAGAGACTTTTAATACCCCAGCTTTTGGGTTTGGCTGGGATCTAATCTGGAGTCTTACCAAGTCTACTTCTGCTCCAGTTGAAATAATTCTTTTAGCGAAGTGGCAATTAGCCAATCTAATTGCAGACCCAAGTCGCAGCGATATTCAAAATCAGATTGACGAATGGCTCAAAAAAAGACCCGTACCAGCTGACAATGCTTATCCGACAGAATTTAGTGCTATTCAAAAAACAGTGCGGCAATTTTTGAATGAAGTGGCAGAGAGCAACGAGTCTTTTTCCCAGTCTGCAAAAGAATTGTTAATCAAACTTCAACCCAAAAATGAAGCTCTCTCATCTTTATGGAATGCTTGGCAGCAAGATCAAAATGAAGACGCTCTTCAACAAGCAGCAGAACTAGGACTCACCAGCGCGAAACTGACTTTAGGTCTGCGACTGGCGCAGCCAAATAAGAATGCTGAAAAAAAATCTAACGCCTCACTTAAAAAAGCAGCCCATTGGTTAGAGCTTGCAGCTAAAGATGGTGATCGTGATGCTTGGTATGCCTTGGGCGAGATTTATCGTCGCCCTCAATTCTCGGGATATAACGCACAAGAAAGTGATCGCTGCTTTGATCGCGCAGCCGATCTTGGTCATCCAGAGGCACAGTTTCGCAAAGGCGCCAATCTGTGGCGCAAGCGTGAAAAGATTGAAGAAAAGATTCGCGGTCTTCAAGCGTCCTATTGGTTGTGGCAAGCGCATCAACAAGGTATTGCAGAAGCAAAGGAATTACTCGACAAAATATTACTCAGGTGCCCTGAACCAAAGGAAAATGATTGGTATGAACTTGCCCAGTTTGCTGATGCGGCAATTAACCATCATGCTGAGCACAAGCTTAACGAAGACTGGGTGATGCTTTGCCATCGAATTATCATCGCCAATCAATTTAATTTCAGCAAAGCAGAGCTATTACTCAGCAAAGTCGGTGAGCTACAACACGAACATTGTGTAGCAGTTGATATTCGCTGGGAGCTACCCAAGATCTTGCCTAGGCTCATTCAAATTGAAACGATTCAGCAGCGACGTGCTCTCTTGGCTGCCGGAAAAGTATTTGCAGGGGCTGATATCGAGATTGAGGGCAATTTGCGTCAAAGGCGCTATCGCTTTGATCAAGTCACAGATTGGTTATGCACAACTTTTGCGAAAAGTTTTAATAAGCAAGCAAATTCAGAGCTGGCCTAATTTAAGTTGTCGCCTCAAAGTCTTCGCTTGATTTGGGTACATATAACCTAGCCACAAGCAAACCTAACTCGTATAACAAGGTCATTGGCACAGCCAATAGTAATTGAGATAGCACGTCTGGTGGAGTGACGACAGCTGAAATAACAAAAGCACCAACAATCACATATGGACGGATTTCTTTTAGCTTTGCTAATGACACCATGCCCATACGCACCAGAACTACCACGACGACTGGAACTTCAAAAGTAATGCCAAAAGCCAAGAAAGTGGTCATCGCAAAACTTAGGTAGTTATCAATGTCGGTAGTCATCTCCGCACCCAGTGGAGCGTTATAGCTAGCCATGAACTTGAAAACTGTTGGGAAGACTAAGAAGTAAGCAAACGCCATACCAATAATGAAGAGGGTGTAGCTGCTCACTACCAAAGGCAAAATGAGTTTGCGCTCATGCAAATAAAGACCTGGCGCAATAAAAGCCCATAACTGATACATCACGACAGGCAAGGCAATCAAAAATGCTACCAGCATCGTTACCTTCATTGGCACAAAGAAAGATCCCGTTACATCAGTAACAATCATTTTTCCACCAGCCGGCAACGCTTGAAGTAAGGGCCGGGCAAAGAGATGAAAAATATCCGGGGCCCAATAGACCAAGCAAACAAAGACAACGATGATTGCCAAAGCGGACTTCACTACGCGATCACGCAACTCAAAGAGATGCGATAGGAAAGATTCCTGAATTCCAGAATCTTCAGTTGCGTTGTTATCAGTCATGTAGCTGTCTTCTACTTTTTTATGGTTTTTAATGGATATTTATGTTGGTTCTGTCTGCCGCTTTTATTACTTACCCACACTGTGATGAAAGCGCTTCATTCTGGCAGCGCCCGACTGCACTCGAGTACGAATACCGGAACTACGCTTAAACCAAACTGGTCTTACGGCACGCCTGACGCCCCAGCTATTGCGGCCTTGTCGCTTCGTTTTGCGAAGAACCTCTTTTTCATCGAGCGGAGGCTTTTCAAAGCTAGCTTCGAAGATGTCTGCCTGATCAGTTAGGTTTGCGCTTGCCTCATTAGCAACTGAGTGGATACTGTTCTCGACTTCTTTTAAAACAGAAGCGCTCTCTTCGCGGAATTTTTTAAATTCCTCCATCTCCATTTGTCGATTGACTTCAGACTTCACGTCTGCCATGTAACGCTGAGCACGCCCAAAAAGATTGCCAGCCATCCGCGCCACTTTTGGCAAACGTTCAGGGCCAACTACTACTAGAGCAACAACCGCTATCAGCGCAAGTTTTGAAACTCCTAAATCAATCATTTATCGCAATCATCAAGACTATAGGAGTTTCAAATAATGCAGTGTGCTGATATGCCGCTAGGAATTACTTATTTACGTCTTTAGCTTGGACGTCAACGGTTTTATCCGCAGTGCCAGCACTTTGCGTAATCTGCTCTTTTGTCTCTTCACCAGACTTCATGCCTTCTTTGAATCCTTTGACAGCACCGCCTAAATCTTGGCCAATATTGCGTAATTTCTTGGTACCAAAGACCATCATCACAATCACTAAAACAATTAACCAATGCCAAATGCTAAATGAACCCATTTTGAATCTCCTTGGAATACCTTAATTTCTTACTTAAGTTTCTTACTTGTATTGCTTGCATGCCTTACTTTTTCCAGGGGCGGGGTCCGCCCATCACATGCAAATGCAAGTGATAAACCTCCTGCCCACCATCAGCACCGTTATTCACCATTAATCTAAAGCCACCATCTTTTCCGGGACGGCAACCCTGTTCTTTGGCGAGACGAGGTGCTAATTCCATCATTCTACCCAGCAAAGGGGCATCTGCGCTTTCCGCTGACTCCAACATGGGAATATGCTTCTTAGGAATGATTAAAAAATGTACTGGTGCTGCAGGATGGATGTCTTTGAAGGCATAAATTTCTTCATCCTCATAAACTTTGGAGGAAGGTATTAAGCCTTGCGATATTTTGCAAAACAAGCAATTAGGATCGTGACTCATGCTGTTGTTCTTTGTGGCTGACGTTGATTACTCTTTTTGACTACTCTTTGTTAGCAGCTTTTCTGGCAGCTTTTTCTTCAATACCAGATGTTCCCAAACGGCGATCTAATTCAGCAATTACATCTTCGGGACGCAAATCAAATTGAGAAAGCGCGATCAAACAGTGAAACCAAAGATCCGCCATTTCACCAACCAATAATTTTTTCTGATCCGAAGCAAAATTGGAAGAGCGCACATCTTTAGCGGCCATGACCGCTTCGGTAGCTTCCTCGCCAATCTTTTTCAGAATACCGTCATCACCTTTTGAGAAAAGCAAAGCGGTGTAAGAAGTCTTTGGGTCGGCATTCCCAGCCTTGAAAGCATCTCGGCGTTGATCAACCACATCAGCTAAATGCGCTAATGCGGAATCCAAATTAGAAGGTTTATTCACTGAGCTGCTCATGGGCTTATTTTATGTCTTTTGTTGAAAGGTCTGGGCTAACTACTAAATGCCCATTGCTTTACCTATCACTTGCTTTTGCTGGATTTATCTACCCAGGCGGCTTTACTTGAATCCCATTGCTGAAAGAAACAGCTATGTTCACCCGTATGGCAAGCAATCCCATCTTTTTGCTCCACAATCAGCAAAATGGTATCTCCATCACAATCCAGACGAATTTCTTTCACTTTTTGAGTATGGCCTGACTCTTCACCCTTATGCCAAAGCTTTTGACGTGAACGTGTCCAATACACAGCCTCGCCCAATCGTAAGGTTGCCAACAAGGCATCACGATTCATCCAAGCCATCATCAAAATGTCATTACTGCCGAACTCTTGCGCAATGACGGGTACCAAGCCTTGCTCATTCCAGCTCACTGCGTCAAGCCATGGACCTGCCTGAAGTGATTGAACAGGGGTAAATGTACTCTTAGGCTTATTTTGGGATTGCGTCATACCTCAACTTTACCGTGAAACGCACCCTGTGAGTGCCATCTAGATGCGAACGGGGATTCCTTGGGCAGCGATATATTCTTTTGCTTGCCCAACGGTATATTCACCATAGTGAAAAATGCTGGCAGCTAAAACCGCATCGGCATGACCCTTGGTAATGCCGTCGACCAAATGCTGCAGATTACCTACCCCACCAGAGGCGATCACGGGCACAGACACTGCATCACTCACTGCTGCAGTTAAAGCAAGATCAAAGCCATCTTTACTGCCATCGCGATTCATACTAGTTAATAGAATTTCACCAGCACCACGTTTCGCTACTTCGGTAGCCCAAGCTACTACATCAATACCAGTAGCCGATCTGCCACCATGAGTAAATACTTCCCAGTTGCCAGCATCTGTCTGCTTGGCATCAATCGCAACAACAATGCACTGCGAACCGTAATAAGCAGCGGCATCAGACACCAAATCGGGATTAGCTACTGCAGAGGAATTCATACTCACTTTATCGGCGCCAGCATTGAGCAGACGACGCACATCGGCGACAGCGCGAACGCCACCACCAACCGTTAAGGGAATAAAGACTTGCGAGGCGACATCTTCAATGATGTGCAGAATTAAGTCGCGACCATCAGATGTTGCAGTGATATCAAGAAAAGTCAGCTCATCAGCGCCTTGCGTGTCGTAGCGCTTGGCGATTTCTACAGGATCACCAGCATCACGCAGACCCACAAAATTGACACCTTTAACAACTCTTCCTGCTGTTACATCAAGACAAGGAATAATTCGTTTAGTTAACACTAGATAATTTTCTTTGCGTACTTCAGCGTTAGTTCATCAGCGTATTTTTGAGCCGCTGCCAAATCTAAATCGCCTGAATAAATTGAGCGGCCAGCAATCACCCCCATGACACCCTCTTCTTCGGCCTTACATAGCGCCTCAATATCTTGGTTGTTAGAGAGGCCCCCGCTCGCAATCACTGGAATGCGAATTGCTTGAGCCAGTTTGATCGTAGCATCAACGTTGACGCCCTTAAGCATGCCGTCCCGACCAATATCGGTATAAATGATTGCCTCAACACCCCAGTCTTCAAACTTCTTAGCAAGGTCAATTACTTCATGGCCAGTAATCTTGCTCCAGCCATCCGTGGCTACCTTGCCATCACGGGCATCCAAGCCCACCATGACATGCCCTGGAAATGCAGTGCAAGCATCCTGTACAAAGCCTGGATTTTTCACTGCAGCAGTACCGATGATCACAGTGCTAATACCGTCATCCAATAAACGCTCAATCGTCTCAAGATCACGAATGCCGCCGCCAAGCTGCACTGGAATCTCGTCACCAACTGCCTTCAGAATAGATTTAATTGCTGACTCATTTTTTAACTTGCCAGCGAAAGCTCCGTTGAGATCAACCAAATGTAAACGGCGTGCGCCCTTACTAATCCAGTGTGCGGCCATTGCACCAGGATCTTCAGAGAACACGGTGGCCTTATCCATGTCACCTTGTTCCAATCGAACACAGTGCCCATCTTTAAGATCAATTGCAGGAATGAGTAGCATAGTAAGACGCTAAAAAATAATTAGGTAATTAGGGTTGCCAATGAACAAAATTTTGATACAGCTTTAATCCGTATTCTGCGCTTTTTTCTGGATGAAATTGTGTTGCAAAAATATTATCCCTTGCCACAGCAGAAGTAAACCAATCGCCATATTCAGTAGAGCCAACGATATCTTCGGTGCGTTTGGGGACAACATAGTAGCTATGTACAAAATAAAAACTGCTTAGATCTGGAATTCCCTTCCAAATAGGATGCTGGCGATCCTGTCGCACTTGATTCCAGCCCATATGGGGAACTTTGTAAGCAGAGCCATCGGCCTGTTTTTTGCCAGCCAATTCAAAGCGGCGCACTTCCCCCGGTATCAGCCCCAGGCAAGCCGTCCATTGATCACCGGGACGCACCTCAGCACTCTTATCTAAGAGCATTTGCTCGCCTACACAAACACCCAATAATGGCTTGCCTTTCGATGCCTCTAACAATGCCTCTAAAAGCCCAGACTCTTCAAGATGCTTCATGCAATCTGGCATGGCTCCTTGGCCCGGCAAGACCACACGATCAGCGCTACGAATTTCCTCTGGCTTACGAGCGATCAATACATTTTCATCCGGAGCCACATGATGGAATGCCTGATACACGGAACGAAGGTTACCCATCCCGTAGTCAACGATCGCAATGGTTTGCGCCAAAATTAGCCTATCTTTTGCACTGTTCTAAGAAGAAGCAAAAATCGAGTTAAAGGCTTCCCTTAGTTGAAGGAACTGCACCAGAAGCGCGTGGGTCTATCGCTAGAGCCATACGTAAGGCACGGCCAAAGGCTTTGAAGACTGTTTCAATTTGGTGGTGAGCATTGATGCCACGCAAGTTATCAATGTGCAATGTCACTCCCGCGTGATTCACAAAACCACGAAAGAACTCAATACTGAGGTCAACATCAAAGTCACCTACACGCGCACGTGTAAAGGGCACATTAAATTCCAAGCCTGGACGACCAGAAAAGTCAATCACTACGCGTGACAATGTCTCATCCAACGGCACATAGGAATGTCCGTAACGAGTGATACCTGCTTTATCGCCTACTGCTTTTGCAAAGGCCTGACCCAATGTAATACCCACATCCTCGACGGTGTGGTGATCATCGATATGGGTATCGCCTTGGGCCACTACTTTGAGGTCAATCATGCCGTGACGTGCGATTTGATCCAACATGTGATCCAAGAAAGGTACGCCTGAGGCAAGCTCAGCCTTACCAGTACCATCTAAATTGATGGAAATTTGAATTTTGGTTTCCGAAGTGTTTCGGGTTACGTCGGCTTGCCGCATGCTTCTTTACGCCGCGAGGCGAAGTGTTGATTGAAGCCTCATAATATCATTCCTAGCAGAGTTATAAATGCTGAAATGATTTCACTTTCTTACCTATATTTAACCCGAGTAGCCTCATGAGCCGTTTTTGGAGCCCCGTTGTCAGAAGTCTGACCCCTTATATTCCAGGGGAACAACCGCAAATGCAGCGACTGGTCAAGCTCAATACCAATGAGAGTCCTTACGGGCCATCTCCCAAGGCTCTTGCAGCCATTAACCAGCAAACCACTGATGATTTACGGCTCTACCCAGATCCAGAAGGAAAAGCCTTAAAGCAAACGATTGCTAAATTGCATGGCCTCAATCCAAACCAGGTGTTTTTGGGCAATGGTTCTGATGAGGTATTGGCTCACGTTTTTGCAGGACTACTAAAACAAAGTAAGCCAATTCATTTCCCTGACATTACTTATAGTTTTTACCCGGTCTACTGCAAGCTCTTTGACATCGAATACAAAACCATTCCATTGGGCAATGATTTTGAAATCAATCTTAATGACTATGTGATCCCAAACGGCGGAATCATTTTTCCTAACCCCAATGCGCCAACTGGCAGATCTGTTGCTCGCTCAGAAATTGAAAAATTACTTTCTCAGAACAAAGACTCCGTTTTAGTGATCGATGAAGCCTATGTCGATTACGGAACAGAGTCCTGTATTCCACTATTACGTGGCGCCAACTGCCCAGAAAATCTACTCGTTGTTCACACCCTATCTAAATCAAGGGCGCTGGCAGGTCTAAGAATAGGTTTTGCACTGGGGCATCCCGATCTCATCGAAGGTCTTGAACGCGTCAAGAATAGCTTTAACTCCTACCCTTTAGGCCGCTTGGCACAAGCCGGGGCAATTGCCGCAATCGAAGATCAAGCGCACCTTGAAGCAACGAGTGCGAAAGTAATTCAGACTCGAGCTCAATTGATTGAGCAGTTAAATCAGTTAGGCTTTAACACGCTTCCTTCTACTGCAAACTTTATTTTCACGCGTCATCCAAATCATTCGGGTGCCAAGCTATATCAGGCACTAAGGGATCGCGGCATTATCGTGCGCCACTTCAAATCACCTCGCATTGAAGAGTTTTTACGTATTACGATTGGCACCGATGAACAAAGCGGCGAACTAGTCGCCGCCTTAAAAGAAATTCTCGACTAATTTTTTGTCTTTATTTGCGCGTTTATTGCTTGAGACGCATCTCAGCTGCGCGTGCGTGCGCTTGCAGGCCCTCTCCGTGAGCAAGCGTGCTCGCTACTCGACCTAAGCTTTGTGCGCCAGCCTCACTCACCTCAATCATGCTTGAGCGCTTAATGAAGTCATATACGCCCAGTGGAGAAGAAAAACGAGCGGTTCGAGCTGTTGGCAAAACGTGATTTGGGCCTGCACAGTAATCCCCTAAGGATTCACTAGTGTAGTTACCCATAAAAATCGCACCGGCATGACGAATTTTCTCAGCCCACTGACGTGGCTCAACGGCGCAAATCTCTAAATGTTCAGCAGCAATCGCATTAGCAATGTCACATGCCTCTGCCATATCCTTTACCTGAATTAGTAAAGCACGATTTGTTAATGACGCGGTAATCACCTTAGCTCTTGGCATTTCTGGCAATAGTCGATTAATGCTCGCTTGCACTTGTTCAATAAAAGTCGCATCAGGGCATAACAAAATCGATTGTGCTTGCTCATCATGCTCTGCTTGAGAGAAGAGATCCATGGTAACCCAGTCAGGGTTGGTAGACCCATCACATAAAACCAAAATCTCTGATGGACCAGCAATCATATCGATGCCAACCGTACCAAATACTCTACGCTTAGCAGCAGCAACGTAGGCATTACCTGGACCCACAATCTTATCGACTGATGGGATGGTCTGTGTACCGTATGCCAAAGCAGCAACTGCTTGAGCTCCGCCAATCGTAAACACCCGATCAACACCAGCTAGATAGGCAGCCGCCAATACCAAAGGATTACGTGCGCCATCAGGCGTCGGCACCACCATGATGACTTCAGTAACGCCAGCCACCTTCGCTGGGATTGCATTCATTAATACAGATGATGGATATGCAGCCTTACCTCCGGGAACATAAATCCCGACGCGGTCTAATGGAGTTACTTTTTGACCAAGCTTGGTCCCATCAACCTCTTCGTATTCCCATGAATGGCAACCAGCCTCAATTTTCTGACGCTCGTGATAAGCACGGACTCGCTTCGCTGCAATATCTAAAGCATTTTTTTGCTTGGCCGTTAAGTCTTTATAGGCCCTCTCTAGATCCTGACGAGGTATCTCAAGCTCAGAAACACTGGAAACATTAAGTCGATCAAATTGCTTTGTAAATTCTAGAACCGCAGTATCGCCCTTCCCTTTTACAGCTGACAAAATTTTGACCACTGCAGCATCTATGGCTACATCATCTGCCGTTGGTAAAGAAAGGCTGGAGAGCAGGGTTTCTCTAAAACCTGCATCTCCACTGTTGAGTCGCTTAACCTGAACTTGGGATGACATTGATCTGTATTGATTTATTTCAGCAAATCAAAAATGGGTTGTAACTGAGCCCGCTTACGCTTATAGGAGGCTTGATTTACTACCAAGCGAGCACTGATATTCGCAATTGGCTCGACTTCAACCAAACCATTTGCCTTTAAGGTATTTCCTGTGGAAACAAGGTCAACAATCGCGTCAGCCAAACCAACCAATGGCGCAAGTTCCATAGAGCCATACAGCTGAATGGTATCGATATGCACACCCTTGTTAGCAAAGTGATCACGCGCGCAATTGACGTACTTGGTTGCTACTTTCAGGCGTGAGCCTTGCTTTACCACAGCGGCGTAGTCAAAGCCATCACGTACCGCAACAGACATACGACACTTTGCGATGTTTAAGTCAAAAGGCACATATAAACCATCAGTGCCTTTTTCCATCAGAACGTCTAAGCCAGCCACACCAAAATCAGCGCCGCCAAATTGCACATAAGTGGGGACATCAGATGCGCGCACAATAATTAAACGCACATCAGGATTGGATGTCTCGATAATGAGTTTGCGAGACTTTTCAGGATCCTCTTTTGGCACTATGCCAACCTTAGATAGGATCTCTGCGGTCTCTTCGAAGATACGTCCTTTTGAGAGGGCTAAAGTCAATTTCATGACTTAATTATCTCTTAGTTAAGCAATTGACTTACGCAACCCTTACTTAACCCGCTCAATCTTGGCGCCCAGAAGGGTTAACTTCTGCTCCATGCGGTCATAGCCACGATCTAGGTGATAAATCCGGTCAACTTGGGTCTCGCCTTGAGCGGCAAGCCCTGCGATGACCAAACTGGCTGATGCGCGTAGATCGGTTGCCATCACAATCGCACCTGAGAGTTTTTCTACCCCCTGGGCAATCGCTGTATTACCCTCAATCGCAATATCCGCACCCAAACGATTGAGTTCTTGCACGTGCATAAAACGGTTTTCAAAAATTGTCTCGGTAATGGTTGAGTTGCCATTCGCTACGGCATTCACAGCCATTAACTGAGCCTGCATATCGGTTGGAAACGCAGGGTATTCAGAAGTGCGAAAACTCACCGCTTTTGGGCGGGTCTGCATAGAAGCTTTAATCCAATCTGGACCGACTTCCATTTGCAAGCCAGCCTCTTTCAGCTTCACAATTACAGCATCTAAAGTATCAGGGCGACAGTCCTTCACGAGGACTTCGCCACCTGCTGCAGCAACTGCACACAAGAAAGTGCCTGCTTCAATACGATCGGGAATAACAGAGTGATCAGCACCATGTAATTTTTCCACGCCTTCAATCACTAAGCGATCACTTCCGATGCCCGAGATTTTTGCGCCCATCTTGACGAGCAATTCAGCAAGATCGCCAACTTCCGGTTCCCGCGCCGCATTTTCCAAAATCGTAGTGCCTGAGGCCAAAGTCGCAGCCATCAATAAATTCTCAGTGCCCGTCACTGTGATCATGTCAGTCAAAATGGATGCGCCCTTGAGACGATCAGTTGGGGGCTTTGTTTCTGCCTGAATGTAGCCACTCTTAATTTTGATACTGGCACCCATAGCTTTTAAGCCCTTGATATGCTGATCTACAGGGCGTGCACCAATAGCGCAACCGCCTGGCAGAGAAACCTTTGCGCTATGCATTCTGGCGAGCAATGGGCCCAAGACCAAGATAGAGGCGCGCATGGTTTTTACCATCTCATATGTTGCCTCAGAGCTTTTAATCACTGCCGCATTCAAGACAACATGACTACGATCTTTTGCATCAGGAAAACTAATAACTACACCAATTTCCTGAAGTAATTTCAGCATTGTGCGCACATCCTGAAGGTCTGGAACATTGCGCAATGTAACTGGCTGATCCGTTAATAAACAAGCACACAAAATGGGTAAGGCGGCATTCTTAGCCCCGGCAATTTTGACTTCGCCCTTCAGCGGAGTCCCGCCTACCATCCGTAATTTATCCATTAAATGATTCCAGTAAAAACTTTATTGAGTTTGCTTATTTAAGCTTGATTGTTATGCCGAGGGATTTTGCGCAAACTCTTCTGGAGTGAATGCTTTTATTGATAGTGCATGCACTTCAGCCTTCATGCGATCACCCATTGCTGCATATACCAGCTGATGACGCTGCACGAGACGCTTGCCATCAAACTCTGGACTCACAATGGTTGCAAAAAAATGCTGCCCATCGCCCTCAACCTGAATATGAGTGCATTGAATGCCTTGCTTGATATAACCCTCAATTTGTTCTGGGGTTGGCAACATACTTCTCTCCTAATAAAACATTACATACGACGAATACGACCAAACAATCAACCAATATTAATGGCGCAGTTAATGACGCAACTAATTGCGTAACTTATAGCCTTTTTGCAATAGTCGCAAAGCAATCGCTGAAACCGCCACAAAGAAACAAAACACAATAGCTAAACTGCTCCAGGGGGATACGTCCGAAATCCCGAAAAACCCAAAACGAAAGCCATCGATCATATAAAAGAAGGGGTTGAAATGCGAAACCGCCTGCCAAGCAGCCGGCAAAGAATGGATGGAATAGAACACTCCAGACAGCATTGTTGCCGGCATGATGATGAAGTTCTGAAATGCAGCTAATTGATCAAATTTATCAGCCAAAATTCCGGCAATTAATCCAAGACTACCCAAGATGGCAGCGCCCAAAAATGCGAATATCAAAATCCATAATGGGTATTCAAGCGTGGGGATATCAAACCAAAGTGTGATCAACAATACGCCCAAGCCCACAACAATTCCCCGAAAAACTGCCGCCAATATATAGGCCGTATAAAACTCAAGGTGACTGAGAGGGGCCAACAAAACAAAGACAAGGTTTCCCGTTATTTTTGACTGAATGAGAGAAGAAGAGGTATTTGCAAATGCGTTTTGCAACACACTCATCATGACTAAGCCAGGAATCAAAAAAGCGGTATAGCTTAAACGCCCATAGACCTCTTTACCCTCAAGCACATGACCAAAAATCATGAGGTACAAAATGGCAGTCAATACTGGCGCGGCAACCGTCTGAAACGCCACCTTATAAAAGCGCTTCACTTCCTTACACAATAAAGTCGGAAAGCCACTGCCATACTCTAATTCCGGCTTATTGAGGGCTTGAGCTGCTTTATTCACTATAGTCATTGAGCCGTTCCCGACATAATGTTTACAAAAACATCTTCGAGATCTGTTTTGCCCTCACCATCTTTTTTAGCTGAACCATAACGCGTTAATAAATTTGCAGTGGTATCTAGCGCCACAATCTCGCCCTGCTTGAGCATGGCAATGCGCTGACAAAGCGCCTCGGCTTCTTCTAAATAGTGCGTCGTCAGAACAATCGTGTGGCCATCTTGATTTAGTCTGCTGATAAATTGCCACAGAGATTGACGTAACTCCACATCGACACCTGCAGTCGGCTCGTCCAAGATGATGACTGGCGGACGATGTACTAATGCCTGAGCCACTAGAACTCGCCGCTTCATGCCGCCCGATAAAGCACGCATATTGCTGTCAGCCTTGCCAGTGAGATCGAGGTTGGCCATGATCTCATCAATCCAAGCATCGTTATTCCGAATACCAAAGTAACCCGATTGAAAACGCAAGGTTTCACGAACGGTAAAGAAAGGATCGAAAACCAACTCCTGCGGAACTACACCGAGCATCCGGCGCGCATCACGAAAGGATTTCTGAACATCGGCGCCCAAGATAGATGCATGACCCTTATCGGCCTTGACCAAGCCCGCCAATATAGAGATCAAAGTAGTCTTACCAGCGCCATTTGGGCCTAAGAGGCCAAAAAACTCGCCAGGCTCAATATTCAACGAAACATCATTGAGTGCCTGTAAAGCCCCATATTGTTTTGAAATATGCTGAATCGAAATTGCTGAGTGCATGCTTCTGTTTTATTTAGAAACCTAGCAAAGTGGAAACGCCATACACCTTGGCCAATACTTTGAGTTTTTCTGGGGCATGCTCAATAAACAAGAATTGCTGGTTTTCTTGTAACTTTTTTCGCCAAGCCAAGAGTACTGCTAATACTGTCGAATCAAAATCCTTTAACTGAGAGCAATCAATAGAACTTAGACTGGCGAGATTACGTAAGCCCTCAGTCTCCAACTGTGTTGCAGTTTCTTGCGTTACGGAAGCAGGCAAGGAAAAAGCCATTTGCTGAATATCTTTAGTTTGTAGGTTTAGCGCTTGCTAGCTGTTTATTGCGATCTTGTAAAAATTTCACAAGGCCTTCAATGCCATTCTGGCTAATCTGGTTAGCGAATTGATTGCGGTATGCCTCAACTAACCAGACACCCATAATATTCATGTCATAAACCTTCCAGCCTTTATCCGTCTTCTCTAGACGGTAATCCAAAGGCACTGGGTCGCCACGGCCGAGAACAACGGTTTTTACAACTACTTCTTTATCATCTGGCGCAGCGCGAAGAGCCTTAAATTGCACAGTCTGATCACGCAACTGACTTAAAGCGCCTGAATAAGTTCGGATCAATAAGTTTTTAAATTCTGAAGTCAGTTGCGCTTGTTGTTCTGCACTTGCCTTTTTCCAATTAGGGCCCATTGCCATCTCGGTTGTACGGCGCATATCGGTATAGGGAACAATTTTCTTTTCCACTAAATCAACAATCTTTGGAATGCTGCCCTTTTGAATCTCGGGATCAGCCTTTACCGAAGCCATCACATCGGTCACGACCATCTTAATGAGGGCATCAGGAGGTGTTGCTGCATCAGGAGTCTGTGCATGAGACAGTCCTGCAAACAAAAACATGCTAAACGCAAAAAATAATGATGCTGGTTTGATGTTTTTCATTAGGACTGTCTTTCAACTCACTTAGTTTGTTACTTTGTTTGTTACTTAGTTAGGGCTTATTTTAGACCCTTAAGCCATATGCTTATTCATATGGATTTTCATAAACAGGCATTTGAGGCTCTTCATCATCACGACCTTCGTTGATCTGATACTGGCGCCTCTGAATATAAGCATCCCGCATAAAACTGTACTTATCAATTGCAGCGCCATCCAATAAATCACCCGCCTCGTAATAGGTATTTCGGGCATTCACAACACGCAATCCCGTGATGCTGTTACGTAAAGCGACGTTTGGAAGCAACCTAAACAGATAATCAGACTCTAGGTCAGCAACGGTGCCGAAGGTGTCGCGCACATTGCTCGGACCAAAGAAAGGAAGGACTACATATGGGCCTGCAGGAACACCCCATACACCTAGCGTTTGACCCCAATCCTCTTTGTGCTTTTCAAGACCGCCGGGAGTGGCTAGATCCAATAAACCACCAAGCCCCATTGTGGTATTCACAGCAACTCGCATAAAGTCATTAAAAGCGTAGTCTGGTTTGCCTTGCAGTAGATTAAACAACGCTGTGTAAATATCGTTGTAGTTACTAAAGAAGTTATAAATGCCCTCACGCACAAACTCGGGCAATACAAATCGATACCCAGCAACAACAGGCTTTAGTAAATAGGCATCTAAGCCCTCATTAAATTCAAACACAGAACGATTGAATGATTCCCAAGGATCTTGGGGGGAAGGCTCCACTCCAGCAGGAATAGAAGCGCAACCAACCAGCACCGTAGCCATGCAAAGCAAGAGAAAACGTTTCATCTTGTTAATCAGAGCCACTACTGAAAACATTATTTAGCCGCGCTTTTTTCTTGACCGCTATCAGCTGCCTTGTTGTACAAGAACTGACTGATTAAGCTTTCCAGAACGATGGCAGATTGAGTTTGGGTAATTTTTTCACCATTAGCCAACATATCATCCGAACCGCCAGCCTCAAGGCCAATGTACTGTTCTCCCAAGAGACCTGAAGTCAAAATCTTGGCAGAAGAATCTTTCGGAAACTTATAAGCATCTTCAATTGTCATGACAACCGTTGCTTGATAGGTCTTATCGTCGAATGAAATATTAGCGATACGACCAACAACCACGCCCGCACTCTTAACAGGCGCACGGGGTTTTAAGCCGCCGATGTTGTCAAAGCGCGCAGAAATTTTATAAGTCGGCGCAAACGACACAGCATTCATATTGCCAACCTTCAATGCCAGAAATAATGCAGCCAACAAACCAATGGCAACAAAAATTCCAACCCAGATATCAATTGCGCTTTTTCTCATGAGAGCCCCAGTTTATTCTTTCTAATTCGAGAACATCATTGCGGTTAACAAGAAGTCCAGTGCCAAAACCGATAAAGATGAAATCACCACAGTGCGAGTCGTCGCTTGTGAAACACCCTCAGGTGTTGGCTTCGCCTCATAGCCTTGATACAAGGCAATAAAAGTCACCGCCACACCAAAAACCAAACTCTTAATGAGGCCGTTTCCAATGTCCGAGAACAGGTCTACTCCGCCCTGCATCTGAGACCAAAAAGCTCCAGAATCGACGCCAATCAATGGAACCCCGACAAAATAGCCGCCCAGCACACCCACTGCAGTAAAAATCGTCGCCAAAATCGGCATGGCAATGATGCCTGCCCAAAGCCTTGGAGCGATGACGCGGCCTAATGGATCCACAGCCATCATTTCCATAGCACTCAATTGTTCACCAGCCTTCATCAAGCCAATTTCTGCAGTCAATGAGGTTCCAGCGCGACCAGCAAACAAGAGAGCAGTGATCACTGGCCCTAATTCTCGAGTAAGCGATAGGGCAACCAATAAACCGAGCGCCTGTTCAGAGCCATAGCGATTCAAGGTGTAATAACCCTGCAACCCCAAAACAAAGCCAACAAATAAACCAGAGACGGCAATGATCACAAACGAGTGATTGCCAACAAACAAAATTTGATCAATTACCAAACGCGGTCTTTTTAATAAAAACCCAGAACGCCAAATTACTGCCACAAACATTCGCGCAGAGAGGCCAAGGCTACTTAAATTGCGACGAATAAAAAATCCAAGGTCACCAAATAAATTCAGAAGCGAAGTCATTAAATTAGTCATTAAGCCCTCACCCCAAAATCATCTTCCAAGCTTTGCCCTGGGTAATGAAAAGGCACAGGACCATCTGGCGCCGCATCCAAAAACTGCCTTACAAAAGGATCAGTTGATCGACTCAGTTCATCTGGCGTGCCTTGCGCACCAATTTTTCCATTGGCAATGAAATACACGTAATCCGCAATTTCAAAGGTCTCTTCAACATCGTGAGTCACCAATAAACTCGTGGCTCCCAGGGCGCTATTTAAATCCCGAATCAATCTTGCCGTGATTCCCAAAGAGATGGGATCTAAACCCGCAAAGGGCTCGTCATACATGATGAGCGGTGGATCTAATGCAATTGCTCTAGCGAGCGCAACGCGTCTAGCCATACCTCCAGAAATTTGCGATGGCATTAAATCACGCGCACCACGCAAACCTACAGCATTCAGCTTCATTAACACTAAAGAACGTAAAAGCTCTTCACTTAAATTGGTGTGTTCACGCAATGGAAATGCGACATTTTCAAAAACACTTAAGTCAGTAAATAAAGCGCCGAACTGAAATAGCATTCCCATGCGACGACGTGCGGCCATTAATTCCTTGCCGCTCATCCTGCCAATATCTTGGCCTTCAAATAGTACTTGTCCAGATTGCGCGGAAAATTGGCCGCCAATTAAACGCAGAATGGTGGTTTTACCGCAGCCGGAACCGCCCATCACTGCGACGACTTGGCCACGTCGGAACTCCATATTGAGACCCGACAAAATTTGTCGCTCACCAGGCGCGTAGGAAAAGTCGACGTCTTTAATGGAGACGACAACTTCGCCTAGGGATTTATTAATATCCAGCGCGCTTGGTTGATGACGATTCATATGCCCACATTATCGGGGCAAAACGGATGACCCCATTAAATACTGGTCTACTGCTTGGGCACATTGACGGCCTTCGCGAATAGCCCAAACTACTAAAGATTGGCCACGGCGCATATCGCCAGCGGCAAATACCTTGGGAACATTCGTTTGATAGGCATTTTGACCTTCTACAGTCGCTTTTGCATTGCCGCGAGCATCTTTCTCAACACCAAACGCATTCAATACCTGTTGCACTGGGGAAACAAAGCCCATTGCCAAAAGCACTAAATCAGCTTTGATCTCAAACTCAGAGTTTGGAACTTCTGACATTTTTCCGTCTTTCCATTCCAAACGTACGCCAATGAGTTTTTCAACCTTGCCGTTTTTACCTTCAAAACGCTTTGTTCCTACAGACCAATCGCGATCACATCCTTCTTCATGAGAAGAAGATGTGCGCAATTTGGTAGGCCAGTATGGCCAAACCAATGGCTTATTCTCGACTTCTGGTGGTTGAGGCAACAATTCAAACTGGGTAATTTTTGTTGCGCCATGGCGATTAGAAGTGCCAACGCAATCAGAACCCGTGTCACCACCACCAATTACAACAACGTGTTTATCCGTTGCACGAATTTCATTTTTAAAGTCGCCTGCGTTTTCTTTATTTTGCGGAATCAAAAATTCCAAAGCAAAATGCACGCCACTTAACTCACGGCCTGGTACAGGAAGATCACGTGGCTGCTCTGCGCCGCCAGTAATTACCACCGCATCAAAGTCTTTCATGAGCTGCTCAGGTGAAACTGTTTTGGTGGAGTAATTTTTTACTTCGGCGCCAATGGCCTCTTTGCCAACAAAAACGCCTGTTTCAAATTTCACGCCTTCAGCTTGCATTTGCTCTACGCGACGATCGATGAGCCACTTCTCCATCTTGAAGTCAGGGATGCCGTAACGAAGCAAACCACCAATACGATCATTCTTTTCAAATACAGTGACATCATGACCAACGCGCGCCAATTGCTGTGCGGCCGCCATACCCGCAGGGCCACCGCCAACAATCGCTACTTTCTTGCCAGTCTTAGTTTTGGATGGTTGCGGCTTAACCCAACCACTTTCCCAGCCCTTATCAATAATGGCATGCTCAATTGACTTAATGCCAACTGGCGCACGATTAATTCCCAAAGTACAGGCTGCCTCACATGGCGCTGGGCAAATACGACCAGTAAATTCTGGGAAGTTATTGGTTGATTGCAAAACATCTAATGCATTTTTCCAATCACTATGAAAAACTAAATCATTGAAGTCTGGAATGATGTTGTTAACTGGGCATCCGTTATTGCAAAATGGAATACCACAATCCATACAACGCGCACCCTGAACTTTTGCCTCTTCATCAGTTAATGCCGCAACAAACTCTTTGTAATGGTGGAGACGTTTAGCAGGCGCTTCGTATGTTTCATCTACGCGCTCAAACTCCATGAATCCAGTGACCTTACCCATATCTAATCCTTAGTATCTTTTCTTAATATCTATTGGCTATATTGATTACGCTGTAACCACGTTCTTCTGTGACTTTTCCCACAGCTCACCCAAGGCACGTTTGTACTCGGTTGGGAGAACCTTCACAAAGCGATTGCGGGCATTTTCCCAATCGGCCAATAACGCTTTAGCGCGCTCTGAACCGGTGTAGCGGAAATGACGCTCAATCAAACCTTTCAAGATTTGCTCATCAGTCAAACGCTCGCCACCATCTTTAACATCAACAGGAGCATGCCACTCTGATTTAGGCATCTTGGCAATCTGCTCAGCAGAAGGCAATACCTTTTCTAAAGTCGCCATACTGGTATTGCAACGTTGACCAAATAAACCATCCTCGTCATATACATAAGCAACGCCTCCGCTCATGCCAGCTGCAAAGTTGCGGCCAGTAGTGCCGAGCACTACCACTGTTCCACCAGTCATGTACTCACAACCGTGATCGCCCGTACCTTCGACAACCGTAGTTGCACCAGAGTTACGCACAGCGAAACGTTCGCCAGCAACACCGTTAAAGAAGGCTTCGCCAGCAATCGCACCATAAAGAACCGTATTGCCAACAATGATGTTCTTAGAGGTATCACCGCGGAACTCATGTGGAGCACGTACGATGACACGGCCACCTGATAAGCCCTTACCGACGTAGTCATTACCATCGCCCACTAAATCCAAGGTGATACCGCGGGCTAAGAATGCTGCAAAGCTTTGACCAGCCGTACCATTCAACTGAATATGAATGGTGTCGTCTGGCAAACCAGCATGACCATAACGTTGAGCCACTTCACCTGAAAGCATTGCGCCAACAGTACGATTCACGTTCTTCACAGGAACGATGAAAGAAACTTTTTCACCACGCTCGATAGCAGGCTCGCTCTTCTCAATCAAGATATTGTCTAGCGCATTAGCTAAACCATGGTCTTGAGTGAGCACTTGGTAACGAGGAACATCAGCGGCAACTTGCGGCTCAGCAAAAATCTTGCTGAAATCCAAGCCGTGCACTTTCCAGTTCTCAATACCCTTGCGAGTATCCAAAAGATCAACACGACCAATAAGGTCATCAAACTTTCTGATGCCAAGTTGCGCCATGATTTCGCGAGCTTCTTCTGCAATGAAGAAGAAGAAATTCACAACATGCTCCGGTTTGCCAGAAAACTTCTTACGCAACTCAGGGTCTTGTGTCGCAACTCCAACTGGGCAGGTATTAAGGTGACACTTACGCATCATGATGCAGCCCTCAACTACCAATGGGGCCGTTGCAAAACCGAATTCATCCGCGCCTAACAAGGCGCCGATGACGACATCGCGACCAGTCTTCATTTGACCATCAGCCTGAACGCGAATACGGCTACGCAAACCATTCAACACTAGAGTTTGCTGAGTTTCAGCCAAACCTAACTCCCATGGTGATCCAGCATGCTTAATTGAGGAGAGCGGAGATGCGCCAGTACCACCATCATGACCTGCGATCACAACGTGGTCTGCTTTTGCTTTGGCAACACCAGCAGCAACCGTACCAACGCCGACTTCAGACACCAACTTCACAGAAACATCAGATTTTGGATTTACGTTCTTGAGGTCATGAATTAACTGAGCGATATCTTCAATTGAATAAATATCGTGGTGTGGAGGAGGAGAAATCAAACCTACACCTGGTACGGAGAAGCGCAACTTACCAATGTAGTCAGAAACCTTGCCGCCAGGCAATTGACCGCCTTCACCAGGCTTTGCACCCTGCGCCATCTTGATCTGAATTTGATCAGCAGAACGCAAGTACTCAGTGGTCACACCAAAACGACCAGAGGCAACCTGCTTGATCTTCGAACGCAATGAGTCGCCATCTTGCAATGGGATGTTTGCCTCAACTACATCTTCACCCAAGATGCTAGCAAGGGACTCACCCTTCTTAATTGGAATGCCTTTGAGTTCATTTACATAACGATTTGGATCTTCACCACCCTCACCGGTATTGGACTTGCCGCCAATCCGGTTCATGGCGATTGCCAAAGTAGCATGAGCTTCGGTAGAGATAGAACCCAAGGACATTGCGCCTGTTGCAAAACGTTTAACAATCTCTTTTGCAGGCTCAACCTCATCCAAAGGAATGGCTTTGCTTGGATCAATCTTGAACTCAAACAAACCACGCAAAGTCATCTGACGCTTAGTTTGGTCATTGATGATGTTGGCGTACTCTTTATAAGTTTGATAGCCCTTCTCTGCACCAATACGAGTGGAGTGCTGCAACTTAGCAATCGTATCTGGAGTCCACATGTGATTTTCACCACGAATACGGAATGCATACTCACCACCCGCATCCAACATATTGGTCAATACAGGATCATTACCAAATGCGGCTGTATGCATACGCAAAGCTTCTTCGGCAACTTCAAACACGCCGATACCACCCACATTAGATGGTGTGCCTTTGAAATACTGATCAATAATGTCGCGATTTAAACCAATCGCTTCAAAAATCTGTGAGCCGGTATAAGACATGTAAGTAGAGATGCCCATTTTAGACATCACTTTTTGTAAGCCTTTACCAACAGCTTTCACAAAGTTCTTAACTGCTTTCTCACCAGACAAATCGCCTGATAGGCCTTTGGCCATATCGACTAATGTTTCCATTGCAAGGTACGGATGGACTGCTTCAGCACCATAACCAGCCAAGAGAGCAAAGTGGTGAGTCTCACGCGCACTACCTGTCTCAACCACGAGACCAACGCTAGTGCGCAAACCTTTTTGTACCAAATGCTGATGAATTGCTGATGTTGCCAAGAGCGCAGGAATAGCAACGTGCTTCTCGTCAACTTGACGATCGCTCACGATCAAGATGTTGTAGCCAGAACGAACTGCATCAGCAGCTTCAGCACACAATGATGCCAAACGCGCTTCAATACCTGCTTTACCCCAAGCAGCTGGATAGCAAATATCAAGTTCATAGGAGCGGAACTTGCCATTGGTGTAATGACCGATGTGACGAATCTTTGTGATGTCATCAAAATCCAAAATAGGCTGACTAACTTCTAGTCGCATTGGAGGATTGATGTTGTTGGTGTCTAACAAGTTTGGCTTTGGTCCAATAAAAGAAACCAAAGACATCACCATGTTTTCACGAATCGGGTCAATCGGAGGATTGGTCACCTGTGCAAACAACTGCTTGAAGTAGTTGTACAACGGTTTGTTCTTGTTTGAGAGAACCGCTAATGGGCTGTCATTGCCCATTGAGCCGATGGCCTCTTCACCATTCATGGCCATTGGGGCCATGAGGTACTTGATATCTTCTTGCGTGTAACCAAAAGCCTGCTGACGATCGAGCAATTTAGCAGCTGGACGAATGGTAGTTTTTTCATCTACCAAATCCGCTTTGCTAGCATCAACTTCATCAAGCTTCACGCGAACTGCATCAATCCAACTCTTGTATGGCTTGGCTTTTGATACTGCATTCTTAAGCTCAACGTCATCAATGATGCGACCTTGTTCCATGTCGATCATGAACATCTTGCCTGGTTGCAAGCGCCACTTTTGAACGATCTTGCTCTCAGGAATTGGCAATACGCCTGCCTCAGAAGCCATGATCACCAAATCATCATCAGTAACGTAGTAACGCGCTGGACGTAAACCATTGCGGTCCAAAGTTGCGCCAATCTGACGACCATCAGTAAATGCCATTGCCGCCGGGCCATCCCATGGCTCCATCATGGACGCATGGTATTCATAGAATGCACGACGATTGTCATCCATCAATGTGTGCTGTTCCCATGCCTCAGGGATCATCATCATCATGGCTTGTGCTAATGGATAACCTGACATCACTAATAACTCTAAACAGTTATCAAAACATGCGGTGTCTGATTGACCTGGATAAATGAGTGGCCACAATTTTTGCAAATCATCGCCAAGCACTGGGGAGCTAATCGCGCCCTCACGTGCATTCACCCAATTCACATTACCTTTAACGGTATTAATTTCACCGTTGTGGGCAATCATGCGGTACGGGTGAGCCAACTCCCAAGCAGGGAAAGTATTGGTTGAGAAACGTTGATGTACCAATGCCAACGCGGAAACCGTACGAGGATCTTGCAAATCTTGGTAATAAGCGCCAACTTGGTTGGCCAACAGCAAACCCTTATAAACAATGGTTCGCGCGGACATCGATGCTACGAAATATTCTTTGCCATGCTTTAAGTGCAAGTCTTGAATCGCATGACTTGCTGTTTTACGAATCACATACAACTTACGCTCAAGCGCATCAGTTGTCATGATGTCGCGACCGCGCCCAATAAAAATTTGACGGATGAATGGCTCAGTCATTTGCACTGTTGGAGACATCGGTAACTTCACATCAACCGGCACATCTCTCCAACCTAAAACTACTTGACCCTCTAAACGTACTGTGCGCTCGAGTTCTTGCTCGCATGCTAAACGTGAAGCATGCTCCTTCGGCAAGAAAATCATACCGACGCCGTATTCGCCTAAAGGTGGCAATGTGATGCCTTGCTTTGCCATCTCTTCGCGATACAAAGTATCTGGAATCTGAATCAAGATACCCGCGCCGTCACCCATCAACGGATCAGCACCAACTGCTCCCCGGTGATCCAAGTTCTCCAGAATCTTTAAACCCTGAGAAACAATCTCATGAGATTTCTTACCCTTGATGTGGGCTACAAATCCTACGCCACAAGCATCATGTTCATTTTGTGGGTCATACATCCCTTGAGCAACTGGACGAATCTGGGTATTTAATTGAGTAGTCATAGTATTTCTCAGAGGCGCAACGGCCTGATTACGTTTGGAGGATCAAATATAGGTGAATACCCATACTGTTGCAATAGAAATAAAATGACTCTGTCCCATTTATTTTGATATTTGTCGGGCTAAATTCTTTTAATTAGGGACAGAGTCAATCTTTAGACTCTGTAAATTAACCCTCTTTAATACCTATACCACTGAATTTAAAGGGATTATTTTCTTCGGGCGCCCTCTATGGCGCATTTGAATCAAATCTGGCGAATCTTTGAACAACTTTTTAGCGTAAGCATCGCTTACCCAAGGCTTAGATCGAATCAAGGATTCTGTGATTTGACGATCCTCCCAATGGGGGGCGCCTTCTTTAACGAAATTAGCCCAATTCATCTGGCGCTCAAAAGGAGTGTTTCCCAGCCTCCAAAATTGAGGATGATCCATCAGCCAAGGCTCAGCATTTCCCCCAATATGAGTAGCAAAACTAGTCCACTTGGAATCTTGGGGGCTGGACTCATAACCGGCTCTGACCGGATTTAATTCAATGTAACGCTGGCAGCGCAAAAAGTAATCTGGATCAATCAAAGAAGATCGATACCTACCTTCCCAAATGGTTCCAGATCGATGGTGCTGTTGATTGAAGTATTGCGCGTAACGTCGTCCCAAAGATTGCATTGTTTTTGCAAGAGAATCTTCGTTTTGCGGGGTAAGCAACAAATGCACATGATTAGGCATCAATGCAAATGCGTGCACTGCGCAAGAAAATTGTCTTGCGGCATCGCGTAACCACTCTAGATAAATTTGTCGATCTTCGTCTTTGAAAAATAGCGTTTCGCGATTGTTACCACGAACCATCACATGCATTGCTTGACCAGGTACAACAGTGCGCGCTTGCCGAGCCATCGTAATTCCGAACTACTGTAGTTCGCGCACTCCGCCATTGGTTGCGAAGTCTGGAACATACCAATCGCCATCGAGCTGCGTTACGCCACTAGGTACCTCACGAGAAATCTGCGGCACATCCTTTAAGGCTGTACCCATATAGGAAATCCACATTGGTAAGGCTAAGCCGCCACCTGTTTCACGATCACCCAAACTGGCGGGCTTATCAAATCCAATCCAAGCAATAGCAACTACTTTAGGGTTGTAGCCAGCAAACCAAGCATCATGAGATTCATTAGTAGTACCGGTTTTACCGGCAATGTCTGAACGTCCCAATTTGCCACGTGCGCTTGCCGCAGTACCCGTCTTTGTTACCTCTTGCAACATGCTATCCATCACAAATGCGGTACGCGCATCTAATACACGAGGCGCACCATCACCAACACTTGCGGGCTTAGCTTCAAACAATACGGTACCTTTTGAATCTACCATTTTGTCAATCAAAAAAGGATCAACACGATAACCACCGTTAGCAAATACGCTGTATGCAGAAGCCATTTGTAACGGCGTTACTGAACCCGCGCCCAAAGCCATCGTTAAATACGGCGGATGTTTTTCAGGTTCAAAACCAAAACGCTGAATATATTCTTGAGCATATGAAGGGCCGATAGCGCGAATAATACGAACAGAAACCAAATTCTTGGATTTAGCCAATGCATTACGCAAGCGCATCATGCCGTCATATTTACCGTCATAGTTTTTTGGTTCCCAAGCTTGGCTACCTGTCTCGAGACTGCCAATCGATAATGGCGCATCGTTGACCATAGTGCTAGGTGTAAAGCCTTTTTCAATTGCAGCCGCATAGATAAAAGGCTTAAATGAAGAGCCTGGCTGACGCAGTGCTTGAGTGACGTGATTAAATTGGTTGCGACGGAAATCAAAGCCGCCAACCAAAGAAAGAATGGCGCCCGTCTCTGGATTCATCGAAACAAAAGCGGCTTCAACTTGAGGTAATTGCGCTAGTTTCCATACTCCACCATCAGACAGTAATCTCACTACCGCGCCAGGACGAAGACGTTTTTTGGGTTGAGTGCTGTCGGTTATTGATGCGGCCGCCAACTTCATACCCTCACCTTTAATGGTGATGGTATCGCCTGTTGAAATCATCACCTGCATCTCTTTTGGCTTAACGTCTAAAACTACGCCGGACTGTAGGTCATCTAATTGAGGGTAAGCCAACAATGCTTCATCAATTGCGCGTTGTCGCTTAACTGGATCCTCTGGCAAATCAATGAATCCTTCAGGCCCTCTGTAAGCATGACGCAAGTCATATTCAAAAATCCCACGGCGCACAGCTTTATAAGCCGCATCTTGATCGGCCTTACGAATAGTTGTGTAGACATCGATTCCTTGCGAATAGATCGCCTCACCATATTGCGTGAAAAGTAATTGGCGCACCATTTCCGCGGGGAAATCCGCACGTACAGCAAATTCATTACCAAGCCCGCGAATGTGCAATTCTTCTGCCATAGCCTTTTGATACTCATCGGTGCTGATGTACCCAAGGTCACGCATACGCTGCAAGATATATTCTTGGCGCACCTTAGCGCGCCTGAAATTGGTTACCGGGTTGTAAGCCGAAGGAGCCTTTGGCAAGCCCGCCAACATCGCAGCCTGCGCAATCGTAATGTCCTTGAGTTCAATCCCAAAATAGATCTGTGCTGCGCTAGAAAATCCAAATGCTCTTTGACCCAAGAAAATCTGATTCATGTAAATTTCGAGAATCTTGTCTTTCGTTAGCTGTGATTCAATTTCCCAGGCCAGCAGCACTTCATAAATTTTTCGGCTGAAGGTCTTCTCATTGCTTAAGAAAAAATTACGCGCAACCTGCATCGTGATGGTAGAGGCGCCCTGAGACAGGTGGCCACGTAGGTTGGTCGCTGCCGCTCTTAATATACCCACATAGTCCACACCACCATGGGAATAAAAGCGATCGTCTTCAATTGCCAACACGGCATTACGCATGCTGAGTGGGATCTCGTTAAGCGGAATCACTTTGCGACGCTCTTCACCAAATTCACCGATTAATACTTTGTCAGCAGTGTAGATGCGTAAGGGCGTTTTTGGGTTGTAGTCCGTTAAAGCAGAAATTTTTGGCAAATTGGGTTTCGCCACTAAGAATGCATAACCGAATAGCAGCGTCACCACGAAAGCTACTGCAACGCCAATAATGAGCAATGCCTTCATCAAAGGACTGCCGGATGATTGCCTTGGTGAACCTGGGTTTACTCCAGGCTGACGAGGACGTCTATCGGGCGGACGAATAGGACGTCGATTAAACGTCGGCTTGTCTTTTGGGGGAAGCGCCATAAGTTCAAATTATAGGGTGCTTAGCTTCTTTCATTAAAACATCCAAAACCTGTGTTTTCTGACAAATCATTCGGTTTAGTCCGATATTTTTGCTAGCCGCCAATTTTCACAATAAAGGGCATGCCAGCCCGAAAAATCTCCCCGCAATCTTTTGATGACATTTTGAGTGAACTTGGCGATGACCCTGCTATTCCAGACCCCCATGGAATTCGTAAACCCAATAGCCCCAATAATTACAACCACCCTGAATGGGCTGATATGGCCACCCCCCAGAAACCCAAAATTCAGCTCAATTTTCAAGACCAAATCCCACACCTGGAAAGCTTGAAAAAGGTCGGTTTGCTTATAGGGGCTGGAGTGCTGGTAATCGCTTCAGCAGTGGCACTATTTTTGACCTTCAACCCAACCAGTCCGATACAGAATCCTAGCCTTGAAGTATCCAAACAAGACATTGCTGAATTGAAAAAGGAGTTGGCTTTATTGCGAGAGGAAATGCTAGATTCTGAGGATGGCATATATGAGGCAATAGAATTAATAGAAGTGAGTATTCACTCATTAGAGAAAATCAAGATACAGCCAGCCCTCAAAGCCAAGCCTCCTGCCATTCCTTTTGAGTCTGAAGTGCGTCGCTGGCGCTATTTGGGGGTCAGTCAAATGGGAGGCTCACATCGCGCCTTTTTTCACAACGGCAAGACCACGCTGATGATTGAAATGGGAGGGCTTTTGCTTGGGGATTGGAGACTAAGCAATGCGGATAAAGAGGCGGCCACTATCAACCACCCCGAAGGCAAATCCCTCACTCTGAAAGCTGCGATTTCCGAATGATTTTCAAATCCAAAATTACCAATCTGTCGATAGCCCTCTTGCTAGTTTTGTTGATTAATCCCGCTGCAGGATCAAACCCTCCAAACACAAATTTGCAGGTCCCAATTAGCTTGCAATTTACTGACATAGAACTGACTAATCTTTTGCAAATTCTGGCAAAACTAGGAAACACCAATTTTCTATTGAGTGAATCCATCAAAGGGAAGATCACAGTAGATCTTCAAAACACCCCCTGGCAAACCGCCCTTCATTCCATTTTGGCTAGCCGTGGTTTGCGCATCATTCGCAATGGTGACATTTATTGGATTGGCCCTCATGCAGAAATTGTGGCATTCCAAAAATTTCGTCGTGAGGATGCGGCACTTCCATTTGGTGGCGACCACATCAATAGTCCTAGACAGATTTTGATAGAGGCGCGGATTGTGGAAGCTGACGAACGCTTTGCACGAGAGCTTGGGGCGAAACTCAACCACCAGGCAAACTCAATTAATAACAATCCAGAAAACAAAATGGGTGGCAATTTCGACCTATCTGGCTCAGGCCTGAATGGCTTTAATCCTACTGCATTCGCGGCTACCTTGGTATCCAAAAACGCCAGCCGTCTTTTGCAATTAGAACTATCGGCACTGGAGTCTGAAGGCCAAGGAAAAATTCTGTCAAACCCTCGAATAATGACTGGCGATCAAGTAAAGGCAACTATTGAACAAGGTACCGAGCTTCCCTATCAAACCACCTCACAAAATGGCAGCAAATTGCAATTTCGAAAGGCCAATCTTCGCCTAGAGGTTTTACCCAAGATTCATCCAGATGGAAAAATCTCTATGCTGGTGGGCATTAATAAAGACACCATCGGAATGAAAACAGAACAGGGCTATGCCATCGATACCAAAAGCTTAAGTTCAGAAGTGACTGTTGAAAATGGAGGGACTGCCATTATTGGGGGAATCTTTCAAACCACAGAAAGAGAGGATGAGGTCAAAGTCCCTTTATTGGGAGATATCCCCCTTCTTGGCCATTTATTTCGCCATAAATCAAAATTACAAGATAAAACTGAACTCTTGGTCTTCCTTACCCCTACCGTCCTAGATAAACCCTAATAAAATCGAGGGGTGAACTCTACGACAAACAATATCTTTCTAATCGGCCTCATGGGCGCCGGAAAGTCGACCGTCGGTAAAGTCCTCGCAAAAAAATTAGGTCGCCGTTTTCTAGATGCTGATCATGTGATTGAAGAGCGTTGTGGCGTCAAAATTCCAGTGATTTTTGAAATGGAGGGTGAAGAAGGCTTTCGTAAACGCGAAGCTCAAGCCATCCGAGAAATCACAAACGAACACAACATTGTTTTAGCCACCGGTGGTGGAGCAGTTCTGCTTCCTGAAAATCGCAAAGCACTCAGCGAACAAGGCACCGTTATTTATCTTCACGCAAATCCAATCGAGCTATGGCATCGCACTAAAGGTAGCGAAGGGCGCCCATTACTACGCAACGGTGATGCTAAAAAAATTCTAGAAAACTTATATGCAATTCGCGATCCTTTGTATCGAGAAATTGCTGACCACGTGATTGAAACCGGAAAGCCCAGCGTCAATCAACTGGTCAACACTCTTATCATGCAGCTTGAACTCTCCGCTTGAACACAATCATGAAAACACTTGAAGTTGATCTTGGTAATCGTAGCTATCCCATCTATATCGGCGCCGACTTAATTGATCGCCCTGATCTCTTTAAGGCTTGTGAGAAAGCTAGCTCTATTTTTGTTGTTACCAATACCACTGTTGCTCCCTTGTATGCGCAGCGCCTCACCAAGACCCTAGAAACCTTTGGCAAAACAGTTAGAACTATTGTTCTGCCTGATGGGGAGTCTTATAAAGACTGGAAAAATCTACAGCTTATTTTTGATGATCTTCTAAAGTTTGGCGCTGATAGACAAACGATGCTAGTGGCCCTAGGTGGGGGCGTGATTGGCGATATGACTGGTTTTGCTGCAGCCAGTTTCATGCGGGGTGTTCGCTTTATTCAAGTGCCAACCACTCTTTTGGCGCAAGTGGATTCTTCTGTCGGTGGCAAAACAGGCATCAATCATCCGCTGGGTAAAAACATGATTGGCGCCTTTCATCAGCCTATCGCAGTCATTGCCGATCTCAATACATTAAAGACGCTCCCTGCGAGAGAACTGTCAGCGGGACTTGCTGAAGTTGTGAAACATGGTGCAATTGCGGATGCCAATTTCTTAGATTGGATTGAGGCTAATGCAAAACCACTGCTGGCATGCGATACCGATGCAATGAGCCATGCTGTTTTACGTTCTTGTGAAATTAAATCTGCAGTTGTATCTGCCGATGAAAGAGAGGGTGGCATACGCGCAACCTTAAACTTTGGTCACACATTTGGCCATGCGATTGAAGCTGGTATGGGCTATGGCGAATGGCTTCATGGTGAAGCCGTGGGTTGCGGCATGGTACTCGGTGCTGATTTATCTTGCCGACTTAACTACATCACCAAAGCAGAAGCAGAGCGTCTGACAAAAATTATTCAGTCCATGAATCTGCCGATCGTTCCTCCAAAATTTGGCGGGAAACGTTATCTAGAATTGATGCAAGTCGATAAGAAAACCGAGAGCGGTCAAATTCGCTATGTTGTTCTAGAGAAAATCGGCAAGGCCCAAATTCAGGGCGTACCAGACGCCCAGGTTCTAGAAACTTTGAGCGCTACAGGGGCTGCTTAAGCCCCAATCTACTAAGATTTAATTAGCTGAATTTTGATTGGCTGGCCAGCTTGCACGCTAGCAAATTCAGAAAGATCACTTAGCAACTCTTTACCCGTCTTGGTATCGAGCCACACCGGTTGAGCTACAGTGCCAGCCCAACGATAGTGGTAACCACCGGATTTAGCGGCAACCCAAATCTCATGTAAAGGCGGTTGTGTATTGACCACAATGACGCTTTTATCCCGAAAACGGATATTGATGACATTACCACCTTGGCGCTCAACATCGAGATCTAAATCGAGCTCATCATCAGCGGCCTCTAATGCCACCTCAATGGAGTGCAACAATTGCGCGCCCAACTGGTGAAACTGCTTGTCATCAATGACTTCTACATTCGAGCTATTTACATTCATAAAAGGGGCCTGCGTGCTATATTCAATCATTCGTTTAGAGACATTCATGATAGCGATTCTTTATAGATACCTTGGTATTGCCATCCTAATATCCCTAGTTGGATGTGGGGTTAGGGGTCCGCTATATATGGCAAATGTGCCACCGGCTCCAACTGCGCCAACAGAGCCAGAACCCAAAGGCAAGCTCTATCCGCCGCAAACCACAACAACTGCACCAGCAAGCAGCAACCCCTCATCGGCTAATTAATGACAAGCAACACACCTCCAATTCCTCGCTTATCTGGTTTTACAGAGCGCAATGGCGCTTGGTATGCCGAAGATATTGCTTTGGCAGATTTGGCAAAAGATTTTGGCACCCCACTTTATGTATATAGCAAGAAAGCGTTGACTGAGGCGTACCAAGCGTATGACAAGGCCTGCGTTGATACCCAAGGCAAACGCCGCGCACGCGTTCATTACGCCATGAAAGCCAATAGTAACTTAGCAGTTATTAACTGCTTCAAAGAACTCGGTGCTGGCTTTGATTTAGTCAGCGGCGGTGAGCTAGCACGCGCGCTGGCCATTGGCGCTGACCCCAAAGGCCTTGTATTTGCTGGGGTTGGCAAATCTGCGGCGGAAATTGCCTCTGCTTTAAAAGCAGGCGTGAAGTGTATCAATGTTGAATCCATTGCAGAGCTTCACAAAATTAATCGTGTTGCTACTGAGCTTGGTCTACGTGCGCCAATTTCACTACGAGTCAATCCAGATGTCGATGCACAAACACACCCCTACATCTCAACAGGATTAAAGGGAAACAAATTTGGCATCGCATATCACGAAGTTTTAAAAACGTATCGTGAGGCATCACTACTTTCTCAAGTTGATGTAGTTGGTATTGATTGCCATATTGGCTCACAAATCACCACCACAGCCCCTTATTTAGATGCGCTTGATAAAGTGCTAGATCTAGTTGAGCAACTCAAAAAAGAAGGTATCGTCATTCACCACCTCGATTTGGGTGGTGGCCTTGGAATCGCCTACAGCGATGAAACTCCACCTGACATTACGGAGTTCACCAACACCCTCTTGAACCGTGTAGCTGAGCGTGGCTTTGGTCATCTAGACGTTGTTTTAGAACCTGGCAGATCCCTTGTCGGTAATGCTGGCGTCCTATTAACAACCGTGGAATACCTTAAACCAGGGGCAGAAAAGAACTTTTGTATTGTGGATGCGGCCATGACTGAACTGATGCGCCCCGCCCTATATGAAGCTCACCATGGCATTGTTCCAGCTCAGGCAAAACAAACAAAGAGCCTGAAATATGACGTAGTTGGTCCAGTGTGCGAATCTGGTGACTGGCTTGGTAGAGATCGTCAACTAGCAGTTGATGAGGGCGATCTGCTAGCAATCCTTTCGGCAGGAGCTTACGGGTTTGTCATGGCGTCAAACTACAACACACGGCCCAAACCTGCAGAGATTATGGTGGATGGTAAGAATGCTTATGTCATTCGTGCTCGTGAAAATACCCAAGATCTCTTTGCGAATGAAAGTGTTTTGCCTAAATAATTTTTGAACTTTGATTCGCTTGAAATGAGCAAATAAAAACCCCGCTGATCTAGCGGGGTTTTGTTTTTGGTTACTGCCTATTACTGCTTATTTTTTAATGTAAGCCTGCGATGTAATCAGATACCGCTTTCATTTCTTGATCGGAAAGCTTAGAAGCAATCGTTGTCATTTGGCTGCTGTTCTTACGTACACCGTCACGGAATGCAAGTAATTGTGCATTTGTGTAATCAGCCCATTGACCGCCCAATCGTGGGTACTGAGCAGGAATACCAGCGCCATTAGGGCTATGGCATGCCGCGCAAGCAGGCACGCCTTTTGCGGCAATACCACCGCGGTAAATGCTTTGACCTAATTCAATTGTGTCTTTGTTTTGAGCAACCCCTTGTGAAACGGGTTGCTTGACCAAGAATGCAGAAATGTTTTGCATATCTTGTTCTGTCAAAGTAGCAGCCATACCCATCATCACTGGGTTTGCGCGAGTACCCTCTTTAAAGTTCTTTAATTGCTTTGTTAGATAAGCCGCATGCTGAGCAGATAACTTAGGCCATGTAGCAGTAGCACTCTGACCTTTTGGACCATGGCAAGTTAAGCAAGCAGTTACTCCGCGACTTGCATCACCATTGGAATACAGCGCCTCGCCTGCAGCAGGATCGACTTTAGGCTTGCCTGGTACTGCAGGCTTTGCTTCAGCGGCAGCCGCAGGAGCTGGAGCAGCATCATTTGCAATTGCCAGTCCAGAAACGCCAATCAAGGCGAAAATAGAAAGGGCAGCAAAACCAGCGCGCAAGCTAGTGAATTTGGAGATTTGGGAGGTTTGACGCATTATGTTTACCTTGGCAAAAATTCCTAAAAGTGTTTGGGCCCTACTTTTACAACCTTTTACCCAACACCATGAGATATTTCATGATTTTGCGTGATTTTACAATAGCTTCTAGACATGTCTAAACTCTTTCAAGCCCGATTCGCCACCACAGTCAATGACACCCATTGCCTGCCTGCCGCCCCTCTGAGGGAGGTAGCGTTTGCCGGTCGCTCAAATGCGGGTAAATCAAGCGCAATTAACGTCCTGTGCAACCAAAAAAGGCTTGCTTTTGCTAGTAAGACCCCAGGTCGCACTCAGCACATTAACTATTTCGGTCTTTTCTCAAAAGACGAGCTTTTGGCCTATCTAGTCGATTTACCAGGGTATGGCTACGCAGCCGTCAATCACGAAACAAAATATCACTGGAATACCCTACTTAGCGATTACCTCCAAGAGCGCGAGCAATTGGTGGGCATGATCCTGATCGTGGACTCCAGGCGTGGACTCACCGATTTAGATGAACAAATGATTCAGTGGTTTGTACCAACTGGTAAACCTATTCATGTCTTATTAAGCAAGTGCGACAAACTCAATAAAAGCGAATGCAAGCACGCGCTTGAAGCGGTTCGTAAACAGCTTCAACAATACGATCCTGCATTGCCCGAAGGCACTGGAGAATCAAAACAGCTTACGGCACAATTATTTTCAAGCACCAAGCGTATCGGCCTAGAAGAGGCAGATAATCTCATTATTAAATGGCTATTTGAACCACAAACCCATGAAGATCAAATCCCAGGCTAATACTTTGCTCAAATTTCCAAATCATCGCCCTCGCCGTATGCGTCGTGACGACTGGTCTCGTCGACTCATGCTAGAGAACGCCGTTTCTGCAAATGATTTGATTTACCCAGTCTTCTTGTTAGAGGGCAAAGGTAAGTCTGAAGCTGTAGCTTCAATGCCAGGAGTGAACCGCCTCTCCTTAGACCTGCTCATGCCGGTCGCGCAAGAGTGTGTTGATTTAGGCATTCCTGTTCTTGCTCTCTTTCCTGTCATTGATGCTTCACTAAAAACACCAGACGGCAAAGAAGCCTTTAACCCCAATGGCTTGATCCCAAATGCAGTTCGTGAACTCAAAAAACATTTTCCCAATTTAGGGATCATGACGGATGTTGCACTTGATCCTTACACAAGTCACGGTCAAGATGGTGTTCTAGATGAGCAAGGTCGCATTCTGAATGATGAGACTACCGCCATTCTAGTAAAGCAAGCAATTGCACATGCGCAAGCTGGAGTTGATATCGTTGCGCCTTCAGACATGATGGATGGTCGCATTGGAAAAATTCGTGAGGCGCTTGAAGAGCAGAAGTTAATTCACACACGCATCATGGCCTATTCAGCCAAATACGCATCCGCTTTCTATGGTCCATTTAGAGATGCGGTTGGCTCAGCAAAAAACCTTGGCAAGGCCGATAAAAAAACCTACCAAATGGACTGCGCCAATGGCGACGAGGCTTTGCGGGAGGTTGCCCTCGATATTAGTGAAGGTGCTGATATGGTGATGGTCAAACCCGGCATGCCTTATTTAGACATCGTACGCCGAGTGCGCGAAGCATTTGATTACCCCACATACGCATACCAAGTCAGTGGCGAATATGCCATGCTCAAAGCAGCAGCTCAAAATGGCTGGCTTGATCATGATGCCGTCATGATGGAATCACTGCTCGCATTTAAACGCGCCGGAGCAGATGGTGTATTGACTTATTTCGCGCTAGAAGCAGCGCGTTTAATAAAAGCAAACCGCAAATAAATACCTCTTATTTATTTGCGGTCATTTGTTATTAGTTTGCCGCTTCCTTACTACGTTATTGCGTTTTAATTACTTGTTTTAAGCGCTCTGTAAAACGCTCTGGCGACATATAGCCAACCACTCTTTGGTCCTTTTGCTCTTCAGAATTTTGATTAAAAAACAAAATTCCAGGGGGGCCATACAAACCAAATTTCTTAAGTAATGCCTGGTTCTCAGGGCCATTCGCAGTCACATCGGCCTGCACTAAAACCACTTGTTTTAATTGCTTGCTTACCTCAGGATTAGCAAATGTATTCACTTCCATTTCTTTACAGCTAATACACCAGTCAGCATAAAAATCAAGCATGACAAATTTGTTTTCTTGTTTTGCTTTTGCTAACTGCGCATCCAACTCTGCTGGCGAATGAATTACTACAAAAGATAAATCTCCTACCTGACGAATGCTTTGACCGTTACTCATTTGGCTCAAGCTGTTGGTTTGATTTTTTTCAAAGATCGGGGAAGCAATCCAAGCTGCGGTTGCTACCAATAAAACCCCAAGGGTGCGCTGCAACCACAACATCCAGATACCGGTTGAAGGAATTAATATGCGAGCTTCAATCGCAATAAAAAACAATGGCAAGCCCATACCGAGAGCCATCACAAAGAGTAGGCTTGCACCCAGGCTCATTGACCCAGTTTGCGCAATAAAGGCCAAAACTCCTGCCAATGGGGCCGTAATACAGGGGCTAGCGACTAAGGTAGAAATACCGCCCAACGCAAAGGCACCAAAGACGCTGCCCCCTTTTTGGCGGCCTGCCAGGCGATCAATGTGCTGATGCCAGGCTTGGGGAAGACGCAGATCATAAAGGCCAAAGAGGCTGCCTGATAGGACTAAAAGCAAGGCTGCGAAGGCGATTAGGGCAATGGGGCTTTGCAGAACACGCTGAACGCTTCCGCCAAGAGCAGCCATTAGTACTCCCGCCAACGCATAGATCAAAGCCATACCAAATACATAGGAAAGTGCTAAAACACTAGCGCGTCCTTTGGATACAGCTTTGCCATCTTGCGCACCAAATATGACGCTCGACAGAATTGGCAGCATTGGCAATACGCAGGGCGTAAACGCCAAGGCAAGACCCAAAACAAAGAATGCTAAAAATAAATAATGAGTTGAAGCGTTTTCTAAAAAACGTCCAATCGCACCGACATCATCTCGCTCGCGCCACAAATCGCTCAGAGTGAATTCAGCGGATGGAGAAGCTTGTCCTTGTGCTTGCGAGTCAAACGCTTCTAGAATAGGCGACACCCTAACCCCAGGACCCGAAAGGAATAATTTCAGGGTCATTGGCGGATAACAAATCCCGGCTTCTGCACAACCCTGCAGCGTTACTTCCAAATGTATTGGTTTACTTGAATTTACTTTCGTATCCACAAATACCAAGAAAGGCTCTTTGTATACTTGCAGTTTTTTTCCAAAGGTTTCATCAAACTTTTCAACACCTGGTGGAAGTGAAGGCCTTATATTGCCTAGCTTGGCGGCCTGTTGTCCCATCTGAAACTTCAAGGACTCTTGATAGATGTAATAGCCTTTAGCAGGCAAAAATTCGATTTCAATTTGATTGGCATTTTCCAACCAAGTAGCCTCAACGCGAAAGGCTTTTTCGGGTGGTAGAAAATCTGGAGCCGCAAATAACTGGGTTGATACCAGAATGAAGAGTGCGAAAACTCTCGTAAATAGTGAATGCAATTTCATGACTAGGAATTTACCTCTGAATTCACCCATGCGCCATATTGCTTAGAGTATTGTTCTGGAGTAAATGCCAAAATCTCGGGCAAATCATAAGGATGATTTTTCTGAATAAAACTAGAGATTATTGGCCATTGATTTGCAGTTGTTTTGGCTGAGAGCAATACTTCTGATTCCTCGCAAACTTTACCCTCCCATCGATAAATCGATTGGATGCCACCACTCAGTTGGACACAGGCAGCAAGTTCTTGATCCACAAGGTCGCGTGCAAGGCTTTGAGCTGCCTCCATACTGGGAAGACTGGTTACCACCACCAACAGCTGACTGGACTTAGATTGGGCTATTTCGGGAAGGTTTTGAGGCATACCGTAGTTATAAACCGATCAATGAAAAAAGCCAGACCGAGGCCTGGCTTTCTGAATTACCGCACAACTAAAGGCTTAAGCCTCTTCAGCTACAGCTGCTGTTTCTTCAACTTCTGGGCGGTCAACTAACTCAACCAATGCCATTGGAGCATTGTCGCCATGACGGAAGCCAAACTTCAAAATGCGAAGGTAGCCACCTGGACGTGTTGCGTAGCGTGGGCCAAGTTCTGTAAAGAGCTTAGTCACGATATCGCGATCACGAGTGCGATTAAATGCCAAGCGGCGGTTTGCTAAGTTATCTTTTTTACCCAAGGTAATCAAAGGCTCAACAACCATGCGCAATTCTTTTGCTTTTGGCAGAGTGGTTTTAATCACTTCATGCTCCAAAAGAGAATTGGACATATTGCGTAGCATCGCCAAGCGATGTGAAGATGTTCTATTTAGTTTGCGTAAGCCGTTTCCGTGACGCATGATGCTTCCTTTCTAATTATTTCTCGAGGTTAGCTGGAGGCCAGCTTTCGAGTTTCATGCCGAGACTTAAGCCACGAGCAGCCAATACGTCTTTGATTTCATTCAAGGACTTACGGCCCAAATTAGGCGTCTTCAACAATTCATTCTCTGTACGTTGGATCAAATCACCGATGTAGTAAATGTTCTCAGCCTTCAAGCAGTTTGCAGAGCGAACTGTAAGCTCAAGATCATCTACTGGGCGCATCAACATTGGATCAACCATTGAAGAGCGGCTTGGCGCCAGATCACCAGAAACTTCGCTGCTCTCAAGAGCCGCAAATACAACCAATTGGTCAACCAAGATACTAGCAGCTTGACGAATTGCCTCTTCAGGAGACAACACACCATTAGTTTCGATAGTCATTACGAGACGATCGAGGTCGGTACGTTGCTCAACACGAGCAGATTCAACAGCATAGCTAACGCGGCTAACTGGGCTAAATGATGCATCTAAAACGATGCGGCCAATAATCTTAGAAGTTTCGTCGTTGTACTGACGAACGTTACCAGGAACATAGCCACGACCTTTTTCAACCTTGATCTGCATATCCAACTTGCCACCAGCAGACAAGTGAGCGATCACATGATCAGGATTAATAATTTCCACATCATGTGGTAAATCAATATCTTTAGCAGTAACGACGCCAGGGCCTTCTTTACGCAAATTGATAGTGACTTCGTCACGTGACTGCAACTTAAACACGATGCCTTTGAGGTTTAGCAAGAGATTTACAACATCTTCTTGCACGCCATCTAAAGTGGAATATTCATGTACTACACCTGCAATAGCTACTTCAGTTGGAGCATAACCAACCATCGAGGACAAGAGTACGCGACGTAATGCATTGCCGAGTGTGTGGCCATAGCCACGCTCAAACGGCTCCATAACAACCTTAGCTTGGTTGGCGGTAAGCGCTTCAACAGAAATAATTTTTGGCTTGAGCAAATTTGTTTGCATATTTTTTCCTTGAGAGTGCCTAATTAACGTGAATACAATTCGACGATCAAACTTTCATTAATTTCACCGCTAATATCTTCGCGGTCAGGCACTTGCTTAAATGTTCCCTCCAGCTTGGCTGCGTCAACTGAAACCCAGGTAACTGCAGACATTTGCTGAACCAAATTGAGTGATTCTGTAATACGAGCTTGCTTCTTCGCTTTTTCACGAATTGCAACAACATCGCCAGGTTTAACCTGAATCGATGGAATGTTCACCGCGCTACCATTCAACATAATGGCGCCGTGAGAAACCAACTGACGTGCTTCCGCGCGTGTTGAACCAAAGCCCATGCGATAAACCACGTTATCGAGACGTGACTCTAGTAACTGGAGCAATGTTTCACCAGTATTGCCTTTACGACGCTCAGCTTCTGCGAAGTAACGACGGAATTGACGCTCTAATACGCCATAGATACGCTTAACCTTTTGCTTTTCACGCAATTGGTTGCCGTAATCAGATGTTCTTGAGCCAGATGTACGACCATGTTGACCAGGCTTAGTATCTAACTTGCACTTGTCTGACAGGGCGCGACGTGCGCTCTTTAAAAATAAGTCGGTACCTTCCCGACGTGCTAATTTGGCCTTAGGGCCTAAGTAACGTGCCACGATGTTTTCCTTTCTTTGCCGCAGTCTTGCGACCGGCGGTGAGTTCGCCCTTTAAATCAGGCGAACAGTGGGCTTTAATAAAAAACTACTAAAACTTGTACTGCCAACTTCCTAGCTTAAATACGACGACGCTTAGGAGGGCGGCAACCATTGTGAGGAACTGGAGTTACGTCTTGAATCTCAGTGATCTTGATACCCAATGAGTTCAATGCACGAACTGCTGATTCACGACCTGGGCCTGGGCCCTTGATCTGAACTTCCAAGTTCTTGATACCACATTCAATTGCTACCTTGCCAGCAACTTCCGCAGCTACCTGAGCAGCAAAAGGTGTTGATTTACGTGAGCCTTTGAAGCCTTGGCCGCCAGAAGTTGCCCATGAAAGCGCATTTCCTTGACGATCAGTGATCGTAATGATGGTGTTGTTGAAAGAAGCGTGAACGTGCGCAATACCGTCAGCAACGTTCTTTTTAACCTTCTTACGAGCGCGCTGTGCAGCGGCGGAAGCGGATTTTTGTTGTGCCATGTCAATAAACTTTCTTGATTATTTCTTCAGTGCGATGCCAGACTTACGTGGACCCTTGCGAGTGCGCGCATTTGTCTTAGTACGTTGACCACGTACAGGCAAGCCCTTACGATGACGAACGCCACGGTAGCAACCCAAGTCCATCAAACGCTTGATGCTCATAGTTACTTCACGACGAAGATCACCCTCGGTGATGAACTTACCTACTTCATCACGTAACTTTTCTAAGTCAGCGTCAGTAAGATCTTTAACTTTTTTGTCAATTGCAACACCTGTGGTTTTGCAAATTTGATGTGCACGAGTTGTGCCAATGCCAAAAATTGCTGTTAAACCGATAACAGTATGTTGATGATTTGGGATGTTTACCCCAGCGATACGTGCCATGAGATTTCCTCTTAATTAACCAGATCAGCCTTGACGCTGCTTATGACGTGCGTCTGAAGAACAGATCACGCGCACAACGCGTTTGCGCTTAATGATCTTGCAATTTCTGCAAATACACTTAACGGATGCTAAAACTTTCATAACTCACCTCTTAAAAATAGGTACTACTTAATCTTTACTTCGCACGGAAAATGATTCTGGCGCGGGTTAGGTCGTAAGGAGTCATCTCCACCGTCACCTTATCTCCAGGCAGAATACGGATATAGTGCATCCGCATCTTTCCAGAAATGTGCCCTAAAACCACATGTCCGTTTTCTAGCTTTACGCGAAACATCGCGTTCGGCAAATTCTCTACAACTTCTCCCGCCATCTGAATTACATCGTCTTTAGACATTCAGTTAAGCGCCCATCTTAAAGTTAGCTTTTTTCATCAAAGAGCCATATTGCTGCTGCATGACAAATGACTGAACTTGAGCCATGAAATCCATTGCAACAACCACAATAATCAACAATGAAGTACCGCCGAAATAGAACGGCACGTTGTACTTCAACACCAAGAATTCTGGCAACAAGCAAACCAGAACCATATAAATTGCACCAGCCAAAGTCAGGCGCACCAAAATCTTATCGATATAACGCGCTGTTTGATCGCCAGGACGAATACCAGGAACAAAAGCGCCGCTCTTCTTCAAATTCTCAGCAGTTTCACGGCTGTTAAATACCAAAGCGGTATAGAAGAAACAGAAGAAAATAATCGCTGCCGCATACAAAATGGTGTAGACGGGTTGGCCTGGAGCCAAAGTAGCAGCCAAATCCTTAATGATTCTGCTAAACATATTGGTTGGCTCGCCTGATGTGAACCAGCCAGCAATAGTTGCAGGGAACAAAATAATGGAAGAAGCAAAAATTGGAGGGATAACACCTGCCATATTCAACTTCAACGGGAAGTATGAAGATTGGCCGCCGTAAATCTTGTTCCCAACTTGGCGTTTAGCATAGTTCACCAAAATACGGCGCTGACCCCGCTCTACAAACACTACAAAATAAGTCACTGCTACAACGATCACCACGATCAAGAGAGCAGAAATAATATTCATTGAACCGGTACGAACTAGCTCTAACAAACTAGCTAATGCATTTGGCAAGCCAGACACAATACCGCCAAAAATAATGATGGAGATACCGTTACCTAAGCCGCGCTCTGTAATTTGCTCACCGAGCCACATCAAGAACATCGTGCCAGTAACTAAAGTAACAACCGTATTTAATTCAAACATCAAACCTGGATTGATAACCAAACCTGGCTGAGCTTGTAATGCAACAGAAATTCCTAATGCTTGGAATGTTGCCAAGAATACGGTGCCATAACGGGTGTACTGAGTAATCTTGCGTTGACCAGCTTGACCTTCTTTCTTCAATGCTTCCAACGAAGGTAATACGATAGTCATTAACTGCATGATGATCGATGCAGAAATGTAAGGCATGATTCCAAGGGCAAAAACAGTGAAGCGGGATAAAGCGCCACCGGAGAACAAGTTAAACATTCCTAAGATGCCATCTTTTTGACCAGCAAATAGCTGTGCCAATTGGTCTGGATCAATACCAGGAACTGGAATATGTGCGCCCAAACGATAGACGAGCAAAGCCAACACCAGGAAAACCAAGCGACGACGTAAGTCGCCGAACTTGCCTCCTGCTGTAGCAGTGCTAGCGCTATTGGTAGGTGCTAATGCCATATTTACTAAAAAGACCTATTAAGCCAACTCAACAAATTTGCCGCCAGCTGCTTCAATCGCTGCTTTAGCGCCAGCAGTTGCTGTGATGCCTTTGAGGGTTACAGCAATCTTGAGTTCGCCAGTTTTAATAACTTTCACTGCATTGATTTGCTCACCAGCAAAACCATGAGCTTTCAAAACCAAGAGGTCAACTTCAGGCAAATTGATTTTTGCCAAGTCATTCAATGTGATTTGTCCAACATGACGACGTGTCAAAGATACGAAGCCGCGTTTTGGCAAGCGACGATACATAGGCATCTGACCGCCTTCGAATCCAACTTTGTGGAAACCACCAGAACGGGATTTTTGACCTTTGTGACCACGGCCAGCAGTTTTACCAAGACCAGAGCCAATGCCGCGACCTACGCGACGACGTGCCTTCTTAGAGCCTTCTGCGGGTTTGAGTGTATTGAGTTGCATATTCTTCGCCTATTTACTAGCTAGTTATTAGCCAATGACTTTCACTAGATAAGAAACTTTATTAATCATGCCGCGAACAGCTGGAGTGTCTTCCAACTCGGAAACTGAGTTGATACGACCAAGACCTAAACCACGTACCGTTGCACGGTGGCTTTCGCGTGTACCGATCAAGCTGCGTACTAATTGCAGTTTGACTTTGGAGTTTGATTTTGTCATTTGTAGATTCCTAATATTGGGTCTTAGCCGAGGATCTCTTCAACTGACTTACCGCGCTTAGCAGCAATCTCAGCAGGAGTACTCATCTTGCTCAAACCATCAATCGTTGCGCGAACCATGTTGTAAGGGTTTGTTGAGCCAAGAGACTTTGCTACAACGTTTGTTACACCCATCACATCAAAAATAGCGCGCATTGGGCCACCAGCAATAACGCCAGTACCATCTTTAGCTGGAGAGATCAAAACGCGTGAAGCGCCATGTTGACCAATCACTGAATGCTGCAATGTACCTTTACGCAAAGGCACCTTGATCATCTTGCGACGAGCTTCGTCCATTGCCTTTTGAACAGCAACCGGAACTTCTTTTGATTTGCCCTTACCCATACCGATACGACCATCGCCATCGCCAACTACTGTGAGCGCAGCGAAGCCGAGAATACGGCCACCCTTAACCACTTTAGTTACACGATTAACAGCGATCATCTTCTCGCGAAGACCATCATCACGCTCTTCGTTTTGCATCTTAGCTTGCATTTTTGCCATGTTTTTTCCTAAACCTATTAGAACTTCAAGCCGGCTTCACGCGCAGCTTCAGCTAAGGCCTTAATACGGCCGTGGTAACGGTGACCGGAGCGATCAAAAGCAACATCCACAACGCCTGCCTTAACAGCACGCTCAGCAACTAACTTGCCGATTTGTTTAGCCGCATCAGCGTTACCGCCGTTTTTGATTGCTTGACGCAAATCTTTTTCCATTGTTGAAGCAGCTGCAACAACTTTGGTTCCGCATGGGCTATAAACCTGTGCAGAAATATGCGAATTGCTACGGATAACTGTTAAGCGATTTGCCTGAGCTTCGGCAATGCGAATACGAGTCTGCCGAGCGCGTCTTTGTCTAGATTCGTCTTTATTCATTTTCTAATCTCGCTTACTTCTTCTTAGTTTCTTTCAGATGCACAACCTCATCCACGTAGCGAACACCCTTGCCTTTGTATGGCTCTGGTGAACGGTATGCGCGAACTTCTGCTGCGACCTGGCCAACTTGTTGCTTGTTGGAGCCTTTGATAATGATTTCAGTTTGCGATGGAGTCTCAGCCTTCACACCCTTTGGCAGGTTGTAAATGATGTCGTGAGAAAAACCCAGCTGCAACTTCAATGTTTCGCCTTGAGCTTGAGCACGGTAACCAACGCCTACCAAGCTAAGCTTGCGCTCAAAGCCAGTAGTTACGCCAACAACCATGTTGTTAACCAATGCGCGTGCTGTACCTGACTGAGCACCAGCTTCTGGTGAGTCGTTATTCAAAACAACTGTCAGTACACCATCTTCTTGTTTCAAACCAACAGAAGGATGCAGGTTATGTGTCAATGTACCCAATGGGCCTTTAACAGTAATGTTTGCACCGTTGATGCTGATTTCAGCGCCCTTCGGAACTGTAATTGGTGATTTACCTACGCGGGACATATTTCTCTCCTTAGGCTACGTAGCAAATAACTTCGCCGCCCACGCCTGTTGCACGTGCTTTACGGTCTGTCATTACGCCTTGAGGGGTTGAAATAATTGCAATGCCCAATCCATTCATTACTTCTGGAATGTCATGACGGCCTTTATAGATGCGTAGACTTGGTGTTGATACACGGTCGATACGCTCGATAACAGGACGGCCTGCATAGTATTTGAGATCGATGTGGAGCACTGGCTTAGCTGCTTCACCTTTGATTTCAAAACTCTCGATATAGCCTTCGTCTTGCAATACTTTTGCGATGGCTACTTTAACTTTTGACGACGGCATTGTGACCAAAGGTTTCTGCACTGCTTGCGCATTGCGGATCCGGGTCAACATGTCGGCGATTGGATCGCTGATACTCATGAGTTCTCCTAATTCTTTCGCCGCTTACCAGCTGGCCTTGGTTAAACCGGGGATTTCGCCACGGAAGGCGATTTCACGAATCTTGCCGCGAGCCAAACCGAATTTACGGAATGTGCCACGTGGACGACCGGTTAATGAACAACGATTTCTTTGACGAATCGGGCTTGCATTACGTGGAAGTGCCTGTAGCTTCAAGCGCGCTTCATAGCGCTCTTCATCGCTGCGTGATTGATCAGCAATGATCGCTTTGAGTTCTGCACGCTTAGCAGCGTACTTCTCTACAGTTTTTGCGCGCTTATTTTCGCGCTCAATTAGGGATAGTTTTGCCACGTTAGCCTCTTAATTGCGGAAAGGGAATTTGAATGCCGCCAACAAAGCTTTTGCTTCTTCGTCGGTCTTAGCAGTCGTCGTAATACTGATATTGAGACCACGGAGGGCATCAATCTTGTCGTATTCGATTTCAGGGAAAATAATCTGTTCTTTAACGCCGATGTTGTAGTTACCGCGGCCGTCAAATGCTTTACCAGAAATACCGCGGAAGTCGCGTACGCGTGGCAAAGCAACAGTTACAAAACGATCTAAAAATTCGTACATGCGTTGACCACGCAATGTCACCATGGCACCAATTGGGTAGCCCTGACGAATTTTAAAACCTGCAATCGCTTTTTTAGCTTTAGTTACAACTGGCTTTTGGCCTGCAACTTTAGTTAAATCGCCAACTGCATTTTCGATAACTTTTTTATCGTTCACTGCTTCGCCCAAGCCCATATTGAGAGTTACCTTGGTGATGCGTGGAACTTCCATTACAGACTTGTATCCAAACTTGGCGATCAAATCTGCAACAACTTTAGCTTGATAGTGCTCTTGAAAACGTGTGCTCATAATTTCTCTCCGCCCCTTATGCGCTCAATGTTGCGCCAGTGGTTTTGAGGAAACGCTGCTTTTTGCCATCAACGAGTTTGATACCAACACGTGATGGTTTGCCGTTACCGTCAACCAAAGCCACATTAGAAATGTGAACGGGCATAGTCTTATCAATCAAGCCGCCGGTAACACCAGCTGCTGGATTAGGTTTAACACTCTTCTTGTAAACATTTACGCCTTCGATAACGAGTTTGTCATCGAGAACAGCCGTAACAGTTCCTTGCTTGCCTTTATCGCGGCCAGTCAATAGAACGACGGAATCACCTTTACGAATCTTATTCATGTCAGCCTCTTAAATTACTTCGGGGGCAAGAGAAACGATCTTCATGAACTTCTCAGTACGCAATTCGCGTGTGACAGGTCCAAAGATACGTGTGCCAATTGGCTCTAACTTAGCGTTGAGCAATACCGCAGCGTTGTCATCAAACTTAATCAATGAACCGTCTGGACGGCGAACACCCTTAGCTGTTCTAACAACAACAGCGTTATAAATATCACCTTTTTTTACACGGCCGCGCGGAGCAGCTGACTTCACAGTGACTTTAATTACATCACCAATACTGGCGTAACGACGCTTAGAGCCGCCCAATACTTTGATGCACAAAACTTCACTGGCGCCTGTGTTATCGGCAACCTGCAATCTACTTTCGGTTTGTATCATTTCTAATCCCCAACTTATTAGCCAAAGGCAAACAGTCTTGGTTCCGTCTATGGGCTTTAACGAAAGCTAAAACCCGGAATTAATGAAAAACACTGCTTCTCCAATAAAACCAGAGAAGCCTTCTATTCTACTACGAAAAACAAGGTTTTGGGAAGAAACTTCTCCAAAACCCTATAAAAAGCCTTAAATACCCTTTGAAGCCTGAACCAAACGGGTCACAACCCAAGATTTAGTGCGTGAAATTGGCTTGGATTCAGCAATTTCAACGGTATCACCCATCTTGTATGTGCCTGCCTCGTCATGAGCGTGGTATTTTTTGGACTGGCCAACGTACTTACCAATCACCGGATGCTTCACTTGACGCTCAACCAACACGGTCACAGTTTTTTGCATTTTATCGCTAACAACGCGACCCACGAGGGTACGGCGCAAGGGTTTAGATAATTCTGTCATATCCCTTTTTCCTTATTTCTGAGCAGTCTTTTGAGCAATAAACGTCTTCACGCGAGCAATATCACGCTTCGTTTTACCCAATTGGCTGGTATTGGTCAGTTGCTGAGTACCCTTTTGCATACGGAGCTTAAAGTTGGTCTTTAAGAGCTCTGTCAATTCTGCGTTCAAGGCAGTCAGATCTTTCGCTGCTAATTCTTTATTTTTCATAATCTCTATCCCGATCAACCTAAGTGGCGAATCACGAAGGTAGTCTGTAAAGGCAACTTAGCTGCGGCAAGCTTAAAAGCTTCACGCGCCAATTGCTCATCCACACCATCCATCTCGTAAAGCACTTTGCCTGGTTGAATTTCAGCTACGTAGTACTCTGGGTTACCTTTACCGTTACCCATACGCACTTCAGCAGGTTTTTGTGAAATTGGCTTATCTGGGAAAATACGAATCCAAATACGGCCACCACGTTTAATGTGACGGGTCATTGCGCGACGTGCTGACTCGATTTGACGAGCAGTTAAACGTCCACGACCAACGGCCTTCAATCCAAAGTCACCAAAGGCTACAGAACTACCGCGTGTTGCCACGCCAGTGTTACGGCCTTTTTGTTCCTTACGATACTTGCGACGCTTTGGTTGTAGCATGCTTACTCTCCTGACTTCTGCGCATCAGCGGCAGGTGTTTCAACCTTACGCACGCGCTTTACTGCTGGCTTAGCAGCAACTAATGGCTTGTCAGCACCAGCAGCTGGCTTACGAGCAGCTGTTTTGCTTGGAGCACGACGAGTTTTCTTTTCTTCTGCAGCTGGTTCAGCAGCTGGAGCAGCTACTTGAGCTTCTGCACCGCGACCCAATGTGTCGCCTTTGTAAACCCAAACTTTTACACCGATGATGCCGTATGTAGTTTCAGCTTCTGATGTTGCGTAATCAATATCAGCCTTCAATGTATGAAGTGGAACGCGGCCTTCACGGTACCATTCGCGACGTGCAATCTCTGCACCATTCAAGCGACCAGAAGACATGATCTTGATGCCTTGTGCGCCAAGACGCATTGCGTTTTGCATAGCGCGCTTCATCGCACGACGGAACATAATGCGCTTCTCTAACTGTTGAGTAATAGAGTCAGCAATTAATTGTGCGTCAACTTCAGGCTTACGAATTTCTTCGATGTTCACGTGAACTGGAACGCCCATACGCTTTTGTAATTCGCGACGGAGAACTTCAATATCTTCGCCCTTCTTACCAATCACAACGCCAGGACGTGAGCTATAGATAGTGATGCGTGCGTTCTTCGCAGGACGCTCAATCACAACCTTGCTAACAGATGCATTCTTTAACTTCTTCTTCAAATAGCCACGGACATCTACGTCCTCTTTGAGCATTTTTGCGAAGTCAGTATTGTTTGCATACCAACGTGATGTCCAATTCTTCGTTACCGCGAGTCGGAATCCGGTAGGGTTAATCTTTTGGCCCATATTTTTCCTTAGTTACTCAAGGTCACGCTAATGTGACAAGTTTGTTTTTCAATTTGATTGCCACGACCCTTAGCGCGCGCTGTGAAGCGCTTCAAGGATGTTGCCTTATCAACGATGACCGCTGATACCTTGAGCTCATCAATATCAGCACCTTTATTGTGTTCAGCATTTGCAATCGCTGACTCAACTACTTTTTTCACAATGAAGGCAGCTTTTTTGGGGCTGAAGTTCAAAATGTTTAATGCGCGAGCAATTGGCAAACCACGGATTTGGTCAGCGACCAAACGTGTCTTTTGCGCAGAAATGCGGGCACCCTTGTGAATAGCTTTAACTTCCATCATCATCCCCTTACTTCTTCGTTACTTTCTTGTCAGCAGCGTGACCTTTGAAAGTACGGGTCAAGGCGAACTCGCCTAACTTATGACCCACCATGTTTTCTGATACATAAACCGGAACGTGTTGACGACCGTTATGTACAGCAATCGTCAGACCAATGAAGTCTGGGAGGATTGTTGAACGGCGTGACCAAGTTTTGATCGGCTTTTTGTCCTTGTTGGCTTGTGCAACTTCAACTTTTTTTACTAAGCTGGCGTCGCAGAATGGGCCTTTTTTAGCTGAACGTGTCATATCTATTTATCCTTATCGCTTAACGTTTTTGACGACGTTGAACGATCATCGAAGTTGTACGCTTATTGCGACGTGTGCGATAACCTTTGGTTGGAGTGCCCCATGGAGATACAGGTACACGGCCTTCGCCAGTTCTACCTTCACCACCACCGTGTGGGTGATCTACTGGGTTCATTGCCACACCGCGAACGGTTGGGCGAATACCACGCCAGCGATTTGCACCTGCTTTACCAATTTGACGCAAGCTGTGTTCTTCGTTACCAACTTCACCAATAGTGGCGCGGCACTCAATCAGAACACGGCGAACTTCACCAGAGCGCAAACGTACTTGAGCGTAAACACCCTCACGTGCCAACAATACTGCTGAACCACCAGCAGAACGTGCAACCTGCGCACCTTTACCTGGAAGAATTTCTACGCAGTGAATAGTGCTACCAACTGGAATGTTACGAATTGGCAAATTGTTACCAGACTTGATTGGCGCTTCAGAGCCATTCATGATTGCCTGACCAACAGTCATACCTTTAGCAGCTGGAATGTAGCGACGCTCACCATCAGCAAACACAATCAATGCAATATTTGCACTGCGGTTTGGATCGTATTCCAAGCGCTCAACTTTTGCTGGAATACCATCTTTGTCGTTGCGCTTAAAGTCAACAACACGATAGTGATGCTTATGACCACCACCTTTATGACGAGTAGTGATGTGGCCGTTGTTGTTACGACCCGCTTTTTGAAACTGTGGCTCTAACAATGGTGCAAAAGGCTTACCTTTATGGAGGTCAGGATTGACCACCTTGACCATTGAGCGACGACCTGGTGAGGTCGGTTTAGTTTTCATCAAAGGCATGATTAATTCGCCTCCGCTTCAAAGTTAATTTCTTGACCTGGCTTCAAATTCACATAGGCCTTCTTGGTGTGGTCACGACGACCTTCAAAACGGCCATAGCGCTTAGGCTTACCTTTTTGATTCACGATTTGAACTGAGTCAACTTGCACCTTAAAGAGCAATTCAACTGCTTGCTTCACATCGCTCTTATTTGCGTCGCGAGCTACTTGGAAAACTACTTGTTCGTTTTTCTCTGCAACCATAGTGGCTTTCTCAGAGATAACAGGACCAAGCAGAACCTTCATCAGGTTGTGATCGTTTTTACGGACTTGGCTCATTTCAGCAACTCCTCAATTTTTGCGATCGCTGCTTTGCTTACCAATACTTTTTTGTATTGAACCAAAGCTAATGGATCAGCGTGCTGTGGCTCAACCACGGCAACTTTATGCAAGTTACGTGATGCCAAGTACAAATTCTCACTAACTTGATCAACGATGATCAAGACTGAATCTAAGCCCATTGCTTTTACTTTTTCAGCTAAAACTTTGGTCTTTGGAGCGTCAAGATTAAATTGATCAACCACATTCAAACGACCTTCGCGAGCCAACTGAGACAAAATGGATCTCATACCAGCGCGGTACATTTTCTTGTTTACTTTTTGGCTGAAATTCTCTTCTGGAGAATTCGGGAATATACGACCACCTCCACGCCACAGCGGTGAGGAGCTCATACCAGCGCGTGCACGTCCAGTGCCCTTTTGACGCCAAGGCTTTTTGGTTGTGTGCTTAACTTGCTCACGGTCTTTTTGTGCACGATTACCGCTACGTGCATTTGCTTGGTAAGCCACTACAACTTGGTGTACCAATGCTTCGTTATATTCACGCTCGAATACTTCTGGTGAAGCTTGTACGCCTGCACCTAAAGTACCGTTGTCCTGGAGAAGCTTAAGTTCCATATTCGCTCTCCTTATTTCTTCTTCAACGGTGTTTTAACCGCTGGAGTAACAATAACTTTACCGCCTGGGGCACCTGGAATAGCGCCTTTAACCATGATGAGATTGCGTTCTGCATCAATGCGTGCGATGACTAAATTTTGTACGGTACGTGTAACGTCACCAAGGTGGCCAGTCATGCGCTTACCTGGGAAAACACGACCTGGATCTTGTGCCATACCAATAGAACCTGGTACGTTGTGTGATCTAGAGTTACCGTGAGATGCGCGACCAGAAGCGAAGTGATAACGCTTGATGGTACCTGCGTAACCTTTACCGATTGTTACGCCTTGCACATCCACTTTTTGACCAGCAGTAAATGCAGCGTCAGCAGGAATTACTTGTCCCGGTGTCATTTCTGCGATTTTTGCTGCATCTAATTGGAATTCGTTGAGTGCATTACCAGCCATTACACCTGCTTTAGCAAAGTGACCAGCCATTGATTTGGTAACGCGAGTAGCTCTACGTGTGCCATGTGCCAACTGGATAGCGTCATAGCCATCAGTTGCCTGGGTCTTGATTTGAGCGATTCTGTTGTCGCTCACGTCAATTACGGTGACAGGAATCGCTTCCCCTTCGTCCGTAAATAGACGGGTCATGCCGACCTTGCGGCCGATTAAGCCTAAGCTCATATTCATGCTCCACGCCGACTTCGATTGGTCGGCAAAATTAATTTAAGTGATTTACAAGTAAAAGTACTTCTAAATCAATAACTTACAACGTTTTTAATGCTAATAAAACCACAAAATCTGCCAAATTTGACTCAGCAGAGCCTTAGATTCTATCCCGAAAACCCAGTCTTGGCAAGTGCCGAGACTGGAAACAACAAATTATTGCAGCTTAATTTCGACGTCCACACCTGCTGGGAGGTCTAATTTCATCAAAGCATCTACAGTTTTCTCGGTAGGATCAACAATATCCATCAAACGCAGATGGGTACGGATCTCTAACTGATCACGAGATGTCTTGTTTACGTGTGGTGAACGCAAGATATCAAAACGCTCAATACGGGTTGGCAAAGGTACTGGACCCTTAACAACTGCACCAGTGCGCTTAGCTGTATCAACGATTTCAGCTGCGGACTGGTCGATTAAACGGTAATCAAACGCTTTAAGACGAATACGAATTTTTTGGTTTTGCATATTAATTCCAAAGAGCGGTGTGGTGCTGCCACGTTATACATCTAAAGAGCACGGTGACATCAGCAGCACTGATGTCACCGGTTAGCAAACCGCTAAATATTGTTACTAGTAATACCTACTTCTTAAGCCAAAATCTTTGCAACCACGCCGGCGCCAACAGTACGGCCACCTTCACGGATCGCAAAACGTAAACCTTCTTCCATCGCGATTGGGGCGATGAGTTTGACGGTAATGGTGACGTTATCACCAGGCATCACCATCTCTTTGTCTTTTGGCAACTCGATTGAACCTGTTACGTCCGTTGTACGGAAGTAGAACTGTGGACGATAGTTGTTAAAGAATGGAGTATGACGACCACCTTCATCTTTACCCAAGATGTAAACCTCAGCGGTAAAGTGAGTATGTGGAGTGATAGAACCTGGCTTAGCCAATACTTGGCCACGCTCAACTTCTTCACGTTTTGTGCCGCGCAACAAGATACCAACGTTGTCACCTGCTTGACCTTGGTCGAGCAATTTACGGAACATTTCAACACCAGTACAAGTGGTCTTGAGAGTTGGTTTGATACCAACGATTTCAATCTCTTCGCCAACCTTGATGATGCCGCGCTCAATACGACCGGTTACTACAGTACCGCGACCAGAGATTGAGAACACGTCTTCTACTGGCATCAAGAACGCACCGTCAACAGCACGCTCTGGAGTTGGGATGTATGTATCTAATGCTTCAGCCAATTTCATGATGGCTTCTTTACCCAATGGGCCTTCGTCGCCTTCTAATGCCAACTTAGCAGAACCACGGATGATTGGAGTGTCATCACCTGGGAAGTCATACTTAGACAGAAGTTCACGTACTTCCATTTCAACGAGCTCTAACAATTCAGCATCGTCAACCATGTCGCACTTGTTAAGGAACACCACGATGTATGGAACGCCAACCTGACGTGCCAAGAGGATGTGCTCACGAGTTTGTGGCATTGGGCCGTCTGCAGCAGAGCAAACCAAGATTGCGCCGTCCATCTGCGCAGCACCAGTAATCATGTTCTTAACGTAGTCAGCGTGTCCTGGGCAGTCAACGTGTGCATAGTGACGACCAGCAGTTTCATACTCAACGTGTGCTGTGTTAATCGTAATACCACGGGCTTTTTCTTCTGGAGCAGCATCGATCTGATCGTATGCTTTAGCTTCGCCACCGAATGCCTTTGAGAGCACGGTTGCGATTGCTGCTGTCAATGTGGTTTTACCGTGGTCAACGTGACCGATGGTGCCTACGTTTACGTGCGGTTTTGTCCGCTCGAACTTTTCTTTTGCCATTTTTGTCTGCCTTCTTAGCTAGTCAATATCAAAATTAATGTAAATAAATTACTTCGCTTTAGCAGCCATAACTGCTTCTGCTACGTTCTTAGGTGCTTCTGCGTAATGCTTAAATTCCATGGTGTAGGTTGCACGACCTTGCGTCAAAGAACGCAAGCCAGTGGAGTAACCAAACATCTCTGCGAGAGGAACTTCTGCACGAACAATCTTGCCGCCGCCAGGAATGTCATCCATACCTTGCATAATGCCGCGACGTGAAGAAAGGTCACCCATCACGTTACCCATGAAATCTTCTGGAGTTTCAACTTCAACTGCCATCATTGGCTCAAGCAATACTGGAGCTGCTTTACGCATACCATCCTTGAACGCCATAGAGCCCGCCATCTTAAATGCGTTTTCATTGGAGTCAACGTCATGGTATGAACCGAAGAACAGGGTTGCTTTGATGTCAACCACTGGATAGCCAGCCAATACACCAGAGTTCAATGTTTCAATAATGCCTTTTTCTACTGCAGGGATGTATTCACGAGGAACTACACCGCCCTTAATAGCGTCAACGAATTCGAAGCCTTTGCCTGGTTCTTGTGGCTCAAGCTTCAATACAACGTGACCGTACTGACCGCGACCACCAGACTGCTTAACGAACTTGCCTTCGATTTCGTCGCATGTCTTACGAATAGTTTCACGATATGCAACCTGTGGCTTACCAACAGTTGCCTCTACGCCGAACTCACGCTTCATACGATCTACCAAGATTTCCAAGTGGAGCTCGCCCATACCGGAAATAATTGTTTGACCTGATTCTTCGTCAGTCTTCACGCGGAATGAAGGATCTTCTTGAGCCAAGCGGTTCAATGCAAGACCCATTTTCTCTTGGTCTGCTTTTGTCTTAGGCTCAACTGCCTGAGAAATCACTGGCTCAGGGAACTCCATGCGCTCCAAGATCACGATGTTATCTGGGTCACACAATGTTTCGCCTGTTGTTGCATCTTTCAAACCAACCGCAGCGGCGATGTCACCTGCTCGAACTTCTTTAATCTCTTCACGCTGGTTAGCATGCATCTGCAACAAACGACCAATGCGTTCTTTCTTACCCTTAATTGGGTTATAGATTGTGTCGCCTGAATTGATCACACCTGAATACACGCGGAAGAAGATGAGCTGGCCAACGAATGGGTCAGTCATGATCTTGAATGCTAATGCTGAGAATTTCTCATTGTCATCAGCTTTACGCTCTGTCTCAGTGCCGTCTTCCAACTCGCCCTTAACTGGAGGAATATCTACTGGTGATGGCATGTAATCGATCACGGCATCCAACATCGCCTGAACACCTTTGTTCTTAAAGGCAGTTCCGCAAAGCATTGGCACGATTTCGCCAGCGATCGTACGAGTACGAAGCGCCTTCTTAATTTCTTCTTCGCTTAATTCTTCGCCACCGAGATACTTGTCCATCAGCTCTTCTGAACTTTCGGCAGCTGCTTCAACCATCTTCTCGCGCCATTCTTCAGCGCTGGCTTGCAATTCAGCAGGAATGTCTTCGTAAGTGAATTTAGTTCCTTGTGAAGCATCATCCCAAACGATTGCTTTCATCTTTACCAAATCTACAACGCCTTGGAAATTTTCTTCAGCACCAATTGGAATTTGGATCAAGATTGGATTCGCTTTCAAGCGAGCCTTCATCTGTTCATACACTTTGAAGAAGTTCGCGCCTGTACGGTCCATCTTGTTTACGAATGCTAAACGTGGAACACCATACTTATTTGCTTGACGCCAAACTGTTTCAGACTGTGGCTGAACTCCACCTACCGCGCAATACACCATGCAAGCGCCATCGAGAACACGCATGGAACGCTCAACCTCAATAGTGAAGTCTACGTGTCCTGGGGTATCAATAATGTTGATACGGTGCTCTTGATAATTACCTGCCATGCCTTTCCAGAAGGCTGTGGTTGCAGCAGAAGTAATCGTGATGCCACGCTCTTGCTCTTGCTCCATCCAGTCCATGGTAGCTGCGCCATCATGCACTTCACCAATCTTGTGATTAACACCGGTGTAGAACAGAACGCGTTCAGTAGTAGTTGTTTTACCTGCGTCAATGTGCGCAGAGATACCAATATTGCGATATCGATCAATGGGGGTTTTGCGTGCCACTGTTTATGCCTTTTCTTAACTATTCGATTAGAAGCGGAAATGTGAGAAAGCCTTGTTAGCTTCTGCCATACGGTGAACTTCTTCACGCTTCTTCATTGCGCCGCCACGACCTTCAGCAGCCTCTAATAATTCGTTGGCCAAACGTTGAGCCATCGATTTTTCGCCACGCTTCTTAGCGGCTTCACGCAACCAGCGCATTGCCAAAGCGGAACGACGTGATGGACGAACTTCAACAGGAACTTGATAGTTAGCACCACCAACGCGGCGGCTCTTCACCTCAACCATTGGCTTAACGTTGCCCATGGCTGTTGAAAAAATTTCGAGGGGTTCTTTGTTTGCTTTTTTCTCGATGTGATCAAAGGCACCGTAAACAATGCGCTCTGCAACCGATTTCTTGCCGTCCAACATGAGGACGTTCATGAATTTAGCTACTTCTACATTACCGAATTTTGGGTCCGGCAAAATTTCCCGTTTGGGAACTTCACGACGACGTGGCATAACTACTCCTTCAGTTCAGTTAGGGGCAGTTCACATGAACTACCCGCTCCGGCTGCTCTACTATTTAAGAAAATTCTTAAACGGAACAGCCACTTACTTGCCTTTTAAGTCTGACAAAAGTGACTTACTGCAACTACAACTGCTTAATTAAAAATTAAGCAGCTTTCTTAGCGCGCTTAGCACCGTATTTAGAACGTGCTTGCTTACGATCTTTAACACCTTGCAAGTCCAAAGAACCGCGAACGATGTGGTAACGCACACCTGGCAAGTCCTTTACACGACCACCACGGATCAACACTACAGAGTGTTCCTGGAGGTTGTGGCCTTCACCACCAATGTATGAAATCACTTCAAAACCATTGGTCAAGCGAACTTTGGCTACTTTACGAAGCGCAGAGTTAGGCTTTTTAGGAGTGGTTGTGTACACACGGGTACATACACCACGGCGCTGCGGGCTGTTTTGCAGCGCAGGGCTCTTGCTTTTAACGGTAAGCCTTGTTCTTGGCTTGCGTAATAGTTGATTAATTGTTGGCATAAAAATAGCTCGGTTAGTACTTCTTTGTTGCTTTCTTCAAGAAAATCAATGACTTAGAGAATTTCTAGGTCAAAAAGACCCTCTTCTGAATCAGTAGAACTCAGCATTCTAGCTTGGCCAGCCTTCCCCGTCAACCTAAATGGGGGAAAACTGGCCATTTGTGGCCAGAATTACCAAATTAGCTCGGATCAGCCTCCCCAGTAGGAGCGATGACTTCGGCCTCTATTTCCACAGGGGCGCTAGCCATTGCTTCTTCCTCGGCAGCAATCATTTGAGCGCGATCACGCTCGAATTGCTCTCTGACCTTGCGAGCGCGGCGATAAGACAAGCCGGTACCAGCAGGGATCAGACGACCAATAATGACGTTTTCCTTGAGGCCACGGAGTGTATCGGTCTTGCCCATAATTGCGGCTTCGGTCAATACGCGGGTGGTTTCTTGGAAAGAAGCCGCTGAAATGAAGCTGTCTGTCGACAACGATGCTTTAGTAATACCAAGCAATACGTTATCGAATGAAGCTGGGCGCTTACCTTCGGCGATGACGCGGTCATTCTCGTCATAGAGCTTAGAACGCTCTACTTGCTCACCTGGGATGAATGTGGTGTCGCCTGGATCAGTTACCTGAACACGACGCAACATCTGACGCACGATAACTTCAATGTGCTTGTCATTAATCTTCACGCCCTGGAGACGATAAACGTCCTGCACTTCATCAACGATGTAAATCGCCAACTCTTCAATACCTTTGAGAGTCAAGATGTCATGTGGATCGGCAGGGCCTTCCACAATCATCTCGCCCTTGTTCACCACTTGACCGTCGTGAACAAGAACTTGCTTCTCTTTTGGAATCAAGAATTCATTAGCTTCGCCATCCATATCGGTAATGACCAAACGTTGCTTACCTTTGGTTTCTTTACCGAAGGAAACAGTTCCAGTCACTTTTGCCAATACAGCAGCATCTTTTGGTGAACGCGCTTCAAAGAGTTCAGCAACGCGTGGCAAACCACCGGTAATGTCGCGAGTCTTCTGGGATTCGATTGGAATACGAGCCAATACTTCACCGACTTCAACCTTCTGACCATCTTTAACAGTAATCAAAGCGCCCACTTGGAGGCCAATGTTTACTGGGTGATCAGTACCAGCGATCATCACGTCATTGCCCTTGTCATCAACTAAGTTGATCACTGGGCGAACGCCTTTGCTTGCCGCAGAACGACGCTTACCGTCAATGACCACCAAAGTGGAAAGGCCAGTAACTTCGTCAACCTGCTTAGCAACAGTTACGCCTTCTTCAACGTTGTCAAAGCGTGCAATACCAGCATACTCAGAAATAATCGGACGTGTTAATGGATCCCAGGTCGCCAAGCTTGCGCCTGCCTTGACTGCTGCGCCTTCTTTTAACAAGAGAGTTGCACCGTAAGGCACTTTATGACGCTCGCGCTCACGACCGTTGTCATCAACGATCAAGGCTTCACCAGAACGTGAAATCACAATCTGCTCGCCCTTCGCATTCTTCACAACACGCATCGTGCCGGAGAACTTCAAGGAACCATTCGATTTAGCTTCAATATTGCTTGCAACTAAAGCACGTGATGCAGCACCACCGATGTGGAAGGTGCGCATGGTCAACTGTGTGCCTGGCTCTCCGATGGACTGAGCGGCAATCACACCAACTGCCTCGCCAACGTTGACCAAACCACCGCGACCTAAGTCACGTCCGTAGCACTTCGCGCACAAACCATAACGAGTTTGGCAAGAAAGAACTGTACGAACCTTAACTTCATCGATACCCAATGCAACGATTTGATCAACGTGATCTTCGTCAAGCAATGTGTCGTTAGGAACAATCACTTCTTGTGTATCAGGGTGAACGATGTCGCCAATGCATACGCGACCCAAAATACGATCACGCAATGCTTCAATGATTTCGCCGCCCTCAACAAGCGCCTTCATAGTTACACCAGTAGATGCGCCGCAATCTTCTTCGATTACCACGAGATCTTGGGTAACGTCACATAAACGACGTGTTAAGTAACCGGAGTTCGCTGTCTTCAACGCAGTATCAGCTAGACCTTTACGAGCACCGTGAGTTGAAATGAAGTACTGCAACACATTCAAACCTTCACGGAAGTTCGCAGTAATTGGGGTTTCAATAATGGAACCGTCTGGCTTAGCCATCAATCCACGCATACCAGCCAATTGACGAATCTGTGCAGCAGATCCACGCGCACCAGAGTCCGCCATCATGTAGATGGAGTTAAAGGATTCTTGGCGAGCAGTTTTACCGTTACGGTCGAGCACATCAACGTGTGAAAGCTCGTCCATCATGGCCTTACCAACTTGATCACCTGCAGCACCCCAAATATCAACCACGTTGTTATAACGCTCTTGATTGGTTACGAGGCCTGACATGAACTGCTTGTCGTATTCCTTAACCTTGGTAGACGCTTCAGTAATGATGCGCTCTTTAGAAGTTGGAATCAACATATCATCGATGGCAATCGAGATACCAGCTTTAGTAGCCAAGCGGAAACCGGACTGCAACAAACGGTCAGCAAAAATGACAGTCTCGCGCAGACCACACTTGCGGAATGAAGTGTTGATCAAGCGTGAGATTTCTTTTTTCTTCAAAGGCTTGTTGATTTCCTCAAAAGACATACCCTTAGGCAAAATCTCTGAGAGGATTGCACGGCCAACTGACGTTTGATAGATCTTGGTCTTCTCAGCAAAACGCGCATCGCCTTCTGCCTTCTTATCCACCACTTCATACTCAGTAATACGCACAGCAACACGAGAGGCCAATTCAACTTGACCTGCTTCGTATGCGCGTACTACTTCAGTAATGTTGGCAAAAACCATACCTTCGCCTTTGCCGTTGATCTTGTCTCGCGTAGCGTAGTACAGACCCAACACCACGTCCTGTGAAGGAACGATAGATGGCTCGCCGTTAGCTGGGAACAATACGTTGTTCGAAGCCAACATCAATGTACGTGCTTCCATTTGTGCTTCGAGCGACAAAGGAACGTGAACCGCCATTTGGTCACCGTCAAAGTCCGCGTTAAATGCCGCGCAGACTAATGGGTGCAATTGGATTGCCTTGCCTTCAATCAACATTGGCTCGAAAGCCTGAATGCCAAGACGGTGCAATGTAGGAGCACGGTTCAACATGATTGGATGTTCACGAATTACTTCTTCGAGAATGTCCCAAACGATTGGAGTTTGACTCTCAACTTCTTTCTTCGCAGCCTTAATCGTGGTTGCAATTCCCAAAGTCTCAAGCTTGTTGAAAATGAATGGCTTGAACAGCTCGAGCGCCATCAATTTTGGTAAGCCGCACTGATGCAATTTCAATGTAGGGCCAACCACGATCACTGAACGACCGGAGTAGTCAACACGTTTACCGAGCAAGTTTTGACGGAAACGACCGCTCTTACCTTTAATCATCTCAGCCAAGGACTTGAGAGGACGCTTGTTAGCGCCTGTCATAGCCTTACCGCGACGACCGTTGTCGAGCAATGAGTCAACGGCTTCTTGCAACATCCGTTTTTCGTTACGCACGATGATCTCTGGTGCGCGCAATTCCAACAAACGCTTCAAACGATTGTTACGGTTAATTACACGACGATAGAGGTCGTTCAAATCAGAAGTAGCAAAGCGACCGCCATCCAATGGCACCAATGGGCGCAATTCTGGCGGCAATACTGGCAATACTTCCATGATCATCCAGTCAGGCTTAATACCTGAGCTTTGGAACGCCTCAAGCACTTTTAAGCGCTTAGCGTATTTCTTGATCTTGGCATCGCTACCAGTTGCTTTTAATTCAGCACGAATCGTCTCTACTTCGCGATCGATATCAATCGAGCGCAAGAGTTCACGAATACCTTCCGCGCCCATGATGGCAGTAAACGCACCGTCACCATATTCTTCGGTCTTAGCAATGTACTCATCTTCAGACATGATCTGACCGCGCTTCATCGCGCCTTCAGGAGTCATGCCAGGATCTACCACTACATATGCTTCAAAGTAAAGAACACGCTCAATATCACGCAATGTCATATCGAGAACCATGCCCAAACGGGATGGCAGGGACTTTAAGAACCAAATATGCGCGACAGGGGCTGCCAACTCAATGTGGCCCATGCGCTCACGACGCACCTTAGCGAGAGTAACTTCAACACCACACTTCTCACAGATAACGCCACGGAACTTTAAGCGCTTGTACTTACCGCATAAGCACTCGTAGTCTTTAGTTGGTCCAAAAATCTTGGCGCAGAACAAACCATCACGCTCGGGCTTAAAAGTCCGGTAGTTGATGGTTTCTGGTTTGCGTACTTCACCAAAAGACCATGAGCGAATCTTCTCAGGGGATGCGAGGCCAATCTTGATGACATCAAACTGCTCATCACCCTGCGTTTGCTTAAATAAATCGAGCAATGCTTTCATATCAGTTGCGCTCCATGTCAATGTCAATACCTAACGAACGGATCTCTTTCACGAGAACGTTGAAGGATTCGGGCATGCCAGCATCAATCGTGTGCTCGCCCTTGACGATGTTTTCATAAACCTTGGTTCGGCCTGTGACGTCATCGGACTTCACTGTCAGCATTTCTTGCAAGACATATGAAGCACCGTATGCTTCGAGGGCCCAGACTTCCATCTCACCAAAGCGCTGACCACCAAACTGAGCTTTACCGCCCAATGGCTGCTGCGTTACTAAGGAGTAAGGTCCGGTTGAACGTGCATGCATCTTGTCATCTACCAAGTGGTGGAGTTTCAAGACGTGCATTACGCCAACAGTTACAGGACGCTCAAACTGATCACCAGTACGGCCATCAAACAGAACCATTTGCTGGCGTGATGGAGTCATCTGCAATGACTTAGCAACCTCTTCTGGGTATGCCAATTCAAGCATGCGACCAATTTCAGCCTCAGTAGCACCGTCAAACACTGGAGTTGCAAATGGCAAGCCTTGGCGTAAGTTCTCAGCCAATGCGTTGATTTGCTCATCAGTGAAATTGTCGATGTCTTCTTGACGACCAGTTTCGTTGTAAAGCTGCTTGAAGAACTTACGCAGTTCAGCTTGCTTAGCTTGTTGACGAACCATTTCATCGATACGTTTACCAATACCTTGGGCAGCCCAACCTAAGTGGGTTTCCAAAATCTGGCCAACGTTCATACGGGAAGGAACACCTAATGGGTTCAAGACGATATCAACAGGGCGTCCGTCGGCCATAAATGGCATGTCTTCCGCAGGGGCAATCTTAGAGACCACACCTTTGTTACCGTGACGACCGGCCATCTTGTCACCAGGCTGTAAGCGACGCTTAACGGCCAAGTAAACCTTAACCATCTTCGTTACGCCAGGCTGTAAATCATCGCCCTGGGTAAGCTTGGTGCGCTTCTCTTCGAACGCCTCATCAAACTGCTTACGTTTCGCTTCGATAGAAGACTTGATCGCTTCAACTTGTGAAGCAACTTCATCATCTGCTGGACGAATATCAAACCAATGGTATTTATCCAAATCAGCAAGGTAATCCTTGTCGATCTTGGTGCCTTTAGCTAATTTCTTAGGGCCGCCGTTAGCAACTTTGCCAACCAACAGCTTTTCTAGACGCATAAAGGCATCGCCTTCAACAATACGCAACTGGTCATTCAAGTCCAAACGATAACGTTGCAGTTCTTCTTGAATGATCGACTGCGCACGAGCATCGCGCTCAATACCTTCACGGGTGAAGACTTGAACATCGATAACGGTACCAACCATTCCGGAAGGAACGCGCAAAGAAGTATCTTTAACATCAGATGCTTTTTCGCCGAAGATCGCACGCAGTAACTTCTCTTCAGGAGTGAGAGTAGTCTCGCCCTTTGGAGTGACCTTACCAACAAGTACGTCACCAGCTTCTACTTCAGCACCGATGTACACAATACCGCTCTCATCCAAACGGGAGAGCTGTGACTCTGCCAAATTGGAGATATCGCGTGTAATTTCTTCTGAACCTAACTTGGTGTCACGAGCAACTACTGACAACTCTTCAATATGAATAGAGGTATAGCGATCATCAGCAACAACCTTCTCAGAGATCAAGATCGAATCTTCGAAGTTGTAACCATTCCATGGCATAAATGCCACAGTCATGTTTTGACCCAAAGCCAATTCGCCCAAATCGGTAGATGCACCGTCAGCAACCACGTCACCGCGGGCTACACGATCACCAACCTGAACGATTGGACGCTGGTTGATATTGGTATTTTGGTTTGAACGGGTGTACTTGATGAGGTTATAAATATCCACACCAACTTCACCAGCAGCGGTTTCATCATCGTTCACACGAATCACAACACGGTTCGCATCAACATAATCCACAATACCGCCACGCGCCGCCAACACAACCGTGCCGGAGTCAACCGCAACAATACGCTCCAAACCTGTACCAACCAATGGCTTATCTGGACGCAAGCAAGGAACCGCTTGACGTTGCATGTTCGCACCCATCAACGCACGGTTCGCATCATCGTGCTCTAAGAATGGAACAAGTGAAGCCGCAGCAGAAACGATCTGGCTAGGAGCAACGTCGATGAAATCGATGCGCTCTGGGCTAACCATCATGGTTTCACCAGCTTGACGAGCAGAAACTAATTCGTCAGCCAACTTACCGTTTTTGTCGATCGTCGCATTTGCCTGAGCAATCACATACTTTGCTTCTTCAATCGCAGAGAGGTAAACCACTTCATCGCTTACCTTGCTATTGGAAACCTTGCGGTATGGAGTCTCGAGGAAGCCATGCTCATTCAAACGCGCAAATAACGCGAGTGAGTTGATCAAACCAATGTTTGGTCCTTCTGGAGTTTCAATTGGGCAAACACGTCCGTAGTGGGTTGGATGCACGTCGCGCACTTCGAAACCAGCGCGCTCGCGTGTCAAACCACCAGGTCCCAATGCAGAAATACGACGCTTGTGCGTGATCTCTGAGAGTGGGTTGGTTTGGTCCATAAACTGGGACAACTGTGAAGAACCGAAGAATTCACGAATCGCGGAAGAGATTGGCTTGCTGTTAATCAAGTCATGCGGCATGAGGTTTTCTGTTTCGGCCTGACCGAGACGTTCTTTAACCGCACGCTCAACACGTGATAAACCAGCACGGAATTGGTTTTCAGCCAACTCGCCAACGCAACGTACACGACGATTACCTAAGTGATCGATATCGTCGACTTCGCCTTTACCGTTACGCAAATCTACGAGGGACTTAATGGTGTCGAGAATATCTTCATTCGACAAGACCATTGGGCCTTCCATCTCAGCACGGCCAAGACGGCTATTGACCTTCATGCGGCCAACACGAGATAAATCGTAAGTGTCTTCGCTGTAGAACAAGCGCTGGAACAAGGCTTCAACAGCATCTTCTGTTGGAGGCTCACCAGGACGCATCATGCGGTAGATAGCGATACGCGCTGCTGTTTGATCAGCAGTTTCATCAGTACGCAATGTCTGAGAAATGTACGCACCAGAATCCAAATCGTTGGTGTAGATGGTTTCCAATTGCTTGATGCCAGCATCGCGCAATGTTGCCAACAACTCTTCAGTGATTTCATCGTTAGCGTAAGCCAAGATTTCACCAGAATCTGGATCAACGATATTCCGCGCAACTACACGACCTACTAAGTAATCATCTGGAACCGCAATCGTTTTTGTCTTGGCAGCCTCGAGTTCACGTATGTGTTTTGCGTTGATACGCTTGTCTTTTTGAATGACTACAACGCCATTCTTATCAACCACATCAAAGCTAGCCAGCTGGCCACGCAAACGCTCTGGAACAAATTCCATTGATGCGCCATTGGCAGTCAATGAGAAATGATCGAAGTTGAAGAAGTTTGCAAGAATCTGCTCGTTGTTTAAGCCAATTGCCTTGAGCAAAATGGTGACAGGCATCTTACGACGACGGTCAACACGGAAATACAGAATATCTTTTGGATCAAACTCGAAATCGAGCCATGAACCACGGTAAGGAATGATACGTGCTGAGAACAGTAGCTTACCTGAGCTATGAGTTTTGCCCTTATCGTGCTCAAAGAACACGCCTGGGGAACGGTGCAACTGAGAAACGATTACGCGCTCAGTGCCGTTAATCACGAAAGAGCCGTTTTCTGTCATGAGTGGAATTTCACCCATGTAGACTTCACTCTCTTTTACTTCTTTCACCTTAGTAGGCGCTTCGCGATCATAAATAATCAAGCGAACTTTTGCGCGCAAGGCTGAGTGATATGTGTAACCACGTTGTTGGCATTCTTTAACGTCAAACGGTGGCTGTGACAACTGATATGACACGTATTCCATACGCGCATAACCGTTGTTGGACACAATTGGGAATGCTGATGTAAACGCAGCTTGTAATCCCTCGTTAATACGAGAAGTAGCCGGCTTATCAGCCTGTAAAAATTTAGCGTAGGACTCCAGCTGCGTTGCGATCAGGTAAGGAACCTGATGGTTATTTACTCGCTTAGCAAAGCTTTTACGGACTCGCTTGCGTTCGGTGAAGCTATAGTTCATTTCATCTCCGAATTCAGCGACTGTACAAAGATTTGGCGATTGGCCACTACCAATCACTGGCGGACAACACTACATCGCTTGGATCCAGTGTCCGACCAAACTTGCATTCTGCAGTCGTATCAGAAGGCAAACCCGATTTCAATCAGAAATGAAATCGGGTTTGACCTCTAAAGGTCAAACCCAACATGGCTAACGCCCCTTTGTGAGAGGCGCCAGCTGAGTTTGTATTACTTGAGTTCTGCCTTAGCGCCAGCTTCTTCAAGCTTCTTCTTGGCTTCTTCAGCAGTCTTCTTATCAACGCCTTCTTTGATTGGCTTAGGTGCACCGTCAACCAAATCTTTAGCTTCTTTCAAACCGAGACCAGTAATTTCGCGAACTGCTTTAATTACTGAAACTTTGTTTGCGCCAGCTTCAACGAGGTTTACTGTGAATTCAGTTTGCTCTGCACCACCAGCATCACCACCGCCAGCGCCTGCAGGACCAGCAACAGCCATCGCTGCAGCTGAAACACCAAATTTCTCTTCGAACGCCTTAACCAAGTCGTTCAAATCCATAACGGACATGCTACCTACTGCTTCAATGATTTCTTCTTTAGTAATCGCCATTTTTAGCTCCTAATACTTAAATAGTTAATTTGTCGCTTATTCAGCGGCAGGGGTTTCGTTTGTTGCTGTAGCTTCTGGGGCTGCTGGTTCAGCTGCAGGTTCTGCGGCTGGCGCAGCTTCTGCTACTGGGGCTACCTCTACAGGGGCTGCCGCTTCTGCTACTGGAGCAGGCGCTCCAGCTGCTTTTTGCGCAGCCACTGCGCCCAATACACGAGCCATCGCAGATACTGGGGCCAACATCACACCCAACAACGTTGATAACAACTCTTCACGGCTTGGAATTGTTGCGAGGGCTTTAACGCCTGCAACGTCCAACAACTTACCGTTGTATAGGCCAGCTTTAATCACTAGCAAATCTTGAGTCTTAGCAAAGTTCTGCAATACTTTTGCCGAAGCAATCGGATCAGCAGAAATGCCGTAGATCAAGGGGCCAACCATCGAATCAGCAAGAGGCTCAAACTGGGTGCCTTGCGCAGCACGACGTGCCAATGTGTTCTTCAAAACACGAAGATATACACCTTGGTCACGTGCGTTAGCACGTAGCTTTGTCAATTGCTCAACTGGAATACCACGGTATTCAGCGAGAACGACAGTTTGGGCTCCAGCCAATTGAGCGCCGACATCAGCAACAATCGCTTTTTTGTCTTGTACATTCAAAGGCACGGTTTAACTCCATAAAAACCAACTGTTTCCAGTTGGGGTTACACACCAGCGTCTGATCATTTGTTCACAAAGGTTCTTGTGAAAATCTTTTCAGGGTCGCCATCTGCGCTGGTCGCCACTTTCGTAACAATTAAGAATTAACTCTTTATTAGCAACTAATTCACCAACGGTCTTTGATGTTCGACTCTCACTTAAAAAGTGGGAGTCGACCCAAAGTTCTTTTTTGTTACAGGCTAATTAAGCTGCCGCCTGTAACGATGCTTGGTCTACACGCACGCCTGCACCCATGGTGCTGCTTACGGCAACCTTCTTTAAATAAATTCCCTTAGATGCAGGAGGTTTTGCTTTATTCAAAGCCTCAAGCAATGCGAGCAAGTTCGATTTCAATGCAGCTGGCTCGAATGAACGACGGCCAATGCTTGCATGCACGATACCGGCTTTGTCAACGCGGAACTGTACTTGACCAGCTTTTGCATTTTTCACTGCAGTTGCAACGTCAGGTGTAACTGTTCCAACTTTTGGATTTGGCATCAAACCACGTGGGCCCAATACTTGACCTAAAGTACCAACAATTTTCATTGTGTCTGGGGATGCGATCAACACATCAAAATCAATTTTGCCGCCTTTAATTTGTTCAGCCAAATCTTCCATGCCAACGATTTCTGCACCGGCAGCTTTAGCCTGTTCAGCCTTCTCGCCTTGTGCAAAAACAGCAACACGAACATGCTTACCTGTACCGGCTGGGAGCACAACCGCGCCACGCACAACTTGGTCAGATTTCTTGGCATCAATACCCAACTGAACAGCAACGTCGATAGACTCATCGAATTTAGCAGTTGCACACTCTTTAACGAGGTTCAACGCATCTTCTAATGGGTAAAACTTATTGCGATCTACTTTGGACTGAATTGCTTTTACGCGCTTAGATAATTTAGTCATGATTAGACTCCTTCCACAGTGATGCCCATGGAACGGGCGCTACCAGCGATTGTGCGAACTGCTGCATCCATATCAGCCGCTGTCAAATCTGGCATTTTTGCTTTAGCGATTTCTTCCGCTTGAGCACGAGTAATTTTTCCTACCTTATCGGTATGAGGACGTGGTGATCCTTTTTCGATCTTCGCAGCCTTCTTAATCATGATGGTTGCTGGAGGAGTCTTCATGATGAATGTGAAGCTCTTATCAGCGAACGCTGTAATCACAACTGGAATTGGCAGGCCAGGTTCCATGCTCTGAGTTTGAGCATTAAACGCCTTACAGAATTCCATAATGTTGAGGCCGCGTTGACCCAATGCTGGACCTACGGGTGGTGATGGGTTTGCTTTACCTGCAGGAATCTGCAGCTTAATAAAGCCAACAATCTTCTTTGCCATGTGTTGCTCCTTAAAGCGCGCCTATCCTCATTAGGAGAGACCGCTGTTGAGTTAACGCTTCGCTAGTTTTTGGCTTTCTAGCTCTGCTCCTCGGTTAATTACAAAATCTAAATAACCACTTAAAACGACTTGTACTACTTTTGCTGCACTGCAAAACAGGACTAAGTCCTTGTTTTTACATCTTTTCTACTTGGCCGAACTCCAGCTCAACTGGGGTACCGCGGCCAAAAATTGTAACAGAAACGCGCAATCTTGACTTCTCATAGTTCACTTCTTCAACGTTGCCATTAAAGTCTGTAAACGGACCTTCTTTAACGCGAACCATCTCACCCACCTCAAATAGAGTCTTAGGCTTAGGTTTATCCACCCCAGCCTGCATCTGATCCATGATTTTGGTGACTTCTGCGTTTGAAATCGGGCTTGGGCGGTTACGTACACCACCCACGAAACCGGTCACTTTTGGCGTGTTTTTCACCAAATGCCAGCTTTCGTCGGTCATTTCCATCTCAATTAAGACGTAGCCGGGGAAGAAGCGGCGCTCAGTAACAGACTTAGAGCCAGACTTCACCTCAACCACCTCTTCTGATGGGACCAAAATACGGCCAAATTTCTCAGGCATACCTGAACGAGCAATACGCTCCTCAAGGCCTTTTTTAACGCTTTTTTCCATGCCGGAATAGGCATGAATGACATACCAACGCTTATTACCAGCAGCTTGAGAATTTGCGACTACTTCTGAATCAGTCATTTTGCTTACTCACTTCCAGCCCAAAAGGACTGAAAAAACTAGCCATTCAATTAATTTGTCTGCAATCCACAAAAACAAGGACATGATCAGAACAAAGCCAAATACGACTAGAGTCATTTGAGTCGTCTCTTTACGAGTCGGCCAAACAACCTTTTTCACTTCATACCAAGAATCTTTTGCATAGGCGATAAAACGACGCCCATCAGGAGAAATTGCCACGATCATGACTGCAGCAGCAATGCCACCAAACAATACAGCCAAGCGCACCAACAAAGACTGGTCGATAAGCGTGTAGTAAAGCACTAACGCGGCAACGACGATTAAAGCAGCGAGGCCTGAGACCCAGCTGCTTTTTTCTTCAGAATGACTTGCAGTTTGTTGAGACATATTGCTTTCAGTTCAAATCGTGGCAGGGGCGGAGGGCATCGAACCCCCAACCTTTGGTTTTGGAGACCAACGCTCTGCCAATTGAGCTACACCCCTTTATTTCTAAAAACTTCTTAAGCCAAAATCTTTGCAACCACGCCGGCGCCAACAGTACGGCCACCTTCACGGATCGCAAAACGTAAACCTTCTTCCATCGCGATTGGGGCGATGAGTTTGACGGTAATGGTGACGTTATCACCAGGCATCACCATCTCTTTGTCTTTTGGCAACTCGATTGAACCTGTTACGTCCGTTGTACGGAAGTAGAACTGTGGACGATAGTTGTTAAAGAATGGAGTATGACGACCACCTTCATCTTTACCCAAGATGTAAACCTCAGCGGTAAAGTGAGTATGTGGAGTGATAGAACCTGGCTTAGCCAATACTTGGCCACGCTCAACTTCTTCACGTTTTGTGCCGCGCAACAAGATACCAACGTTGTCACCTGCTTGACCTTGGTCGAGCAATTTACGGAACATTTCAACACCAGTACAAGTGGTCTTGAGAGTTGGTTTGATACCAACGATTTCAATCTCTTCGCCAACCTTGATGATGCCGCGCTCAATACGACCGGTTACTACAGTACCGCGACCAGAGATTGAGAACACGTCTTCTACTGGCATCAAGAACGCACCGTCAACAGCACGCTCTGGAGTTGGGATGTATGTATCTAATGCTTCAGCCAATTTCATGATGGCTTCTTTACCCAATGGGCCTTCGTCGCCTTCTAATGCCAACTTAGCAGAACCACGGATGATTGGAGTGTCATCACCTGGGAAGTCATACTTAGACAGAAGTTCACGTACTTCCATTTCAACGAGCTCTAACAATTCAGCATCGTCAACCATGTCGCACTTGTTAAGGAACACCACGATGTATGGAACGCCAACCTGACGTGCCAAGAGGATGTGCTCACGAGTTTGTGGCATTGGGCCGTCTGCAGCAGAGCAAACCAAGATTGCGCCGTCCATCTGCGCAGCACCAGTAATCATGTTCTTAACGTAGTCAGCGTGTCCTGGGCAGTCAACGTGTGCATAGTGACGACCAGCAGTTTCATACTCAACGTGTGCTGTGTTAATCGTAATACCACGGGCTTTTTCTTCTGGAGCAGCATCGATCTGATCGTATGCTTTAGCTTCGCCACCGAATGCCTTTGAGAGCACGGTTGCGATTGCTGCTGTCAATGTGGTTTTACCGTGGTCAACGTGACCGATGGTGCCTACGTTTACGTGCGGTTTTGTCCGCTCGAACTTTTCTTTTGCCATTTTTGTCTGCCTTTAGTTAACTCTTAAAAACCAAAACACGAAATACACAATTAATAAAAACTAAGCCTGGTGCCCATGGGCAGGATCGAACTGCCGACCTCTCCCTTACCAAGGGAGTGCTCTACCACTGAGCCACATGGGCCTTTCTTTTTGCTACTAATACTGGAGCGGGATAAGAGAATCGAACTCTTGACCGAAGATTGGAAATCTGCTGTTTTACCATTAAACTAATCCCGCACATCTGGTGGAGGGGGTAGGATTCGAACCTACGTAGGCGTAGCCAACAGATTTACAGTCTGCCTCCTTTAGCCGCTCGGACACCCCTCCGCGAACCCAATATTCTGACTCCAAATGGAGTTTCTGTCAATCTCTCTAAACGCTTTGCACAAGTAAAAACGCCCAGACCTAAAGGGGTCTGGGCGTCGCTTTGGTGCCCGGCAGTTACCTACTTTCACACGGGTAATCCGCACTATCATCGGCGTAGAATCGTTTCACTGTCCTGTTCGAGATGGGAAGGAGTGGTTCCAATTCGCTATGGTCACCGGGCGTAGAGGGTTGAGTTGCTGATAAATCAACAACTCCATTTGAGTAAGCATGTAGTAAGGATGCAGATTAAATCTGGCAAACATCCAACACAATAGTGCTGGTTATAGGATCAAGCCTAACGGGCAATTAGTATCGGTTAGCTTAACGCATTACTGCGCTTCCACACCCGACCTATCAACGTTGTGGTCTTCAACGACCCTTTATGTAGGTTAAACCTACGGGAGATCTCATCTTCAGGCAAGTTTCCCGCTTAGATGCTTTCAGCGGTTATCTCTTCCGTACATAGCTACCCTGCGATGCTTCTGGCGAAACAACAGGTACACCAGCGGTACGTCCACTCCGGTCCTCTCGTACTAGGAGCAGCCCCCGTCAAATCTCCAACGCCCATGGCAGATAGGGACCAAACTGTCTCACGACGTTTTAAACCCAGCTCACGTACCTCTTTAAATGGCGAACAGCCATACCCTTGGGACCGGCTACAGCCCCAGGATGAGATGAGCCGACATCGAGGTGCCAAACACCGCCGTCGATATGAACTCTTGGGCGGTATCAGCCTGTTATCCCCAGAGTACCTTTTATCCGTTGAGCGATGGCCCTTCCATACAGAACCACCGGATCACTATGACCTGCTTTCGCACCTGCTCGACTTGTCGGTCTCGCAGTTAAGCACGCTTTTGCCATTGCACTTTAGGTACGATGTCCGACCGTACCAAGCGTACCTTCGTACTCCTCCGTTACACTTTGGGAGGAGACCGCCCCAGTCAAACTGCCTACCATGCACTGTTCCCGACCCGGATAACGGGCCAAGGTTAGAACCTCAAACAAATCAGGGTGGTATTTCAAGGACGGCTCCATCAGAACTAGCATCCTGATATCAACGCCTCCCACCTATCCTACACAGACCGGTTCAAAGTCCAATGCAAAGCTACAGTAAAGGTTCATGGGGTCTTTCCGTCTAGCCACGGGTAGATTGCATCATCACAAACATTTCAACTTCGCTGAGTCTCAGGAGGAGACAGTGTGGCCATCGTTACGCCATTCGTGCAGGTCGGAACTTACCCGACAAGGAATTTCGCTACCTTAGGACCGTTATAGTTACGGCCGCCGTTTACTGGGACTTCAATCAAGAGCTTGCACCCCATCATTTAATCTTCCAGCACCGGGCAGGCGTCACACCCTATACGTCCACTTTCGTGTTTGCAGAGTGCTGTGTTTTTATTAAACAGTCGCAGCCACCTTTTTATTGCAACCCTTTCGTCCTCCCCTTGTACAGGTTCAAACTACCAGGGCGTACCTTATCCCGAAGTTACGGTACAAATTTGCCGAGTTCCTTCTCCTGAGTTCTCTCAAGCGCCTTAGAATACTCATCTCGCCCACCTGTGTCGGTTTGCGGTACGGTCTTGTTAGACTGAAGCTTAGAGGCTTTTCTTGGAACCACTTCCAATTGCTTCGCGAATAAATTCGCTCGTCTCACGCCCTTGAATTACGCTACCGGATTTACCTAATAGCCATCTCCAACGCAAGAACCGGGACATCCAACACCCGGACAACTTTCCGCGATCCGTCCCCCCATCGCATCTAACAATGGTCAAGGAATATTAACCTTGTTCCCATCAGCTACGCATCTCTGCCTCGCCTTAGGGGCCGACTCACCCTGTTCCGATGAACGTTGAACAGGAAACCTTGGGCTTACGGCGAGGGGGCTTTTCACCCCCTTTATCGCTACTCATGTCAGCATTCGCACTTCTGATACCTCCAGCATCCTTTACAAGACACCTTCACAGGCTTACAGAACGCTCTCCTACCATCACATTGCTGTGATCCGCAGCTTCGGTTATATGCTTAGCCCCGTTACATCTTCCGCGCAGGACGACTCGATCAGTGAGCTATTACGCTTTCTTTAAAGGATGGCTGCTTCTAAGCCAACCTCCTGACTGTTTTAGCCTTCCCACTTCGTTTCCCACTTAGCATATATTAGGGACCTTAGCTGGCGGTCTGGGTTGTTTCCCTCTTGACACCGGACGTTAGCACCCGATGTCTGTCTCCCGTGCTCGCACTCGTAGGTATTCGGAGTTTGCTATGGCGCAGTAATCCGCAATGGACCCCACTACCATGACAGTGCTCTACCCCCTACGGTGATACACGAGGCACTACCTAAATAGTTTTCGGAGAGAACCAGCTATTTCCAGTTTTGTTTAGCCTTTCACCCCTATCCACAGCTCATCCCCTAACTTTTCAACGTTAGTGGGTTCGGTCCTCCAGTACGTGTTACCGCACCTTCAACCTGGCCATGGATAGATCAACTGGTTTCGGGTCTACACCCAGCAACTAGCGCCCTATTCGGACTCGCTTTCGCTACGCCTTCCCTATTCGGTTAAGCTTGCTACTGAATGTAAGTCGCTGACCCATTATACAAAAGGTACGCAGTCACCCCTTACGAGGCTCCTACTGTTTGTATGCACACAATTTCAGGATCTATTTCACTCCCCTCCCGGGGTTCTTTTCGCCTTTCCCTCACGGTACTTGTTCACTATCGGTCGATTACGAGTATTTAGCCTTGGAGGATGGTCCCCCCATATTCAGACAGGATTTCACGTGTCCCGCCCTACTTGTCTCTAGCCTAGTACCACTCAATAATTTTCACATACGGGACTATCACCCTTTATTGTTGGACTTTCCATTCCATTCTGTTAATTACTGAGCTATCACTAGAAGGCTCTTCCCATTTCGCTCGCCACTACTTTGGGAATCTCGGTTGATGTCTTTTCCTCTCGCTACTTAGATGTTTCAGTTCACGAGGTTCGCTTCACACACCCTATGTATTCAGGTGTGGATACCACAAAAGTGGTGGGTTTCCCCATTCAGAGATCCCCGGATCAAAGCTTATTTACCAGCTCCCCGGGGCTTATCGCAGGTTATAACGTCTTTCGTCGCCTGTAATCGCCAAGGCATCCATCATGTGCACTTATTCACTTGATCCTATAACGAGCACCATTGCTAGCACCTGTTACAGGTTTTACTTCTACTTCTGACATGTTTGCCGTAATCCAAACTGTAAGTACTTGTTAAGAACTTTGTAAAACTCGTTTGATATTACTGATTGATGATTCAATCTTTACCCTTATTACATTGTCAAACGCACTCTCAAAGATACGTTTGACACTTTGCTTACTCAAATTTTTAAAGAACAGCCATAAATGGCAAAACTAAACAATTTACTAATTGCTTAGTTTTGACATTTAAGAGTTGGTGGAGGATGACGGGATCGAACCGACGACCCCCTGCTTGCAAAGCAGGTGCTCTCCCAGCTGAGCTAATCCCCCAACGTCCACTAAGACCATATCACTACTGATTGGTGGGTCTGGTAGGACTTGAACCTACGACCCCTGCGTTATCAACACAGTGCTCTAACCAGCTGAGCTACAGACCCGTGGCTATTATTGTCAACCGATAAGTGTGGGCACTATAGCTCCAGCATCTTTTCTCTAGAAAGGAGGTGATCCAGCCGCACCTTCCGATACGGCTACCTTGTTACGACTTTACCCCAGTCATGAACCCTGCCGTGGCAGTCGCCCTCCTTGCGGTTAGGCTAACGGCTTCTGGCAAAACCCACTCCCATGGTATGACGGGCGGTGTGTACAAGACCCGGGAACGTATTCACCGCGACATTCTGATCCGCGATTACTAGCGATTCCAGCTTCACGTAGTCGAGTTGCAGACTACGATCCGGACTACGATGCATTTTCTGAGATTAGCTCCCCCTCGCGGGTTGGCAACCCTCTGTATGCACCATTGTATGACGTGTGAAGCCCTACCCATAAGGGCCATGAGGACTTGACGTCATCCCCACCTTCCTCCGGTTTGTCACCGGCAGTCTCTTTAGAGTGCTCTTGCGTAGCAACTAAAGACAAGGGTTGCGCTCGTTGCGGGACTTAACCCAACATCTCACGACACGAGCTGACGACAGCCATGCAGCACCTGTGTTCACTTTCTCTTACGAGCACCTAATGTATCTCTACTTCGTTAGTGACATGTCAAGGGTAGGTAAGGTTTTTCGCGTTGCATCGAATTAATCCACATCATCCACCGCTTGTGCGGGTCCCCGTCAATTCCTTTGAGTTTTAATCTTGCGACCGTACTCCCCAGGCGGCTGACTTCACGCGTTAGCTACGTTACTCAGGATGTAAATCCCGAACAACTAGTCAGCATCGTTTAGGGCGTGGACTACCAGGGTATCTAATCCTGTTTGCTCCCCACGCTTTCGTGCATGAGCGTCAGTGTTATCCCAGGGGGCTGCCTTCGCCATTGGTATTCCTCCACATATCTACGCATTTCACTGCTACACGTGGAATTCTACCCCCCTCTGACACACTCTAGCTATACAGTCACAGGCGCCATTCCCAGGTTAAGCCCGGGGATTTCACGCCTGTCTTGTATAACCGCCTGCGCACGCTTTACGCCCAGTAATTCCGATTAACGCTCGCACCCTACGTATTACCGCGGCTGCTGGCACGTAGTTAGCCGGTGCTTATTCTTCAGGTACCGTCATTCCCGGACTGTGTTAGAGCCGGTGTTTCTTCCCTGACAAAAGAGCTTTACAACCCGAAGGCCTTCTTCACTCACGCGGCATTGCTGGATCAGGGTTGCCCCCATTGTCCAAAATTCCCCACTGCTGCCTCCCGTAGGAGTCTGGGCCGTGTCTCAGTCCCAGTGTGGCTGATCGTCCTCTCAGACCAGCTACTGATCGTCGCCTTGGTGGGCTTTTACCCCACCAACTAGCTAATCAGGCATCGGCCGCTCTAATCGCGCGAGGTCTTGCGATCCCCCGCTTTCCCCCTCAGGGCGTATGCGGTATTAGCACAGCTTTCGCTGCGTTATCCCCCACGATAAGGTACGTTCCGATGTATTACTCACCCGTTCGCCACTCGCCACCAGGTGCAAGCACCCGTGCTGCCGTTCGACTTGCATGTGTAAGGCATGCCGCCAGCGTTCAATCTGAGCCAGGATCAAACTCTTCAGTTCAATTCCTGTGATCCTTGCGGATCGTCGCACTCATTCAAGAAATCGACTTGGTAAAAAACCAAATCTTACTGTCTATGAGTACTATTTATTTACATCTGTCCCGAAGGACTGGATGCTTTCACTTAGTACCCACAATTATCGGTTGACTAATTTTTAAAGAGGGCTGAATCGTTTTTTGAAAAACATTCAGCGAAGAAGCGAGACTATGACATACCCGAATAGGGTTGTCAACACCTTTTGCACTCTTTTTCTTAAAAAAAGCGAAGATTTTTCTTACTTTCTAAAAAACCTCAATAAAATCAGTCACATAAAACACGAAAAAAATTTCAATCTTTTTTGAGATTTTCTGCATTTTTAGCCTGTTTTTTGAAGTCTCAGGCGATTGAGTAGCGCTTCAAAAACCGCATTTGCGTGTAAGCCACACGCTAAGGGAAAACCCTGAAATTTTCCTTGATTAGTGCTAATATGTTGCTATGCACAATAAATTAGCGAACGATCACTCACCTTCCAACCCTTTTATGGTGGGGCAGGTGGTTCCTGTACGCGAATTACATGCAGGTCACAGGGACGCAATTCTCACTCATCTGCTCAAGCTTGGCGATGAAGACCGTCGCTTACGTTTTGGCACACAGACTCCCGACGAAGTCATTCATCACTACGTTGAACACCTAGATTTCAACCAAGATGCGGTTTTTGGTGTATTCAATGCTGATCTGGAGCTGATTGGTATGGCACACTTGGCCTATCTCCCAGAGATTAAAGGCCAAGCGCGTGCCGCTGAATTTGGAGTTTCTGTGCTGCCAGAGGGCAGAGCACAAGGGCTTGGCACTGCATTGCTCAATCGCTCTGCGGTGCACTCACGTAATAGCAATATACAAACGCTTTACGTTCACTGTCTTGCAAACAACAAAGCCATGATGCATTTAGCTCAAAAGGCTGGCATGAAAGTTGAGTATTCATACGGCGATGCTGATGCTTACCTCACGCTGCCACCAGCCAATCCAGGCACGATTGTTGAAGAAGCTGCAAATGAACAGTGGGCAGACTTTGATTACGCCTTAAAAGAAAATTTAAAACTTGCCAATCAAGCATGGTGGTGGTTTTTAGGAAAACCAAAACACGCGCGTTAATAAATAACGCAAAGGTTAGTTTGGTGCGCCACGCAAAATCCAACCCACCAATAAAGACAAATCAGCATCACTTAGCTTCGCGTTTGCAGGCATGGGTACTACGCCCCATGAGCCTGCACCGCCTTTAGTAATTTTGTTTTTTAAAAACGTTGTCGCGTTTTGATCATGTTGATATTTTTGTGCGACCGCTTGAAAACTAGGCCCAACAATTTTTTTGTCAACCGCATGACAACCTAAGCAAGCATTTTGTTTTGCAAGCGCAAATGCTTTTTGATCATCACTATTGCTATATGCTTTTGTTGCAAAGAAAAAAAGCGCCGTAAAAATAAAAACTATTTTTACGGGCGCATATTTTTGCAACATCACAGGACTGCTAAAGATTTATTGGAACTTTGGCGGACTGCTTGGTTGTGATTCATCAGCCTTGCCTTGTTTCTCTAGGCGATTTTTTTCTGCGTCAGAAATGATGTCAAAGTAAACATAAACATCTTTCACGCCATTGGTATTGCTGGCCACTTTCTTCGCAAGATCCGCCTCATTTTGAGTCAAGATTCCCATCAGATATACGCTTGTTCCTTCGGCCACTATAGACATAGAGTTTGATGGAAGCTTATCTGTAAAGATCATTTGCGTTTTTATTTTTGATTCGAGATAAGAATCATTGGCGCGAGCAGTGTATGTGCTGTTAGGGCCAATAACAATTTCGTTAAACACTGTGCGAGCATTCTTCATTGCTTTTATGTAAGCATCGGCCTCACCTTTGATGTCCGCATCTTTTGCCTCGCCAGTTAACAATACCTTCTGATTAAATGAAGTCACGTTAATGTGCGCGTTATCTCCAAATTTTTTCGACAGCGCTGCATTTGCTTGCATCTCAATTCCATTATCAATCGCTTGTACGCCTGGCGTACGACGATCAGCCATGACGCTGGCTCCAGCTGCAACCCCACCAACCACCAATACTCCACATGCGGAAAGTTGGGTAATAAGCAAAGCCGCAATCAAAGATTTGCTAATAAATTGTGTTTGCATAAAGGTACTTTGTATCGATGTAAAAAAATTAATCTAACAACACGTGATCAACGCCATCACATAAACCATGCAGCAGGACTAAATGAGTCTCCTGAATGCGAGCCGTACGCGTTGAAGGAGCGCATAAATGTATGTCATCTTTATCCAAAAGAGTCGCAATCTTTCCACCACCGTTTCCAGTAAGCGCGATAATTTTGATGCCAATCTTTTTCGCTGCTTCAATTGCCTTGACAACGTTCTTAGAGTTTCCAGAAGTAGAAATAGCCAACAAAACATCGCCTTTCTTGCCAAGACCTCGCACTTGTTTGCTAAATACTTCGTCGTAACTGTAGTCATTACCAACTGCAGTCAGAATTGAGCTGTCAGTGGTTAAAGCAATCGCGGCCAATTCTTGGCGCTCACGCTCAAATCGACCAATCAGCTCTGCAGCAAAATGCTGGGCATCAGCAGCTGAGCCGCCATTGCCACAAGCCATCACTTTGCCGCCCGACTGCAAACACTGCGCCATGGCCAGTACACCTTGAGCAACTGCATCTGGAAGTGTTTTTTCCGCCTCTTGCTTGACAGCAATGCTATCTAAAAAATGCTGGGATGCGCGCTGGCGCAAACGTTCAATCGTATCTTTGTTCATAGCAATATTATGCGCCAAGGTAACGCTCAATTTAGATGTCATCAGCTTAACTCAAAACAACGTATTCTCTTGTTATTGATCCATCTTCGGCAGACAATAAATCCATGGAATTTGCCTCATTCGATTTTTTAAAACAACAAGACTTGCCATCTGGGGCTTTGTACATGGTTGCAACACCCATAGGGAATATGGGTGATATCACGTTGCGCGCCCTACATATTCTCAATTCTGTTGATGGGATCGCTTGCGAAGATACGAGGCATAGCGCAGCTCTTTTGCGCCAGTTTGGCATTCATAAAAAGTGCATTGCACTTCATGATCACAACGAGCTTAGTGGTGCTCAAACTGTTATTCAGCATCTTTCAAATCATGAACGCTGGGCTTACATCTCTGATGCTGGCACCCCCGGAATCTCTGACCCAGGAGCTCGCTTAGTGGAGCAAGTTCAGATTGCTGGCTACCGTGTTATTCCGGTTCCTGGTGTAAGTTCAGTATCTTGCGCAATATCAGCATCGGGTTCAGTCATGCTGAACTCGGAAGGGCGCTTTCAATTCTTGGGTTTTTGGCCACATAAAACCAAAGATCGTGAAGCCTGTCTGCAAGACATCATCAATAGTAAAAAAGTGAGCATTTTTTTCGAATCGCCACACCATATTCGAGAAACGCTACTCTTGCTTGCAAAGTCCTTGGAAAAAGATCGGTCTCTTCTGATCTGCCGAGAGCTCACAAAAAAATTTGAGCAACTTGTTTCAATGCAAGCACAAGAACTTCCAGAATGGCTTGAAGATGCCGAGCATCTAAAAGGCGAATTTGTCATTCTTGTTGCAGGCCGCAAAGGCAATCCTGATGAGGCTCCAGACATTGATTCTCTTAATCGTTGGGCGCGTGCATTAACCCCATATCTGGGCAGCAAAGAAATTGCTACCGTGCTGTCGCAAACCTTAGGCCTTAACAAAAAAGATGCTTATCAAGTTGCCCTAGATGCAAAGGCAGAAGAGCACGAAAAATAAAAGCTGGCATATAGCCAGCTTTTAAAAATACAGATCTAAGAAATTATTTCGTAAATTACTTAGCCGCAGGTGCCTTTGGTTCTGGCAATTTTCCACCAGATGCATTGGCCATATAAACAACTGCGCGACCTAACTCATAATCGCTAACGTCGGCAGGACTTGATCCGCCACGTGCTGGCATTGCGCCCTTGCCTTTAAGTACAGAAGTCATCAATGAATCATAGCCCTTTGCAATACGTGGTGCCCAAGCTCCAGCGTCGCCAAATTTTGGAGCGCCGGCAGCGCCGGTTGCATGGCACGAAGAGCAAACCGCTTTGTAAACTTGCTCGCCAGTTTGCAATTCTTTAGGGCCGCTAGCATCTTTGAAATTGAGTTGAGCTACTGGCTTAATCAATTGCTCGGTCGTCGCTGTAGACTCGCCGCGCTTGCCGTTGTTAACGAACACCATCAACAACAAAATAATGATCAAGGGCACAAAAAAGCTTGCAAACACCATGATGATGAGTTGTTTTGGGGACTTAATCAGATTTCCGTGCTCGTTGCTCATAAGAATTTATCGTTTGACGGGTTTAGGGTTGTTTTGCGGTGATTATAACTAGAGAGTAGGGGTATAGGCACTTACAATAACGGGGTATCCAGTTTTTATGGGCGCCCGTAGCTCAGTGGATAGAGTATTGGCCTCCGAAGCCAAGGGTCGCAGGTTCGATTCCTGCCGGGCGCGCCAAAACACAAGGGGTTTTTGACTTACATCATGCGTAAAATCATGAAAACCGCTAAAATTTGGGTCTAACTTATTGATTCTTATCGTGTCTACACATTTAAATTCAGCCCTTTCAGAGCCATCCCTGACAAATCCCTTGCCACCTGAGGCGCCATTGCCGCACCGCAAAATTATTCGGAGCTGGCTTATCCCAATGGCCCAAGGTGAAACAGCCCGCGCAATTATGTTGCTGCTGATTGATTCACTCTTGTGGCTCGGCTGCATTGCCGGAACCGTATTTATTGAAAACGTTTTACTAAAAATTGTCTTTGGATTAATAGCTGGTTTTGTAACTGGCCGCATTTTTATTTTGGGTCATGATGCATGTCATCAAAGCTTCACCCCAAACCGCGAGCTAAACAAAGTGCTTGGACGTATTGCATTCTTGCCTTCACTCACACCCTACAGCCTGTGGGATGTTGGTCACAATGTTGTGCATCACGGACAAACTAATTTAAAGGGCTTTGACTTTGTTTGGGCTCCGCTTTCAAAAGAAGAATATGACGCCTTGCCCACATGGCGTAAGGCTCTAGAGCGCCTTTACCGTAGTGGCTGGGGTCCTGTTTTTTATTACTTAATTGAAATTTGGTGGAGACGCGAGTACTTCCCAAATGCAAAAAACAAACCTGGTGATCGCCCTATTTTCTTAAAAGACAATTTGCTCGTGACTGCGTTTGCAATTGTTTGGATTGGTTGTTTGATTGCTGGTGCGATCGCCACTAACCAATCAATTTGGATTGGCCTTCTTACCGGTTTTGCTATCCCATTTTTATTTTGGAACGGCATGATTGGGTTTGTGGTCTACGTTCACCATACCCACCCATCAGTTTCTTGGTATGACAAAAAATCGGAATGGTTGCGCGCCCAACCTTTTGTTTCAACTACTGTGCATTTAACTTTTAGCTGGATTTGGGGCTCTTTAATGCACCACATCATGGAGCACACCGCCCATCACGTGGATATGAGCGTGCCCCTATACCGCCTCCCAGAGGCTCAAAAAACCCTCGAAACCATCCTTCCAGAGCGTATTTTTATCCAAAAGTTCTCTTGGGAATGGTATTTCGATACTGCGCGCAAGTGCAAGCTTTACGATTTCCAAAACAAGGCTTGGTTGGATTTTGATGGGAACAAGACGGCGGACTCCGTCAGAGTGGTTCTATCCCCAGTACCAGCGGGACAAAACGGGTAAAATAGCTCTTTGTATAAAGATTTGCCTTACCCGGATTGCCCATGACTACATCGACTCCAGCTGCCGCACAAGATTCTTCACAGAGCCTGAAATTTTGCTCTTCTTGCAGTCGCGAAAAACGTCTTGAAGGTGGAACATGGATTCCTACTAGCAATCGCAAGCAACGTTGGATTTGCGCTAGCTGCTTATACAACCGCACGCACCGCACTGGTTCAGCAAAAACCTAATTAGCCGTAGCGGTACCTGCAATCATCGTGATTGCTAAGCCTTATCGCCCACATAAGGATTTGTTTTGCGCTCGTTGCCAAACGTCGACATAGGTCCATGTCCCGGCACAAACTGCACATCATCGCCCAAGGGCCACAATTTTGTTTTAATCGCATGAATTAAATCCGCATGGTTACCCCGCGGAAAATCTGTTCTACCAATAGAGCCTGCGAATAACACATCGCCAACAATTGCCAGGCGATCTTCTTTGTCATAAAAAATCACGTGTCCCGGTGTATGCCCAGGGCAATGAAATACTTCAAGATCTACATTGCCGACTTGCACATGATCGCCATCATTAAGCCAACGATTTGGTTCAAATACTTTGGCATGTCCAAATCCAAAACGAACGGTTTGCTCGGGCAACTGATCAATCCAAAAACGCTCGTCCTCTTGTGGCCCCTCAATAGGCACCCCAAGCTGATCTGATAAGTCTTTGGCGGCAGCGCAATGATCTAGGTGGCCATGCGTCAGCAAAATCTTTTTTACCTTGCCGCCCATTTGTTTTACGCCATCCAATATCTTTTCAATATCTCCGCCTGGATCCACTACAGCGGCATCACCTGTTTCCTGACAAACCAAAATCGAGCAATTTTGCTCAAAAGGGGTAACGGGTACTATTCCTAATTTAATTGGCATATTTAAAAGGCGGAAAAATGAATAACTTGTTAGCCCATAGTTTATGGGACTGCGAATAAAATGGATCTAAAGGATAAACAATGAATACCGAAGATACATTTAAATTCGCTGAAACTCATGAGTGGGCTGATCCAGAGGATGATGGCTTGGTGTGGGTCGGAATTAGCAACCACGCTCAAGAAGCGTTAGGCGACGTAATGTTTTTTCAGGCGCCCAAGCTTGGCCAGCAAGTAACGCAGGGTGAAGCCATCGCCGTTATTGAATCTGTAAAAGCGGCGAGCGACATTCACGCACCAGTAAGCGGTGAAATCGCGGCATTAAATGAAAGCGTAGATGCCAGCCCAGAATTGGTAAACCAAAGTCCATATGCTATTTGGTTATTCAAAATCAAACCAAGCTCTGAAGACACTTTGTCTTCAGATTTAAACCGGCTGATGAGCTTAGATCAATACAACTCTTCTGCCGGAGCGTAGGCTTGGCCTAAATAGATACCGGATCGCGCTCAATGAGCCAACGAATGCGATCTTCCTTGCTAATGCGACCCTGAGATCGGGATCGCAAATCCCCATCGACAACCTCTAAAACTGTTTGTAATCGCTTTCGATCAATAGACTCAATTAGCAGTTGAGCGCGCTCAACCCCGGCCACACGCATCATGCTTCTCGGAACTGGGTCATAAGCCTTTAAGCCAGAGCCTATCAGGCTCTGATCCTGCAATCGACCCTTGAGCTTGCTTAAAAAGCGTATTGCCTTATCAAGACTCTTGGCTTCTGCATGAACCAAAGCCTGATAACAGAAGGGGGGCAATTTTGCCTCTTCTCTTTCTGCGGCCAAATGGGCCAAAAATCCATCGACGTCGTGTCTCAATAAATACTGATAGACCGCTGCTTCAGGAAACTGAGTTTCGATATAAATATCGCCACTACGCTCGCCATCCTTATTTGCTCTTCCTGCACGACCCGCAACCTGAACAAGTTGGGCAAACAATCTCTCGGCCGCCCGAAAATCTTGCGAGAACAATCGACCATCAGCATCTAAGACAGCCACTAAACCGACATGTTGATAGTCGTGTCCCTTAGCAATCATTTGAGTGCCAACCACGATGTCGACATTGCCTTCGTGTATTTCTTGAAACAATTCTTCAGCGCCTTTGCTTTTGCGACTAGAGTCAGTATCCACACGCAATACCCTCGCATTTGGCCACCACTCTTCGATCGCATCTTCCAGCTTTTGGGTGCCCTGCCCCAAGGTTTTTAGATCAGCGTTGCCGCAATCAGGGCAGTGGCTAGGAATGCTTTTTACTAGGCCGCAATGATGACAACTTAAAACTGGTTTGCCGCCCAAAGCACCTGCTTTATGCATCACCATATAAGAGCTGCATTGATGACACTTAGATAACCATGAGCAAGCACTGCAACTCAGTACTGGTGCATAACCCCTTCGATTTATTAGAACGAGGCTTTGCTTACTTTCATCCAAATTTTTTTGTATCGCTGCAACAACCGGCTTACTTAAGGAAATGTTTAATCCTGGCTCCACTTTGTCGCACGGGCTAAGTTGATTTTGCGGATCCCGCAAATTAAGCAAATGCACACTTGGCAATGCCGCACCTTGAGCTCTTTGATCCAGCCGTAGGTGCTGATAACGACCAGCTTTGGCAGCCATCCATGTTTCTAGAGAAGGCGTTGCCGAAGATAGCACTATAGGAATTTTTAAATCGTGTGCACGCCATATGGCGAGATCTCTTGCGGAGTAACGTATGCCATCTTGCTGCTTATATGATGGATCATGCTCTTCATCCACCACAATAGCGCTCAGGTTCGGCAAGGGGGTCAATGCAGCTAACCTGGTGCCCAAAATAATTTGTGCTTCACCGGTAATCGCTTCATACCAAGCGGTGCCACGTTTTTTTTCAGAAACACCGCTATGCAACACTGCCATTTTCTTTTCTGGGAAATATGCTCGCACACGTCGCTCTAATTGGGGCGTTAAATTGATCTCTGGAACCAATATCAATGCCTGCGTCTTACTGTCGCCTAGAAGAGTATTCAACCAATGTAAAAAAACTGCGGTCTTACCGCTACCCGTTTGACCCTGTAGCAAAGCAGCATGAAATTTTTCATGCCCGCAAGAATCTTTTAACTGCGTCAAGGCAGATTTCTGGGCTTCATTCAACTCAGACTCCGCCACATATCCTTCAGCAATTCTTTTTTCAGACTCTTTTTTCTTTGGCTTTTTATTCTCATTAGCCAAGAGTGAACTCGATAGCTTTTCCCAAGAAGAAGGCTTTTTCCACATCTGCGGAATTGCTGGGATGATGGTTTCCCCAAGCCCGTGGATGTAATACTGGCTTGCAAAATTCATGAGACGTAAGGCTGCTGGATCCATTGGTGGCAATGGTGCTACCTGAGTAACAGCCTTTAATTTTTCTATTTCATAGTCAGAGTGAGTGCTTACTTTAATTACCACACCGACCAAAGAAGACCTACCAAATGGCACCTCAACCACATGCCCGATTTGTGGATCTAGCGCCAGACTTGTTTTGTCCCATAAGTAATCAAACCCTTGGGCAAGGGGCTTGTCTACAACAACTTGGACCACAATAGGTGAGGGCATCAGGTACTTCGTTTTATCTATTTTGCTTGTGGATAAGTCTGTGGATATCATCCAAAAACTTTGATTTATAAGCTAATTTACCAGCAAACTTTAAATGCTTCCCTTTTGATTAAATTAGCAAATTTTCTTTAATAATCAGTAATTTGCATTACTTTCCGAAAGCTTCTGTTTATCTTTTAACGCAATCTCACTGAATTTTCATTTTTAGATGTTGCTGTGCATAACTTTTATCGAAGATCCCTCCAAGAAAGTTAGCAATTACTCAGTATTATTGCTTTGTCCTTAAAGCCCTTGAGTGCTTAATCACGGTTTCCGCCAAAACAGAAACACTCTCCGGGGGAGTGAATTGGGAAATCCCATGGCCCAAGTTAAATACGTGACCATCCAAAGAATGTAAGCCGGATTTAAGTGGCGGGGCGCCTGCCAAATCATCCAAAATTGCACTGGCCTGTTTTGCGATTTGCTCTGGCTCAGAGAACAATATCAGTGGATCTAAATTGCCTTGCATGGCCAATGGTTTATCTAAGGCAACTAACTGCTTACGCGCCCGACTAAGTGAGATAGTCCAATCGAGTGCAATAACGTCTGCGCCAACCTGAGCCATATCGTTTAGCCAAATGGCACCACCCTTAGTAAACATAATGACTGGGACTTTTCTGCCATCGTGCTCTCTTGGTAATGCAGCAATCACTTTTTGCATCGATGCCAAAGACATTCTTTGATACCAACCATCTGGCAGCATCCCGCCCCAGGTATCAAAAATCATCAGCGCTTGTGCGCCCGCTTTCACTTGCTCAGTTAAGTACGTAGCCACTGATTGTGCATTGATATCCAAGATATGTTGCAACAAATCCGGGCGACTAAACATCATGGTTTTGGCATGACGAAAATCGTCTGAACTCGAGCCATCAATCATGTAGCAAGCCAAGGTCCAAGGGCTTCCCGAGAAGCCGATCAAAGGTACACGCTGCTTACCATCCTGCATTAATGCTTTACGAATTTCCGAAACAGCATCAAACACATATTTGAGCTCGCCCATATCGGCAGCACGTAGCTTCTTAACGGCCGCCTCATCACGCAAAGGATGATCAAAGCTGGGGCCTTCGCCCGCAGTAAATTTCAAGCCCAATCCCATGGCATCAGGAATGGTCAAAATATCAGAAAACAAAATTGCTGCATCCAATGGATATCGATCCAGGGGCTGAAGCGTTACTTCAGTGGCATATGCAGGATTTTTTGCGAGGCCAAGAAAGCTTCCAGCTCTTGCGCGAGTTGCGTTGTACTCAGGAAGATATCGGCCGGCTTGGCGCATGAGCCAAAGCGGTGTTTGATCTACCGCTTCGCCCAGGCAAGCCCTTAAAAACCGATCGTTTAACAGCAAGGAATAACCGGTTTTTATTTTTTACGACGGAAACGCGCAATTGCTGCCAGCTGTGCAGCAGCCATTGCGAATTCAGATTGGGCTAATGCCAAATCGAACTCTGTACCACGATTTTGCATGGCTTCTTCAGCGCGTTTCTTAGCTTCTAATGCTTTTGCTTCATCCAGATCATGACCGCGAATAGCGGTGTCTGCTAATACAGTTACATGATCAGGCTGAACTTCTAAATAGCCACCTGCTACAAAGACAAACTCTTCGTCGCCATCAGCTTTTTCAATACGAACTGAGCCTGGACGAATGCGTGTCATTAATGGAGTGTGGCCGCGCAAAATACCAAGCTCGCCACTCTCACCAGGAAGCGCTACAAACTTCGCTTCACCGCTGAAAATAGATTGCTCAGCACTTACTACATCGACGCGTATGGTTGACATAATTTCCCTAGATGAGTTCGATTAAAGCTTCTTCGCTTTCTCGATGGCTTCATCAATTGAACCCACCATGTAGAACGCTTGCTCAGGCAAGTGATCCAATTCACCACTAACGATCATCTTGAAACCACGGATGGTTTCTTTCAATGGAACGTATTTACCTGGTGAACCAGTGAACACCTCAGCAACGTGGAAAGGCTGGGACAAGAAACGTTGAATCTTACGAGCACGAGCCACAGCCAATTTGTCTTCTGGAGACAATTCGTCCATACCCAAAATCGCAATAATGTCACGCAATTCTTTGTAGCGCTGCAAAGTCATCTGTACTGAACGAGCCACTTCATAGTGCTCTTGACCAACCACTTGTGGGTCAAGCTGACGGCTGGTGGAATCCAATGGATCAACCGCTGGGTAAATACCCAAAGCAGCAATATCACGTGACAACACAACCGTGGAGTCTAAGTGCAAGAAGGTTGTAGCAGGTGATGGATCGGTCAAGTCATCCGCAGGAACGTAAACGGCCTGAATAGATGTCACAGAACCGGTCTTAGTAGAGGTAATACGCTCTTGCAACTTACCCATTTCTTCAGCCAATGTAGGTTGGTAACCCACAGCAGAAGGCATACGACCTAGCAACGCAGAAACTTCGGTACCGGCCAAGGTATAACGGTAAATATTGTCAACGAAGAACAAAATGTCACGACCTTCGTCACGGAACGCTTCAGCCATAGTCAAACCAGTCAACGCAACGCGCAAACGGTTGCCAGGAGGCTCGTTCATCTGACCGAACACCATCGCCACTTTGTCGATAACGTTAGATTCTTTCATCTCGTGGTAGAAGTCGTTACCTTCACGAGTACGCTCACCAACACCTGCGAACACTGACAAACCTGAGTGCTGCTTAGCGATGTTGTTAATCAATTCCATCATGTTCACGGTCTTACCAACACCCGCACCACCGAACAGGCCGACCTTACCACCCTTAGCAAATGGGCAAACCAAGTCAATAACCTTAATACCGGTTTCCAAGAGGTCTACAGAAGGAGAGAGCTCATCGAATTTTGGGGCTGGCTGGTGAATTGCGCGACGCTCTTCAGTTGCAATCGGGCCTGCATCATCAATTGGGCGACCCAAAACGTCCATAATGCGACCCAATGTTGCTGGGCCAACAGGAACAGAAATTGGCTTACCGGTAGACTTCACTTCCATGCCACGACGCAAGCCATCGCTTGCGCCCATCGCAATCGCGCGAACTACGCCATCACCGATTTGTTGCTGAACTTCAAAGGTCAAACCTTTTTCAGCAAATGATTTTTCGCCGCTTTCAACTAATGTCAACGCATCATAAATGTTTGGCATTTTGTCGCGTGGGAACTGAATGTCCACCACTGGACCGATACATTGCACGATATTTCCGTTACTCATCGCTTTCTCCGCTTTTAATTCCTGAATTCTTTCGTATTCCTAAATGCTGACCGCTTAAACCGCAGCCGCTCCACCAACAATTTCTGACAACTCCTTGGTAATAGCAGCTTGTCGTGTTTTGTTGTAATCCAATTGCAATTCACCGATCACGTTCTTCGCGTTATCAGATGCGGCTTTCATGGAAACCATGCGAGCAGATTGCTCAGATGCCATATTTTCAGCAACCGCTTGATAAATCATCGCTTCTACGTAACGCTTTAATAAGCCATTCAAAATAGACTCAGCATCGGGCTCATAAATGTAGTCCCAAGATGGTCCTGACTTATCTTCAGAGCTCAAAACTGCCGGCTCTAAGGGTAAAAGCTTTTCTAGAACGGGCTCTTGTTTCATAGCATTCACAAAGCGTGTGTATGCCAAATACACTGCATCAATCTCACCCCTCTCAAACGCTTCCAACTGGGCAGTGATTGCGCCAATCAAAACGTCCAAATGTGGCGTGTCGCCAATTTGAACAGTTTGAGAAATGAGTTTTGCTTTTGAACGATTCAAAAATTGAAGGCCTTTTGAACCAATCGCTGTGTACTCAATTTCAACATTTTTTGCTTGCAAATCGCGCACTTGGTTAGCAATCAAACGCAATACGTTGGTATTTAAACCGCCGCATAAACCTTTGTCTGTTGTAACCAAAATCGTGCCAACTTTCTTCACTTCGCGAGTTGCCATATAAGCAGGGCGGTACTCGGGATTTGCTTTGGAAAGATTGGCCACCATTTCACGAATTTTTTCAGCATATGGACGCGCATTACGCATGCGCTCCTGGGCGCGACGCATCTTCGATGCGGCGACCATTTCCATCGCTTTCGTGATCTTGCGCGTGTTTTGCACGCTCTTGATCTTGGATCGTATCTCTTTTGTGCCGGCCATGATTTACGCGTCCTTAGAAGGCTGCAGAACGCTTGTAGTCCTCAATCGCAGCGCGTAAAGCAGCTTCGTCTTCTTTGCTCAAATCTTTGGTCTCTTCAACGCGAGCAACTAAGTCAGCGTATTTTGATTTCAAGTGATCTTGCAAGCCTTTTTCGAAAGCCAATACATCTTTCACTTCGAGATCATCAAAATAACCGTTATTTACTGCGTAGAGTGAAGCGGCCATTTCCCAAACCTGGAGTGGCTTGTACTGAGCTTGTTTACACAATTCAGTAACACGACGACCACGCTCGAGCTGTTTGCGGGTTGCTTCGTCAAGGTCAGACGCGAACTGAGCAAAAGCTGCCAATTCACGATACTGCGCCAAGTCAGTACGAATACCGCCAGACAATTTCTTAATAACTTTAGTTTGTGCTGCACCACCAACGCGAGAAACAGAAATACCAGCGTTAATTGCAGGACGCACACCAGCGTTGAACAAATCAGTTTCCAAGAAGATCTGACCGTCAGTAATCGAAATCACGTTAGTTGGAACGAACGCAGAAACGTCACCAGCTTGAGTTTCAATAATTGGCAATGCTGTCAAAGAACCCGTTTTGCCTTTTACCGCGCCGTTGGTGAACTTCTCAACGTAATCAGCATTTACACGAGCAGCGCGCTCGAGCAAGCGTGAGTGAAGGTAGAACACGTCACCAGGATAAGCTTCGCGGCCTGGTGGGCGGCGGAGCAATAAAGAGATTTGACGATAAGCAACCGCTTGCTTGGTCAAGTCATCATAAACAATCAAAGCGTCTTCACCGCGATCGCGGAAGTATTCGCCCATTGTGCAACCAGCGTATGCAGAAAGGTACTGCATAGCTGCAGACTCAGATGCGCTTGCTGCAACAACAATGGTGTAATCCATTGCGCCGTTTTCTGTAAGCTTACGAACAACGTTTGCAATAGTAGAAGCTTTTTGACCAATCGCTACGTAAACGCAATATACGCCTTTACCTTTTTGGTTAATGATCGCGTCAACCGCAACTGCTGTCTTACCAGTTTGACGGTCGCCAATGATCAACTCACGCTGACCACGACCAATAGGAACCATCGCATCAATCGCCTTCAAGCCAGTTTGAACTGGCTGGCTAACAGATTGACGGGCGATAACACCAGGAGCAACTTTTTCAATAAAGTCAGTTAATTTGGTATTGATTGGGCCTTTGCCATCGATCGGCTGACCAAGCGCATTCACTACGCGACCGAGCAACTCCGGGCCAACAGGGACTTCCAAAATACGGCCGGTACATTTAACAGGGTCGCCTTCTTTAACGTGGGTGTACTCACCCAACACCACAGCACCAACAGAGTCACGCTCAAGGTTCAAAGCGAGACCGATTGTGTTGTTAGGGAACTCCAACATTTCGCCTTGCATTACGCCAGACAAACCATGTACACGGCAAATACCGTCGGTCACTGAAATTACAGTGCCTTCGTTGCGAACTTGGGAGTCAACGCCCAATTCGCTAATTCGGCTTTTGATCAGTTCGCTGATCTCGGAAGGATTGAGTTGCATTACTTACTCCTGGGTCTTATTTCGTATGTTCTTAATAGGGATAACTTATGCGCCAAGACTTGCTTGCATTTGAGCTAACTGTGCCTTGACAGAACTATCCATCACCTCGTCACCAACTTGAATGCGAACTCCGCCAATCAATGCTGGATCAACCTGAATAGTTGGGCGCAATTCTTTACCCCCAAAGCGCTTCTTCAAACTTGACAACAAATCATTTAGCGCAGAACCCTCTAAAGGGAATGCGCTGGTAATCATTACTTCTGCAGCACCTTCGCTCTTGTTCTTCATCGCCTCAAACTGATGGGCAATTTCTGGAACAGCTGCTAAGCGGTGGTTTTGATTCACAAGATTTAAAAAGCTAGCAACCTTAGGATCTAATTTGGTTTTCACCATGCCAGAAAGTAACTTGCTCAAATCATCAGCGGAGACTTTTGGGTTGTTTGATAAAGCAGCAACTTCAGGCAAAGCAGCAAGCTGTGCCAACTCGTTTAACTGCTCTAAGCAACCAGCGAGCTCCGCTGGCTTTGCGCTTTGAAAAAGCGCTTCAGCGTAAGGACGTGCAATAGTGGCTAAATCAGCCATATCAAAGTTCTGCCTTTAGTTGGTCAAGCAATTGGCCATGCGCTTTTGCATCAACTTCACGACGCAAAATTTGCTCAGCACCTTTAACAGCAAGAACAGCAACTTCAGCGCGCAACAATTCGCGTGCGCGTGTGACTTGTTGATCCGCATCTTGCTTTGCTTGAGAAATGATTCGAGCAGCTTCGGCTTGTGCGTTTGCACGAATTTCTTCGGCAGACATTTGTGCACGTTTTTCAGCTTCGGCAACGCGTTGAACGCCTTCTTGGCGTGCTTTGTTTAGTTCTAGCTCGGCTTCATTGCTTGCCAATGCTAGCGCTTCTTTGCCGCGCTCGGCAGCAGCTAAACCATCGGCAATTTTGCTTGAACGCTCATCTAACGCCTTAACTAGTGGTGGCCACACGAAGCGTGCAACAACCCACCATAAGACGAAGAAAACGATCATTTGCGCGAATAGGGTCGCGTTCAGATTCACGATATTCCTTTCAGTATTGTTGAGAACAGTTGGATGACCCCTTGGTCATCCATGCCAAAACAATTACTTGATAACTGCGAGCAGTGGGTTTGCGAAAGCAAACAACATTGCAACACCAACGCCGATCAAGAACGCAGCGTCGATCAAACCAGCCAAAAGGAACATCTTAGTTTGGAGTGGCTCCATCAATTCTGGTTGACGTGCACAAGCTTCGATGTACTTGCCACCCATCAATGCGATACCCAAACAAGCACCGATCGCGCCGAGGCCGATGATGATGCCGATACAAATCGCTGTGAAACCTTGAATGTTTGCGAGAAATTGTTGCATGTTGCTGACTCCTGAAGTTAAAAGAGGTAGGTTAAAAATAAAATCTTAGTGATGGCTATGCGCTTGCCCGATGTAAACCAAAGTCAACATCATAAAAATAAAGGCTTGCAACAAAATAACCAAAATGTGGAAGATGGCCCAAGCTGATCCTGCAATAACATGACCCACCAATCCGAACAGGGATAAATCTAAATTAAATGTCCATACGCTTCCGAGCAATGCGATCAATAAGAACACCAACTCACCAGCGTACATATTTCCGAAAAGTCGCATTCCCAACGAAACGCCTTTCGCCAAATATTCAATAATGTTCAACGCAAGGTTGAATGGGGCCAAATACCACTTCGCACCAAAGGGAGCAGAAACCAGCTCATGCAAGAAGCCGCCAACACCTTTTACTTTGAAGCTATAAAAGAACACCAAAACCAACACTGAGAGTGACATGCCCATAGTGGCATTCAAGTCTGTTGTTGGAACCAATCTGTGATGAGGCACGTGAACACCGAAGCTCTCGATGAAATGATTGACACCTAACACCCAATCCACAGGGATTAAGTCAAGAGTGTTTAAGAGAATGATCCAGAAAAATACGAAGAGAGCGAGTGGTGCAATAAAAGTGCGGTTGCCATGAACAATGCTCTTCGCTTGAGTGTCAACCATTTCTACAATCATTTCTACCAAGCACTGGAAGCGACCAGGTACACCAGGGGTTGCGCGACGCGCTGCGATTAACAAAATAAATACCGCCAAGAAGCCCATCAACGAGGCCCAAAAAATAGTATCTAAATTAATTACGCTGAAATCAATAATGGAATGCTGAGGCTCGCCAATATTGGTGAGATTATGTAAATGCTCAGAAATGTACGCTGTTGGCGTCATTTTTTCCGCTGCCTCATGGGCCTGAAGTACTTCGCTAGACATCTCTTAACTAGTCCTTTGTTAATCTCAATTGTCACTACTTAGCGCCACAACCACGCAAGCCACACACACTTCAAGGCAAGCAGGTAAGTCACCAAAAGGGGGACCCAAAGCACGCCGGGGACGAGGTATGCAATCCCCACAAACATCATTAATGTCACGGCAATTTTTATAAATTCGCCAGAAACTAATGCTGCTAAAAAACTTCCTGGATTCAATCTTTGCGATTTTTTTGCCATCTCTAATCTTGTTAAAAACAAGGCTGAAGGCAAGACGCTAATTAAACCACCTAAAAAGGCCGACTGAGTATAAAGGCTTACCCCTACCGGCTCCCCAAAAATTGACCAAAACACCATACTGATTACAGTAATAAGCACTTGGGCCAATAAAACCTTCCAAGGTGAAAGAATTCGGTACTTTGCCGCATTACTTTGCTGCAACGCAACAATCTCATCCTTGCTGTAGACCCGAATGTCCTCTTCTTCGAGGTCATCCCAATCATCTACCTTGGAAAATTGATTTTTTTGAGGAATCAATTTAGCCCCGAAAGTTTAATGTGTGCAGTGCAATATGTCAAAGGATTTGGGGACATTTTTGGCATTGTTTACGCCTCTATGCCCAACTTTCTTAACAAAGAATCTAGCTCGTCGAATTGACTAAATTGAATTCTGAGCTCTCCGCCTTTGCCTTTGAACTTAAATTCTGCATTTAGCCCTATTAAATCGGCGATTTCTTGGGTTAAGCGACGCATATCGGGATCTTGACTTGGGGTCATGGAGCCGGGCTTGGTCTTAGCTTTTTTATCCCCAATTTGTCCGCCAGCGACCACCAGCGCTGCGGCCATTCTCTCAGCCTCACGCACAGATAAGCCTTGGGCTGCAATTTTTTGTGCCAAAGCAACCTGACTTGCACCCGGCAAAGGCAAGAGAGCACGGGCGTGGCCCATATCAACATCTCCAGCCAAAAGCATTGCCTGCACAGGCTTTGCTAGCTGTGACAACCTTAATAAGTTACTGATAGCACTGCGAGACTTACCAACTGCTTTCGCGGCTTGCTCATGTGTAAAGCCAAACTCTTCAATCAGGCGTGCCAACCCCTGAGACTCTTCCAGAGGATTTAAGTCTTCGCGCTGCATGTTTTCGACCAAAGCCATCGCCGCAGCGGCTTGATCATCAGCGCCAGAAACGAGCACGGGCACTTCTTTTAAACCCGCAATTGTTGCCGCTCGAAAACGTCTTTCACCAGCAATGATTTCGTATTTGCCCGCACCAACTAAACGCACCAACAAGGGCTGCATTACACCTTGCTCACGAATACTTTCTGCCAACTCTTGCAACGCACCCGCCTCCATTTTTTGACGGGGCTGATACTTGCCAGCCTGTAAAGCAGTTAGGGGCAGACGGTTGATGTCTGTTGATGGCTTTGGCGCTTGATTTTTTTCGCCCAACAAAGCCTCTAAACCCCTACCTAAACCTTTTTTCTTTATTGCAACCATAGTGATTTGTTTTCTAAAAAATTACATGTGTTTAATGCGTTCGATCATTTCGGCGCCAAAATCTAAATAGGCTTTTGCGCCGCGAGATGATTTGTCAAAGGCCACGCCAGGAAGTCCGTAAGAAGGCGCCTCTGCCAATCGAACATTGCGCGGAATAATCGTCTTAAATACCTTGTCGCCAAAGTGCTCTAACAACTGCTCTGAGACTTGTTGTTGAAGGGTCATGCGAGCATCAAACATGACGCGCAACAAACCAATAATCACCAGATCAGGATTTAAATTTGCGTGCACTTGTTTGATCGTATTTACCAAATCAGACAGACCCTCTAATGCAAAGTACTCACACTGCATTGGAACGATGACACCATTAGCGGCACACAATCCATTCAGGGTTAATAATGAAAGAGCGGGGGGGCAATCAATCAATACAAAATCGTAATCATTTGCCACGGATGACAGCGCATCTTTTAAGCGAGATTCGCGCTCATCAAGATCCACCAACTCAATTTCGGCACCAGCTAAATCACGATTTGCAGGTAATACATCGTAAGCAGAACTCTCGCAACGTTGTGCGCATTCTTTAACGGATGCCATACCAATTAGAACTTGATAAACGCTTAAATCTAAATCTGCTTTTTCAACTCCCGACCCCATAGTCGCATTACCTTGAGGATCCAAGTCAACAAGCAACACACGCTGTCCATGACCAGCCAATCCCGCGGCTAAATTAACAGCAGTAGTGGTCTTACCAACTCCGCCTTTTTGATTTGCAATACAGAATATTTTTGCCATGGGTATGTTTAAGCTGCAGATGAAATGGTGGGGGTAAATTTTCTCACGGGGGAGAGCACTAAAAGACGGCGCTCTACAGGCAAATTGGGTATGAAGAGCGCTTCGTCAGCCAACAATTGCCAATCATCTTTGCATACTGCTGACAACTCTTCGTCCGCGCGCTTGGCTTTCATTGCAAACACAAGCCCATTGGGATTGAGAAGGGGCAGCGATAACTCCAGAAATCGCGATAAATTGGTAAACGCTCTTGAAATAACAGCATCAAATTGGCCAAATTGTTGCAATGCAACATTTTCCACTCGCTCACTGAGTACATCAATGTTTTTTAACTTCAATTTGCCACGCACATGCTGCAAGAAAGCCGTCTTTTTTCGAATCGCCTCAATCAGACTCAAACGCCAATCTGGTTGAATAATCGCAATCGGAATGGCGGGCAACCCACCGCCAGAACCAAGGTCGGCAATCTTGGGATTGCTCATTTGTAAAAAACGTCGCATTACTGGCAAAACAGCAATGGAATCAATAAGATGTAAGCGAACCGAATCTTGCTCGCCCTCGATCGCAGTAAGATTATGAACCTGGTTCCAGCGACCCATTTCTTGCAAAAAAAGCTCTAAATCAGCAATATTGTTATCACTTAAATTCAGACCAAGTTCCCCAATTCCCAGCTCAAGAAGATCTTCGGTCATGTGGTTTCTTGGGTGCGGCCCAAACCTTTTTTAAGGTGCACCAAAAGCAGGGATAGAGCAGCTGGCGTTACCCCAGAAATCCTGCCCGCCTGCCCCAATGTTGCCGGCTTGTGCAGATTGAGTTTTTGTTGCACCTCTTTTGACAAACCAAGGACCTGGGAATAGTCCAAAGACTCCGGCAGGGGATAGGTCTCGTTATGCTCTTGTCGTGCAATTTCCATTGCCTGACGATCAATATAGCCCTGATATTTAACCGAAATTTCTACCTGATCGCTAATTTGCGCAGCCAGGCCAAGATCTTCGTCTAGAACCCCTGGAGACCAAATACCTTCTCCTAGGGCTGTAATTGCCTCATATGTAACTCCAGGCCTTCTCAAAAGATCCGCCAAATTACATTCATGCGACAAATCCTGACCAAGCAATTCTGCAACCAATGGTGCCACTTCATGCTTCGGACCTACCCAAATTTCCTGCAAACGAGATGTTTCACGTGAAACAGCCTCTTGTTTTCTACAGAAAACATCCCAACGATGGTCATCCACCAAGCCGAGCTCACGTCCGATAGCAGTGAGGCGCATATCCGCATTGTCTTCACGCAAACTCAAACGATACTCAGCGCGGCTGGTAAACATGCGATAAGGCTCTTGAACTCCGCGAGTAATCAAGTCATCGACCAATACACCAATGTAGGACTCGCTACGCTTTGGCAACCAAGGCTCCTTACCTTTGGCAGCCAAACCAGCGTTAATGCCAGCCAACATGCCCTGTGCAGCAGCTTCCTCATAGCCAGTTGTTCCGTTAATTTGCCCCGCAAAATATAAGCCGCCAATTACCTTGGTTTCTAGGCTATGCCTTAATTGACGCGGGTCATAGAAGTCATACTCAATCGCATAGCCAGGGCGCACAATCACTGCGGACTCTAAGCCGCGAATACTACGAACCAAATCCCACTGCACATCGAAGGGGAGACTGGTTGAAATTCCATTGGGGTAAAACTCATTCGTAGTTAAGCCCTCTGGCTCCAAGAATATTTGATGGCTATTTCTAGATGCAAAACGATGGATCTTGTCCTCAATGGAGGGGCAATAACGTGGTCCAACCCCTTCGATTACCCCGGTATACATTGGGGAGCGGTCTAAACCACCACGAATAATGTCATGGGTCTTCTCATTTGTATGTGAAATCCAGCAAGGAACCTGTTTGGGGTGTTGCTCTGGACGCCCTAAAAATGAAAATACAGGTACTGGATCCAAGTCCCCAGGCTGCTCCAGCATGACGGAAAAATCAATTGTTCGGCCATCAATGCGGGGTGGGGTGCCTGTCTTTAGCCGGCCCTGAGGAAGCTTTAACTCTTTAAGTCGAGCAGATAAAGAAACTGCTGCGGGATCTCCAGCTCTTCCGCCGGCATAGTTATTCAGGCCAACGTGGATCTTTCCATCCAAGAATGTTCCTGCCGTAAGCACAACTTTTTTGGCCATAAATTCCAGGCCCATTTGAGTAACAATACCCTGGACTTCATCGCCCTTTACCAAAAGGTCATCAACGGCTGCCTGAAATAAACTTAAATTTGGTTGATTTTCCAAACGACGGCGAATGGCCGCCTTATACAAAACTCGATCGCCTTGGGCTCGTGTGGCTCTAACGGCCGGTCCCTTGCTAGAGTTGAGAATTCGAAACTGAATTCCAGCCTCATCAGTGGCTGCGGCCATAGCCCCACCCATGGCATCGATTTCTTTAACTAGGTGGCCTTTGCCAATTCCCCCAATCGAGGGGTTGCAACTCATCGCACCTAAATTTTCAATGCTATGGGTAATTAAAAGCGTGTCACATCCCATGCGCGCCGAAGCTAGCGCAGCCTCTGTCCCGGCATGACCGCCGCCCACAACAATGACATCGAAACTTTTGGAATAACGCATGATTTGCCTTAGATAGGGCGATGATCATAGCATTTTGTTTGTTTCACGTGAAACAAAACATGTGGAATTCTTTAGAAATTAAACGGCTAAATTCTAAGTACTTGATTTAATTAATGAAATATGCGTTCCATGCAGACTTCAGGATTAATACACTAACAATAAGCAAAAAAGCTTTTCTGACAAAGGCGCTTCCATGTTTGATTGCTAGACGACTGCCAAACTGGCTGCCTGCAATATTGGCCACCATCATGGCGAATCCAAGAGTCCAATTAATTTGACCAAAGCTTGCCAGCAGCAATATGGCGGCAAGATTGGTGGCTACGTTAACTAACTTGGTTGCGGCAGAAGCATGCAAAAAGTCAAAGCCAAAAAAGCGCACAAATCCAAATAGCAAAAAGCTACCGGTTCCGGGACCAAAAAAGCCATCATAAAAACCAATAGTTAATCCCAGCAAAACACCCTTTAATTGTTGAAATCGATTTATGCCTTTGGGCGCATGAATCTCTCCAAGTGATGGCTGAAACCAGGTGTACAACAACAAAAGCAATAAAACAAAAGGCAAAGCTTTGCGCAATGGCTCTGCTGGAAAGTTGCTTACGGCATTCGCACCCAATAGAGAACCAACAAATCCAGCAACAATTGCCGGGCCAACCACCGCCCATGGAAGCGACACGTGTCGCAAATATCTACGAGCAGCATTCATGGTTCCGCCTACCGCAGAAACCTTATTGGTAGAGAGCAGAGTGGCTGGAGGGGCGTCTGGATATGCGGTAAAAAGCGCCGGCACCTGAATCAAACCGCCGCCGCCAGCAACAGCGTCTACTAGGCCAGCAAAAAAAGCCATCGCCAATAGCAGAGGCCAAATGTAAATGGAAAATTCGATGGGAGTCTCTTCGTTTTCTTTTTATTCAAATGAGTGTGGCGCTAAACGCGCCACACTAAAAACTAAATAATAAGAGGAAAACAAAAATAAAGTTTTTGTTTCTTAGTTTTTATTTTTGAGATGCGCAACAATTTCACCAACAACACCACGACGAAACGCCAACACACAAATTACGAAAATAAATCCTGTTGCGATAGTGCTCCAAGATCCAATATTGGCGAGATAGTTTTGCAAACCAACAACAATGCCCGCACCAACTACAGGGCCCAAAATTGTTCCCATGCCGCCAAGCAAAGTCATCAACACCACTTCACCAGACATATGCCAATGAACATCGGTCAAAGTTGCCAACTGGAACACTAAAGACTTCATTGAGCCAGCCAAGCCTGCAAGCGTTGCGGAGATAACAAAAGACATTAATTTGAAACGGTCAACATCGTAACCTAAAGAAATCGCGCGCGGCTCATTCTCGCGAATGGCTTTTAAGACCTGACCAAAGGGGGAGTGAACCGCTCTCATGATGAGCGCAAATCCAAACAAGAAAACGGCCAAGACAAAGTAATACATGGCAACGTCATCTTTGAGATCAATCAAACCAAATAGCATTCCGCGAGGCACACCCTGAATACCATCTTCGCCGCCTGTATAAGGAAGCTGCACGGCCAAGAAATAAACCATTTGAGAAAGGGCCAAAGTAACCATCGCAAAATAAATACCCTGACGACGAATTGCGAGAGATCCAATCAGGAAGCCGAGCACGCCCGATCCAACTACACCCAAGAGAATGCCGAGCTCTGGCGAAAACCCAGCCTCTTTACAGAAATAAGCTGTAATGTATGCAGCGGTTCCAAAAAATGCTGCATGCCCAAAAGACAAAAGACCAGTAAAGCCAAGCAACAAATTAAATGCGCAAGCAAAAAGAGCGAAGCACAAAACCTTCATTGCAAAAACAAGATAGATGAAATCTTGAAAAGGCAAGATCAGTGCAATTAAAACCAAAATAGCGTAAAGCAGTTTTGTTTTGGAGTTCATAATTATTTCTCCCGCCCAAAAAGTCCGGCAGGACGAATCAAGAGAACAATTGCCATGATCACAAAAATAACAACTCCTGAAGCCTCGGGATAGAAGACCTTAGTAAGACCCTCAACCAAGCCCAAGCCCAAGCCAGTCAAAATCGCACCCATGATTGAGCCCATACCGCCAATCACCACCACCGCAAAAACAACGATGATGAGATTTGATCCCATCAATGGATTTACTTGGAAAATCGGGGCCGCTAATACGCCAGCAAAACCGGCCAAACCAACGCCATAGGCGTAAGCCAAAGAAATCATCAACGGCACATTAATACCAAACGCTTGAAGCAATTTTGGATTTTCAGTGCCTGCGCGTAAATATGCGCCTAACTTTGTTCTCTCGATTACATACCAAGTAGAGAAACAAACAGCCAAAGAAATCACAACAACCCACAAGCGATACTTGGGCAAAATAATGCCAATCGACTCTAGCGGGATCGCTCCTTGTAAGAGCTCTGGAGCCGGATAGCTTTCACCGGAAATTCCATACCAATGGCGGAACATTCCCTCAATGATTAAAGCCAGTCCAAAAGTAAGCAATAAGCCGTATAAATGGTCTAAGTGATAAAGCCGACGCAACATGGTCCGCTCAAGAATCAAACCAAAACCTGCCAATACGAGCGGAACAATAATTAAAGCAAACCAATAATTGATAGATAGCTCAGGAAAGCCCAGCCATTGGCTAATTTGGGTCAAACCAATCCAAGCAATAAATGCACCCATGGTGTACTGCGCACCATGGGCGAAATTAATAATGTTCAGGAGGCCAAAAATAATAGCCAACCCCAAACTCAAAATGGCATAAAAAGAGCCATTAATCAAACCCACTAAGAGCTGGGCAACCAGCCCTTGTGGGGTAATTCCGAGAAGTTCAAACATTCTAGATAGCTTACTTATTAACTAATTTGCACTTCGATTGGGAAAGCGGCAAAGTCGCTTCAGCCGCAGGAATCGTGGCGCGAACATAGTAGTAATCCCATGGGCTCTTAGAGTCTGAAGGCTTCTTCACCTCTAGGAGATACATATCATGCTCAAACTTACCGTCGGCACGAATCTTGCCTTTAAATAGGCCGTCATCAATATTGGTTGATTTGAGCGCCTTCATAACCGCTTGAGTATCGTCAGTTCCAGCCTTTTGAACTGCATTTAAATAAGCCAGTACGGAGGAATAAACGCCGGCTTGAACCATGGTTGGCATACGCTTGTGTTGCAAGATGAAGCGTTTGGAGAAAGCGCGGGTCTTCTCGTCTTTATCCCAATAAAAACCTTCTGTGAGGTACATGCCTTGAGCAGCATTCAAGCCCAAAGAGTGAACGTCGGAAATAAACATTAGCAAAGGCACAACTGTTTGCTTCTTGTTAATTCCAAACTCCGAGGCTTGCTTAACAGTATTAATGGTGTCTTGACCAGCATTTGCCAATGCCACAACATCAGCGCCACTAGCTTGAGCCTTTAAAAGATAAGAAGAGAAATCGCTATTTGGGAATGGGTGCTTGCTAGTGCCCAACACCTTGCCGCCATTGGCATTTACAACTGCGGTTGCGTCTTTTTCCAATGCAGCACCAAATGCATAGTCAGCAGTAATAAAGTACCAGTTCTTTTTACCCTGCTTTACAACCGCCTTACCCGTGCCATTTGATAGCGCATATGTGTCATATGCCCAATGAACGTTATTGGCAGTACATTTTTCATTGGTAATCGGCAAAGATCCCGCACCAGAAACTAAAGTAATTTTGTTCTTTTGTTCGGCCACTTCCATTACAGCCAAAGCAACGTTGGTCGAAACCAACTCCACAATCACATCAACACCATCTTTGTCATACCATTCGCGAGCCTTATTGGCTGCGATGTCCGCTTTGTTTTGGTGGTCTGCACTAACTAGCTCAATCTTTTTGCCAATAACAGTGCCGTCTTTAGAAAAATCAGCAATGGCCATTTTGGCGGCAATCACCGCGCCTGGACCAGCCAAATCAGAATATGTTGAAGAAAGGTCGGTTAATACGCCAATCTTGACAACATCACCACTAACTTTGGCCCCACTTTGTGCAAAAACTGGGTTCGAAGCGAACATGGTCGCTGCAACCAGACTTGCGGTAATTTGCTTTAACTTCATACCCATCTCCTATAAAAACTACTAAACACCAAGATACTCGTTTAATAAGGCCGCTTTTTCAGCCAACTCGTTTTGCTGCACAACTTCAACAACATGTCCATGCTCAACAACATAGTGTCGGTCCGCCAAAGGCGCAGCAAAACGGAAGTTTTGTTCAACCAACACAATCGTGAATCCTTTGTTGCGCAAACTGGTCACAACCTCACCCAGCTTTTGCACAATGACCGGAGCCAGGCCCTCAGTAATCTCATCAAGCAAAAGTAGTTTGGCGCCAGTTCTCAAAATGCGAGCCATAGCCAACATCTGTTGTTCGCCACCGGATAGGCGTGTGCCTGGGCTGTTGCGACGCTCGTACAGATTTGGGAACATTTCATAGATTTCATCTAAGCCCATTCCGCCTGGCGCAACTTCGGGCAACAAAAGTAAATTTTCCTCAGTGCTTAGACTAGCAAAAATGCCTCGCTCTTCAGGACAAAAACCAACCCCGAGGCGCGCAATTTTGTATGTCGGCATCGCAACAGTTTCTGCACCATAGACCTGAACAGAACCCGTTCTTTTGCTTGTTAAACCCAAAATCGATTTCAGAATAGTGCTTCGACCTGCGCCGTTTCTACCCAACAAGGTAACAACCTCGCCGTCCCGCACAGCGAAATTCACGCCATGCAAAATATGCGACTCGCCGTACCAAGACTCTAAATTTTTAACCTCGAGCGCCATGGTCATAGAGCATCTCCCCCATGACTACCCATATAAGCCTCAACCACCAAAGGATTGTTAGAGACTTCGTGATAAGAGCCTTCAGCCAACACGGAGCCGCGTTGCAATACGGTAATACGATCGGCGATGGAAGAAACCACCTTCATATTGTGCTCAACCATCAAAATGGTTCGCCCTTTAGATACGCGATCAATGAGCTCAGTAACTCGCTCGACATCCTCGTGACCCATACCCTGGGTGGGCTCATCTAACAACATCAATTCTGGTTCCATGGCCAATGTAGTGGCAATTTCTAGCGCCCTCTTGCGGCCATAAGCCAAATTCATAGTTTCTTCATCTGCGAATTTTTCTAAGCCAACTTCACGCAAAAGCTCTAAAGCCCTCTCGTTTAGGACATCAAGAGAGCTTCCGGGTTTCCAAAAGTGAAATTCGGTTCCCAATCCTCGCTGCAGTGCAACACGAACATTTTCCAACACTGTTAAGTGGGGGAAAACTGCGGAAATTTGAAATGATCGAATCACGCCCCGACGAGCAATCTGTGATGGAGCCTCGTTGGTGATGTCAAAACCATTAAATAAGATTTGGCCGCTAGTCGGTTCCAGAAATTTTGTAAGCAAATTGAAACAGGTTGTTTTTCCAGCCCCATTTGGCCCAATTAGGGCGTGGATGGTTCCTCTAGTCACGTCCAGGTTAACGTCGCTTACAGCCGAAAACCCTTTGAAGGATTTTCCTAGACCAATTGTTTTTAAGATTGTTTCTTGCAAGTTCATACCCTCTACCCCTCGCTGGGGCAAGACTTTGAGGATAACCTAGAACAGCCCAGCTATATATAGCAATTACCCTAAAAGAAAAGGGCTAAAGGATTATTACTTTTGAGTATCTTTAATAAATTTTTGGATCGCGCTTCTTGCCGTTTCATCCAAGACATCAATTGGCGCCCGTTGAGCACCTTGAATAATCATGAGTGCATAAGCCTTTGCAAGCGCGGAAGCCTCAGCACATAAACTTAATTCATCGCCCCTTGCAGGCGAGAGATTTCGCCAGTAATTAATGGCGCTCTCAAGCTCTTGAATGGAGATGTACAACATGCAAATTGTTTGGTTTATTTACCATCAAGGGAAAGCATAGTTCCGCGGCACTTTTTGGCACCACAACGACATTCATACTCTTTTTTCAACTTCTTGGTGATTGGCCCCTCAATATCGAGGGAGTAGTCATAAAACAACTCTTCGCCAACCTTAAGCGCTCGTTTGGCATAAACAAACACTCGAGCTTTACCATTGAATTCATTCTCACGAGTTTCGCAACTAGGCTTACAAGAGTGATTTATCCATCGCGCAGCATTACCGCCGTACTTTGCATCGATAACGCGACCATCTTCTAGAGAGAAATAAAAGGTGTGGTTCGGGTCTTTTGGGTCGTGGGGATGCCGCTTTTCTGCAAGCTTCCAACTAATACGCTCACCTTTGTATTCAATAATCGCTTGGCCTTTTTTGATAGGCTTAGCCACAAAGACGCCCTTGCCATGTATTGGTGAAGATTTAACAACGATAGAAGACCGATCCACCTTTGGTGGTTTTAATTTCTTAGATGCCATGTTTATACGTCTAGGTTGCGTGCGATTAGCGCATTTTTTTCAATGAATGCACGACGTGGCTCAACCTCATCACCCATAAGGGTTGTAAACACTTGGTCGGCCGCAATTGCATCTTCGATTTTTACTTGGAGCAAGGTTCGTGAATCCGCATCCATGGTTGTCTCCCATAGTTGCGATGGGTTCATCTCACCAAGACCCTTGTAGCGTTGACGACTTAGCACCCGCTCAGCCTCAGACAATAACCAAGAAAACGCTCCCCTGAAATCATGGATGGTTTGCTCTTTAAGATTCTTGTCGGGGTCCCCGCGTCGCACTTTGGTGCCGGCCAACACCTTTCCAGACAATACTGCAGCCGCATTGGATAGTGCTTGATAGTCATCGCCATGAACAAAATCAGAGTTGATGGTTGAAAGCTTTAGGTTGCCATGAATGCGGCGCGACAACAACAAGCGGAACCGCTCTGTGCGATCTTCTTTTTGCACAATAATTTCCGGTGGCAGCGCCAATGGATTTAAAGGGTCCGCAAGCGCAAGCCTTAGCCGATCAGCAGATTCATTTGCAGCTTTTTCGGTATCTAGATTTAACTGGGTTCCAGAGGCAATTGCACGCAAAGCATCTTCATCAATCGTGCGAGATAGACGATCAACTATAGACTGGATAACTTGATAGTGTTTAGCTAACTCGTTTAGCGCCTCACCTTCAATCACCTCGCCACTTGGAGTTTGCAGAGATGCGGATTCCATGGCGATTTTTAATAAAAGCTGATTCAGCTCGGTATCGTCTTTGATGTACTGCTCGCTCTTACCAAACTTCACCTTATAAAGCGGTGGTTGAGCAATGTAAATGTGACCACGCTCAATTAACTCTGGCATCTGTCTATAGAAGAAAGTTAAAAGCAATGTGCGGATGTGGCTGCCATCAACGTCCGCGTCGGTCATGATGATGATGCGGTGATAACGCAATTTATCGGCTTTATATTCTTCAACACCAATACCAGTACCTAAAACTGTAATCAATGTCACCACCTCTTGGCTGGTGAGCATCTTGTCAAAGCGCGCCTTCTCTACGTTCAGAATCTTTCCTTTTAAAGGAAGAATTGCCTGAAAGCGACGATCGCGACCCTGCTTGGCAGAGCCCCCCGCGGAGTCGCCCTCGACAATAAATAATTCTGATTTCGCAGGATCTTTTTCTTGGCAATCGGCAAGCTTGCCTGGCAAACCTAAGCCATCTAAAGCACCCTTGCGTCGCGTCATGTCTCGAGCTTTACGCGCAGCCTCGCGAGCGCGAGCGGCATCTACAATTTTTCCGCAAAGAATTTTTGCGTCTGCGGGACGTTCTTGCAAATAAGCGCTTAACGCTTCCGCAACAATTTCTTCAACTGGGCCACGAACTTCGCTTGATACTAATTTATCTTTTGTTTGGCTTGAGAATTTTGGTTCTGGTACCTTTACCGATAATACGCAAGCCAAACCTTCACGCATATCATCACCAGAAATTTCTACTTTTGCTTTTTTCGCGATCTCGTTTTCATCAATGTACTTATTGATGACGCGCGTCATAGCGGCGCGCAAACCAGTTAAGTGGGTACCGCCATCACGCTGAGGAATGTTATTGGTAAAACACAAAACTTGTTCACTAAAACTATCGTTCCACTGCATCGATACTTCAGCAGTAATTTGACCACCCAAGTCAGAAGGACGAACACCTTCAGCATAGAAAATATTTGGATGCAACACGTTTTTGGTTTGATTGATATATTCAACAAACCCGCGAACACCACCTGAAAACGCAAAGTCCTCCTCTTGACCAGTACGCTGATCAATCAACTTAATGTGCACGCCATTATTTAGGAATGACAGTTCACGGATACGCTTTACTAAAACCTCGTAATGAAATTCAATGTTTCCAAAAATTTCTTCGTCGGCTAAAAAATGTACTTCAGTACCCGATAACTCAGTATCACCTGTTACCGTAATTGGAGAAATGGCAACGCCATTCTCTTCTTGAATATTGCGGTTTTGAATTACACCGCGAGCAAATTCCATGTAATGGGTTTTGCCATCACGACGAATAGTCAACTTCAACCACTTCGAGAGCGCGTTTACACAACTAACACCAACACCATGTAAACCACCAGAAACTTTATAGCTGTTTTGGTCGAATTTACCGCCAGCATGCAGCTCAGTCATCACAATTTCAGCAGCACTTCTTTTTGGTTCGTGCTTATCATCGTACTTAATACCTGTTGGAACGCCACGACCGTTATCAACAATCGAAATGGAGTTATCAGTTTGAATAACAACTGTAATTTCCGAACAGTAGCCTGCTAATGCTTCGTCAATAGAGTTATCCAAAACCTCAAAAACGAGATGGTGCAAACCTGTTCCATCGGACGTATCTCCAATGTACATACCAGGACGTTTACGAACAGCTTCAAGACCCTCTAAGATTTGAATCGATGCTGCACCATACTGCTCTACTACTTTTTTTTCTTCAGTCATTTTTTTCTACATTAAATGCGCATTGGCATTACTACATACTTAAAGTCTTCTGATCCTGGCAAAGTGATTACCGCACTACTGTTGGCATCACCCAAACTAATTTGAATCTTTTCATTCTTCAGGTTTGCCAATACATCCAGTAAGTAACTCACATTAAAACCAATTTCGACGGCATCACCGCTGTACTCGGTTTCAATCTCTTCCTGCGCCTCTTCTTGTTCGGCATTCGTAGACTGAACAGTGATCTTGTTTGGCGACAAGGAAAAACGAACGCCCTTAAACTTGTCTGTAGTTAAAATGGCGGCGCGTTGCAAGGCTGCCTGCAACACATCACGACCAACCACCAAAGAATTTTTATGTCCCTTAGGGATTACTCTTTGGAAGTCTGGAAACTTACCCTCAACCAATTTAGAGATAAGTTCAATGTCACCGAAAGTAAATTTAACTTGATTAGCGGTCAAACTAATCTCTAGTGAATCATCTGAGTCTTCAAGCAAGTGTTGGCACTCAAGTATGGTTTTGCGAGGAATAATAATTTCTTGGCGTTGACCAGACCCCGATGGAGCTTCGGTAAGCTGAACTTGAGAAAAAGCCAAACGATGTCCATCGGTTGCAACCGCAACAACCTCTTTCCCCTCTATAACCAACAACATTCCGTTTAAGTAATAACGGATATCTTGTTGCGCCATAGAAAAGTGCACCTGGCTGATTAACTGACGAAAACTTTTCTGAGACATCTTCCATGCGGCTGTAACCTCACCCACGCTTTGCATGATTGGGAATTCAGTTGCAGACAATGTTTGTAGAGAAAAACGGCTCTTACCACTCTGCACCACCATACGATTGTCTTTGAGGTTTAAAGAGACAGGGCCCTCCGGCAGAGCACGCAAGATATCTAATAACTTTCTTGCAGCAACAGTTGTGGTGACATCTTCAGAGCCAACACCAAAATTAGCATTGGTTGTGATTTGTATTTCAATGTCCGTTGAAACAAAAGAAACCTTTTCACCACTCTTTTTAAATAAGAGATTCGCCAAAATTGGCAAAGTGTGTCTACGCTCAACAATCCCACTCACCACCTGTAGTGGCTTTAACAAACTATCACGCGAGGTGTTAACAAGTTGCATTGCTTTTAAATCCTTGTATATATCTAAATAGTAATAGTAATAAAGGTCGACTTTTCCGTGGATAAGTCAAAAACCTCAAACAAAACAACACATTAAACGCTTAAAAACCTGTGGAAAACTTCTGTATAAGCACTGCATAAAAACGGGATAACTTTTCTTCAACACCCTATTTTTGCATGAAGCGGGATCTTTCCACAATTTATCCACAAGCAATCCCCAAACTTATCCCTTGGGTTATTCACACGTTTATCCACAAACAAAAATTACGATTTCAGGGTTTGCTCTATAACGTGAATCTCGTGGTTTAGTTGACTATCGTGAGCGCGTTCATCTGCGATCTTACGAACAGCATGCAAAACAGTGGTGTGATCACGACCACCAAACAACTCCCCAATCTCTGGCAGGCTTTTTTGGGTTAATTCTTTAGCCATAAACATGGCGATTTGTCTTGGTCGGGCAATATTCGCGGGGCGCTTCTTTGAATACATATCCGCAACCTTAATGCTGTAGAAGTCCGCTACCGCTTTTTGAATGTTTTCGACTGAAATTTGGCGATTTTGAATTGATAGCAAATCCTTCAGGGCGGTTCTGGCTACCTCAATAGTGACCTCGCGACCATGAAAGCGAACAAAAGCCAGAATCTTCCTTAAGGCCCCTTCAAGTTCTCGCACATTAGAGCGGAGGTGTTTGGCTACAAAAAATGCCACATCCTCGCTCATTGGGATCCCCTCGTTGGCAGCCTTCTTCATTAGGATGGCTACGCGCATTTCTAACTCAGGGGGTTCAATAGCTACAGTTAGGCCAGAATCAAAGCGTGATATCAGGCGATCATCGATCCCAGCCATTTCTTTCGGATAGGTATCGCTGGTAATAATGACTTGAGATTTATTGCTTAAAAGCGCCTCAAAGGCGTAAAAGAACTCTTCTTGGGTTCGTGATTTGCCACTAAAAAATTGGATATCGTCAATCAACAACAAATCAAGTGAGTGGTAATAGCGCTTAAAGCGATCAAAAGCTTTTTGTTGATAGGCTCGAACCACATCAGATACATATTGCTCGGCGTGTATGTAACGAATCCGAGCGTTTGGTTTCTCTTTAAGAAGATGGTTACCAATCGCATGAATTAAGTGGGTTTTTCCAAGACCCACACCACCATATAAGAACATGGGGTTATATGAGGTTCCTGGGTTATGGGCAACCTGAATTGAGGCCGCTCTCGCCAGTTGGTTTGCTTTTCCGGTTACAAAAGTCTCAAAAGTAAGATTTGGGTTGAGTTTTGAATGATCCTCAATTTCGAAGGATTGTTCCTCAACCGAAATGCTTGGGACGACATTTGTTTGTGCTTCGACGTTTGTGGGTAAATCGGAAACTTCATTGGCGCCAATCGGTTTTGTGGCCACAGCACCCTCAACCGCCAATGCAAAATGAACATTAATTGGTCCGCCAAAGTAGTCCGCGGCCATTTCTTGGAAGCGTTCTGCAAAAGTTTTTTTGATCCAATCCAGCTTAAAGCGATTTGGAGCGCCAATTGTTAGTAAGCGGTCACTCTCATCAAAAGATAGTAAAACTAATGGCTGTATCCAGGTTTTAAACTGTTGCGGTGAAAGTTCACGTGAGAGGGTGCCAACGGCGCCATCCCAAAAACCAAAAGGACTGATTGAATTCAAGGCGGGAGGATTTTGTAAGTTGCTCATATTTTTGGAGGATCCATTGTAGCTATCCCGCAAAGTT